>FCNR01000048.1 GCA_900016875.1 Eubacteriaceae bacterium CHKCI004 | reverse complement strand
CAACAAGGTTCATGGCAGCGATGTCCAGCTCCCTGTCCTCCTGCGGGATATGATATTCCATATCAGGCGTGTAAAAGATCGCACAGTTCTGGGCAGCAAAAATATCGGCGCATATTTTTTCAAACGAACGTTCAAAATCCGCCGGATGGCAGGTAAAAAACACTCTGGACTTTCCGTTAGGGCTTCCCCCGCCCGGCGTTTTGCATTTCAAATACTCATTGTTCATAAAAATCCCCTTCGTTTTTTGCGTTTATTTAAAGCTCTGTGATCAGCCCTAATGTAATATTTTTGTTTACACTAACCCATTACGACATCTCTCTATGTCCAGCTTTAATATAATATTTTCTTCCGGCGTCCTGTCTGCATTCTGCTTTTCATCGAGATATTGGTAATATTTCAACATATCGCTGAGTTTACATATAACGCATTCTCCCTCCTGCATAAAGATACCATGTATATTGATTTTGCTGTTCCCACACCATGTGCCCCCGACAATATCTCCAATGTGGTTTACAAGTTCCATATCAGATTGAATATATTGCGGTTTATATGCCCTCAGATTTCTTTGATTATTTACCTCGGTAATCATATCGTCAACTTCCTGCAGTGAAGCTTTTTCCGGCGATTGCTTATCTATCGGAACCAGCGCCGGATGAAGTTTCATCATATAATTCTGGTTTTTAAACTGCTTACAGTATCCTTCATAACATTTTCTTATATCATCCAGAGTGTCCTCTCCTGCTGTTGCCAGTCGCCAGCCTTCTGTCCGGATATATGCCATCCATCTTTCGTGCTCCAGATTATAAAAAGGTTCAAGTTTTCCGGCCGTTTCTTTTTCAAAATCTATAGGATGGATATATCTGTCAAACTCTCTCTTTTCTTTCAGGTTATGTGGAACCCTCATGATTCCCAGACCAAGTTCCCACAATTTCGAACTGATATGTAACCCGCTGGCAATGCTTGAACGTCTGTTCCCCTGCTTTTTATAAAAATCTACAATGGCTTGTTTTCTGTCTTCATCGCTGGAATTTTCATTCAACCGCCAATAATGCGCCTGTACGCCAAGTCCAAGATATTCCAGAACAAAAGCCTCTCCATGCCAATTATTAAAATACATGCCTCTGTTTCCAAAAGGAATAATACCGTAATATAACCGTTGGCCTTCTCTCGTATTCTCATGCATATTCCACAGGGCATTACGTTTTTTATCACTTTTTATGTAAGCACTGATTAATGGCTGTACTTCATGTTGCTTATAATAATAATATTTTTTCAGCCACATGGCCGCACGTATATTTTCTTCGTCGTCACCGAGACATACTGCACAATAACAAATTTCAGACAGGGTATCCAGATAGTCTTCCGCTTTGTTACTGAACATGTTTACTTTATGGATATCAATTTCATATCCTGTCCTGTCTATAAATAATTCCGGGCACTCTTTTTTTATTTGTTTTCGAATGAGATTTCCTTTTATATCAATCGCATGTATATCCAATTGAAAATTATCCATTTGTCCACACCAGACTGCAGCCTTCAGAAACTCTGTGCCTGTCTTTCCACAGCCAACAATCAAGAGAGATAATTTTTCTTTTTTATTATCTTGCTTCTTCATTATCCCTGGCATTCTTTTTTTTGAATAGAGCGGATATCTGTAAAGATGTTCGTATACTGCATCCCTTACTTCATCCATAAGCACTACCCGAAGACCTTCTTTATCTTTTGCATCTATCAAAATTTCTGCTTCAGGGCTGACTGTATAACAATATATCGCCGTATTATTCTGATTCAATTTTCCGGATTTCAACCACGGGGAATCGCCAGTCATATCATCTATCATCTGAAGTGTATCATCGACATTCTTTTCATCATTGTCCGATATATGAAAATAAGAAATATATCTTTTTTTATTATTCAATTGAAGATGGATCATTTCAGCGGAGATAAGTATTGCACCTATTTCTTTCGTACTTTTTTCTAATTCTGTATTTATATCGTCTTTTTCATTTGAACGACAAAAAACAATCCCCGTTCTCTCATTTCTGTTCTTTAATTCCTTAAATATTTTCGAAGCAATTTCCAGCGACCGTGAATTCAGCTCTGAAAATATATATAAATTATCTTTTCCTCTTGTTAATAATCGAAAATATTCAAAAAAATTAGAAAAGTACCGCAATACTACACTTAATGTGAATACCGGGGCTAATAAATAAAGTAAGCAAACCAGTATTTTATATGGATAAAAAAGCACACCTAATGTATCTGCTGAAAACGTACACAGAATATCTGATATTCCCGTATCAACAACAAACATACGAATGCTATGCGAAACGCTCATAACCAGAGCGAACCCTTTCTGTTCCGTGATACTCATCCCCGGGAAACACATGGCTATGCAGGCCAAAAACACCCCTGCCCCCAGATATCTCACTTCATTTTTCCCTTTTTGTCTCTGAATAAAAAATCCTATCACTCCAGCTGTCAGAAATGCAACAGATAATACAAAGCATATTTTCCACATCATATATTGCTCCCCTCCTCCACAATTTTTCTTATGGCTGTCCCAAGATTTTCTTCATTGGTATCCGTTCTGTTTATGTATTCTACCCCCTTTAACCGCTTTTCTTTTTTCCCGCATTTTATTTCTTTTGTATAATCTGTCTTCTCCGACATGTCAGCTGACACATAGATTGCCTGTCCGTCAATTCCCAGATAATCAGCATAGTACTTAATCTTCGCATTTTTCTCCTTCGCCTTTCCCTGCATTCCGACAGAAATAAAATACGTTTTCATATCCTTTATTCCTATGATATCAATTTTATGTTTGATCTCATCTTTGCCAAAGACGTCATCTGCATCCACACACCAGGTAAATTCTGAATTGATATTTAAATCATCGAATATTCCCATGCCAAGACAATTAAAATAAATCATCGCTTTTAAAATATTTTCTTCTTTCTGCAGACATTCTTTCACTGCATCCGATGCATATTTAAAAGAGACCTGTATACCTGCAGCCGTCGATTTAATCTGCAAATTCTGTATCAGATTTTGACGAAAGTTATTTTCCTCAAATCCGTTCTTCTCAAGTATACGCAGTCCTTCCAGAAAAGTTCCTGTCTCCCACTGCCCATGTCCTGATAAATCAGTACGAGAATAATCTTCACAACATAACTCCACATACAATGTTTTATCTTTTATCTGATAATATTTTTCTCCTTTCTGCATCTCTTTGCCATTTTTATAACATTCGGTCAAAAAATATTTATGTTTAAGTGGTTCTCTTTCGGCCGTTGCCACCAATTCTTCCAAAATCTGTGCGACAAGTTTACTATCTGTCGCAAACTCTGCCGGAAGATCGTCTTCCTCATCCGGAATCTGGTAAAAAGTAATCAGCCCCTTCTCCTGACACGCCGAAAAGACAATATCCATTCCTGTTAATATAAGCGCACGTCCGTTGACAGGAACTGTTCTGTACACGACATTTCTTCCTTTGTACACCTTCTTTAATGCGACTGTATTCTTTTTCTCAATATAAACCAATTGTTCAATAAATTTTTTCCATTTCTGTGGTCCCGCCTCTGTGTATGCATTCCAGATTCCATGGTATCGTGAGCTCAGACCGAGAACCGGATTATCTTTTTTGTCTGAATCCATATATACTTCAAACAGATAAAACATTTCTTCCACAGTCAAATGAATTTTTCTGGCGTACATCTCAATCATTGGATTATCAATTCCCACCAATTTTCGATTTGCAACGGCCACTCTTTGCTTACCGGACAGACTATCATATGAGCAAATCCAGTTGATTTTCTCTTCATCTACACCGGTAATATCAATAATCGTCCCGTCCTTCACTTGTGTGATGTCTTCCAGCCTGCATGACAATATCTTTGCACTGCTTCCACGAAATCTGAGAAATTCTCTATAAAATTCTATGTCAATCTCTTCGTCATCCATTGAAATAAAAAAGAGTTCTTCCGGCTCCAGAAACAGAGCTGCTAATATATTTTTCCAGTGATTATTTTTTCCCGGAAGATAAGGTCTTATTATCGTTTGAATACAGTTATCTGAAAGAATTCCGGGAATTCCACGAATAATATCTTCATCAGATTGTTTATAATTATGATAGGCATTATACTCGTGAACAACTTTCATCCGACAATCCAATGTTTTCAGACTATCATGAATTTCCTGATTATATTTACATATTTCATCACAAAGTTGAGACAACTGTTCCATCGCCTGATTCCAGACAATTTCTGCATTGCTTTCACCGGCAAATACTCTTTCATTTACTGAAACCAGCCATTGAAGGCTCTCCCGGAGACGCTCGTTTTTATAATTACGAATTTGCCGTTCCAATTTTTCAAACATTTGTTTTATTTCCGGGCGGATTTTTTTCATTTTTTCTCCGGCCATCCGGTGGAGTTTCAGACTCGTTAAATCCAGATCATCCAACTCTTTTCTGAGCGTCCGGGATAAATCCTTTTTATCCCATTCTTTTTTGTCCAATAATTTTAATACATTTCCTGAACGAGCCGCGACTATACAGGGATGGAGCTTGTGTTTTTTGTCTTTGAAATCGTTATCACCCACAAAAGAATATTGTTCAAGTTCTGCATCCGTAGGGATATCCCATCCATTTATGACCATAAAAGCGCTCCAGCTAAGGTGCTCCAGCCCGGTTAGCATTCCTATGATTTTTTCTGACTGTTCTTTGTCCACCGCAAAGACCCGACGATAGAATTCTTCACCAGGTTTGCTACATTCTTTCCCAATGCCCAGCGTTCCCAGCTTATATCTGATAGAAAGAGCGCTTCTCATAGAGGAATCCAAACTATAAACATCTCTTTCAAAAGATTCTCTGATTTTTTCTCCGGGCATTCTCTCATTAGTTCCCCTGCAATAGAATTTATGCACATTCAGAGCACATTCCATAATCTTTGTGCCAAACAGTTTTTCATCATAACAGAACGTCTTACTAAAGTTTACTGCAGGCACAATTGCTCCTTTTGGAACAATCTGCTCTAATTGCATTTTGTCGTCTGTCCCATCCCATAATAAAAGCAGATATTTCGATTTTATCTTTTTCATAAAACGAGCATTATTGGCCAGCATTTCTTCCCTGCTTTTTTTATATAAACGTATCTCTGCCATGGGTTCTTTACAGATTTCCGGCCCTGCCGCGGTCCTGTCTGTCTCATTCCATACACATTTATCTTCATAATACATGTGTATGGTACGCACCAGTGCCGGATTTTCTTTTTTCATATTCTCCATAAATTCAACGGCATCTTCTGCGTACAGACGTATTCTTAACTTTTTTCCCGGCATATGGACACATGAAAATACAGCTTTAAACAGATGCTCTCTTATCGGCTGTTTTCCGCATATTGCCACATCAAGCACCTCTTGTCCATCCTCATTTAAAGCAGCTTCATATACCGGCCATTTGTCGAGTATATGATAGGCCTGTATCATATAATTGGCGTTGACATATTCTTTTTTCGGGATAAACTCCTCTGCATCTAGCATTTTTTTCAACTGATTTAAATCCTTGCACATTTCCATGGATGAAGGATACCGAATACGGAATTTCCTGTTCAATGCTCTGAATAATATCTTTCGCATCAACTGCTCCGCTGCGTGATTTTCATATCCCTGCTGTCTGAGAATTTGATTTATTTCGTATTCACTTCCATATCCGGTCTTCAGATCCTCATCTGTCGGCATTCTTCCAAAAATAAGTTGGAAGAAAATTAATCCAAGACAATATACATCCCAGGATGGTTTCAAAAAAGCTGTTTTATTTACATCAAACCACCCATTCAGTTCTTCCATTTCCGGTGGTATATACGGGTATGTTGCCCGAATACTATGTACATTGTCCAGATTATTCCAGGGAACAATACTGTCTACATCAAATAGTTTCACTGACTGCTGAGATGGGATCCATAAAATATTCGATGGATTCAAATCTATATATAAATATCCCTGCTCATTCAATAAATGTACAGCCTCTGCCGTCCGATACATAAGCCATAATTTATCAGAAAGACTTTGTAATTTTGACTGAGCTAAAATCTTTCCAAGATGCATATCGCTCAAAATATAGAAGGAATCTCCATATTTTGCCATGTGGTATGGACGTACCATAACTTCCATGGCATCGCTGTCCGATAAAGTAGTCTGTATCTGATATGCCCGCCAAAAGGCTTTTTGCATATTCCGATATTCCACACTGTTTTTTGTCTCTTCTGATACTAAGAGTCTGGTTCCCGTTCTCCGTATCTCAAATTTTCCTTTCTCAGACACGGGATAGAACTCTTTCATTATCATTCGTACACTACTGGTTTCATCGGTAAACAAACGTACTATATACGTTAAACAGGAGGCTCCTTTTCCAATCATCTCCTCCACCACTGCTCTCTGTATATATTTTTGTCCTTCCGAAGTATGAAACTCCAGTTTCAGTTCATCTCCTGCAGCCAAAGAAATTCTGTCTGCATATTCAGTCATTTATTTCTCCTTTCCTACATTGGCTATTTTCCACATATTCCTAAGTGAGTCGACTGGCGTATCCGTTTGTATCAGATATGCCAACAGGCATTCATATGGATTATTCAGATAAAATGGCATCATGCCGCAGGCCCGCAAATATTTATTGACATAAACCAGGAAGTCTTTATAAACCTCCTCTGCGTTATTATCTAATACGCATTCTTCAAACGGCTGCGAATCCGTGTCCATACAAAAATTAAGAAAAGCCATAGTTATAATATCGCATCGGCGCGCTTCCACATGTTCCATCTTATCCGTGGTATTATTCTTTTCTCCTTCTGCCTGCCTTTGGATATCAGAAAATCTTTTACTCGTAATTTCTGTTTCCATAAACCATGAACCAAGCAATGTTCTGTCAATTTGTCGTTCATTATTTCCAAGTCGTTCGGCATCATTGATATAAAGAAAATCTCTGAAAAGCTCTGTAGTAATAGTTTGTGTCGTTTCTTTCCGTCTGACAGGTTTTTTATTCGATACAGACAGAATTCCGGCAGGAGGCTCTTCCATATAGCGTATCTCTCCTGTCTTAGCAATAATCACCCCTTCTTCACTTGGTGCCAAAGAACGAACTTTCGCATTAACAAACGCGTTTGCTGTGCAGTTTTTCCTGGTTTCATAATCATATTGGTCCACAGAAAATAATGTTCCTGACGGTATGAATGTTCCAGGGCAGCATACAACACAAATCTCACCGGCGGCCCGTCTCTTTTCACCGGCTCTTCCGGTATATTTGATTGTCGTAGCCGCATATGCATCAATAATGTCCACCAACTTATCTGATAAAACCGGAACCATTTTTTCTCCTTTTTTCACATAACCCTCTGTTTGCTTTTTTGATAAGCTGATTGCATACTCTTTCACTCCCTGCACTGGTATTACCGCTTCAACATTCTCTTTTCTTGGCAGGAGTACGTTCTTTTCAAGGACAAATTTCTCTTTTTTCTTTTCTTTGCCCTTTACTGCATAAAACAATGTTCCGGCAGGCAGACTAATTTCCTGGTCTGCATCATACTCAATTTTTAAAACTGTTTCTGCATACTCTTCAGTGCTTCGGTCTGCCACCTTAAAATCCAGAATATCTTTCTCATGATTTTCCGTGAATTGATGGTACAATTCCATAAATATCACTGCCGCCGTTCTTTTCTCGGGTACCGCTGCTTTATGCCGGGCAAAGAAACTTTCCACATTCGGGTTCATTGTCCCCTGCCGAAAGTCTTCTGAACTGTATAAACCAATTTCTGATACACTGTTTGCCAGTGCATCTACCATTTGATTTCTCACTTCAGCGGTACTGTTAAAATAAACGTTTCCCTCCTCCCGAACAACCGGCTCAATCTTCTTATAATCTCTCAATAATGCCTGGAAACATGTATAATGATTTTCTGTACAGAAACGCAGCGAACAATACACCAGCATTTCTTCCGGATTATAATAATTAAATCCCGCTCTTTTCACTGCCTTTTGCAAAAGTTCTTCCACATCTTCTGCCGGAAGCCCCAGCCCCAGTCCCAGTTCAAAAATTCGATTGGAAGCCGCTTTTTCAAAGCTGTCCCATTCTCTGCTCCATTCTGTTGTAAGCATCCTGCGAACATAAGCTTCTGTACATTTTTCTTCTGGCATATGATTATTCCGAAATATTCTAATCACATGCATGATCAATTCATTAATCTCACTTTCACATATATCTTCTTTTTCTCCTCTGTCTTCTCTCCTTTCCCATGTATAAAGAAGATAATTTAACAAATACCGATAAATTGGAACTGCCTTAAGCTTACGCAATAAATTATTTGTCGACTTCTGCGCAATCAGATCCTCCCATTCCAGCTGCTCATTGTTGAGATTTTTATACCACTCTGTCCTTTCTGTCTCCATTGTTTCTGTATATCCGGAAAATACACGACTATCTGACATCTGTTTCTCCTTTCTCCTGCAAAATTTATTATACTCGTTGATTTATTATTTTTTTTCGCATCTATAAAACAAATATATTATGAGCTCCGATCCTGGTACGATTATTCCGATATGAAATACTGCCTTTTTTCGGTTTCTGTCAGCGTTTTTTCGCCAAGAATATCCTCTGCTCTTGCACGAAGTACATTATAAGTATATAGCGGAGCAAAACATCCCCCGGAATCACCAGTAAAGATTTCATCCGCTTCAAAACTCACATATCCATCTGGTATATCTGCATACGGATAAAATCTTCCGCTGTCATCCACGTAATAAATACGAAGCGATGACGTTTCCATACCGTTATCATTCATCATATATCCATAAAAACCAGTGGCAAAATACTTCCCATTTCCATCAGTCACAATGTCACTTACATGGATATCATTGTTTTTATCCTGCATAAGTATCGCTCCGGTCTCTATATCCCATAATGTCAGACAGCTGTCATCCCCACAGCTTATCAAATATTTATCATGATGCATAAATCCAATCTCAAGCCGTTCAAAATATCCGCATGGAAATGACTGTATCACTTCTCCAGCCTCCAGGTCGATTATTTCAATGCTTCCATTTTCACTGTAAACTGCTGCTATGTTCCTTTCATTTCCTATATTTATTTCGTAACCAGACAGGAAAATCTGCTTACCTTCTATTTTTATCCACGATTCATTTTCTACATCCCAAATTTTTATTCCTTGCTCTGCATTACTGTTTGACAAGAGCAGAATATACCTGTCATTTGCCGATACCCAGGCAGCAGAAATATCCACAGAAATACTTTCTGTTATCAAATCCGGCATTTCCAGACCATTTTCTGTAATATCTGCCAATACAAAACCTAAACCATTATGTACCAGTACCTTTTCGACGGTATGGAAAAAAGAGTAATTCATATAACTCCATCCGGATTCTTCTTCCGTTTGAACGGCCGATATACTCTTTCCAGTTTCTATATCAGCCATAATAAGCTGGTTTGTTCCCCCTGATGTCACGATCATAACATATGTCTTATTATGAATGTTCTGCATATACACATCATAAATTGTCTGATCCTCCACCTCACAATTATATTCAAAGAGTTTTCTTGTACTCCCGGCCTCATAAATTTCCAACTTTGAACTAAACAGACTACTGTTCTCATCAGACAAGACACACCGATATGTAATATTTTCCTGATTCTTTGTATTAGATATCGTATAATACTTTACATTACCTATCCTCGTCTTTCCAGACAAGGATATCATTTCCTCATCCTGAAATAATTTTCCTATCACAATCCTGGAAGACGATGACACTGGCCAGATTACTGTATTATTTTTTAGACTGAAAACAAATCCATATATATCTGCAGATATGTTTCCAAGATTATATTCCGTACTCATCTGTTCTGTTGTACAAAGCCTGATACTTCCGTCAATGAGTCCGACAAGATAACGAGTTTCATCATACTTAAATACTCCGGAAATATTCTCGGGATAACTCCTCTCCTGTATAATAGTTCCTTGATTTGAATCAATAAGATATAGTTTATCTTTTATAACTGTTGCCAGCACTTCCTTTTGCTCATCATCTACTTTCATATTTTCTACCAACAAACTACAGGGATTATTCATGGCCTGCGTATCGTAGAATGCTGACGTCCAGATTGTTTCTCCGTCTGCAACATCATATAGCGCAAGATGAAAGCTTCGTTTCGGCGCGGTCTCTGACGCTTCCTCTTTATCAGCATATTTATAATGAATGGCAGCAATCCGGTCATTTCCCAGAAACATTACGCTGTCTGTCTCTTTCTCTGAAAACATCTTTAAACTGCCATCTTTCAAGGAAAGAAGTAGAAGTCCTTTCTGTAGTTCTATTTCATTGGTATCTACTGAAACGCCAATTGCCAGCATACTTTCGTCTTCAGAAAATGAAAGGGAATTCGTATTATATCCCGGATAATCTTCTTCGTTATATTGCACTTTCTGAAGACATTCCCCGGTTTCAAGATTATAAACCCAAACCTTGCTGCCATTCGTTAAGGCAATTAATGTTCCATGAACCGTTATCATATTAGTATTTATATTTACAAAATATTCTTCCTCCTGTATTATCCGAATTACCTCTTTTGCCTGCCAATTCACATATACAATGGAATGAGGGGATATCAAAACTGCTGTTTTCTCTGATATCGGGAGAAAATCTCTAAATGCTTCTTCCTCCAGTCCTTCTATTTCTCCAGCAAATATTTTCCATATACATTCACCATTTAGCGGATTTAATATATATGCATTCCCTAATGCATCCACGCAAAAATATCCTGTTTCTTCCGGACTTAATCTGTTGTTGTTTGTATTATAATTATATCCGTTATGTCCATCGAGTTCCACAGAATACGCCGGTCGGTATTTGATTTCATTTGATCTGTCGTAAGAATACAGGGCATTATTCAACGCATACATCTGCTCCGGAACTACCGGACTGTCCGAAGACTCATCGTCCGGCTGGATAGCAAGAGCAGTTTGCAATGCACCTTCCCTGTCTCCCTCTGCAAGAAGTTCTCCTGATTTTTCTGACAGATATCTGGCTTGATTTCTTCGCGCTTCCTGATAACGTCCTTCTGATATAGACGCCTGCCGAAATGCATATACCGTAAATAATGCTGCCAGGACCGCGATTGTTCCTGACAGCATTATCATTCTTCGGAACATATATTCTCTATGTCTCTGCCTCAGTGTATCATATGTACAGGAAAGCATTGGAGCAAGAATACGCAGAAATTCTTTTTTTAATTTTTTTCGCATTTGTTTCCTGGTAACTCCTCTGACATCAGCTGCCATAGGCTCTACTTTCGTCCTGACAATTTTTTCTTTTCCATCTGCTTCAACAATCTTTTCTTCGGTATAACACAGAATCTCCGGAAAAGATTCTTCTGGCTCGCCGTCAACAAGAAGTGTTAATATTTTATCTTTTTCATGCGTTTCAAGAAAAACTTCTATTTCCTTTTGCACCCATTCTGAAGACACGGCACGGGGAGAACAAATTACGATCAGATATTCCGATTGCCTCAATGCCTGACGAATATTAGCTGCCAGATCGGAGGAAAGCGGCAATTCTTCCCGATCCCGAAAAACCCGGTTAATCTTTTTCTTTCCTGATATTTTTTGAAGTTTCCCAGATATATGGTAATGTTCCAACATAGTATGCAGTGTTCTGGCTATATATGAATCCGGTTCACTGTGACTATAGCTGATAAAAGCATCATAGATAATCTGTTCCATACTTATCCCCCTTTGCTGCTCTGTATCTGATATTTCTCTCTCACTCTATTTTCATTTCTCAGAGAGCAGCTCGTAAGTTTTGTCAAATTCTTTTCTCTCAACAAAATTAAATTCTATATTTTGAATCTCTCCCGTCTCATTACGAATAATCTGATAAAAAACAATAACCGCATCCTTTGCTGCAGACAACATGGTTCCCCATAAAAATGCCTGAAAATATCTCTCCGGCTCACTTTCATGAAAAGTAAGCTGCTTGTGTTCTGTCAAATACCGGATTTCCGGTCCCTGAGGATCACCATACATCCACACAGAAACTTCTTTTGATTTCTGTTTATAATACGTTCCTTCCACATGTTGATGATTTTTCTCAAAAAAATCCGCACTATTTGGATAAGGATTTCCTGAAGAATCAATTTTAATATAATCCCCTTCTCTGGCGAGTTCTCCTGAATCACCTTTCGCCTCCTGGGAAAACACTTCAAAACTGCCGTTCTCTTTTGGCTTTATTTTGCCTTCCATTATCATCTTGTCTATTACACTGCTCTTATCTCCCAAACGATATGCCTGTACAATCAACGCTTTCTTTTTTGCTTTTCTCATTTCTACCTCCTGTTTTTTTGTTTCTGACACATATGAAGTCAAACTATAATCACTTATTGTTTAACCTTTTCCGATCCCTAAATATCAATCTCCCGCACTGTTCTTGCCACCTGATCCGCAGCCAAACTTAACAAATCTGCATATTCCTGCATGACATTTTCTATTTTTTCTAAATCCTGCTTCAGAATATCGTACTTTTTCGAAAACTCAACCTGTATCGGATCCGAAAAATATTGCGGCATTTGTGACATAATATCTTCTATTTCTTTTTTCTGACTGCTGAATATTTTCATACTGCTTCGGATATTAGCTGCGGTGCGCATCATACCTCCGGCGTCATATAAGGATCTGCTCATATCATCACTCTCCCTCCATACTGCTGCGAAATTCAGACGCATACTCCGCCCGTACTCCGCCACATGCTTCCATAGCGTCCAACAAATCATACGCCCTGCTTTCCTTATCGTCTTCGACCATACTTTTTATCATATTTTCAAAGAATTCTTTATTGGTTTCACAATATTCTTCAGAAAGCATCTGTACGGCTGCCGGAATCCTTTTGTATTCTCTGTCCTCTAAACAACTTTGAGCATATTTTTCCGCTGCTTTATCTACGTTTTTTCCACTCTCATATAATTCCTGCAGTTCTACCATCGCAGTGCCATATGTCCTGGAATCAATATAAGAATATATTTTATTATTTGTGGAACTTTTAACTCCTGTTATGATTCCCGCAATGACCAGAATCACGGCGGTAATAATACCTATAATGATCATCAGGTCCTTCCGGTCTTTATTTCCATTTTTCTGTGCATTTTTCTTTTGTTCTTCTTTTTTGGCACGCTTCAATTGCTGTTCAATGTGCTTTTTCTTTTGTTCTTCTGCTTTGACCTGCTCCCGTGCTCTTTTCTCCTCTTCTTTTGCTTTTCTTCGTTCTGCGCGTTCCTGCGCTTTCATGTATTCTTTCGGCGTTAGTGCTTCAGGCTCCCGAATCTTTTCTGCTGTTTTACTCTCCGGAACTTTTTCAATTTCTTCAGCCACTGTAACTTTGTTATCAAATTTTTCTTCATCAAAATCTCCCGTATATTCTTCATCCCTGTAAGAATGTCCGGAGATTTCTGAAATAAGCCAATTCTGCGGCAACATATGAGAAATTTTCTCTAATATATCTCTTAACTGTCTGACATCTTCATAGCGTTCCTGTCTGGCCGAACAAGCCTTTCTCACTATTTTTTTCAATGTTTCTGTTCCATATAACGGCAGAGGAGGCTTTGCAGATGACAATCTCATTTCTTCCGCTTCTTCATCTGTCTGACAGATATCAAGAAACGGAACTTCATCCTCATTCATTAATAAATAGAGAAGCATTCCAATGTTGTACACTTCACTTTTCTTGTCATAAATTTTATTTTGTATCCATTCCGGTGGCATAAATTCCTTTCTTACCAGGTTTTCCACTGAATCAGCGAGAAAGAAACCTATTTTCCAACCCTCCTCCGGAATCCAGTACAACATACGGTAATCAATTCTTTTTACAGGAATTCCGCATTCTTTGCATGCCTCCAGCGCTTCTGCGCATTTTATGCCAATTTGAATCACATCCTCAAGCGTCAGCCCTTTTTCCATCATTCGCTGCTCCATACTGAGGCCATATTGCATTTTTATCATAAACTCTGTCTGAAAATCCCCGCTGTCACCCATCCAGTTTTTTTCCAAATAACGCAGAAAAACAGAAGGGTACCGTGCAGTCATTTTCTGGACAGACTCTGCACGATTTTCTATCTCCCTTCTGTGCTTTTCCTCATTAAAAACATGAACAAGTTGTAAAATATAGCTATTTTGTTTCTCTCCTATGCAATATATAGATGTATCGTTAGTATTTTCCAATTCCGTGTGTATAAAATATCCTGCATTTCTGATTAACTCCCGTCTTTTTTCACCATTCTCTCCACTCATCTTTTATTTCTCCCCTGTCATTCTGTTATCCGATACGGTATAATGTATCGGCCACCGATTTGTACCGGGCGGCACACTCCCGCAATTCTCTTCGCAGTCTGTCTGTTTTGGCACCTTTTACCGCACAGGAAAGTCCCGTCTCAATCTCATTCAACTCCCTGTTAATTTCGTTAATCATTTGTATACATTCATTCACTTCATATGGAATCCCTGCCATCTTTCTCTCCTTTGTCTCTGGTATTTTCTTTCATTTTATTTCAACGGAGCAATTTCTTTTTCCCATTCAGCCGCGCAAAAGTTTTCCATCCATTGCCCGCAATACCGCTACCGCATCCGACAGTCTGTCAGAACCTGCGCGGAGAATCGACGCCTGACTCACTGCCAGAGAACTGCTATTTACATTATATTTCTCCGCCAGCGATATCTTTTTCTCGTCCTTTGTCTCCGTCTCCTGATACTGCAATTTCCATCGCAGCGAATCCAGCAGAGATTCCAGGCGTGCAGCTTTTGATGCAACCCGGATCATACGTCCGTTTAAATCTTCAAGGGCATCTCCATCCATTTCCAATCTTGTCTCTGCCACTGAATGAATACTTCTGGCTGTATAGTAGATTGGTTCATCAATTTTTACATGGAGCTCCTGAATTTCTTCATGCATCTGTATATCAAATTCCGCTATAAAGTCTCCGATTTTTTCTGCTGCCCAGGAAGCAAGTTCAAGAAACTTGTCCCACAAATTCCCCAATAAATCCATCAGAGCCTCTCCTAATGCTTTTATGGCATTAATGACTTCATTTTTAATTGTTTCAAACATACCTTTGCTCCATTCCACCACACTTTCTGCCGCATCAATGATATCATCGAAATATTCATCCCAAAGCATTGCAATCAGCGCGGCGCCCACATTCACTCCCATAATCAGTTTTGCTGCCAGATTAGAGGATGGAAGAACGCTTAACAATATGATGACCACTGTCGCCAGGCATGCGACAATCGGATGATCCTTTGCGTAATCCTTCCCGATGCTGGCTGCACTTTTTCCAATCAGGGTAATTACTCTTCCCTTGTCAGCCCATCTCAGATTCATAAAGTAATCCACCAGACTAACCGCAATATCAATAGCAGACATATCTTCAAGCGCTCCTGCCCCTCCGATTTTTTCCAGATATCCACAGGCAATTCGCGCCGTATGGAGCAACGTTTTTATATCAAGATCCTCTAATAATGAAGCAATCACAGGATAAAATGCTTCTGCACTTTTTAAGGTTTCCGCCAGCTTCCGGGCCTCTTCACTGGTGCTTGTCTCCAATTCCTGTCTCCAGGCTATCAAAAAGTTTTCAAGATTTTCGTCCGTCATTAACCCCTGAAGCATCTTGTCAAAAGCAGCCTGCTGAGATTCATCCATGTCATTATATATTTCCAAAACTGCCGCAAGTTTTTCCGAAACACTATTATCCGTTGAAGTAAAAAACCTCAACATATCCCCCGTATTATGAATGTACAATCTCTTACAAAGATTTTCAAGCGCATCCATCAGATGATCCAGTTCCTCATTCGTCATACCGGACAATAATCCTTCTATCATTTTATCAAAGGCCTGACTGGCTTCCGTCGGCATATCGACGTCTGATTTCTGAAAAGAAGGAATTCCATTCTCATCCAGAATCATATTCCAGTATGTATAATCATGATTGACAAACATCAGCCAGGCATCCGCGTCCAGATATACATAGTTTTGATGATCCTCCATCAGACTGCCGACAAATGATGTATAAGGCGTTGCAACAGGTACCAGAACTCCAATTTCGTATAATTCCGCTAATATTTCCCGAAACGATTTTCCATTTACCTCAAGATTCATCCTGCTCATACTGAATCCCGGTCCATCGATATTGATTGTTTTTTTGATTCTGTCTCCATATTGTCCAAACAGCATGGCTGTCGTATATGTGGCCTGATTACCTCCCTTTGAATATCCGCAAAAAGAGAAATCATCCGCACCATATCGATTCATCATATATTCGGCATATTCTTTTCCCCATACCTGCGCGCCGATCCCCTCATTCGTGCAGGCCATTCTCCCATCTTCAATCCATCCGAATATACTGGAACCAGTTCCCGCATATGATATAATTTTACCATCCGGAACCTCCACCGTCACTGCCTTATAATTGGCCGTATATTCATTTCCCTGCTCGTCCCGGTATGTCTGATCCTTACTGTCTGCAAATCCGGTAAAAGTAATATCTTTATATCGCGGAGATTCTGACATTGCTTTAAGCAGTCTGTATTTGTCATTACTCTGAAGTGCTTCCTCGTCATAAGCGTTCTCGTACAACTTAATCAGTTCAGGCAAAGTAAAAGATTCATTTGCATGATAAGAAACTGTTCCGTCTCCGTTATACTGAAACGCATTACTATACGGGCCAGCCAGGTTCTCAATATCGATCCCTGCAATTTCAGCAAAAAGAAGTGCATCCACATCCGTATAATCGGATACAGATATCTGACCGTCTGCATCAGGAATCATCTTTAGCATCTCTTCAAAATTTCTGGTATTATCACCTGTTAAAGCCACTGACAATCTCCTCCGAATCCAACGGTTCCCCGCCGGAATTCCAGCGCACCGTTACTTTATTCACATAATCTTCTCCGCACGAGGCAAGCATCATCGCCCTGCCATCTGAAAGCTGTTCCTCTGATACGGCAAAGATCGACTCATCCACATAATATCCTTCCAGTGTTATCCGCATTCCATTCAGGCACGCATCACCGAGAATTCTTTTTATCCGCTCTGCTTCCTGTTCTTTATCCGGTTCTGTTTCAGCAATCATAAGAAAAATCTGACAATGTACCGTTTCATTCTGTATGATATCCTGTGGTTCCGCGTCCGTTTTCCATTCCTGTCCCGGCACATCATCCCAAAAACTGCACAGAATCTGCATATTGCTTTTCTCCCATTCTGACTGCTGCACACTTTTCAAATGTTCTTCCACATATGATTCCACGATTTCCTTACAGCCACTGTCTATGCACTCTCCCGACTCCGTATCCGCCATAATGTAAATCCCCCTGTTTACATCATCTTCCGGATAAGCCTGCGCCTGAAAATTACCGATGTCATTTCTGTAAGGCAGCTGAACTATATAAGAGTTCTGGTATTTTTCCTGCAGATAATCTTCCATTATCTCTCTCGCCTGTTCCCGTGATGTAATTGTCTGTTCCTTCACCAAATCATCATCCTTATCTTTTCGGGCGTCCGCCGGATTGGCAAATGCAGCGCTGCAGCCTGTGCAACACAGCGCCGCAGCTGCTATCAGACCGGCCAGCCTTGCTAATATTCTCCCTTTCATTTTTACAAATTTGGGATACTCTGAGCGACCTTTTCCAGTCTTCCATCGCGGTCTTCCTCACGATCTGCTTCATCTTTAAGGTATTTGCCATAAGCGTCCATCGTCTTTTTAAATTCATCAAATTTCGCTGCTGATTTTTTAAACTGACTGCGCAAGTCTTCCCCCGCCTGCGAATCAAAATATTCTGTCGACTGGTTCATTTCATTTTGTACGTTCGTAAGCTCCGTATACATCTTTCCTGCCGCGGTCAGAATATTACTTCCCGCTTCTCTCAATCGCACACTGTCAAATTTTCTTACTTCTCCTGCCATACCATTATCCTCCTTATCTTCTCCCTTAAATTACTGAGGTGTTGTTTCAGTTCTAATTAGCTTTGCCGCCTTAGTAAGGTATTCCGCGTAAGCCTCCATCAGATTCTGCACGCTCTCCATATCCTGTTTCAGATTCTCAAACTTATTTACATAGTCCGTATTAATCGGATCCTCCCAATATTGTTTTGTTTTATCTACTGTTTCTATAATTTTATTCTTATTAGTTTCATATTCTTTCATCGCATTTTTGATTTTTTTTGCTGAAGATTCCATTCCATTGAGATCATAAACTCCTTTTGCCATTTTTTCCTCCTTATTCTTATCAATCAGATTAACAGCAGCTTACTGCCATTTGTAATTCTTGTCTCCCAAATCTGCTCCTCCGGATTATAGATTACGCCATTATCTTTATCACACAGGAACATCTCTGAAGCATCCTTAAAATATTCTGTATTCAATCCCTCAAACACCTGGTTAAGCATCCGAATCGCCTGAGCCACAGTGATACTTTTCGGCAAAAATACATCATAACTCTTTCCAATTGCCGGAACAGATATCTCCGCCAGTATTTTTTCCATCTTTTACTCTCTCCTTTCCGGCAGCCGGAAAGCGATTCCCTTGCCTTCTCTGCAGAAAATATTCATCTCCGCTCCGCAGTCCTCTATCGGACAACTGAATATTTCCGCTGCCTTTTTCGACTCTCCCAGCCAGATTCCGTTCTCTTCCGGTAATTTCCAGATTTCTTCATTATAATAAGAATCCATCTCTTCCCTTTGATTCATAAACACAAAATGAATATGATACCCGGAAGAAATCGCTGACAAGATACCTCTTAGTGTCTGATTCTGTTCTGCCGGAAGCTGCCGCATTAATGCGTCATAATGTCGGATTACAATAATTTTGTGACTGAAATCCGGCAGCGGCTTTCCTTCCTGTTTCGCTCTCACCCCTTCCTCCGACATCCTTAATATATCACTGTACAACAAATTAATTTTTTCACCAATCTTCTCTGCTTCCTCCTGACTCATATCTCCCCGCCATACCTGTGTATCAGGACAGATTCTACAGATATATTCCAGCAGGCGATCTGCCTTTTTTTCCTCCTCGGCGTTTTCTGAAACAATCAGGTGTTTTACATTTGAAGATATATCCCAGCAAACTTTCTCACCATCAGCGCTTCCTCCCAACGGAACAGCTCTGCAAGAAGCATTTTTCCACTCTTCTTCAAAATCTTTTTCCGTCAGTATTTTTTCAACTGGAAACGTTTCTTTTACAGCATACCCATATTTTTTTCGTATCTTTATACAGTATTTCTCCAGTTCCGCAAATGGCTCAGTTTCTTCTTCAAACAAAATCTTTGTCTGAAATTCATAGACAATTCCACCTCTCTTAAAAATGCCTCTTCCAAGATACGGTGCAGGAATCAATCCGTCAGTTTTTCCCAGAATATCTCTGTATGTATCTTCTTTATTCTGCTGGAGAACAAATACCTGCTTAAAGTTTGCAGCCAACTGACTGCGCACACTTCGCTCATCTACTGCGGTTACTACAAAATAAACGCCATACTGAGCGCCTTCCCGGCTGAGCTGGATAAAATGTTGCATCCGGTCATAGCTGCTGCTCTCTTCAAAAGCTACTGCGCAGTTCAACATCATCACCACAATATTCGGCATCGTGTTTCCCGAATTGCGGATATAGTTATGATAGCTTCCTCCATATCTGGAGAACTGCTTTTTCCTGTTCTCTATCTCAACAGACAGAAATTCCAGCACACGTTCAAATTTCTTCTCCTCATACCCCTGCACTACATCCATCACCTGAGGAGCACGCGCAAATGCTTTGAGCGCTCCTGCTTCAAAATCCAACAGGTACATTCTGAGTTCATCAGGCGAATGATGTCCAATGAGAAAATATGCCATGGCGTTTACAAATTCCAGCGTTCCACTACCGGCCGCCCCATATACCAGCACATTTCCTTCGTCCGAAATCGGTATTGAGAGATTTCTGTATTCCCGATTTCTTAAATCATCGTACTGTCCGACAACCGGATTCAGAACATATGGCTGCTGTTTATCGGAATAAACCTTCTCTTTCTGTCCTTTCGGCCCAGGCAACTGTTCTCTCCAAAGAGGCTTCACTCCATAATCATTTTGTCTGGATATCTCCGACACATAGGCCAGGAGAGCATCTATCTGTTTTTCAGAAGTTCTTCTGCCTCCCGCATTGCCCGGCTTGATACTGATTCTGTCCAATCCATTGAAAACCACAATAGAATCATCCACCCGGCGGGTCACTATATCCGTTTCTTCATATTCTGCTCCGGAAAACGGAGACTGCCCCTGGACAAATAATTCATTCATCCCCACCTGAAGATAAAATCTTCCAGGAACACGGATGGTTGCCGCGTCCGGCCGGTCAATCATACTGATACTGTCCATTTTGTCCTGTACCCGCAAACAGATTTTAAACTTTATATTACTTTTAATCTGATCATCCACAACTCCATCCGGTTTCTGCGTTGCGAGAATCAGATGGACGCCAAGACTTCTTCCGATTCTTGCCGTACGAATCAACTGTTCAAGAAAATCCGGCTGCTGCTGCTTCAGTTCCGCAAACTCATCTGATATGATGACCAGATGAGGAAGCGGAGTCTTCACTCTCCGTTCTCTGTAAAGCTGCTGATATCGATAGATATCTATGTTACTGATTTTTAACTCGTTACTGGTTTTTTTAAACAATTTCTGTCGTTTTTCCAGTTCTGTCTCGATTGCCACAAGCGAACGTTTTAATTCATTACCATCCAGATTAGTAATACTGCCTGCAAGGTGTGGAAGATTTTTAAAAACATCTGCCATTCCTCCACCCTTAAAATCAATCAAAATGAATGCAATGTCCTCAGGGCTGAAATT
This sequence comes from Eubacteriaceae bacterium CHKCI004, assembly GCA_900016875.1. GTDB lineage: Bacteria > Bacillota > Clostridia > Lachnospirales > Lachnospiraceae > Anaerobutyricum > Anaerobutyricum stercoris. The sequence goes on along the minus strand of FCNR01000048.1, from coordinate 121,489 downwards.
TAACGCCAGCATAGTAATATAAGAGATGATAAATTCACTCTTTCCAGAACCTGTACTGCCGGCAATCAGTCCATGTGGGCCATGGGCTTTCTCATGAATATCCAGATAAACCGTGCTTCCTTCACTGTCCACGCCAACAGGAACTGCAAGAGATTTCGTTGAATTACTGTTTTTCCACCGGTTCATAAAATCCATATGCCGGGGTTTGCCAATTCCAAGCATTTCAAAAAGCGTTATCTGCTCCGGAAGAGCCGATTTATTCGCAACCACATCCAACCTGACATCTGCCAGACTTTTAAACACTTTCTCGGGCTCCTCCCGATAAAACATACTGTTGTCTGCAATTCCGGCCTCTCTGTCATCATCTGTGTAATCATAGGCCGCAACGCTTTCTTCTCTCACTTCCAGAACATTTTTACACGTTTTGGGAAGCGCTTTTTGTTCATCATACAGAAGAATTATGCTGATTCCCACAGCTTTTCTTTCCTTATACATCTCCTTAATGACTTCCGATTTCTCGGCAAGACGCTGGCCGGCAAGAATAAATACATAATACGGCGCTTCATATGCCAGTTCCTCATCCGACATCCCCATACGTATCGATCTGATCAATTCTATATGTGCGCTCAGAGAATTTAATTCTTCCGGCGTATCAGCCATATACTTGATCATCCGGTCATCCGACCAGCAGTGGGGAAGCCATTTCATACACTCCCACTCCGGTTCATTTTTGTCATGAATCACACCTATTTTTAAATCGTCATATCCATGAAGAGAAACCATTTGGAGAACCAAACCGAACACAAACTGTTTGACCAAATTTCGCTCACCTGTAATACCGGTCAACGGATGTTTATAAAACGAATAAGTGATCGGAACATCTTTAAGAAACTTCTCCTCGTTTTTAAACTGATGCAGCAGCTTCATTATTTCTGCTGACGCCTCAAACATATTTTCACTGGGATAATGTATATCACATTTTAAATCATCTCTGCCAATCCCCAGGGAAAGTTCCAGGAAATCACTATCGCCCATGCTTCTCTCCCAGAGAGACGGTTCCCTGCCTATAATACGATTTTCGCACCGAAGCAGCGCCGGATAGTTGGCTCTCAGTTTTTCCTCCTGCTGCACAATTAACTGCGACGTTTGTTCACGCAGCTGCCTGATATAATTCTGATACCGTTCATAATGATCCGCATCTTTTTCCAACCGTTTTCTTTTGGTATATCTTCGGGAGAAAAATGGCCAGATAATGCTGCCCAGCATCATGGACGCCACCATGACAAGGGACGGCATTGCCTGCATAATATCTCCATTATTCTGTACAATATTCATTGTACTGTACAGTCCGGTCACGCCCGATGCACCAGCCATTGTGATTGACGGTCCCATGGCGAGATAGAGAGGCGTGTCCTGATCCGTCTCCGGACGTGGAGGGGTTTCCACCCGAATCTCTTCACGGCGAATCTTTCTCTCTTTCTTTGGAGAACTGGAAAAATATTTTTCTTCTTCATTTGGTCCTGGCTTCCGTCTTTTTTTAGATGCTGTTTCCGGAAGTATAAATTCATGCAGGCGAAAATGTGCCATTCTCCCGGGATTATTCACACTGATAAATCTGCGTCCTATTATTATCTGCAGCCCATATACATACAGAACATCTCCATAATGCAGTACCGCACGATCTACATAACGCCCGTTCAGATAAATATGTCCGGCGTTTCCCGCCACCCCTGTCCCGTTGTTTATGACATTTATCTCCTGACCGCGATAAATAACAGACATATCCAGCTGCCCTTTGATACATGGATTATTATAAACGACCAGTGCGTTCTCCCTGTTTCCCACAGTAATAATACCATCGTGAGGCACGCTGTATTTATAATAAAGCATACCATCTGCTCCGCCTGCTTCTGTTAAAAGCATTGCTTTTTCCATAGAAGGCAGAAAAGTAATCTCATAACTGTGCTTTTCTTCCAGAACAACATAACCCGTCTCCGGCATCAGACTGGCAGAGTCCGCTATAATATCAACAGTATCATTCTTTTTAATAACCCACCGATTCTCATCCGCTTCAATATACAGCTCTCTTCCTCTGTCTATTTTTTCTCTGTTTTCAGACAGTCTGTGCTGACCATATATCTTTTTAGGAAGCGTTACATGAGAAACAAAATGTTTCCCCAACAATACAACTTTCATAGATTTTATCTCCCGTATACCTTCACCTTGCTGTATCAGCAGTAAACTCAAAGCTGCTGATATACCATTGTTTATTTACCTGAGTCATATGGAACACTCCATACCGTTCCATAGGTTCTCCCGCCAGATTAAAAGAGATATCTGCATATACATCTGCTGTTCCCTCATTTTTTTCAAAATCTGTAATCTCAATATCCAGCGAATTAAACATTTCTTCCGAATCCAATCCACTTTCTTCAAACTGTTCTCCCAGACCGGAAGCAATCATATCCACAATATCTTCTGTCTCTTCTCCCGATATCATATTAGTAACTGACAATATTGCTTTGATTGGATCTGCCACATCCGGATGCAAACACCGAAGCATGGCGTCCACATCCAGTTCATTACAGGCATATTCAAACTCATTAATAATGTTATTACACTCTTCTTTATTTTTGTTGCCACAGCCTGTAAGCAATATTATTCCAAAAAAGCATATCATTCCAATAATAACCTTCTTTTTCAACTCCATTTTTTTCATATAACTCACCTTTCTAAAAAAATTTTTTCAATAAATATAATTTTTTCAATTCAAAAACTTTTTCTTTATATAATTCAAAGGTTTCTTGCATTTTATTTTGCTCAATTAACTGTACATAAGATAAAATCATTTCATTATATATCTCTTCATAAATCGCTTTAAGATTCTCCAATATCATTGATTGCAGAGACAATTTTAGGTGCTGTATCATAATAAGTCTCAATAGATTTTTGTCCCTCTTTAGAACCTTTCATCCATGTATCTCTAAATGTCCTAAGTGTTTGCAATTCATAACGTTTAATTTGTTCTCCTCCCATCATTACAATCTCAATAAATGAAACTTTTCATACTTTTTTATTAAATTTTTCTTAAAAATATTATATCAACGCCGTTTCATTCTGTCTACTATTTTAAATATATTTTGCTTATTTTTCTGATATTTTAAAAAATGCAAATAAAACATCGCACGATTTACTTTCTCAAAATAACTTTAACTTCCAGAAATTTCAAAATAATTGGATCCCTGATGAGCTTAAATAGTATAATAAATATATTTCGACTTGGATTTGTTTCCGAGAACGCTATGTAAATTCCTTCCGAAACCGCAAATAGCAGTCATAAACGAACGTTGCTGATCCTGTGGAACAGTGTATTCGTGAACTTGAAAAGGAAAATGCAGAACTCTAACATGCGAATGCGGATAACAAAATTGATCTGGCAAGTCAGGTCAATGAAAAATGGCCGGAATGCCAGATTGTCTATATAACAAAATTTCTGGAGTATGCCATGAATGTTTATCGGACACAGCATCTGTATTTTGCTTTAGAAGATCAGCTGGAAGAACATCTGAAAGAAATTATAGATAAAGCCTTTGAACATCTGGAACTGGAAAGACAGAAACTTGTTGTAACAGTACACGACAAAGAACAGCTCATTTTTTCGCCTGATTGAATGGTTCTCTTTCAAAAGTTGAGGTAAAAAATTTTTGAGCCACAGGAAATGATTTTCTGTGGCTTTTTAAGTCATACACAAAAAGTTAATCATTTTTCTGCTTTTCATGCTTTTTTCGCTCTCTGTAGTATGCGGTCACCAATGGCTGGTAACCTAGTGCTTTAATTGCATCATATCTGAAATTGTAGTTGGATTTCTGATGTTTTTCTGTCATAAGATAGCGGATGAGTTCCAGTGTATATTGATCCAGGACTTTCAGGGATTTATCTGTCGTAATGAGTGGAAAATACCATCGGGTCCATGTCATTTCCTCGTGATCATCGTTACAGCAGAAAAAGCGGTTAATATAATGGATAAATGCCTTCACGACGTGGATATTCTGCAATCCTTTTTTTCGTTTCCAGCGTAGCAGGGCTCGGGCTTTCCGCCGGAATTTAGCTTTCACTTTTTTCACGGAGACAGGCGCAATGTCAATTACACCACCTTTGTACTGCAGTCCCAGAAAGGTCCAGGCCTCCCCGGGGCGAGTGCAGACTTCTTTTTCCGGGTTAATTGTCAATCCATAGTCCCGCAGAAAAGTCTTTATGATCTGCACATACTGAGATAATTTTTCAGGGTCTGTGGCAAAGACCAGGATATCGTCGGAGTAGCGGGCATAGGGGATGTCTTTTTCTTCAAAATACTGATCCATTCTGCGCAGGTAAACATTTGCCAAGAAGGAGGAGATAGGTACACCAGCCATCATACCATGCCGGTCGGAGATCACTTCGCCGTTATAGATTACCCGATCTTCGCGTAACAGCATCTCGATAAATTGGACAAGCAGGGGATCGTCGGTGATTACATCTTTCATTTCAGATATGCAGAGGTCAATGTCCCCAGAATTAAAATAGTTCTGAATATCTACCTTGTAAGAATACATTCGGGATATGGCCTTTCGAGCAGTCAGATCAGAAAAAGCCCGTCTGACCCCAAAATGACGTCGAAAAGAGTATAGATTGTCCGGGAAAGCATCATCGTACCGATACAGGAGATGAGTGAGCAGTTTCAGAACGTAGTTTTCATCCTGATTATACGTATACACGACACGTTTTTTTGATTTACCGACTTTATTAATCAGATGCCTGGTCGGCAGTGAAAGCGGCTGGCCGGCCAGAATAGATTCCACCAGAGGCTTATAGCGTTCTTCAGAGATATATTCAGAGAGTGCTTTTAATTCGCTCGGGTGCAGATTGCCCTGGGCTTCTTTTTTTTGATAGAATTCGTCCCATAAAATTTTTTCGGAAAGTGAATTTAAAATACTCATAAATAAAAAAGAATAACAGAGAGAAATAAGCTTTGACAGCCAATTGTATGGCTACAGGACCCTACATCAGCCGACCACCTGTAAAGTCATAATAAGGCAGATGCTGTGTCCCCGACAGGTGCAGTATGCATTCTCTCTGTTATTTTTGAAAATTATTACAGTTTGCTTATAATTCTGCTTCTGATATAATCCGGCCGGTTTTCCAATTCACGGAAGAAGCGAATGTAATCCATTCCACGGTTTTCTACCAGCATTTGGGTACCCTTGACAGGCATACTTCGGTAGGTGTTGTTTTTCACAATGGCAATAGCCAAGACGGGATGTTCGTTTTTATACACCATAAATGCAATGGGCTTTGCGGCAGGATGAGCAGAAGAATCAATGGCGGAAGCCGGTACATCAGCCTGATAACTGATCCCAGAGATAGAATCAAGGGCATAACGAATCCGTGCCTCTAATGTTTCTTCTGGCATCGGAGCGCTGGAAGGTTCGATAATTTCTTTCTCTTCCATACGCATTTTGTCTTTTGAGAAGAATTTTTTCAAATACATATTAAATTCCAACCTCCTCTGCCTTCTTTCAGAATCTCTATATCTTTATTATATATGGTTTTCTGCATTTGTCAAGTTTATGGTCCGCTGTTTGTCAAACTAGATATCAATAAAACCAATACCATTCGGCCAGCGGAACATGCCATCGACATAGAATAATTTTTGCTCGCATAGGGAATCCGCCTTCAGATTAGGCTTTTACTGTAGATTCGTGGATCTCTCTGGCACATCAAGAATAAATACACGGCACCTGGAAAGGAGCCACTCTTGACATGCCATGAGATTATTGTTATATATTAATCAGGGGGCAACTGGTAAAAATACCATTCACTTCCAGTCCATTACCATAAAAGACCTACCACCAGGATTTCATCTCCCGATTTCAAAAATGGAAGAAGGTATGTACTCCATATGTTTTAATCTCCTCATAGTGCGCTGTCAATTCTTTTGAAGTTTTACTCAGATAACAATCCATATTTTTAATTTTTTCCTATACCTGATGACATTATATAATTCTTTGGATAATCTCCTAACATAAACTTCTCTTTTAACTATTCATATTTCACCGTATCATTCTAACCGAATAACCATTATCATTATTAACGATAAACGCTCCTTGTCTACTTATATTTTTAATCCCAAAATTTTCATATAAACTTAGTACACCCAGATTGTCTTCTATACAAAATAATTCAAAAGTATCTGGTAATTTGACTCTTCTTTTTTTTATAATTTCTTAAAAAAATCTTTTGTTCTAATCACCTCAAATATATTCATGGCAATTGATTCTTAACCAGCTTGATATTATCAAACAATCTTTTAATCGCACCGTCAAAATAAGCTACAGGACATGGGATACCATTAAATTTTACCAATTCTCTCACATCTTCCGGCAGTTTATCTGCATCCTTTTCCTGAGGGAACTCTTCCCCCTCCATAGCCGCCATGATGACGTTCGTTTTTTGCCGATCTATCTTCTTATTATTATTTTTGAAGACATAAGCAATTTCTTTTCTCACCCAGTCTCCATCTTCTTTTAATCTGTCAATGCACCCCGGAGATACGATCATGATAACATTTTTACACTGATCAAGCACTTCATAAATCTGTTCTTCATAATGACCGGCCCGAAGAGATTCATAATCCCAGAAAACCGACAGTCCTTTTTCCGACAGACAACGATATAGTAACAGCGCCAGATACTGTCCGGAATCGTGACGGTAACTTATAAATACATCATATTTTTTATTTTGTATAATCTGAGGAGCTACTTCATTCTTTAATTTTCCCAGTCGTTCCTGCAAATTCCAGACCTGTCTGCACAATGTCTCACGAAACAGTCTGTCTATGTGACTGTAACCTTCTTCTGTCATTGGTCTCAATTCATCATTCAGATACAGAAAATCCAGATAATTTCCCTGCGATATATCGAAAGAATGGTTTCTCTCATCCTGCTCTAATGACAAAGCAATTAATTCCAGCCTCTCACACTCCATATTTCTTTGTATGTAATATAAATACAAAGCCAAATAATTATGGAAAACAGAAAACGGAAAATTTTCCTGTAAAAAAACCCTATTTCTCCTTCCCAGCTTCTCCGCCGTCTGATAATCACCTAATACAGCCAGGCTGCTTTTGGAAGTTGCCCAACGGATATATTCTGTTCTGTTAAAATACTGCACTTCATTTTCCGCTCCGGAATCGCCACGCTCCAACGCCTGCCTCAGGCACAGTTTATTCATAAGTTTCTGTTCATCTATTTCCGGAGTTTCGTCCGTCAGAACCATTAGTAAATTGTAATTCTTGCTTTCTTCCCTTCTCACACCGGCATCGTCTAAAAGATTCAAACACCTGTCATATAATTCTCTTACCGACAGGGAAATGATTTCCGACACAAGATTGCCTTCTTCCATTCTTCTGTTTTCCCATTGAAAAACAGTGCCGGAGGACGGACGCCACATGGCGTTAAAATCAAGGGCTTCGCTCCAGTCCGGAAATTCTCCTTTTACCTGAAATGCCAGAAATCCGATTCCCGAACTGAAAAACCATGCTTCTATCTCCCCAAACTGAAATTTATATCCACGTCGTCTAAGCTGATATCTATAATTTTTATTTTTATGAAGACCGCATGTTTTCCTTCCGTCATCCGTCAGACTAAAATGCTGAAGTATCTGCTTCCTATTTTGTTCGTCTTCAGTCAACAGCTTTTTCCCAAAATTATTAAATGAATCGGAACGAAACGCTTTTTTTACAAATTGATTTTGAAAAAGAGGCTCCGCATCCGGATGGTTATCCTCTGTCTTCAACTCTGAAAAATAACTTTCATTGTAATAAAACGGAACAATATTAGTATTCTGATAGTTTTTCATATGAATATTTCCTCCCTTTTTGCCTAATCAGATGTCAGCTGTTTTGCCCTTACAGCCGTAAATATATATCTGAAAATCTTCTTGTTCATCGATACATGAAAGTAAATATTTTTCTATCCAGGATTTCATAAGTTTCCCTGAAATTTTTTTCTCCGTGAACCAGACTCCACAACGGATTCTCCGGCTTTAATGACTTCGGCACATGATGAAAAATATCTTCTGCCTCCTGTATTTTCCCCTTGTGCATAGCAAACTCCATTTTTTCGAACCAGCAAATCATATCAATAATCATTCCCTGGTTCCGAACAGCTGTTTCCGCCTTTTCCATACATCGCTGCGCCTGTTCTTTATATCCCTTATCGTAAGCGATCAACGCCAGATATTTGTATATAATCTCCCATGGATGCCCTGACAATTGCCTGGCCGCTTCTTTTCCTGTTTTCTCTGCCTCTCTTTCTACATTCAACAACCTTTGGAGCATTTTTTCACTGAGTTTTTCCATATAAAATGTATATATCCCGCGGACAAACACGTACAGAGCAAACTTCATGCTGAATCTACCCTGTATTCCTTTATTTCCTTCCGAAAGGATATAAGAAAACTGCTCCCGAAGTCCCTTTTTCTCTGCAAAATATTGGGCCGCTATCTTTTCAAAAGGTTCCTGCATTTTCATATCAAGATAAAAGTGCAGAAGATAGGAAGCGGTAATCAGATAATTCGGCGAATTAATTTCCCCCATATTTTCCAACGCTTTCTGAAAAGCGTTTTCTGCTTCTTTCTTCCTCAGAAAAGCATACGCCTGTCCCAACTGACTGCAGGTAATGCCATAATTTACGGTTTTTTCGTCATCATCATTCAGAATCAGGTGCCGAAGAGGAATTAACTCTTCATAAAAATATTTATTCTCTTTCGACAACTCACAGGATTCCTCATAGCGAAATTCGTCCGACAGACAGACCGCAAGTTTACTTCTTGTTCTTATATACGTCTCAAAATCGATATACCTGGCATATTGCTTGCACATTTTAAAATATTCTTTCGCCTTTTCCGCCCTGCCTATATGACAATAGGCAGAAACCCCTGTATCATACAGTTTGTACAAAACCGCCTTTTCTTCGCCGCTTCTGTAAATCATCTGTCCCTGCAGTTCTTCCAGCACAGAAAAAATGTACAGCAATTTATCCTGATTCATATTATTTTGTCGTGTATACGCAAACAACCTTTCCAAGGCTATCTTAAAATCAGTCAGTGATTTTTCTTTTTTCAACTTCTTTTCTAAAATCCGGAACCATACATTCTGATAAAACGATGCATAAACATTCTTCATATGACTGACATCATAAGCTATCTGCAGTGCGTGGTAATAATCTCTTTCTTCTAATCTTGACCACGCTTTACGAAAACCAACGTCCACCGTGTCATGAACAAAAATAAGATTCTCTTCATGTCCGGTATAATTATCCGCTCTTCTCTTAAACTCCCATGGCATCTCACCGGATTCCAATGCAGGTAAGGCAAATCCAAGATTTGAACAGATGATATCCGCCAGGTAGAGGAATTCCATACGATTATTGGAAGATTCATTTCCATAATAGATAGATTTCACTCCGATGGAGTCAAATTGAATACTCCTCTTTTCCGTATCCAGCATTTCCCTTTGAATGGCAGTCCGATAATTATCTTTATTGGTCAGACAGAAAATGCGTTTTCCCGGAACCATATGTTCCGGATTCCTGTCTTCCTGATACCCCAGCTTTATGTACTGCTCTGCCAGCACATCACAGTCTTCTCCCTCCAATACCACTCTTCTTGTGGCGAGCTCCAGATGGACATGGTCAATTCTGTCAATAAACGGATTATGAAAAATCAGCCGTTCCACCACATCCTCAGCCATATGTACGTAAAGATTACTGGCATAATCCTCTCGTGCCAAAGTACTTTCTCCGGAACGAACTTTCTGACTGCCGTCATCACATACCATATTGGCGAAAATATAATATTTCCCTTTTCTTTTTGGAAGTTTCTCCAGCTTCTCCTTATAATTTCCTTCTATGCTTTTACAGACGCCCTGCCTCATAAACTCAGAAAGCGTCTCCGCAATTTTGCTCTTTACTTTTCTTACTCTGTTTGCATTGTTTCCCCGCTGATTCATATGAAGATCAACCGGATAAGATGCTCCAACCGTTTCCGAAACACCTCTAAGATAATGGTGGATTCTTCGCTTCTCACGCTCAAATTCTCCTTCTTCGTCAAAGTCATCAAACAATACTCCCCCAATAAAAATCGGCGCACCAGTCAAATCTTTATCATACAGTCCTTCAAAATCTCCCTGCTCATCCAAAGCGATTGTTATCATCTGTTTTCCCCCTGTCCGGTTGTTTTTTACTTCTTATATTCCAGAATCTTTCGCAGCCTTGCCAGTATATTTTGAAAGGTAAACGGAACATTCTTCTTCAACTATTAATTATATCTTATACCATTTTTTTATTTTTTTCTATCTTTTTTATAAAAAATGCACAAAAAAGCCAGTTTTTATATTTTAGAACCTTTCATCTAAATTCATAAAAACTGGCTTATTTATGTTTTCACTATTTTGACCCTGTATATCTGGCTGCCTACAACAATATCTTATATTGTCTTCATTTATCGTTCAAATATTTTTTCCGCGACTTGCTTCTCCTAATCCTCGCTATAATTTTTCCAACAGTCCTCCTCTCTATCTGTCCTACCCTCTCCCTGCTAATACCAAATTCATCAGCCGTTTCCTGACATGTTTTAGGAACCCCGTCCTCCAAACCTAATCGAAAACTGATCATCTGTATTTCTCTTTCATTTTTGCATGACAGAAGAATTTCTTCAATTATTTCAACCTGATACCTATCATGAATGAAGGCGTTGGTTTTATCTATTATTTCCTGTATAGTTTTGCATCTGGATTCTTCTTTCATTTTATAGATTGAATTTTCATCAGGGATATTTTCCATATATGCAATATAACGGATGACTTCATTTCTCACCATCCAACTAATATAATGGCTTATATTATATTCAAAATTATCAATATATAAAGAATTAACAACCTTTTTTTGAAGTTCCTCTATACAATTCATAAGTACATCCCGGTTATATCCAATTTTGGGTGTATATTTTTTCAAACTCCCCACAATCATCGGAACATACGACTCTAAAAATTTTTTCAGAGAAGTTTTAATTCCAGCTGCGGCTTCTTTTCCTAACAATTCACGTTCTTCTCTTGTACGTGAAAGTTTTGAAACCATAACAATTAATTTCTCACCATCCAACTGTTCTGGAGCAACATCAATATTAGAAATAAACACATCCCAGTTTTTATAAATATCCATCATCATCTTTCTCCCATGTCTCTATTTTGCCAGCTCTTTCACATCATCCGAAATTATAAAAACGCCTCAGATTTTCATCGTCTTCGTCGTTCGTTTCTGAGCCACGTCATAGTTATCATCACAAACATTTTTTATTCCAGCTTGATTCCGGCAAATGGCTTCCAGGTCATACGATCAGAATACGGCTCTTTATTCTCTGACTTTTCCTCTTGGTTTTTGCCCTCTTTTTTCTGGTTAGTGTCTTTGCTCTTATCATGGTTTTTATCTCTGTCCGCTTTTTTTTCATTCAAATCCTGGGCTTTTTTAGAACAAATAATTACATCTTCGCCTTTATCGTTTACAGCTCTATTCGGGAAATACAAAATATCTCTCACTGTCTCCAGATAAAGCCGATTTTTTGCGTCAATTTTTCGTTCTCCTTCTTTAACCTTATATGTAAATCGATCAGAACTTACCTCTTCCAATAGGAATGCCGCCCTATCTTTCATTTTCCCTCTTCCTACCTCTTTTTTATCTTTGCTGATAATCGGTTTGATAATTACATTATGCCTGAGTAAAATATTTTGCAGGTGATTCAGCACGTTATTTCGATATTTCATATCATAAGTAAAGAAACGGTCAAAGATCTCGCCATATAATGCTAAAATACTGTCATTTCCCTGATAGTACTTAAAATGATCAATCTTATTTCTCAGATCAATAATATTGTCATGCTCTTTGACTACTTCGAATAATTCCAGCCCGGCATTATAAAGTTCATATTTTTTCTTTTCTACCATACTCGCCCATTGACAAAATGCCCTAATCTTTTGACCCGCACTGCCTGTTTTACACTGTGGTTTTAGTTCCCCTTTTTCAGGTGCATATACTGGAAATCCATTTATATACATAGCTATAATCTGATACAAAACAGCATTCTCGATAGAAACTGTACCTCTACGGATTGTTTTATATGCATCTGGTTTTTTCGATTCATTCATCAGACAGCTATAATGGAATCCAAGCTGAAAATACAGAAGATCCCGCTCCCGTAGATAAGACCAGTTAATCAGCTGTCCTAAAAGCTCGTTGATCAGTTCTCCATATTCCGATAAATCACGTAGTTCCACTCTGTTTTTCAGTTTCTGATACTCCAGAATTTTTTGCTGTTCCTCCCAGGAAACCTCATCTCCCTTATTTTTAAATTGCATAATTTGTTCTTTTTTCTCGTTAAATTCTTTGCACTCATCCTGACTTATTTTCTTAACCACTTTTTTCAGCACCATATCCGGTGCATATAATTTTGCCTGAATAATGTTTCTGTTTACTTTAGGATTGGATGCGTCTACATACAAATCAATTTTTCCCTCATTACTAAATGCCAGCAGAGCGCTATAGTCCGAAGGCATAGCACTATCCTCAAAGTCCACATACTCTTTCAGATACGATGCATACTCCTCTTCATCTTTAAAATAATCCGTAAATTTATCAGATATTCGAACCGACAGCAAAAGGCAAACTTCCAGTACCTGAATCCATTTTTTGACCTGCCCCACATTTTCAGCCGAAAGATGCAGTTGGTTTTCTCCTAAACCGGCTGCTCTTTTTTGTATATCGCTCACATACTGCAAATAGGAACGCATAGACCCTAGCAGCAGATTCAGCATCCTTGCATTCATAAATTTTCCAACAATATACCACTTTTGCAAATCTGGACTATTTTTGACCTCTGATATCAGGGTATTATATTTCTCTGAATTCCAATTCGGAAGAAAGTTATCCTGACTTACTTCAAACAACTTCTCAGTTGGTTTGTATACAAACTTTAATTCTTTGTCATTTTTTATATACGAAGCAAACGCCATCTTTAATGCTTCCTTCAACAGCATCTTGTAATGCTGATAAATAGGTTCATTAAACATACCGTCATTTGCGCTTCGCACTTTTCTTTCTTTATTGTTTTGCTGATTATATTCTGTAATATAGGATTGGCATATCTCGGCTAAGGATGCATTTTTAGATATTTCCCAATACCTTTTCCTGAAACTTTCTACCGCTTTTTCCTGTTTTTTATCTGCTCCTTTTAATGCTTTGACTGCTTTTTCAAAAAGCGCTTTTGCACTAGAATCCTGCAAGAAAAGGTTATAGTAAACTTCTTTGAACAGATAATAGCATGCGCTGTACCACTGATCCAGTATTGCCGAGCCATAGACCGGTTCCTTCAATCCCAATAATTGTTTCATGAAATCAGAAAATGACTTTCTGGGCAAAATTGTGTTATAGGAAGGAATTTGTGCAGCCCTGGAACATTCTTTTCCGTATAATTTATCTAAAAACACCCTTAAATCTTCCTGCTTGTAAAACAGGACCAGATTGTTTGAATAAAACTTGTTCTTTTCAACATTCAGACAGAGCCCTGCCTCTTTTTCAAACAAACTTCCAAACAACCTCGTATTCCAGCTACCGCCATCGATAGCCGCTGTTTTAAAATGAAAAGTTTCATTTCGTGCCGCGTATATTGCACGCTTCAGATCATCCAAAAATTTTAGTTCATAATTCGAATCTGAATATGCCTTTTCAAACAGACTCTCATCCCACAATGACCTTCCACCAAAGAATTGTAGAATCGCGGATAATATTTCTCCCTTTTCAGTATATTTTACGTGCCGACGTATTGCCTCTTTATTCCACAGCAGAAAGTCTGATTCTGCATCCGACAGATCATCCATCTTACAGGTCACTCTGGCGAGATTATTTGTGGAAAAGGCCACACCAACTGCCATCTCTCTTTGCAAATCTTCCTGCGCTTTTACCATTTCATAGTCAAAAGAAGAAATCCCCTTAAGCGTAAGGTCATTTATCTTCCCTGAATTTTTATCAGAGGCATCCTTCCATATATCAGCCTTCCATATATCATCCAGGGCAAAATGATACACTGCTTTTCCCAGCGCGATATATTTGATACTTAAAAGATTCAGCATATCCTTCCACACCTTTTCAGACAGATATCCGATCCTCAGTTTGAACAGCGTTCCTACATTACATTTTTTCAGTATACGTTCCACTGCATTTTCCATATGATGAATCCAAAACTGATTCATAGCCATATTCTCAAAAAATAACGTATGATATCTCTCATCTGCAGCTAATGCATTTGCAAAATGATAGCAGGTAATATTACGGCGTCTAATGTCAGTTCTCAATTGTTCCAGGCTATGTTCTTGCTCAACTTTGTTTATTTTATTGTTGTTCTGTTCGGCATTTAACAAAGATTCCGGAATCTCTACGAAATTTATATTTACTTTTTTTGCGGCCTCATGTCTCTCCCACACATTCAGCTCAGAAGAAAAATTAATATTTTCCGGCAATGAGACCGCCGCTCCTTTGATATAAGAAGATGGTGCAGCAAAATATGTATCTAACAATCGACGCAGCTTTTTCAGATACTCCATTCTACTATTCTCATCGATTTGCGCATATTCCTTTAAAAAGGCATCCAACCCTGCCTTTTCTTTTTGTTTTGTCTTTGTTTTTTTCCCGACATTTGATATTTTAGATAAAGACAACTTATTTTTCTCCGGCTGTATAACCATGTTCTGATGTTCAATGGAACGGATTACCTTTGTTCCACTTGACTCTTTCTTATCTGAACTATCCTTATCCGGATTCCACTTATCATAGTCCTCACGAATCAGTGCCATCAATTGCTTAATCTGCCGTTCATCATCTGCTGATATATTCTTTTTCCCTATATTTTTCAAAAAAACTGTTGCAGCCTTTCGTGAATCAAACACTTCCTGATTATAGGTTGAAACAACCAGGCTTTTCCTTAATGCAATGAGAACAAAATCCTCCATCCTGCCTTTAAATTTGGACAATCTTTGTTTCTTCATATGGGATATTATATCATCATCAGAGAATATCTTCTTTGGTTTCTTACTAAAGATAATTCTACTTACTGCTAAATTCGCCTTCTTCGCATAGTCTTCACATTCTCTCCTCAATTCATAATTTGCCTTCTGAATCATTTTCTGTGCTTCTCGCTTCTTGTTCTCAGCCTCTGATAAATAATCTTTCCACTCATATTCCGAAGGAGCTGTTCCTGCCTGTATCTGATTGAAAACGTTGTACAAACTTTTTGTATCCATACTTCTTTTTTTAAGATTGTTACTCAAATCAATTCCAGAACCGCCAGGTACATAAACAACTCCCCCTACTCTGTCTTCCATTACAGCAACCGCTGTCCTTTTATGACTTTCTTTTGATATCTTCATCTTTCTTCACCTCATCCTTATGTTTTTTATCCTGGTTACATACACACAAATTTTCTTCTTAAAACCCGGTATCCCTCATCACATCAAAAAAATACATCATCAAAACAATCCCATGCTCCCTTTTATGTATCTTCCGACTTTTCCATTGGATTACTACGTTCAAAATCTGTCGTTAAACAACAAACGGATTTAATACCATCCTTTTCCCCCTTCCTTTAATGCAAATAATTTCACCATTATTCCTCTGTATTGTTCCATTTATTATATCTTATATCTTTTTTTATTTTTTTCTATAAATTTTTTCTAAAAAATCGCAACCAAAAAACAGCTCCTATGTTTTAGTCTTCCTGACTAATTCATAAAAACTGTTTTACTTCGACATGTGTTCTTTTATTTACTTAACTATATCTTCTTTCCCCTCTATATCGGGCTGTCTACGTAAAATATCGTCGTTATCGTGCTCGTCATTTAGGTTATTGCCCTCTATATCGGGCTATCTACCTATAAAGGAAGGAAAACAGAGCCAAAAGACATTCTTTATTGCCCTCTATATCGGGCTATCTACGGGTAATAAACTTTAGGATGCAGAAAAGTTTGTTAAAAGGTTTATTGCCCTCTATATCGGGCTATCTACAACAATATCTTGTATTGTCTTCCTTAATTTCCTACAATTATCTCACACATCTTTTTCTTTGTCAAATATTATTTTCTGATACTAAGAAAAAAGTCGGTCTGTCTCTTTCTTCTCAACTGCCTCAGAGCCTTTATTTAAACCATTTTTTCAATTTGACTTTTTTCTTATTGGGACAGACCGATTTTTTTATTGTTTTCATGTGGTTTTTTGCTCATTTTGCAGAACAAAATCGTCTTAGAGCGCTTAAAACAGCGGTTTTTGACAGACCGACTTTTTATGTATATTTATATGGTTTGTAGGATTCGCCCCGTTCTATCATCCGATAGATTTTCCATATTTCATTTCTTATTAATGCTTCATAAGTCATCAATTTTCTATCTACCGTTATTTTAGTGTACATTTTTCGCATTAATTCATTGATAAACGGTCTCTTTCCTTCCCTGTTCAAATAAACTCCATTGTTTTCTTGAGATTCAAAATGTCTGGAAACATCCAAAATCCTTTTATGTATTACTGTAAAAATCACTCTGTCCACAATCACTGGTTTAAATATCTCTGCAATGTCCAGATTCAATGTCGCCTTCCGACGATTGGTCGAATGAAGGAAACCAACCTTAATATCTAATGATGTTTTATATATTTCTGTTGCAATCTTTTCATAAAGAAATACATTTCCAAAACTTATCATAGCATTGACAGCATCTCTGGGAGGTCGTTTCGTTCTCTGTGCAAAATGGAATGGTCCGCCGCCAATGATTTTTCCCATATAAGTATAGTAACTCTGTCTGCATTGTGCTTCTATCATCATCAAATTCGAAATTGATGATGCATCGTTAAGCTTCTTTATGAAAGCCGATAACTTATCGACATTCTCTTTTTTTAATTTTTCTTTTTTTACATAATAGCGTACGTTAGCACGCATATTATGCGCGGCAGCAATCAACATACTTTTTGCTACAGACAATCTTTTAGCATCATTATTGTAAAGCGACACCTGTTTAATAACCATATCAGATGTTCTAGCGTGTTTACTCCCACAGAAAGTACCGCAATGCTTTCCATATTTATCAAAAATACTAACATCAATATTATATCTGGAAACCATTTCGAAAAATCCTGTATCAAATATCACATTAGAATAAATATTCAGTTTATCTACCGTCTCAACAGGAAGATATTTTTTCTCTTTTTCATTTTCAAATAATAACGTATAATCTTTTTTATTTAAAATACCATCATTAATTATATGATATTCTTTTCCTGTATACTGAAGAGCCGATGTATGCCAGTTGGCATAAAATATCGTTTTCTTTTTTATATTCCGAGCAGTCAGTATTTCACCGGAGCGTTGTTTTTTAAAGGAATACCCCAAAAATATCCTGTTCACTCCCAGGTAAATCCCACTTTTTCTTATATTTAAATGTAAATCAAATTCATTTTCTATTATTGCTTTTATTTTTGCATACCATTCTGCCGCTTCCAATTTATTGTAGAAATAAATGTTAATATTGTCCCCAAATCTACAAAAAGAAAGTCCTTCTTTCTCCATTTGCTGATCCAATTTATTAAGATAGATATTACTCAACACCGGACTTAGGGAACACCCTTGCACTAACCCCTTATCTTTTATATATGTTTTCGTATATTCCTCCTCCATCACCTCACAACGAAGATATTGTTCCATTAATGAAAATAAATTTTTATCTAAAATAATTTCCCGGATTTTTTCTTCCATTAATGTTAAATTAATATTATTAAAATAGTTTTCAATATCCAGTTCTAATACCCATATCTTCCCTGCCTGCATATATGCTGCTGCTTGTTCTACAGCCTTAATAACCCCTCTTTGTTTTCGATAAGCATAGCTATATTCTGATAAAGAATCATCTACTTCTTTTTGCAAACTTTCTGCCAGAATTCTGGTAATCAATCTGTCCGTACATGTGTAATGTGCAATTATTCTATGCTTTCCCGTAGGCATAATTATTTCACGAAGTTGAACAGGCGACACCATATATACTCCGTTCATCACCTGCTTCAAAATTTTCTGACCATTTAATATCCAATATTCTTCAAAATCTTTTACAAATATCCCATCTATGCCACAGCTGTTTTTTCTGGACAAAACATAGTGTAGTGCATTTTGTATATTTTCTTCTGTAAAAATATCGTCTAAATACACATTTAACACTTCCTTATTCTCTACAGAAAAATATCCATATCTTCGACCGCTCCAATCTGAATTTTACTGGCATATTTAATAGAATCCAGACAATAAATACTAACTTTATCCAAATCTGGAATCAGTGTATTTTTTAGTTCTCTCTGTAATTGCTTTAATTTTGCCTCTGTAATCGTCCCCTCAAAAACGGATTTTTGCACATGATGCAAATATTTCCGGCAGATTTTCATAATCTTTGTTCCACGGGAAGAAGACACATCATAAGCAACTATCACAAACATACAATCCCCTTTTCATTTTTTCTAATAAAAACAAAAGGCACATTCTCTTTAGAATATGCCTTAACTTTTCTTGTAAAATATTTACTTTTATTCTTCTGCCCTCTATATCGGGCTGTTTACTGACGAAAATCCTGAAAGTCCTGCATCTCATCTCGTTTATTGCCCTCTATATCGGGCTATCTACAATCTCGGATGATTCTTCGAATTCTTTTCTTAGGCTGCCTAATGTTTATTGCCCTCTATATCGGGCTATCTACTACAATTTATATTGTCCGGGTAACACCGTGATAATGCTCGTTTATTGCCCTCTATATCGGGCTATCTACAACAACATCTTGTATTGTCTTCCTTAATTTTCTACAATTATCTCACACATCTTTTTCTTTGTCAAATATTATTTTCTGATGCTAAGAAAAAAGTCGGTCTGTCTCTTTTTTCTTAACTGCCTCCGAGCCTTTATTTAAGCTGTTTTCTCAATTTGACTTTTTTCTTATTGAGACGAACCGATTTTTTTACCGTTTTCAGGCGCTTTTTTTCCATTTTTCAGAATAAAATCGTCTTAGAGCGCTTAAAACAGCGGTTTTTGACAGACCGACTTTTATATGCATATCTATCTAGTTCATAGAGTTCTCCCCGGTTTCTTATTCGAATTGTCTTTTTCCACCGCTTAAATAAATTAACAATATGAATCAACACTGAAATACCCCCAAAGTAAACTTTCTGACCATAGTCGGTGTATGAGTAAATCAGATGCTATTCTATTTATAACTGGATAAAGCATTTTCTTGTTTTGGGTTGCTTGTGTGATACTTTTATAAAGTGCATATTCTGTCAAACTCGGGAGTTTGGGTTGCTTAATATGAGAAAAATATAATTATAGGATAGTGGTACAGTATCAGAAAGTAGTGGACATCCAAATAAATATTACATTTAATAAGCTATCTTATGAGATCTTGAAAATTTTACAGATTCACTTATTTATGCTTGAAAGGCAGAGAAATGGAGGTACATATGTTTATTATTGTTGGAATCCCAGTAATGGTTATTTTAGTAATGCTTTTGGCTGCTGTAGGCTTAGCAGTACAAATTGCACCAATAGTTTTGTTTTGTATTAAAATTTTATTTATTGCAGGCTATTGGTTTTTCGGAATATGTGCTTATTTAAGCAGCCCTAATAGAAAAGAAAATAGCAGTTTTTCATTTGTGCTAGCTATTATTGGACATTGTATTGGAGGAGTAATTACATATTACTTTTTTGATGTAGTTGGAAATGTAAAAACAATAATTATCCTTCTATTAATAAATTTCATCATTATGTCTATTATTGATTATTTTGGAATTAATTTAATATCTTTATATATATTACTTGTTTTATTAATAATATGGATAATCGGTTATGATTTAAGTTATAACGTGAAAAAAGATAATGATAATATCAAATATGTTAAATGTATTGATAGACCACAAAATGTTTTTTTCGGCAGATGGAAAAAAGGTCATATACCTGTGGAATGGATTGGATATGTATTTGATAATATCTATGAAGAAGAGATAGTCGATGAAAAGCACATTTTAGAGAAATATAAAGAAGGAGATGGATTCTTAGTTGATAATTATAATAAGGATGTAACTGGAGGATGGTATAGAATAATTACAGACAATGGAGAAATCGGGTATATCCACAAAAAAGGAATGCAAAAATATTATGAGAAAGAAAATGAAAATATTATAAATAAACAAAAAGAAAAAATTGAAAAAAGTTGGTATAATTTTATGCCATATAATTTATTAAATAAATTTGTTTTCATATATGAACACTCATGGATTTTATGTCAGATTAATTTTTTTAATGAATAAAAAAGATCAACTGCCAAACAAAACCAGACTATCAAATAAATCCTCTTTTTACCATCTTTTACCCCACCTTAGCGATAGCTATATTAGTTGCTAATGTGGGGTATTTTTTTGTCTTTATTTCATTTCTCCTTTACCGAATTTTCAACAATTCACACACAGACTCGACAACCATAAAAACATATTATCCAAAAACCTTTAATCCATATCATACAAAATACTGAGGTACGTTCTATTTACCATTTATTTATTTTCACAATCTTAAATATACAATTCCATTTTTTCTAATAAAAACAAAAGACACATCCTTTTTAGAATATGCCTTAACTTTTCTTGTAAAATATTTACTTTTATCCTTCTGTCCTCTATATCGGGCTGTTTACATGGCTTGGGGAAGGCCATATACAATTGAAGAGTATATGTTATTGCCCTCTATATCGGGCCGTTTACACAATATCTTGTATTATCTTTTCTAATTTTTTACAATTATCTCACACATCTTTTTCTTTGTCAAATATTATTTTCTGATACTAAGAAAAAAGTCGGTCTGCCCTTTCTTCTCAACTGCCTCAGAGCCTTTATTTAAGCTGTTTTCTCAATTTGACTTTTTTCTTATTGAGACGGACCGATTTTTTTACCATTTTCAGACGGTTTTTTGCTCATTTTGAAGAGCAAAATCGTCTTAGAGCGCTTAAAACAGCGGTTTTTGACAGACCGACTTTTTATGTTTATTTATATGGTCGAAGAATATATCAGAATCAACAAATACACTTCTATCTATATATCTAGAAACAATGTGCTATCTGCACAAATTGTTTTACTTTTTCCAGATCTTTTTTCTGCTTTGTCTCGACTCCTGAATTAACATCAACAGCATAAGGATGTACCGTTTCTATTGCTTCGCGCAGATTGTCTGGAGTAAGACCGCCTGCCAAAATAACCGGAATGGGTGATTCTTCAACGATAGTCCGGCTGATTGACCAGTCATGGGTAATACCTGTCCCTCCAAGACGTTCTTTTGTCCTGCTGTCGAGTATTATACCGTCCGCATATCCGACATATTTTCTAGCTATTAAGACAGATTCTTTTCCAGTAATACTGACCGATTTTATTATTTTTAGATATGGTAATGCTTTGCGAATTTTCACAATTTCTGTAAGATCTATGTCATTATGCAGCTGGACTGTATCTACCTTAAGTTGTTTTAATAAAGAAATTATATCCATAGCAGTCTGTAAATGTGTCACCGCTACACTAGATACAAATGGCGGCACGCGCTTACTAAGTTCACAAGCGGTTGGAATATCTATTTTATCCTCAGCAAGATGAGTGATTCCAACCAGAAAACCGATAGCATCAGCTCCAGAGTCAAGAGCAATTTTCATTTCAGATAAAGAATTAATACCGCATATTTTTGCTTTCATTAAGATAATCCTCCTTTGAATATAATCGTTATAATATCAACCAGTATCAGCAAACCGACGATAAAAGCAGATACAGGATTAAAAAATATCGCAATCAGGATTACTGATATTTTGATTAAAATATTTATGAGTACTGTTTTCTCATTTTGTTTTGAGTGCAGCAACTCCGATTTAGATGAAATATCTACATTTGCTATTTGGTCTGTGAGAGAATATTTATAAATTGAGCTTTTTAACACATCATCAACATAACCACGTAGTTCCATACTGAAAGAATTATCACAGATATAAAGAACTTTTGCAAAAATAGATAAAGCATTAGCTGTTGACCAGGTGTACACATCAGACTCCGGAGAGCATTTCCACCCTCCTGTAGCATCATCCTGCAATTGAATCAGATAATATATTGCTTTCGAGATACAACCGTCGGAGAAAGAAACTTCCGTATTTCGCAAAAGTCCTTTTAGTGCCCACACAGTTCCAAAATGCCGAAAAGTAAAAACAACGTCTTTTCGTATTCCCACCTCATAGAAAATATCATAGCTTCCATCAGAATTTTGAATAGAACGAAGGTAGTTGATACCACGTTGTATATTATCATGATATTGATGCGGAGCAACATGTCCAAGAGCCATCAGAGCATAACCGGTGGATACTGCTTGTGATAAGTACTGTTCGGAAATTACTTTTCTGGAAAAATTATGCTCTTTCTCTTTAAATTCCTCTATAACTTGTTGTACTGGCTGATTGCCCCAACCTCCATCCTTGTTCTGTGTTTTGATTATCCAAGTAACAGCTTTTTGAATAGCAATGTCATAATTTGTAGTGGAACCAAGCCTCATTGTATACGATTTCATACAGTATATCACAAGCGCCGTTCTTGTCAACGTGGAATGTTCACCATAATTATCTCCCCAGCCACCATCTTCATTCTGAAGTTCAATGATTAAATCCGCACATTCCTTTGCAGCAAGATAAATTTTCTCTATGGCAAATTCTGGACTAAATTCATTATATTTTTCACTAAATTGTATCAATGAATACATAATCCATACATAATCAATTACTATAGCTCCGTTTATAGAGGGTTCCAGCAACCAGTTATCCACTGCCTCAGATATAAGAATTTTTTGATTTTCATTAAGATATTCTGATAGCTGCGAACAAACACTGACAACCTCTGCGGTATTCTGCGAATTAGGTGAAATATCACGTGTCCAGCTCCATCCAAAGTTGTCTTCATCTTGTATCTCAAACAGCCAGTCGAATGCTTTCGTTATATTCAATTTAAATAAATTTTTTTCTACTTCCATACTTTAATGATTCCTCTTATTGTTCCATATTAACTGTGCATTCTTCCGAAGCAAATACTGACAATATTTTCCAATTCCATTTCTTGAAAGTTCAAAAACTTTATATTTACGAAAAGGTTTTGGCATATTAATTTGCCTGAGATTATGTATACCGAGTTTAAGCGTATGTTTATCTAAAACCGACAAAGAATCTATAATTTCAGGATGCTTATAATTATCTCTAGAAAACCCTTCAAGATTATTGGAAAGGAAGAGAACATATTTGTATTGTTTCAAAGACATAATCTCTTTAGGACAAGTATTCCAACATATGACGCGAATCGAACATTTCAGCCCAAATAAATCTAATATGTCACGTATACATATTCCCATATATTCTACTGGTGTTAACAGTCCCGAACCCGAATCAAAAAACAGAAGCAGTATTTGTGACGTTACTTCCGGATCTGACAAAATATCTGTCCACAAAAGATATGCCTGGCGTAGTTCTTTTTTAGCTCTGCTAATATTTCGTTCAACTCCGTATCCTCTTTTATTCATTACTGATGCAAGATAGTATCCTTTTATGGATTTCAGCTCAGAAAGTCTAGATATATAGTCCCATGCGTGCGAATACTCTCCCTGCCTAAAAAAATAATGTGCCTGGACAAAAGCCATCATTTCAGGATATTTGTCAGAAAAATATTCGACTGAGCTTTTATTCAGAATTTTTAAATGACCGAATATTCCAAATTCTCCATCAAGTATTTCCTGTACAGTCTGCAATGATTCTATTTTTCCCCGTGTTTGAGAAATCGGATTAGCAGCAATGAAATATTTTATAGCTTTGTCCATACCATTACGATGTTGAAATGACTGAAACGGTCCCAACAACGCAGGAAGTTCAAATTCTTTCATTTCAATAAGATAGGAAAAAAATTTTTTATTCTCGTTTGTCATCA
This sequence comes from Eubacteriaceae bacterium CHKCI004, assembly GCA_900016875.1. Classification (GTDB taxonomy): domain Bacteria; phylum Bacillota; class Clostridia; order Lachnospirales; family Lachnospiraceae; genus Anaerobutyricum; species Anaerobutyricum stercoris. The sequence goes on along the minus strand of FCNR01000048.1, from coordinate 97,349 downwards.
TGAGATTCAGAAATGAACTCCATTCCTGTGCAACCCATCCATTTAATATATATTCTTTTTTGCTACAGACAAGAATAAATATACGGGCGTCATTTAAAGCCTGGTTAATCTCGCTTATATATTTCGTAATACCTTCCTTTTCCAGAATTTGTTCCGAAAAAAAGACCTGATATCCTGCGGATTGAAGTCTGATATATAACTCTTCTGCAATTGTACGGTCTTCAGTAAGTTCTCCACTATCTGTGCATTTAAAAGAAATAAAAAAATCATACATATCAATTATCACTGTCCTTTTTATGGCATCTGCACATTAAGTAACTGGGGCGATGGATTTCCTGATGCATTCTCGGATTGCTTTCCATCAGGGATACCTCAGGAAGAGGTTCACGTAGTTCATCAATAATAAAACCTGCATGGAGCAGACTATTAACAATATCAGCAACTGTACGATGATATTTTTTCACAAGCGTATCCAGCCAGACAACATTTCTTTCCCCCGTTTTTCCGTAATGATCCAACTTGAAATAAAGCGGTTCTCCATTAGAATCAAATTCACAGACACACTCTTTCATCGCTGCAGTAACAATTGGATGTTCCATAGAAAAGAGAAGAACTCCCTCCGGCACAAGAATATGGTTAATATTCTGAAAAAGTTGTTCAATGTTTTCAACATAATGAAATGCAAGCGAACTAAAGGCAATATCCCATGTACCAGCCAATTTATCCAGATCATCCATATTCATGCAGGAGTACATAATCTTTTTATGTGAATTTTCCTTTTGGGCTTTTTCAATCATATTTTTAGAGATATCAAAAGCATATACATACTCAGCACCTCTTTTTATGAATTTGATACTAGTCGCACCATATCCGCATCCGAGTTCAAGAATCTGTTTTCCGCGTACATCCGGTAACATATCCATCATTTGCGGCTGTTCAAATAAATCATTATAATTTTTTGCATCACGTCTCAAATTCAAATAATTATGAAAAAACTTTTCATTATCATATAAAGCATCCAAGACAAAGCCCTCCTACTCTAATATATCCATTAAATTATCCCAGTATATCCTGTATTTCTTTTTTGTTTAAATAGTTTTTCTTTAATAAAGCGTCGACTAAGGCTTCCATTAATGATGAGTGTGCTCTGATAATGTTTTTTGCAGTTTCCAGCTGTTCAGAGAGAATACTATTTATTTTCATTTGAATCTCCTTTGATAATTCATCAGAAATTTGTTCTTCTGATAAAACACCTAATGTTATTTCCTCAAACATTCCATAACGACAAATCATACTTTCTGCAATTGACACTGCTGATTTCAAATCTTCGGACGGTCCGGTCGACAGACCTTCTTCTTCACCATAATATACAAGTTCCGCGGCTCTGCCACCCAGAGCAATTGCTATTTTATGCAGCAGCTCTGTCTTTGTATAGGAACCTTTCGTTTCAGAACCGCCATATAACATATAACCGCCGTGATTATCCCTTGCTGTAATTGTAAGGTATGATGGTTTTTCATTATAATAATTACTGAGCAGTGCATGGCCAGCTTCATGACGTGCAGTTTTCACCAGTTCTGTTTTATCCCAATGCTTCTCTTCCCCATTATTATATTTTTCAAAAGCCTCATTAATAATGTCATCTGTCACATACCCGTTGTTTCGTATGGCATCTCTGATGGCGGCGTTTATTGCCCCTTCAATTAACGCCGGACTCATACCAATAGAACGTTCAGCCAGATTGTCCATCATGCTTTCGCTAATCTGAATTATCTTATTTTTTCTACATAAAATCTGAATCAGTTTTTTTCTTCCCGCCTGGTCCGGGAGATCGATACATATACTTCTGTCAAATCTTCTGACAAGCGCCGGATCCAGCGCACCTGTATTTCTATTATTACCGCCAAGGTTTGTCGCGGCCATAACCAATACCGGTTTTTTTGATATATTTTTAAAACCATCCATTTCAGTTAACAATGCATTTAAAATCTCCTGTCTTCCATCATGGGAATCCTCGCCGGAGCGCCTGCGTCCAATTGCATCAATTTCATCAATAAATAGAATGGCCGGAGCATACTTTCTTGCAACAGAAAAAATATGATGCACTGACTGAGGTCCTTCTCCAGCCCATTTACTGATAAACTGGTCTGCAGATACTGACAAAAAAGTCACATCTGATTCTGATGCCATCACCTTTGCCAATGAAGTTTTCCCCGTTCCCGGAGGCCCATATAATAAAATTCCTTTCGGCGCTTTCGCTCCTTTTTTTAAGAATTCTTTTGTATGATTCAAATACCCCTGAAAATATTGCAACTCTTCTTTTGCATCTTGTGATACAACAATATCTTCCCAATGCAAATTTGGTTTTTCCTCCGCAGAAACAATATCTTTTTGTTCGTCTGCTTCAATTGCGGTTGAAATTCTAAGGTCAAATACCCGAATCTCTCCAACGGTCCCATCTTCATTCAATTCCTGTGACGTTTCGAAAGATACAAGTTGATGCTTCGTTTTCAAAAGATCCAGAGCTTTTTGCTGCTGTAATTGAATCATCAAACAATCAATCAATTCCTCATCTTTTTCTGATATATGAAAATTTATTTTCAGAATATCATTGGCTCCTTTATTAAAAAAAGACACTTTCTCTTCTCTGTTATATTCATATAAATCTGTTTCCCATATATATACCGGGAGTTCCGGATATTCCTTTTTGATTTCTTCAAATAATATTTTCCCATCGGAAGAAACATCTTCAGCATTTAAATATTTCTTTTTATCTGTCGAACCATACAGATAGTCGACTGCAATAAAATTCAGTTCATGATTTTTAATTATTTTTCTGGCTTTATCTATATCATCTGTAAAAAGGAAATTACCTTTTCCTCTCCAATTTACTGCGGAATCTTCTAATCTTTTATCTCCAAAAAACAAAAATGCACTATCGTCAGGTAATTCATATAATTCTTGCACTGAAACATCCGCATTTTCTAAATCTAACTTCCAATTAATTTTTTTCAGTAATGTCTTTTTATCATATAATCTGAACATCTCAAATATTTCTGACGAAAAGAACTTTTTAATTGCTCCGGTCAGATTTCGTGCATCGCAATGTCCCCCTAAAGAAAATAGAAGCGTAGTGGCCAATATTTCACAATTAGAGGATTCAATAGCAAATTTGCGGGTAAAATTTTCCTGACATTCCAATAATTTTCTTGCGGCAATAATAGATAAATCATTGGCTGATAAATGATTAAACAAAAATACATTTCCTGAAGCAAGCCTGGAACAAATAGCCTGCGGAAAAAATGATTTCCCTGTCATTGGATTAATATCTTTTTCCAAGGCATTGATGATTACCTGTTTAGGTACATCGGAAAAATTTTGTTTTAAAGAATCTGTATATAACTGTTTTCCTGCATTCGTTGTAAAAATCAGTATCGTATCCAAAAAAGATATTTTTTTTGCATAGTAGCTGTCATACAGAAAACCAGCGTCTAATACCTGTAAAAATAAATGAATTACGTTATGGTGAGTCTTTTCTATTTCATCAAAAATAATAACCGATTTGGGATTGTCATGCACAAAACCTGTTAATACTCCTGGCTGTGGAGATTGAAAATTCGAACTTGCGCCTGTCAATTCAAAGGCTGCATTTCCATCGGCATATCCGCTCATATCAAGTCTAATGGTCGGCAATTTTAATATTGAAGCTGCCTCTGTAGCCAGAAATGTCTTGCCTACCCCCGGACTTCCGGCAAAAAGGAACACAGACTTCGGCCCTTTTCTTTTTTCATCAATCAGAGATGTTAATTCACCTTCAAAATAACCGTCCGCAAACTTGGTAACGACATGATTTTGTCCAATTATTTTATCCAGCAATGTTTCACGCAAAAGAACTGTTTGTTCAACAATTTGTTCTATAGAAATGTTATTATCTTTTTTCTCCGGTTCAGAAATGACCTGTTCTTCTGTACTATGTATATCGCTGTCTTCTTTTTTATTATTTAAACTCTGTATGTCAGCAGAAATATTTCCGTATTTTCTGATATATTTATAAGCATCAACCGCCGACCGTCTGTTCATGCTCAACCAAATCCGAAATTCTCTCGACCACTTTACATATGATTCGTCAGAAGATTGATTGATCAGATAGATTAAACTTTCTCTGTCTTCTATGCAGTCTTTTTTTACCATCTGCAATAATGTTTTCCATTCCTCCTGATCATATTTTCCGGCCATACGGGAATCTCCTTCTTTACAGATATCCAATATAGCTACATACAGGCATGGCACATTTAAACATTTTTTCTTATTATCCATCTGTAATTGTTTCGCTTTCTGTAAGATACTTTCCAATAATTTTGTCTGCATGAACTTCTCCTTTTACACAGTCTGCAGTTTTTGAAAACTACAGACTGTATGTTTACCTTTTGATTATGACCAAATTGCCCTGTTAATAATAGGGTATGCGTCATCAGCAATTGACGCCATTCTCATTACCAGTTGTAATAATTCAGAACCCGCCGTGATATTATCTACAATCGCATCATCTTCAATATTAATTTCTCCCTCATCACCAATGTAGAATTTCACCCAACGCATTTTCTGATTTAATTCATTGCAGCATAACAGCGCTTTCGGAAATTGACTCTCATTAACTTTCAAAAATCCAAAGCATCGTATTGCCACATTATTATTGTCATTCTCACAAAAGACATGGATTTTTACGCTGGCAGAACTTAAATTAAACCCAACGGAAACAATCGTATGTTCCTGTTCTTCAATCACATCCAGATACTTAAGTCCTTTTTCCTGCATTTCCTTAATCAATAAATTTGCTACTTCTGTCATGTTTAATTCCTCCTTTGCTATTTTGATTTTTTGTTTTTATAGTTTCAATTTCACCAAAACAATAGCTATCTTTTTATATATTAAACTATTTTTTTCTATTTTTCCATCTTTTTTTATAAAAAATAGACAAAATTTTTTATCTTATCAACTCATTTGGGATAAAGATGTCTTTTTCATTTATCATATATTACGGAATAATACTCTTCCATCCGTTCCCTGGCATATTCTCTGCAATCTTGTTCGCAGCGCTGATTATAATAAATTTTATAATTTTTATCTTCATAATTTCTAAATTCCGAAGCAAATAATTTTATTTCCTGAAATACCTTTAAATTTTTTTCTTCGTCATCTATTTTCCGATATGCTTCTACCAAACGATGTTGAAAAGCATGACGTATTTCATGCAGCAGTACTTCCAGAGATTGTTCTCCTGATTCATAAATGACATTCATATTAATTGTGATTTCATTTTCTCTGTCTTCATATGTTCCCAGTGTCGTGTCTTCCAACGTGTGATCTGCTGCAATAACCAAATCTTTTGGCATCCCCAGGTAAACACATTCCATATCAGCGATAGCGACAAGTGTATTCACCCTTTCTGTCAAAGATAATTTATACCAGGATTTTTCCTGAAGCTTTAAAATAACCTTCTCATTATTTTTTAATGTACCGGAATCTGCCTCTATGTTCATATTCACGGTTTCTGTTCTCTGCGCTATTATTCTTTCTGATTTGTTTACTCCAAAAATTAATACTGTTAAAATAAGCATACTTATAGATAAAGTCAACTGTACTATAGCAGCAGATTGAAAAATGCGATTCCTCAACAAATTCCTATATTTCTTTTTTTCATCTATCTTTTCTTTGAATATTAATCGAATGAAAAAAATTGATACTATTATGGCGCCAAAAAATACAGAAAGCACAATTTCTTTCCTGGTTTCATAATAGCTGGCCGCGATATATAATCCATATGCAATTATAATATTCATGGCTATGCTAATCTCATTTCTTCTTTTTTCTATTTCTATCGCTATTCCAATCAGAAAGCATTCATACAAAAAGTATAATAGCAACAGCTCTGATATTCCTAATTCATCCATTTTGTCATAGGATAAACTATTATTCAAAAGCCAAACTACAACACTGTAAATAATCTGTTTCATAACAAAAGTAAATTTACTCATTGTATTTTTTATAAGCATGTTTTCTCCCTTTTCCTCAAACCGTTCCATATCGTTAGTATTCTACTTATTCACTATACCATGGTCTTCTGCATTATTTTTTTCAAAACAACACAAAAAAGCCAGTTTCTATGTTTTAGATTTCTTATCTAAATTCATAAAAACCGACTTTTTTCTCATTGAGACAGACCTTTTTTTATTGTTTTCAGGCATTTTTCTCTCATTTTACCGAATAAAACCACTTTAGAGTGCAAAAAAACAGCGCCCTGCTCCAAAGAGCAGGACGCTGCCAATATTGCTTATATTCTATGCACTTCTATCCGCGAACCGCAGTAATTATTTTGCGGCGATTGCTGCCTGTGCTGCTGCAAGACGAGCGATCGGTACACGGAATGGTGAGCAGGATACATAGTCAAGACCAATCTTGTAGCAGAATTCTACGGAAGATGGGTCTCCGCCGTGCTCGCCACAGATACCGCAGTGGAGGTCAGCTCTCTGGCCTTTACCTAATTTCACTGCCATATCCATTAACTTACCAACGCCATCCTGGTCGAGTTTAGCGAATGGATCGTTCTCGAAGATCTTAGCGTCGTAGTAAGCATCCAGGAACTTGCCGGCATCGTCACGGGAGAAGCCGAATGTCATCTGTGTTAAGTCGTTTGTACCGAAGCAGAAGAATTCAGCCTCTTTTGCGATCTCGTCGGCAAGTAATGCTGCACGAGGAATCTCGATCATGGTACCAACTTCGTATTTGAGGTTGGAGCCTTTAGCTGCAATCTCAGCGTCTGCTGTCTTAACAACGATCTCTTTCACGTATTTCAGTTCTTTTAATTCGCCTACTAACGGAATCATGATCTCAGGAACGATATTCCAGTCTGCATGTTTCTCCTGAACAGCCATTGCTGCACGGATAACAGCTTTTGTCTGCATAACAGCGATCTCTGGGTATGTTACTGTCAGACGGCATCCACGATGTCCCATCATTGGGTTGAACTCTTTGAGACCTTCGATGATTGCTTTGATGTCTTCAACAGTCTTGCCCTGAGCGTCAGCCAGTTTCTTGATATCTTCTTCTGTCTGAGGAACGAACTCATGCAGAGGCGGATCCAGGAAACGGATTGTTACAGGGTTGCCTTCCATAGCTTCGAATAACTGCTCGAAGTCTCCCTGCTGGTATGGAAGAATCTTCTCAAGAGCTTCTTCTCTTTCTTCTACTGTATCTGCACAGATCATCTCGCGGAATGCGTCGATTCTGTCGCCTTCGAAGAACATATGCTCTGTACGGCAAAGGCCGATACCTTCAGCGCCCAGCTCACGAGCTCTCTTTGCATCTGCAGGTGTATCTGCGTTGGTACGTACGCCCATGGTTCTGTATTTGTCAGCCCATGCCATGATACGTCCGAACTCACCGGCGATCGTAGCGTCTACTGTAGGGATGATACCGTCGTAGATGTTACCTGTGGAACCGTCAAGGGAGATAGGATCTCCTTCGTGGAACTCTTTGCCGTTAAGAGTGAACTTCTTGTTCTCTTCGTCCATGATGATGTCGCCGCATCCGGATACACAGCAAGCACCCATACCACGGGCAACTACGGCTGCGTGAGATGTCATACCACCACGAACTGTCAGGATACCCTGTGCGCTCTTCATACCTTCGATATCCTCTGGGGATGTCTCAAGACGAACAAGGATAACCTTTTCTCCTCTTGCTGCCCATTCTTTAGCATCTTCTGCTGTGAAGACGATCTTACCGCATGCAGCTCCCGGTGATGCACCAAGGGCTTTTGCCATAGGAACAGCTTTCTTCAGTGCTTCTGCATCGAACTGAGGATGTAATAATGTGTCAAGGTTACGAGGGTCGATCATTGCAACAGCTTCTTCTTCTGTTCTCATTCCCTCATCTACTAAATCGCAGGCAATCTTTAAAGCAGCCTGTGCTGTTCTCTTACCGTTACGTGTCTGTAACATGTAAAGCTTCTTGTTCTCAACAGTGAACTCCATGTCCTGCATATCTCTGTAGTGATCTTCCAGAGTCTTGCAAACCTGTTTGAACTGTTCGAAAGCTTCCGGGAACTTCTCTTCCATCTGAGCGATCGGCATTGGTGTACGAACACCGGCAACTACGTCCTCGCCCTGTGCGTTTGTTAAGAACTCACCCATAAGCTTCTTCTCGCCTGTAGCAGGGTCACGGGTAAATGCAACACCTGTACCACAGTCATCGCCCATGTTACCAAATGCCATGCTCTGTACGTTAACAGCAGTACCCCAGCTGTATGGGATATCGTTGTCACGACGATATACGTTGGCACGTGGGTTGTCCCAGGAACGGAATACGGCTTTGATAGCGCCCATTAACTGTTCCTTCGGATCTGTCGGGAAATCATCCCCGATCTTCTCTTTATATTCAGCCTTGAACTGGGAAGCCAGCTCTTTTAAGTCATCAGCAGTCAGGTCAACGTCCTGTGTTACGCCTTTTTCTGCTTTCATTTTGTCAATTAATTCTTCGAAGTATTTCTTACCTACTTCCATAACTACGTCAGAATACATCTGGATGAATCTTCTGTAGCAGTCCCAAGCCCAACGTGGGTTGCCGGATTTTGCAGCCAATACTTCAACAACGTCTTCATTTAAACCAAGGTTCAGGATAGTATCCATCATACCTGGCATGGATGCACGAGCACCGGAACGAACGGAAACCAGAAGAGGATTCTCTTTATCACCGAATTTCTTTCCAGTGATCTCTTCCATCTTTGTGATGTACTCCATGATCTGTGCCTGGATCTCATCATTAATCTGTCTTCCATCTTCATAGTACTGTGTACACGCCTCAGTTGTGATAGTGAAACCCTGAGGTACAGGCAGACCAATGTTAGTCATCTCAGCAAGGTTAGCGCCTTTGCCGCCGAGAAGATTTCTCATTGTGGCATCGCCTTCGGTAAACAGGTATACCCATTTTTTTGCCATTGTTGTTCCTCCTTAAAAATTATCTATATTCTGCACACGTAACGCACATGATTCCTCACATGCGCAACTATTATAGCACAAAAAAAATTGATGCGCCATATTTTTCACGAAATATTGTCAAAAATATTTCATCGAAAACGCTGTTTTTTCTTATTCCTCGTAATCTTCCCCGTCAAAGTTTTCATCACCTGACAATCGATTGATATATTTTGGGTGATATTTGGAATAAACGATGATCTGTTCCCGGTAAAGTCCCTTGTATCCGGAGAACAGATAGCTGACAGAAATGACCAGAAGAATGAACACCGCTCCCTCAAATCCGAACAGCTCAAACCCTATTAACATAGAAGTAATCGGGCAGTTTGTGACGCCGCAGAACACCGCCGTCATGCCAAGGGCCGCACATAGAGAAGGAGAGATTCCCATGAGACTGCCGAACAGACAGCCGAAGGTGGCTCCGGTACAGAACGCCGGCACAATCTCGCCGCCCTTAAATCCCGCCGCCAGCGTCAGGGACGTGAACAGCATTTTCAGAAGAAAGGCGTAGGACGGCGTCTCGCCGTGCTCGATGGCCCGCTCGATGAGCTCCGTTCCCGCCCCGTTATAGTCAAAATTCCCCACCAGCATTGTTAAAAGAATAACCAGTACGCCGCCGGCGATGACGCGGATATACGGATTCTTGAAACATTTATCATAAAATGCATTGGCGCCCCGCAGGAAATTACAGAAAATGATGCTGACCACAGCGCAGCAGATTCCCAGCAGGACAAGCTTTCCGAAGCTCTCAAATGTCACGGCAGGAATCCCCGTCACATGATACGCCTCCGCCTGAATCCCCATGTTGAGGGCAAACTGATTGGCCACCAGGGACGCAAACACGCAGGGCAGCAGCGCCGCGTAATGCATGATTCCCACGCTGATCATTTCCATGGGAAAGATGGCCGCCGCCATGGGCGTCCCGAACACCGCGGAGAAAGCCGCGCTCATTCCGCTCATCATCAGTATTTTCCGGTCTCCCTCATCCAGATGAAACAGCTGCCCCAGCGTATTTCCAAGGCTGCCGCCCATCTGCAGGGCCGCTCCCTCTCTTCCGGCGGAACCGCCGAAGAGATGCGTGATCAGAGTGGCGCCAAAAATCAGCGGCGCCAGATAGACCGGCACATGCTGTTCGCTGTGATGCACCGCCGTAATCAGAAGGTTCGTCCCCGAGTCCTTTTTGATGCCGCAGAGCCGGTACAGCCACACAATGAGCAGACCGCCCGCCGGCAGCAAAAACAAAAGAAAAGGAAACGCATTTCTTATGCGGGTCACCTCCGCAAGCCCCAGCGTAAACAGGCTGCTGAAACCGCCCGCCACAAGGCCCACAATGAAGGCGCGCAGCATCCACAGGATACCGGTCTTTAAGTTAAAAAGTATCATCTTCAGATAGTGAATCTCCACTTCTTTGATCTGCTGCTGTATCTTTTTTAAATTTTCACTGATTTTCTCTCTCATCGTTTTATTCCTGCTTTTCAAAATAATCCACTTATCATTTTACACATATTGGCGCACCTTCGCAACATCGTTCTGTCTCCACACAACAAAAAAGTATCATACATTTTCCAAAAAATCACTTCTACCCCCCCCCTTGAAAAATCGCCCGCAGGCCGTTACAATAAACGTCGAGACTAGACAGAAAGAGAGGGCACCCATATGCTGCACATCGCCATCTGCGACGACGAAAGGGTCTTTGTGAACCATCTGAAAGAGCTTCTTTCGCAGTATATTCTGGAGACGGGTGAGGAAATCAAAACCTCTGTCTTCTACGATGGACTTGACCTGATAGAAAAATATGACCCGTCCTTTGATTTGATTTTTCTTGACATACAGATGAAACTGGTGGACGGCCTCCGGGCCGCGGAGCGGATCCGCGAGAAGGATGAGAGCGTCGGCATCATTTTCCTTACCACTCTCGCCCAGTACGGACTGGAAGGCTACAAATATCAGGCCACCAATTACATTATAAAACCGCTGCAGTACGGCCGTCTCAAGGCGGAGCTTGACAAGTTTATCCGCCGCAGGCACATGGAGCAGGAACCGGCCCTCGTCATCTCCAATGACACGGGCAAATATAAGGTAATCCTGAAAAATCTCCGCTACATAGAGACCTTCAACCGCAACCTTCTCTTTCACACCGCGCAGGAAAGCATCCTCTGCTACCGCAGTATGAAAGAAATGGAACGGGAGCTGCAGGCAAAGAACTTTGCCCGCTGTCATACCAGCTATATCGTGAATCTCGCCTATGTAAAAGGGGTGAAAAAGCTGGAGATCACCTTGATCACCGGTGAGAAAATCCCCATCAGCCAGCCGAGACGCAAAAGCTTCATGGAGCAGCTGACCGATTACTGGGGGGATATGCTATGATACAGTTTCTTGATATTCTTTCCTTCATTTTGGAATGGCTTTATGTTTTCGTGTTTTTCTGGATTCTGCATACATTTCTTCCTGTGCGGAAAAGCTGGAGCGTGCGTGTCCTGGCGGTTTTCTTCTGCAGCTTTCTGGCGGTGGTCATCGTCTATTCCAACGACCTTGCCAACCTGCTGGGCACCCTCATCGGATTCTGCATTTATCTGATCATTTTTCACCGCGGACGCTGGGTTGAAAAACTTACCGCCGTTCTGATTTTTTATCCGGCGGTCATCGCTGTCAACTATATGATGCAGGATATCGGCTCAAACATTTTTTTCGGGCTCACCGGAGATAACATCGGAGACAACATATCGGAATGGCCCCCTGGCGCCTTGCTGCTCAGCACCGGCATCCACACCGCCACACTTCTGGCGAGACTGCTGTTCTGGACCGGTGCCTGGCTGTTTCTGCGGAAATATCTGAAAAACACCACGTACACCCTGACCAACCGCATGTGGCTCATCGTGGATACCCTGATGCTCGCTTCCGTGGTCTCGATATTTACCATCATTTATTTCATGCCCGAGCGCATGATCATCGTGTATCCCATCTGTACCGCGTCCATTTTCTCAAGCTTCGGCTGTATCTACCTGGCCTCCTACATGTGCAGCGCCATGCAGACCGCCTGGCACGCCCAGGAGCTGGAGATGCGCCAGGCCTACTACGAGGAGAAAATGGAAGATGAGACCCGTATCCGCCGCATCTACCACGATATGAAGAATCACCTTCTCGTGCTGGAAAATGCGGTGCCGGGCGCGGGCGCCGCTGTACCCGGCGCAGAAAATGTACCGGCCGGCGGCCGCCCGGGCGTCCGCGCCTCCATCGAGCATCTGCAGCAGCAGATTGCTTCTTATGAGACCTACTACCGCACCGGCAACGCCTATCTGGATGTCATCATCCGGGACAAGGCCAAGACCGCCCGCGAAAAAAAGATTGACTTCACAGCTGTCATCCACTTTGAGGACGGCGCCTTTTTGGACCCACTGGACATCAGCACGATTTTCGGCAACGCCCTGGACAACGCCATCGAGGCCAGCGAAAAACTCGCCATCCCCCGGCGTGTCATCACCGTAAAAGCCCGCCGCATCCACGATATGATGGTCATCGCCGTGGAAAACAACGCCCTGCCGGGCGCGGACACCTCAGGCAGAACCACCAAGGAGGACTCCTTTCTCCACGGCTTCGGACTGTCCAACATCAAAAGCACGGCAGAAAAATACGACGGACAGTGCACCGTCAAATGCGAAGGCGGCATCTTTGTGCTGAAAATTATCATACCGGTGCCGTAACAGTCATTCCTCTGCCGACAAAGGTATTCGTGAATCTCTGGAAGAAAAATGTCAATATTTATTTTTATTCCCATTTTTCTTCCAGCAGAAATTCACGGATATTGCGATGTTTGATTCCATTTCTGCTCATATCAAACTCATCCATCGTCACCACATATTTGGGAAAATTGTCAGGAATGCCGGCGTAGACTTCAAATTCTCTTTGTATCGTTTCATCTGAAGCCAGAAGATACGCTACCTGTATATAAAGTCGGTTTCCCTGTTTTTCACAGACAAAATCGATTTCTTTATCTCCCATTTTGCCAACAGTGACAGAATATCCCCGGCGCAATAATTCTAAGAAAACAATATTTTCCAGAATCAAATTAATATCCTTCATGTTTCCTCCAAAAACAGCCTCCCGTATTCCATGATCTGCCACATAATATTTTTCATTTACGGTAAGTATCTTCTTTCCCTGCAAATCCCGACGTCTTACCTGATAAAAAAGAAAGGCGTCCACACAGGCTTTAAGATAATTTAATACCGTTTCCGGTGATACTTTTCTTCCTTCATTCTTCAAATATTTGGAAATCGATGAGGCCGAAAACGTTGTTCCAACATTTAACGTCACATAGGCGATAATCCGTTCCAGCATATCCACATCCCGAATATTATTTCGCTGTACGACATCCTTTAGTTCCACGGAATAAAATAAATCCCGCAAATATTGTCTTCCCGCTTCCTCGTCATAATGAAGATTACTCAGATAAGGCATCCCTCCTGCAATAAGATATTTACGAAAACATTCCCTCTCATCTGAACCAGGCTCTATGGTATGATACAAATCAATGAATTCTTTAAAAGAGAATGGATAGATGATAAATTCCACATATCTCCCCGCCAGATAAGTGGCAAGTTCTCCGGAAAGTAATTTCGCGTTGGAACCTGTAATATAAATATCGCAGTCAATCTCCACCCGAAAAGAATTAATACATTTTTCCCATTCCTCTACTTCCTGTATCTCATCAAAAAACAAATATATTTTGCCTTCTTTCTTATTGATTCGACGCAATATTTCATCATGCAATGACTTTGCCGTACAAAATCCGGCATTTGCCATATTCTCAAAATTGATGGATATCATGTTTTCTTTTTCAACGCCATTTTCCATCAACTCTTCCTGAATCAATTCCAACATGACGGATTTTCCGCTTCTCCGTATTCCCGTCAACACCTTAATCAATTCATTTCCCATAAACGGGCGGATTCGTTCCATATAAGATTCTCTTTTAATCAATACATCCACCTTCCCTCTGTTATAATTAAAAAACTTTTGTTTTTGCAATTTTTATCAGTTATATCTTATAAAATTTATTTTCTTTTTGATTATATCAATTATAAATGAACAAATCAACCGTCGAGGTTTGGGTTTTTATGACTTTTACAAATATCTAATGCTATTCGTTTAATTTTTCCCTCCTGCATATTAGTTTACGCAGCTTCTATTGTCTGTTTTTTGTATAGCGATATAATCAAAACATCATAAACAGACAAAGGAGAGACAACATGAGTATTTTAAGTACATCCCATTTAGTGAAACAATATGGTGAAAAAGAAAGTCTTGTAAAAGCGTTGAATGACGTGAGCATCTCCATCGAGGAGGGCGAGTTTGTTGCCATCATCGGTACTTCCGGCAGCGGCAAATCCACGCTTTTAAATATGCTGGGCGGTCTGGACCGGCCTACTTCCGGCAGCGTGCAGGTGGATTCCGTCACTCTGGATTCCATGAGCGATGATGAGCTGACGGTGTTCCGCCGCCAGAAGATCGGTTTTATCTTCCAGAATTACAATCTGGTCCCTATCCTCAATGTCTATGAAAATATCGTGATGCCGATTCAGCTGGACGGAAAGCAGCCGGACGATGCTTTCGTTGATGAGATCATCTCCCTGCTTGGCCTTGATAAGAAGCTTTATAATATGCCGAACAATCTTTCCGGCGGCCAGCAGCAGCGGGTGGCTATCGCAAGAGCCCTTGCCAGCAAGCCAGCCATCATTCTTGCCGATGAGCCGACCGGTAACCTTGACAGCAAGACAAGCGATGAGGTCATCGAGCTTCTGCGGCTCACCAGCGAGAAGTTCCATCAGACCATCGTGATGATCACCCACAACCCGGAAATCGCCGCCCAGGCCGACCGTACCATCCGCATCGAAGATGGACGTATCCATGAGTAAAGGCGGTGATGCACGATGAATAAACAAACAGAATCCATCATCCGGAAGCGCAGCGATGCGGAGCAGGCAGCTTCCCGCGGCAAAGGCAGCCAGCAGGGTTCCGTGATAAAGACCCTCTCCCGCCGCAGCTTCCGGAACAATAAACGCCGTAATCTGGTGGCTGTCCTCGCCATCATCCTCACGACCATGATGTTCACCACTTTGTTTACACTGGCGCAGAGTCTCGGACGCAATATGACGGAAATGTATCTCCGCCAGTCGGGAACCACCGCCCACACGTCCACAAAGAGCATCACCGATGAGGAGATTGAGAAGATCGCCGCTCATCCGCTGGTAGTACATTCCGGATATTCCATCATCCTGGGAAACGCACAGAATACCTCCCTGGCCGGACGGCAGGTGGAGATCCGCTACGCCAGCGACCAGTATGCAAGAGACAGCTTTGCCTGGCCGGAGACCGGCCGGATGCCGGAGGCCGAAGACGAAATCGCCCTGGACACTCTGACTCTGCAGCGTCTGGGCGTCACGCCGGAGCTTGGCGCCGCCATCACCCTGGAATGGCAGAAAGACATCACTTCCCCGGAGATGACCTCCAGTACATTTACTCTGTGCGGTATCTGGGAAGGAAATGAATCTTCCTACGCCAGCATGGCCTGGGTCAGCAAAGAATTTGCCTTAAACGCCTGCGATTACGCCGCCGGCCCGTCGGACGGACAGGTGCTCGGCACCCGCATGATGGGCGTTACATTTGCAGACTCTGATGATATCGAGGGGCAGATGACACAGGTGCTTTCCGACACCGGCATCACCGACGTGGAGTTTTTCACCAACCTGGCCTACGACGCAGGCGTACAGCAAAGCATTTTCATGGAAAACCTGTCCACCTACGCCGGCATGCTGCTGGTTTTCCTGGCAGGATACCTGATCATCTATAACGTGTTCCAGATTTCGGTTGCCTCGGATATCCAGTTCTACGGCAGACTGAAAACCCTCGGAACCACCAGAAAACAGATCAAGAAAATCATCCGGGGACAGGCGAACCGGCTGTCACTGATCGGTATTTCGGTGGGACTGGTCATCGGCTACCTGCTGGGCATCGTGCTCGTGCCGGTGATGATCGGCGGAGATAATCCGAACACCATCGTGTCCACCAATCCGATCATCTTCATCGGTTCCGCCGTATTTGCCTACGCGACCGTACTGTGCTCTTCCCTGCTTCCGGCCCGCCGCGCAGGAAAGGTCTCCCCGATGGAAGCGCTGCGCTATACCGACGCGGACACTTCCGTGAAAAAGAAACAGAAGAAATCCAAAAAAGGCGCCTCCATCGCCGGCATGGCCTGGAGCAACCTGTGGCGCAATAAAAAACGAACCGTCATGGTCATCTGCTCCCTCACCCTCGGACTGGTACTGATGAGCTACTTCTACGCCAGCAACGCAAGCTTTGACATGGATAAATATCTGATGGATTTAACTGTCGCCGACTTCCAGATCGACGACGCCACCAACAGCAACGTTTCCGGTTACGACCCGGCCAGCAATACCATCAGCGAGAGCCTGCTTTCCGACATCCGAAGCCTTGACACCCTGGAGACGGAAGGCCGCCTGTACTCCCAGGATATTTCCATGCCGCTGAGCGAGGAAGCCCGGAACAATTTCTCCACATTTTATACCCAGGACGTTCTGGACGATTACGCTTCCTTTGACCCGAGTTTTCCGATGTGGAAGGAAGTCTTTGACTCCGCCCTCGCAGGAAATGCAGTGCCGCACACCATTTACGGCGCTGACGGCCTGATTCTTGACGCCGCCGCCAGTGAAAACTACATCCTGGACGGCAGCTATGACCCTGAGAAATTCGCCACCGGCGATTACATCCTCGCCATCGGCCCTGCCGCTGACCCTCAGACCGGACTGCCGACCTACTCTGTCGGCGAGGAAGTGAACATCAACGGACGGAACTTTACCGTCATGGCCGTGCTTTCTCCGTTACAGCCGATGGTTTCCGGCTACACTCCGGTATTCTCCGTGCAGCTCGTCATGCAGGCGGACATTTTCACCCAGATGTGGCCGGACAACAACCTGCGCAAATATTATTTCAACGTGGAGGACGCCGGCATCGATGAGGCTTCCGACATGCTGACCGAATACCAGCAGAGCTACGCCTCCGGCATGTCCATTACCTCCCGCCAGACCATGGCGCAGCAGTACGAAGACGAACGTCGTTCCTCTTCCGTCATCGGCTACTCCATCAGCGTTGTCATCGCCCTGGTCGGCATACTGAACTTTGTCAACAGCATGGTGACCGCCATCATCTCCCGCCGCCGTGAATTTGCCATGATCCAGAGCATCGGCATGACCAAACGGCAGCTTCGAAAGATGCTCATCTTTGAGGGCTTATATTACGCGGGAATCACACTGGTGATATCCTACATCCTGAGTATCTTCACCGTGGGAGTCATCGTCCGCGCCCTCACCGCCGGCGGCTACACCACCTTCCAGTTCACCCTGCTGCCGCTTATCATCTGCACGCCGGTGCTGCTGATCTTCGCCGTCCTGCTTCCGTACCTCTGTTTCCGGAATCTGGAAAAGGACAGCATCGTGGAGCGTCTGCGGGCAACAGATTAATTTTATCAATGAATTACCCGGCGGTTCGCGCTCACGAGGAATCACAGACAAACTGCACGCCAAAGAATTTATGTATTGACACCGAGTCTTTTTCATGCTAAAGTATAAAAGTCAAATGCAACGAAGAGGAATAGTAGAATTTCGAGTGTATTCAGAGAACCGCTGGGTGGTGCGAAGCGGCTGCATGACAGATTTGAACTCGCCTCTGAGCAGCGTGCTGAACCGCATCTGCTGCGTCATCCTTTTATTATCCCCGGTATAAACCATACCGGAGATGCATAGAGATAACATACAGATAATAAAAGGACGCAGAATCATAACATTGCAGCAGCAAATGTACAGGATGCAGTAGGCATAGCCGGAGCCTGACCGTTACAGCAGGAGGATATAAGGCTTATTTAAGTCCGTATCTGTGATGAGCGCATACATTTTGTATGAATAAGAGTGGTACCGCGTGAGTTTTCTCCGTCTCTTTCTTTATCAGAAAGAGGCGGTTTTTTAATTTCATCAAACATCCTCTCACGCCGGTCCTTATCACGGATAAATTGCAACACATTTTCAATATCGCGCCTGGCGCACATTTTATGAAGGAGGATTATGAATTATGCAGCATGCAGATAAGTACAAACCAATGTATTTCCCATCACCGGCTCACACCTGTAAGTGGGCAGCAAAAGATCATATCGAGAAACCGCCGGTCTGGTGTTCCGTTGACCTGCGGGACGGCAATCAGGCTTTGATCATCCCAATGAGCCTGGAAGAAAAGATTGAATTCTTTAAATTACTGGTAAAGATTGGATTCAAGGAGATCGAGGTTGGCTTCCCGGCTGCTTCCGAGACCGAATACGAATTCTGCCGGACATTGATCGAGCAGAACCTGATTCCGGATGACGTGACCATCCAGGTGCTGACACAGGCCCGCGAACACATCATCAAGAAGACCTTTGAAGCCATCAAAGGCGTTAAACAGGCGGTGGTACATTTATATAACTCCACCTCCGTGGCTCAGCGGGAGCAGGTGTTCAAGAAATCCAAAGAAGACATCATCCAGATTGCCGTGGACGGCGCAGAGCTGCTGAAACGACTGACCGAGGAGGACGGCGGCAACTACCGTTTTGAATATTCACCGGAGAGTTTCACCGGCACCGAGATGGACTTCGCCCTGGATATCTGCAACGCTGTGCTGGACGTGTGGAAACCGACCAAAGACTGGCCGACTATCATCAACCTGCCGGCAACCGTCTCCCACTCCATGCCGCACGTGTACGCAAGCCAGATCGAGTATATGAGCGACAATTTGAAATACAGAGACAGCGTGGTGTTATCCGTGCATCCGCATAACGACCGTGGTACCGGCGTTGCCGATGCGGAGCTGGCGGTTCTTGCCGGCGCAGACCGTGTGGAAGGCACCCTGTTTGGCAACGGAGAGCGGACAGGAAATGTGGATATCGTCACACTGGCATTGAATATGTTCTCCCACGGCGTGGATCCGAATCTTGACTTCAGCAATCTGCCGGCCATCGTGGAAGAATACGAGAAAGTCACAAGAATGCATGTCTATGAGAGACAGCCATACGCCGGACAGCTTGTATTTGCCGCATTCTCCGGCTCCCACCAGGATGCCATCGCCAAAGGTATGGCATGGAGAGAAACCCACGACTGCGACAAATGGACCGTTCCGTATCTGGCTATTGACCCGAAAGATCTGGGCCGCGAGTACGAGGCAGACGTCATCCGTATCAACAGCCAGTCCGGCAAGGGCGGCATCGGATTCCTTCTGGATAAGACCTACGGCATCCGGATTCCACCGCAGATGCGTGAGGAAGTGGGCTATACTGTCAAAGATGTTTCCGACCACGCTCACAAAGAGCTTCAGCCGGAGGAGGTACTGGACGTCTTCAAAGAAAAATACGTCAATATCAACGCACCGATCGAGCTGCTTGACGTACATTTCAAGCGGGAAGAAACCGGCATCTGGACAGAGCTCACCATCAACAAATACGGCGTTCACAAAGTATACCACGGCACCGGAAACGGTCGTCTGGACGCTGTCAGCAACGCCTTGAAACGTCACTCTGAGATTGATTACACCATCTCTACCTACGAGGAACATGCTCTGGAGACCGGTTCCAGTTCCAAGGCCTGCGCTTACGTGGCCATCGACGGCTCCAACGACAAGACCTACTGGGGCGTCGGCATCGACAACGATATCATCAACGCTTCCGTAATGGCTTTGATCAGCGCTGTAAACCGGTATATGGATGATATTAACGCAAAAAAATAACCTGCCGCAACAGTATGAGTAATGTAGTACAAAAGCTCTCTTGACAGACAGAATCCTATGGAATCCATGCGGCTAAGTGATTCCTCTGTCCATCAGAGAAAAACGCCTCGCAGACCTTCGCATCCACCAATGCATCCCCGGTCTGTGAGGCGTTTTCACTTTATTTTTTTCCTTTACATGTTCTCCGCATAATCCCTTTTACATGTTCTCCATGTAATCTCCCAGCTCGCTGAGCAGGTCGCTTACCTTCCTGTGGAGCGGAAGCAGACTTTCGTACTGCTCTACCACTCCTCGCCCGGATATTTCATGCCCCACTCCTTCCGGAGCCCGGTCATCATATCCATCACGTCGCAGGAGTCGGACAGGCGCATCACATCGGTTTTTCCTTCCAGAATGGCCGCTTCCATATCCATCATCTCGTACTGGAGCGCATTTGCCGTGCTGCCTTCCGCGATCTCCTCTCTCTCGCCGGTCTCCGCATCCACGATGACCGCACGATCGGCGCGGGGATATTCCATGATCTCGATATACCCTTTCTCACAGCTGATCATGGCGCGCTTCGGCTGTTTGGAATGCATGGAAAGCGCCACCGTCGCCATCTGACCTTCCTTATTCATGAGAAGCATGGTCGCCTGCTCATCGGAGCCCGTCGGCGACGGCTTCATCTGGCTGACAATCCTGTCCGGACAGCTCTCCATAAAACTGCGGACGATACTCAAAGCATAGACGCCAATATCAAGAAGCGCTCCGCCTGCCAGATTCATATTGAAGAAACGATTATTCATATCGTATTCTTTGAAACTGCCGAAGTTCATGGTGATCATCTGCACCTTTCCCAGCCTGCCGATGTCCACAATCTGCCACAGCTTCTTGTATAACGGCATATGCCAGATGGTCATGGCCTCCGCCAGCACCAGCCCCTTCTCCTCCGCCAGGGCGCGCATCTCGGACAGCTCCCGGCTGTTTAAAGTGATGGATTTCTCCACGAACAGATGCTTTCCATGTTCCAGCGCCGCCTTCATATACGGATAATGGGTGTTGTGCGGCGTGGTAATGTACACCACATCCACTTCCGGATCATCAAAAACCGCCTCGTAGGTCGGAAACACCTTCTGTACTCCGTATTTCTCCGCAAATGTAACGGCCTTCTCATAGGTACGGTTCGCCACGCCGTAAAGCTGCCGTCCCATGTCTGCCAGAGCAGATGCCATCTGATTGGCGATGACGCCGGTTCCCAAAACCGCCCAGTTTAACTCTTTCTTATCGGATGCAAAATTTGCCATATCTTTATCCTGCCCTTCCTGTACGTCTGTACATTTCTTCAAATGTATCATTGCGATTTCATTATATCCATTCGTCCGGGGGATGGCAACCTGTTTTTTGCAAGCGGAATTATCGCCTGCGGCAAGTCGCCCCAGTAACATCTGCCACTCCGCCGCAACGCAATCCGTGTGGAACATTTTTCCAAAAAATATTCCCCGGCTGCTGGTCACAACCGGGGAATACCGTCTTTTTATTATTCTATTGTCCTTTCACGGAAGCCATAAGCTTTCCACCCTGCTCATCAATGAGAATAACGTCGCCTTCCCGTACATTTCCTTCCAGAATCAATCTGGCTGCCAGCGTATCCACATGCTTGGTCAGGAAACGCTTCAGCGGACGGGCGCCATAAGCCGGCTCGTAGCCATGCTCGATGACGAAATCCTTTGCCGCGTCGCTGAGTTCAATGCTCAGCTCCCGGTCTGCAAGACGTTTATTGACATCCGAAAGCATCAGTTCAATAATGCCGCCGATATTGTCTTTGGTCAGCGGTTTAAACATGATGATCTCATCCAGACGGTTCAGGAACTCCGGACGGAAATGAGCACGCAGGTCGTTCATGACCATATCTTCCGCCTCCGGACGGATACTTCCGTCCTCGCCGATGCCGTCCAGCAGATACTGGGAACCGATGTTGGACGTCATAATGAGAATCGTGTTCTTAAAGTCCACGGTCCTGCCCTGAGAATCAGTAATCCGTCCATCGTCAAGCACCTGCAGTAGCACATTGAACACATCCGGATGGGCCTTCTCGATCTCATCAAACAGAACAACGGAGTACGGTTTTCTTCTGACTGCCTCGGTGAGCTGACCGCCCTCCTCGTATCCTACGTATCCAGGAGGCGCTCCGATCAGACGGGACACAGAATACTTCTCCATATATTCACTCATATCAATCCGAACCATGTTCTGCTCATTATCAAACAAGCTCTCCGCCAGCGCCTTGGCAAGCTCTGTCTTTCCGACACCAGTCGGGCCCAGGAACATGAAGGAACCGATCGGCTTAGTCGGATCTTTGATACCGGCCTTGGACCGAATGATGGCCTCCGTCACTTTCTCCACGCCCTCATCCTGACCGACCACTCTCTTGTGAAGCTCCTTATCCAGGTTCAGGGTCTTGTTCCTCTCACTCTCGGTCAGCTTGGCGACCGGGATACCCGTCCACCGGCTGATAATCTTGGCGATTTCCTCATCGGTGACACTTTCATGCACCAGAGAAGCATCGTCCCTCTTCGCCTTCTCTTCCTCTTCCGCCAGCTGTTTCTGAAGCTCCGGCAGCTTACCGTACTGCAGCTCGGCGGCTTTATTCAGATCATAATTGCGCTGAGCAATCTGAATCTCGTTATTCAGCGCCTCAATCTCTTCCTTAATCTTGGAAACACGCTCCACAGCGGACTTTTCCTGATCCCAGGTTGCCTTCTGAATCTGGAAATCCTCCCGCATCTGCGCCAGTTCCTTCTGCAGATCCGCCAGACGCTCCTGACTGAGCCGGTCGGTCTCCTTCTTAAGAGCCGCCTCCTCAATCTCCAGCTGCATGATCTTTCTCTGTACCTCATCCAGCTCCGTCGGCAGAGAATCAAGCTCTGTCTTGATCATGGCACAGGCCTCATCCACCAGGTCAATGGCCTTATCCGGCAGGAACCGGTCAGAAATGTACCGGTTGGACAGCACCGCTGCGCTCACCAGCGCAGAGTCCGTGATCTTGACTCCGTGGTACACCTCGTAACGATCCTTCAAACCTCTCAGGATGGAAATGGTATCCTCCACAGTCGGCTCATCCACCATGACCGGCTGGAAACGACGCTCCAGAGCAGCGTCCTTTTCAATGTACTGACGATACTCGTTGAGAGTTGTGGCACCGATACAATGGAGCTCGCCCCTTGCCAGCATCGGCTTCAGGAGGTTACCGGCATCCATGGCGCCTTCCGTCTTACCGGCGCCCACAATGGTATGCAGCTCATCAATGAACAGCAGGATCTGTCCGTCGCTGGCCTTAATCTCCTCCAGCACTGCTTTCAGACGCTCCTCAAACTCGCCCCGGTATTTGGCGCCCGCCACCAGGGAACCCATATCGAGGGCAAACACCTTTTTATCCTTCAGGGACTCCGGCACATCGCCCTTGACGATACGCTGCGCCAGTCCTTCCACAACGGCAGTCTTTCCAACGCCAGGCTCACCGATCAGTACCGGGTTATTCTTGGTCTTTCTGGAAAGAATCCGCACTACATTTCTTATCTCGCCGTCACGGCCGATGACCGGATCAAGCTTCTGCTGTCTCGCTCTCTCCACCAGATCATAACCGTATTTCTCCAGCGTCTCATAGGTTGCCTCCGGATTATCGCTCACAACCTTCTGATTGCCTCTCACAGTAGACAGCGCCTGCAGAAAACGCTCCCTGGTCACGCCGTACGCCTGAAACAGCTTCTTAATTTCCTTATTCGGATGCTTCAGCAGCGACAGGAACAGATGCTCCACAGACACATACTCATCGCCCATGGCTTTGGACTCGTCCTCCGCACTGACCAGCACCTCATTTAAACTCTTGCTGATATAAACCTGTCCGCCGGACACCTTCGGCTTCTTCTCGATCAGCTGCTGGGTCTGAGACAAAAACACCTCTTTATTCACTTCCATTTTCTCAATAAGCTTGAGAATCAGGCTGTCTTCTATGGTAAGGAGACTGTACAGGAAATGCTCCTGGTCAATCTCCGGATTGCCATACTGATAGGCAAGCTTCTCACACTGATTCACTGCTTCCAGAGACTTCTGGGTAAATTTATTAATATTCATGCTCATTCCTCCTTACTTTGGAATAATGATTGAAAAATGTTCGCATAAAAACATATATGCAGAAGCTGTTATATTCTTTCTATAACAACCTCTGCATATTTTATAACACAGTTTGTTAGCCAAGTCAAGTGATGAGTGCTAATTTGGGTGAAAAAATTGGGGAAGCGGGATTTTCTCTTCTATGAGGGTTACCGATTCTCACAATTCCTTTTTTATTTTTCCAATTAAACTCACATCTGCCGGAAGCCAGTCTACGCTGTATAGTGTTTCTCTCGTCAACCATCTTGCAGCCTCATGCTCCTTTAATTCCAAGCCACCTTTCACAATTTCACACCAAAAACATTCCATAGAAAGATGAAAATTCGGATAATCATATTCTAGTGTATCTAGCAGTTTTCCCACTTTGATATCTGTATCCAGCTCTTCTTTGATTTCTCTGACCAGGGCCTGTTCAGATGTTTCTCCTTCTTCAATCTTTCCTCCAGGGAATTCCCAGCCATCTTTAAACTCTCCATATCCCCTTTGAGTGGCAAAAATTTTATCATCTTTTCTAATTACCGCTGCTACCACATGTACAGTTTTCATCACATTTCTCCATTCTGTTTCTTTTATCTTTCTGCCAGTTTCTAGTGTCAATCACTCACTATATAATCATAAATATCACTTCTCACCGGTACATCCAATCGATAATCTATCTCAAAAGCATTATCCTTTGTTTTTTCCATGTAAATCTGTCGCGGACTTCCCTCCGCAAAAATTTCTCCAAGAAAATAAAACTCTTTTGCCTCATTATCATCTTTATTTTTTCTGATAAACAAGAAAATACGATTATTTTTATCCTCTTCAGACTGCTTATAAATATGAACAGCATCACTGGATGTTACTTTTCTTGGATGCTTTGATAGTGCAATTAAATGACCCTCTGATACAAAACGATCTTCATATGCAATTGCATCTTCAGCTTTATGATAATTAATAAATACAGGAAGTGTTTTGGTATCACTATCATAATAATAGCCTCCGATATTTTGAGCATTTAGATTCTTCTTCCAGTTAAGCAATCGGCATACATCTTCATATGTATACTTTTGATACAGCGTAAAATTGGTATCCCGATAAGTTTGACCATATTTTTCCTTCCATTGATCTATACCAAAATTTAATAACTCCAGAATCATTTCCTTGAAATTGTTATCTGAAAGTTCTTCCTGAAATTTTGATGAAAGAGAATAACTTCCATCGTCATTTTTTTCTATTAGAACACAATTGGAATATTTACGACGCTCCTCCTCTTTCGGAAATTCATTTTTTAAATTACGGAGTACGGACTCTTCCACCTGTTCATTCATACCCACATGATATTTTTCCTGTAAAAGCCTTTGATAATACAATATACGATCTTTCTGATCTATTAATATCCTTAGCAATTCCATTTCATGAATCCTTTTGTATGCTATCAGTTTTTTGGAAAAGTATTCTATTATATTCTCCTGCTGTTTGGTCAAATGGACATGATATTCTTTTTCATACTTTTTCAGAAAATTATGATACGATCCACATTTTTCAAAAATTTTAGTCACATCCACAGATCCAAACTTCTTAAAATCCTGTATGGTCGGTATTCTCCCCAACTTATATTTCAAAGTTTTGTAGGACTCTTTGAGTAATCTCATGTCATTGGTTCTAGCCGCATCAATAGAAGCATAAATTCTCTTTTTCGAAATCTCATCAAAATGAATAGTAGAACTTCCAGGAATGACTCTTGCTCCTTCCCGAATATAACGGCGCATCGCATCTTTGTTATAACTTCTATCTCCTGATAAAGCGATAGGAATCATAAAATTATTCATATAATTTCCAATAAAATCAAGAACCACTACATACTCTTTTCTTTCGCATTTTCTGAGTCCTCGTCCAAGTTGTTGAACAAACACAACCGGAGATTGCGTAGGTCTCAGCATAATAACCTGATTAATCTCTGGAATATCAACACCTTCATTAAATATATCTACGGTAAAAATGTAATCCAATTGATTATCTATTTTCTCATCATCCGTCAGCCTTGCAATCACATTTTCTCGACGCTCCTGATTATCTTCTCCGGTCAGGACCTCTGTCCTCAAACCCCGTTCATTAAACTTCTTCGACAACTCTTTCGCCTCATCTTTACGGCTACAAAAAATCAGTCCTTTTACCCGATCGCCACTAAATCCATAATAGTTTGCCTTTTCAATCACATAATCAACCCGGGCATCCGAAATCAAATTTGAGAAATTTTTCACTCCCGCATTATCATCAAACACTTCTCCATTGATCTCTAAGTCCGTAATCCCAAAATAATGGAAAGGGCAAAGAAGATCTTCCTCAAGAGCCTGCTGGAGACGAATCTCATAGGCTATATGGTGATTAAAAATTGAATAAATGTCATACTGATTCGTATCTGGACTGGCAGTCATTCCTAACCAGAACCTTGGTTTAAAATACCGCATAATCTTTTGATAACTCTCGGCTCCCGCATGATGACATTCATCAGCGTATGTCAACATAGGTCTAAAGGTTTTTTCAGCCATATTTTCGATGGCTGAAAAACCACAATTATTTAATCGGCTTCATCTCACCTATATCGTTCCTACAGCATTTTTTATACTTCAATCCGCTTCCGCAAGGGCATCTATCGTTTTGTCCGACTTTCTTATAAAACCTCGGATGTATCGCACTGTGCATATTATCGGCACGTAATTCCTGTCGTAGGATAAAGAGGAGTATTTCTCCAAAAACTACAGCTGCTCTGGCAAGTCCCAAGCAATCTAGAGCTACATCCATCAAGCTTGTCTGCATCTTTATCCTATTCCTTCTCCGATAATCAAAGGTTGTTATAGTCTGTGTCAGTCCATCGTATTTGTAATTATTGTGGCCTATACCATTTCTCAAATCCTTGTTTACCGGTATTCTCAAGGTCTTTTGAATCGGTTCAGCGTTATTTATCAGGTCGGCTTTTTTTCCGTTATCCATCCCTACATATTTTGCATAATCAGATCCTCGTGCACCTCTAAACCCAGGATCATTCACAAAGCCTGTAATAGCGCTGTCAAAACTTGTGTAATCCGACCTCATCAGTATATTATCCATGCAAACCGGTATATATAATAGCGATAGCAAAGATTCATACGCATCTTGATAAAAGGACTTAAGGTCCTCGAAAGAGCAAGTAGCAATTCCTAATAAAGGTTCAGGGGTCTTGTAACGCATATATGTCTCTGCAGGTAGAATATTCGGATATATATTCATAAAAGTCGAAAAGATTTCTATCACTTTCCTGTAATCAGAAACTAAGGTATCCGTGCCGCCCTTATCATCAACAAATTGATGCAGCTTATCCCTATCAATTACTGCAAGATCAGCAATCAATCCTGCAATAATATCGTCTTCACTTTCCGGGTAAAAAAGGTGCTTTGTCTCTTCTTGAACTACTTCCTGCAAACAATGAAGAGCCTTAAGATAATTATCACATTTATATGAATACTCACCCATCATATGCTTTAAGGCTTCCGGCACATAATCAGTACTTCCTTCATTTAACAATTGAAAGGCGATACTTCTCCACGCTTTCCATTCTTCCATGTTTTTGACGAAATAAGAAAGCCTGTTGATACGATCCATCATATCAATCTTATCTGTCGCGTTTATGAATGGTGTTGTCTTTATAATCTTGCCGTCAAAGGCTTTCACCTTTGCACAAGGAAGTTCACCAGATATCTCTACAACGTAATCAGCGTTTAATATTCTCTCAGAATTAGCATCTACATCACACTCTTCCACTTTTGCATTGTAAAGGATTAATCCCTTTTGCCCAGGCAGAGAGATGTTATAAGTCCCCTTAATGAGAGCACGACAATTAATGCAATTGAAGCGGACTGGATATTCCTTCAGATACCCTCCATCTTCGATTCTCATGTATGTTTTTTTCCCACAGATTGGGCAAACCGCCACTTTAGGAACTACCATATTAATCCCCCTAATAAAATAGGCATACAACCCGAAGATTATATGCCCAGTCCATCCTATATTGGAGCTAGCGCTCGCTGTTCACAGCGAACGCATACTCCTTACAAGCATCAGCCACATGGGTTGATACTCGCTCGGCTGCACTGGCATCCATCTTCACTGCGAAAATGGTACCGACCGTAGCCGCGCCAAGGGCAACGACAAACTTCCAGTCAATGGTGACAACAAAGTTCATAGCACTACCTCCTTCCCAGAGCTCAGCTCCAAAAATAATATTGGTATGCTACGTTGCCCTTTCCAATCTTAAATTGGAATATTATAAAATACCACGGTTCGGTTTGTATGTCAATAGCTAATTTCAGATTTTCATAATATCATAGAATGAGCAATTTGAACAGCAGGAATATGAACTATTACGTAAAAAGAGCCGGTCAGATCTCTCCAACCGACTCCGTATTCATCCCTGCAGCAGCTTCAAAACTTCATCTGAGAATTTCCAACGTATCTCCACATGCCTCAGATCATAGACCAGAACCTTTTCGATCAGTGCCCCGACAATATCCTGGTCCAGTTCTGTTGCGTCAGAGAACTTGTCCAGCGTCTCCAAAGCACTCTGCACTCCGTCATCCTGTATCACCTCAGCTTCATGATACTTTGCTTCCAGCTCCGCAATCTCTGATTCCAGCCGATCCGCCTTCCGCGTCAGATCAGCACGCCTGCTCTGATATACCTCTTTATCTAATGTGCCGGCCATAAACTGGTCCACATTCGCAAACCTTTCCGCATCGCACTTCTCCCTGTCCTTTTGCAGCTTTGCCAGCTTCTTTACAAGCTTGGTATTATTCTGATCGGCTTCCTTTTGTTTCTGCTTCACCTGTTCCTTCACCCCATCAGCTGCTGCCAGCAATGTTTTGATAGATTCCCAGACAACATCGTTCAGAACATCCTCCCGGATGTATTCCTTACTGCAGCCGTTCTCCTCAACCTGCACCTGAGCATGAGGACAGGCAAAATATCTGTAAGGTCTTCCCCGAATAATCCTATCCTTAAAAGGCATTGCCCTTCCGCAGGTGCCACACTTGACTTTTCTCCATAGAGGATAATCCTTTTCTGTCACACGCTTTGTCGGCCGCTTTTCCCGGAATATTTTCTGAGCCTTGATAAACTCTTCTTTCGTTATGATCCCCGGATGCTTATTCTCAACAATAACCTGCTCTTCCTTTGGTACTGCTACAGAATGCTTCCATCCAACACCAATGCCCTCACGTTTGTGACCAACAACGGCACCATAATACATTTCCTGCTTCAGTATCCGTCTGACGGAATTGTGATTCCAGCACGCAAGCTCTGAGGTATTCTCAAATTTCTTTTTCTCCGGATGCTTCCGCTGAAAGTAACGTGCCGGAGTCTCATATCCTTTTTCATTTAGCATTCTGGCTATATCAGAAATGCGCATCCCGTCAATCGCAGCCTCAAAGATTTCTCTGACAACTGCAGCTGCCTCCGGATCCACTGCCAACTTATGATAATCGTCCGGATCCTTTTTCAACCCATACGGCACATGACCGCCGATGTATTCACCGCGCTTCATTTTAGCGCGTTTCGCCGTCGTGACCTTAACAGACAAATCCTTGCTGTAATAATCATAAACGATATTCTTCATGACAACATCAAGACCGCCGGTAGTTCCCTTGTAGTCCTGACTGTCGTAATGATCATTGATGGAAATGAAGCGAACTCCCAGGAACGGAAAAATCCGTTCCAAGTAGTCACCCAGCTCAATATAATCACGTCCGAATCTGGAAAAGTCTTTCACTATGACACAGTTGATGGCACCGTTCTTGATCTTTTCCAACAGTCGCTCAAAGGAAGGCCGCTCGAAATTAGTGCCACTGTATCCATCATCGAAAAACTCATATTGTTCACATTCAGCAAGCTCAGGATCACCACTGATAAAATTCTGGATCAAAGCTTTCTGGTGTGAAATGCTCTCACTTTCAGCCTTGTTTTCCTTCACCATCAGATCCCGATCAGCCTGAGATAACCGGATGTATTTCCCTATCACCCATTTACCCATTCTGAACAGCTCCCTTCTTCAGTTCCATGAATATCCGGTCGAATACTTCTTTCTGTTCTTTGTACTTGAACTCTACTTCGACACGGTTATCCTCATAAACCAAAACCTTCTTAACAAGAGCATTAACCAAGCCCTGATCCAGCTCTGAGGCTCCCTGGACCTCGTGCATAGCCTGAAGCCATTCATTATTCGCTGTCAGCACACCATCCAGCTCCTTCTTCCTCTGCTTCGCTTCTGAAAGCTGTTTTTCCAGACGATCATATCCTTCATCATAGGATTTCTTTGCGTACTGGTAATCTGCCTCATCCAGTATTCCTTCTGCAAAGCTCTCAAACAATCCCTCCCTGCGTGAATTGATCTTCTTCAGCTCCTGCGTCAGATAATTGACCCTCGCAACATACTGATCGATCAGGCTACGCTCTTTTGCCGTTCCACGAAGCTTCTGCAACATCTTCTCCTGATTAAGTGCGCACTCCATCTGTACCTGCATTGCGGCAAATACAGCATCCACCACATCCTGATACCGGATTCCATGTCTGCTGCAGTTCCGGTACCCGCTGTCTAAGTAACCTCCGCAAACGTAGTTCGTGTAGTAGAAATTCTTATCTTTTAAGGCGTTGTTTCCCTTCACGAAACGCATCCGTTTCCCGCAGTCCCCACAGTAGATTCTCTTTACAAACAGATTCACAATATTGTCCCTTACCTGCTTGGATTCTGCCCACTTCTTCTGCATCCGCTCAGATCGTTCCTCAAAGATCGCTTGAACCTTATCAAACAGTTCCTGGCTAACAATGGCCTCATGGGCATCAGGGATGCATCTCCATTCATCCGGCTTTGCCCTGTGACACTTTATCCCCTGATATAAAGATTTCGGCATCTTCCCGTATACCAGTGTTCCGGTATAGGTGGCATTCTTCAAAATATCGATGATAGTTCTACCGTGCCAGATTGTGTGCTTATACTTTTCTGCATGCCATATACCCAGCTCCACCTTTCGCTTTGCCGGCGTAACAGCCCCCATATCGTTCAGCCGCTTGCAAATTTCGCTATGAGACACGCCTGCTGCCTTCCACTCAAAGATCATTTTCACATACGGAGCAACCGCTTCATCCACCTCATATCTGTATGCTCTGGTCTTAGATTTCACATACCCATACGGAGGAAATGCCGGAAGATACTCTCCCTTCTCCTGTCTTGCTCTGAAGCTGGTAATGATCTTTCTGGAAATATCTTTTGCATACACATCGTTAATCATATTCTTCAACGGTATCATCAGTGCATCTTCCGCATCACCGGCAGTCAGGCTGTCATAGCCGTCCGTGATGGAAATAAACCGAATGCCAAGGAACGGAAATATCTTTTCCAGATATTCACCTGTCTCGATATAGTCACGCCCAAATCTCGACAGATCTTTCACCAGAACGCACTTCACCTTTCCAGCACGTACATCGTCCATCAGTCGTTTGAACTCAGGCCTGTCAAAGTTGGTACCCTTCTTGCCGTTATCCTCATATACGTCATAGAGCTTCAGATCCGGATGCTCTTCCAAATATTCTTTGCAGATGCTTATCTGATTATCTATAGAATCCCCGTCGTCATCTTTACCACTATTTTCAATAGACAGCCTCACATAGATTCCGGTCATGGTATAAGAGGCTGTCACGATCGTTGTATCTACCTTCTGATTGACATTTTTTCTGCTTTTTCTTGCCATTGATTGCCTCCTATTCTGCTGCCATATCGGAGTAATTGCCCAGCAGCTCCGCCAGTTTTGTATACTGATCACCATATCTGAAGCGGATACTTATCTTCTTGTCCTCATGGACTATGACTTCCTCGATCAGTTCCACGATGGTCTTGCGCTCAATGCTTGTAATGTTCTGATACTTCTTAAAGACATCAATCCAGGCATAGCTTTCACGGTTATGTTCAATTGCCTGCTGCCGTTCCTGCTCAACAGCTCTTATTGCTGCCTCCGCAGACTGAATCTTTGCTTCGTAGCTTTTCTTGAAAAGGAAGTATTCTTCCTGGCCGATCATGCCTTCCTGCAGGTTTTCATACAGTTTCATCTTGAAGCTGCGGTTCCTCTCGATATCCTCCTTCAGCTTCACAATCTGAGCATCATAGTTGAAAACATTTCTCTGTGTCTCCGGCAGGGACTCAATGATCTTCAGTAGTTCTTCCATCTCAATAACACTGTCCACTCTGCTGCGTATTCCCTGAAGCACCGCATCCTGCAATTCATCACCTGTAATCTGATGAGTGCTGCAGCCTTTTCCCGCTTTCCTTGTAGAGCAGATGTAATAGGTGTAACGCTTATCCCCTGCGGTATAAGTCTTCCTCACCATGTTTTGACCACAATCACCGCATTTCAGGTATCCCGAAAACGGATACACCACTTCTTCATCCGGAGCAGAACGAATATCCTTTTGAAGAATCCGCTGCACATCATCAAATGTTCTTCGGTCAATGATCGCCTCATGCGCATCCTCAACCCGAATCCACTCCGCCTCATCCTTCGCAACAATCTTCTTCACCTTATAATTAGGCGTACTGGTTTTACCCTGTATCAAAGCACCGGTATATATCTCGTTTGTCAGTATCCGCGTCACCGATCTCGGAGACCACAATGCCTGCTTTCGCACCTTAAAGTTCGTCTGGACTTTGATGCCCATAGACAGCTTATATTCCATAGGACAAAGCACACCCTGCAGGTTTAGCTTTTCCGCAATCCGTCCCTGGCTCATGCCTTCCAGCTTCCACTTATAGATTGCTCTCACAACCTCAGATGCATATGTATCAGGGATCAGCTTGTTGTGATCTTCTGGATCCTTCAGATATCCATACACAGCAAAAGCTCCGATAAACTGCCCCTTCTTCCTCTTAATTTCCAACTGGCTGCGGATCTTCACAGAAATATCCTTGCAGTAGGCATCGTTGATCAGATTCTTAAAGGGAATAATCAGTGAATCGGATTGGTTCCGATCAAGGCTGTCATAGCTGTCATTGATAGCAATGAAACGAACACCCATGAAGGGGAATACACGCTCAATGTAGTTACCAGCCTCAATGTAGTTTCTTCCAAATCGGGATAAGTCTTTGACCACCACGCAGTTAATCTTCCCGGAACGGATGTCCTCCATCATCTCCTGGAATGCCGGTCGGTCAAAATTGACACCGGAGTATCCATCATCGGTCTTCTCCGAAACTACATGGATCTCCGGATGCTTAGATATGAAGTCCCTTATCAGGGCTTTCTGATTAATAATGCTGTCGCTTTCCAGCTTATCGCCGTCATCTCGCGACAGTCGCGCATAGATACACGCGTTATATTCTTTCGATAAAACACTCATAGCCTGATAGCTCCTTTCGACTGATCTTGCTCAGTCAGAAATCCAACCATCAGGCTTTTCAGCTTAGTGATATTTTGTTTCGACCTGAGCCTATCGTATCACTCCTGTTCAGCGAATTCCACGACATAAAAAATATGACCACTTCTACCTGTTCCTCAGGTAATGCTCCATACAATCCTCCAGCGTCAGGTCTGTGTCAGCAAACTCCATCTTTACTACAACATTCCCGCACTTAAACACATACGGATTCTTAATCTGCCGGATAAAATCCTTTATTCTCTCTATCTTAGGCAGCGTTCTGTCGATATGCACATCATGGATATCAACCAGCTCATCCCTGCTGACCGTTCTTACATCCACGGCTTTCATTTCTTCTAACGTCATAAGGGAACCTCCTTCGTCTTTGCTACTTCTTAAAGTTCCCTGAACACTTGCCATTCCGATTTTTGAACAAAAAAATAAACGGCCAGCAGAGAACTCAATCTCCACCAGCCGTCATTCTTAAATCCTCCGGACAAAGTCCAACGATATCCATCCTATACCGCTCTTCAGCCTGCCCCATCCGGCAGAGCTGCCTTTACCGCTCCGTACCTCCATGATCGTGTACACACCGATCGGAATAAACTGAACCCTGTCATAATCGGTCCCCGGTCCTTTTCTGATGTTCAGATCCGAAATACTGACCTTCACCAGGAACGGCACCTTTACCGCAGGCTCCGCTGCCTTCGGCTCATACATAACCTTGCCATCCGCATCGAACACCTTATACCCCGGATTCTGATCCGCGCACTTCTTCGCATTATCCAGGATCTTATAGGCTCCCTTCTGGCTCTTTGCATCGGCCCAGGACTTCCTCACCCGGTACCAGCGGATCACCTCACCACCGGAGTCCTTAGCATCATACTGCGTCAAGTTCCACCTCTCAATGATAGAGATCAGCTTCTCCACATACATCAGGCTTGTGGCATAACCGCCATCCTTGATGATCTGCACAACCTTCTTATAGTCCGTGCATCCCTTCAGCCCATCATATCTCAGCTTGCTGCCGTTCTTCGCTCCAAGCAGGTAAGCGGAATGGTCAGCAATGGAATCCTCAATGCAGGGATATTTCCGGAAGTCCGCCGTGATCGTGACCATGCTGCCGTCAGGATTCTGTTCCTGCGTCTTCTTCGTGTATTTGCTCTTGCCGTCCCAGCTGGATCCACTCCATGTATTCCCGGACAGACTGCACTTCATCCCGAAGATGTTGTTGGCGTTCTGAGCCAGCTCACTCTTTCCATACCCGGACTCCAGAATAAACTGAGCCAGCGATACCGATGCCAGAATGCCGCTCTTTTTCTGATCCGCAGTGAACAGTGCACCAACCTTCTTGATCGCATCCGCCTCAGACAGGTCCTTCAGAACCGAAGCCTGCGTTCCCTTTGCAGTCGAACCGCCACCGGAATCAGCGGATCCCTGCAGTTCCTTCGTCACCTTCTCTGCCAGATCTCCCATCCTTGCGTACATCCAGTTGCCCGGACAGGACTTATTCGCAAACCACCTGTGAACCGTCAGGATCATCTCGCCGCTCTTCGGCGAATAATTCAGCGTCTTGTCCTTATCCCCGAACCAGATCAGCTTGTTCTTGCCGTTACGTTTGCAGATGTCGATGCAGAGCTTGATCAGCGTCTGATACACCACATCCCTGAAAGCATACGGCTCTGTGGTATCGGAAGCGCACTCGATTGTGATCGCCCTCTGGTCATTGGCATTACTGGAAGTACACCAGGAGCGGTTCTTCTCTTCCACGTACAGGCCGACACGTCCGTCCTTGTCGATGCCGTAATTACTGGATGCTTTTGTGGAGGATTTGGCAAACCAGTCTCCAAGTCCCTCTACCGTACACTGGCCCACCACGCAGTGAGGCGTGATGCGGTCAATACCGTGCGTCCTCTGCCCAGAATGATTCGGACTGAGCTTTTTATATGCCACCATAGAACTATTTGTAAATGCCATTATTCGTCACCTACCTTTCCATCGGTATCCGAAGTCCTGTCATGGATCTGAGCCAGGGCAGCCTTCAAGGTTTCCGGAATCGGCAGTCCCAGATGGGCTGCGTTCTCCAGAATGCTTACACCCTCATTAGACAGATAGAAGAAGATCACCGCTGTCCGGATCACACTTCCCGTTCCAATGACCTGCACATCAATGATGTTGGCGATGCCAACCAGAAGGAAGATCAGCACCTTCCTGCAAATTCCCTTAAATCCCACATGGCTGGACAGCTTCTTGTCCGCCACGGCACACATAATGCCTGTAAGATAATCCACCACCGCAAACAGCACCAGGGCGATGAGCAGGCCGTCACATCCCCCAAGGAAGTACCCAAGCCATCCGCCCATAGCCGTAAAGACCAGCTGGATCATGTTCCAGAATTCTTTCATAACGAAATCCCTCGCTTTCCTGAAATAAAAAGGACGCCCCATAAGAGCGCCGACTGTAGGTTTCTATATAAAGTGTCTTAGTACACAAGCCTGCCGCCAGAGATTTGTGCAGTTTATGACACAGATTTATCTTGCTATTCCTGCCGGACAGAGTGATAAATACAATCACAAAATCAAACAGGAGGTAATCGCATGAAGCAGAAAAACATCAAAGTCGTATACAAGAGCCGAAGTATCGGCGGCTCCTACACCCAGATGCCGAAGATCCAGATGGAAGGCCGATGGCTGGAGGAACTGGGCTTTTCCATTGGCAGCACC
Source organism: Eubacteriaceae bacterium CHKCI004 (assembly GCA_900016875.1). Lineage (GTDB taxonomy): Bacteria > Bacillota > Clostridia > Lachnospirales > Lachnospiraceae > Anaerobutyricum > Anaerobutyricum stercoris. The sequence goes on along the minus strand of FCNR01000048.1, from coordinate 61,210 downwards.
ATCGTGGTGGAGTACGGGGAAGGCTCCCTGCATATCCGTCCCATGACGGCAGAGGAACTGGCAGACCAGCAGAGAGCCGAGATGGAAAAGGAACTGGCTGCCAAGTCTGCCGCCATCTGCAGACTCCAGAAAGACCTTCATGAAGACTCCCGTAAACTTTCCCATGTAGCTGAGCCCAATCCCGGATACAATTCCCCATCTAAGAAATCCCGCTAATCCCCACTTATGCCTCCGTCAGCGTGTAGGTGATCTTCATGGTCTTATCCACGGTTTTCACCACCGCTGACGAGAGGTTGTTGATAGATGCCAGGTAAGGTGTCAGGAGATAGGCCGTCCGGTATTCATTGCCATAGCTGCCGCCCCAGCCGATCAGGAAATTCTTGTACTGGAACAGTGGAGTAGCTGCATCATTCAGCCTTGCGCTTCCCTGTGTCTGGATCACCGTATCATCCGCCGTGATCTGGAAATCCCCGCCCACGATCAGGTCACCAATCAGCGTCATATACAGCTCACAGGTGCCAGCCTCACAAAGGGGCTTCCATTTAGAAGTGAACCCAAACTCGACCAAAGTTACATCCGTGGAATTCTCCAGATTGATCTTGTAAATCCCTTTCTTGTTATAGGCCGGCACATACAGATATCCATTCCGGACACAGCATTTCACATACCGCTCCGGGAAGGAACCAAGTTCCCGGTTCCCCACATCCATCAGATAGGCGTTAGACAGCGTCCACTGGCCCTCTGTAAACGAGTAGTCTGTCTTGGAAATCTTCACCCAGAGCATGGTGGCATCTCCGGAAGAATTCCCCTCATTGGAAAAGCCGTACCAGTATCCGTCCTTCCCGTCCATGAACTCCCCATACTTCGTATAATCTCCCAGAAACTCAAAAGTCGCCGTATTCAAAGCCTGATCATCCAGGACCGTAAAGGTGGAGTCATCCAGCTTCTCATTCAGCCCGATTGAAAAAATGGGGATACGCAGTTTCCGGATACGCACACTGGCATTCTCATAGGTGATAGAATAGAGCAGGTCCTTCTCAAAATCCATCTCCGCCGCCTCAAAAAGCACCATTTTATTGGCCTCCGAAAGGCTCCCGATATCTGCCACTTTCAGCTGAAGGAAGGCGCTGGCATCTGCTGCCAGACTGCCATAGGCATTCTGTCCGCCCAGGGCACTGGTCAGGGCCACCGCCGCAATGGTGCCATTCCCCTGGCTCGGCGTAAACTCCCAGACAAACTTATAGCCATCGCTCAAGGCCATGCTCTCCGTCAGATTCAGACTGCCTCTGGCGGTATTGGATGTGGAATTCACATCGTTGGACGCATACGCTACCGGCAGGTTATCCGACATCTCATAAATATTTGCGGCATCCTCCGTCAGTGCCTTGGAAAACAGCAGGATGCCGCCGATCATATTGGGACAGATAGGAAGCAGGCTGTCGTTCCATACCAATGCCGTGTCATACTGCCCGGTAGCGGCATAAAAAATCCCCATAGGATTCAGCCCCAAGATATTATTCACGGATTCCGTGATCATGTTTTCTTCCGTGACGGTCTCCACGGCTCCCGTGGTTTCATCCGTCAGTTTAATCGTCATTACACCTTTTAAAACCATCGTCATTCCTCCCTCTATGCAAGCGTCACCGGACGACAAAACGCGCCAATCGATGTCCTGCCTGTAATCGTATCAGAATAGATTCTCTGTACCAGTTCCATTGTCTCCATTGCCATCACATCCGCATAGTTCTTCACCTGCAGGCCGCCGCCAATCGCAAACAGGCCTGCACTTTCTTCAATGGTAATCTTCCCATCCCATGCAGCCGCAGCCGCCATTGCCTGACCACTGATGGAAGCGATGCAGTCACCGATACCCACCGTGCCGGAGCCATTCTCCATCCGCAGATACACATTGAAGGTATTCGTGATGTTAGGCACCACGTTCTCAATCGGGTAATACAGGGACAGGATATGCTTCCCACTGTGCCAGGTCTCCACCGGACGATGCAGCAGAATCTCCGCATCATTCAGTTCAAAGGTGACATAGCAGATTACCTTCCCGTCCTCCGTCCAGGTGACCGGAAGACTGACATCCACGGAAACCTCTGTGCTGTCCTCCGCAGCCCCTCCCTCCGTGGAATCTGCGTTTGTATCTGTGCCACTGTCTGCCGCCGTTGCAGGAAATGGCACCACTATCGTGCCATTGGCATTCGCCGTTCTTTCCACCGTATCAGCCACCACATCCACCACCACCTGCCCGAAGAACTGTGCGTGGTTTTCCTCTTTGGAAGCGAACTCAATGCTGATAATCCGCACATTTGTCTCTCCAAGTGTGTAGGCAGAGGCATTGGTAAAGGTGTGGATGCCAATCTTTCCCGCTTCAATCTGGTTTAAGAGGCCGGAGATGTTCTTGTCATTCTTGGACTTCGCCTGAGACAGCCTTGGATTCTTTCCCACGCATTTCAGGCTCTGCCGCCCGCCAATCTTCACGGTAAAAGACGTCACGCAGGTAATCTGCTGGCTGTCTGCCTGCCCACCGGAAAAGGTCAGCACATCCCCCAGATCCAGAGCCGGATTTCCAATCGTATCCGAATCAAAGGGAACGTAATTCACCACAGCCAAGGCTGTGAGGATGTTCCGGCACAGTTCCGCTCTGGTTTCCTCCAAACCGAACTGGAGCAGGGGATTGATGCCCAGATTCATGGTCAGCCCGTCATCTTCTTCCAGGGCATAATACTCAGCCGTCTGCGTCCGCAGGTTGGTGGAACTGACTGCCGTGTATCTGGTGACAAAATCAGAGAAGCTGCTGGAGAACCGGTGCTTCTGCAAAATCTCCATCACCGGCGTGTTCCCATACTGGCGAAACTCCAGCTTCCCCTCCCGGTTGATGCAGAAGAAGCCGCCCAGCACCTGGGCCGTAAAGTACAGCACATCCCGGTAGGTCTCAATATCATTCTCCGGATAGATGGATAAAAGCTCCGAGCCATTGGGAAGCGCCTCGATCTCTGCCTGACTCTGGGCCAGCTCCACCCCGCAGGCCGTACCGCACAGCGCCATCATTCCGTAAGCTGTACCAATAGTCTCAAAGCCATTGAAATCCCGGTCAAACCGGAGCATGTAATCATAGGCCTTTAATTCCAACACATGCGCTGTCCGGTTGGCTTCACTCACCTCAAAGATTCCCATGGGCACTGCTTCGTAGCTGCCGTCTGCCAGCCGCAGGTGATAAGACAACTCCACCTTTGCGTCCTCCAGCGTGTACCGGTCGATATCAAGAAACAGGCTGATCCCCATCTCTGCCGCATACACCGCACCAAGCTCAATCTCCGAATTGCCGCAGCACTGAGCCGTGATATAGCCGCTGCCTTTTACGATATCCTCCTGCGTAAAGGAATACTCCACACCGGCCACGGTTGTGATCTTTCCCGTCCAGTAGTACTTCCGGGTGTTCCCCTGCACCGCCTGCAGGAACGCCTCACTTACCGGGTACATCGGACACCCCTCCTTCCGTTTTCAGGCATCAAAAAAGCACCAATCATTTCTGACTGATGCTTCGAATTATTTTTTGATAATCTTGTTTCATTTGATTCTCCGGTAGCTTGCACATTACAGAAAGCTCACTTTTTAATATCATCCAATCATTTATTCCATCAATAGCTCTCTCTTTCGCTCTAGTCTCAATTGTACCGTTAATTTTACCGAGCAAGGTCACCCGCATAGATAATTCTGCAATATACAATAGATATGTATTTAAAATGCATCCTACTTTTTGGGGCAAAACCTGACTATAACTACCCGCACTGAACGGCTTTAAAACATAATGGTCTATCTCATCCCGTACATCGCCAAACAGTTCTGTAATTTTATTTTTGGGAATTCCCATTAAACTTAAGCCATATTGAACTTTAGATCTGTCAAGATTTCCGATGATATTTAAAATATGTCCGCCCGTCCCTCTACTATTGCCAACTTCGTTTAAGAAATAACCATCACAAATATTTAACATAAGAGACAGTTTGTGTTCTATGTTAATTTCAGAATATGAAACTGATAATAGAGAAAAATAAGCATTTATGATAGAAGCAATCATCCCTCCTTGTGCTCTGCCTTGATTACGAAATAACATGTAATTTTTTACCACCTTGTCATCAATTAACCTATTATTTTCTGCTAAAAGCGTCGCACCAGTTCTCCAAAAAGAATCTGTCTTACGAAATTTCATTCCGTATAATCTCTCAATATCAAAAGGCGTTCCATCTACCATAGCCGAAATAGGTGTATAGAAATATCCATCATAAAGTGCAAGTATCTCCCACACACCATAAAAAATGTCCCAAATTTCTGATTCTGCAGATGCCAGTAAAATATGACATTTCTCATCATTTATATCAAGATTAACATCTACTCCATCTATACTGGTCCTTATGATTTGATTACTCCAATCAGTTCTATATTTTTTTATATTAAAATGTACATCTATTTGCATATAATGACCACTCCCCAAATCCTTACGTATAATCTACATCAGAATTCTAACAATGTAAAGCTGATTTTCCACAGCCCCTTCCGGGAAGTGTCCTTCACCAAGGACGCCTTAAAGCCATCCACATACATCTCCGCTGTCTTGACTGCCAATGTTTCCGCATCAAAATATCCCACAGAAATCTTTTCCTTCTGCTTAAACTCCGTCATGATCTGCAGCCACTTTGCGGAGACGGAGAAGCTCACCGGGATGCTCACCACTCCAAGGCGTACCACATCCCGCTGTACCGTCCCGGCCTCTGTTTCACCGCCGGAGTCCGCCTCCACATCATCCATCTGCACCTCGTAGGAATCCGGCAGAGGGAGAGCGATCCCGTCAAAAGTCAGATACTGAATAAATGCCATGCCTTACCTCCCTCCTGACCGCAGGTTCTGTCTTGCCTGGGCTGTCACTACCAGTTCATCCAGCAAAGTGCCGCCTACATACACCGGAATCACGATATTTCCCTGCTGGCCGGAAAAGTCGGTCAGTGCCTCCGATACCGCAGAGGAAATCCCGGAGATCATGTCTGCCATACTGCCGCCTGCCATGAGCCCATCTGTATATCCATATCCGGATGCATTCACCTTCGGAGTGATCACCATATCCGATGCCACATCCTTCACTGCGTTTTCTACCAGCTTCCGGTTTTTCTCGATGCCGCCTGCCAATCCTTTCATAAAGTCCGGCATCCAGGTCTCATAATCCGAAAGAGGCCCTTCATCCGGCGCTGAGAAATGCAAGAAGGAACGGATGCGGTCAGCCAGACCGGACACCGTGTTGATTACAGACTGAATCATACTGGAAATTCCGTTGATCAGCCCCTGAATGAAATCCTTGCCCCACTGCAGGGCTTTCCCCGGCAGACTGGTGATAAAGGAGATCGCCCCGGAGAATCCGTTTTTGATCACAGACGTCAGGCCGGACAGGGCAGAGCCGATGCCGGAGACCAGATTTTTAAAGGCGTTCACCGCAGCGTCCTTCAGCCCGGAGGCGATATTCACCACCGTGGTCTTGATGCCGTTCCAGATATTGGAGGCCGTCTGCTTCAGCGTGTTCCAGATCTGGGAAATGAACTGGGACAGAGCCGAGAAGATATTCTGAACTCCCTGCTTCAGCCCGTTCGCCGCTTTGACCGCCGTCTGCCTGATGGCGTTCCAGACCTGCGACGCTGTATTTTTGATATTGTTCCAGATATTGACGAAAAATGCGGATATCTGCGACCACAGATTACTCCACCACTGAGGGATAGCGGAGAAGAAATCCACGAATTTCTGAGCCGCCGCCGGGATTGTCTCCGTAAAGAAGATTACCACCTTGTCCCAAAGCTCCATCAGCTTTGCGGATACGGTTTCCCACAGCTGCCCGAACCACTCGGTGATTGCTCCCCAGTTTTTCACCACAGCGATAATCACCGCAATCGCCGCAGCCACTGCAGCAATGATGCCGATAATCGGAAGCAGGGAAATATTCAATGCCCCGAAGGACACCGCAAGAGCCGCAATGATCGGCACCAAGGCAGTAAATGCCACCAGCAATGCGCCCAGGATAATTACAAAATTCTGCACCGGCTCCGGCAGCATGCCAAAGACCTCGCTCACCGCAGTGATGATTGCCACCAGAGGCGGCAGCACCACGTTGGCCAGTTCCACGATCTTTTCTCCCAGAGGTACCAAAGCCTGCTGCAACTTCCTGGTGTTGGCTTCCATCTCCTGCATGGGAGTGCCGGTCTGGTCGAACAGATTCTGTGCCGAGCCTGCCACGCTGTCATAGGTCTCGCCCACGGAAGTCAGGGAAGTGATGAATTTCAGGTTCCCATCCTCGGCCATGGTTCCGAAGGCCTCTGCCGCCATGTTTAACGCCTGCTGCTCACTGGTACAGTTTGCGATATCCGCCACAATGGAATCAATGACCTGCTTCTGAGTAGCTTCTCCGTTCTGCCATGCCAGAAACAGCCCCTGGGTCTTCTGAGAATACAGATCGATGGAATCCCCGATGGTGCCGTCCGCCAGTCTGGTGGTCACCTCATTGATGGCGTCATTGACCTTATCCAGGTTGTAAGCGCCGCCCTCCAGGCCGTTCTGCAAAAGCTGGAAATACTCAGATGCGGAATAGCCCGCCTGAGCGAACTTGCCCGAATACTCGGAGAGATTATCCCCCAGCTCATTGGTCTTATCCAGACCGTTCTGTGTACCCTTGACGATATAGTCCATCGCTTCCTGGGCTGTCATGCCGTACTGCTTCATCAAAGCATTGACACCACGCAGGGTCTCGTTCATGTCGATACCGTACAGTTCATCCAGTGTCAGCGCCTGCTGTGTCAGGTTGGTCAGGTCAGTGTCGGAAAGCTCCCCAAGGTTTTTCTTTATCATGATGACAGCATCTGCCACGGACTCCATGCTGTCGCCCACGCCAGCGCCGTAAACGTCCTTCACAATCTCAGCGCTGGCCTCAGCCGCCGCCCCGGTTTCTCCGAAGTAAACGTTTACCTTCGTGACCGCATTTTCCGTCTCTGCATAAGCAGACACAGCTTTGTCTCCAATGTCCTGGATCTTATCCCCGACAACAGACAACTGGTCAGCCGCCTCCATAAGGGCCGCACCCTTGGTTGCTTCCGCAATCTCTCCAATATCGCCTGCGGCATCCTGGGCAGCGTCCCCCACATCGTTCAGATCCTCAATGAGGTTCCGGATGGCCTGCCCGTCATCCACCGTATCCAAAGCATCTGTCAGCTGCCTGATATCTGCCTTGCCGCCGGTAGCAGACCGTCCAATCTTCTCAATGGCAGTCTTTAACTGATCCGAAGAAGCCGTGCCGCTCTTGATAGCATTTACCAGTTTGCTTCCCAGCACATCCGCATAATCATCCACACTGGATTCCGTAGCAGCGAACAGCTTGCCAAGCCTCTCGGTGTTGGTGGAGAGCCGTTCCTGCTCAGACTGAAGGCCGGACAAATCGGCTTTGTAGCGGTTCAGCGTCCCTCTGGTTTCCTCCACCTCGCGCTGGAAGGCCATGTACTGGTCTTTTCCCAGATCCCCCCGCTCAAAGGCTTTCGTCACATCCTCCTGTGCCTGCTCCAAAGCCTGCAGCTTCCTTTCAGTATCCCCGATAGCAGACTGCAGAAGCTCCTGCTTCTGGGCCAGAAGCACTGTGTTGGACGGGTCCAGCTTCAGGAGATTATTCACATCCCGCAGCTGGCTCTGGGTCTTCTTTATGGAATTGTTCACATCGGACAGCGCCTTCTCCAGACCGCTGGTATCGCCGCCGATCTCCACCGTGATTCCCTTGATCCGGCTTGCCATGTGTCACTCACCTCCTGAAATAGAAAAAGCCCGGATTTCTCCAGGCAACTTTGAAAATCAGCACCTTTTCATTATCAGCACCTTTTCTGATTTTCCCTTTGTCTATGGTTTTTTTTCTGCAAAAGGTGTGGATATCCCGGTTAAAATAAATCGAAATCTTTCTGCGTCGCTACCACAGCATATTTATGCTCATCGTTGCGGCTCTCCACATACATGTCATTGACCAGGCCGATGGTCAGCAGGTCAAGCTCCCCGGTGGACAGCCCCAGCTGTACGCACCGCAGAAGGAACAGCGGCGTTGTCATTTCTCGGTCAGTCGGGCGAAGTTTTTTTTAGCCTGCACATCCGTCTGAGTGTTCAGCCCCCACAGCTCTATGATCTGGGGCAGCACCTGATAGATGGAGAAGGTGTTAAAGCCATCCAGCCATTCCTCCGGTGTATCCGGGATGGAAGGGTCTGCATGCTTTGCCATCACATAGGCGATGTTCTCAAACATCTCCAGCGAGAACAGATCCAGACTGGAATTTTCCGGATTGTTCTTATCAATCCCTTTTTCCAGATCCTTTAAGTCCTTAAAGATATCCCGGTGAAACCGCATCCTATAGATGCGCGGAATGGCGGCGGAGGCCCGGAAAGCGACCTCCTGCCCGTCAATTACGATATTCCTCTTCATGCTCATGCGGTTCCACCTCCTGCTTCACTCGTTGAAGTGCTGGCAGTGGTCGGCATATACACAGCACCATACCAGCCTTTATAGACCTCATCCGTAGTGGAATCCCCGGTTCTTGCCTTTACATAGCCGTTAGCCAGAGGCGCTGCCGTAAGAGCCAGGGTTTCCGTCTGCACCTCGATCTCTTCCTCATTGGTGGAAGACTCGATGTTGGGTCTTGCCGCCGAGCAGTTATACAGCACGTGGCGGATCTTCTTCACATCCCCGTCAAACTCAAAGAGCAGGGCAAAGTTGGCCGTCTCCACATTGGCATTCTCCACCAGTACCTGGTTGGTATCCAGAGATTCCTTCAGCACATCGGTACGGAAGCTTTCCGGAACCATCGCCAGCTCCAGATCACCCTCATAGCCCATGTTGTTGGAAATCGTGTAGTAGGCATACCCGTCCGCATAGAAGTTGGACGGCTCACCGTTTGGCTCCAGAGAAAGAGAAACCGCGCCCGGCATGGCCACCGGCGTCCCGAAGGTCACATCCCCTTCCTCGCTCACCGTGATCAACGCATAATGAACGTTGCAAATGTTAAACTTGACTTTATTTTTCTTCGTCGCCATTACAATCCCTCCATATCAAAAGAGTACAGAACCTCATACAGCTTTTCACTGTTAATCCAGGTTTCTGTCTTGTTGTAAAAAATCCCTGCCGCATCCAAAGCCGTCTCCACCTGCTGCTCAGAAGACAGGTCTTTGAAGTCCGTATACAACTCCAGCCGTACCTCGCTGATCTTGTGATAAACCTTCCCATCTGCGGAAAAGTTGTCGCTTCCTGGAAGCAGATAGCAGAGGAAGGGCGGGTCCGGTGCTTCCCCCTCTGCGAAGTGGTCATAGGCATAGGGAATGCCCGTCTCTTTTATGATCGAAATCAGTCTCTCCATCTCATCCCTCCAGTGCTTTCCGGATCTCATCCTCCAGCTGCTCCATTCCTTTTGCTTCTGCAGCAGCGATATGGGGCTGAGCAGACACCCGGCCTCCGCCACGCTTGGCATGGCCAAACTCCAGCAGATGCGCCAGCTGATAGCGGTTCCTGGAATGCACCACCAGAGTCAGGCTGTTGGATGTTTCCTTCCTCTTTTTTACCGCCCAGCTTTTGGCGTAGTCTCCTGTGTCCTTCGGAGCATGGGTGCGGATCTCGTCCCGTACCGTTTCCCCGGCTTCCCTGACCGCCTGCTTCACATCCTCAGCGGCAAGGTCGGCATAATCCTCCAAAGTCTCCATAATGGCATCCGCCAGATCACTGATCTGCACATTTCTCCCCATACTCACCGCCTCGCTTTCTGGCATTTGAGCTTTACGGATTTCTTCTTGAAATTCTGGTGATCAATGCCAAGGATGTTGTAAATCTCATCCGCATAGAAAACACGGAAATCATCCGGTGTGATCTCCGACACAGCCTTGCACCACCTTACCGTAAAGTCAGCCTTGGTGTTATCCACCACTGTTCCGGCAGAAGTACTCTCGTTTGGGGATTCCCCGCCGATAGTGGCATAGCAGGAATAGAAATCCACCCACTCATTCAGGTGATTTCCAATGGCATCCACCGTGACGGAATTCTTCTGTACAATAATCTTCCGGTTTAAAAGAGCCACATCCATCAGAACCCCTCCTTCCGGCTGCCAAACAGAAGCGCCCGGAGCGTCAGGTTCAGAGCATGATGGTCCGCTTCCTCCCGGTGTTCGTACAGATACGCCGTTGTAAACATCACAGCGATTTTTCCATTCTCTGCCTGCTCAAGATCAGCATCATCATCTGTGCGAAGAATATCTTTACACTGCCTTTTTGCGGCAGCTATAAGATTTTCAATCAGGGCATCATCGTCCTCATAGTCCACCCGGAGATAATTCTTCATTTCTTCCAGCGTCACCATCGTCCTCACCTCCAGTTAAAGAGAGGAGCATGAAAAATCCATGCCCCTCCATTCAGTCATTAAAATCAGGCACCGGCCTTCTGTGCCAGCACCTTGATGGCCTCCGGCAGTACCAGCTTGCCGTCCACCCTCTGGGAGGCAAGGAAGCCCACCTGACCGGTTGCCGCATACAGCTCGTTGAGGCGCTTGAAGGAACGTCCCTGTCTGTCTGCGATCCAGTAGTAGGAAAAATCACCGAAGGCCACGGTTTTCGCATCCGCTGCAATGGCAGGCATATAGGCAGACGTCCTTACCGGCTTTCCAAGGAGCAGGTCAGGTGCACCGGCGGTAAGGGAAGGCTGCCACAGGTACTGGCCCTGGTTGTCCTTCAGCTTGCGGATTGCCTTGATGGTAGAGTCGTTTAACACCCACACGGCGTTTCTGCGGTAAGGTGCCTTCAGGGAGTAAAACAGGTCGATCAGCTCATCGGCAGTGATGGCCGTGGCAGACGCCGCAGTCACCCCGGTTTCCGCTCCGCCGGTGGCCGCCAGAACGCCCAGAGGCTTGCCGGAACCATCACCGGTAAAGAAGGCTTCCTCCTCCTTGGCACCGATCCTTCTGGCAAACTCACGGGAGATGTAGGCCTCCAGATCAAAGACGCTGTCATTTAAAAGCTCCTCGGATACCTTGATCATGGTGCCCACCTTGTAAGCCCCGATGGATACCTGACCGAAGGAATCATCGCTCTCCAGATAAGCCCCTTCCTCGTCAATCCAGGAAGCAGTGCCCTTGGTGGCCACCACAGGGATCTTCCGGTCACCGCTGGAAGTGCGGATCACCTTGGCCAGCTGACGGAACACGTTCTCTTCCTCTAGCGCCTCTACCAGGGTACGCTCGTACTCATCCGGTACGAGATACCCGCCCTCGGAGTCCGTGCCGATCTGCAGGGCATTGACCACCTGGGGCATGGGAGTCTTGGAACGCATCATGTTCCAGAAGTTCTGGCGGTACTCATCCGAAGCACGCCCGGTCTTTTCCTTTCCCAGGCTTCCCGCAGCCGGACGTCCGATCAGTGGCATGTTCACCGGCTGGGACAGTTCCTTTTCAAAGGCTTCCTGACGCTCCAGTCTGGAAATCTCCTTCCCCAGATCCGTGATCTCCTGTTCCATCCTGCTGTAAGAAGCGTCGTCCTCTGCGGACAGCACACCCTTCTCATTTCTGTGGGAATCCAGGAATGCCTTCGCCGCTTCCCACGCCTTTGCTCTCTTTTCTCTAAGCTCTAAAATCGTCATAATCAAAATCCTCCTATCGTTTTAAAAGGTTCAGCCGTTCCATCAGTTCATCCACGGTACGGCCCGTATCCGGCTCTGCCGGTTTCTTACGAGTGACACACTTAGCGGCAATCTTATCCATCAGGGAACCCCTCACAGCCGCCTTGGAATACAGCATAGTGACCTCCGGCGCCTCCATATCCTCCGGTGTCTCAGCCCGTTCCAGGATTCCATCGGCAAATCCAAGCTCCACCGCCTTATGGGCATCCATCCAGGTCTCCGCATCCATCATGTGGGACAGCTTCGTCCTGGATAACCCGGTCTTGATCTCATAGGCATTGATGATGGAATCCTTCACGCTTCCAAGCATTTCAATGGCCTTCTGCATCTCCGCCGAATCACCCCAGGCAATGGTAGCCGGATTATGGATCATCAGCATCCCCACCGGAGAGATCAGCACCTTGGTGCCTGCCATAGCAATCACACTTGCCGCAGAGGCGGCAATGCCGTCAATCTTCACGGTCACATCATGGGGATAATCCATCAGCATGTTGTAAATCTGGGCAGCCGCCACACAATCGCCACCCGGACTGTTGATCCAAACAGTGATGTTTCCGCTTCCTGCCATCAGTTCCTCTTTAAAAAGAGCCGGCGTGACCTCATCGTCATACCAGCTCTCTTCCGCAATCGTCCCATTCAGGAAAAGCACCCTCTCAACCACCTCTTCGCCGGAAGCCTGGTCCCTGATCCTCCTGCTTTTCCAGTTCCAAAACTTCTTCATCCAAATCCTCCTCCTTTCCGCTGTCATAGCCCGCCGCGAACAAGCCGGCATCCTGCAGCTTCGTCATGTTACCGTTGATCAGATACAGATCGCCGCCTTCCTCCGCCGGGATCCGGTCCAGATTTTCCAGTTCCCGGATGTCATTGGCGCTCATCCAGCCGTTCTGCCTTGCCGTGGCATAGCCGTTCATCCGACTCTGGTAATCGCCCCGCAGAAGGCCGTCCACGTTGAACTTAATGAAATACTGCGACTTTTCCTCCCTGGTCAGAAGGGAACGCACCATGGACTGCTCCCACCGGGACACCCAGGGATCCAGCGTGTACTTCACAAACTCCAAAGACTGCTGCTCGATGTTGTTAAAGCTGCTCTTCTCCAGATCGCCGATCATGTGAGGCGGCACCCGGAAGATTCTTGCGATCTCATCCAGTTGGAACTTCCTCGTCTCCAGGAACTGTGCCTGCTCCGGAGAGATGGAGATCGGCGTGTACTTCATCCCTTCTTCCAGCACCGCCACCTTGTTGGCGTTCCCACTGCCTCCAAAGGTAGCCTGCCAGCTTTCCCTCACCCGGCTGGGATCTTTTATCGTCCCCGGATGCTCCAGCACTCCGGAAGGCGCCGCTCCGTTGGCAAAAAACTTCGCCCCGTATTCCTCACAGGCCATCGCCATGCCGATAGCATTCTTCGCCATTGCAATCGGTGAATAACCGACCAGCCCGTCAAATCCAAGTCCCGGAATATGCAGCACCTCATATGGGGAAAGCCGCACCACGGAACCCTTCATGGTCGGCGCGTCATCAGAGCTTAAGGTGTATTCATAATACAGCTGTCCTTTTTCATCCCGGTCCACATACATCCGGTCCGCCATCAGCGGGTACAGGGCGATCACCTCGCCCCTTCCGTTCCGGATGATCTGGGCGTAGGCGTTGCCCCACAAAAGCAGGTGCGTCATCAGCGTTTCCCGGAACACGAAAGAAGTCATCTCCGGGTTCGGCTCATCATGGAGCAGGAAATAAAGGGGATGGTCTACCGCTTTTTCCTTCCCGCCGTCATCGGTATACCGGTAAAACTGCAGGGGCAGGCTGGCCACCGCCTCCGACAGGATCCTCACGCAGGAATACACTGCCGTCATCTGCATGGCCGTCCGTTCATTCACCCGCTTCCCGGAAGTTGAATTTCCCAGGAAAAAGCTGTAACTGCTGCCGGATGTCCGGTTCTCCGGCTTATCCCTGCTCCTTCCAAATCCAAACAAACTTAAAATTCCCATGAAAACCTCCTGATCCTGTCAAAACACCAGCAGTCCTCTGGTATCGTAAACAGATTCCTTTGTATCATTCCCGCACCGGATCGCCCGGTCCAGACCCATGATCGCCGCAATCGCGCCGTCGATCTTCTCCGTAGACTTCTCCTTATCCGCCTTGATATTCCCTGCCGGATCGGTCCGGATAAAGATGTTGTCCATCATCCACCGCAGCACCGGATGCCCGCCATGGGCAAGCCTCTGCTCCAGCGTCAGCTTCATCAATTCTTTGGTCGGGGGACTCATATCCTTAAATCCCTGCCCGAAGGGAACTACAGTAAAGCCCATGCCCTCCAGGTTCTGTACCATCTGCACCGCGCCCCACCGGTCAAAGGCGATCTCCCGGATGTTGAACCGTTCCCCCAGACACTCAATGAATTTTTCAATATATCCGTAATGCACCACATTTCCTTCTGTAGTCTGCAGAAATCCCTGCCGCTCCCACACATCATAAGGAACATGATCCCTCCGTACCCGCAGATCCAGTGTTTCCTCCGGGATCCAGAAATACGGAAGCAGCTGGAACTTATCCGTCTCATCCAATGGCGGAAACACCAGCACAAAAGCTGTAATGTCTGTAGTAGAAGAAAGGTCCAGGCCGCCGTAGCAGACACGCCCTTCCAGTTCCTCTTCATTGACCGCAAAAGCACACTGATCCCATTTTTCCATCGGCATCCAGCGCACCGCCTGCTTCACCCACTGGTTCAGCCGCAGCTGCCGGAAGGAATTCTCTTCCCCCGGATTCTGTTTGGCAGACTCGCAGGCCGCTTTCACCTTATCGATTCCCACCGTGATATCCAGGGAAGGGTTGGCCTTCTTCCAGACCTTCGGGTCCGTCCAGTCATCGCTCTCATCCGCCCCATAGATCACCGGATAGAACGTTGGATCGATCTTCCTGCCCTCCAGAATATCCTTTGCCTTCTGATGCGTCTCATAGCAGATGGAATTGGTATCCGTCCCGGCTGTGGTAATCAGAAAATACAAAGGCTGCATCCTGGCGTCACCGCTGCCTTTTGTCATGACATCAAACAGCTTCCGGTTCGGCTGGGTATGCAGTTCATCAAAGACCACGCCGTGAATGTTGAACCCATGCTTGCTGTAAGCCTCCGCGGACAGCACCTGATAAAAACTGTTGGTCGGCTGATAGATGATCCGCTTCTGGGAAGCCAGGATCTTCACCCTCTTATTGAGGGCCGGGCACATCCGCACCATATCCGCCGCCACTTCAAAAACAATGGACGCCTGCTGCCGGTCCGCGGCGCAGCCATACACTTCCGCCCGTTCCTCACCGTCTCCGCAGCAGAGCAGGAGGGCCACCGCCGCGGCCAGTTCCGATTTTCCCTGCTTCTTGGGAATCTCAATGTACGCGGTATTAAACTGCCGGTAGCCGTTCGGCTTGATGGTACCAAACACATCCCGGATGATCTGCTCCTGCCAGTCGATCAGTTCAAAGGGCTTCCCGGCCCAGGTGCCTTTGGTATGGCACAGGCACTCAATAAAGTTCACGGCAAAATCTGCCGCATCCTTATCGTAAACAGAATCCTTCGCCCGGAACCTGGTCGGTTTATACTTTTTCAGTTTCCGCATCTTCATCCCCATCACCGCCTTTCAGCCACTGCCGGTACACCTGCTCGGAGATCTTCGCCATCATCACCGCGGCACGCTCATCCCGCAGATGTACTGGACGCTCTGGCCCATAAAATCATAATCCTGCGGGAAGGTCTGGCAGCTGATGATATCCTTATCTGTCATCAGCAGGCCGTCGCACATCCGGTAAAGGCTGCTGCCGGAAACAATAGTCTGCACCGGTTCCTCATCCCTGTTGATCGGGGTGGAAAACCCGTTGTTCTTCACCTTCCGCACCCGTTCATTGATATCAGCGATACAGCGGTCTGTCGGAATCCGGTATTTCAGAAGCTTTGCCTGAAGGCTGTTCTCATCCATCGGCTTTCCATAAGGTTCCCGAACCTCCCCAAACGGAATCGGTTTTGAGTGGAAGCTCATGAATAACTTCGGATACTTCAAATCTTTCCGGTGGGCAATAAAAAAGACGCGCTCCCTTTTCTGAGGCACGCCCATCCTCGCCGCATTGAAGAGGAAAATCTGCACTGCATAACCGGCATCGTCAAATCCTTTCACGATCTGATTGACCCAGCCCTTTGCATTTCCGACGATGATTCCCTTCACATTCTCGGCGATCACAACCTTCGGCTGCAGCCGCTTCGCTGCCGCGATAAAATAAAGAAACAGGTCATCCAGCCGCTGCTTTGCCTGCCCTTCCCGGAATACCTTTTCCGTGTTCCAACCTTCTTCCCTTACTCCGGCTGTGGAAAACACGGAACAGGGCGGCGAACCATCCAACACATCCAGATGGAACAGTTCCTCCGGAATCTCATGATCCGGCAGCTTTACAAAGTCCCGGATATCCATCAGGAAGCTGTACCTCGGATGATGGTTGGTCTTATACACCTTCATCATATCCGGATCGATCTCACAGTTCCCGATCACATCAAATCCCGCCAGCTTGTAGCCCATAGAGGATCCGCCTCCGCAGGAAAAGCAGGATAATACCGTGTGCCCATGCTTCGGTCTCTGCTTTAAATCCTCCAGCTTCCACTTCCAGGGAAACTCAGTTGAACCGGAAACCACATTTCGGGCACTCATATTTGAACTCTTCATCCCCAAACACCTCCGCATCAATCTCCGTGCTGCCGGCCAGCTCTTTCTCCGAACTGCCGCCTGCATCACCGAAAGGAATATCCACCGCCATGCCAAAAAAGTCGAATCCCTCCAGATCCAGTCCTTCCAGTTCGACTTCCAACTTCATCAAATCCCAGGCCGCCTTCTCGCCTGTCTTGTTGTCCAGGAAACGGTATTTCTTTTTCTGTTCCTCTGTCAGAACGTCACAGACCAGACATTCTGCTTCTGACTCTCCCAAGGCCATCAAGGCTTTATATCTGGTATGGCCGGCAATGATCACATGGTTCTCATCCACAATGATCGGCGTGATATAGGAGCATTGCCGGATGCTCTCCGCAACCGCATTCACCGCTCCATCGTTTTTTCTCGGATTATTCTCATACGGAGTGATCTCCGATATTTTCAGTTTTTCCAGCTTCATACCTCGAACACCTCCCCGCAGCAGGGGCATGTCATCACCTTCGGGCCGGACGCTTCCTCATCCGGAAGAGCCGTTTCCGGCTGTCCAAAATCGTATCCCTGAAAATCCACATCACACAATTCTGTGCTCAGCTTCCTCTGATCCCAGGAAGCAAACTCCGCTGTCTTATTATCATACAGCCGGTACTTTTTCTTCTGCGCTTCCGTCAGGTCGGAAGCGATGACCACTTCACACTCCTGATACCCCAGCTTCTTCAACGCCTTATATCTGGTGTGTCCGGCAAGGATCACACCATCCTCATCAATGATGATCGGTGCGATGTAGGAACACTGCCGGATGCTCTCCGCAACATCGTCCACCGCCTCATCATTGATTCTCGGATTATTCTCATAGGGCTTCAACTCTGAAAGCTTTTTTCTTACATACTCCATCCATATCCTCCTAACTCCGTTTCCTTGCCGACAGCAGATGCTCCATCAGGTCATCGTGGGGATTGGCGCCGCCGTACTCCACGGAGCAGTTTTCCTTCACGATCTGATAGATCTGGTACCAGCACTGGTTTACCTGCTTCAAATAATTCTGGCTCATGGTCACATACGGAGAAGTGATTGCCGCCCCTGTGGTCGGATGCTTCGCCAGAAAACCATACTCTGAGATACAGGTCTCGCACTGCACCCACCTGGACACTGACATGGCGTACTGCTCGATCAGCTGCGTATTCACCAGCCGGTCACAGCCCCGCTCCTTCAGCCAGAGGAAGGTAGACTTGAACACATCCTCCGCGCAGAGATCAATGCCGCTTTTCTGTGCCGCCTTCAAAAACTCCTTCACCGGAGGCACGTCCTCGCCGCTGATCTCTTCCGGCTCCGGAAGTTCAATGACCGATGCCGCCAGCCCGCTGCCGATCTTTTCCGTCAATGCCTTGGATTTCCTTCCGGAACCAACCCTGGCACCGCCGCGCATCGTTCCATCTTTGGCCATGTTCCTCACCTCCTCGTCCTCGCAAGCTCCGTTTGAACTGCTTTTCCACCGGATTCTCTGCCGGCAGGGGATAATTCCCCGTTTGATTTCTCCTTTTTGTGCGTGACACCCCCGCGCCGTTCCCTGGGAGCCATACCTGTAGAGATTTCACCCGCCCCTACCCGCGATGGTTTCCCCAGTAGTCCCCTCTCTTCGCGTGTATGGTTGAGTGACACGACTTGCACAGCGCGATCAGGTTACTACGATCGTGCGTACCACCTTCACTCAGAGGCAGCTTGTGGTGGATCTCTTCAGTGGGCACGATAATTCCACGTTCAAAACACAGCTCGCAGAAGGGATGCTCCGCAGCATACTTGTCACGGATCCTCTTCCATGCACGACCATATCTCTTCTTCGTAGATTTATCTCTGCCGTACTTCTCATAATTGCTGTTGCTCAGCTTCTCATGCTCTTCACAGAACCTTTTGTCTGTCAGCTTCGGGCATCCGGGATAAGAGCATGGATGCTTCGGTTTCCTTGGCATCATTCCACCTTCTTTCCCATAGAAAAAGCCGCTACGGTATTTTGCTCCGCAACGGCTCTCTCATCTTTCGCTTTTGCCAGTTTAACATTATCACATAGGCTTACTGTACCGAACTTGATTTTACTGTATTGTTTCCGGAATCGTTATTTCATCCAGAGCATTCCTGTGAAGTCGGAATACATTATCGATACCGTAACCAAGCTCAATAGCGATCTCTTCCCACCTCATATAGGACAGGTACCGCAGTTCCAGTATTGTTTGAAGCTCCGCACTCTCCACAGCTTTGATCCTGCGGATGATATCCTTCTTCAGTTCCACGAGCTTCATCATATCCTGATTGATCTCATTCTCCAGGTCTATGATCTTGATAATGGCATCTTCCATCTTGGAACCATCCCTGTTCGGGCTCTTCGGCATATCCGAATATGTCACCGTTGCTTTGGTGGCCAGGTCATGAAGATCCTCGATCTGTCCTAGCTTGCTCTCGATCCGCTGGTTCAACCCGAAGGCTTGTGATAAATATTTCTTGGCTTCCTGCTGATGTCTGTTCATAAGCTACCTCCGATTGGATTTTTTTCTCCCTCGGATTGACTCTGATTGTCTCACTTCGTCCTGAAGCCTCTTGATCAGGTATTCCCCGTCCACGCTTGTCAGCTGGTTGTACCAGCCGGAACGAAAGAACCTCTCAATCTCCAAGGCCTCATCTATTGCTTTTCGATCCTTCGGATGTGCTTTGATCTTCTTCAGCGCCACCCTGTAATCAGCAACTGCCTGCAGAATAATTGCATTCGCCAATCGCTCATACGGATCTTCTGCCAGATTTTTATTTCCTGCCATAGGCACTTACCTCCGCTTTCACGGCATCGATCAGTCTGGCCTGCGTATTGCCCTTTGCGTGAAGCGCCTTCATGATTCGCTCATCAATCGAATCGGCTGTAATAATATGCTGCACCACGACTGTCCCGGATTCCTGTCCCTGTCTCCAAAGCCTGGCCACCGTCTGCTGATAAAGTTCCAGGCTCCATATCATCCCGAACCACACCAAAGTATTACCGCCGCTCTGAAGATTCAGTCCGTGTCCTGCAGAAGCCGGATGTATCAGTCCCACCTCCAGTCTTCCTGCATTCCAATCCTCAATGCTCTGATCCGAATCCAGCTTTCCGTACTTCACACTCAGGGCTTCCAACCTGTCGATGATCCTTGTCAGATCATGCTTGTACCAATACGCCACCAGAATGCTCTTTCCATTTGCAGCCTCGATGATATCCTCCAAAGCATCCAGCTTCTTATCGTGAATGAACTCGATACCGCCGGCATCGGAATAGACAGCACCGTTGGCCATCTGTGTCAGCTTTCCGGAAAGCGTTGCAGCATTGGCAGCCGTCACTTCACCGCCCGGAAGATTGATCACCAGGTCGCTCGCCATCGCCTCATACTTCTCACGTTCATCCACGTCCAGATATACCGGATATTCAGAGTTGATCAGTTCCGGCATCTGCAGGTGATCGGTTCCCTTCATGGAAATCGTGATATCGGAGATTCTGTCATAAATCCTCTTGTCAGCACCCTTCCTGAGCCGATAGCTGTAAACAATCGGACCGTTCGTCTGATCGGGCACAAAGTATTCGACCCTGTACTGGCTGATAAATCTTCCAAGGCGTTCTCCCATGTCCAACACCTTGTATTCTGCAAAGAGATCCATCAAACCATTGCTTGAAGGCGTACCGGTCAAACCCACGATTCTTTTCACTCTTGGTCTTACCTTCATAAGTGCCTTGAATCTTTTAGCCTGCCAGTTTTTAAAGGATGACAGCTCATCGATCACCACCATATCGTAGTCAAACGGCAGTCCGCTCTTCTCGATCAGCCAGGGAACGTTCTCCCTGTTGATGATGTAAATGTCTGCATCCGCCTGAAGCGCCTTCATCCTCTCTGCTGCAGTACCGACTGCTATGGAATATCGAAGCCCACGCAGCTGATCCCATTTCTGTATTTCTGCAGACCATGTATGCTTCGCCACTCGAAGCGGCGCTATGATCAGCACCTTCGTCACCTCAAAGCTGTCAAACATTAAGTCATTGAGTGCTGCCAGTACGATACTGGTCTTGCCCATGCCCATGTCCAGCAGGATTGCAGCTATGGGATGCTCTTTTATGAAATTGATCGCATATATCTGATAATCATGTGGATTGTATTTCATCCAGAATCCCTCCAATCTGCTCCGGATCGTCCAGTACATAAACCCGGAAGCCTAATCTCATCAGAAGCCGGTGCCGTGAAACCTGCAGCGGTCTCGGACGTTCACCCGGAGCCTTGACCTCCACCAGTCCGAAGTGCCTGCCCGGCAGCAAGACAATCCGGTCGGGCATCCCATCAAATCCTGGGGATACCCACTTCGGACAGATACCGCCGCGCTTTTTCACCTCAGCGACCAGCTTCTGCTCTATGACCTTTTCACGCATCGCTAACCTCCATCAAAGTTTTCAGGTGTGCAGGTCGTGAAAGTCATCCCGTAAACTCCCTTTAAGGCATTTTCAAAAAACTCTCTTATAGGACTTTTAGTAGTAGACCTTCACGACCTGCACAATGGCTTAAAATCAACGTTTCTGACAGTTCACCATTCTGAAAACAGTTACTCTATCGACCTTCATGACCTGCACATCAGTCCAGGAAGTCCTGTCCCTCCTTCAGACTCAGACCATGAACCATGATTCCGGAGCGTGTCTTGCGTCTGACAAAACCTGCCTTTTCGATCGCTGAATAGAAGTCCGTTGTGCTTCTGGTAAACTCGCCCTTCTGCAGACAGTACGCCCTGTATGCCTGATACAGCTCCCCGGACTTCTCCGAAGCATCCTTATCGATATCACAGCAGTCCGCCAGGAAATGTCCCATCCAGTCGTTGTCCTCGCGATATGCCTCAATCGCATCCTCCACGATCTTCGGCAGCGGCACCTTGAAATCCATCTCCACTGCCTTCTTCGCCCCTTCAATGATCCAGCTCATGATGAAGGAACCGGCGTGGTCGTACAGGTAATCCGCATAATTCTTGATGTCATTCTTCCCGGTGATCTTCGCATTGAAGGGAATCACGATCAGCCTTCTCCAGATACCGTCATCATTGGCACCGACCTTCGGCAGGTGATTCGTGTACAGCACCAGCGTATGTGACGGAACAAAGTGGAACGGAGCCTTATACTTCTTCTCTGCTTGGATCTCATCCGTAGAGCAAAGCTGCTTTACCGTCGCTGTATTCAGCCTCATGCCTTCCTCCATCTCGGAAGAAATGATGAGCCTGCGGCCTTTCAGCTCCGCCATCTCCGGCTTGATATTCCTCTTGCAGTTCATGGTCAGGGCTTCTGCAGACAGCTTCCCGGCGTAATCGCCCAGGACCCGGAAGATCGTGTTCCAGAATGTCGATTTACCGTTGGCACCGCCGCCATAGGCAATGATCATGTGCTCCTGATAGACTTTCCCGATCGCCGCCATTCCGACCACCAGCTGCACATAATCGATCAGCTGCTGATCCTTGCAGAAGAAAAGTTCCAAGGCATCCAGCCACAACTGCTTACCGTCCTCACCCGGAGCACAGGTCGTGATCTTCGTGATCAAATCTCTCGGATCATGCGGCTGCTCTCCGGTCAGTCCCTTCTTCAGGTCATAGGTGGCAACCGGCGTATTGATCAGGAACTCATTCTTGTCCAGGTCGTTCACGTCGATCCCGATCATCGGCTTCGCAGCATTCCCGGTGGAAATGATGTACTTGTAATCACGCCTCTTCAGTACAAACTTCAGATAAGTCTCCGCTGCCATGAGCGCATACAGAAGCGGCATCTGATCCGGCGTGACTTCCTTGGCCACAGCTTTCGATCCGTTCTTTACGATCGGTTCCGGTATTCCGGCATCGACCAAAGCCTTTTCCGCATCTTCCTTATCCTGCTGAGCATCGACCAGCTGCAGATCAAGGAATTCTTCAATCGCACCGATGGCCAGCTGCACATCCTCCACCCAGCGTTCACCGTCATATCTGAGATAATCCGTAGCCGCTGAGAACCTAAGCTCACTGCCGTATTCCTGCACCAGTACCTTCGCCTGCCCGATATCCGAATAGTCCTCCGGCTTCAGGGACGCATCGCTGAAATCGGCATTGTACTGATCGGGCGGCACATACCCGTCAGAGGAAGAAATCTTCTTATTGAAGAACCTCACGGCACTGTTCCATATGGTGTTCAGCTCTGCCTCAGGAAGCGGCGGATCGCATTTCTCCGCATGTTCCATGAATGCCACATGAGCCTTTTCCGTATCGCCATACCTCTTAAGGATCCTGGACGCGAACCGGCTCATGGTGTTATTGCGGCTTCCCTGAAGAATCGGACCGGAGCTCGTGCCCTCCTGCTTCTCAGGCTCATCCGTCTCCACAATCGGGCTGATCTCCTCATCGATCGTCATCCAGCCTTCATGCCAGATCACTTCTCCGGTATCCGCGCCGAAGATGAACCTTGCTGCATCCAGCGCATTATCATCGAAAAACGTGTACTGCTTCTGGATGGCGATCTTCAGACCGGCGTATACCTTCTCATCTGTAATCTCTTCGATTTGGAAATAAACATGGAACCTCGGTCTCGCGGACTTGCCGTCCTTCACCTTCATGTGGTTGCGGCTGAACGCTATTGCATAGGAATAATCCCCGAACAGCTCTTCCATCTTCTCCGGCGTGATCCATTCTTCCGGATCCTCGGAGTGATCATTGTCACAGTCCATGACCGCTACATTGGAACGGATGAAGTTTTCCTTGCTGCGGTATTTCTTCTTATATTCACCGCACACATGGTCCTTCTTGATGGCTTCCTGCAGTTCCGCCGCGTTCCCCGCTTCCACCCGATTCGGGTACAGGCAGTTCTTCGCGTCTGAGACCACATTGGCCGTCTGCAACACTAAGCGCATAAGCAAACCTCCTGTAAAAAGTAGTAAAGCCCCTACGGCTTTCCACTCCTTAAAGTTCCCTGGCTCACCACCATTCCGATGAATCGTGGAACTTTTTTCATTTTCCGAATCGCTTCCCTTTATATGGCGAAATCGACCTGCACCTTTTTGCAGATCCCATCGGAATCCACCTGCCGCAGGGAACTTTATGTGGTGTACGGGGAAGAGCTCCGGCGATGCGAAAAGAAATTTTCAAAATCATCGGAATAGCGAAAGCCCAGGGAACTTTAAGAGGTAGAACGGCAGGAAGCCATTCGGAAAGGAAGGTGCTGCAGATGCAGAAAGAATCCATTGAAAAAACCGCCGGACTCGACGGAACAGACGAAGAACTCATCGATGTTCTGATCGCCATCAGCGTCGTAGCCAAGCGGCTCGCAAGAAAACTACAGAATGAACAGAAGGGAGAAAGCCAACATGAGCAAAATGAGTGAACTCTCCGCCATGATTGATAACCTGATCAGCTGCGGAGAAATCCTGGCAGAGACCGGCAGAGCTTTGAAGAAATTCTATTCAGGAACCGAAGAGGCAACCCCGGCAAAGCCTGAGAAGAAGACCAAGAAACAGGAGCCCGCTCCTGCGGAAGCACCTGCCGAAAAGCAGTATTCCAAGGAAGAAGTCAGAGGCATCCTGGCAAAGAAAGCAAACGAAGCAGAAGGCCGCTTCAAAGCAGATGTCAAAGCGATCGTTCAGAAGTACGGCAACGGAGGCAGCCTTACCAATGTGGATCCGAAGGACTACGCGGCGCTTGTCAGAGAGGTGGAAGGATTAACTGCTGCCTAAGCATGCGTATCTTTCCGCCTCCGCAAGCCACAGATGGCTCGCCTGCCCGCCCAGCGCAAAGCTGTGTGCCGGCATCAATGACAGCGGCAGTCCATATGCCCAGCAGGGAACCGATGCACACGCACTCTGCGAATACAAGGTGGAGAAGCTTCTGGGAAGGAGTCCTGAGGATCCGACTGAGAACCTGACCTGGTTCGATACGGAGATGGACGACTGTACCGATCAGTATGCAGCCTACGTCGCAGAGCAGATTGAAGAAGCAAAGACACACTGCTCCGACCCGCTGATCCTGATTGAGGAAAAGCTGGACTTCTCCAAGTGGGTACCGGAAGGCTTCGGAACCGGCGACTGCGTGATCATTGCGGACGATGTGCTGCATATCATCGATTTCAAATACGGTCTCGGTGTCCTGGTGGATGCCGAAGAGAATCCGCAGATGATGTGTTACGCCTTAGGCGCTCTGGATACCTACGAATATCTCTACAGCATCCAGACCATCCGCATGACGATCTTCCAGCCCCGCCGGGACAACATCAGTACCTATGAGATCAGCAGAGACGATCTGATGAAATGGGCAGAGGAAACCTTAAAGCCCACCGCTGCTCTGGCTTACAACGGCGAAGGCGAATTCAACGCCGGAGACCACTGCCAGTTCTGCAAAGCAAAGGCAACCTGTCGTAAGCGTGCCGAACACAACCTGGAGCTTGCACAGTATGACTTCGAGATGCCGCCCAATCTGGATGAAGCAGAAATCGCTGCCATCCTTCCCCGGATCGATGATCTGGTCGCCTGGGCAAATGACATCAAGGAATACGCACTCCAGCAGGCTCTCAGCGGCGTAGAGTATCCCGGCTTCAAAGTCGTAGAAGGCAAATCGAACCGCAAATACTCCGATGAGAATGCAGTCGCATCCACGGTGGAGGCTGCCGGCTTCAATCCTTATGAAAAGAAGCTTCTGGGAATCACAGCAATGACTTCTCTTCTCGGTAAGAAGAAGTTCAACGAACTCCTGTCCGGCTTCATCACAAAGCCGCAGGGCAAACCGACACTTGTGCCGGAGTCAGACAAACGACCGGCACTGAACACAGCCAAAGATGATTTTAGCGAAGAATAAGGAGGAAAAAATCATGGCAAACAAAGTAACAATTCCGACAAAGGTAATCACAGGCGTAAACACCAGATGGAGCTATGCGAATGTCTGGGATCCGAAGAGCATCAACGGCGGCGCTCCGAAGTACAGCGTATCACTCATCATTCCGAAGTCCGATACCGCTACAGTTGCCAAGATCAAGGCAGCCATTCAGGCAGCTTATGAGGAAGGCCAGAGTAAGCTGAAGGGCAACGGCAAGTCCGTTCCTGCTCTCTCTGCCATCAAGACACCTCTCCGTGACGGTGATCTGGAGAGACCGGATGATGAGGCTTACAAGAATGCATGCTTCATCAACGCCAACAGTGCAACGGCTCCCGGCATCGTGGATGCGGACAGACAGCCGATTCTGGAACGCTCCGAAGTATACTCCGGCGTGTACGGCAGAGCCAGCATCAACCTGTACGCCTTCAACAGCAACGGCAACAAGGGTATCGCCTGCGGTCTGAACAATCTTCAGAAGATCCGCGACGGTGAACCTCTCGGAGGCAAGTCCAGAGCTGAGGATGACTTTGCAACGGCAGACGATGAGGATGACTTCCTCGACTAACCTGACAACCAATGCAGGTGGCGGCAATACCGCCGCTGCCTGCGACAATCTACAGAAAGAATGAGGTAAATATCATGGAATTTGCAAACAGTGTAGTAACTCTTATCGGTAACATCTTCAGCTGCGGCCTTATACTGGCTTTCCTGATCGGCGTTATCTACGGCATCCGCTTTATGCTTCAGATAAAGCAGCAGGACAAAGAAGAATATGAACGCAAGAAGGCAAAGGATGAGCTGGAACGCAAGGAAGCAGAGCTCAGATACCAGAAGATGCTGGAAGAAAGACGTTAAACAGACGGGAGGCGGCAGGCAAGATCTGCCGCTTCTCTTTTCATGGAAAGGACAATGATGATGAAAGAAATGTCAATCGACTTAGAGACTTACAGCGACGTGAACATCACCAAGTGTGGTGCGTACAAGTACGCTGAGTCTGATGAATTTGAGATACTGCTCTTCGGAGTCTCAATGGATGGTGGACCAGTCACGGTCTATGACCTTGCCTGCGGCGATACTATCCCGGAAGAGATCCTTGCAGCATTATCTGATGAGAATGTAACCAAGTGGGCTTTCAATGCTTCCTTTGAACGCATCTGTCTCTCCAACTGGCTGAAGAAGCATCGCCCGGAATACTTCACCGGCTACAGTATCCCGGAGGATCCGGCCGGCCAGTATCTGGATCCGGCATCCTGGAAATGCACTATGATCTGGTCAGCCTATATGGGACTGCCGCTCTCTCTGGAAGGCGTCGGAGCCGTCCTGAAGCTGCAGGATCAGAAGCTGAAAGAAGGCAAAGACCTGATCCGTTACTTCTGTACTCCATGCAAACCGACCAAGAGTAATGGCGGACGCACCCGAAATTTTCCTGAGCATGATCCGGAGAAGTGGTCTCTCTTCAAATCCTACAATAAACGCGATGTGGAAGTAGAAATGGCGATACAGAAGCGACTGTCGAAATACCCTGTCCCGGACTTCATCTGGGAGGAATATCATCTCGATCAGGAGATCAACGACAGAGGTATCTCTCTGGATATGGATGTGGTGAAGAACGCCATCACCTTTGATGAACGCTCAAAGGCTACCCTCTCCGAAACAATGCAGGATATCACCGGCGTAGAGAACCCGAACAGTGTGATGCAGATGAAAGCCTGGCTCTCTGAAAACGGTGTGGAAGCAGAATCACTCGGAAAGAAGGATGTGGCAAAACTGATCAATGATACCGACGGTCAGGTGGAAGAGGCCCTCCGACTCCGCCTGCAGCTGGCAAAATCCTCCGTGAAGAAATACCAGGCCATGCAGAATGCTGTCTGCAAAGACGGCAGAGCCCACGGTATGTTCCAGTTCTACGGAGCCAACCGCTCCGGCAGATGGGCAGGCAGGCTGATCCAGTTACAGAACCTTCCGCAGAACCACATGCCGGATCTTGCAGAAGCCAGAGCCATTGTGAAAGCTGGCGATTACGATGCACTACATCTGCTCTATGATGATATCCCAGATACACTGTCACAACTAATCCGGACAGCCTTTGTGCCCCGTCCCGGATATAAATTCATCGTCAGTGACTTCTCAGCCATCGAAGCCAGAGTGCTGGCCTACCTTGCCGGTGAAACCTGGCGTTCCAAGGTCTTTGCAGAAGGAAAAGATATCTACTGTGCCTCTGCCAGTCAAATGTTTGGTGTTCCGGTTGAAAAGCATGGGATCAACGGTCATCTCCGTCAGAAGGGTAAAATCGCAGAATTGGCTCTCGGATACGGTGGCAGCGTTGGTGCCCTGAAATCAATGGGAGCCTTGGAAATGGGGCTGACCGAAGAAGAGCTCCAGCCGCTGGTCAACTCCTGGCGAAACTCCAATCCAATGATCACGGCTTTCTGGTGGGACATCGACCGTGCCGTCAAAACCGCCATCACGCAGCGCATCCAGACGGAAGTACGTGGGATCCGCTTCTTTTATAAAAGCGGCATGCTCTTCATCAAGCTTCCCTCAGACCGCCTGCTCTCCTACGTGAAACCACGTATCGGAGAAAACCAATATGGCGGCGAATCCGTCACCTATGAAGGTGTTGGATCTACAAAGAAATGGGAACGTATCGAATCCTACGGTCCGAAGTTCGTGGAAAACATCGTCCAGGCCGTCAGCCGCGATATCCTCTGCTACACCATGAAAACACTCCGGCACTGCTTCATCGTCGGTCACGTTCATGATGAGCTGATCATCGAATGCAGCCCTGATGTTGACCTGAATGTGATCTGTAAGCAGATGGGCAGATCTCCGGACTGGATGCCGGACATCCTGCTCCGCGCCGATGGGTATGAGACCAATTTTTATAAAAAAGACTGACATGAAAATAGCGGCTCCCGGTTCATCGCCGGAGGCCGCTATATAGCTGTCATAGTTCTCTGTTAATTGCATTGTAGATTTCCAGTTTTAATGCTTCATCCTCATCATAACTTCCATTCATAATGGCTTCCATTATTTTGTGCAGTAATTCCTTATCTATCTTACTGGCGGCTACATTTAAACTAATGTTTTCCGTCTTTGCTAAAAAGGTCTCAGCTATTGATAAATAACCGTTGAGTAAAAGAAACAGAGTAGACAGCGTAATCGCAAGTCGCTTATTCCCATCGGCAAAACTATGAAACTGGCAGGTGCAGAAAAAAAGATGCGTCAATTTGTCTACAAATGTCGGATACCAATCATCATTTTGTATGTTATAAAGAACGCTCTCTAATTTCCCAAAATCAAGTTCCTCTAAAGTTCCTCCACCACTGTACTGAATGGTTTTCTCGTGAGTAATTTTGGCTTGTTCGGGAGTTATATAAATAAACCTATCCATTATTCACTCTCCTTCAAGCGCTTGAGTACATCTTGGTTCTCCGACATCAATTTTTCTAGTTCATCTCCAGCAGCTCCGAGAAAACGTTCGTATTCTTCCTTTTCAAGAGGCTTTATATATTCTTCTAACTGATAGTGGAATGCATCTCTCAATGCCATATCTCTACTTGCCATTTTAGTTCTTGCCTGAATAATAAGAGGCTTCCATAAAGGCAAAGACTCAAATGCTTTAAACAAATCAGACAATTCCCAGTTGTTGAGCTTTCTTCCCAGTTTCTCCGATTGCTGTTTGATTAGCTCTGCAAGTCCGCATTCATACGAGGCAATAAGTGTAAGTATTTCTGAGTAGAACGTATCCCTCACTCTATCTTTTGAAGATAGTTTTAGAATTTGCTTATATTCTCTGGCTTTCTCCCGGAATATGCTTTGATAAATCTTATCCGTGTATATTCCGTATTTGGCATTTCCCATATCAACATAATCTCGAAGAGCATCAGTAAATTCTTTTCTGTAATTCTCCTCCTGAAGGAAAGCACCTATAAAATCGCTATCCCTTTGGTTGATGTATTTAGTAGCGCCACCAGCCTTTTGATTGATGAAATCAATGACGATATCGAGCATTACTTGCCTTAAGCTCTTTGCTGTTGGGCTTTCTACTAGAAGCATTGCAAGATTTAGAAATGATCTGAAATCAAAAATAGCTAACTGCGGTGTTCGGTTACTGATGTTCCCGACATTTATGTCGGGAACATCCTGCTCGCTAACACAAGCAAGGAATTCCTTCAGTCTCTTGCCTTTTAATACCTCATATCCATTGCCAGAAATCTCTTCCTGATTTTCGCTTACATATCTTTCTACTGTTCTAAGCTCCACTTCAAAGTATGTAGCAACCATACTTTTCGTAAAGCACAACTTATCTTCAAAGTATATGCCCTGAATACGCGTTTGTTTTTGAATCTCAGCAATAGCAAGATCATTATTCAAAATGTTCTGCCGATCGAGCTGGGATACTGTTAAGTCTTTATCCATTCAACTCACCTCTATTTTACAAAGTGTTCTAATTCCAAAAAAATCCTCTGCCAGCTTATCCAGCTGAGCTGCAATCAGCGGAAATTCCTTATTCAAATCCAGCGTTTTTGCCCCGATCTGATTTCCACCCATGTTAAACATGCAGTCCGGAGTGATATCTTCATCCGTCTTCGCATATAGAAGGATGCCTGCCACATTTCCGGTATTGTCCTTATCCTGGTTCTTAACATAGGTGAATATCTGATAAACATTACCGGAATGAAGGGAATACTTATCAAACTGCTTCTGCAGTGTTCTTCCGTAATATTTTGCGTCTATAATCAGAATCTTCTCTTTCAGTCGCAGCATTATATCTGTCTGCATAACAGGAAGGAATCGGATCATAGACTCACTGTTTTCCCCAACGAGATCCCATTTAACCTGCCCGGCCTTGACCTCTGACAGATATGTATGATGCTGATGATAGTATTCCAAAATGAACTTCTCATAGAGTCTTGCCATATGATCATCAGAGAATGCAACCATCTTATACTCACCTTTTTCGGTGGTCTGAAGCATGCCATCCAATACGAAGTAGCAGACATTGATCAGGAGCTCATAATTCTTGCTATTCCGCTGATAGTGAATGCGGCTCCATGGTATTTCCGAAGGATCAAGCTGTTCTATCCCATCGAAGAAGACCAGCAACTTCTTTAATGCCACTTTACGTTCAAAATCGACACCATCATCGATAAGAAGGTAATGGATTGTGGTTTTCAAAATCTGGTTCAGAAGATTATTCTCTGACAGCTCATCGAATTCACAAGCCAGCTTCCGTTTGTGTTGAATCCGGTTCCGTATAGTTTCCGGCATATCCAGCTTGCCACGCATAACGGATAGCGTTTCATTTTTAGTAATGTATTCGCGGTACAGCCCTTGTTTTAGTTGTTGTGCAATGCCCTTGCTAAGAATTGCAGCAAAAAGGTCCTGTGCATGATCAAACCTCTCCGAAGCAACCTCATCATAATTTGACTGCTTCAAAATCTGAAATGCATAGGAAAGCATATAGTATATGTTTTTGATAAATATGCTTTTATCCTTAATCATCAAACACTCCACGCAAATTCTTTTCCCATCTGGAAATCTTGTCCGGCTCATCGAACCAGTACTCTCCAAGCATAGGCAAAATATCAAATTCTACAACAGAACGCATCCACTCATCAGTGCAACCGGCTTCCTCTCTTCCGCAGAAATAGCTATGGCCGATCTGGAATCCGCGTCCAAGCGATTTATCATCTGTTATCTCTTTATTCAGTGCCTTGATCTGGTCAATCAACGCATTGAAGGTCTCGTTCGCAAACCCATTCTGATATTTAGTGAATCCCTCTGAATTAAATCCCGGCTCCATTTCAAAGAAACTGAACCTTCTCCTGAGTGCATAGTCGATCATGGCAAGACTTCGATCTGCCGTATTCATCATACCGATGATGTACAGATTCTCCGGCACAGAGAAAGGCATTCCGCTATAGGCCAGTGTTGCCTTGGTTCCACGATAATCCTTCTCTATCAGCATAAGCAGTTCACCGAAGATCTTGCTCATATTTCCTCGGTTGATTTCATCGATAATAAAGAAGAATTCCTTGTCCGGATGATTCGCAGCTGTCTGACAGAACCTATAGAAGATACCATCTGTGAGCTTGAAATCAGCACCGTCCGGGCGATAGCCCATGATGAAATCCTCATAGGAATAATTCTGGTGGAACTGAACCATCTCTATACGGGAGTCATCTACCGCTCCCATCATGGCGTATGCCAGTTTCTTTGCTGTAAAGGTCTTTCCCACACCAGGCGCACCCTGCAGGATAAGGTTCTTCTTATTTCTGAGAAGTGCTTCCAGAACATCGTAACGTTCCTCGGTCATATAAACCTTATTGAGGAAATCTTCCTTTGTGTATTTCTGTATTGAAGCATCAGCCTGTTTAAGCGGATTATCATCACGAATAATATCCATGATGAAATCAAATTCGCCCTTAGTAAGCTTGAACAAGCTTCCGTTCGGCTGAACAAAGAACTCCATCTTCTCAAGTTCCGGACATGCTTTCAGATCCAGATATTCGATAGGCGATGTCAGTGCTTCTGTTTTTTCAAAATATATAGACTTCCCATCATTGGCCTGCGTAATCTTAGCAAGCGCAACTACCTTCTTTACAGGATTTGCTTCATAACCAATGACGATATCACCGACCTTTGCGTCAAGGAAGTTTTGGAAGATGCGTCTCTTATGACCATTTTCGTTATACAGCGTATAGCTCTGCTCTTCACCAACCTTAAGATCAGCGAAACTCCATATCTTCGGATTAGCAGTCAGCCACCAGTATTTCATATCCGGGTCGGTATCACCAAATAGCTTGTTCAAGGTCATATCAAAGTACGGTTGTAATATTTCCGACTCAAACAGTGCCTGATCATCTTTCTCTATTTTAATGCAGGTAGAGTTGAAATCCGGAGACCACCATTTATGTGCTCCAGAATACGCTGCCGTGTCTTTTGATTTAGCAATTACACGATATTCTCTCTCATACCATCCGTCTTCCATTTCAGGGTTCAGTACCGCCTTGTCAGAAGTAAACTGTCCAAGGAACCTGATACTGTTTCCATAACAAAGATAGAAATAATCACCCTTCTTTATGCTGTCCATAAAGTTTTCGCCTTGCGAAACCTTAGAACCGGCCATCGCCTTTGTGGTACTGTGTACAACAACCACTTTACGATCTTCAAAGAGAGTCCTGTTATCCTCCGATATAGACCCGTGGCTGATTTTCCATATAGCCGGAGCACTATCCGCATACAATGGGATCTCACTTAAGTCCACATTATCAAGCGCTTCAGAAAGCTCGTCCCTTAAGCGCCATATATAAACTCCTTCATCATTTTTACCAGCATCCCTGCCCATATAAAGAATCGGCCACCATCTCGCATTATCGGTATCCCTTGTCATCACCGGGCATCCGGTCTTCTTAGCAATACGCTTGGCAAGTGACTGAGATCCGGTATTATAGAAATTGGCTCCATCACCGTATTTGATGGAAAGCTGTGTGCACGTAGCAGCACCGCCATAGTCTTTCATTCGTTTGACAATCTTCAGGCTGCTCTCTGTAAACACCTCGCTGTCGTTCAGTAGATCAACCCAGTCCTCAACACCGAGCTCCGGCGTGTAGTCCTCCAGCTTCGGGAACCATTCATTCTCATCCTTCTCTGCATTCTGGGCGCTCAGATAAAATCGGGCAAGATAGAATCCAACATCTATGGTGGCGGTCTTCAGTTCCGGATCAGGGTAACAGCTCGCTGTTATTCCGTTCTTGAAAAGCTCCACTATCTCTGGATTAGCTTTAATGGCTTCACAGATTTCATCATACATCTGAAAACCGCCGATCAAAGTCTCCACGGATCCATTTTTCTTTGGCATGTAATCAGATGACAACTCTCTCGCTGCTGCTCGAAACAACTCATACTTGTAGATATAATACTTATCCGGATAACGCAGCCAGAGATAAGTGCTGATGGCATTTGTGTTCTGATAATGGTTTCTCCAGGTACCATCGTCATACTTCGCACGCATTTCTTCGGCTGCTGTCTGGAAAGCATCCACCCTCTCAGCAAGGTCCTGAGATTCATCAAACAGATTCCGGAACATTGCCCTTGTTGCTTCATCATCCGCTTTGGCAAAGTTTGTGATCATGCCACGCGGATAAGCATAGCCGGATGCCAACAGATTGAATGTCTTATCTGTTGCCTGCTTGAACATTTCTCCAAAGTTTTCGGCATCAATATCCCAGTGATCCTGGAAGTGCTTGATAGCCTCCCACTTATACTTCTCATCATCCCAATGGCTCGGAAAGTACGCCTTGTATCCTTCCAATATGGGATTCAGTTTTTCTAAATCAATCATAGTGACCACCTTTTCTTAATATCACAAGCAATATTTCCCAGGATAATAAAGATCCAATGATTTAATCAATTCTTCTCCGTTTACAAGGTTTACGCCTGTAATTCTTGCTTCATCAATTCCTTCCGGAGTGAAATCAGATGTGGTAAATACCCAGGCCTTTTCTGCTTTTCGGCTGATTCTCATACTATCCACTCTTTGAATAGGAGTGGATCCTATGTTACTGCCCTTTCTGTAGCGCTTACACTGGATGAATTCGATCCTGCCATTAATATTCGTGGCCAAAACATCCACACCCCGATCACCTGATCCGCCAATAGTTTCAGCCTTTACATAGCCTCTTTTAATGAAATACTCTGCAATAAGTCTTTCAAAATCATACGGATCCATGTTATAAAGACTACATTTGCCTTCATCCTCTTTTGGAGGTGCATATTTTTTTAGGTATAGTCTTTCTTTCCCTGTTTCTTTATCAACTGAGGTATATGTATATTTTTCAACTATTTCTGTAATCAACGGATTTACCATCTTCAATCTTTGAATTATGGATCTGCTTCCATTTTCAAGATATGTAGAAAGTCTTAATACATAGTCCTCAAAGGAAAACCCATTTTCGTTTGCTCCTAATTCCTCCAATACAATTGGTGCAAATTCACGTAATCTAATTTCCGCATCTTCTTCTCTATTCATAAAGTCATAAGGAGATGTACCAGAAAGCACATACTGTGCTCCGTTTTGGATTGTAAAACGTAGTAATGTCTCTTTGAATTTGCTCTGGTAAATTGCTGATGCGTATTTAAGCAATCTTGCTTTGCGTAGCTGCGCCTGCAATTCCACATTGAACTTGTTAATAACGAACGGGTATCCCTGATCTGTTGCGGCATTTGAAGCTGCTATATATACTATTTCATCTATGTCGATATCACCGTCATACCATCTACATTCATTTTCCTTCAGCTTTAGAAAAACAAAACATGTGTCTTTGCTAAAGGTCCATGCAGCAGATGACAATGCTCTCATTGACGGATCATTTATTTCCAATGAGATTGCCATCAGCGGTTCAAGTCCATGTTTCCGTCCATAATGCTTTAATTGGTTTAGATTTGATATCCAGCTGCTTTGTTTTGGTCTGAAATACATGGCAAGAAATCCATGCTCATTGAGAACACGAGAACTTTCTGAGATCAGTGTCTCAATATCATGCATGAACTGCTCTTCTCCATGTTTATTCTCGCGACTTGGTGCATTACTGATAACAACTTCTTTTCTTAAACGCTCCTCATCATTAATCAACGAATACGGTATAAAGGGGTGTGTCCTCTGTGCATGCTCAAAATATTGCGCAGTGTCTCCAAACGGCGGATCTGTTAAAACCAGATCAATACTTCCGTCGTCAATACTTTCAAAAAAATCCCGAAAATCCTTAAAGCTAATTTCGATATCAGTATCATTGCTTTTGTTCTTAAAATCGTTCAAATAACGCCAACGCTCATCAAGTTTTTCTATATACCTATAATAAAGATTCGTTTCTTTTAGTCGATTAGCTGGGCAATGATTATCCTGGCTTTTGCTCCTATAATCAGTGTATTTCCCTAGATGTATTATTGAAAGAAAAGTGTCGTAAAAGAACCTTTTTGCGTTACCTTCTATTTTATTAATCTCTTTGTAGATAATACTGAGCGCAATCTTTTGTCTTATTGAAAAAAGCGCCCCATAATGTGTAAATTCTGGTGCCGTAAAATTGAGCCTAGAATTTTCTATCAACTCAACATCCGGGAAATCATATTTAATCGTTTCAAGACGTTTTCGAACTAATTCATCATGATTATCATAGCGTTTTTCTTTGCACCCACAATCACACTTATACTTTCCTCGAAAAATAATATTCTCTCCATTGTTTTTTCCCAATCTTTCGTGTGGTGTAGGATGGTAATATTCTTCAGGATCTCTATCAAAAAACAGCCCGTCAAACATTATCCTCTTTCCACAATCTGGACATACGGTCTCATATATTTCTTCCATTTGCACGTATACACGTTTTTTGAAATCTTCAAGAACCTGAAAATAATCCTCTGCACTTGGCAATGGAGCAAGCGGTGCCGACATCATTTCATGCGCATAAGGTTCCCATTCATTCGCTATAATATTCCGATTTGCATCATTAGCCGCATATACAAACGTACCAGACCCAGCAAAGGGGTCACATACCCATCCATTTTCTGGGGATAATTCCTCTATGATGTCTACAGCTATATCTCTGTCTTTCCTCCCAACAAAAGGAAATGTTTGATCAGCTTGAGTCCTGCTATGAGATCTTGCCAATTTCTTATTCAATCGAAGAATGATCTCTCTTATCCGATCCTGTTCATCATAATCTAATAGCCAATACATTAATCATTTACCTCCCAATATCCATCGGCATACTTGAAGTGACCCTTAATAACATCCGCAAAAGTCTTATATTGCTCTGATAGAATATCTAGGTATCCATATTCAAAAGCCTCCTTCAGCATACCTCTGTCATAGAGATCCTGCGTTGTTACTTTTTCCCGGGAACGAATTATCCTTTCAGCGCATTCGCATGCAGCTAAAATAGCATCATCCTTTGAGCCTGGAAATTCAACGATTTCGATTTGCTTGCTTTTCTCGAAAAAAAGCAAATAATTGCCATCCAGTGTACTACGCGGAGACATAACTGTCTTAAAAGATTTTCTGGGCGTAGCTGTGGGAATTTGATACAAATATCTTAAATTTTCTCCCCTCATAATTTGTAAAATATTAGCCCAAGATTTCAAATCAAATGTATGATAAAACATTATGAATAGTCCTTCTGGCTTTAATGCCTTGCAACATCGTTGGATTATCTTATGAAGAACTTGATTAAAATCACAATAATCCTTCTTGCGGCTCGGTGCATCTGATACTACCAGTTCGTTTTTATATTCAACCTCATGTTCAATTCGAAAAAGATCAAACCACAATTGATTATATTCCAGATATGGAACTTGATCTGTGTACGGTGGATCCGTTAACACCAAATCTATACTGTCTTTTTTCAGTTCTTTTTCCCCTATATCCTGTGCTGGCATATTATAGATTTGGATGCCATCGTCCACTTTCTTTTTACATTCACTTTTTAAATACAGCAGCCCCTCCTTAATTGCTTCCGCTTTTTGTTTTAAAATGAAACACGCATTCCTTGATGTTACATTCTTTTGCGGTAACCAGTATGGCATTTGACTGGATGCTTTCTTATCTGACAGTTTAATCAGATTGATTGATGATGACACAAGCACCTCTAAGACCTCATATCCGTAACATTCCTTAAACATATTCAGAATGGAGAAGATCTTATCAAGGACAATCAAATTTCGATTACAAAAGTAATCAAAAACAGTCGCATTTTCCTTAATTGCGATTCTGGAATTAGGAATCAACGATTTATTAGATAATGTATCCAATTCACTGTTAGCATATGAATCATAGATCTCGCAAAACCGATTACTTACCTCGCCTTTTTTTCTGCCTGACAGTTTCCCCTTTTTTTCTTCCTTGAACCAATAGCCTACAGGTATAAGCTTTCCATCAACTAAATCAAAGTGACATCTTTCAATAATTCTTATCTGTCCATTCTCTTCAAACCGATAAATTCCTTTGCACTTTGCGTCGACAGAACTCACAAATTGGTCTACTATGCAGTTTACCTTTTCTATATCCCAATCTTCCAAAGAAACTTTGCACAATTTATATGCAATGGGATTAATGTCACATCCTATTGCTCTTCTTCCGAGTTTACTGGCTTCAATCAATGTTGTCCCCGATCCAAACATCGGATCAAATACAACATCATTCTCACCAGTAAAACTATTTATTATCTTCGATACAACATTATACGGTTTACGCGCCATATAATTGTGAATGAAGCCTGCAGGATTATCGACAACTGGCTTTATATTCCCCAATTCATTTGAAAAACCCTTTATTTTAACTTCAGAACCATCCGGTTGATCGCAGAAAAATATAAACTCTTTAACACTCTGATCCGTTTCGGTAGCTCTTCCCTGTGAGGAATGCTTTAGTATAACCTTATCGACCTTAACACGATATCTCTCTTCGGCCAATTTTAAAAGCTCATATATTTTTACAAGCGAATTCTCCGAATAGCTGATCACAAGTTTCAACTGTTTATCTGCACAAACATTTATCATCCGCCTGAATGCCTCTAAAACTTTAGCTCTCTTTCCAAAATCTGATACACTTCTTTCAGTGCGATATCTGCCTATTGAATATACCTTTGTCTGGGGATTTACTGCGGGGGCAGGATAATCATAGAGGCATAGTGTATTCAATACATGGTAATATCTGGAATAGTGTTCTTTAAAATATGGCGGATCCGCATAAACCAAAGTTTTTGTATCAGGTTTTATTTCCTTTAAGCAGTCAAGAAAATCAACATTATGACATTCATGAGATGCCGCAGTCTTTCTCATAAGTCCTTTTTCTTCGAACTTTTTTAGAGCATCATCAAATAATGAAAAAATATCCTGACTCCGTTTTTCCCTTATATTTCTAAATGTCCCCTTACTCTTTACCTTTAAATACTGAGCAAAATGTGTTGTAGTTGAAGCACAAATACTTAAGGCCGTCATCAAGGCGGCAAAGAATACATTTCTTATTCTTTTTTCTTCAATCTCTAATATCTGGGATGCGATAGCATCAATTTGACAACATTGATTTATCCCAAAATAAGCACTTGCAAAATATGTCAAAAACAAACACGGAAACTGAACATTTTGCTCTTTCTTTCCAGGTGCAATACATGCTACAAGTTTTTCAATGCTTTTTAATTCACTAATATCTGTTTTAGGATTAAAAATACTCGGCGTCCCTTCTGAGAATGCTGCATACTCAGCATAATGATCCAAGTCACCTTCTAAGTACTCCTTTTCTTTAAGGATTGCGTAATTAACATATGAACTTGAAACGGAATACTTTCTCTTAACAGCTTCCCTAAACAGATCCATGTTTTCATCATCAATATTGCATCCATTTAAAATTGCTTCATTGACAACATAGGCATAGTATTCCAAGTCATTACTTACTATATGTTTATATGGCGCCAATGCGTAGCCAACAGAGCCTGTTCCCGCAAATAAATCCACAACAGTCTCAATATCCTTATCTTCAATGATTGGTTTGCAGATGTTATTGAGCATTCTGCTTTTACTACCCATATATTGTAGTGTCTGTATT
Source organism: Eubacteriaceae bacterium CHKCI004 (assembly GCA_900016875.1). Classification (GTDB taxonomy): domain Bacteria; phylum Bacillota; class Clostridia; order Lachnospirales; family Lachnospiraceae; genus Anaerobutyricum; species Anaerobutyricum stercoris. The sequence goes on along the minus strand of FCNR01000048.1, from coordinate 22,354 downwards.
CGGTCTACTTCTAACATTTATGTTTCTCCCAAGAGGTTAATAGAGGCATTCATACCAATTGCTTATGTGTGTAGTTTGCCATAATATATGTCCTATAAAAAGGACTTAGTCTTTTTCGTGTGTCATCATTCGATAATGCTGGCTCTGTTCCAGCTTCTCAAAAATCTTCTTCATTACCTTACGGTACTGCTCCGGATCCACAGCTTCCTGTACAAGGTTGAACCCATCGATAAAGCTGCATTCATTATCAATGTAAGAAAGCATGGAACTTGCCAGATGATAGTCCGTATCATCAATCGTTCCATCGGCTCTCTTTTTGATGAACTCACTCTTGTTTTTCTTCAGGATAATATCCCTGATATTACTTCCCTGATAACCGCAAAGTTCCAGGAAATAATATTGGAGGATCCTACGGATAACATTCAACAGCGGGATCGAAGAAGTCAGTTCCTGATACTCCGTCCAAAGTGCCGTGTAGGCGTTCTGGACCGGATTCACGTTCTTGTCATCCTCCGAAAGTTCCTTTGCCTTCTCAATGCATGGTGTGATGGAAGAATGGTTGTCGGTCTTCCTTACCATGTAAAATGTAACGCAGTCATAGTATTCCACCATGTTGTATGCGACCTCACGATGGAAGTATGCATTGTGCGTCAGGATAAATATCTGCTTAATATAGGAACCGGTGATATCCGGGTGCAACACTTCTATATTGTTGTGGCATACGCTGATCATTTCCCTGACCATGGAGCTCACAATGAACAGAGTGCCGCTATCCATGCTGGTAACCGGATCATCGATTACAACGATCTTGTCTCTTCTGTCCATCACATCTGTCACTTCGCCGGTCGAAGTAAAGATAGCTGCATCTGCAGCACCGCTGCCCTTAACCAGATGATAAAAGTACAGGAATGCAATAAAGTTTCTTTCGCCCTCGCTCAGACGCTTGACCGGCTTATTGCCATCACGAACCACCTCATAACGGTTCTTGACACCCGGTTTCTTACGAAGAGAGAAGCCCTGGAAGCCGGAGTCCTTCAACATGGCATTCATGCTCTCGAAAGCCTCATCCGTATTAACGGTATTGCCACTCTCCTTCTTGATCTCTGCTTCCTTGTCCAGGTAGTTCTGACGGAGAGTACCTTTCTCTTTTTCGATAGCCTTGATTTCTGCTTCTATAGCAGCGTCCTTCGCCTTATAATCCGCGATTTCATCTTTAACCAGAAATGCCAGATGCTCCCACAGCATTTTGTCGCACTTGATCTTAGTCTCTTTCTTTTTGTTGAAAGCATCATTATTCGTTTTGATGAGAGCGTTGATCTCATCGACAATCGCATCAATCTCAGCAACTAAGGTATCTATATCCTGCAGTTCTACTTTCTCTGCCGGTTTATCAACCTTCTTCTGAATCAACTGAAGGTTACTATGAATAATGGTTTTCAGACGTTCCAGCTTTTCCTTATAGACAGTGAAATCAGCACGCGGAAAATCACTGGATGTATTATCATCCAGTATTCTGAGCATTTCTTCCGTCATGCTGGTATATGCAGACTGGAACGCAGCCACAGCATTTACACTGTCCTGATATTCTTCATCGAAGCAGGCTTTCAGTTCCTGCTCGAAATGCTGGTGGTCCAGCGGATTATGACAGAAAGGACATATCCCGTCTGCCTTCTTTAAGTATTTCGTATGACCTTCTTTGACCCAGTCTGTATTTCCAAGCTTCTCCATCACTCTGGCAAACTGAGTATCGCTTGTACTTACGATGGGCTGACCAAGATAAGACGCTCCGGAAAGGTCATACTTTCCGGGATATTCATTTGATTTCTTCAGGGATGGATAAGTCTGCGCACTCTTTCCATATGCTACCGCATAGAACTCCATAATCTCATCTTCTGTATGCTCTACGGGCTGTTTTTTCTCCACCTCCGGGCAGAATGTTTTGGCTATCTTCTTTCCGGTCATCGCAGAATCAAACTTCTTCCTGACGGATTCCGTCAGTCGCATCATTCTTGTCTGACTCTCACCTTTAAGATCTTCTCTGGCCTGCTTCTTTTGATCTATCGATTCATTCCTCTTGCTCAGATCGCCCAGCAGCTTATCCTTATCCTTAGCAAGCTGATCCAGCTTTTTCTGTGTTTCAATATTCACCTTATTCAGCGTAAATACTCCGGCAAGGTCATCAAAATTAGAAAAATGATCACTGATGAACTGCTGATCATAAACCAGCACGTTGTAGTCGTCCACAGTCTGCCCGGATCTCCATGTGAGTCCGGTATTTGCCTGGATCATTTCTGATATTGTTGATTTACCCGCACCGTTTCTTCCAAAGAAAAAGTTTATAAACGTAGGCTCAAACTCTTCATGATCATAAGAGCGGCCTTCGATTACCACCTTTTCTATCGCTGATTTTCTCTTCTCCATATAACCGCTTCCTTCCTTAGCCTTCGTTTTCGTCATTCATCTTTCCGGATTTCAGCCATTCATCGACTTCACTGATTCTGAATTTATAGCGTTTGCCGGCACGATAATAAGGAATCTTTCCACTCTTGATCCAGTTCCGCACGGTATCGGTGCTGACACTGAGGTGATCCGCTATATCTTCAAGGTTTACCCATTTTTCGACTTCCATTGCTTCGTATTCCCAGCTCATGTCTTCCTCCGCTTAAAGCATATCCATAATCTCAATAAGTTTCTTTTCTTGTATCAGTTGTGGTAAATTCACCCTTTTGATTGCCCAGTGAACACAGTCCAATTCGTTGTTCTCCGGAGCCCGAAGCAACTGCAGTTCACTCTCCAGAGCATTCAATTTTTCCTGCCGTATCACATGTGATATCGATGCTGTAACAATAATCGTATCGCTCTTCTGCCGGATGTCCACAATATACCCATACCCTGCACACTGATCCGGAGTCGTATGATTGCCGTACCGATTTCTGATAACAAACAATGACGGTAGTCTCTTGATTTCCTCTGCTGCTGCCAGTCCTGGAAGGGCATATATTTTACGGACTTCCTCAACTGTATAGTCGTTCAGGGACTGGTGTCTCGGAATTGCAACCAGGCTATCCATCTGCTCCTGATCAATAACAAACAGATTGTAATATTCATAATTCGGATTGGCAGGTCGTATGATCTGAGGCATACCGCCCATCGTAATATGGTTGATCTGCTGCCCTATGTATCCGATTTGAGTGTTTCCACTACCGGTCTGCTGGAACGTAGGACTTCCCTGCACTTGCAGACCGGTCGGAGTCTGTACTTGTAATTCATCACTCATTCAGTATCCTCACTTCTTTACAATCGTCTGGTTCGCTATGTATCCAATCTGTGTGTTGTTATCTCCGTTCTGTATGAAAGTAAACGGATTATTGATCTGCTGCAGGTTCGGTCCGGTGCCGGATGCTCCCCTCTGGTTGTTCTGATTATCTTGATTATTCTGCTCCGGCTGATCTTCTACAACCTCCGCTTCCTGCTCCGTATCTTCGGTCTCATCCTCTGCTTTCAGTGTATAAACATCCAGTTCTATCGAGATGTCTTCTCCCATAGATCCTTCATACTCTCTGGCACCGCCACCGTTCTCAGGGCACCAGGTATCATATGTAAGTTGGCCTACCTTATTATTCTTTCGATTTACGACTATAAAATGCCATATTCCCAGAAGGAATGACGGAAGGCATACTCTTTTCTGATTGCGAAGCTGATCTTTCCTGACAGCATCTCCGTTCTCACCAACCATGAACTCCACACTGTCATTAATGCTATCGTCCTGTTCAATCAGATCAATCAGAGCCTTCACCAGGCGAACATCCTTCTGCAGCTTTGTTCCCGTTTCGATAAAACTATCTACAAAGATGCACATGTCATTTCTGGCCGCCAGGTAGTTATTTCGTACCCTTTGGTCAAAGACCCCAATCGCCAGCTTGTCTCCAAACGGGAGATACTGTCCCGTTGATAATTTGCATGACTTATAATCATTAGCTTTCGTCTTGAGCACAGCCTTCCCCGGATCCTCATAGTCAGGATTGATAACCGTGATCAGACCCACAAGCACATCCGGATCATTCAGCTTATCGCTCTCACCCTTATAGTGTTCTCTTGCTTTCTTCCGCTGCAGCAACGCCTGTATTACCAGCGTCATAAAGGTGCCGCCGCACAGTCGCGGGTACTCTATATTTGTCACAGATTTCCTCCGATTTACTCTCGTTTGCAATTCTACGCATGTAGTATACTGGTTCATTTTGTTTCCAACCAATTCCCACTAATTCCGATTATATCACAAATGTCTGAATCTATCAATGAGAACGTGCTTTTTCCGTACTTCCCCTCAGGACTCATTTGACGCTTTTCTGCTGATCTCATCCCCTGCTTTTTGCGATAAAAATCCGACTTTTTCAAATCCCGAACCTTAAAAACCTTACGAACCATAGCGCCCGACCTTACGAATGATTGGATCACTCCTGTAAACAATCGCAGGAATGATCCTTTTTCTTCCTGCGAAAAAGCAAACCAAGGCAAATCACAGGAGGAAAAATTATGCCAAAGATTACTGTAGACTATTGCTCCAAGTACAGTTCCTTTGATGGAACTTCCGTAACTGAAGGTAAGGTTCTCGCACCGGTTCTGATCTCAGATGCAGAATATCAGAGTAACAACACGATCATTCCGGAAAACCTGAGAACCTGGAAGCACTACGGTGTTCCGTTCAGAGTCGGATTCATGGTGGTGGACGAAGCTGATTTCAACAAGATGCTCTCCCTCTACTACTCCGGTATCAACGACTACTTTGAAGAGCATCCGGAACTTCGCCCCGGCAGATGCGTTCTTGGATGGGATAACGAAGGCTTTCCTATCCTCTGCAGCAAGGAGAACCGTTGCAAGGGCTGTCCCAGACGTGCAGAGCACCTTCCTCGTTTCAAGAGCCGTGAGGACTTTATCCAGTTCACATCCTTCCAGGATACCCATGAAGACGAAGACGGCAACACCGTCGGACTCGACATCGCAGATCCCAACGTGAATGTTGAGAAAGAAGCGATCCTCGAAACACTCTTCACGGAACTGGTGGAATACCTGGGTAGAATCAGCCCCCGTTACGCAAAGATCGTCACCCTCGGCAGACAGGACTACTCGAAAGAACAGATTATTGCTAAGCTCGGTCTGAAGCCGTCCCGTGGCTATCAGGAAATCAACGCAGCAAAAGAACTGACGAAGAAGTTCCTCGAACTGTAAAACGCACGAATGGCGCTGTCGGATCCGTTCCGATAGCGCCACTCTTTTATCTTCTGACCAGCTTACGCCCATTGAGCTGGAACCGGTCATGGCTCTTAATGCTTCTCACCACCTGCCCCAGGCTGTTACCGCGACTGTGCAGGTGATACTTATCATCAGCCTTGTGTTTGTGGAATAAAATGATCGTTCCCTTCTCCGGATACTCCGGATTGTGCAGATACCAGAAATGTCCGGTGTTTCTGCTCATGATAGTCACATCATATTCATCAGCAACAATGACGGAGAAATAGTTCCGATCCAACGACTGCAGATCCTCAGGGCTGAACATAGGCAGCCCCCTTTCCAGAGAACCAGGCATCCAGCGCCTGTTCCACAATCGAAGCCATCTCCGCATTCTCCATACCGCTGAAGTATTTCTCGCAAAGCGAATTCGGCAGTTTCAGGTTCAGACCTTCATTCCCGCTCCGCTTATTGATGGAAAGTGCATCCAGTATCTCGACGATCTTCTCTTCCGTCAATTCACCGCCATGCTTCCGAAGTTCTGCAGCCGCCTTCGGCTTCAGCTTCAAGCTCTGACGGTTCAGAAGTTTCCATATTGCCTGCTGCTCACCTTCTTCCAGAAACGACATATCTACCGCTGCCAGAAGAGCCACACTGCCTTCATCAACAAGCTTCTTAAATTCCGGGATCAAATAGTTCAGCCTCAGCATCCTTGCAGCCGTCCGGCTTGAGAAGCCATATTCCGCAGCCATGATATCTCTGCTCTTCGCCCGGTGGCCATTATGACCACCGCAGCGTGAATCCTTTTTACCGGTCAGTGCTTCCAGTTCTTTCACGATCTCATCATGTCGCAGACTTCCGCACATCTTCTCATAATGCTCTGCCATAACCGCTGCCTGCTCAGAAGGCTTCAGTTCAGAAAATGATCTCTGCAGAACATTGGTCTCGATCACATAGACATAGGCCTCTTCTTCGGTCAGCTCCGTCTTCACGATTGCCGGAATCTCCGTCAAACCTGCCAGCTTCGCTGCGTTCTGACGGTTATGCCCGGACAGCATCTCATATCCCTTGCCTTTCTTCTGCACAATCACTGGACACAACACACCGTGGTTTCGGATACTTTCCACCATATCGTCCAGACGTTCACCTTCATACAGGTGGAATGGATGCTTATGGTATGGCTCAATCTGATCCACCGACAACATCTGAACGCCCTTTTCCACCTCTCCCTGGACACGCGCCGAAGGATCCTCAGTCAGCATGTCCACAGCATCAAATATCTTTCTTTTCGGTGCATTAGCCTTCATAAGCGATCACCTCCCCTGCCAGCTTGTTGTATGCCCTACAGGCATTACTATCCGGAGCATATTCGATCAGTGGCTCACTGTAGTAGACCGACTCACCAACCTTCACCGTATTCGGAATCTTGCTCTCAAAGATCCTGATTTGTCCCTGAAAAGTCTCCGCCACCTGCTCCGTTATGGTCTTGCAGAGAATCGTCCTGGCATCACACATGGTCAGCAGGATCCCCGCCACATTCAGTTTTTCATTTAGGCGGCTCTTGATCTTCTTCACACTCTTCAGAAAGTCCTGCAAGCCCATCATGGCCAGAAGCTGCGGATTCACAGTCACGATCACTTCATCAGCCGCAACCATCGCGTTGATATTCAACGCTCCCAGCGAAGGACTGGTATCAATGAGGATATAGTCATAGTCACCTTTTAGCGGTTCCAGGATCGTCGCCAGCATCTTCTCCGTACCCATTTCCAGTCTCAGCTTTGCTTCTACTGCCGAAAGCTGAATACTTGACGGAATAAAGTCCACTCCGTTTCTTTCCCAGATATACTCTTCACGCTCCGGCAATTCTTCATCTTCAATCACTGCCATCATCAAGTCCCCGACAGCCACATCCACATCTTCTGCTCCGAAGCACGTGGTGAGATTTGCCTGCGGATCGAAGTCAACAGCAAGCACTCTTTTCCCTCGATTCTGAAGGGAATATGCCAGGTTGAACACCGACACAGACTTTCCTACGCCGCCCTTCATCGCGCCGATCATATATATCTTTCCCATGCTTACACCTCCAATCCCGGCTCAGCCACAACGCCGTATCCGGCCTTCCGCTCTGCCACAAACTGAGCATGCAGCCGCTTCTTTTCTTCCTCAAACTTCTTCTGTAGGATCTTTGTTTCCTTTTCCATGAAAGCTGCCTCTGCTTCTTCCAACGCCGCTCTTTCAACATCCGGCGTGATCACCAGCTTGCCATTCTCACAGCTGACGGAAATGTAGGTTCCGGCATCAAAGCCCAGTTCCTTCAGCCACTGCCCCTTCAACATGATCGTAGGTGTCGGCCTGTAATTGTATCCGCACCGCTCGTAGACCTTTACGCTTCTGTTTTTCTTAAATGCCATAATCATAATCTCCTTTCCTGACGGTCAGGCTCGCTGCCTGCCAAAGATTTGTTTCGTGGTGAGCTCAAAGCACGATCTGCTTTAGAGAAAAGAAAAGGACTTCAGCTCCGACACGTAAGCCGAAAGCCAAAGTCCTATCTTCAGCGATTTCTCACCACACTTCTCCAAGGGCAGCTTGTCCGTGGAGGCCTGGCATCTCCGCTGCCCTTAAGTGCAGGTATTAGATTTTGATCGGGCCCGTCCTCAATCTCTACCTCCAGTAGGTCGAAAAAAATAGGACTAAGTCTGAAAAGCCTTGATTTAAGCGGCTTTCTGACTTAGACCTATTATGCCATAATCATCCAAAATAATCACGTCAAACTCCTCGGGAGTATAATGGGATAAAATCTCATCTTTTGACATCATCTGCATGGTAGCAAATAAATATTCAGCCCCAAACTCTCTATTATTTCCAGATAACAGCCCATAAGTTTTTGATGTTCCAAAAACTCTTTTAAAACTTTTCAAAGTCTGCTTGGCAATCTGTTCTCTATGTACAATAAAAAGAGCCTTTTTAGCCTTCATTTCCCGCAGCATAAAAGCAGAAGCCAGAGATTTTCCTGTTCCAGTGCTGCTCAAAAGAAGCGCCCGATCAATCTGTTTCTCCCTCATCTCCATTACACTTTGCACAAAAGCGATCTGCATCTTATTGGGCTTTAGCTGATAATCTTCAAGCTTCACAACTGACTCCGATATCGCCTGCCGTCTCTGCTTTCGAATTATTTTTTCATTCAGATACTCTTGACGATAAGAATCAATAAAATCTTCAAACGCCAATGTATGCTCATTATTCCATAACTCATCAAATTCCTGCAAAACAGCCTGGGTCAATTCGCCCTGTTCGGTAGAAACAATTTTGGTATTCCATTCCTTATTCTTTGTGATGGCACTGAGCGTCATATTGGAACTTCCAATAATGATCCGATAAATTTCCTCTTCACGAAAAATATATCCCTTTGTATGAAATCCGCCGGTTTCCCGATTCGCCACAAACATTTTCAACTGAATGTTTCTTAATCCTGCCAGCTTTTCCAACGCCTCCGGTTCACTGAACATCAGGTAATTTGTCGTCAAAATTTTCCCCGGAATATTTTTTTGTTCCAGATCTTTCAATGTCTGAAGTAACGGAGTTATGCCACTTTCCGTAATAAAAGCCACACTGATACAAAATTCCTCACATCTTTGTAATTCCTCTTCTATGGAAACAAGTACCTTCTTTCCCAGCTTATAATTATTTGAAATAAATTCCGGACGATAAGCTAGATTAGAATTTATGGTATGATCCAGATAAGCAGTCTGGAATGCTGTCTGAAGTATTGTTGTTTTATCATTTTGTAAATGCATTACACATAATCTCCTTGAGGTTTCATAATAGTGAGTATTGTACCAAGTTATAAAAACTTTATTTAGTATGGGAACACTTTCCGATGCTGGCGTCATCTATATATTGTGTATAATATTTACACTAATAACATTATGATTTAAAATAAAAATTGTCAATACTAAAGTAAACGGTAGATTAAACGCTTACTGTTTTTTTCATCTAAGTTATTGACTCCCATTCCTTCAATCTATTGTTTGATAAATCATAGCCATCTTGTTCTGTTCTTTCAGTATGAAAATCATATTTCATCAGCTTTAGGATAATGCCCATTCTCACACATAACCCATAAACCAAATTTGCTGACACCGCATTTCTTTATATATCCTCTACATTGAGGACATGTTGGATTCGTGTGAGCTATATATGCATTAACAACGTCTTTGGTTAAAAATGCATTATGATCGCTGTCTCCGGAAAAACATTTCAAATAAACTTTTCCTTTAAATGACCGTACCACAGTCATAGATTGATTACATATCTGGCATTTTATATATTTATTTACATATGCATGTATGCCAGATAGTGCATTACCAGATTCTGAATCAGATTCCGGTAGTGCTCCCCTACCTGCAACAAGTGGCTTCCGTATTCCATCAATCACCTTCATATCTATATCTGTTAATGAACGGATCATATCTACTGCATGTTTTCCATTAAGCCTAAAACATAATTGTACTACATCAACAAAGGACATATTGTCTTTTCCTTTAAACCGTCCTCTAGCCAATGGTAATCCATACCATATTATAGAATCATCTATAACAATCAACGGAAAAATTGCATTCTCGGATGCGCAAGATATTTTTTTCCAGTTTGATGGCAATGATTTATAATCTATTGATTTAACATATACAGATACGAAATTATTCCTCGCCTGGAGCAATGCATCATAGATATTTTTATTAAATTCTAAATTCATTTCAGAACTTGGAAGAGAAATAACTATTTTATTTTTTGCTTTTTCTATATCTGGTATTAATCTTTTACATGCTAAATTTGCTTCGTCATAATACCGGACATTTTTTCCGAAATCCAAATTTAAAAGCATCTGTTCAAGCGTTTTCTTTTTTGCGTGTTCAATGTTATAAGCATTCTTTTTCATATATTCCATCAAACGAAGAAAGAGATTATTTTTGTCCTTTATGGTATTCAACCAAAATTGACTATTTCCTTGAACAATCAGCTTTCCACGTGCCCTTGTCATAGCTACATTAATCAAACGCACTAACGATCTGTTCTCATTTTTTGACATCAAAAATCCAGCCTGAGTACCCGGATAACTTTCTACAGAATCAAAAATAATTACATCTCTTTCTGATCCCTGAAACTGGTGTACTGTAGAACAAGCAATTTGCCCTGCATTACTTCCTAATTCATCCAGGACCATCGCACCAATTAATCGTGCTTGAGCTGCATACGGAGTGATTACTCCAATTTCTTCTTTTGAGTGTCCTGTATTTGTTTGTTTTGCAAGTGCGAATGCAATAATGGCACTAATAATATTATATCGGGAATTATCCAAATTTTTATCAGAAGCACAATACGTTCCTGCCAGATCAACAAGAACCAATGCTTCATTAGGGACAGGCATTTTAGCAGCAATATTCTGTCTCACCGAAACAGAAGAATGATCTTTTAATAAATTGTTATATATAAACTTGTTAGGGAATGCTGAAATAGCAGGTAGCATTCTTCGCTGTTCATTCAGCATTACAAGCCATTTGTGATTATGTAATTTCCCATTTGCATCTACAATACCAAGATATGTGAAAATATCTATCTGCAATAATTTTTTCGCTTCTGATTGTGCGATTGGTGCCAACTGGTTAAAATCACCAACACATACAAATTTTTCTTTTGCTAATTTCGCTGCACAAAAAATCTGTGTTACATACGCCATACTGACCTCATCAAACATAACAAGATCATATTTCCTTTCATCGAATAAATGATCAATCGTTGCTTTTGAGATTGTGGTTGCTACCATATCAGCATGAGCAACATACTTTGCTTCTTGAGATCTAATTTTTCCCCTAAGGCTTTTAAGTTCTTTTTCAACTGCATCTAATTCCTTTGAATAAGGAGCTGTTTTTTTTATATTCTTCTTTTTTCTCTGAAGAATGTCCATTCTATTTTTAAGATCTGGATTTTTATCTAATGCATAATTAAATGCTACTGCATTTCTATTCTCAGCAAGTTTTTCATCACGAACATACCCATATCTTAATATTCGTCCTGATTTCAACCAGCTTCCTTTGTTTTGAGCCTTTAGCTGATCGATGACCTGGTTTACCACACCATCCACCGATATATTACTATGTGACACCATTAAAACAGACTTACCTTGTGTCAAGAACTCTATTGCATTATTTGCCATTGTATATGATTTACCAGTCCCAGGCGGTCCCCAAATAACCGTAATGTCAGATTTTGATATCTTATTTTTCGCGGCATCCTGCCCTTTCAAAATTGTCTGAATCGGATCCTTTGTAATCAAACAAGGTCCCTGACGCATTATCTTTATTGCAATCTTATCTTCCGCCGTTATTGAATTTAGCTTGTTTTCCTGCGCTTCCAAAAGTTTCCATGGTTCAATACTGATTGTTGCAGAATTAATTTTACTTCCAAAATCTTTATCAATTACAACAGTAATTGAAAATTCTTCACATACCAGTACACTGCCAGTTGCTTCATTTGCGCCAACATGTAAAGTAATTGGCGCATCATCCGCAAGAAAAAGCTCAGATTCCATATCAAAAACATATGTTGCCAAACCTCTTTGAATATTCAGCTGCTTTCCATCAGTAACCTTATATTTTCGTCCACCTTCCTTTTGTAAAAAGAATTTTTCTCTCAAAAGAGCTTTCTTAAATTCTTCCATCTCTGGGACTTGAATAATGACTCTTTCTGATTGAACTGTACTGCCCCCTGCTCCGCCATTCGCTGGAGCTGAATTGTTATGGTTATTTTCAATAATCGCCTTAAAATCATTATGTACTTTTTGATTTATCTTAGCTTTTGAAACGCCTTCAAATTTTACTTTATGCGTGTCATCTATTACATACTCTATTTGATAAATTGCCCCTTCTGTTGAAAGTATTTGAAGGAATATTTTTGCTCTTTGTAATCCCGGATGCTTTCCGTTCAAGGGGATACTACAAGCTATTTTTCTCGTTGCAAGACCGACACCGCGAGAATATAATTTGTCCTCATATTGATCAGAATATTGAATCCCCAACTTATCTATAAAAATGCCTTTATACAATGCCAATTTAATCGAAGGATCTGATATCCGGAACGTTAATACAGAAGTAGCTTCTATATAGTCATCTAATCGTGTAATCTGGGGAATATTGAATTTAAACACACAATCTCCATAGCTCTTCATCTTATTAATTCCCAATTCATCCGGTAACGCAAGTTCTGGCACCTGATCCATTACAAATGAACATGTTTTTTTAAGTATCTTTTTGCCGTATACTTCAAACCAAATGCGCACAGCTTCTGACGCATCAACATCAGAAGTCGCATAATTATCAATGAGCTTCTTTTTCATTGCATAAAAAACAGCATTATTCAGTTCCTTTTCTTTTTGAATGTGTTCTACAATCTGCAACTTATATAATGACACCATTAAATTACTCCACTTCTTCTCGTGTGGAAATAAATCAGCCATCAATTCCTGAAATAACTTTACATTTCCTGTTTTTTCTGGATATTTTAATAATGCCTTCTCAAAATCATCAATAAACACTTGTAACCCACCTTATTATTGGCTGCTCATGGCTTTTGGACATCTGGACATCTGCTCGATCATAAAGCACTGGCTGGCCACCTCAAGATGTCCCTTGGATTCAATTACCTCGTTCTGAAGCTGTATAAACGCTTCCATTTCTGACTGCGGCATCTGGGAACCACCTTTCTTTTTACTGGTTCCTATTATACCGGAAATCCAGCAGAAAAGCGAATCCAATGCCATACTGCCCTCATTATTTTGACGGAAGGGAAATGTGGAAAACAGATTCTTTTTGCAGGAAGTTGCCCAGGAAAAACGACCCGTTCTCTATGCACCACTGACGGTTGGTAATGCCACTGGATCTGCATTGAATGATCACCACAGATATAAATATTTGGGATAGAAAACCAACTGTCCACAGACCTGTGATGGGGATGGAAAATTTGAGTCTAAAATCAATGTCGAATATCCATATAAAAGTTTCCCCACCGTTGGAAATTTATACAACGATGGGAAGTTCATTTCTCTATCTGTGTGGCTTCTTGAAAACAGCCACCCTTCAGTTATTTATCCAAGTGTCCACTTTTCTCCGATATTTTCAGACGGAATCTTTTTGGTTTTATATACAAAACCAACGCTATACTTTGCTCTGGTAACTGCCACATAAAACCTGGAAAGACTTTCAGCTTTCATATCTCTCGATTTTCCCGACAACCAATTCAGCATTGGCTGAGTTGGATATATCAAAACTCTATCGAAAGTAAGTCCCTTTGCTGAACCAAAAGTTGTTACTCTAAATTTTTCATTTACCTTGGTTCTTTTATCATATCTAAGTTGAACGGGATTATATGTTTCCATATAGTTATCAATATCCCTCTCTTCAATCCAAAATATTCCGTCATGTCCTGTCTTTTCGTTCATAGCAGAATCACATGGCTTCATATCAGGATACATCTGATTTGCCAAATCACATATAATCTGATTATTACGATATGATGTCGCTAATGTCGTGGAGTCAATATTCATTTCAGGAATGTTTTCCTGTACAAAATTTACTATTTTTCCACCTGCATACTTTTTATATTTTGTTTCATAATGAGTTCGATACGTCGTCTGACGAGGATCGCCTACCAAAGTCATGTTACAACCGACCTCGTACAGTTTTCTTATAACTTCCAAATCATATCCAGCAAAATCTTGTATTTCGTCTACAAAAACATAAGAAAAAATCTTTCTCATTCTCCGAAACACACAGCCATTCGATAATCTATCCAAGACACATGGCAATTTTGAAATCATATTTGAATATACATTACCAGACGCTGTGATATATTTTTTCTCATTTGTGTCCTTTAGCTTCAGCAGTCTCTTATCTGCCTTATTTACTAATAATACTCCAGATACTCTATTATATATAAGATAACTTTGATAAGGTCGTATACCATGCTTAAGCAACAGAGAAAACCACGGAATAATGGTTACATTTGATGGAATACAACCATTTATTTCGTAAAATTTATCTCTAATGCTTTGTTCATTTGCATCGGTATAAGTCGTTATCAAAACATTTTCAGAAATCTCCAACGCCTGCTTTACAAGAAATGTTGTTTTTCCTGCCCCTGCCGCCGCAACAATTAGACTACTCATTTTTTAATGCCCTCATTATATACTCAGGATATTTAATTTTAGTAGCCGATTCAAAAATTGCTATTGCACAATCTGTCTTGTGTGCATGCATATATTTGTGCATCTCATCATCAGTACCATACTCAGTTCCAAAAATATTATTCATTACATCCAGCCCATTTTCTTTCAATATTTTCGGCTCTAAAGTATTGTAATTAAAATCCTTACCTGACAGTTTTAAATCACCTGTATCTACCACTTCATCAACGCAAATATGAATAAACGGTATTTCTTCATATTCTTTGTACTTCTTTTTAACAGCTTCAATATTTCCATCATTATCTGTAACGACAGCCGTTTCTTTGTTTAATATCCGTGCAATTTCAAGATACCGTTTAAATGTTACTCCTCTTACGGTCATTACATCTATTCCATCTTGGATAGGAAGTCTCCCCTCATGAGTATCCATATATGCCCGCTGGACAACCAGTTCATCCGAGTCACCTTCTACCAAAATTGATTTTTTACAAAGAATCAGTCGCAGAGTATCATAACCAGCCACTTTTTTGAAAAATTCAAAAGTTTCCTTCTTGAGCGATTGCATCGAGCAACAATTATTGTTTGAAAGTAAAATCAAATTTTCCAGTCCGAGCTTATTGGCAACAAAGCTGCTATGCGTTGATGCTATAATCTGTCTACCAGATGTAGCCTTTTCAATAACTCCCATCAATTCACTCAGTCGAGAAAAAGACAAATGGCTTTCAGGTTCTTCAATCAAAATAATACTTGCTTTTTCCGCCTGTTTATGACTTAAAGCTAATTGTGTTTTTATAATACATTGTGTCCCTTTTCCAGCATTAGTAAACGGGATTCCATCCACCTGTGTAACCAAACTTGATTCCCAAGAATTCTGAACTCCCTGATCAGCACTTAACGATAATTTTCCGTTCATGACAGTAGATGCAGCACTAATTTTCTCATTGATTAACTGAATAGCTTCATTTTGTGCAAACTCATCTATCATATTTCTATGGGCTTGTGTTATTGCTGTTATGTCCTCTGGTTCAAGAAAATCTTTTACTACTCTGGAAATATATACATCAGATCCGTTTTGGTATCTGTAATTTGACGAATCAATCATTACAGATTTTATTGGTATGAATCTCGGCATTTTCTCATCTCTACTGAAAGAAAACCATTTAGCTTCATAAAATTCAATAGGCAAACTTATAAGTTTTTGTGCTTTTATCAAACTTTCATATTCTGCGTTAAATTTATCAGAAAAACTAATTGAAAATCTAATACCTTCTGTGCCATCATTTTTTTCAGAATTGCCATTACCTTCATATTCAGGCAGTGTTCCGCTTTTGAAATATAGCTCAATCATTATTTCCGGAGGCGCAGTCGGATGTCCAGCCTCCACCGATGCCAGATATTCCTCAACTACCTCTCTATTAAATAAATACGCTGACAGCTGATTCCTAATGCTCCGACCAGCATATATACCTGTTAAAGCCACATGAATGGCTTCAAGAATAGTAGATTTTCCGGATTCGTTATCACCGACCAGGAGATTGATGTTTTCATTAAATTTAATTTCAAAGGGATTTTTGAACTTTTTAAAATTTTGAATAATTACCTTCTCAATAGCCATTCGCAGCCTCCTATCTTTGGTTTTATTCTACTCCCAATGCCTTGAACACAGCATCCTCCGCACTCTGATACGGAATCAACTGAAATGCACTCATCAGATCAGCCGGAACGCTTGCAAAATCAACAAACGAGGTACTCGGAATCAGCACTTTCTTTGCGCCGCTGTCCAGGCACACTTGAAGCGTATTGGCAAGCTCATCCACCTTTATCATCGTGCCGCTGATTGTAATATCTCCCAGAATTGCCAAATTGCTGACCACTGGCTTTCCCAGCGCAATCGAGCAAAGAGCAATCAACGTAGGAAGTGCCAGCTTCTCGGTCATTCCAATCCCCTGCAAATCCTGATAATTGATGATATAATCCTTGGTCGAGGTACTGATAGAACCGCTGATTCTGTTGCCATTTGCTTTCAAATAGTTAAATGCCGTGTTCACAGCTTCCTTGCATTTAGAATCGCTGCCTAACCCCGTCCGTTCAATCTTTCCATTTCCCGGAAGCATCTGACTTTCCAGACGGAATACACCAATCATACCACTTTTCCCTCTGGATACGGTATAAACCTGTCCCGGATTGCACATACCATCCGGAATTAACTTACCTCCGCCCTGTTCCGGTACAGAAACATAATGCTCCGACATATCATCCAGGTCAATATAAGAGAAGTTCACATCGTAGAACTCCATACCTCCCAGTTTTTTCAGTTGTTCTTTGACACGACGGCGCATTTCCAATGCAATCTGAATGACTTCTTCCAGTTCCTTTTTGGTAAACTCACCATCCGGGTACATCAGCTTCAGATAACCGTCTACCATGCGGCGGACTGCAATCGTATCACGCTGATTCAAATTCCTTCCCAGACGGAAATAGTGATCAAGTGCATCGCCATACTGTTCTTTACGAAGTTCTCGGATAAACTCTGCCAGATAATCACTTATAAAGCCATAATCGTCGGTAAAATGCTCCGGTCTGAACTTCGGAATCTCCCAGCCTGGAAGATAGCAGTGTATACGGTCAAGGAATGCTGTATCCGTTCCCATTTCCGATGGGAACGGTGCAAACAGACTGGAGGTTTTAAACAGCACATCCACACTCTGATTGATGTTTCCCACAAAGACCATGGAAGCAGTAGCAGCCTTTTCTTCTTTGCCACGTGCAAAAGAGCCAGATGCCATGTAGTCTTTCATAATCTGGATACCGTCTTTATCCTTGAATTTGATACCCGCCACTTCATCAAAAGCAACGCAATCCCACAAACCAACTAGCCCAACCGTCTTGCGCCCCATATTATAAAAGAGGTTTGCAACTGTTGTCTGCCCACCAGAAATCAAAATACTGTTCGGAGAAATCTCTTTGTAGAGATGGGATTTTCCAGTACTTCTCGGGCCCAACTCACAAAGATTAAAATTATTCTCTACCAGCGGAATCATACGAGTCAAGAGCAACCATTTTTCACGGTATGTAAATTCGTCCGGCTCCATGCCTATAGAACGGAGAAGGATATCTAGCCATTCATCTTTCGTGAAGGCTTTTCGACCCTGCTTCAGCTCGTCAATATCAACGTGTGGCATCTGAATCGGTGTCAACTTACGGATACTGATTGGAGAAATATCTTTCTGTTTTTTCTGTTTAGAACGAAGCGGATTCCCGTCAATATCCGCAATACCAAAGTTATTGTCACCTTCAACCTCATAATCCAACTGAACAATACACCAGATACCGCCACAGAGCAGACGATCAAACTTTTCCGGGTATTCGTCAGCAATCGGTACATTGCCAACTCCCAGATTGGAAAACTCTGCAAAAAAGCAATCCTTTTTCATGTCCAGACGTACTGTCACCATATCAATAATCGTATGACTGCCTTTTTTGCGCAACTGAGAAAGAATTTTCTGCGATTCATCTGGGCGTACAAAGTTGGCGGCAAGAATCCGCTTTACTTTTTGCACTCCTTTTTCAATGACAGTTTCATCATCTGAGCTGCAATACTGCCCTAACAAGAACTCAAGGACATAAACCGGAACATTCGCCCCTTCCTTGATTTTCTTTGTCAGGTCTTTACGAACAATCTTACCGTCAAAATTCTGACGGAGCTTGTTCTTTATTTCTTCACGGGTGCTTTCGCCCTCTGTAAATTGCTCCATCTTTCTATCCTCCTGCGGTATTAACTAAAGAAATCGAACTCATCCACCGCAAAAGCGATGTCAATCTGGAACGGCTCACGCTGTGGCATCTGCAATCCCCGTTCATCTGCAATTACCAGATAATAAGTAGCGGTATTGCTGTATTTCAGAGATTTCAGATTAAACTGGCAGCGGAATATTCTATCTGCGCCGTTGCCACTGGTTTTATCTGCAATAATTTTCTGAACATCACTGATCTGCTTGCCATTTTCATCCGTAAAGTAAACCTGATAAGTAGCTGCTTCACGGTTTGCACTGACTGCATCCTTCTGATAGAAGTTCAACGAGAAAATCATATTGCTGATTTTACGGTTTGCGGACAACAGATTAACTGTTACCGGTTTGGTATCATATTTCTTCCTATTACGCTTGTATTCCATAGAATCGTTGCGAAGATAGTGATATTCAATCACCGGAACAACCATTTCCTGCAAACTAATGCCGCCATGCACAAAATTCATACCGCCGCCACTCATCTTGATACGGATACTTTCTCTTGGAGTAAATCCTTCAAACTCTGTATTTCCCCCCAGGAATTTTACAGGCATCAGATAGTCGGGTTGCGCACCCTTCTTCATAATTGCATATCTTCTGCCATATTCCACACACCTCCTGGTACTTTCTTTTTTTATGGCATCAGAGTTTACTACATCCACATCAAAAAAACCGCTTTTATCTACCTTATCCTCTTCCTTCAAAGGACTGTATGTATAAAGGAATCCGTGATCAGACGTAATCAGAATATTCGTACCGCCAAATTCATTTACAATAATACGCACAAGGTTCTTCAATTCTGAAATTGCCTTATCACAGGCGGCAAAAACAGCTGTATCAGAAGTATGACTAGCTTCATCAATAGTATCGTGATAAATATAGACCACATCCATACCCTTTACCAATGCACTTCGTTCTGGTCGTTTCATGGTAATAATGTCATTGTATTTCAATGCTACACTTGCCGGATCTTCTGATTTCAAAACCTTATCCCGGTAAGTGCTTGCCGTAGATTGACCATCCGCCAAAACCGTTAAAAAGTTGTTCCGAACCTCTACTGTCAGCTCTTTATGCGGCAATAACGCTGCCATACCGAACTTTGTAATAGAAGGGAAAATGCTCTGCATACTGCTTATGGAAACCTTGCTCTGTGTTTCTCTCTGAAGCTGGTCTGCCATAGCAGCCGCCACTTCATAGCGCATAGCATCCGAAATAATCACGAATACCCTGGTATCTGAAGTCTTAATACTGGAACGGTAAAATTCTTCCTGCTGCGGTACTTCCAAAACCTTCCCATAGGTTGCCAGTTCTTCTGCACACACATCCGACCAGTTATTACCCAGCTCACCTAAAAACCAATGAGTATAGAGTCCTTCCACTTTATCGACGACGTGCTTGAACAAATCATCCAGCAGAATATTGGAAGTTTCCAGACTCTTTTGGAAACTCAGATGAAACAAACGGTAATAGGTATCCATCTGATAATAGCTTTCCGTATATTCTTTCCATATGCCTTTTGCCTCTGCGGTATGGAATCCGGCAGAATGCTCCTTAAAGAATCTCTGCATATTTGCCACTTGCAAAATACCATCATAAAAGTTCTCAAATGGCTCATACCATGCACAGGTTCTCCGCTTTTCAACAGTCGAAGTTATGGTGTCAACATCAATGATATGGTCGCTGATTTCTGTCATCAGCTTTGTCAGAATCACTTCATTAATGCACGGGAAACACTCAGTTCCTGCCAGATCGTCCACAGTCAGCTTTTCAAAACGCTGATGAAGACGGGCTTCATCCTCAACATACCGTGCCACATCATATAACTGCTGAATATCCTCACTATGAATCCATTCAGAAATAAAATCATAGCAATATGCCTGATGCGGCATAGAAATGAACCCGTCCAGTCCAGCAAGATACTCCTGTCGTATAGTACGGGTGGCAGCGGTCAACAGCAGATGAATTGCCAATCGTCCCAGGTCTGGTTCTTCCTCTGTAAATCCCCATCCCTGGCGAACCATCGCCCAAAACGCACCATCTGCATGATATTTTACAAAATCCTGATAAACAGTATTGCTTTTCAAATCCAGTCCAGCCCGAAACACACTGCGGAGAATCATATTAGGCTGTGCGTCTTTTAATCCGCAGATTGCTGCCATGACAGCCATATGCAGCTGTGCTGGAGTTGCTGGAACTTTATCCTGTGTGCTAACTTTCAAACGCCGGTCTTTCGCATTAAAATAAGCACGATAATTCTTGACCTGCTTCCGCATGGCCGGATTCGATGCAAGCCCCATCTCATCCATCCAAATGGAAATCAGATCTGCCCGGAACTCCTCGCTGTAAAGCTCCACATCTAAAAGCCAGTTGTCCTCCGGACAATTATATGCTAAAGGACTATAAACCAAATAGTTTGTAGTCAAATCATCTACCGAAAGCAGTTTTTTTACAGAAAACGCATTATTTCCAGTCAGAGCAATTACCTTTGCATTCTCTAAAACCACTTCGTTCAGCTTATCCTCAAATTCCCTATCTTCATCGTACCAGAAGATGATCCGACGTTGGTAAAACTCCGGCAAAGGTGCAGCAAATCTGCGGTTCAAGTCTTGTATTACTTTGTCTGTATCCATGCTGCATTATCTCCCTTCTGTGTTTTTTACATAAATTGTGCTTCTTGAAGCACCTTCTTTTCTCAGCCATCCTTTTTCAACCATTTTAGCCAGTATTTCTCTGGTTCTACGCTGTTTGATACCAAGAAGTTTCATTGCCTGCGATGTTGTAATGCCGGCATTTTCCGATACATATTTATAAATTTGCTGTTCCTGTTCATTTGCCGGCACTTTATCGGCGGTTTCCCGGCGGTTTAGCGGCGGTTTAACGGCAGTATTGGAAGCATTGAAATCAACAACGCCGTCAATCTGACCTCGATAGATATTGATACGCAAATCAACCTCGCCACCAATAAACTCTGGTTCCCGCAGTCCGGCAGCCTTTACTTTATCAATAATTCTCGGAATGCCGCTTCCCCAATGCTCAATTAGATTCATATAAGCAAAGGCATGAGCAAGAGCTTCATTTCTGATTTTGGAATAGCCTTCTTTCATACGCTCCATAGTTTGTCCCATTGGCAGCTTTCCCGGGGAAGTGATTTCCAATCGGTTATCATACACCGCAACCTGTATCGTACCATGATCCAAATAACTACGATGCACCATGGCATTGATAATCAACTCACGAATGGCATCCGGTGGGATCTCATAAACATCCTGACGATAAATCCCAACAATGGTAGCGCCCAGGTGAATATTTCGCAGAACAAACTGAAATGCTTCATCTATCTGTTCCCAAAGCGAACCGGTATATTCCCGTCGATCAACAAATACCGCTTTTGTTGTGCCTTTGAACACGCCACATTGTGTTGCAACATGAAGGCCTGCATTACCTGTTAAAATAGCAAAGGCATTGGACGGATAATCTTTTCCATCACGTTCAATCAAAATCCCCCAGGAACGAAGCTGTTGTCTGCCAACATCTTTGATTGATGCTTTCTGTTCCTCATTGTGGGCATTCTTGACTGCCTGTTCTTTCATAGCTTTGCACAGAGCATCAATGTCTTCATCCGTGATATTCAATCCGGTACACAAAGCCTGATCATAGTAGCGGTTGCTGCCCTCAAACAGTAATTCTTTTATCATATATTCGTCAGCAAGACGGGTAGTTCCGGCAACGCGGACATATACACCGCCATCTCTGCCAAGAGCTTTGATATAATATGGGCGCTGTCTGCCCTCAGAAACCTCTACCACAATAACAGTCTTACCATCAATCGTCTGTAAAGAAATATCCGGGATAATTGCCGGTTCGCAGCTATCTGATACGGCATTGGCAATGGCATCCATTTTTTCGAACACATCTTCCTTGGCAAAACCGACAACTTCTCTGTAAACGGTAGATATCTCGTACCTGTACAAATCTGGAGCAAACCTGTATGATAAGGACAGATTTGCTCCAATCTTTCGCTCACTTCTCTTTTCCGGATTTCCGGCAGTTCGCCGGCAGGTTCGGTGACCACGGGAGCAGGTCTTCCAGAAATCCACGGTCCGTG
>FCNR01000007.1 GCA_900016875.1 Eubacteriaceae bacterium CHKCI004 | reverse complement strand
ATAAAATCACTTAAACTATGAAAGATGGCGAGCCGTGTACATCGAGAGGTGTAAGCACGGTTCTGGAGGGGGTTACGCCAAGACCACGGACGAAAGGAAGTATGGCGTGGCGTTTCCTACCTTATGAGCTATACACCATTATGCGCTATCTGCAGTATGACACCCTGCAGAGGCTGGGACTGGAGCATTTTGATTCCTGGGCGGCTTCTTTTGGGGAGACGGTAACGGCGATTGAACTCTCGCCGGAAGGGATGGGCTATCGCACGAAAACACGGTTCGCCCGTTTTTTTAACCTTCCGGAGCTGATTTCCCTGTTTAAGGAAACGGCGGATGTGCAGACGGCAGATATGCTGCAGTTACCTGTACCGGAAGCGGAGTATGTCAATGAGGTTTTAAAACCAAGCGAAGAGCAGAAAGAACTGGTGGCGTCTTTTGCGGATCGGGCGGAGCTTGTGCGGGGCGGAAGTGTTGATCCCAGGATAGATAACATGCTGAAAATTACCAACGACGGGCGAAAATGCGCCCTTGACCAGCGGCTGATTAACGATATGCTGCCGAATGTACCGGAGAGTAAAGTCAATTTGTGCGTGAAAAATGCGTTTGAGGTTTGGAAGGACTCTGCGCCGGCGAAGGGAACGCAGCTGATTTTCTGTGACCTTTCCACGCCGAAAGCGGACGGCAGTTTTAATGTTTACGACGATATTCGGGAGAAGCTGATTGCTAAAGGCGTCCCAAGAGAAGAGATTGTTTTTATCCACGAAGCGAACACAGAGACCCAAAAGGCAGAGCTTTTCGCAAAGGTGCGTTCTGGTCAGGTTCGTATCCTGATTGGTTCCACGCCGAAGCTGGGAGCCGGTACCAACGTGCAGGATCGCCTGATTGCCCTGCATCATCTGGACTGTCCCTGGAAACCGTCCGATGTAGGACGGATTTTGCGGACATTCAAAATAAAAAAGAATGTGGAGGTAACAGACAATGGCAAAATCATTATTTGAGGAACTGGGCGGCAAATACGAAAGGCAAGGGGATTATTTGATACCGTGCTTAACTGTACCCGCCGAAGAAGAACAGGCAATAGGCATCTGGGGGCAACGGCATTTAGATTATCTAAAACAGTACCGTAAAGTTACATACACCAATCTTCTTACAAGCGGCAGGCTAAACGCCTACCTTGCCGACATCAACAGACAGGCACAGGAACGCTTTGAAAGGCTCATAGAGGGTATGAAACAGGCACAGGGCATAACGGAACAGCTAAAGGCAGAAAACGCCTTAGAATGGACAGGATGCCTCAATAACATAAGGGCTTGTGCGAGGGAGATTGTGGAAAAGGAAATTATTTTTGCATAAACAGATGATTAGTGGCAGGGGGAAATCCTGCCGCTTTTTCTGCTTTAGTTTGTCAGCTTGACAAATAAAGGGTTAAGGAATATAATTAGATTCAGTATTATACAAGGAGTTAATAAATATGCGGCAAGGTATTCTTAAATAAACTGTCAATTTGATAGTGGGAACAAAAAGTAGCAGTCCCGTTTCACTTTTAATATGGGGCTTAGTTTTTTGTACCCAGTTTAAGAATACTTTTATCATGTAATTTTATATGCCCGAAAACATATAAGTGTTTTGGGGCTATTGGAGTTATTTACCCAGTGATAGGAGTATTTATCACTGGGTATTTTTATGCCCTTTTTTGGGTGTTGATAGGAGGAAAATCACATGAAAATAATTAACTTAGGCATTCTGGCTCACGTTGACGCAGGAAAGACAACATTAACGGAAAGTTTATTGTATACCAGTGGTGCAATTGCAGAACTAGGGAGCGTAGATGAAGGCACAACAAGGACAGATACAATGAATTTGGAGCGTCAAAGGGGAATCACTATCCAGACAGCAGTGACATCTTTTCAGTGGGAGGATGTAAAAGTCAACATTATAGATACGCCAGGCCATATGGATTTTTTGGCGGAAGTATACCGTTCTTTATCCGTATTAGACGGAGCAGTATTATTAGTTTCTGCAAAGGATGGCATACAGGCACAGACCCGTATACTGTTTCATGCACTACAGATAATGAAGATTCCGACAATTTTTTTCATCAATAAAATTGACCAAGAGGGGATTGATTTGCCAATGGTATATCGGGAAATGAAAGCAAAGCTTTCTTCGGAAATTATAGTGAAGCAAAAGGTTGGGCAGCATCCCCATATAAATGTAACGGACAATGACGATATGGAACAGTGGGATGCGGTAATTATGGGAAACGATGAACTATTAGAGAAATATATGTCAGGGAAACCGTTTAAAATGTCAGAACTGGAACAGGAAGAAAACAGGAGATTCCAAAACGGAACGTTATTTCCCGTTTATCACGGAAGCGCTAAAAACAATCTGGGGATTCGGCAGCTTATAGAAGTAATTGCCAGTAAATTTTATTCATCAACGCCTGAAGGTCAATCTGAACTATGCGGGCAGGTTTTTAAGATTGAATATTCAGAGAAAAGGCGGCGTTTTGTTTATGTGCGTATATATAGCGGAACATTGCATTTGAGGGATGTTATTAGAATATCTGAAAAAGAGAAAATAAAAATCACAGAGATGTGTGTTCCGACAAACGGTGAATTATATTCATCCGATACAGCCTGCTCTGGTGATATTGTAATTTTACCAAATGATGTTTTGCAGCTAAACAGTATTTTGGGGAACGAAATACTGTTGCCGCAGAGAAAATTTATTGAAAATCCTCTCCCTATGCTCCAAACAACGATTGCAGTAAAGAAATCTGAACAGCGGGAAATATTGCTTGGGGCACTTACAGAAATTTCAGATGGCGACCCTCTTTTAAAATATTATGTGGATACTACAACGCATGAGATTATACTTTCTTTTTTGGGGAATGTGCAGATGGAAGTCATTTGTGCCATCCTTGAGGAAAAATATCATGTGGAGGCAGAAATAAAAGAGCCTACTGTTATATATATGGAAAGACCGCTTAGAAAAGCAGAATATACCATCCACATAGAAGTCCCGCCAAATCCTTTCTGGGCTTCTGTCGGGTTGTCCATAGAGCCGCTCCCTATTGGAAGCGGAGTGCAGTATGAAAGCAGAGTTTCACTTGGATATTTAAATCAATCGTTCCAAAATGCGGTTATGGAGGGGGTTCTTTATGGCTGCGAGCAGGGGCTGTATGGATGGAAAGTGACAGACTGTAAAATCTGTTTTGAATATGGATTGTATTATAGTCCTGTAAGTACCCCCGCAGACTTTCGGCTGCTTTCCCCTATCGTATTGGAGCAGGCTTTAAAAAAAGCAGGGACAGAACTATTAGAGCCATATCTCCACTTTGAAATTTATGCACCGCAGGAATATCTCTCACGGGCGTATCATGATGCTCCAAGGTATTGTGCAGATATTGTAAGTACTCAGATAAAGAATGACGAGGTCATTCTGAAAGGAGAAATCCCTGCTAGATGTATTCAAGAATACAGGAACGATTTAACTTATTTCACAAATGGGCAGGGAGTCTGCTTGACAGAGTTAAAAGGATACCAGCCAGCTATTGGTAAATTTATTTGCCAACCCCGCCGCCCGAATAGCCGTATAGATAAGGTTCGGCATATGTTCCACAAGTTAGCTTAACAGCTTGCAAAAGTCATATAAAATGAGATTTGAAAGGATTAGAGACTAATTATGATGAAATGCGAATGGATATTGTGTCCTGTTTGTGGGAGCAAAACCCGTAATAAAATTAGGAAGGACACTGTTTTGGAGAATTATCCCCTTTATTGTCCAAAATGCAGACAAGAAAGATTGATTAAAGTTGACAACTTGAAGATAACTGTCATCAAAGAGCCAGACGCTTAAGACGCAGAGCCGATGAAATTGTGGAACAATTCACGAATCATCGGCTCTTTTTGTTTCGTATTTGAAAGAACAAACTCACCAAATAAAAAAAACGATATTCGGGTGGGTTATTTTGTTATACCCTAAATTACCCTCTGAATTTGTTTTTAAATTTGGAGGGATTTTTTTATGTCCTTTTTTCGGGCAGTTATCTATCTGCTCATACGAAGCAAAATTTATCAATACATAGCATATCAGAGAACGGCAGGAAACCAGTTAAAAAAATTTCTGCCAGTGCAACGGTACTTCTCACCTTGAAAGTAGAAGTACAATCTCCATACAATAGAATTACTATTTCCTATAACCGTAAAGGTCACAGAGCCTTTGCGGTTTTTCTTTTGTCGATTTTTGTTGGAAAGTGCCGTAGGGCTGTTTCTGATATGCGGTGTCGTTCTCCGCCTCTCCATCTGGATTTTTTACATTTCAAAAATTCAGATGGGAGGTATTTATGGTGAAATATGCACCAAGAAAGGTATATATCAGAGAAAGTGGCGGCTATGTGGAATTATCCTACACGGAGTTCTGCCGTTGCAGGGAATCCGACCAGACCTATATGGACAAGCTGTTTATCCCCATTCAAGGCTGTCTGCTTGAAGTCGTGAGGGAGCAATACACAGACTTCTACCGTGACAAGGAACGGTGGCGTTATCTGCAAAAATTAGATACAAAGAATAGACTGCTATCTCTCGACGGATTTACGGACAGCGAGGGGAATCCTCTGGACTTTATCACTGATGAAGCGGTGGACATTGCAGAAACCGTTGTCAATGCGGTCATGGTGGACAGGCTGAAAGCCGCCCTGCCTTTGCTGTCGGATAGTGAACAGGAGCTGATACAGGCAATCTTTTTTGACGGACTTTCCGAGCGTGAAGTCGGGGCGAGGTTGGGCATAACCCAGAGCGTTGTAAACAAACGCAAAGCCAGAATCCTAATAAAACTAAGAAAGATAATAGAAAATTAAAATTTAAGGCGTTCAGCCCCCTTGTTTTTTCCTTTGGGAAGATGAGGGGGCTTTTCTCTGCCCTCTCAATCAATTCTGATTGGAGGAAGTAAGAATGGCATACAACCACGGACGGGAGGACAGGAAATGGCGTATCTGGAAAGAAGCGGAGGAAAAGCTGCTGCGTGAGTGCGGCGTTGATGAAGCGACCATTGAGCAGATACGCATGGCGGACAGGGCAGACTTCAATTCCAACAGGCGGTTTTACCGATGGACGAATGACGTTGCGGAATATCTTGAGGACATGGCAGGCAGGGAGCGGCAGGCGGAAGTGGGTACGGTTGCGGAGTTACTGGAAGAGATTGAGAGCGAAAATCTCTATCAAGTATTAGTCACGGTGGACGGGCGTACCTTGAAAATCGTCCTGCTGAAAATGCAGGGGTATTCCACAAAGGAGATTGCCCCGCTTGTGCATTTGACGACTGGTGCCATCTATGCGAGGTTAGACCATCTGCGGAAGAAGCTGCGGAAAATTTTATAGCTTCTAAAACAGCCTGCCATCCTGCGGGCTACTGGGTGAGGGATGGAAATCCCCTCACTCATTTTTTGCAGGAGGACAACAGGATGGCATACAGGGTTAAGGCATACACGCTTCGGGAGGAATCCACGGAAAGCGGCACAAGGTATTTTATCAGCTTTAAGGACGGGCAGGGCAAATCCCACGAGTTGGAAGTGTCGGAACAGTTCTTTATGGAGTTTCGGCAGATGGAGCGCAGGAACAGGAATCTTTTCTAATGGGACGAGCGGCACAGGGAGTTTAACGAGGTATGGGACGAAACCCTTTACAGACGGGCGTTGCGTGTGCCTAAGAGCCTTGATGAACGCATGGTTGAGGAAGAACGGAATGAAACGCTCTATAAGGCGGTTGGGAGCCTTCCAGAGATACAAAGGCGGCGTTTCCTGCTCTACTACGAGTATGAGTTCAATTTTTACCAAATCGCCGCTATGGAGCATTGCACCGCTTCGGCAATACAGAAATCTGTTGCGATTGCAAAGGAGAAAGTAAAGGCGGAAATTGAAGAAATATCTCCAACCGTGACCGACACCGCCCGAAAAAGAAATCTGTTTTTTATTTGTGTGGGATTGGCGGCATTACATACTCTCACTTTTTTCCGTGGGAGTAAATCTATTTTTAAGGAGGTCAACGCCTATGTGCAACGAAAACAAAGACACCGCCCGAAAGGAGGAAAGCCATGCAGAAGTTACAGACAGTCAACGCCGAAACGCTCCTTTATGAACCGCTTGAGAAACCATCCTTTGTGGTGGACAGCCTTATCCCGACAGGCTTATCGCTGTTCTGCGGCTCACAGAAGATAGGCAAAAGCTGGCTCATGCTGAAGCTATGCTTATGCGTGTCGCAGGGAATCCCTTTATGGGATATGCCGACAATGGAGGGCGATGTGCTTTACCTCTGCCTTGAGGACACGTTCTGCCGCATACAGGACAGGTTATTTCGTTTGACGGACGAAGCAAGCGGGCGGCTCCACTTTGCCGTGGCAAGCTGCAAGCTGTCAGACGGTCTTATCGTGCAGCTTGAAGATTATCTGAAAGATTACCCAGACAGCAGGCTCATTGTCATTGATACCTTGCAGAAAGTCCGTACAGCTTCAAAAGACAATGCCTATGCAAGCGACTATGGGGACATCTCCCTCATCAAAGACTTTGCCGACAGGCACTCTCTGGCGGTCATTGTCGTACACCACATCCGAAAGCAGAATGACAGCGACGTGTTCAACAAGGTGTCTGGGACGACAGGATTAACGGGGAGTGCGGACGCTACCTTTGTTCTGGAAAAGGAGAAACGTGCGTCTGACACCGCCAAGCTGTATGTGACGGGCAGGGACACGCCTTATCAGGAATACACGCTGCGTTTCCGTGATTGCCGTTGGGAGCTTGTGGAGCGGAAAACGCAGGAGCAGCTTGCGAAAGAAACGATACCAGATGTCCTTTTTCGGTTGGTGGATTTTATGAGGGATAAGGAAGAATGGATAGGCACGGCAACGGAACTGTTAGCCGCTATGGGGGAAACGGAAACCATACCCACGGTGATTACGAAATGGCTGAATGAATACCGCACCACATTTTTAAGCGAGAACCGTATCTGCTACCAGTACAGCCGCAGGAAAGACGGCAGGCGGATTGCCCTTGCAAGGAGGGCGGGTGACAGCGGTGATGGTGGTGACAGCGATATTAGGATACCCCCCTGTTACTGTCATTGACGCTTAAAGCCATGTAAAGCTGGCGGCTCTGCCCTGCGGGTGACAGCAGTGACGGTGGTGACAGTGATTTTAGGATACCCTGCCGCTGTCATCCCTACGGGAGAACACCCCGTAAACGCAAAATGCAGGCGTGAGATTTACTCGCCCTTTTCGGTCGTGTAAAACCACCCCTGCGGTCAGAAAAATCATTCCGATTTTTCCGACTGCGTTTACAGGGTGTAACACACTACACTTTGCCCTGCAAAGTCGTGTGCCAGACGTTCCCTCTGGACTCCCTTAAGGCAGGGCTGTGCCCTGCTATCCTACGCCTTACGGCTTCGGATAAAAGAATGGCGGCATGACGGTGACGGCTCTTGCGAGGGGGGTATCCCAAAAACACCGTCATCATCGACATGACCGTCATGCAGGGGGTGAGGGTGACAGTTGCGGCAGTCGGCAGGGGGTATCCCAAAACTGCTGTCACCACCGTCACCGCTGTCACCCCAAAGGACGGTCACCCGCCGAAAGAAAGGAGGAATCCGCCTATGCCTTATGCAATCCTGCGTTTCCAGAAACGAAAAGCGGGCGGCGTTGCGGCTTGTGAACGCCACAACGAGCGGAAGAAAGAAGCCTACAAAAGCAACCCAGATATAGATATGGAACGCTCTAAAAACAATTACCATCTCATAGCACCACCAAAGTACACCTACAAGAAAGAGATTAACCGCATGGTAGCCGAAGCGGGGTGCAGGACAAGGAAAGACAGCGTGATGATGGTGGAAACGCTCATCACAGCTTCACCAGAATTTATGAACCAGTTACCGCCCGAAGAACAAAAAGCGTATTTCCAGACGGCTCTTGACTTCATTTCGGAGCGTGTTGGAAAGCAGAATATCCTCTCCGCTGTCGTCCATATGGACGAGAGAACGCCCCATATGCACCTCTGCTTTGTGCCGATTACGCCAGACAATAAGCTGTCAGCGAAAGCTATCTTAGGCAACCAGAAATCATTATCCGAGTGGCAGACCGCCTACCATGAGCGGATGTCCTCACGGTGGAATCAGCTTGAACGGGGGCAGTCCTCAATGGAAACCAAGCGGAAACACGTCCCCACATGGCTCTATAAATTAGGCGGCAGGCTTGATAAACAGTATGAAGAAATCGTGTCTGCCCTATCCGACATCAACGCCTTTAACGCAGGGAAGAAAAGGGATAAAGCGTTAGATTTACTCTCTGCATGGCTGCCAGACGTGGAGAAATTCTCTAAGGAAATCGGGAAACAGCAGGCGTATATCGACAGTTTGAAAGAGAGAATTGGGCAGGAATCAGACTATGCGGGGCGTATGCGTGATGAAAAGTACGAGCAGGAACTAAAGGTGCAGAAAGCGAATCAGAAGATATTTGAATTGCAGAGAACCAACGAGCAGATGGGGCGGCTGCTGTCAAAAATACCGCCCGAAGTGTTGGAAGAATTGCAGAAAAATCATAGAAGCAGAGCGAAAGAAAGGTAGATATGTGAATGAAGAAACAGGATTTTAAGGTGTTAAAGACCAAAGACTTGTACCCGTTCCCCGACAATCCGTTTCATGTGGCAGAAGATGAAACACTGTCAGAGTTAGCGGAAAGCATCAAGGAATTTGGCATTGTCACGCCGATAATCACACGCCCGAAAGAGGACGGGGACGGTTATGAAGTGATTGCAGGACAGCGGCGTGTCCGTGCTTCTGAACTTGCAGGGATAAATACCGTGCCTGCGTTTGTCCTGCCCTTAGACCGTGACCGAGCCATCATCACCCTTGTAGACAGCAATTTGCAGCGTGAGAATATCCTGCCATCGGAGCGGGCGTTTGCTTACAAGATGAAATCCGAAGCCATGAAGCGGCAGGGTTTCCGCACAGACTTAACCTCGTCACAAGTTGTGACGAAGTTGCGGACGGACGACAAGGTGGCACAGGGCTTCGGCGTGGGCAGGATGACCGTGCAGCGTTTTATCCGCCTGACGGAACTGATACCGCCGATTTTGCAGATGGTGGACGAGGGGAAAATCGCCCTCACGCCTGCGGTGGAACTGTCCTTCTTGAAGAAAGACGAGCAGGAAAACCTCTTTGCCACGATGGAGAGCGAAGAAGCAACGCCCTCACTCTCACAGGCACAGCGGATGAAACAGTTAAGCCAGAGCGGGCGGCTTGACATGGATACGATATTTGCGATTATGACGGAGGAAAAGGGCAACCAGAAAGAAACCTTGAAAATCAACACAAGCAAGCTGAAAAAATACTTTCCGAAGAACACAACGCCGAAGCAGATGGAGGAAACCATCATCAAACTTTTGGAGCGTGAGTTGCAGAGGAAACGCAACCGTGACAGCCGCTAATCTTCTTTTTTCGGGAAGTAAATACAGAGAGTTGAGGTATGGAGAATGAGAGAAATCCAGTATGAAATCGTAAAGGAAATCGCAGTATTGTCTACGGGCGACAGTGGCTACACAAAGGAAATCAATCTCATTTCATGGAATGGGAAAGAGCCGAAGTATGACATCCGCAGCTTTTCCCCGAACCGTGAAAAGTGCGGCAAGGGAATCACGCTGAACGCTGATGAAGCGGCGGCACTCCTTAAAGCATTACAGAAAGAATTAAACAGCGAGGATTAATGGTATCTGATTGGCAGGGCGGGGACATTTCCAAACTCTTCCCTGCCCTGTCTGGAAAGGAAGATTTAAGTATGGGCGAGGATAAGAAAGCAGATAAAAAGAGAAAGCGTATCGTGCCAAAAGCACCAGTGCAGATGATAATCAGCCGTGAATATGTCGGCACACAGACCGTTACAGAAGCGTTTGTCCCGATTATCTCCGAGGATATTCGGAAGAAGATTGCCGAGGGCGACACCTTCGACAATGAGGGGCTGTCCGCTTAGAATGTACGCAATGGGACATGAAAACAGATAGGACAGATACGGAGGTTTTACAGTATGGCAGGAATCAAAGAAGAAAAGAAAATCTATTTAGTCGGCATTTATTGCCGCTTATCTAAAGACGATGGTACGGATAACGAGAGTGCGAGCATTGCGACACAGAAATCCATCCTCACGGATTATGTGAAAAAGCAGGGATGGCACATAGCAAAAACGTATGTGGACGATGGTTATTCTGGTACAAATTTCCAAAGACCAAGTTTCCAGAATATGATAAAAGACATTGAAAGCGGTCTGATAAACTGCGTGATTACGAAAGATTTATCCCGTCTGGGGAGAAACTATCTTGATTGTGGGTTATATCTGGAAGTTTTCTTCCCAGAGCATAACGTGAGGTATATAGCGGTCAATGACGGCGTAGATACCTTGAATAAATCTGCTATGGACATCACGCCTTTCCGCAACATTTTAAACGAAATGTATGCCGCTGACATATCTGTTAAGATAAAATCGGCATATCGGGCGAGGTTTCAACAGGGGAAATTCATGGGAACTACCGCCCCTTATGGCTATATCAAAGACCCTGCCGACCACAACCATCTGCTGATAGATGATAAAGTGGCACATGTTGTAAAAGAGATATTCGACCTTGCATTAAAAGGGAATGGAGTTGCCAAAATTTGCAGACATCTTAATAAACAGCATATCCTACGCCCTGCCGCTTATGCGGCGGAGCGTGGCGAAACAGGCTTTGAACGTCATTTTGAGGGGAACGAGGACAAACGCTATATTTGGAGTGGGAACAGCGTGAGGAGCATTTTAAGAAGCCCGATATATGCGGGAAATCTTGTAGGCTACAAACGGATTGCCGCCAATATGAAAAGCAAGAAACGCCCCTCTAAGCTGCCCGAAGAATGGGAAGTGATACCCAATACCCATGAGGGAATAGTCACGCAGGAGGAATTTGATATTGTCCAACAGCTTATTACAAGTCGTAGGCTTCCACAGAACAAGGGAGGATTTGTAAATATTTTTGCAGGCGTTATCAAGTGTGTGGACTGCGGATGTGCTCTGCGGGCAATGAACGTACACAGGAGGAAACGCCCAGAGATTATCGACTGTGTACAGTATTCATGTAATAATTATGCAAGAAACGGAAGAAGCGAGTGTAGTGCCCACAATATAGAAGCAAGGGATTTATTCAATGCCGTTCTTGCCGACATCAACTGTTTTGCGGATATGGCAGTGAATGATGAAAAGGCGGTCAGGGCCATAGAAAAGCGGCTCACGGAAACAGACCAGAGCAGGGCGAAAGCATTAGAGAAAGAACGTAAGAAGCTGAACAAACGCCTTGCGGAACTGGACAGGCTGTTTTCCTCTCTCTACGAGGATAAGGTCATGGAGCGTATTACCGAGCGGAATTTTGAGATGATGTCGGGGAAATACCAGAAAGAGCAGCTTGAAATTGAAGCAAGGCTGAAAGAGGTGACGGAAACTCTTAATGAAAGCTACGAGAAATCACGGGGAATCCGTGACTTCCTCGCCCTTATCCGAAATTATCAAGGCTTAAAAGAACTGGATGCAACAGTTATAAACGCACTCATAGACAAGATACTTGTTTCGGAGCGTGAGAAGATGGCAGACGGAACAGTGAAGCAGGAAATCAAGATTTACTATAAATTCATCGGCTTTGTCGATGAATTACATATCATACCTACAAAACGGTGGGCAGCAATGCCCGCTAAAAATTGTACGGTGTGCGGCGTTGAATATGTCCCGGGCTCTGGTGCATCAAGGTATTGTCCTGCTTGTGCCAAGAAGATACGGAGGGAGAAATCAAACGAGAGCAAACGCAGGAGCAGAGAACAGAAAAGGATAGCATGTATGAACTGTCCGCAAAAAATGACCGACTGATCTGGAACAGCAGGAAGGACGGATACTGCGCCAGGGAAACCAGAATGAAAAGGTAAAAATCTTCCGGTATGTGACGGAAGGGACATTTGACGCCTACAGCTGGCAGATTCTGGAGAACAAGCAGAAATTTATCTCGCAAATTATGACTTCCAAATCCCCGGTACGGGCCTGCGAAGATGTGGACGATGCGGCGCTCTCTTATGCGGAGATCAAGGCGCTGGCGACGGGGAATCCTTATATTAAGGAAAAGATGGATCTGGATATACAGGTGAGTAAGTTAAAGCTGTTAAAAGCCAATCATACCAGTGCCAAATACCGCATGGAAACCGACATTGCCCGGACGTACCCGATGCAGATCGCTGCGCTGAAGGAGCGGATTGAAGGGATGAAATCGGATATGGAGGCGGCAAAACCGATTCTGGAAACGGAAAAAGATCACTTTCAGATAGAAATTGACGGGAGGCAGTACACAGACCGGAAAGAAGCCGGGACGGTGCTTCTGGCCGCCTGCGGCGCTCTGAAAACTGTAAACATGCAGGGAAAAGTGGGAAAGTATCATGGTTTTGCCCTGTCTGCGGCGTTTGACAGTTTTCATCAGACGTATCAGCTGACACTGAAGCGTCAGTGCAGCTATACGGTGGAAATGGGGAAAGATGCGCTGGGAAATATCCAGCGTATGACTAACGCCCTTGGCGGGATTGAAAAGAAATGGCTTGAGGCGGAGCAGAAACTGGAAAACCTGCAAAGGCAGCTGGCGACAGCGAAAGAGGAAGTAAAAAAGCCATTTGCCCAGGAAGCGGAGCTGGCGGAAAAGATGACACGCCTGGCAGAATTGAATTCACTGTTAAATATGGATGAAAAGGATACGGCGGATGTGCTGGGTGTGGAAGACGATATAGACTCTGATTTTCCGGAAGGAAACCGGCAGGAGATGGAACCAATGGGAAGAGAGGCAGAACCGGCAAAGCGCAGCGCAGAAAATCTGGCTTCGGATGCGCCGGCAAATACGCTGCGGTATGCGGACAGGGTATGGCAAGAAAAGGTGAACGGGAAAAAATCTGTGCTGGGGCGGCTCCATGATAAACAGGAACAGATGGCACAGACAGATAAGAAATCTTCCGCCAGAAAGCACGAACAATCATTATAACAATTATAAACAGCCCCGGGAGTGATACGGGGCTGTTTTATCAGGGAGGTATTTATGGCTACAAAAAGAGAAGAAAGAATGAAGGAGATCACAGACCGTCTGCAGGACGGGCTGCGAGAACTGTTTCAGTCGGAACAGTATGCGGAGTATTTGAGGGTCATGTCCCAGTTCCATCGGTACAGCTTTAATAACACGTTGCTGATCGCCATGCAAAGGCCGGACGCCACAAAGGTGGCCGGATATCATGCGTGGGAGAAAAAATTCAACCGGCATGTGCGAAAAGGGGAAAGAGGTATCCAGATTATTGCGCCAGAGTCATTCCGGGAAAAGCGAGAACAGGAAAAAATTGATCCGGAAACGGGGGAAGTGGTGATCCGGGAAGACGGACAGCCGGAAACCGAAGAGGTAACGGTCACGGCGCTGCGCTTTAAGGCTACAACGGTTTTTGATATATCCCAGACAGAGGGCGATCCTCTGCCGGAGTTGGATGTGAATGAACTGACAGCGGATGTGGAACGTTTTCCCATGTATATGGAAGCCATACAAAGTGTAACGCCGGTTCCGATTCGATTCGATGAAGTAGGTGGGGAATCGAGAGGGTATTATGACAGTCTTAGTAAAGAAATCGTGATCCAATCTGGTATGAGCGAACTGCAGACGATAAAAACAGCGATTCATGAGGTAGCGCACGCTGTCCTTCATGACATAGATATCATGCAGGAAGAGGGAATTCACAAGGATCAGATAACCAGAGAGTGCGAAGCGGAGAGCGTGGCTTTTACAGTGCTTTCCTATTTCGGACTGGACACTTCGGATTATTCTTTCCCCTATATCGCAGGTTGGAGCAATGATAAAGATATGAAAGTTCTCCGTGCATCTATGGATACCATAAGGAAAACGGCGGGGGAAATGATCGAGGGGATTGAGAACGGCGTCCGGCAGCGTATGTTTGTGCGGGAAGAACCGTTTCAGGCAGTTGATCTTTTTGGGGCGCCGGTTCTTTTTTCTGATAGCCGGGTAGAGCTGTCCCTGCTCCCAGAAGGCCTGTACCGCTATGAACTGCGGGGAGCGGACTATAATCCGGAAATGCCGGTTGCTTTGGAAAATCATGTGCGGGTAAACCATGCCGGAACAATTCTGACCGCATTTAAGGTGGAACTGCCGGAGGACGGGCATTTATGGCTGGGCGATGGCCTTAATTTTATGGAAGGAGAGCAGACTATAGAGGAATATCGCCACATGACGGTAAGCAGAAACAGAGAAGCGCTTACCGATAGGATGCGAAGTGAGATTGGCAGGGCCAATGAAATGCTGTATTTATCCGATGGTCAGGATCGGTATTTTCTGTATCAACTTTCCAATATTTCTAAAGCAACGGATGACCTTTCCAGAGAATCGGGGCTGGCAGATTACGGACAGCCTGTTGAAGCACAGGATTATGTTTATGGCTACAGCAGTTTTTTGGAGGACGATGAATCCCTGGAAAGTTTTGAAGGAAGAATCAACCGTACGGCTGATATCCGGAATGATGCCGGCAATAACCTGCTGATCAGCGACGTTCTGGTAATGAAGCGTGGCGGGGAAGCCAGGGCCTACTATGTGGACGCAAAGGGATGGACGGAACTCCCGAATTTTGTGGAACAGCGCAGGCAGACGGCAGAGTTATCCAATAAAATGTGGTATGCGCCTGTAACAATGGACACTACCGGCGTGGAAGTGAAACAGCATGAAGGGTTATGGCATCCGGTGGAGCGGCGTATTGTAAAAAACGAAATTTTTTACCTTATGCGGCACAATGAATATGGCGATTCTGTAGGCGCAGTCATTGTAGACTCAGAGGGAAATTTGGTGGCGCAGGAACTGGAACATGGTTTTGACCAGGGAGCGCTGGAAGCGGTTCGGGAGTATTGGGAAGAAAAAGGAACCGTATGGGAGCTGGATAAGGAAGAAGGGAAAGCATGGGGGATTGACCCGGAGGGACACATAGCAGAGTCTGGCGAGGCAGGGACGGAAAAGCCTTTTATCGCACGGTACTATGTGGTCAATGACGCTTATGGAGTGAAAGCGGAGCGTGAGTATCAGTATTTTGACGAGATAGAGGACGCTATTTCTGCTTATCATGCGCTCCCGAACCATCTGGATAAACAGCTGGGTATGGAAAATTCGGAACAGCCGCCTTCCCAGATGCCGCTGATCAGCTGCCAAAATGGTTTGGAGAAAATGGCTGACATAAAATCGGCTTCTCTGAGCGGAAAGTGGCTCCGTTCAGAAGTGGCGGAGGCATATAACAAAGCGAAAAACTATTTGGACGACCGACCTGCGGAGATTGCCTACGATCTTGGACGAGGAAAGGGATTTTTCCTGATTCAGACAACGGCGGAAGGCTGGTATGACTACACATTTTATGACAAAGAGTATCATGAACGTGACGGAGGGACTTACGATCAGGAAGAATGCTCCGTAAAAGAGGCCATGGAAGAGATTTTTGAGGAAGAGCATCTTCGATTGGAAAATTGCCGGGTATTGGATATAGAAGATTTTACGGTAAAGGTGGAAGAGGCTGAACGGAATAATTTACAGGAAAAGGTGGCTGCGTTTCACGATAACATTTCGGCGCCAGCGGCGGAGGGAGGAAGAATGTCGGAAAAAGAATTGCCGTCCGACCAGAATCTGTCTCTCCGTTATTATGTTGCTGAATGTATGGAGTTTCCTGTCCTTGGCGAATACCATGATGCGGATACGCTGGAGGAGGCAATGGAATTGTACGAGAAGATACCGGCAGAACGGATGCATGGGATTAAGGGAATCGGTTTTCAGCTGTATGACAGGAATGTGTGGCAGGGAGAAATTCAGCTAATGTCAGCAGGGAAGGTCGATACAGAAATGATCGGCCTAGCGGATCAGTATAAAAACAGTGCTGTGGTTCAGCAAGTGGTAGCCGAAATCCTGGAGCATTATCCAGACCGGAAAGAGGAACTGGAGATGCAGAAAAATGCGGAGAAAGCAGTATTGCCGTCGTCTAATCAGGAAAAAGGCGCTGGCAGGAAAAAGGAGTCTGTATTGAAAGCACTCAGGGAGCGTCAGTCCAGGTTGAAGGGTGCAGAAAAATCTCCAGAACAGAAAAAACAGGAGCGGAAGAAAGGGGAACAGTCATTATGAGAAAAGTGGTTTTTGAAGAAGATGAAATGCGGGTCATTTCTATGTTTGATACGGAAAGCCGGGAAGCCGCTCTTCATGCGGTGGAGGAAGTGATACCTATGACCAGAGGAGATGAAGAACTGAGCGCAGTGGTAATCAGTGCGGCAGAAAAGCTGAAACAGATCTCCGATGCGGAATTTGCGGAGATGGATTTTGAGGTTTACCGGTTAGAGGAAGAAGCGGAGTCAGAATGAGACTGAATCAGTATGCGGTATATCAGTTGAAAGCGGATACGTCCGTGCGGCATCTCCGGTATAAATCCTATCAGTATCTTAAGGAAAATCATTTGCGGGTAGATGTGGAGCATTATCAGCAGGTATACATTACGATAATGCCGAAGGAGAAAAAGCCGGAGGAAATTCGAAGCGAGCTGGAGAAAAAACTGCCGGCAAGATTTACGGGAAATGCCCTGAATATTAGCGATATCATAGCTGTCACGAAAGAAGGGGTTTCGACAGCTTATTATGTGGACAAGGAAGGCCTGGTGGTTATTCCCGGATTTTTCCGCAGCTCTTCCTCAACAGCCCTGCTCACAATGGACACGGAAGGATTTCAGATGGAGGGGAGACAGGGGAGCTGGATGGCTGCCGATGAAACGGTCATAGATGGGAAACATTTTTTTCTTCTGGTGTCGGAGAAGTATGGACGTAGTGCTGCTTATGCAGTAGTAGATGACCAGGGGCGCAAGGCGGCGGAGGATACATTCCAGG
Organism: Eubacteriaceae bacterium CHKCI004; assembly: GCA_900016875.1. Taxonomy (GTDB): domain Bacteria; phylum Bacillota; class Clostridia; order Lachnospirales; family Lachnospiraceae; genus Anaerobutyricum; species Anaerobutyricum stercoris. The sequence goes on along the minus strand of FCNR01000007.1, from coordinate 25,839 downwards.
GATTCGATGAAGAGACAATCCGGCAGATCTGGCAGACCATATCATTGGGACATGAGAAGCCGCCGGAGATTTCCCAAAAGCCGGAAATGGAGATATGGCAAAAGTATTATGAGAACGGTGAATATCTGCGCAGCGCCGAAGCTTACGGGGAACAGAATTACGATATGATTGACGGGCGCATCAATAATAGCGCCAAAGAACATACAAAAAATCGTTCCGGAAAGCGGGAGTCGGTACTGCGGCGATTACGGGAAAAGCAGGAGGAAATCGCTGCCCGGTATGGAAAGAATCCGCCAGAACAGGCACAAGAGGACAGGGAACGCAACCGTAAATGACAGAGGGGTGTCGGGAGAAAATCCTGGCACCTTTTTTCGTTTTGAGATATTTTCGGGATAAAAGTTTCCTGTAAGATTTGTGGAAAAGTTCATAGGAAGGCTAAAAGATATGCAGGTTTATATAATATGAAAATGGCCGATAAAATTTTACAATTGGAACCATTGATGTGGATTAGAATCTGAGGTATTATATTAATTACATTTTCAGAAGAAAATTTATGAAAGAAGGTGCGGCTGTGTTTGATCCTGATAGAATTGAAGATTTGCAGTTTTCCACAGAAAAGCAGATTATGGATAGAAAGTCTGCACGGATTAAGGCGGTTGATCTTGCTATACCTATTGTGGCGATGGCTAATGCGGATGGGGGATATCTCGCTATTGGAATTGAGGATGATGGAACAATTACGGGAATAGATAATTATGAGAGAAATGTAAATGAACTTTTGCGGGTTCCGTATGATTATTGTATTCCGAGTGTTCAAGTAGATCTAAAAACCATAGATGTAACAAATAATAATGGAAATCCTGATCATGTTCTCCGGATTCAGGTATTTCCGAATAACAAGGTTGTATCCAACCAGGCAGATGATGTTTTTCTTCGTGTCGGAGATAAAAGCAAAAGACTAAATTTTGAGCAAAGACTTCAGCTTGTGTATGCCAAGGGAGTCAAATACTTTGAAGATCAGCCGGTTGCCAATGCTACGATAAATGATCTCGATTTAGATTTCGTTTCAGAGTATTGCAAAAAGATTGGATATACCAAAGGGGACGCCAAACATTATCTCCGGCATAATCACGACTTTGTGACGTTACATGGCGATAATGAGGTAGTGAGTGGGGCGGCGATTCTTCTTTTTGGAACCAATCCTCAACGTTTTTTTCCACGGGCACGTATCCGTTTCGTCCGTTATGAAGGAAAAACCGCTGAGGTAGGCGATCGCATGAATGTGGTTAAAGACGTAAAATTTACAGGACGGATTCTTGACCAGGTCAGGGAAGCGGTAGCTTTTGTAAAAACGCAGATTCGAGAATATACGAAACTTGGTGAGGGAGCGGTATTTCAAACCATTCCGGAATTCCCAGAGTTCTGTTGGACCGAGCTGATCGTGAATGCCGCTGCACATCGTGATTACAGTATCGGTGGAACAGATATTCAGATAAAAATGTTTGATGACCATTTTACTGTGGAAAGCCCAGGAATACTTCCGGGTCTTGTTCGGATAAACAATATCCGGGAGTTTCATTTTTCTCGAAATCCGAAGATTGTTGAACTGCTTAATGAATACGATCTCGTAAAAGAGTTTGGAGAAGGTGTTGACCGTGTATATAGAGATATGGAAGAAGCAGGCTTGCCGGAACCGGTATATCGCCAATCTGAGTTTATGCTTTATGCAACATTAAAAAATAAAAATTGGGGAAAAGAAGATACATCATGGGTGGCGACCACACATGATGCCACACATGATAAAAAGAGCTTATTAGATTTTTGCACAGTACCGAGAAGTAGGAAAGAGATGATGGAATATATGGGTTTATCAAATAGAAGATATTTTTGGGAACATTATCTCAAACCTATGCTAGAAGATGGAAGCATTAGAATGACTATTCCTGATAAACCACGAAGTAAGAATCAGAAATATGTAAAAAATTAGCATGATGGATAAGGATGTCATAAAAATCTGTATTTACAGAAGGTGATAGGGGGATGGCAAATGGACAAGGTTGAGATTGATAAAAAAATAAAAAACATTGAAAATGACCTAGAATTATTAGAAAATGGTCGTATTTATGAATTGACAAAAGGTGCAGGAATACCAAAATGTTCCACATTAGCGAATCGTATGAAAGACGATTTGAGGGCTATCGTAAATGGATTTGGTTTATTATTAGAAGAGGAGACAATAAGCATAGATCGGGAACAATTTGATATGTTGACAGGGCAGCTTAAGGGAATATCTGATGAGGTGGCTATTTTATCAAAAAAGCAACCGGATGCGCTTGTCAATACGTTTAAAGTCGGACTGATTAATGGGGTTTTAAGTCCGTTAAAAGAGATTATGAGAGAAGAACCTTCCGCTGAATTTCTGGACCTCCTGGTAGAACCTGATCCAGAAGGAAAAAGCGATAAATCAAGAAATACTTACAGCGATACAGCATTAATTCTTAGCCAATTTCTGGCAGCCTGTGAACGGTATAGGAAAAAGTATTATGCGATAGATGATTATTTAAATGTTTTGTGATAGAGGGGGGATTAAGTTATGCTTTTATCAGATTATCTATCCATAGGGAATAAACTTGAAGAAAAAGGTGTATTTGATCCAGTTTTGGATAAAGATAGTCATTTTTTTATTAATCTTCAAAGACTAAAAAAAACTACAGTTCCAGAATTTAAGGCTTCCTACGAAAAAATTAACGAGTATTTTCGTAAAGTCATTAAATTGCTTGATAGAGCAGCGTGCAAAGATCAACAGGACATTTGTTATAAACAGGCGTTAAAAATGTTTGACTTCTCAGAAGTTAATGGAATTTGTCTTGGATATGCAAAAGGGGCAACTGGATCAGGTTTTGGTAGACTACTTGGAAGTCAGGTTATAAGCACTGCCTATGATATTGTGAAATTGGGAATGGATGATCCAGAAATGTTTCAGTTGCTTCCACTCTTTCAAGATAATGTCGGTCCTGATCGTCTAAGTGATATGATTGCCACTCTTATCCTGGATGATATTAAAGCTTATACAAAGCGTATAAATAAAGAATTAGGTATCACTAAGAGAAAATATAAAGAAGTGTCTTTTAAAGATGGATTTGCTATGAATCCATATAAAAATGATTATATATTGCTTGTGCCGATAGAAATATTACATAAGCTACCTGTGGCGGAGTGTTGGGAAGATATTGATTTATGTGTTTCTCAAAATGAAACTATTCGTGCGGAAATGAATGCAGAGGTGGCTAATGAATGGGGAAAATATACTGCATCTCAAAGGAAAACATTTCTGCGAAACAAGATTTTTAAAAATGCAAATGCTTATAAACGTGTGATGGAAAAATATCGCCAAGAAGAACTTTCGGCATTTGATCCGAAGGAAAATTTTGAGTACTATTTGAAAAAATTGGAACAATCAATATTACAATTAAAAATTAATTGGAAAAGCGAGCATAATGAGATCAATAGTCTAACAGCAGCTGAGGATATATTGTCTGGCTTTAAGCAATGGGTTGAATATAATAAAGGATGGGAGGTTATACAGGAAGCAGATAGCCGGAAAAAGGAAAAAATTCTTCAAAGAGTAATTCATCTTTCGGGAACAAGTTATATTAAAGCGAATAATCTTGATATGAGCTGCGAGCCAGATGAAGGAAGAGGTCCCGTGGATTTTAAAATTTCCAGAGGACAGGATATTACAATAGTAGAAGTGAAACTTACCTCTAACAATCAGTATCTTCATGGCTTTGAAGTACAAATCGAAGAATATGGAAAAGCTGAACAGACGGATAATCTAGTCTATGTGCTGGTTGATCTTGGAAATCCAGAAAAAGTACAAAAAGTATGTGATTTACGAAATCGAAAAGTCGATGAAGATATAAAGGTTCCGAAATTAGTTATCATAGATGCTACAAAGAAGGAATCTGCAAGCAGAGCATAAAGAAAGCGCAGGCTCTCATTACGAGATGTCCTGCGCTTTTTCTCTGTCCGGCGTTCTGTTTTTTCCTTTACCGAGAATCATGTCTACATTGGAACTGACAGTACGCAGCTCTTTTTGGTAATCCCGGAAATACTGATACGTTCCGTACTGGGCTTCTTTCATCTGGAAAAGCTGGTCACGCTCTGCTTTGAGCGACTTTAGCGACGGGGCTTTCCCAGCAAAATGCTCTCTGATATATTTCACACCGGCGTTGTATAAATCCAATTCGGAACGGTGCTCCTGACGGAATTTTTTCTTATTCCGGGATTTTAAAAACTGAGCCTGTATAGACTTACGGGACTGGTACTGGCCGATATAATGAATCTGTTCATTCACGGTCTTGATTCGGTTCTCGGTGTCACGGAGCGTTTTTCGGGCGTCTCTGAATTTCTCATTGATTTCCTCCAATATGTCAGCGAGATTTTCACGGGTATCATATCCGTGTTCCTGAATATAGCAGACGGTTTTTGCCATCTCTTTCAGATTGGAGATTTTAATTTTCTGTGCATAGGCGGCGTTCTGCTGTGCTTTGATATTATTTTGAAGGTCAATGACCAGGCGCAGGTCAGAGCGGATAAATAAAATAGCGACCGGATTAGCTTCATAGTCATAGCCAGGGATGTATTCCGTCTGTTTTTTTCTAACGGCCTTGGCGATGGATTCTCCTTCCGGTTTCTTCGCCGGTACTGCAGCCTTGTCCTCAAAGGATTTTTCTGATTTTGCGTTTTCAGCAAAAATTTCCGACAGATATTTTTTCTCAAAATTGTTTCCGAGTTTTCTTCCGGTAATATATTTTTGACGTTCCGGGTGGAGATAGCTATACCGGCCACGGCTTACTTTCAAGAGAATATCATACTTTTCTTTTAGACCAGATTGGAATTCTTCCTGCGAGTGGGCCGTGGATGCGATATCATTGATAGCGTCCCGGAGAAATTGCTTCTGTGTCTGGTATTTTGTTGTGCGAGGTTTCATGCCATCGGCAATAATGCGAGCATTTAGTTCGTTTAATATTTCCTGTTCCCTTCGGTTTTTCCAATATTCCCGCTCGGTTACTTTCACTGGAGCGGGTGAAAGTAAATCGACCTGATGAAGATGTTCCCGTTTTGTGATTTCCATGAGCCCCGCCTGCATGGCAGTCAGATAGTTTCTGGTCTGGTGGTGTTTGTAGCCTGCCCGGCTATCGCAGCGGCGCTCTATAAAATCCTGTGGCTCTACATCCAGTTTTCTTACGCTGTTGATCACAATATGGACGTGAATGTTACCACTGCCATTATGACCATCCATGTGGGTGCAGACAAGAGCCTGGTGTCCGGGAAAGAAGTTTCTGGTAAATTCCAGGCCGAGAGCCTGGGCCCTCTCACCGGTCAGGCCAGAATCCTCTTTATCTCTTGGGTCAAAGCTGATGATATAGTGATGGGATTTAATGTCTTCCCGTTTTTGGTTTTTGTGATAGTAGGCGTTAAGCTGCTCACATTCTTTATCAAAAGAGAAGGGGTGGCAGTTGATTCCGTCCAGATAATATTCTTCCCGGAGAATCCGATTGCCATTAGAATCCAGAATCGGTTTCTGGGTATGTTCATCGTGCTGGAAGATCAGGTATTCCAGCGCTTTCCCATAATCAGCATTTTTAACGGATAGGTGTTTCAGCACTGCCATGAAAATCACCTGCCATTTTCAATATTATTTTTCGCATCTTCATGATTTCCGAAATACAGCGATTGATCTCTTCCCGCATTGCTTTAGACTGCAGTCCACCCGTATGAAAGTAACGAGCAATCTGGTTGAGGTTATTGCCAATAGCGGAAAATTCATCTGTTAATTTTTGGAGTTCCGGAAGAGACGCTACAATGGGGTGGTAAATTTCCACTTTCCCATGAACTGCCTGGCGGCGGATGTATTCGGCCATGGATATTCCTAGCTGCGAGGCATATCTTTCGATGATCGAATATTGCACATCGTCCAATCGGACAACAAAGGTATGGTTTTTAACCGGAGCAGTGCTCTTTTTTGGTCTTGCCATGATACCGTCCTTTCCACACCATCCCTAGCGGTGGTGTTTTTTCATGCGGAGCATTCCGGCCATGCCATCCGGCAGGGACGCTGCGGAACGGGAGTGGAGCCACATACAAAATCTGCCGGATTTTGCCACCGAGGGATTGGGGAGCCGGATTCCCCAACAAGATTGCCGGCGAATCGAAAAATCCAGAATGGAGTTTTCGTATTCGGCAGGCGTATCTTGCTCTAAAAATGTCGCTTCGCTCTTCCTTAGAAAAATAACCCTTAAATACTCCTTCATATATCCCAATGGGAATACATCTCTACGCAAGCTGACAAAAAGAATTTCAAAAAAAGTACTTGCCATTTGTGCTCCGACAATTGGGATATGTGAAAGGAGTGATATTTCTATGAAAATGACCAACGAGAATCACATCAGGATTGACGGGGAGACATTGGCGGCAGAGCTTGGCTATGACAATCTTTTAGAAATGCGGATGGAGCTGTCCAGGATGAGCAATATGCGGCCGGGAGAACTGAAACCAGAAGATTTGACGGAACTGACTGAGATTGAGGTTGACGAAACGCTGACCGAGGAGCAGCAGGTGCTGTCGCTGCTCCGGCAGACAAGGAATCCTTATTATTATCGGTATGAGGGGATGATTGTGACGATCAGTGACAATGGAAGGAAGCAGCTGGAGCATTTCCTGTCGGAGTGTTTATTTGGAGAGTGAGGAAAGCATGGGAAAGAACGAGAAAATATTTTGGTTGGCGAAATTAAGAGAACTGGCATCAGTAGATATACGAACCATTGATCAGGAAGAACTTGTGGATATGGAAAATGTAAAAATTGATCCAGAACTTCCTGTGCAGGAGCGAGTAATGGATTATATCCGGCAGATTAAAAATCCATATTGTTACCGAAGCCATGGTGTGATTGTAAAAATTAGTTTTGCAGGAACAAGGAAACTGGAAGAATGTCTCGGAGACTGCGTTTCTGTGTAAGCATGATAAATGAATCCGGTGAATTAAAAAAACTGTGGCAGAAAACCGGAAGCTGTGCTATACTGATTGTGGGTCAATTAATAATGAGTATTCAGGAAGCCATTGATTTCTTGGTTTACAGCCGCAAGGCAAGTAAATGAGGAGGTCAATGGCTTTTTATGCGTTTATCAGGAAACAGAACAGCGGGATATATGCGGTTATCCCGTGAAGATGGCGATAAGCTGGAGAGCGATAGTATCAAGAACCAGCGGGAACTAATAAAAGAATATCTTGCTCAACACAGTGGGCTGGACTTTGTCGATGAGTATGTCGATGACGGTTATAGCGGAACATCTTACGAACGACCAGCATTTCAACGCCTGCTCAAAGATGTGAAGTCTGGAAAGATCAATTGTATCATTGTGAAAGACCTTTCCCGGCTTGGCAGAAACTATATTGAGACAGGAAGATATCTGGAGAAGATTTTTCCGTTTCTGGGTGTGCGGTTTATTTCCATATTAGATCATTATGACAGTGCCAGTGATGGGAACGAGGCGGATCAGATCATTGTTCCCTTCAAGAACCTTATCAATGATGCCTATTGCAGGGATATTTCTACGAAGATCAGAAGCCAGTTGGATGTAAAACGACGTAATGGAAAATTTATTGGGAGTTTTGCCTGCTATGGATATCAGAAAGATCCCAGGGATGTCAATCGTCTTGTAATTGATCCGTATGCAGCAGATATTGTGCGGATGGTGTTCCGTATGAAATTGGAGGGCTGTAATTCGCAACGTATTGCTGAAAAACTCAATGAGATGGGAGTTCTTCCCCCGGCAGAGTATAAGAGAAGTAAAGGATTAAATTATGACTGCGGCTACCGGACTGGCATGAATCCCAAGTGGGAAGTTGTATCTATCAATCGGATATTAACGAATGAGATGTACACAGGGACGATGGTTCAGGGAATTAACAGGAAGATCAATTACAGGATCAAACAGAGCAGGGCTGTGCCGAAAGAAGAATGGATACGGGTCGAAAACACTCATGAGAGGATTATTGAGAAATCTGTATTTGATGCAGTACAGAGACTATTGGAGTTTGATACGAGGACAGCACCGGAAAGGAGGCAGGTGTATCTTTTCTCCGGATTGGTAGTGTGCGGCGATTGCGGACAAAACATGGTCCGCCGGCGTGTAACAAGAGGTGGGAAAAAATATACTTACTATCATTGTAGTAGATATAAAAATGGGTATGGTTGCAGTGCACATCTGATCAATGCGGACAAATTGGAGATGCTGGTGCTGGAGGCGGTTCGGACGCAGATTATGATGCTGTTGAAGGCAGAAAATATTTTAAAGAAGATTGACAGGATTCCAGAGGAACAGACAGTTATCAAAATGATTAATCATCAGCTGGAGGAACTGGATATAGCGATTGAAAGATACCGCAATCTGAAAACCCAGGCATATACTGATATGTTGGATGAAGTTATTACAAAAGACGAGTTTAAAGATATCAATCAGAAATTCTCCGAACGGCTGAATGCTGCAAAGACACAAAAAATGGCTCTGCTCGATAACAAGCATCGGCTCTTAAAAAATCAGACGCATTTAAAACCCTGGGTGGAGGATTTCAAAAAGTATCAGAATATAGAAAAACTGGAGCGGAGCATAGCCGTGGCGTTGATTGACAGCATTATTATATATGGAAAGAATGAAATTTCCATCCGTTTTCATTATCAGGATGAGATGCAAGAGATGTTTGCACTGGCCGGGCTATCTAGTGATAAAACTGACAGAAGGGAGGCATCGCAATGCGGATCGTAAGTTATACCAGAACAACATCTTGCTTTCCCGGAGAGGAAATCCCTGCAAATGTTATTACAGCGCAGAATGAGCGGATCAGGAAATATGTTGAAAAGCGTGGTTGGAAGATCGCCGGTAAATATAGTGACAGAAAAAAAGACCAGAATGAAAATACTTCTTTTGAACGGCTATTGCAGGATGGTGTTCAGAGAAAGTTCGATGCTGTAATTGTTGATTCAATATTCCGGGCCGGGAAGGATCTTTGGAGCGCCAGGGAAGTTCTCTTACAGACATTTCATTTCGCTGGAATCTGGTTTATTGTTGTTGAAGATGATTTTATCAGTGTCGGAAAGTCAAATGAAGAAGCAGAAGCATATTTTAATCAGAAATACAGTGTAATGCGTAAAGAAAACATCCGATATCGGGTAAATCAAAGAAACCGCAATGGCATCTTGTCATGGAATGACGTGAAGTACGGATATCGTCTGACAGAGGATTATCAGCTTGCCGTAGATGAGGATACTGCCCCGGTGGTAAAGCGTATGTTCGAACTGTGTGCAGGTGGGATGACACCGAAGGAGATTGCAGCATTATTTACCAAAGAAGAAATTCCGATTCCGCTGGTATCGCGAGGTATGAATGTCAAAATAGATCATCTATACCAGTGGAATCGGTTGAAAGTAAGACGACTTCTTGACAAGACCGTATATATTGGACATTGGTCAAAGGTTGTGCAGGGAGAAGTGATGAACTTCACAAATGAACCAATCGTGGAAGAAGATGTATTTCAGAAAGTACAGGATTATCTGGCTTCTATTGCAACCCATGCGAAGCCACCCAGGCAGAAACATCCATATACTGGTCTTGTATGTGATAAGGACTTCGGATTTTGCCTTCGGCTACGCAAAACCAGATCGGGAGTTTTGTATTTTGCATTTGCTGCTGTTCCCCCACATTATGAAGGAAATACACAACTGCTACTATCTGATCTGGAAACACAACTCAGGTCAGCGATGAGCAGAGAGAAAGAAAAAGCAGAACGAATCGCAGTCCGCATTCGGGAAGAGGGAATAGAAAAGAAAAGGGAGATTCTTAGCCAGATGCAGGATGCTTTCAAAAATAGCGCAAAGATGCTTGCTGAACGACAGAAAAGTAGGATGGAAACATACAGGAGTTATAGCTCAGGCAAAATATCTGAATTGGATATGAAGAAGGAAGAAGAACGATATCAGAATACAGTATCGTCTCTGGAAAATATTTTTCAGGAGTATTTCACAAAGAGAGAACGCATCGAAACGGCAATAAATGAAAATAATCCATGGTTACAGCTTTTCCTGACATGGGATCCTGCCCAGATATTAGACCGGGAAACCCTACTGAAATATATATCTCGAATCACACTGGATCATATGCAGATTGCAACTATTGAGTTTACACATACCGAGTGGTATATGGAATTGCCGGACGATTGGAGGAAGTGAAATGGCTAGAAAAAGTAGAAAGAATCTAAATGTAGTGAAAGCTATTGAAAAGTATAAGGAGTTGGAGCCACAGAATGCAGAAGGAGCGGATGTGCTTTGTCCTGATGCTCTGGCGACAGCAGCGTATATTCGCTTATCTGTGGAAAATAATGGACAGGAGACAGATGACAGCTTAAGAACACAGATTGCGCTGGTGGAATCGTTTATCTGTAAGCATAATGACTTGTACCTTCTGGACACATATGTGGACAACGGATTTTCAGGAACAAAATTCGACCGTCCTGAGTTCGTGCGAATGATGGATGATGTAAAAACCGGACGCATTCAGTGCGTCGTGGTCAAAGATCTTTCACGATTTGGTAGGGATTACCTGGAGACAGGATATTATATTGAAACGATTTTTCCTCTTCTGAATGTTCGCTTTATTTCCATCACTGATCAATTTGATAGCACACGGGAAGAGGATAGAAACAGTCTCTCAGTTCCCATCAAAAACATAGTGAACGCCATGTATGCAAAAGATTATTCAAGGAAACAGGAGGCTTTTCGGGAAATGTGTAAAAAGACCGGGCGAGTGATGGACATTAATGCACCGTATGGTTACCGGATGGCGAAGGAGACAAAAAGGCTGGAGATTGATCAATCAGTTGCTCCGTATGTGCGCATGATCTTTGCATGGGCGCTGGCAGGAGTCCCCCGTTTAGAAATTGCAAGACGGATGGAAATTGTTGGCGCACCGACCCCGGCGAAGCACGATAATTGGAAAGTTGAGAATAAGTGGGAAGACTCTACGATTACACATATCCTTTATAATCCTGTATACGCTGGGTTTCATGTCATGGGCAAGAGTAAAGTATCTTTGTATCGGGATATCCGTCCGAGAAGATTATCAAGAGAAGAATGGGTTTACTTTCCAGATTTCCATGAGCCATATATTACAATGGATGATTATGCTTCATTGGAAGCGATGATCGGAACAATCCGGAAAGACCGAACAGAAAGATTAAAAATCAGGGAAGAAGCTAGAGAACAGATGCGGGATGTATTCCAGGGAAAAGTGTTCTGTGCAGACTGCGGCAGACAGATGAATTATGCACGAGGCTCTCATCACAGGGGATATAAGGATTTGTCTTTTCAGTATTACCGATGCCGATATAGTAAGCAGTACGCCAAGTGCAGCAATAAAAAGATTCAGCAGAACTTTCTGAAAATCATCGTTATGGATCAGATCCGGCTCTTGATACAGGCAGTATGCGATAGAGATAAAGTGCTTCAGGCGGCACAGGATCGGTTTGATAAACCAGGAGCAATGAATCCAATCGAACGGAATATCAGCAGGCTTACAGAAAAGGAGAAAGGTCTGGAGAACAAGATTCTGAAGGCTTATATGGATTATGCGGATAATTTGCTGGATGAGGAAGAATACCTGATGATTAAAAAGAAGCTGACGGACGATAAAGAGACAGTGATCGCTAAAAAGAATGTATTTCAGAGAAAGCTCACTGATGTGAAGGTATCTATCGAACAGTACCGGACACTGGCAGACCGATTGAAAAAGTTCCTGGATGTACAGGAATTTGACGAAGGTTTGGTAAAAGAACTTGTGAGTAAAATTTTCGTCAGTGATGATGGGAAGGTTGAAATTGAATTTTCTTGCAGCGATATTTTTCAAAATGTCCTGATAGAAGAATTCCTTGCCAGTGTAAAAATGGGAGGGGGAAAAACAGATAATGACGATTGCATTTTATTTGAGGTTGTCTGAAGCAGATGGAGATCTGGGTATAGATGGAAAAGATGAGAGTAATAGTATCGAAAATCAGCGGATGCTGCTGCACCATTATATAGAAGCAAGGGATGATTTGGCAGGGGAAATTATCGAGTATGTAGATGATGGCTATTCCGGGACAAATTTCAATCGTCCGGCTTTTAAGAGAATGATTGAAGATGCTAAGAAGGGAAAGATACAAGTTATCATTGTCAAAGATCTTTCAAGGCTGGGAAGAGATTATGTTGTAGCTGGAGATTATATCGAGCAAATTTTCCCGTTGCTGCAGGTTCGATTTATTGCAGCCAATAATGGTTATGATAGTGCCGGACATGCCGATGGAAATGTGGGATTTGACCTGGCAGTCAGTAACTTGATCAATACGTTTTACAGCCGTGACCTTTCCAAAAAAATAAAAGCGGCAAACAAAATTCGTTGGAAGAAGGGAATCAGTACCTCTGGACATGCTCCCTTTGGATATTTGAAATCGCCGGATGAAAAAGGGAAGTTTGTGGTTGATCCAGAGGCAGGGAAAATCGTCCGTTTCATTTTTGATAAAGCGCTGGAGGGGAAGAACACAAAAGAAATTGCGTTTTTGCTGAATGAGAATCATTATCCTACGCCTTGGGTTTACAATCAGTCAAAAAAGAATTGGAGGCTGGCGGAGCCCGTCACTGCTGAGAATGAGAGACTGTGGGAAATTCCAATGGTCTGCAGGGTGCTTCGAAAATATGATTATACCGGGGCTATGGTAATGGGACGGAAACGGAGCCTTACTGTTGGCGCACGAAAAGGAAAATCGCAGCCAGAGTCTGAGTGGATTATTGTTGAAGGAGTACACGAGCCGATTGTGACACATGAAGAGTTTGAGCAGGCCAACATGGTTATCCGGCAGAAAAAGCAGAGGGATTATGTGATTGTACAGAACTACCCGTTAAAAGGTAAAGTGCGTTGTGGAAACTGTCGGAAATGTCTTTATTATGAGGCAACGACCTACAAGGAATATTTTGTATGTAGGCATGGGAAGCAGGTGGGCAGGTATTCCAAATGCTGCACAGAAGAATATTCTGTGAAACATATTGAGGAGGTAGTCTTGAGAGCTTTGAGGGAACTTCTTGCCATACTGGAATGGCTGGGAGTAAAGGCAGGGGAACAGGCAAAATTGCAAATGAAAGCGACAAAGAAACGCCAGAAGTCACTGAGTGAAGAATTGGATAAACTGAAGGCGGAGAAAATCCGGCAGTATGAGTTTTATGCAGACGGAATCATTACCAGAGAGCAATATATCCGAAAGAAATCGGACTTGAATGATTTCATGGAAAAATTAGAATCTGACTGTAAAGTCAGAGGAGAAGAGTTTGACCATCAAAGCGAGCTTTGGGAAACCGCATCGAATATGAATGCGATAGCTAAGAAATTTGCAGGAGAACAGAAACTGAGCAGACCGATGGTTGAGGCATTTATAGAAAACGTATATATTTATGATCCCAGCCGTATTGAAATTATTTTTTTGCATGAGGATGAAATTGCAAAGCTAATTGCGAGCCTGAATGGGCGGAAGGTCACAGGTGAGGAATAATGGTTGATGATGGAGGTGTTAAAGATGTTGCGAAAGATATTAAGATGCTGCCTTAAGGTGGCTCTGATTCCGATATTCATTCTGCTGAAGATGATGAAAGGACTTTGTAATCTCATTCAGTTGTTTTCAGGATGGCTTCTTCGTCTGCTTGGCCTGATCACGTTAGCAACAGCGGTGGCATGCTGGCTCTTTCGTATAGAAGGAACAAGTGAGGTCATTCGTATGGGCATTGTTGGCGTTGGAGTGTTTGCGCTTTCAGTGATTGGAGAATTGATTATTGCTGGAATTATGTTGTTGGAAATATTGGTCAAGCAGGCAATCAGTAAGGAATGATTTGTCGTAAATTTGATCGAGGATAAAATATATTAGCCCATTCCATAACAGGAGTGGGCTATAATTTTTTCATACCTTCCACCAGGGCGTCTACTGCGGATAAGATATATTCTCGCTGATTAGCTGGAAGTTTTTCAATTTTTTGATACAGTTCATTGCTGCGTGCCTCTGCAGTCCAGCTGAAATTGCCTGCGAACAAAAGATCCGTGGATACGCCTAGCACTTCTGCAATTTTCAGAAAAGTTTCTAGACGAGGAACTTTATTCCCGAGTTCTATCTGGCGGAAATAGTTTGTTGAAAGTCCGCATTTTTCAGCGGTAGCTTCTTGTGTCAGTCCTTTCGCAAGCCTGTATTTCTGTATATTTGAGCCAAATTTTTTGGAGTTCACATGCATCCCCTCCTAGTCTAACAGGTAAATCTATTACCTTATAGGGAATTATAGAGAGAAAGATGGGAGGAGGGAAGTTTCTATAAGGAATGAATCATACCATATAGAAAAAATTCTGGTATAATAGGTAGGCTGGCTGAGCGAGAGTTGTTTGTCAATCCGGCGAGAAAGGGAGGTGAGAAACATGGACGCAGAAAGAGCAGAAACGGCTAATATCAATGACCCAGCAGAGGCATTATTGAACGGAGAGGCTCCAGAACCACAGAAACCTGTGGTGGTTGTTCGGAAACCTAAAAAGAAAAAGAAGACCAGTGTGCGTAAAGAATACGAAGTGCAAGTTATTCCGGCTACAAAAGGTGTGATATCACCTGGAGAAACAGCACCTTTAAAACGAGTCGCTGCGTATTGTAGAGTTAGTACAGACGAAGATGCACAGGCTACGAGCTTTGACCTGCAGGTGCAGCATTATACAGAGTATATTGGAGCACATGACAACTGGATTCTGGCGGGTATCTATGCAGATGAGGGGATCAGTGGTACTCAGGTAAAACACAGGGAGCAATTCCGAAAAATGATTGAGGACTGTGAGGCTGGTAATATTGATATGATTATTACGAAGTCGATCAGCCGGTTTGCGAGAAATACGGTAGATTGTCTGACCACAATCCGAAAACTGAAATCATTGAAAAACCCTGTCGAAATTTATTTTGAAAAGGAAAGATTAAGTTCCTTGGATGAAAAAACGGACATGGTTCTGAATTTGATGGCTTCTATTGCGCAGGAGGAATCAAGAAGTATTTCTGCAAATATCCGTTGGGCAATCCGGAATCGGATGAAAAACGGTACGCAGAAAATCCCGACATCCGGACTTTTGGGATATGATACGGATGAAGATGGAAATATGGTCATTGTTGCACAGGAGGCAGAGATTGTACGTACTATTTACAAAAGTTTTGTCCAGGGAGTTCATCCGGGGCTGATCGCAGTTCGGCTGAACGGACTGGGACTGAAAACTGTATATGGGAATGATTGGTCAGGTAGCTCCGTGCGTAAAATTCTCCGAAACGAGAAATACTGTGGCGATGTGTTGATGCAGAAGACCATTACGATTGACTATCTGAGCCATGCTACCAAGATTAACGAAGGAGAAGCAGATCAGTATTATATTGCTGACCACCATGATCCAATTGTCAGCCGGGAAGTCTGGGATAAAGCCCAGGAACTTCTGGATAAGCAAAGCTGGCAGAAATGGAAGCGCCGGGAGCAACAGAGGCTGATGCCTGTTCGGACAGGTATTTTACAGGGATTTGTATCTATATCTCCTGAGTGGAAATCTGTCTCAATTACTCGGTTGATAACGGCCAGCAAAAAGGTTATGCCAAACACTCTTGGTGAAAACAAACAGCAGGAAGAACAGGGGCGCACCCTGAATATTGAAGAAAGCGAGGAACTGGAAATGACAGAAATATCTATTCTGAAGGGATTTGAAGAGGTAGAGCTGGAAGAAAGCAGAGGGGATTCTGTTCTTACACTTACATCTACTAACCTTAAATTTAACAAGGCAACAGCAGTAGAATTAGGATTTCCGGCTCATGTTAGGATGCTGGTCAATGCGGCCACAAGACAGGCTGCAATCCAGCCGTGTAAAGAAAATGCGAAGAATGCGGTGGCTTTCAGTAAAGACAAATCAAAGCAGACCTATGCAATTGTACTCAAAATTCCAGCGTTACTTACAGCAATCCGCAAGCTTGCGGATGTTGATGAAAACAGTGGCGCAATTTCTTTCAACGGTATCCTTTACCCGAATGAAAGGGTGATCATTTTTGATCTATCCCAGGGCAAACCGGCGAAGACAAGGAGACGGAGAAAAAAGGCACAGGACGACGTTAACTCCGATGAGATTGATACAAGAAAAATATCTGAATAAAACAGGGAAAGAATAAAAGGGTATCAATCATTAGAGAATAACTTGTCACAAGCGGTAGAATATGGAGAAAACAAGAGAAGTCATTAGTCTTGAATATCCACAAGAAGAGAGTGGAAAGACTGATGGCTTTTTCTTTTTGGTCGATGTAACTATTTGGTTTGCGAAGAGCATCTTTCCGTGCAAATTACAGCATCTTTTGAAAAAACATGAAGAAAGAAAATTCCTGCAGGATTCCGATTTATTATTTTTTGATCAAAAATCTTTTTCTGAGGCTACGGATATCTTTGATTTGAATGATGAGCATCTAATACCCCGAAACATGCTTTTCCTCATCCGAAAGAGGAAAAGCAGCTTTTGGCGCAAAGATTCTATTTTCAACAAAAAAGATGCATATAGAAAAATGAGAGAAAAGCGCAAAGATTACAATAAAGCTTTCTCTGTATGAATGGGAATATATCATAGTCAAGTGCGAAAAGATGCACGGGAAAAAAGAGACGCTATCTGTGCTCGAATATGCGTGAAACCATTGATTTTACTGACTTTTTAGGAAGTGTATCTATGGTGCATCTTTTTGAATTTTTTGTTGTCCCTATCTTGACAACAGGGGGTGTTCTGTTCTGATATGACCTTCGATGCTACGGTGAACCCGGTGGTTTACGAAGGCGGTGTTCCGGTATTCATTGATACGGAGTATGGACTTCCTATTAGTAAAATTGAACGGACGATTGGTGAGATAGGAGCAGATTTCGGAGACGGTTCTTATATCATATATGTGAATGCGGCAATGCAGGATGAGGAGACGGAATTGGGGCGGCTGATGCATGATTTTCATTGTAAAGACGCCGGTGAGATGTACAGTGAAGTGCTGGCAAAGAGAGTACGGGAATTAAAGGAGACAGAGGAAGGGGTGTATAGTATGTGTCAGGAGATGGATGAAATCTATAACGAAGGAATGTTGCGTGGCGAAGAACGCGGAGAGAAAAAGGCAAAAAAAGCAACAGCGATATCTCTGGCAGAGATGGGACTGCCTGTAGAGCAAATAGCCCGGGGAGTGAAGGAAAGCGTGAGTATTGTGCAGGCATGGATTACAGAGGGGATGACGGTGGTGAAATAATCTTTTGGTGATAAGATAGTATGGGAAAATAGTAAACGTATATCATGTTTTGTTGAAGATTATTATTGCTATAAAAGTAATACATAAGATAGAGAAAGTCAGGAAAGGACAACGCTGAATTTTGGACAGTATCCTTCCACAGACAGCAGGAGCAGGCAGAAGAGAGGATATGGAAGGAGGCTGTCGGGATGAAAGGAATTGACCAATGTGATAGAGAGACATTTCCTGATGAAGAACTGGAAAATCGTTATCAACGATACAGGGAGATAATTAAGAATTTTACACTATTGTCTGATACTTTTATGAGAAATGTATTCAAGCACATAGAGTGTGTGGAGTATGTTCTTCAGGTTATCATGGGCAGGAAAGATTTGTGTGTGGTGGACAGCGTTGTACAGAAGGATTATAAGAACCTGCAGGGTCGGTCGGCTATACTGGATTGCGTAGCCCGGGATGTTGAGAATAAAAGATATGATGTTGAGGTTCAGCAGAAGAATGAAGGGGCATCACCGAAGAGGTCACGGTATCACAGCGGTCTTGTTGATATGAATACACTGGAAGCAGGACATGAATTTGAAGAACTGCCGGATAGTTACGTGATATTTATTACCCGGGGAGATGTTTTAGGATATGGACTTCCTATTAGTAAAATTGAACGGACGATTGGTGAGATAGGAGCAGATTTCGGAGACGGTTCTTATATCATATATGTGAATGCGGCAATGAAGGACGAGAAAACGGAATTGGGACGTCTGATGCATGATTTTCATTGCAAAGATGCTGACGAGATGTACAGTGAAGTGTTGGCGAGGAGAGTACGGGAATTAAAGGAGACAGAGGAAGGAGTGCGTAGTATGTGTCAGGAGATGGATGAGATATATAACGAAGGAATGATGCGTGGCGAAAAACGCGGGATTACAATCGGCGAAGAACGCGGAGAGAAAAAGGCCAAGAAGGAAACGGCGCTATCTCTGGCAGAGATGGGGCTGCCGGTGGAGCAGATAGCCCGGGGAGTGAAAGAAAGTGTGAGCATTGTGCAGGCGTGGATTACAGAGGCGATGACGGTGGTGAAATAATCTTCTGGTGATAAGATAGTATGGGAAAACAGTAAACTTATATCATGTTTTGTTGAAAATTATTATTGTTATAAAAGTGATACATTAAGATAGAGAAAGTCAGGAAAGGACAGTACTAGGGTTTGGGCAGTATCCTTCCACAGACAGCAGGAGCAGGCAGAAGAGAGGACAAGGAAGGAGGCTGTCGGGATGAAAGGAATTGACCAATACGCTGGGGAGACATTTCCTGATGAAGAACTGGAAAATCGTTATCAGCGATACAGGGAGATAATTAAGAATTTTACCTTAATGTCCGATACCTTTATGAGAAATGTATTCAAGCACATAGAATGTGTGGAGTATGTTCTACAGGTTATCATGGGCAGAAAAGACCTGCGTGTGGTGGACAGCGTTGTACAGAAGGATTATAAGAACCTGCAGGGCCGGTCGGCCATACTGGACTGTGTAGCCCAGGATGTCGAGGACAAAAGGTATGATGTTGAGGTTCAGCAGAAGAACGAAGGGGCATCGCCGAAGCGGTCGCGGTATCACAGTGGTCTTGTTGATATGAACACACTGGAAGCAGGACATGAATTTGAAGAACTGCCGGACAGTTACGTGATATTTATTACCCGGGGAGATGTTTTGGGACTTGGACTTCCGGTTGGTCATATTGGCAGAAGGATAGAGGAAGTCGATCAAGATTTCGGAGACGGCTCTCATATCATATATGTGAATGCAGCGATGCAGGATGAAGAAACGGAATTGGGGC
Source organism: Eubacteriaceae bacterium CHKCI004 (assembly GCA_900016875.1). GTDB lineage: Bacteria > Bacillota > Clostridia > Lachnospirales > Lachnospiraceae > Anaerobutyricum > Anaerobutyricum stercoris. The sequence goes on along the minus strand of FCNR01000007.1, from coordinate 6,617 downwards.
GTCTGATGCATGATTTCCATTGTAAAGATGCCGATGAGATGCACAGCGAAGTGCTGGCGAGACGGGTACGGGAATTAAAGGAGACAGAGGAAGGAGTGTATAGTATGTGTCAGGAGATGGATGAGATTTATAACGAAGGAATGCTGATTGGAGAAAAGCGTGGAGAAAAACGTGGAATTACAATCGGCGAAGAGCGCGGAGAGAAAAAAACTAAAAAGGCAACGGCGATATCTCTGGCAGAGATGGGACTGCCCGTGGAGCAGATAGCCCGGGGAGTGAAAGAAAGCGTGAGTATTGTGCAGGCGTGGATTGCAGAAGGGATGACAGCAGCGGAATAATTGCTATCGTTCGGTTTGGAAGATTGCTTTTTAACAAAATAAGCAACAGAAACTCAATATAATGATAAAACTTCATATTGTGACATGGTTTGCTACATAAAATGCATTTGTGCATTGGGGTAATGTTTGGTATAATCAATGGGGCCAAAAGGTTACTGGCAGAGACTTATGAGAAAAAATTATGGGAAGAAAATGTACAGGCAGGCTGAAAGGATTATTGTTTGAGATTTCAATTTTTGTGGGAGTTCATAAGAGATAATTGTTATAGTATGCTGTTGGTGTGGCTGCTTTTGTTTGTCTTTTGCAAGCGGGCAGCGGCAGGGAAGGGCGAAGGCTTTCGGATGTCACGGCAAATGTACCGATGTTTTATAGGATTCTCTTTTGTTATTTATGTGTTGATTTTACTGTATGTGACGATATTCAGCCGGGAGCCGTTTGCGGAGAGGCATATAATGCTGAGTTTTCTTTGGGAGTATCGGCTGGCGCTGGCAGGAAGTATGTCCTGGGTGCTGCAGATTCTCAATAATATTATTCTTTTTGTGCCCATGGGTGTTCTGTATGGGGAACTCAGCAGAAAGAAGACCTGGTGGAGAGCGTTGCTGCTGGGAGCAGGGACGTCGGCGTTTATTGAAGGTATGCAGTTTGTGTTAAAGGCAGGTCTTTGTGAGACGGATGATGTGTTTAATAATACCATTGGAATGATGTTGGGGTATATTTTTTGGCTGTTTTGTGGTAAAATATTGCGATACTATGGTTTTAAGCCCTGAACTCTGGCGTGGAGCAGTTTTTAGTTATTATGCAGTGATGCATGGCATAAGATACAGGGCTTTGTAATATTAGAGAAATGCTTATTTTGTAAAGGAGAAAATATTATGTGTGGAATTGTAGGATACGTGGGAGAGAGTCAGGCGGCGCCGCTGCTTTTGCATGGATTGTCTAAGCTGGAATACCGGGGATATGATTCGGCCGGTATCGCGGTACGGAATGAGAGTACCGGAGATATCCAGATTATCAAGGCAAAGGGTCGGCTGCACGCGCTGTCGGAGAAGACCGATGACGGTCACGCAGTGACTGGCACCTGCGGGATCGGTCATACCCGCTGGGCGACCCATGGGGAGCCGTCAGAGGTGAACGCGCATCCGCATTGTACGGAGGATAAGTCCATTGTGCTGGTGCACAACGGTATCATTGAGAATTACCAGGAGATCCGGGAGAAGCTGCTGAAGGCCGGCTATACATTTTATTCGGAGACAGATACGGAGATCGCTACGAAGTTGATCGATTATTATTATAAGAAGACGGGCACACCGCTGGAGGCTTTGAGCCGTGCCATGCTGCGTATCCGGGGTTCCTATGCGTTTGGTATCCTGTTCGCGGATTATCCGGGCAAAGTTTTTGCGGCCCGTAAGGACAGCCCGCTGATCATCGGAAAAAATGAGACGGGACATTTCATCGCGTCGGATGTGCCGGCGATCCTGGACAGTGTGAGGAACGTTTACTATATCGATAATCTGGAGATCGCGGAGCTGTCCCGGGAGGAAGTCCATTTCTACGATATCGACCGGAATGAGATCGAGAAAGAGCTGGTGGAGATCAAATGGAACGAGGAAGCCGCAGAAAAAGGCGGTTATGAGCATTTCATGCTGAAGGAGATCTTTGAGCAGCCGAAGGCAGTCCGTGATACCATGAACGCCTATATCAAGGATGGCCGCATCGACTTTTCTTCTGTGGGCCTGGACGATGAGATCATCCGGGATCTGGAGAGAGTGTACATCGTAGCCTGTGGCTCTGCTTATCATGTGGGTATGGCGGCAAAATACGTCATCGAGTCCATGAGTGACATCTCCGTGGAGGTGGATCTGGGTTCTGAGTTCCGGTACCGGGATCCGAAGCTGGCGAAGAATTCCATCGTCATCATCATTTCCCAGTCCGGAGAGACCGCGGACAGCATCGCGGCCCTGCGCCTGTCCAAGGAAAAGGGAGTGCCGGTTCTGGGCATTGTCAATGTGGTGGGTTCCAGCATTGCCCGGGAGAGTGATTATGTGCTCTATACGTATGCCGGACCGGAGATCGCCGTGGCAACGACCAAGGCGTACAGCACGCAGCTGATCGCGGTGTATCTGCTGGCAGTGCAGGCCGGTCATGTACAGGGCGTTCTCACAGATGAGCAGTATGCGGCTTACCTGAAGGAACTGGCGACCCTGCCGGATAAGATCCAGAAGGTGCTGGATGACAAAGAGCGGATCCAGTGGTTTGCCAGCAAATACTCCAATGCAAAGGACGTTTTCTTCATCGGCCGTGGTTTGGATTATGCCATTTGCCAGGAGGGCAGCCTGAAGATGAAGGAGGTCAGCTATGTACATTCCGAGGCGTATGCGGCCGGCGAGCTGAAGCATGGCACGATCAGTCTGATCGAGGACGGTACCCTGGTGGTTGGCGTGCTGACCCAGAGCGACCTGTACGAGAAGACCATCAGCAACCTGGTGGAAGTGGGCAGCCGTGGCGCGTATCTGATGGCAGTGACCACTTATGGCAACTACAGCATTGAAGATACAGCAGACTTTACAGTTTATGTGCCGAAGACAGACGAGTGTTTTGCTACGACTCTGGCGATCATCCCTCTGCAGCTGATGGGGTACTATGTGAGTGTGGCCCGTGGTCTGGACGTGGATAAGCCGCGGAACCTGGCGAAGTCTGTGACGGTGGAATAAAGAACAGTAAGTGAGGAAGAGATGGCAGAGATAAATGATCTGGCAGCGGTCGCAGCGTACTCTTCTCTTGTGGACGCCCTGCGGGCAGTATTCGGTGGAGAGACGGAAGTCACGGAACAAAAGCGGGTATACGGCGGGGATATTAACGACGCCTATGAACTGCATTTGTCCGGCGGCCAACGGATTTTTATGAAGACCAATCAGATAAATAATTATCGGTTTTTCGAGACAGAAGCGCGGGGACTGGAAACCCTGCGTTCTGCCTGCGCCATCGGTGTGCCGCAGCTGCTGGGCATCGGTACGGACCGGCAGCGGGGATTCTCATTTTTGCTGCTGGAATATATGGAGAGCGCGTCTCCGATAAAGGATTACTGGGAAGTGTTCGGGCAGCAGCTGGCACAGATGCACCGGGCGGACTGCATGGACTTTGTGCAGACGCATCTGCCGGAAGGGAAGGCGTCTGCCGGAGGAGAAGCCAGATACGGTTTTGTGGAAGATAATTATATCGGCGCCACGGTGCAGAAGAATACGCCGAAAGGCAGCTGGATTGAGTTTTACAGGGACTGCCGTCTGCTGCCGCAGATAAAAATGGCGGACAGGTATTTTGATTCAGGCCTTCGGAAGAAGCTGGACAGGCTGCTCAGCCATATGGACAGCTACATCCGGGAACCGGAATTTCCTTCTCTGGTTCACGGAGACTTGTGGGGCGGCAATGTGCTGTGCGGCAATGACGGCCGGGCATGGCTCATTGATCCGGCGGCCTATGTGGGAGACTTCGAGACGGATCTGGCCATGACGGAGCTGTTCGGAAGATTTCCTCAGACATTTTATGAGGCTTATCACGAGGTGAATCCCGTGGAAAGCGGATATCGGCAGAGGAAAAAGATATACCAGCTGTATCATTTGCTGAATCACCTGAATCTGTTCGGGCGCTCGTATCTGGGAAGCGTGGCGGCGGTTCTGGAGGAGCTGTGAGTGGGAGTGTATATTTCCTCATTTCCTCGGAGAAAAGTTTAGTTTCTAAGCCGGTATGTGGCACTGCTGATTTTGAAAACTGAATTAAATGAAAAGATAACTATAGAAGAGATCACAGAGAGTATGACTGTGGTCTCTTTATTTGTTTTATCCGAATAGGGACTGTTTTTTTGTTCACAAAATCTTCACAAAATAATTAGCACTCGGCTTCTGTTATCGCAGTGTGGCTTTTGTCTAACTTCATAGAGTGCCGTAAGTGCCTATTTATGGGCGTTTCTCGGATTTTATGATTTTATCTTAACTCGTCAGAAATCGTCATTTTATAAAAAATTGGTGTCAAAATTGGTGTCAATCAGCAGAGAGATACCTTTTCTTGCCACAGTATATCAGTATCACAAATTGAAAAATTGAATATCGCAAGTAGATTATGGAACGCCGATATTGACGTTCCTTTTCTATTTCCAGCCGTTCAGAAATGGACGGCTTTTTCTATATCCAAACGAAAGGAGAATTTTAAAAGCTATGAAAAAGATATTGAAGCGATTAGCCACGGGCTTCCTTGCCTTTGCGACTATCGTTACCGCTTTGCCGACAACGGCAGTCCACGCTTCCGAGAAGCAATACTGGACAGAAAGTGCCGAGCGTGTCGGTATCGTTGAAAAAGTGATGAATGACGGTTCTATCGGTTCGACATTCAACGAGGGACACATGACCGTTGAGGGCGAGGACGCTTTCTGCGTGGATATTAACACTAACTTCCGCAACGGCTACAAGACCAGAGCCGACGCAAGCACACGCATGAGCTACGACCAGATTTCAGATGTTGCCCTCTCAATCGAGTATGTCAATCAGTATGTGCAGAGCCACAGCGGATTGAGCAGTCAGCATATTTACCTTTTGAAACAGTGCGTCGTATGGCAGAGATTGAGTGTTCATCTGGGCTGGCAATGCGATAACGTCAGAGCTTCCTATGATGAAATCCCAAAAGCGATACAGGACGAGGTGTACGCTGGGGCGAAAGCCTTTGCCAGCGAGAACAAGGGACGCTATGAATGTGGCGGTTATATCTACTCTGGCGAGGGACAGGACATTGGACAGTTTTGGGCGAAACTTGCCGTAGGAAATGCCACCCTTAAAAAGAGTTCCAGTAATGCCAGCATTACCGACGGGAACGGGCTTTACTCTATCGCTGGTGCGACTTATGGTGTCTATTCTGATAAGGACTGCACAAAACAGCTTGCCATACTTACGACTGATAACAGCGGGAACACTGATACCGTGGAAGTAAAGGCTGGCACAGTCTACATCAAAGAGCTTTCCGCTCCTGCTGGCTACAAGGTGGACAATACAGTGTATTCCTTAAATGTTGAAGCTGGCAAGACAGCAACCTTGAACGTATCCGATACGCCAAAGGTCACAGATACCCTTATCGAGCTTTTCAAGATTGACATGGAAACACAGAAAGACGCTCCACAGGGCGACGCTTCCCTAGAGGGTGCGGAGTTCACATGGAAATTCTATGCGGGACACTATACCGCTGACAATCTCCCCAGCGAGCCTACCAAAACATGGGTGACAAAGACAATCGCTGAAAAGGACAGCGACGGCACTATCCATTACGTTTCCCGCCTTTCTGATGAATACAAGGTATCTGGGGACAGCTTCTATACACAGGACGGAAAGAACGTGCTTCCTTTAGGAACGCTGACCGTTGAGGAAACGAAAGCTCCTAATGGCTATCTTTTTGACGGTGCGTATATGCAGGCAAACGGTAGCGAGGAACAGATTAAGGGAATGTACCTTACACAGATTACCGAGGATGGCGATATTGCCGTACTGTCTGGAAGCAATCAGTACCATGTATCAGACAAGGTTATCCGTGGCGGTGTGAAAATCCAGAAACGAGATTTGGAAACCAGCGATACCAAAGGTCAAGGAAGTGCGACCTTGAAAGACGCTGAATTTGAAATCATTTCCTTAAATGACAATGCCGTACTTGTCGAGGGAAAACTTTACAGCAAGAATGAAGTGGTAAAGACAATCCTTACCGACATTGAGGGCGTGGCTTCTACTTCCGCTGACCTCTTACCTTATGGAAAATACCGTATCGAGGAAAGCAAAGCACCAGAGGGCTATCTGACGGACGGTGCAGAACCGATTGAATTTGAAATCACAGAGGACGGAAAAATCGTTGACCTTACAGGTACGGACACTTCCATTTACAATCAAGTAAAGCGTGGCGACCTAGAGGGTGTCAAGATTGGGGCTGGCACACACCAGCGTCTTGCGGGAGTTCCGTTTAGGATCACAAGCAAGACCACAGGTGAGAGCCACATTATCGTGACAGATGATAACGGGCAGTTCTCCACTTCTTCTGACTGGGCTTCCCATAAGAACAACACCAATGCAGGAAAGACCAGCGAGGACGGTATCTGGTTTGGGACAAGCGAGCCAGACGACAGCAAGGGTGCTTTGATTTACGATACCTATATCATTGAGGAATTACGCTGTGAGGGCAACAAAGGCTTTGAGCTTATCCCGCCGTTTGAAATCGTGGTGTCCAGAAACAATGTGACCGTTGACTTAGGGACAC
>FCNR01000005.1 GCA_900016875.1 Eubacteriaceae bacterium CHKCI004 | reverse complement strand
TGAATATTCTGCGGTGGCAGAGCCACCAAATCTCCTGGAATAGAGCCATGGAATCCGTTATTGAGAGCCAGTCGTCCGATGGTGGGAGCCATGACCTGTGTCGTGGCTCCCAGTAGGATGATCTAGTTTTTGATCTTCCTTTTCCTTTGCCGCATGGAAACATCCCCGTCAATCCGCATGGTATAGGCAGATGGGATGATGCGGTCAAGGATGGAATCGGCAAGGGCACTGCCCCCTAATCTTTCATGCCAGCCTTCTGGCATGAACTGGGAACAGAAGATGGTGGAAACCTGGCCGCAGCGGTATTCCATCAGTTCCAACAGATCCCTTTGCTCCTGATCGGAAGCAGGGATCAAAAGAAATTCATCAAGAATCACAAGTGGGAGCTTTTGAAACTGCTTCATCACTTGATGATATTTTCCCTGTATCCTCGCTGCTTCCAGTTCGCTGAACAGTTCCGGCAGACGGATATATCTGGTCTTATATCCGGATTGGCAGGCGTTGACTCCCAGTGCATTAGCAATAAAACTCTTGCCGGAACCTGTGGCTCCGATCAGAACGACATTCAGCCCTTGGCGGATGTAGTCATTATCCGCCAGGCTCTCCAGAAGATCCCGGTTCAGATGCCGGTCCGGCAGATAATCAATGTTTCCAAGAAATGCAGATGAATCAGAGAACTTCGCGTTCTTGATCAATCTTTTGATATTGTTATTATGCCGGGAATCGTATTCCGCATCAACCAACAGCATGAGACGCTCATGGAAGGACATGGAGCCGTATTCAGCTTCCCGGTCGATCTGTTTTTCATAAGCTTCCGCAAAGGCAGGCAGCCTCATAGACTTTAACTTTTTCACTGTATCATTTTTCATGGCTGCCACCTCCGTAATAAGAAGCTCCACGGACCAGGGCATAGCTTTCGTCATGGATAGTCTCAGAGGATCGGTCTGATGGGCCAGCAGCCTTGTCATTGCCGGATTCCAGGATCAGGCGGATATTCTTATAACGCGGGCTGGGGATCCGCTCTAAAGCTGCTTTGCAGGCATGTTCCAATCTTTCCGGAGTATATTTATCCGCCAGTTTCAGGAGAGACAGGCAGCCCTTATAAGCCTGTTCTTCAATCCGGTAGGAATCAAAGATCCTCTGGATCACCTGATGGGTTGACTCACCGATACCAGATGCCCACTTAAGGAACCTCGCCTTATCCCATTCACTGTACAGCTGATGGTTGACAGGCATATGCTCCGGGATTGTGGAGTACTGCCCGCGGCGACCATAAAGGCGTTTGTGGCTGCAGATCCGATTCCCTTTGTAATAAACCTCAATGCTGCTCTTGGTGTACCGGACGTCCACTTTCTTGCGCACATACTCATAAGGGACCGAATAGTTCTGAAAATCTATGGCAATGTGATAGTTCAGCTGAACGGTAGCGGATTTCCAGTGGGCAAACTCATATGGATATCTGGGAAGCGGCTGTAAAAAGGGAAGTTCCTCTTCCAGAAATACAGAGTGACGGGAACCGTCTTTTTTCTGGAAAGGAGCCTCATTAAACTGATCCAGTTCCTTTCGGATCGCTGCATTCATGGTATGGATATCAAAAAATTTCCGGTTCCGCAGACGGGCAATGATGTGGGAAGTCAGATTCCCAACACTCCCTTCTACAGCTGCTTTATCACGCGGGGCCAATACCCGGGCCGGAAGCAATGCAGTGTGATAGTGATCCGCAAGCTCCTGGTAAGAGTGGTTTACGACTGGATCTTCGTATTTTCTGTTGCTGAGGATGCCAACCTTCAGATTATCCGGGGTCAGGATCCTGGTGGCACCGCCGAAGAACTCATACATAGCGATATGCGCATTGATCCAGTCCTCCTCTTTCATGGTCCGGCATGCCTGCGCATAGCAGTACATGCTGAAAGGCAGCGTTGCTACAAACAGATAAACCTTGCTGCTGTTCCCAGAGATCTTATCATAAAGGGGCAGCGCAGTCCCGGCCCAATCGACCATCAGTTTGTCACCAGGTTTATGCCGGATATGCATGGTAAGCTTATTTTTCAAAACATAATCCTGATATAACTTGCAGTATTGGGAGTAGCCGTATGGTGGTTTTCCGGCATCCCGGCAGGTATCAACATACTCCTGCCACAACAGCTTTAATGTTACGCCGCTTTTCAATAATTCCTTATGGATATAAGGAAAATCCGGTGTGACCAATGTTGGGAGCAATGCTTCTTCTGGAAAAAGTGTATTGTGGATTTCCATTTCTTCCATGGATTCCAGTGCCTCTTTCGATAACTGATGATTTGAGGCTGCTTTTACCACCTTAGCAACCGTATTCCTGGATACGCACAAAGTACTGGCAATGCGCCGTTGGCTATAACCGTCCTGCAGCATCTGTAAAATTTGTTTTTCTTTGGACATTTGATCGTCCTCCTCTCAAAGTATTACGGATTCATCCGTTAGGATGATTGTATTGCTTCAAGAGGTGGCTCTCAACAGCGGATTGCCCTTATAATTTAGGTGGCTCTATCGTTCGGAATAGATGGCTCTCTGTAACGGATTGAGTGGCTCTGAAGCCACGGAATACTCA
>FCNR01000018.1 GCA_900016875.1 Eubacteriaceae bacterium CHKCI004 | reverse complement strand
TACTATGCTGGAGACGGCATGGGAGAGCAGGTGGCTGCCGGGGAACCTGGGGGATTAGCTCAGTTGGGAGAGCGCCTGCCTTGCAAGCAGGAGGTCACGAGTTCGACTCTCGTATTCTCCACTCGGCCAAGAAGCCGAAACATGGGCTTATAGCTCAGCTGGTTAGAGCGCACGCCTGATAAGCGTGAGGTCGGTGGTTCGAGTCCACTTAAGCCCACTGGTTTTCATTAAAGTGAAACCAGTGACCCGCACTTTGAAAACTGCACACAGAGAGTTATTCTTATATAAGAAATAACGACATCAGATTCCTATTTATATTAAGAAATAGAAAAAACGCGGACTGCCGCCTACGCTAGGGCAGGCAGGAAGCAGCCGTATCC
>FCNR01000010.1 GCA_900016875.1 Eubacteriaceae bacterium CHKCI004 | reverse complement strand
GATGATTGTATTGCTTCAAGAGGTGGCTCTCAACAGCGGATTGCCCTTATAATTTAGGTGGCTCTATCGTTCGGAATAGATGGCTCTCTGTAACGGATTGAGTGGCTCTGAAGCCACGGAATACTCACGGAGTATTTACCGTTTACGGAATGACTTGCAATATCTTTGTTAAATGTATTATATAACCAAATGTTTATAATAAGTGGAAGACATAAAAATAATGGATATACATATCGAAGTAGAGCAACAGGGCCCGCGATACTCGTTAACCATAAAAATATAAGGGCTAAAAGAGCGAGTAACATTTTGTATTGCTTTTTGTAGAGAGCATAAACCAAAATAAAGGCGTATATCCAGAATATAAATCCCATACTGAAAATCATTGATAAGACAGGAATGCTTTTGAAGGATCCTTGTTCTCCTATTTCACGATAAAAAGAAGAAATCTTAGGGAACCAATTAAAGCGTTTTGTCATCAAAGAGATAGTTTGATAATTGGAATTTTCATATTCTATATATTTTTGCGGGGCGGCATTAACATCTGGCATATCTGCATCAGGATACCAATAGGCTAAAGTGTTATTTAAAAAACCATTTATATATGCTTTTGGACAGGAAAAACCTATGCTTACATATGTTTTAAAAAAATTTAATGGGTCATTTTTTATGTTTTCAGCATTTATCGAAGGCCGAATGGTATCTGAATTTCTAGGGTGGTATAATTCTTTATACTTTTCTACGGTACCATCAGGAAGATATAAAAACATGTTGTTTATTTGTTTTTCAGAGAGACTGCTATAATCATTTACATAAGCATTAGCCATTTGTTGCACTGGGATTGCAAGCATTTCAACAAAACTTGAAGAACTGTAATTTAAAGCAGGGTATATTATGTTTGTAATGGAAAAATAAAATGCAATACATAAAATAGTCATAATTACAATTTTTTTTCGTTTTATTAGGATAATAAGGAATGGAACTAACAGTAAAATAACATAGATACCATTATTACGGTATAATGTACATAAAAGAATGCATACACAATACCATAACGGTTTTCTTTTCTTAGATATAAAATCCTCTGTATTGTATGCCATATCAATTAAAAGCAAAACTAAATGCATAAAAAAGTATGAAAATAAAACATCTTTTGTTGCATTAATAATGAAAAGGTGATGGATAGGATGAAAGGCATAATATATAATTGATAATAGTATTAATAAATGGGGTACTTTATATTTGTACATATAATGGCAAACTAATGTGTTGGTAAAGGAAGCAAAAAGCATTTGTAAAATTATAAAAAATGCTAAGCCTGCATTATAATTTCCAAATAAAAATTTTCCTAAATTTATTAAACTATATAAAACAAATGAAGAAAAAATTGGTTGATTATTTCCAATATTACCTGTGTCGAACTGCCAATATTGGTGTGGTGCATCATATGAAAAAACACCGGGGGCAGAACTAAAAAAAGCAGGCATCCAACAAATTAAAAAGAAGAAAAAAAGGATTAGTGGCTTTTTAAATAATATGTTAATAAAATTATATAGAATTTTGTACTTGTATAGAATATTATATAAATAAGAAAGTTTATTTAAAAATAAATATAAAAATGATAATATAATAAAAAACAAGCTTATAAAATATAATAAATTTTTAAAATTTAAAGTTGGTATGCTATAAGTTTCCTCTACATATTTTCCTATATAAAGAGAAAAACTAAAAATAAAAGCAAGAATAATAGATGGAATATACTCTTTTTCTTTCAATTCTTTAGCTTTAAAAAGAATATAATTATTTGCAAAAAATATAATTATAGAAAAAATGCTGTTTGAAAGATTATAGTCTTCTATATTTAAAATTATTGTAATAGGAAAAATGGCAATCCAGCTTATTAATATCCGAATTGACAATTGTATAGTTTTCATCAAAAGTTTTCTCCTTTTCTAATTAATATTTTTGGTATATATAGTAATTGTGATGATTATATACTAAAGTATAATCATAATTTTCTAAATGAAGATTAGATAAATCTGTTTGTGTTAAAATATAATCTACATTTAAACTATCTAAATCTTTTAAATTTAAATGAACTTCAAATGAATCGGCTTGTATTAATTCAAATGAAGAAGAACTTGCATTTTGTAAAGTTATATTTATATGTGCATATCTATTATATATATCTTCATAAGTTTTATCCTTATCAATTGAATACCATAAATCCAGATTTGGATAAATATTAGTGGAATTTATGCATGGTGCCCCAACTAGAATAGGAATATTATTTTGCGGAAACGAACTTTGCGCTACTATCCATGTTCCAGGAGATTCAGTATTTAATTGTTCTATTTTTTTGATTATAGAATGGCTATAAATGGCATCTAAACCTTGTTGAACAGGATTTACAGTAGCACCGCAAATAATACATAGAATTAGTGAAAATGTTATTAATGCAGAAAAATTGCTTTTATTTAAATACAAGTATATGATGAATAAAAAGAATACTAAAAATAAATTAATAATGAGCAGACGTTGTTTGGTTAAATATTGCGGAAAGGCTTTATTTGAGAAAAAAACAATAAATTCAATACAACAAATATAGCAGATTGTATATACAGGTTTAAAAATATTTATTTCGTTTTCCTTTGCTAAATAAATTGATCGAATTAAAATAATCAAATTAATTAAATTAACTATGGCGACGGCACGGCCAGATTGAGATTGAGTTAAAAGAGTGACCTTAGAGATTATCTGCGGGAAACCGTAAATACAATAAAAACTGAGGAAAAAATTGAAAATAAATAATAAAATTAATAATAAATCTTTTTTCCCTTTTTTATATAAATGATAAAAAGTAATTATAGCAATAATAATATTTAATGGAAATAAAGAGAAGAAAGAGGCAACTTCACACTGATTAGAGGTAATAAGATTAGAATCAAATGGTGTGAAAAGATTTATTGTATAATAAAAAAAGTTATAAAAACAATTTCCACCAGTTTCTGCTCTTACTCCAGGATATACGGTGTTTAGAATTGATAAGATAGTAGTCCATGATTGGTGAAAAATATAAAATAAGTTAATTAAAATAAAAGAAATAAATATAAGAATATTAATAAAATCTGTTTTCTTAAAGATATAATTAGATTTATTTTTTATAATGATATAAAGAATAAATGCTAAAAGAATATAGCCTATTGGCACCTGCCATGCAGGATAAAATGTCAAAATATATCCACAAGCGCACCACGAGATAATAAGGGTATATATGATTTTTTTAATATCTTTGGTTTCTTTAAAATATTGATTAAAGATAATTAAAGAAAATTGTGCGAAAAAAAACATTTCAACTAGTCCATTAACAGAAAACCACCATTGAACTAATGAAGAAAGACTTAAAAAACAAGAATAAAGGAAAGAGAACAAATATTTTCTATTAGTATTGTTTGATTCGCTAACTAATATTCTGTAACAGAATTCAAATGATACTAAAAAAAGTATAATAAAACGACTTATCCAATAAAAGGATAATCCCATTTCAGCGTCTAAAAAAAGATACCCGATTTGAAATGGACGAAAAATAATGCTATAGTCTAAAACAGGTTGTCCATATTCAATAAACATATCTGTAGAGGTACCTCTCATTACATCGTTATAGTAGGAGAAATCAGAATGTACCTGTGACATAGCCATTGGCGTAAAAACGGCCCATTCGTCACTTCGTATTGATCTGGAAGTGCCTAATAAAACGCCATCATATCTTTCTCCGTCATTGAAAAAATTATTCCATTCTCCAATGGACGAACCACTTATTTTACACAAAGTTAATAATATTATTATAGCAACAGCTATAAAATACCTTTTTTTAAATATATAATTTATAATTTTAGACATACTAATCCTCCTAGGTTTATTATGAAATAAACTAAAAGTCCCATGTTCAAGTAAAAATTAGATGAATATGGACATGAACATGGGAAATCTTTTATTACCTTTTTTGAAATTCTGATATATGGATAAGGTTCATCTCAAAGTCCTGCCGATCTTTTTGGCGCAGCGTCTGAAGAACAATGCCGGTAAAAAGAGACATCAAAGCTGCCATAATAATAAATCCGCAGACAATCAAAGTAGGAAAGTTAGGAACCAAACCAGTTCTGGTGTAAGTAATCAATATTGGTACAAAAAATGCAGCAGAAATCACGGTCAGTAGTAAAGCAATGATGCTGAAAAAATTAATTGGTTTATAATTGCGGTATAACCGGAAAATGGTAAAAAGAACTTTTAATCCATCAGAATAAGTGTTCAGCTTTGATTCGCTGCCTTCTGGTCTGTCACGGTATTCTATAATTACATTTTCAATGGACATATTTTTGTCAATGGCATGGATGCTCATTTCTGTCTCAATTTCAAATCCTTTAGATAAAACTGGAAAACTTTTTACAAATTGATAACTGAATGCGCGATAGCCAGTCATAATATCTTTGATTTCGCTTTTAAATAAAAAATTAATGGATTTACGGACAATAGAATTTCCCATATTGTGGAAAGGACGTTTGTTCTCTTCAAAATAAGTGGAAGAAAGGCGATCGCCGACAACCATATCCACATTTCTTTGAAGAATTTTATCTGCCATTTCACGGGCATATTCTGCAGGGTAGGTATCATCGCCGTCTGTCATGATATAACATTCTGCGTCAATTTCACGAAACATACGCCGTATCACATTTCCCTTTCCTTGCTGATATTCATGGCGGACAATAGCTCCGGCTTTTTTAGCCAGTTCAGCGGTGTTGTCAGAGGAATTGTTATCATAAACATAAATGGTTGATTCCGGCAACGCCTGCTTAAAATCTTTGACAACTTTTTCAACAGTTCTGCTTTCGTTATAGCATGGAATTAATACTGCGATTTTGTCCATCTTATTCTCTCCTTTGAAATAATATGACATACAATATTGTAAAAAATACAATGTGATTATTTTATCATAGGAAGAAGATTATAGCAAATTAAAATTTAATTTTATATTTTAAATATGCATTGGATACATTGATTTTTTTAGGGATTTATGTATAATCAGAATAGGTTGTTTTGCAAAGAAATTTTATAAAATGAAGGAAACTAGACATGCTAAATTCAATCAGAAAAAATAAGACTGGTATTATTTTAATGCTGTTCTCTTCCATATTTGTCTGTATAGGACAGTTGCTGTGGAAGTTATCAGCGGAACAAGGCATATTTGTTCTTTTTATGGGTTTTGTTAGTTATGGGGTAGGAGCATTATTAATGTTAGTTGCTTATCGTTTTGGGAAGCTTTCAGTGTTGCAGCCAATGCTCAGTTTGAATTATGTATTAAGTATTGTCTTGGCGGCATTGGTGTTAAATGAATATATTTCCGTTATGAAGGGAGTTGGTGTGTTTGTAATTATAGCCGGAGTGATTTTGATAGCCGGAGGTGATGAGGAATGATGTGTTTTATGATTTTAATCTTCATGACCTTATGCGGGGCAGTTGCTTCTTTATTTTTAAAAAGAGCCTCAGGTACAGAGGGTATTTTAAAAATGTTTTTGAACATAAATTTATACATCGGTGGAGGATTGTATCTGATATCTGCTGTACTAAATGTTTATATTTTAAGATATTTGGATTATTCAGTGGTATTGCCGCTCACATCTATCACGTATATCTGGACGATGATTTTATCTTATATGATTCTGAAAGAAAAGATTACGGTGAAAAAAATGTTGGGTGTGGCGTTAATTTTGATTGGCGCGGTATTCGTGTCCATGTAACTCGACGATAAACAGAACATATTTCTGTAAACAAGATGAATAAGATGAAATTTTAATTCACGGAGGTTAAAATGAAAGGTATCGTACTTGCTGCAGGAAGAGGAACAAGATTATATCCAATGACCAAGCCGGTCTGCAAACCATTGTTGCCGGTCTATGACAAACCGTTGATTTATTATCCCATTGCCACCTTGCTTCAGGCAGGGATTAAGGAAATTCTTGTAATCATTCCACCGGGAGAAGAAAGAGAGTTTGGTAATCTGCTTGGAGACGGAAGTCATTTGGGTGTCCATATTGAGTATGCGGTGCAGAAGGTAGCCCGTGGTATAGCAGATGCGCTAGTTATTGGACATGATTTTATTGAGGATGATAGCGTGTGTTTGGTGTTAGGTGATAATATTTTCCACTGTCATAATATGGATCAGATTATGAAACAGGCGATGGAGGATAAACAGGGCGCCAAAGTATTCGGTTATTATGTGGATGATCCGCGTCCATTTGGCGTGGTAGAGTTTGATGAAGAAGGACGAGCTATTTCTATTGAAGAGAAGCCGAAGAATCCAAAGTCCAATTACATTATCCCGGGATTGTATTTCTATGATAATCAGGTTTTGGAGATAGCCAGAGGGTTGAAACCGTCGGCCAGAGGGGAATTCGAGATTACAGACGTAAATTTGGAGTATCTACGGAGAAATCAACTCACAGTCATTCCGTTTGACCGGGGCCTGACATGGATGGACGCAGGGACGGCAGACAGCGTGTTAGATGCGGCGGAGACGATTAAGGCTCTGCAGCGGTCTGGCTGTTATGTAGGCTGCCTGGAAGAAATCGCATGGAGGCAGGGCTTTATCACTCTGGAAGAAGTGCACAAGCTGGGTGAGGCTATCAAGATGACAAATTATGGACAGTATTTGATGAAACTAAAATGATATAACAATAAAAAAATTTATAGAAAAGGAGAGAAATGATTAGCAAAAGCATCAGAGTATTAATGGGCGGATGTGTAGTAATATTGACAATAGTATGTCTTGTAGCCTGCGGAAAAATTTCAGAAAATAAGGAAATAGTAATGAACCTTGAAAATTTGCATAGCGGAGATGCAAAATTTTTGGGAGAGGATAAAGTGGTGACCAGTGTCGGCGGAGAAATGTGTGTATATGAAGAGGACGGAGCTCCTTTTTTAAATACAGGCATAAAATCAAATTGGTTGAATGTTTTAGATGATGGTCATATAGTTATTTACAGTAATGAAGAGAATCAGACAGGCATAGTACAGTTTGATGATGAATATCAGGTGAAAGAGAATCAGATATTGTTAAACACATCAACATTAAATATTGATCCAAGTATCATCAGAATAGATGATAGCTGGTATTTTACAGTGACTGAGATTGTTGGTAATGTAAATAATGCGGACGAAAAATCGGAAAATGGAATGTATACTGTTAAATTATATAAAAGTGATAATCTGAAAGATTGTGAATATGTTACCGATATTGTCAGCGCAAAAACTAATATAGAAGATACAGATTTGGTGATGATAGGAAATAGAATGGGTTTGGTTTATGAAAATGAAATTCTGGATAAGAAAGATTCTTCAATAGAAATAATATTGTCACAAAATGATAATTTATATACATGGGATAAAAAGATAGAACTGTTAAAAGCAGATTGCGATCATGAACCAGCAGTTTTCAAAACTTTAGATAAAGATGAATATGTTTTGTATTACAGCAGCGATGAAGAAAATCCTGGCGAATCTTATATGGGCGGAAATATGTATTGTGCTGTATATGATAAGAATTTTAATTTATTGAAGGAAACAAAAATAGAGAGTTCGCTCAAAAACGGAATACTATTATATGATGTTAAAGAAAAAGACGGAAGTTTCTATTTTTTGAGTGCCCGTGAATATTTAACAGACTGTGATTTGGTGGTTGAAGAAATATCTGAATAATATCACTTTTTGATAGTATATGGTATTATATAACTATTTGAAGAAAAGTATGGATTTCAGGATGGTTCGCATGATGTAAATTGGATAAGGAGAAACTGTTTTGGAGGACATAGATGTACAAAACAAATCGTAAAGGGTGGAGCAAACATTTTGATTTCTTTTTCCTAGATGTAATTTTATTAGAAATTGCTTTTTTCTTTTGTTATGGCATGAGACATAATTGGGAGTTCTTCTTTAATCTGAATTATTATCGCCGGGCAGGCATTTTTTTGGCTCTCATCAGTATTTGTACGGCAATGTTTCGTGAGAGTTATCATGGAATAATAAGACGTGGTTATCTGGAAGAATTTAAGGGTGTGGTTATACATGTCAGTATTGTTGAGATTGCACTTATTGCCATTACATTTTTTATGAAAGACTTATATTATTCCAGAGAGGTCTTTACATTTTTCTGGCCAGTGGGAATAGGATTATGTTTTGTGGGAAGATGTGCCTGGAAGTTGTTTTTGCGAAGACAGATGGTGCTGAACCGAGGAAAACGACAGGTTTTGATAATTACGACATTTAAAAGAGCGGAAAATATTATTGAAAAACTGACTTCAAGTGAGTTTTTTGATTATATAATTGTAGGTATTGTATTAACTGATAAAAAATGCACAGGACAAGAGATTGCTGGATATCCGGTTCTTGGAGTTTTGAATAAAAATATGGAATACATTCATGAGAATGTAATAGACGAAGTGTTTATTCATTTAAATCCAGGAGAGTTTTTGGCAGAAAAATACATGGATATTTTTTTGCAGATAGGATTGACGGTTCATTTTGATTTGGATGGTTTGACAGGATTGGGCAGCCCAGCGTATATAGAAGCCTTTTCGGGACGAACAGTGATTACGGCCAGTATGAAGATTGCAACACCGGGAAAGTTTTTTATAAAAAGAGCGATGGATATTGTAGGAGGTTTCATTGGAATTATTATGACAGGGATTGCATGCATTTTTGTTGTACCTGCGATAAAAATGGCAGATCCCGGTCCTGCATTTTTTTCTCAGGAACGGGTAGGAAAGAATGGAAGAAGATTTAAAATATATAAATTTCGAAGTATGTATATGGATGCGGAAGAGCGCAAGAAAGATTTATTAGATAAAAATGAAATGCAGGGTCTTATGTTTAAAATAGAAAATGATCCTCGTATTATAAAAGGAGTAGGTAAGTTCATCAGAGATACCAGTATTGATGAATTACCACAGTTTTGGAATGTGCTGAAAGGGGACATGAGTCTGGTTGGAACGCGACCGCCGACAGTGGAAGAATACGAGATGTATGAAATGCATCATTTAAAACGTATTTCTATCAAACCGGGGATTACCGGAATGTGGCAGACCAGTGGTAGAAATGATATTACAGACTTTGAGGAAGTAGTCAGATTAGATACACAATACATTACTAATTGGAGTATTTCTTTGGATATCAAAATTTTATTTAAGACTGTTTTGGTTGTGTTGAAGAGAGATGGAGCAAAATAGTCTTAAAAAGGTTTTACATTGTGCAAAAACATCTTGAGATGTAAAGAAAACAGGACAAAGCAATCTGGTGTGGTGATATGATGTGGAAAGAAAGCCCTTAGTGAAGGGAGAATATAAAATGAGTTCCTGGGCAATAATTCAATTAAAGAAGTCAATAAGTACCACTGCTCATTAAAATGTGTACAGATTGATTCATGCCTATTCATATTACGTAAGGATTCCAAAGAGAAGAAGTATAGCAGAATTATTTATATCAAACACAATGCGATCTACGTTTTTATCCCTGTATCTCTAGGAATTCTGTCTTATATTAAGAAAGCCTATAGTGTATATTACACATGAATAGGGCTCTTCCGCAAATATCCGTTTTCTTTATTGAATATCCAAGATTATGTGGTAAGATATAGGCGGATAGCATTACTTAACGGAGGAAATATATGCAGGTTTAGGGTTATAGATAGTGAGTTTTTTTGGATTATTTTGAATCAGTATCAGCGTGCAAATTCGCTGGCAGATTGCTGTGGAGTATCCGGAGGCTAATCAAAGGTTTTGAAAGAGGTAAAAAATGGACGGTCATAGAATACAACAATATTGGTCTCATGAAATGGAGGCTATGATTGAAACATATAGACAATTTGAAATATTAATTCCTGCAAAAGATGGAAAAGGAGCAGCTCATAGAGGAGAGGATGGCCGATATGTGGAGACATTGATTAGAGAGTATTTAAAACGTTATTTACCTAGAGAGTTAGAGGTGCTTACAGGATTTGTTATGCGGCCGGCAGTAAAGACTGGTTTAAATAATAAAGTGAGAAAAAGTGAGAAAGACAGTAATTCGACTCAACTTGATATTTTGATATATAATAGTGCGAGATATCCAGTGTTTCAAAGGTTTGGAGATAGTGTTATTGTTCCACCAGAGGGGGTTATTGGAATTATTTCTGTTAAGAAAAAATTGAAGGAAATTGACATTAAGCATGAGGTGACAGCCTTAAAAAAAGCATCTAAATTGTGTCGGTGTTGTAATGATGAGGGGAAAGTAATAAGAGGCCCCTTTTTGGCATTGGTATCTATGGACTCATTTAAAAAAGTAAAAGAGCCAACGGACGAGTGGATATATAAAAAATTGTTAGAAG
This sequence comes from Eubacteriaceae bacterium CHKCI004, assembly GCA_900016875.1. GTDB lineage: Bacteria > Bacillota > Clostridia > Lachnospirales > Lachnospiraceae > Anaerobutyricum > Anaerobutyricum stercoris. The sequence goes on along the minus strand of FCNR01000010.1, from coordinate 1,235 downwards.
TATATACACAAGAAGATTGCTTTGATGATTTGATAGGATATATTGGCTCTTTGAATAAATGGAGTATTTTTAAGAAAAGACCCAGGAGAGAAGATAATGCAGAATATCTTTTTTTCAACCACAGTGAGGGAGAGATGCATTTAGGATTTCAATTTTTAATTACAGGTATTTTGAGTGTGTATTATGATGAAAGTAGAAACGATATCTCTCGTCCGGGATTTACTGCATTTCCATCACGAAGAGCATGTAATAAAAAATTAGGAGATATAAAAGTAGCAAAGTTGAGATAAAGTATGGGAAAATGAATATTACGGTGTGTTTATCTGAAATATACATCTGCTCCCGTGGTCGCCCTGCCGGCGAACTGCCGGAAATCCGGAAAAGGAGAAGTGAAATAGAGATTGGAGCAAATCTGTGTCTATTATACAGGTTTGGTAAGCGCCTAATCTTAGTACGCTAGATAAAAAATAGCATCCAGATGCCAGTATATCTGGATGCAAGCATTTTACTATATTTTATTTTTACAGGCATCGATCACATCCTGACCCCATGGTGCCAATGATGCCAACTGTTCATCATTCATATTTTTATCTGGTCGGTGTTCCAGGATGTAGGTCAGATACTTAAAAATGTTGAGGTCATGGGCTTTCGCCATCTCAACCATAGTATACGCAACTGCACTTGCATGGGCCCCTTCCGGTGTGGCACAAAAGAGCCAGTTCTTTCTTCCCACAGTAAATGGCCGGATCGCATTCTCACTTAGATTGTTCGACAGACTGCACCGCCCGTCTTCCAGATAGGTATACAGGTACGGTTTCCGGTTTTGGGCATACTTCACCGCTTGCTCGAACCGGGTATTCACCACCGGATGCTGTTTTTCCAGCCAGTCAAAGAAACTGTCTATGACTGGTCTGGATCTTTTGCATCTGTATTCTTTTCGTTGTTCAAAGGTATACCCATGTTCCTTGCAGTATCTTTCGTGCATAAACAGTTTATCACAGTATTGGACTGCCTGCACGGCGGGAACACTCAGGTCATCCTGCTTTCCCTTTGGGACGGCATCCATGAAATATCTCCGGATATGGGCCTTATTCCAGTTCTCGAATAAGGCCCATTATCCCAGAAGTATTGTTATTCCAAGAGAACTGCCAAACTCAGCGTAAATCAGCAGTTCTCCGTTTTGGATCTCGAATAATAATAACTACTTTTTACCTTAAGAATTCGGGTATGTTACT
>FCNR01000020.1 GCA_900016875.1 Eubacteriaceae bacterium CHKCI004 | reverse complement strand
GGGGCTGTCGCACCAAAAACAGCTTATGCCCTATGGCAGGGATTCATGCTTTGCATGGAATCGCTGCCATATTTTTTTGAATAAGCGTGGGACCTATGGCATAATCGCAGACGACTTGCGTTTTGCGACTCAACTTTCGAACGTTTATGGAAACGCCATTCGCGCTAAACTCGCTAACGCTCAGACAACGCGCTCGGTGGCGGATCCGTTCTCAAGTTTTGTGACGCAAAACCTGCAAAGCATCTGCTCTTTATGCCATAGGAATCCACGCTTTTTCATAAAGATCGGGGATCCGATCCCATTGCAGATCCATGAATCCTGCCATTCGCCACGCCCGATGCCAAAAGCTGTTTTTGTTTCTGCCGACTGTGGTACAGCAAAAGAAAAAAGCCGAACTTTTTTACAAAGAACGGCTCTTCGTGTATAATTATGTTATGCACAAAACGAAAATTATACAAAAAGATTATAGCCTATCTTCGATGAATTATCAATTAAAACTTCCTTTTGAACTGGAAGTTCTGATCCCGGACGATGACCCGGTCCGCCTGTTAAGTGCGTTTGTGGAGGAGCTGGAACTGACTGATCTGTACCGGTCTTACGGAAAGATCAAAAAAGGCCAGGTGACACCGCGTCAGATGTTCAAGATCGTGATCTATGCCGCCATGAACCATATCTATTCCAGCAGGGATATTGAAACCGCCTGCAGGAGGGATATCAATTTCATGTATCTGTTAGAACAAAAACCTGCACCGGACCATGCGACCATTGCCAGGTTCCTCTCCCTTCATTTATCCCGGTGTTCGAAAAAGGTGTTAGCCGAAGTGACGGAAATACTCTACAGCCTCGGTGAGATATCCGGGACCCATATCTTTATTGACGGGACAAAGATCGAATCTGCAGCAAACCGGTATACATTTGTATGGAAGAAAGCGGTGACAAAACATCTGCAGAGGCTCTGCCAAAAGATTGCAGTCTTTGTGGAGGAATGCGAGATACTGTATGGGATCCGTTTCATTTTCAACGGAAAAAAGTTCGGTCTCAGGACCCTGAAAAAGATCCGGAAAAGACTCTATAAGATCAAAGAGGAAGAAGGGATCGTGTTTGTCCATGGGATCGGAAAAAGAAAAAGCCAGATCCAAAGATCCATTGAAACATTGGAAGGATACATGGAAAAACTGAAGGACTATACGAAGAAGATCCACCTATGTGGTGACAGGAACAGTTATTCCAAAACAGATCCGGATGCTACTTTTATGAGGATGAAAGAAGACCATATGCAGAACGGACAGCTGAAACCAGCCTATAATCTCCAGCATGGTGTGGATTCCGGATACATTACATGGCTTGATATAACGCAGAGGCCGACAGATACCAGGACCCTGATCCCGTTTATAAAAGATATGGAGGAACACCTGTCGTTCCATTATCGGGATATCGTTGCAGATGCCGGTTACGAAAGTGAAGAAAACTATCTGTTCCTCGAAGGAAACGGCCAGATCGCTTATATCAAACCGAATAACTATGAACAAGCAAAGAAGCGCAGGTATCAACAGGATATCGGACGCATGGAAAATATGACATACGATCCGGAGCAGGATCATTATATCTGTTTTAATGGCAGGAATATCGAGTGGAGATATGACCGAAAAGAAAAAACAGCAACGGGTTATCAACGGACCACATCCGTCTACGAATGTAGGGAGTGTGCAGGCTGTCCTTATAAAACAAAGTGTATCAAAGGGAATAACTGTAAGACCCCAATGGAAGAAAGAGCAAAAAGGCTTTATGTTTCCAAGACGATGAAAGAAAAAAGAAGGGAAGATCTGGAACGGATCACGAGTGAGTACGGGACACAGCTGAGGATGAACCGGAGTATCCAGGCAGAAGGCTCGTTTGCGGAAATAAAAGCAGACATGGGGTTTCGTCGGTACTCTTATCGGGGACTGGAGAATGTGACTGCCCAGAGTGTGGTCCTGGCGGTCGCCCATAATATAAACAAGCTTCATAATAAGATCCAAAATGACAAAACAGGACAGCACCTGTTTGAACTGAAAAAAACAGCATAATTTTTAAAATTTCAAAATACACATCATACCAGTCTTTTGTCTAAGACAGAAGGCTTAGATCAGTGCGCTTTTTCAGCAGCGCAAGCGCTGTAATTGTAGCCAAAGCAAACAGATTCTGCTGAAAATGCGCACAAAAAGTCCGTCAGCAGTTACGGTCGTTAGACCGTTACTGCGACGGAACC
>FCNR01000033.1 GCA_900016875.1 Eubacteriaceae bacterium CHKCI004 | reverse complement strand
TGAGTATTCCGGGGCATTTTCCATCACCAGTCCGGCGATAGGAAATCACCATTCCGGATAAACGGAAATCACTGTTCCGGAACAGGAAATCATATTTCAGAGCCTTATAATAGAGACATGCATCGCAAGATGTAAATCTATTATAAGGAGGTCACAAGACAATGACCAAGTATCGTGAGATCCTCAGGCTTACCGCTTTGGGACTGTCACAGCGAAACATTGTTCAAAGCATCGGTGTTTCGCAGAAAACCGTAGTCAAGGTTCAAAAACGTGCACGGGAAATGCATTTATCCTGGCCGTTGGATGAAACTTTGACAGATGCAGCGCTTAAGACGCTGATGTTTCCCAAGGAATCAAAGGGATCTAAACAAAAACGGATGCCGGATTTCAACTACATCCAGAAGGAGTTGCTCCGCAACGGTGTCAACAAGAAACTCCTCTGGACGGAGTATCTGGAGGAATGCCGCCAGTCCGGCGACGAGCCACTCATGTATTCCCAGTTCTGTTATTACATCCAGCAGGATGAGCAGAAGCGTCGCGCAACCATGCATATCAACCGAAAGCCCGGCGAGCAGATCGAAGTTGACTGGGCAGGAGATCCTGCACAGATCACCGATCCGGATACCGGCAGGATCATCCCCGCATTTCTCTTTGTGGGTGTCATGGCATACAGCCAGTATCCTTACGTTGAGGCTTTTATCAATGAAAAGCAGCGTTCATGGATCACTGCGCACGTTCACATGTATGAGTACTTCGGTGGTGTAACCCGTATTCTGGTGCCTGATAATACCACAACTGCAGTGATCCGCAACAACGACTGGTACAATCAGGAACTCAACACCATCTATCATGAGATGGCTGAGCACTACAACACGGCTATCCTCCCTGCCCGCGTCCGGGCACCGAAGGACAAACCAAATGCCGAGGGCTCTGTAGGTGTCATTTCTACCTGGATCACCGCGGCACTCCGTAATGAACAGTTCTTTTCGCTGGCCGAGCTGAACAAGGCCATCCGCAGAAAGCTGGAGGAATTCGTAAACCGTCCTTTCCAAAAGAAAGAGGGTACCCGATACGAGATCTTCCGCGACGAAGAACTGCCATTACTGGCCAAGTTACCGGCTACCCCTTATGAACTGGCGGAATGGAAAAAAGCCACCGTTCAGTTCAATTATCACATATCCGTTGACGGAATGTTATACTCCGTTCCTTACGAATACATCAAACGCAAGGTGGATGTGCGGATAACCGACACTATTATCGAAATCTTTTACAATCACAACCGCATTGCTTCCCACCGCCGTCTGTATGGCCGAAAGGGGCAATACAGCACTGTTACGGAACATATGCCTGCCGATCACCAGAAATATCTGGAATGGAACGGTGACCGTTTCCGCAAATGGGCTGAGCGGATCGGAACCAATACGTGCAAGGTTGTTCATGCGATCCTTGTCTCCCAGAGGGTTGAGCAGCAGTCCTACCGAAGCTGTATGGGGCTTCTGAAACTGGCAGATAAATACTCTGCTGAGCGTTTGGAAGCAGCGTGCCGGAAGGCGCTTTCCTACACAGCGAGTCCCAGCTACAAGAGTATCAAAAACATCTTGGCAGCCGGGAAGGAAAAGATTGAACCGGAGTTACAGACTCCCGATTCTGCATCAACTCAGAACAAGCACGCCATCACTCGTGGTGCTGACTACTACAGGAGGTAAAGACCATGACCAATCAGAGTACGATTGACAAACTTATTGAAATGCGGCTGACTTCTATGTCAGATGCCTTTATCACACAGATGGATGATCCCAGGATGCAGGATGTTCCGTTCGAGGATCGCTTCGGCCTTCTGGTCGACATCGAATACAATAACCGCAAGAGCAACAGCCTGAAGCGTCTGATCAAGGGAGCCGGGTTCGATCAGCCGGAAGCTTACATCGCTGATATCAACTATACTTCCGGCCGGAAACTTAACCGCAGCCTGATCGAACGTCTCGCAACCTGTGAGTACATCACGGAGCACCGGAACCTGTTCATCACGGGTGCTACCGGGAGCGGGAAGACCTACATGGCCTGCGCTTTCGGTATGGAGGCCTGCAAACAGCGCTATAAAACAAAGTATGTGCGCCTGCCCGATATGCTCCTGGAGCTTGAGCTGGCGCGTACAGATGGCACCTACAAGAAGGTGCAGGCCAAGTATGCCAACCCCGTCCTGCTCATCATTGATGAATGGCTCTTATTGAAACCGACGGAAGCGGAACAGCATGACATTTTGGAACTACTCCACAGAAGACGGAAGAAATCCTCCACGATCTTCTGCTCCCAGTACGATCCCAGCGGATGGTACGACCAGCTCGGTGGCGATGACAGCCCCCTTGCTGAAGCCATCCTTGACCGTATCATGCATGATGCCTACAAGATCAATATCGTTCCGACTGACCCATCCAACTATCGCTCTATGAGAGAAGTATACGGATTGGATCCGGCGCTGAGCGAATAATCGTTAACAGCCAACTGGCATCCCCATCCTGGAGGTTCTATTCTTCAGGATGGCGTCTCCGCCGCATTCATTATCTTGTCTGGAACAGTGATTCCCTCTTTTCGGACAGGTGATTTCCAAAACACCGGACAGGCGCTTTCAGCGCACCGGTATATCCA
>FCNR01000063.1 GCA_900016875.1 Eubacteriaceae bacterium CHKCI004 | reverse complement strand
GATGATTGTATTGCTTCAAGAGGTGGCTCTCAACAGCGGATTGCCCTTATAATTTAGGTGGCTCTATCGTTCGGAATAGATGGCTCTCTGTAACGGATTGAGTGGCTCTGAAGCCACGGAATACTCATCTATTTTATAAAATAACATATTGAAATCATTTTTTATAGAAAGATATTTTTATATTCTATGCATCTGCACCGGCAGCAAGCTGTTCTGTCACTTCATCAATAATACCCATGGCATTTAAGCTGCGGGGATATCCGATGTATGGCATGCACTGTTCCACCACGCTGTACAGCTTTTCTTTGTCATTTCCGACGGACAAGTTCCCTGCCGTGTGGCCGCGAAGCTGATTTTCACAGCCGCCCTGCGCGAGGATAAAACAAAATGTGATCATTTCCCGTTCCTGGTCGTTGAGGCCGGTTCGGGTGTAGTAGTCGCCAAAGCAGTTGTCGGCCAGCCAGCGGTTGATATTGCGCCGCAGAGCCGGAGCATCGGTCTGCTGTTTTTTCATGCCCGGCCCGAACAGAGCGACCTGTTTGTCGAGTCCCGCCTGGAAACGGCTCTCTTCGGTGGTTGTGCTCTGAGGAGCGAGCGGCAGTGTCACCCCGCATTTTTCCATAATCCGGTTGGTGGCAATGAGGAAATCGTAGACGCGTCCGATACCAAGATAGGCGGTTGCCTGATATACGGTTTCCTTGATAATCACCGGGTCAACGCCGCTTTTTAATGCGGCATAGAGCATATTCTGATACTCGCCCAGACCCTGGCATCCCAGCAGCGCCGAGAGGATACAGAGCATTTGCTCCTTCTGCGTCAGTTTGCTTTCCTTCACAGTTTCATTCTGAGAAAAATTTGCCACAATATCCACCCATTCCGGGTCAGTGGCAGAAAGTGTATTTTCTTCCATGCCCTCAAACAAATCCTGCACTCTTTTCTTTGCTTCGTTGTTCATTCTATCGCCTCCTGATAGTTACCGCAATAATAGAAAGATTTTATTATATAAAGCACATTTATTTTAACGCCTTTCCATCGGAAAATGCTTTTCCTACGCAGTCGCCAAGTCTATAATATTTAAGTCCTACGGTGTCATAGGTGATCGGAGCAAATTTCTCCAGACTGATGGTTCCCTCCTGATCGAGGATACTTTCATCGGCACTGACGTTGACAATCCGTCCGAGAATCAGGCCGTCCAGAACTTTGATCATCTCACACTCCAGCGTCAGTGGCAGTTCGTTGATGACAGGCGCATTGACAAAATCACTCTTTGTTGTGGTAAAACCGGCTTTTTCCATCTTGCGCGGTTCGTCTTTTCCGGAAACCAGCCCCACATAGTCGCAGGCAGCCACATGATCGACATCCGCCATGCTGACAGTAAATGCTTTGTTTGTCATGATGTTATCGGTGGTTTGATGGCTGCCGAGGGAGATGATAATCTCATCCATGCCAACGATACCGCCCCACGCGGCGTTCATGGCGTTGGATTCTCCTTTTTCATTGTAGCTGCCGATGATCATTACCGGCTGTGGGAACAGAAAAGGTTTCGCACCAAAATTTTTTCTCATAATAGATACCTCCATTTTTTAACGATAAGATTCTTTATAAATAGACACACAGCCTTCGTCGGTCAGTTCGCAAGGATCGTTTCCGACTTTCTGCCTTCATTATAATGAGCGGCCTTTAAAATGTACAATGCCAATTATACAGTCTGCTCTAACTGAAACGCATAGCAGAAAATGCAGGAGGGCAGACAGACAGGGGCGCAGCCACTTCCGCCTGGTTTGGGAAGTGGCTGCGCCCCGAAGTCCTTCTTACATATCTATTCTTTTTCTTCCATAGAATCAATAATGGCGTCGGCCAGCATATCAAGCTCTGCTGCCTTGCTGTCATGCAGAGCGGACGCCAGACTCAGACGTTCATTGAGTACCGTCATATTTTTCATCTCTTCATCCACAAACTTCTGCATCAAATCTCCGGATTTACATGCCCACGAACCATTTTCGATGATGGCAAAGGTTCTGTGCTGCAGGTTCAGCGCCTTGATGTGCATCAGATAATCGTGCATCACCGGATAGATTCCAAGATTATATGTCACGCTGGCCAGTACGATGTGGCTCAGGCGGAACGATTCCGAAACGAGCTGGGAAACATGGGTGTTGGAGACATCGTAAACCCACACATTGGTCATTCCCTTTTCGCAGAGCCTGGAAGCCAGCGCCTGGGCTGCCGCCTCCGTGTTGCCGTACATGGACGCGTAAGCGATCATGACGCCTTTTTCTTCCGGCTCATAACGGCTCCATTTGTCATATTTGTCAATGAAGTACATCAGATTCTCCCGCCATACCGGTCCGTGCAGCGGACAGATGTATTTAATCTGATCCAGGATACCGGAAGCTTTCTTCAGCAGAAGCTGCACATGAGGGCCATATTTGCCAACGATGTTGGTCAGGTATCTTCTGGCGTCGTCAATCCAGTCTCTGTCAAAGTTCATTTCGTCTGCAAAGAGTTTACCGTCCAGTGCTCCGAAGGAGCCAAAGGCGTCGGCGGAGAATAAAGCGCCGTTGGTGGTGTCGAAGGTCACCATGGCTTCCGGCCAGTGTACCATCGGAGCCTCCACGAAGGTCACCGTATGGCCGCCGAAGTTGTAAGTGTCTCCTTCTTTGACCTCGATGAGTTCATGGCTGTCCACGTGGAAACCGAATTGCCGCATGAGCATGAAGGATTTTTCTGTGGAGATGATCTTCACATCCGGCCAGCGCAGAAGAATCTCCTCGATGGACGCGCCGTGATCCGGTTCCATATGGTTAATCACCAGGTAATCGAGAACTCTCTCGCCCAGGAGATGCTCTACATTTTCCAGAAGCTGCCGGCAGGCGGACCAGTCTACCGTATCGAACAAAACGGTTTTTTCGTCCAGCAGCAGATAAGCGTTGTAGGATACTCCGCGGGGAATCGGGTGAATATTTTCAAATAAATGTAATCTATGATCGTTTGCCCCTACCCAATAGAGGTCTTCAGTTATATTTCGTACACAATACATCCTCTTTTCCTCCTTTACGCTTCAATAAATTTATCCTTGCCTTCCGCACATTCCGGACATACCCACTCTTCCGGCAGTTTTTCAAAGAGGGTTCCCGGTGCGATCTCAGCATCCGGATCGCCAAGTTCCGGAACATATTCATAGCCGCAGCCGCCGCAGACATATCTCTTGCCGATCGGTTCCGGCTTAGGAGGCGTCGGACGTTTCATCTTCACCATAGGAGGCGCCGGCTGTTTTTCTCCGGTATCCAGTGCCTTTGTGAGGAGCGGAAGAAGCTCATTCACATCGCCCACAATGCCGTAATCGCAGTTTTTAAAGATCGGAGCCCCGGCATTTTTATTGATGGCAACGATGGTGGAAGCATCTTTGATTCCTTTCAAATGCTGCACCGCACCGGAAATACCACAGGCAATGTACAGATTACCGACAAACTTCTGACCGGACATACCCACGTAGCGGTCAAGCGGTACATACTGGAGAGTTTCCGCCACCGGACGGGACGAGCCGATGGCCGCGCCACTGGCTTTCGCCAGATCTTCGATCAGTTTCATGTTTTCTTTGCTGCCGATACCCTGTCCGGCGGAAACCACCCGCTCTGCCTGGGAGATCGGAGTATCTATCGGAATACCAACAGTAAAATCATGGCCGTCTTTTTTCAGGTGCTCTACCAGCTCCGCAACCTTTTCTTCGGCAGAGCCATCCCGGAAAATGTGATTCTTCCTGATGCCGGTCACCGGGGCCGGTTTCTTTGGTCTGCTGGAAGAACCATGCTCACTTTTCGGCGGTTTTCCCATGATGGAGGAGGCGATAACCACTCTCTGAATCTCGTTGGTTCCTTCGTAAATGGTCGTAATCTTCGCATCACGGTACGCACGTTCCACATCCATACCTTTCATGAAACCGGCGCCGCCGTGAATCTGCATGGCGTCGTTGGTGACTTCCAGAGCGATATCCGAAGCGTACATTTTTGCCATGGCGGCCTCGGTGCCGTAAGATTCATGATGCTCTTTCAGCTCGGCTGCCGAATAAACGAGGAAACGTGCGCAGCGCAGTTTTGTTGCCATATCGGCCAGCTTAAAGGAAATGGACTGCTGGAATCCGATCGGTTTTCCAAACTGTACTCTCTCTTTTGCATACTCCACTGCCGCGTCGTTGGCTCCCTGAGCGATGCCCAGCGCCTGAGCCGCGATACCGATGCGGCCGCCGTCCAGAGTAGCCATGGCGATTTTAAACCCTTCGCCTTCTTTTCCGAGGAGATTTTCCTTCGGAACGATAACGTCGTTAAAAATTAATTCTGCTGTGGAAGAAGAACGGATGCCCATTTTGTCATAATGGTCGCCAAAATCAAAGCCCTTCCAGCCCTTTTCCACGATGAATGCCGAGATACCGCGGGTTCCGATGTCCGGCGTGGTAACGGCAAACACCACATAGGTATCGGCCTTCGGTGCATTGGTGATAAAGATCTTTCCTCCGTTTAATACGTAATGGTCTCCTTTGAGAACCGCCGTTGTTTCCGTGCCACCCGCATCGGAACCGGCATTGGTTTCTGTCAGACCGAAAGCGCCCAGCTTTTCACCTTTTGCCAGAGGTACCAAATATTTCTGTTTCTGCTCTTCTGTTCCAAAAGCAAAAATCGGCCAGGAGCCAAGTGAAACATGGGCCGATAAAATAACCCCTGTTCCGCCGTCTACTCTGGAAAGTTCTTCCACTGCGATAGCGTAGCTGATCACATCCAGTCCCGCGCCGCCGTATTCCTTTGGATAAGGGAGTCCCATGAGACCCATCTCTCCCATTTTTTTCACGGCTTCTTCCGGGAAACGATTCTCCTTATCCAGGAGAAATGCGATCGGTTTCACTTCTTTCTCCGCAAAAGCTCTCACTTTCGCCCGAAAATCTTCGTGTTCCTGTGACGTTTTAAAATACATACGGGTACCTCCTTTTCTTATGATTTCCTGTTGTTTGTCTGTCCCTCCTGTGTGGAAGGCCCAAATATCAAATCATACAGGCTGTGACTCTTCAGTTCATTGTCCAGATTCCTCTGAATCACAGATAATCTCTGATGAATCTGGCAGATCTGCCTGTTCTGTTCCCGCCAGCTGCACTCATATCCCTGCTGCATACAGGCGGACAGCAGCGTCACTTCATCCATTGCTACCATCAACTCATATAAAGAAATGTCATGCAAATCCACCTGCAGGCGGCATCCTCCCTCCGCCCCTCGGGTCACCGACAGGATACCGGCACGATGCAGCTTCCTCACGATCTTGTAAGCAAACTGCTGAGGAATCAAATGTTCTTCCGCAATGTGAACGACACTTTTCTGACTGCCATCTGAAACCGCGCGTATAATTCGAAGCGCATAATCTGTCTCTCTTGTAAGAATCATCCTTTTCTCCTCCGATTCTGTCTCTGTTTTTAGATCTGCTTTTTCTTTTCTCAGGTGATGAGCTCATCATATCAATCTGGACAAAAATAGTCAAGATTAAATGCAGAGAAAATAGTAACTTTGTATATTGTGTTAAAAATTACTCGCATGTTTTTAGTTATATTTACTCATTTACTTGTTTTCCGAACAGCTTTGACCCTCAGCTACAACTCCCGGTAAATCACTTTTCCATCTCTCATCTCCGACTTCATAAGCGACACTTTCTCCACCACCATCTCCGCTCTCGGGAGTTTCGCCTGATACGGCTTTTTGGCTGAAGATTTTCTGACCAGCGTGATATGCGGCACAAAATGGTCATGGTCAAAAGGAATCTCGTTTTGCTGCAATGCCGTCCGCAGCTCTTTGACGTAAGTTTTTAGCTTCTGATTCCCTTTCACGCCAGCCCAGAGGAGATTGCCGAAACGGCCCTGCTCTGAAAGCGTCAGGCGAAAATGTGGCATCGGAACCTGCTCTATCACTCGTTTCACCTTGTCCGGATCTCCGTATTCGCCGATGAAAGCCAGTGTCATATGCAGATTCTGTGCCGGAACATAACGGCCCTCCACGCCTTGCTTCTTTAATTGGTGCATATAAGCGATGAGAGCATTTTTCATTTCTTTAGAGAGTGTTATAGCTATAAATAATCGCATGGATACCCCCCTTTATAAAATTCTATTTCTTCGTCGCGGTTGTAATGTATGGTTAATTCATAGAAGTACCCATTTGCTCATGACAACACTAACGCCGGCCGGAAATTCAGATAATCTCCCGACACAAGCATATAGTTGACACCGCGATACTCTCCCCGGATACTGTCCCCGAAGCGGCTCTCGCCGTGGCAGTGAGAATACACCACCGTCTCCACGCCGTATTCCTCCGCAATCTCCGTAAACGGGGATGTCTTTTCCAGAATGTTTGTCGGCGGATAATGAAGAAACATGATAAACTTCCGGTATCCTGCTTCCTGTGCTTGCCGGAACGAATCCCGCAGACGTTCCATTTCCCGGGACACCAGTTTCCGGGCATGGGCTTCTTTCTCTTCATCCCAGCCCACAATCTGTCCCCGGCGGTTCAGATAAAATGGTCCCTCAAAGGTATAGCCCTTGGTTCCAACCAGCGCGTAATCTTCATACGGGACAAAATTATTCTGCAGGAAAAACAGCTTTCCGCTGTACATTTCATTCAAACGGTTCGTCTTCTTGGCGTCCCAGAACATATCATGGTTTCCTCGAAGAAGAATTTTCTGTCCCGGAAGCTGCTCGATGAACGCCAGATCCTCCTCGCACTCCGCCAGCTTTCTCCCCCAGGAATGATCGCCGGTGAGCACAAGAGTATCCTCCGGCTTTACGATTTTATTGACATATTTCTCTATTTTTCTTTCATGATTCTTCCAGACCCGCCCGAATTTGTCCATGGATTTATCGGCCTGGAAACTCAAATGCAGGTCGCCCAGCGCGTAAAGAGACATGGCTGACACCTTCTTTCTTTTTTGTCAATCTATTATTCCGTTTTTCAGCTCCGTATATTTCTCCTTACTCCCGTAGGCCTTCTCCACGGGATACTTCTCCGCGTTTTTCTTCACCTTTTCCCGGATAATCTCATCCATGTCAAGGCCGCAGGCGTCTGCCATCAGGATACAATAATTGAGCACATCGGCCAGCTCCTCCCGGATTTTATCCATCTTATCCTCACAGCGGACATCTTCCGCGCTCCACTGAAATACTTCCAGCAGCTCCGCCGCCTCCAGAGAAATGGAGATGGCAAGGTCTTTGGGGTTATGAAACTGTTTCCAGTTGCGCTCATCTCTGAAATGTAATACCTGATTGATGGTTTCCTGGTTCATTTTTAGTCCTCTTTCTGTTTGTGTTATCGTTTTGCCGCCTCCAAAAGAGCTTTTCGCAGCTCTTCATCGCAGGCATAAATGTACAGACCTTCCACGCCGCGGGTCATCAGCACCCGAACTTCATGTTGAATGAGGGTTTCTCCAAACTTTCGCTTGCTGCCATCAGACAGCGTCCGGTTCCGCACTGCTTTTGCATTGCAGCTTTCCGATGGGTCAAATATGATCTCTCCGTTCCGGTATTTCACCGACGGCCCGAGAATGACGCCGGCATAGTTCAGATCAAATCCCTGTATGGTAAATGTGGAGCCAACTTCATCGATGGTCTGCGGCTGTTCTGCCCAGGAAAGGGATTTGTTGGCTTTTTTTGTTTTCTTATCCATATTACGCTCCAATTCCCTGTTCCACGGCTTATGCCAGTTTCCGATGATAACCTCCCAATACTGGGACATTTCATCCGCCCGCGCATTTTTCTGATTATATTCCCAGTCATAAGAGGCAATGATTCTGGACAGCTTATGTTTTTCATCGGAGGCCTTTTCCCGCAAAGCAGCTTCCAGATCAGCAGGCGTCTCAAAGATCTGAATATCATACCCTCCAAGATTTTCCGGCAATTTGAAAAGCTGCTGCTCTTTTGTAAATGCATCGAGCCAGTCCATCATTTCTTTCGATGCTCGCAATCGGAGCTGCTTCGTCAGTTCAAAATAATTATTCTGCATTTTGGCCAGCTCCCGGTACTCTTCCAGAATCTTTGCCTCCCAGTACTGCTCCGTGGTGAGAATCTGGTTTTCATCAAACATGACGACGGTAACCTTTGCCCGTTCAATAATATCCTTTAGCTGATTGCTTCCCTGATAAGCCTGTTTGCCCTGAGTCAGCAGCAAATGTGCCTCATCGATAAAAGCCACGTCCACAGGGTCTTCCGGCGAATGGTGATTAATAAACGTCGTCGGTTTGCAGACGACTTCTCCATATTCATCCGTGAGTCCCAGCTTCCTGGCAATCTGCTGATAGACGCCGACCTGTTCGTCATGATTGACCATCATAAAACAGGATAGCGACTCCATCTTACTTTCTTTTGCCCGGACAAAAATCTCATAAAATGTACTGCTGTTCAATACGGTTTTCCCGGTGCCAGCCTCTCCCTCAATGAAGATCAGTTGTCTGCCCTGTCCGGTTTTCAGCGCGTCAAAAACCCTGCGAAGAATACATTCTTTAATGTTTTCCTGATCTTCCGTCAGTTTGTGAAGAGGCGAAGCCTTAAATACAGCCGAATCTTTAATGGCACTTTCCGTCGGAAATAATTCTTTATTATCCCTGCAAAGCCTTCTCCATATCATCTGAAAGATTCCGTCAGTCTCTCCATCCGGATAGTATCTGTTCTGGGGATTGCCCCTGAGATTATGAATTTTCCGCACCCGATCTGCGCTCATCATATAGTGCATCAGCCGGTTTTCTATATCCAATGTCATCGATTTATTAAAATGTTCATGTCCGATAATATAAAGACTTGCTTTATTCTCAAACAGATCATGCTGCCAGCTGTCAGTTTTTCTCCGGTCATCATAATGCTGTTTTGTCCTCTGGACAATGTCATTGGACTCTCCGATGTATACCTCATATTCCCCGGTCTTCTTCCAGTTATGGATATACACGGTTGGAAAATGCAGCAAAATCTCCTCTTCTTTGGAAGGCTCCTGCTGAACCAGCTCATCCTGAAACCGCTGCAGCTCCTGTATATTATCCTCTATTTTTCTGACGATTGGTTGTATCTTTCCTGCCATAATGCTTCCTTACATTTCCACTTTCTCAAACCGGTATTTCTGCTTAATCTCCGGGTATTTCTCCCTGTCCACTTCACTCATAAACATGGCGTACGGTCTGGCGCACACCTTAAACGGCGCATACAACGCCTGGTAAATGACCAGCCGCTCGCCGGTCTCCGTATGCTGCGCAAAGGCCAGAACCTTATAAAGATACTCCGATGTCTCCGCAGACACCCATTCTCTTTTAAAATGTCTCACAATATCTCCCACATGGATATCCCGCTGGATGTTTTCTGCATTTTCTTCTTTCGGCGCCTCCGGCTCTGTATCCAGTTCCGTATATTCCTCTTTATCCAGAGATACCGGCACTCCGGTTCTGCCGGAAATATGCACGCCGCCGTACCAGGTTCCCTCTATCTCAAAAATATCGCCAATCTCATATTCCGGGCTGAATTCGTCGTTCTTTTTTATGATTCTGATTCTGCTCATTTTTACTGCTCCTGTTCTGTTTTGCAATTATTTAACATTTTTCTTCTCATCCGGCACAAAACTGTCAAAAATGATAACCTGAAAGATTCCCTTCGCCCTTTCCAGCTCATCCTGATTTCTGATGGTCCAGCCTACATTTTCCACATCATAGATCTTCCTGCACAAGGTGTAAGCCAGGCTGCCACTCCATATGTGGTTAAAAGCGATAAAATCAGGCCTGGCTTTGAAATTCAGCAGCAAATTAGTCAGAATAAATTTTTCTGACCATTTCCGCCTTGGCTCGTCCAGGAAAAAATTAGTGCTGAGCTGTCCTCGAATCACAGCCGGCCGGTTTTTTCGGAACCATTCCACAGCAAGAGGATGGAAGGACTCCATACAATAACAGCCGGAGTAACCATCCATAATCTCTGCCATGACTTTTGTCGTTTCTTTCCAGTTCCCCTCCGGTTTCACCTCGACAATTAACGGAACTTTTCCGTCCACAACCTTCAGAACATCTTCAAACAGAGGAATCCTCTCTCTGGATATTCCCAGAAAATATTCCTGCAATTCGGCATATGTACAATCACGTAACAGGCGGTCTGCGCGACACAGCCTCCTCAGTGATTCGTCATGAAATACTACCAGTTTATGGTCCATTGTCAGCTGAACATCCAGTTCAATGCCATATCCCTGATCCACGGCCCGCTTAAACGCCGGAATCGAATTCTCCGGTATGCCGTTTTCATTATCAAACAGTCCTCTGTGAGCAATATACTGCTTCTCAAAAACAGCCATTTCCTGCCGCCTTGAAGTATTTGGCCTGATGCAGTATAAAAATAAAATTGCTAATACGATAATTACGATCAATAATACAAAGCCTGCTGTCATCTTTTTCTCTCCTTCATGATCTGCCACCTGCCGTGGCGTTTTCCGCCAACACGCTGAAGAATCTGTTTGCATTTCAGCTCATCCATAATCCTCTGGATTGTCCGGATTGATTTTCCCGTCTTCTCAGAAAGCATCTTCTGTGCGATGTCAGGATTTTCTTCAATAAAACTTAAAACCAGATTTTCATCTGACGTAAGCTCTAAATCGTCATCCAAACCGCCATCTAAACCGCCATTTTGGCGGTTAGAAGACTTTTTATTGGCGGTTAGAACTTCAGCAGTATTGTCTGCATCCGGAACATAATCCAAATGCAGATATCTGTTCTTCAATTCAAAATTTGTTCCCAAAAGCAGATTACTGAAAACCAAGAGTATTCAAATACTTAATCATGAATACCGCTGTTGCCTGCGTATTTCCCTCATAAAAAGGATGAATCTGCCAAATATCACAGGTAAATTTTGATAAATGACCAATGATCTCTTCCATGGAAAGCCCGTTATAAGAAAATTGCTTTTCCGTATTAAAATCATATTCCATTGTTTCCCGGATATTTGTATAAGAAGAATACACAACCGATTCTCCTTTTAAAACCCACTCCCGTTTGGAAATATTATAATCACGAATTTTTCCTGCTTCCTTCAAAACACCCTCAAATAATCTTCTGTGAATACCAATCCATTCCACACTGGAAAAATTAAACGATTTCTCACCGAGCAATCTGGCGATCCTGGAAGAAACAATATCTGCCTCCCGGGTTTTTTCTTCTATCTGATTTCGTTCCTTCCGCTCCTCGTAATAACTGAAAAGTCTTTTCTCTGCTTCGTCAATCGATATTTTACCTTCGATATGATTTTTTGCAGTATCCAATAAATAAGGAGACGTCTGCAACCCATCCACATCCTGAAGACCTATGGCTGTCATCCATGCTTCGCTTTTTTCTTTCTGCGAAGGTTCTCCCTGTCGAATGTATTCACTTAAATCCATTTGCCAGTTATTCTTTGATGACATGTAAGCCTCCCTTCGTTTCACATTCAATCCACACATTCATGAAATATATTGTAATAAAAAACATTACTACTGTCCATACGCTCCGTAAAGCACATCTCTCCTCAACAATTCCCCGCATACACCCACTTCAAATGTTTCTCGGCCACTGCTTTCAGCCGGTATATTTTCTCCACATTTGTCGCCGCTCTATCCGTCATCTTATATCTCGGGAAGAACCTTGTCACATGGAGAGGAATGTCGGGATTGATGGAGGCAATCCCTTGTGCTTCCTGTTCCATTTCTTCTTCGGAATCGTTTTCTCCGGGTACGATGAGGGTAGTCAGTTCTACATGGCAGTTTGCATCCCTGCCGGCGGCCCGCTCGATGAAATGTTTCACCGTCTTCAGGTCTCCGCCCAGTTTTTTGTAATAGCCTTCGCTGAATCCTTTCAGGTCGATGTTCATGGCGTCAATGTAAGGGAGGATCTCGTCCAGAACGGACAGTTCCGCCGTGCCATTGGTGACCAGTACATTTTTCATGCCGCGGGCGTGTACCAGACGGGCGGTGTCCCGGACGTATTCGTAGCCGATCAATGGCTCGTTGTAGGTGAAGGCCACGCCGATATTTCCGTACATTTTGCACTGTTCTGCCAGGTCTGCCAGCTCCTCCGGTGACATATGGCGGCAGCCGGTTTCCGACTCGCTGCACATGGAGATTTCGTAATTCTGGCAGAATGGGCAGGATAGGTTGCAGCCAAAGCTGCCCACCGACAGGATCTGACTGCCAGGATGAAAGCGGCGCAGGGGCTTCTTTTCGATGGGGTCGAGCATCAGGGCTGTAAGTTTTCCGTAGCTTGTGCTGATGATCGTTCCGTTTTCATTTTTCCTGGCCCGGCAGCGGCCGTACTGCCCTTCTGCCAGAGAACAATGATGAGGACAGACCGGGCAGATGATACGATTTCCTTCTCTTTGCTTCATTAGAAATGTCTCACCACCTCAAACCGTTCCAGTTGAACATCATCATCGTAAGTAGAGATGCCCGCCTTTTGTTTTGCAATGGTGATCTGGTCTTCGACGGTGTCCACTCCGTCCAGATTCGGCAGCAGCAGTCCCCGCTTGCGGCCTTTTGTTACGATCACACCGTAGCGTTTGACATCAAGTTCGTCCGGAGAGGTGATTGCTTCCGGTGTGCCGAGGACATCAACGCTGTAAACCAGCTTGTCTAGCTCGTCCGACTGTACCGGATGGAAACGCGGATCTTTTGTGGACGCACTGATGGCGTTGGCGATGATTTCTTCTGCGATGCTTTTCTGTACCGGAGTGATGGTGCCGATGCAGCCGCGGAGACGCCCTTCTTCTTTCAGGGAAACGAAGACGCCTGCCCGGCTTTCATACATTTCTTCCGGAAGGTCTTTTGGGATAGAGATTTGCCTTCTTTCGCCCACGTAAGCCTCAATGGTCTGACGTGCCAGACGAACGTAAGCGTCTTCCGATTCTTTCCGACGTTTTACTTCTTCTGCGATTTTCTCCTCGTACTGGCGCAGAAAATCCCGTTCCGGCGCCCGGCCTTCCACCTCATAAGTACAGACGCCATACCCGACGCCGAAGGTTCCCTCGTGAGATAGCTTTTCCGCTTTTACTGCCAGGCGATCCAGCGTTCCGGCCAAGATGACGAAGGAGCGGTGGCCACATTCTGCCGCTTTATCGCAGAATTCTTCCGTAAAGTCAAAAAGCTGGTCAAAGGCGGCGGCTCCCATGATTTCCATGATGCGGCTGTCGTATTCCGGACCTTCCTTCTGGAAACCGTAAGGCCCGTTTTCTTTGAGTTTGTGAGACAAATCGCCGCTGCCGATAACGACAATATTTCTTCCGCAAAGTTCCGCCGCTTTCTGTATACACTGCCCCAGCATGTAATGCTGCGACAGTGGCAGACCGGACAGTCCGATGCGCACTGTCTTGTAATCCGTATAATAATGATTGAGAAACCAGAGGGGAATCATAGTGGCATGATCGAGCCTGCTGTCCCGCTCCCCCATGGTTCCGGCGGGGATTTCTCTGGCTTCGGCTTCCTGAGACAGGGCTTCCACCAATTCCGTGTCATACTGCACCTGGATTTTTACCTGCGGCGCACGGAACTGACCGAAATCTCCCCGGGCGCCTGTCCCCGGTGAAATGTGAAAATAATCCGCATACATAATGGAGTGTGGCGACAGCACCACCACGGTATCCGGCTGCCATGAAGCGATTTTTTTTGCTGCCTCATGATACGCGTCGATGGTCGCCTGAATTGCCTTCTCCTGTCCTCGTCCCACATCCGGTATGATCAGCGGCGGATGAGGAACCATCACTGCACCTTTTACTGCCATAGTAACCCTCCTGTTCCAAATGATATTTTCAGTTAAAAATCATACCGCAGCACAGCGCAGTTCTTCACGCCGAATGCAGCATATTCTCCATTGGTCATCTCATAAAAATACGACTGTACCACTCTGGCAATGCCGTTGTGGGCCACCAGTATGTATGTTTTCTCATCGGATTCTGCTTTTACATCGTCCAGCAGATTGTAAATCCTCTGCGCCAGGTGAAGCATGGATTCGCCGCCGTCATAGCGGCAGCAAAAGTCTTCTTTGGCCTTCTTAAATTCCAGCCCGTCTCTGGCAGTGGACTCCCATTTGCCGAAATTCTGCTCGACGAGCCGCGGTTCCATTTTGGCTGGAATGCCGGTGATCTCGGAGATATGCCGGGCGGTCTCCGCCGCGCGGCTGAGCGGCGAGTAGAGGATTTCGTCGGCCTGTATGCCTTCCTCCACAATCTTTTTTCCTGTCTCGATGGCCTGCTGATGTCCAAGCTCCGTCAGCGGAATATCCGTTGCCCCGCAGATTTTATTTTCCACGTTCCACACGGTCTGACCGTGACGAACAAAATACACATGTCCCATTATACTGTCCTTTCTCCTTACATAATCTCGAATATCAATATCTTCTCCCGCGGGTCTGTCCCCTCAAACAGATCTCCGCAGTCTATCTCGTCCACAAACATCAGCAGCTCCTGCGTCATCAGATACGCCACATATTCATCAGACGGATAATAAAAATAAAGCTGAATGTTTCTGGGATTCTCATAGTAAGAATCCAGAATCCGCGCCATCACTTTCTGCAGGATTTCCACAGAAAATGGATTGAAAAAATAGCACCGGTCCACTTCAGCGGGAACCGGGTACTGCTCTGCATTTGCCAAAACGAAGGAAGCTCTCCTTCCGGACACTGCCGTCTGCTGATTGGACAGCGCACGTTCATACATGCGAGGGTCGTACTCGATTCCCATGGTGCGGCATCGGGTCTGATAAGACAGGTAGAAGTCCACCCGACCTTTCCCGCAGCCATAGTCCAGAAGTACATTTCTTTTGGAAATGTATCCGCTGCCGGCCAGCCGTTCCAGGACAGAGTACGGCGTCGGTTCGTAAGGATACCGGTATTGGTCCGCCATGGAATCATCCCGTCCGGTAGTTTTAATACGGAGAAGCTTGTCCCATTGCAGAGCCGCACTTTCTTCTAACTGTTGTTTTCCCATAAACTAAAACTTCCTTCCGCATTTCGGGCAGTATTCATAATCTTCCTGTGTCTCAAAACCGCAGTTGCCGCAGCGCTTATACCTGCTTCTCCAGCCAGTCTGCACCTCCGTCAGGTGTTCCGGTAATATCTCAATATCCTCGCCCCTGTCAATCCGTTTTCCAATAACCGGGTCCAGGGCATAGAGCGTATGACAGCAGGACATCTGCACATAATATTGTTTGTTCCATTTGAAAACGGGAAGGAAAAACAAAGACAGGCACATGTAAGTCATGTACACCTGATATCTGCCATAAGACCCGCAGTGGCTGCAGATGACCATCTGATTAAAGTTAAAGTCTTTTCTTCCCTGGGTGATACCCATAATAAAAAACATTTGTTGTCGCTCCTGTGTTATTTATCTGTCAGGCTCTTCTTACACACCTTGCATATCACTCCTTTCGGAGTCACAAACAAAATCCGGGCTTTCGCTTTATTACCAATCTTGTCATAAAGGCGTCCTGCACTCAAAGATTCGCCCAGCACAGTGTAAGGGCTGTTGGCCACGTAACCGATTTTACCAACCCCTTTCAGCAGCACTTTAATTGCCTCCTGATCGTATTCATTGTCCGTTTCTTTTACCAGCTTCACCTTCATGCCCGGTTCCAGAAAATCGGAACCCAAATAGTGTTTTGTTCCTGTTAAGGTAAAATATATCTTTTTCATGCTGTCCTCCTTCATGATCTGACAGACTGTTTCTCTCTGCCAGTAATTCTATTGAATGGCCGATGGCGTCATAGTTCCAGTGATATAGTGATTACTTATTACTATACGCATAATCACAAATAATTTCAACAGCCGTATTTTAAAAATTCTCGTTACTGGTCACTGCGTGAACAATAACAAATTCCCTCCTCCTGCCGGGAGCCTCCCCTTTTTCCTTCTTGCCAAGGCAAACCGCCTTATGCTAAGATTGTCGTGGTCTAAGAAAAATACACAGGAGGTTTATGATGCAGACCATAAAGAAGTTTATTCATTATTATGGCCCGTACAAGGCGGTCTTTTTTCTTGATCTTTTGTGCGCGGCCTTTATCAGTCTGGCAGATCTGGCTTACCCGCAGATTCTCCGGACAGCGACTAACACTTTGTTTACCAGAGACAGCGCAGTGATTCTCCGGGCGCTTCCGTTGATTGCCCTGGGGCTCTTTGCTATGTATCTGGTGCAAAGTCTTTGTAAGTATTATGTGAGTTACCAGGGGCATATGATGGGCGCTCATATGGAGCGGGACATGCGCCAGCAGCTTTTTGACCATTATGAGAAGCTTTCTTTCTCTTATTACAGTCAGAATAATTCCGGTCAGATGATGAGCAAACTGGTGTCGGATTTGTTTGATATTGCGGAGTTTGCCCACCATGGGCCGGAGAATCTTTTTATCTCGCTGGTGAAGATCATCGGTTCCTTTATTTTCCTGTTTCTCATCAACTGGCGTCTGGCGCTGCCGCTGGTTTTTCTTGTTTTCTGTATGTTTGTTTTTTCCTTCCGCCAGAACCGCCGGATGCAGGAAACATTTATGGAAAACCGGAGGAAGATCGGAGATGTGAACGCCAGCCTGCAGGATACGCTGGCGGGCATCCGGGTGGTGCAGTCTTTTGCCAATGAGGACATCGAGCGGGAGAAATTCAAGAAGAGCAACCATGCATTTCTTCTTTCCAAACGGGATAATTATAACTGTATGGGAAGTTTCATGGGCTGGAACCTGTTTTTTCAGGGTATGATGTATCTGGTGACCCTCGTTTACGGAGGCTATCTCATCGCCAGGGGGCTGATGGCTCCAGCGGATCTTGCCATGTATGCCCTATATATCGGTATCTTCATTAATCCGATCCAGATTCTGGTGGAGCTGATCGAGACCATGCAGAAAGGTATGTCGGGATTCCGCCGTTTCCTGGATGTGATGGAAACGGAGCCGGAGATCACGGACGCGCCGGATGCACACGAGCTGGAAAATGTACAGGGACACGTTTGTTACGAGGACGTTTCCTTCCATTATAGTGATGATAATACGCCGGTGCTCTCTCATGTCTCTTTTGAGATTCCGGCCGGAAAGTCCATCGCCCTTGTGGGGCCGTCCGGCAGCGGCAAGACGACCATCTGCTCTCTTCTTCCCCGTTTTTATGATGTGACGGGCGGAAGGATCACCATAGACAGCCAGGATGTGCGCACGCTGACCCTGAAAAGTCTGCGCAGTCAGATCGGTATGGTGCAGCAGGATGTGTATCTGTTCTGCGGTACCATCAAAGAAAATATCGCGTACGGCAAACCGGGCGCTTCCATGGAGGAAATTATTGCGGCGGCGAAGCGCGCCAACATTCATGACTTTATTGAAGAGCTGCCGGATGGGTATGATACGTATGTGGGCGAGCGGGGCACCCGTCTGTCCGGAGGACAGAAACAGAGGATTTCCATCGCCCGGGTATTCCTGAAGAATCCGCCGGTGCTGATTCTTGACGAGGCTACCAGCGCGCTGGATAATGAGAGCGAACGCTGGATTCAGCAAAGTCTTGAGGAACTGTCCAAAGACAGAACTACCATCACCATCGCCCACCGTCTGTCCACCATCCGCAACGCGGACGAAATCATCGTGATCACCGAGGACGGCATCGCCGAGCGGGGCACCCATGAGAGTCTTCTGGAACAGGGAGGTATCTACGCTCATTATTACAATATGTAGAATAAAAGATAAAATATGGCACTGTCCGCTAAAAAATCGCTGGCAGACACAAAAAAACTACCCTTGAATATTTCATGGGACTTATCTTATAATGGAACGGCACAGATGCCGGGGTATCGTTCTTCGGATATCTGAAAATGTAACTTATGTGCAAAAGAAAGAGAGGACACTATGGAAAAATTTTTTAAGTTGAAGGAAAATGGCACCACATTTTCCACTGAGGTTATGGCAGGTCTTACTACCTTCTTTACCATGGCTTATATCATCGCGGTCAATCCGAGCGTATTGAGCCAGTCAGGCATGGAATGGGGCGCTGTATTTCTGGCAACGATCATCGCGTCGATCATCGGTACGCTGGTGATGGGACTTTTTGCCAATGTACCGTATGCACAGGCTCCGGGTATGGGTCTCAATGCATTTTTCGTGTACACCGTTTGTTTCGGTCTGGGCTTTACCTGGCAGCAGGCGCTGTCCATGGTATTTATCTGCGGTATCTTTAATATCATCATTACGGTGACTAAAGTCCGCAAGTTTATTATCAAGGCCATCCCAAACAGCCTGCAGAACGCCATCGGCGGCGGTATCGGCGTGTTTGTGGCATATATCGGCCTTTTAAATGTAGGTATCATCAGTTTTGATTCCGGAGTTCCGGCCATTGCCACTCTGAATCAGCCTGTTTTCTGGCTGTTCCTGATCGGTCTTGTTCTGACCATCGTACTTCTTGTGTGCAATGTAAAGGGAGCTATTCTGATCGGTATCGTGGTGACGACCCTGATCGGTATCCCTATGGGCGTTACGACAGCCAGTGATTCCGTGAGCTTCTCGGAGGCATGCGCTGCTCTTCCATCCACCTTCGGAGCAATCTTTACATCAGAAGGACTTCCATCCCTGTTCAATGATGTTTCCAGGCTTCCGCTGGTGCTGGTAACTATTTTTGCCTTCAGCATCTCCGATACTTTTGATACCCTTGGAACCTTTATCGGAACCGGACGCAGAAGCGGTATTTTCAGTGAGGAAGATGAAAAAGCCATGGATTCCAGTTCAGGATTTAAGTCAAAAATGGACAAGGCTCTCTTTGCAGACGCCATCGCTACCTCCATCGGCTCTATCTTCGGAACATCCAACACCACTACTTTCGTGGAAAGTGCTTCCGGTATCGGCGCCGGCGGACGTACCGGTCTGACCAGCGTTGTCGTGGCCATCTGTTTTGCCATCAGCGCCTTCCTGGCAACCTTTGTGAGCGCTATTCCATCTGCAGCCACCGCTCCGGCTCTGGTTGTTGTCGGCATTATGATGACCTCCGCCTTTAAGGAGATCCAGTGGGAAGACTTTTCCGAGGCGGTTCCTGCATTTTTTGCCGGACTGTTCATGGCGCTTTGCTACAGTATTTCTTACGGTATTGCCTTCGGCTTTATCTCCTACTGTATCGTAAAAATCTGCAAGAAAGAAGCAAATACCATCCATCCGATTCTCTGGGTGGCAACGGTTCTGTTTATCTTAAACTTCGTGCTTCTGGCAATCATTTAGGAATTATGTCATGGAAAAATTGTCTTACAGGAAAATAATCACAGTGGCCAGCATGCTGTTTGGCATGTTTTTTGGAGCGGGGAATCTGATTTTCCCTGCCTCCATGGGCCAGCTTGCCGGACGGAATATGTGGCAGGCGTCAGCGGGATTCCTGATCACCGGAGTCGGTTTGCCGCTTCTTGGCGTGGCCGCTCTGGGCATCAGCCGCGAAAACGGCCTGCTGGGGCTTGCCAGCCGGGTCGGAAAGAAGTACGGACTCTTTTTTACCTGTGCGCTTTATCTGACCATCGGCCCGTTTTTTGCCATCCCGAGATGTGCCACTGTTTCCTACACGGTGGGAATCGAGCGCATTCTGCCGGGAACGGGACAGTCTCTGGGACTGGCGGTATTTTCTCTGCTCTTCTTTGGAGCCGTTCTTTTCTTTTCCCTTCGTCCGGGAGAGATCCTCACATGGATCGGCAAGGTATTAAATCCGCTGTTTCTGGTTTTTCTTGCCATATTAATCCTACGGGCGCTGACGGCTCCCATGGGAGAAATCTCTGCCGTTGATCCGCAGGGCGCGTATCTGACAGGAGCCTTCGCTACGGGACTTCTGGAAGGATATAATACGATGGATGCGCTGGCGGGACTTGCCTTCGGCATCATTGTGGTGGATGTGATCCGCAGTCTCGGCGTCACGGAACCGGGTGCTGTGGCCAAAAATACGGTGCGGGCAGGTATTTTCAGCTCTCTTCTGATGGCAGTGATTTATGTTCTTGTCACTGTGGTGGGAGCTCAGAGCCGTGGGATGTTTGCGGCCGCCGCCAATGGCGGGGAGGCTCTCGCGCAGATCGCGCAGCATTATTTTGGAAGCGCCGGCGCTCTTATTCTGGCAGTCACTGTCACAATCGCCTGCCTGAAAACAGCAGTGGGCTTAATTACCAGCTGTGGGGAAACCTTTGTGAACATATTCCCAAATGGTCCTTCCTACCGGGTATGGGCCATCCTGTTCTGCCTGCTGTCCTTCCTCATCGCCAATCTGGGACTGGACGCCATCATCGCTTACTCCATGCCGGTGCTGATGTTTTTATATCCTCTGGCCATTGTACTGATTCTTCTGACTCTGTGCGGCAAAATGTTTCATAATAATCAGACGGTTCTTCAGTGGACCATTGGATTTACCACCGCAGCGGCGTTCTTTGATCTGCTTCGGGCGCTGCCGGAAGGTACGAAAGCTGTTCTTCATCTGAACGGAGTTGTGGAGTTTGCCGCCGACGTGCTGCCGCTGGCAGAGGCCGGGTTCGGATGGCTGATTCCGGCTGTGATTGGATTTATAGCGGGGCTTGCTGTATCCTCTGCCAGAAAGAAGAGACATTTCCAGTAACTGTACATTTGCTCATTTAAGGCGTGTACCCGGATATTCTTATGTTCCGGACACGCCTTTTCTATTTCTCCTGACAATAGAAGATCTGCGTTCTGAAAGAATCAGCCCACCCAGCGTCAGTGCGATGCCCGACGCGGTCATCCATGTAAGGGGCTCCCGCAGAATCAGCGCGGAGGCCGCTACCGTGATGACCGGGTCCAGATAAATATAAATACTCGTCGTTACGGCGCCCAGCACCTTCACCGCATAATTCCACGACACAAAGCAGAGCGCAGAAGCGCCCAGCCCCAGAAAAAGAATATTAAACAGATACACCGGATTGGCAAATCTCTCCGGTGCAAAACGAAAATCAAAAATAAAAAGAGCCGGAATCATAAAAAGGATACCGTAGAAAAAGGTTCGCCGTGTCGTCAGAATCGTATGATAACCAAAGCCGCTGATCTTTTTTGTGAAAATAGAATAGCAGGCCCAGAGAAAGGCGGCCAATAATGCCAGCAGATCGCCAAGCGGATTCACATGCAAGGACGAGCCGTTAAAGCTGATGAGGGCGATTCCTGCCATGGCCGCCAGAAAACCTGCAAAAAAACCAGCGCCGAGCTTCTCCTCATTTTTTAAGAAAATGCGGGATAAGATGGCGGTAAAAAACGGCGCCACAGAAATAATAATCCCCACATTGGAAGCCATAGTATAGGTCAGCGCGATATTTTCCAACAGATAATAGAGACATACGCCGCACAGCCCTGCCGCCGCAAAGGTGAGTTCCTGTTTTAACGTGGTTTTCTTCATCCGGTGCGGATAAATGAGCGTCAATACCAGCAGTCCCATGACAAACCGGAAAAAGAGAATCTCCACCGGCTGAAAATCTGCCAGCATCACTTTTGTCGATATAAATGTCGTTCCCCAGATGAACGTAGTCAGCAGGGCACACAGATGACCGGCTTTTGTCTGTTGATTCATATTATTTCTCTCCCGTCTCTCCATTCATTGTCTGAGGCCGGCACGACTGCCGCAGTCTCATCTCAATGAATGGCATAATTTTGCAAAAATACTTTTACAAGTATAGCAAAAAAGGGAAACGGATTCAATGTTTTCGATAGTTTTACAATGAATGGTCGCAATAATCAGTCAGAATCTCCATGGCGATCTGCCGTGCATCCGTACTGGAAACGTCTTCTCCCTCATTTTCTCCCAGATACACGCAAAAATACACATTTCCTTCCGGCGTTTCTGCAAAGCCGGTGAACCAGGCGTCTGCGAGTACCCCATGCGCCTTCCCTGTTCCGGTTTTCCCGTATACCGTACAGTCTGCGATGTTCTGCTCTTCTGCCCGCATCACATTTTTCAGTTCTTCTATTGTATTCCCGGAATATATGGTATCATTTCCGAAAATGCGTTCCATCACTTCTGTCTGCTCTTTCGGTGAGATCTGCAGAGAAGATTCAATCCAGAAGCCAGTCAGCGCGCGGTTGTCATTGTTGGTATTCTGCCGTCCTTCCCAGTCGGAAATGTCACAATTGCCATAGGAAAGCGTATCAAGCGCTTCCTGCATCCTCTCTTTGCCAATCTCGTCAATGACTTCCCGGAAATACCAGACGCAGGAGGTTCGGAACGCCTCTTCAAAATCAATATCTTTGTTCCAGTCCTCATTCCAGAATTCTTCGCCGCTCCATGTACGAGTGGAATCTTCCGGTACGATCGTTCCATCTTCCAATGCTGTGAGGGAAGAGATGATTTTAAATGTGGAGCAGGGAGAACGCCTCGTGTTCGCCAACTCTTCATTATAAATCATATATTTATTGTTGGAAGGATCGTAAATGACTGCCGCTCCGTTCAGGCCGTCAAAATATGAAGACCAGTCCACGTCTTCTGTCTGCGGAACGGGCGCTTCCGTGTCGGATTCCGGCGATACTTTTTCTGCATCTTCAACCGGGACGCCGCTCATTCCTGTCCCTGTATTATTTTCCACTTCTGTCTGCTCATCACCATTCATTTGCTCCTTTCCCTCGCGGGACGTTTTCGTGCAGCCCGCCGATAAAACAGCACAAAGCAGCACCATACAGATACATAATAAAAAATTTTTCTTTTTCATCATTTCCTCTTTCCTGACGCATTTACTGCGTCAATGATGGTAGATTTGGAAGTTTACTTCCAAACTTTCCGCCATCTTACATTTGTAGCATTTATAGTTATGTCTATAATCTTACATAAGTAAGATTATAATGTCAAGAAATCCGGTACTTTTCTCTTTCTAAAAATGTACCTCTCATTACTGGTCACTGCGCGAACAGCAACTCCCTCTTTTCTTTTCTTGACGTTCTGCCCAAAATCCTTTACCATGAATGTAGAATGTGTACCAATGGTACCGATCACTATTTCTTACAGGAGGAGTTCTCTATGAGAATTTATGTTGACGCCAATGCCGGACGGGACGGCAACGGCACAAAAGAAATGCCTTTCAGACAGATTAATGACGCGGCGCAGATGGCTATGCCCGGGGATGAAGTCCTGGTGGCGCCCGGCGTTTACCGGGAATATGTGAATCCTCTTCACGCCGGAACGGAAGAAAACCGGATCATTTACCGGAGTACGGAGCCCCTGGGCGCTGTGATTACCGGTGCGGAGGAAATGAAGCAATGGCAGCCATATGAAGGAGATGTATGGGTCTGCCGGGTATCTAATTCCATTTTCGGAAAATATAACCCTTATACAACCTATGTCTACGGAGACTGGTATTTTGCCGGCCGGAACAAACATACCGGCGCAGTCTATCTCAACGATAAGATGTTGTACGAGGCAGACAGCCTGGAAGACTGTATTAAAGGCGAGGTGTACGAGTATTCCTGGGAGCCGGAAGCTTCTGTCTATAAATGGTATTCCGAGCAGGATACCGTCCGCAATGAAACTATCCTCTACGCAAACTTCCAGGGCAAAAATCCCAACGAAGAAAAGGTAGAGATCAACGTGCGCCGGGAGTGCTTCTTTCCGGAGAAAACTGGCGTAAACTATATCACGGTCAGCGGCTTTCGCATCGAGAAGGCAGCCACCACCTGGGCGCCGCCGGCAGCTTTCCAGGACGGCATGATCGGCCCGCACTGGTCCAAAGGCTGGATCATCGAGGACTGTGATATCAGCAACAGCAAATGTGCCGGCATCTCCCTGGGCAAATATCTGGATCCGGACAACGAGCATTATTTTACCAACAAGCATGTCAAAAGTCCGACTCAGATGGAGCGGGACGCTGTGTGCCGGGGCCAGTATCACGGATGGCTCAAAGAAAAAGTGGGCAGCCATATCATCCGCCGCTGCAACATCCACCACTGCGAGCAGGACGGTATCTGCGGACGGATGGGCGGAGTATTCTCCGTCATTGAAGACAACCACATCCATCATATCAACAACATGATGGAGCTTGGCGGAGCGGAAATCGCCGGCATCAAGATGCACGCCGCCATCGACGTCACCTTCCGCCGCAATTATATTCATCATTGCACCATGGGAATCTGGTGTGATTGGGAAGCTCAGGGCGTACGCATCACCCAGAACCTCTTCCATGACAATCAGCGCCCGCCTTATGCCAAACAGTTGAAGGGAAGTATGATGAGTCAGGACCTCTTTGTGGAAGTAAGCCACGGCCCGACCCTCATCGACAATAACATTCTGCTCTCCGACGCTTCTCTCCGGCTGGCCACCCAGGGCGTCGCCATGGTACATAACTTAATCTGCGGCTCCCTCACCGCCGTGGGCGCCGGCACAGACAGCGTGGTGGAAGGCGTAAACCGCGCCCGCTACACGCCGTACCACATGCCGCACCGCACGGAAGTCATGGGCTTTATGACCATCCTTCACGGAGACGACCGTTTCTATAACAATATCTTCGTCCAGAAATGGCCGGCAGAACCATTCCTGATCATCCGGGACAGCGAGGAAGGCTGCGATGAAGAAAACCGCGAAGTGGGCACCCATGTACTGGACGAATATCCGACCTACGAAGAATGGATCCGGCATTTCGACATGGATACGGACACCCCGGATATGAAAAAACTGGAACCGTTCCATTTCCACCATCTTCCGGTCTGGTCAGACGGCAACGCCTACTTTGGCGGCGCAAAAGCATGGAAGAACGAGCAAAATTATCTGCTCAACGCAGACCATGACATAAAAGTGGAGCTGATCTCCCGGGCCGGTGCTCCACACCTGTCCACCAATCTTTACGATTACCTAAACGACTTTTCCGCGGAAATAATCCACAGCGACACTTTGGGGCTTGCCTTTGAGCCGGAACAGCGCTTTGAGAATCCGGACGGCACCGCCATCACCTTTGACCGAGACTACTTTGGCGGCCACCGGGGCCTTACGATTCTTCCTGGCCCGTTTGCCAGCCCGGAAGATGCCAAGAAGCCGTTGTGGTAGGGGGCTTCTCTCTTTTTAATGACTTTTACAGAAATCTCCCGGTCACGCTCTCCGGCGTATTTTTTATCTCCTCCGGCGTTCCGGCGGCGACAATCCGTCCTCCCTCGGTTCCGCCGCCCGGTCCCATATCGATGATGTAATCGGCGCTTCGGATTACGTCCAGATCATGCTCAATGACAATGACTGTGGCGCCGTGCTCCATCAGCGTCCGGAAAACGTGAAGGAGAGTCTGAACGTCCAGCGGATGGAGCCCGATGGTCGGCTCGTCAAACACAAAGACAGAGGCCGTCTGTAATTTTCCCATCTCGCTGGCAAGCTTCAGACGCTGGGCTTCGCCGCCGGACAAGCCCGGCGTCTCTTCTCCCAGGGTGAGGTATCCCAGTCCCAGTTCTTTTAGGACCTCTAATCTCTGACAGACCGTTTTCATCTCTTTGCAGGCGGCAAGCGCCGTATTCACGTCCATAGACATCAGTTCCGGGAGAGAAAAAGACGTTTCTTTCATCTGTATGGACACAGCCATGGCTTTATCTGTCTGCCGGGATTCTGCCGCATTTTTCTTCTTCCGGCGAACCGCAGATTCTTCCACACGATATTTTATCTTATAGGCTTCCTTTGCGTAGCGGGACCCCCGGCATTCCGGACAAGGGATATCCACGTCAGGCAGAAACTGTACATCCAGGCTGATAACGCCTGTACCGTCGCACATCGGGCAGCGCAGCTTTCCCGTATTGTAGGAAAAATCGCCTGCTTTGTAGCCGGCCTGTTTCGCTTCCGGCAGCTTTGCAAATGTCTTGCGCAGCAGGTCGTGGACGTTGGCATAGGTCGCCACCGTGGAACGGACATTGATACCGATGGGCGCCGCGTCAATAAGTTTGACTTGCTCCACGCCCACAGCTTCGATACTTCGCACATGCTCCGGCAATTTTTCTTTTCGGTTCATCGCTTCCAGGGCCGGAACCAGACTTTCCAGAATCAGCGTCGTCTTTCCGGAACCGGATACACCCGTGACCACGGTCAGCTTGCCTTTTGGAATGGACACATTCAGGGGTTTTACCGTATGGATGGCATCGGTGGAAAGATTGATACACCCCGCATCAAATAGCTCTGTGCCGGTCTGGTCCGCTGGAGAACCGGTGATGTATCCTTCTTTTAAAAACTGCCCGATCTTTGACTGTACATTTTCTGTGAGAGCGGCCGGGCTGCCTTCCGCTATGACTTGCCCGCCGTCGGCTCCTGCTCCCGGCCCCATCTCGATAATCCAATCGGCCTCCGACAGAATCTGCGTGTCATGATCCACCAGAATAATGGAGTTGCCGTCGGCAATGAGATCGTGCATCACTCCGGTAAGTCCCACGATGTTGGCCGGATGCAGACCGATGGACGGTTCGTCAAGAACATACAGGACGCCCGTCGTCCGGTTGCGGACAGCACGGGCCAGCTGCATCCGCTGACGTTCTCCCGTGGATAAGGTGGAGGCGGCACGGTCCAGGGTCAGATAACCAAGCCCCAGATCCAGCAGCCGTCTGGCCGCCGTATCAAAAGACTCGCAGATGCTTTCTGCCATGGGCCGCATTTCCTCCGGCAGAGAAGCCGGCACTCCTCTTACCCATTCCGCCACCTCCGACAGCGTCATCTGACAGACTTCGTCCAGGGACAGTCTGCGAAGTTTTGGCGCACGGGCTCTCTCCGACAGCCTCGTCCCATGGCAGTCCGGGCATGGCGCCTGTTTCAAAAACTTCTCCACCCGCTTCATGCCCTTCTCATCTTTTACCTTTGCCAATGCATTTTCTACCGTGTACACAGCATTAAAATAGGTAAAATCCAGCTCCGTTCCCTGCTCTGCATTTTTCGGAACATAGAAAATGTGTTTCTTTTCGGCCGGGCCATTGTATACAATATTCTTCTCTTCCTCTGTCAGCTCCCGGAAAGGTACGTCCGTGCGGACGCCCATGGCCCGGCAGACGTCTGTCATAAGAGACCACATGAGCGTTTTCCATGGCGCTACGGCGCCCTCGTCAATGGTGAGTGACTCATCAGGCACTAATGTCGACCTGTCCACGGTCCACACGGTTCCTGTTCCGTCACATTTCGGGCAGGCTCCCTGGCTGTTGAACGCCAGTTCTTCTGCGGACGGCGCGTAAAAGGAAACTCCGCACACCGGGCAGGTCAGCGTTTTCTCCGCCGCCACCGCCAGAGTCGGCTCGTGATAGTGCCCGTTAGGACAACGGTGGCTGGCCAGCCTGGAAAACATCAGCCGCAGGCTGTTCAACAATTCTGTTCCCGTGCCAAATGTACTGCGGATACCGGGAATGCCCGGCCGCTGGTGAAGCGCCAATGCCGCCGGCACATGGAGCACTTCGTCCACCTGCGCTTTCGCTGCCTGGGTCATTCGCCGTCTCGTGTAGGTGGACAGAGCGTCCAGATATCGTCTGGAACCCTCGGCGTAGAGCACGCCCAGGGCCAGTGAAGACTTTCCTGAGCCGGACACACCGGCAATGCCCACGATTTTATGCAGTGGAACATCCACATCAATATTTTTAAGATTATGTACTTTAGCTCCGCGAATGATTATCTTATCAATCATAATATTCTCCCTGTT
Organism: Eubacteriaceae bacterium CHKCI004; assembly: GCA_900016875.1. Classification (GTDB taxonomy): domain Bacteria; phylum Bacillota; class Clostridia; order Lachnospirales; family Lachnospiraceae; genus Anaerobutyricum; species Anaerobutyricum stercoris. The sequence continues at coordinate 395,655 of FCNR01000063.1, read as the reverse complement.
ATTTAGTAAAATAACGTCCTGTTTTACGAATCCGTATCAAAAATTTGAAACAGTCCCGACAAGAAAGAATACAATGCGTCATTGGTCATCTTATTGATCTTCTCATCTTTTAAAAGCTCCTGCATGGGCTCCATGGGACTGCACTCGCCGCAGATATCCACGCCGATCACATTTTGGTGTTCAAACACCTGAAGAAGCAGCTTCTCAAGAATTCTCAGAGACATGCTGCCCTGATTCCAGTTGGTCCGCGCGCCGTTTCTGTCCAGAACATCCTTATCAATGGAAATGTACACCGGAAGCTTCATCTGAATCTCAGACAGCTTTTGATTCACCATGTGTTCATCAATTTCTTCCATGCTAATACACACCAGTTTCCCTTTGAATTCCGGAGGAATCTCCTCCATACTTTTTTGTTCCGGTCCCACAAGGATCAGCTGTCTCAGACTGGCGTGACTACGCAGCAGCTCCGCCGCCCAGTTTCCACAGCTTAACATCCCCGGAAACAGCGATGGCTGCATATCACTGTGATGATCATAAAGAACAAGCGAAAACGGAAAAGAAATCTTTTCCGCAAAAAACTTCGTCGCATAATGATAATTTCCGTTATCCAAAAAATGAATCCCATGGGGACTGCAGGCAGCCAGACGCCGGCGGATCTCATTTTCCGCCTCTTTGGTGCAATACATATTCGTACCTTCAATATCACTTAAATCAATCCGTTTAAGCCCCCTGCCCTGTTCTTCAATATCTTCCGGATAAATGTGAGAAAAATCAAGAATAATATTCTGTGTAATCTTCAAACTTCAGTCCCTCCTTTATTCTTCATCTTTCCTTCTTTTTATCTTACTATTTTCTTCGCCAGCCGACAAGGCGGAAATTTACCGTCAAAGCGACCGCCGGGTGTCCGCCCGTGCAGGCACGGCTGTCGCCCTCAGGATTTATCGCGTAATAAAATATCCGGCCTCCAAACCGGACGCCGGATAACCTTGTACGTACTGTCAATCAAAAAGCTTTTGCAAAAAAAATTTTGTTTGTCTCATCGTTCCAAGTTTTATGTAACGATTATTTGCACATATAACTGTTTTTTCAGGGTTCTTTGACAGATATAGCAGAGAAAAATAGTCATCACCGGTGATTATCACTGAATAAACATCATCTTCCTGCATGATCGGAGAAAGTTTCCCTTGACTGCTGTATCCCGCAAATTGCGCTTCTTCCTTTATCAAATCAAATAAGATGTCCTTTTTCTCCTCATCTAATTCCAGTGAACTGCCATTGTCAGCATAATATTTCACCGTCACAATCGCTCTTTCGCTATCAGGAAAATGTAAAGCGTTCTTCCATAAAAGTTTCCCATACGAGTAATTCAGAACATATAGCACAAAAAGAATAAGAACTATTATAAAAAATATTTTTTTCTTTTTCATAGCGATTCGCCCAGACCTTTCGATGAAGCCATTATGGCCACTCCACAACAGCATACTTCATCTCGCCGTTTTCTTCCCATTTGATTTCTATTTTTCCGGAATCTGGCCTATCACTCAAATCCAGAAACGAATAAGAACCTCTCGCCGGAAGAGATGGCGCAATAAGATTAAAAAATATCAAATCAAAATTTTCATAATCGCCGGTATGGTCATCCCAAAAACCTTCATTCTCACACTCCATATATTCTTCATCTGACCAGCCATCAATGGTTCTCTTCACATAAATTTTTTCCGGAGCTTTTACTCCGTAGAAGTAAAGCCATCCATCCCAAAAGTGATGTGGATTATCCGGCAAAGCTTGATGACACATGACTTTCCATTGTCCGTTGGCACTCCATGCCCCGACATAATGGGTTGCCAGAAGAATCCTTGTAAGTACTATAAAAATTAGCAGGTACAGACAGCCTTTCCTGTGTTTTTTTATCCAAAGCTTCAGACGCATCCTGCTTCCCCCTTCCGTACATTTTATTGCTCTCTGCGCCTTTTGTACCAATATATTGTAATACATTATACCATTGTGTAGTACAGGACACAATCTTTTTTTATCAGAATTCTTTTATGATATTTGCGTGATATGTGAAAAATCATCTCAATAATTCAGAGATAAGCCATTGATAAACTCTTTGTCAGACTGGCGCATAATCAACTCTGTCTGTCCGTTATCCAAATTATAAGAATACACGCCTCGCACGTCATTTATATATCCGAGAAAATACAAGACATGATTCCACAATGCCATATCTCCCGTGATACATACAGGTATATCTAGTTCTTTACTCTCCTGTGTTGCCAAATTCACCTCATAGCATTTATTTTTCTTTTTATTACTCGTACCACTGGGGGCAGAACAAATGTACAGCGTATCGCCATCACTGGCAACGCCCCATACATATCTGTCTGTATGGTACACATCACGAATTTCATTTGTCTGCATGTCCAGAATGGCAATGTTGGATCCGGCGCTGTCTTCTTTCTCCGTCTCATCGGATTTCCGTTCTGCTTCATCAGAATAATAGGAAAAAATCACAGAATCTTTTTCCGGAATGGCGCTGACCGTCCATGTCACCCGGTCATCCTTCTCATCATAGAATACTCTGCTTAACTGTGTAAAATCTTCTCCGAATACAAACGGCTCCATACAGAAGTTGTCCAGCAGTCTTGCCACGGCAAAATATTTATTACCACACTGCATCATATAATTAATCAGACAAAATTCAGTTGTCTTTTTTTCGCTGTTCTCCTCACTCTCATAAGAATAAATCTGGTCTCCCTTTACGCTCAGCGCCGTATAATAAACCTTGTCAGCACGATCAGAGTACATGGTTAAAGGATACGCCGAAGTATATGGAACGCTTCCTTTTTCTTCCAGAGTTTTCTCTGTCAGATCATATACCAGGCAACGACTTTTCATAGAGGTCTGCTCTGCATCTTCATAATAAGATTGTGTGATGGAAAGATAAGGACTTGTCGCTTCTTTCTTTATGTATTCTGTCGTCTCAGTCATCCCCTCTTTCTCAGACTGACATGCAACCATACAACATAACACATACAGCCCCAGTATGAATACTGCAATTTTCTTTTTCATTTTGGTATAAGTTCTCCTTTAAGAAATTCCTGTCACGGCCACTCCACGACCGCATACTTCATCTCGCCGTTTTCTTCCCATTTGATTTCTATTTTGCCGGACTTTGACCGGTCTCCCATAGCCATAAAGCTATAGGCTCCTCTGGCTGGTAATGATGGGGCGATTACATCTAAAAAAATCCGGCTCATATTGCTTGCCTCTCCGCACCTGTCATCCCAAAAGCCATAATTAACACTCTCATAATATTGGTCATCCGTCCATTCATCCAATGTTGTCCTAACCCATATTTTTTCAGGCGCATGTATTCCATAATAATAAATATTGCCACTCCAGACATGATCTGGATTGTCCGCCAGATCCATGTGACACATGACTCTCCATTGCCCCGCTCCGCTCCATGCAGAAAAATAGCATAAAGCCAGCAATATCCTTGTGAGCACCACAAAGACCAGCAGGTACAAACAGCCTTTCCTGTGTTTTTTTATCCAAAGCTTCAGACGCATCTTGCTTCCCCCTTCCTGTACATTTTTTCATATTTTCATTCCTTTTTTAATATCAAACTTAAACAATAGAGATTTTCAAACGCTTCTTTCAGTTATTATCAAAAAGTAACATATATATTTCATCAGAAATATCCTTATTGACTTTATAATGTTTTCTGTTTATTACAAATTCTGAATTATTAATACTGAGAAAAATTGTATCATTATCGGTATTCATTTGAATCATATAATATCCCATTAACCCTTCATCATCAGTAGGTTTCAATTTTACAGATTGTAATAAACTAAAAACGTCCTCTATGGTATCACGATCTGTTATAATAAAGTTTTTTTCGTTTAACGGACATATGATTTCTTTGACATCCTTTTTTAAGTCTTCCGTAAATATCGTCTTTGCATTTATATATGAATCCCGTGGTTTTGTTTTCAGCCAAAATGCCAAGGTCAAAACGAACAATATAAATACAACAATCAAAAAAACCCCTATTAAAATACTTTTTCTCCTACATTTCATAAAAACACCCCTTTTCATTATCTATTTTGGTGTTTAAGCATTTTACCAAAACATTTGAATCATCTTCTTTCCCATATATTGATACAAAATGATTTTATACAAAAAGGCTCTAACAGTTTTTCCACAGTGGAATAATCGTTCTTATCTTGCATTATTTAATCCCCCTGTTCCAATATTCCGGACATAAATATAAACTCTGTGATTGTTTCCTCCGGCTGATCGGACATGAATTCAAAGAGGAAACCATCTTTTTCATAGAAAATAGTATTTCTTCTGCCGTCAGAAATGGAGTAGGCTTCCAATTCATCTGTTAATTTAATTCTACGTTTATATCCTTTTTCTTCATCAAAAGTGATAGATGTTGTAAATAGTGATGCATCATTCTGCATGTAATGAATGAAACTACCATCATCATTCTCAAAATCAATCACATAATAACCGAATTCTGCATTTTCCTCCTCATACACCACCTGATACCCCTCCGGCACTTCTTCCCATTTGTATGCCCGGAATTCTTCGTCGGATGTTTCTCCCTCCTGGGAATCGTTCTGCTGTGATGCGTCTTCCTGCACGGAGTTAATGGTGACATTATCAGAGAAAAATTGAAGATGGAGCTGCAGGAGACCTTCCCGGATATCATCGTTGGCGAGAACTGCCATGGACATGGCCGCCAAAAGTATCACGACCGCCGCGATATGCCAGCGGCACCTTATGTGTAAGAAGCCCCTATGCGGAGTCCTGCTCCTGCTTTCTCCAATTGCCGCTTTCTCTTCCTTCCACGGCTGAGAAGAAGCTTCGATAAAAGTATCGTCAATCTGTCCCAGAATATCCAAAAATAAAAATTGATCGTTTTTCATTTCAGATATTTCTCCTTCCTCATAATTTTTTCCAGTTTTTTTCTTGTACGGAATAAATTTGCTTTGACGGCACTTTCGGAAAGGTTGTGCCGTTCTGCCAGTTCTGCCATGGAATCCATGTGCCAGTATCTCCGCAGGAAAATGTCTCTGTCCCTCTCTTTCAGAGTTTCTAAAAATCCATTCAAAAGCCTGACAAGCTCTTCTTCTGATTCTGTATGTTCCAGAGAATGGGCGGCCTGCTGGTTCAGGACCTCCACCTCTCTGAGAATATTATCCATGTTGGTCATATGCATATCCGGCCTTTTTGCCGCGTATTTTTTTCTGAGATTGCTTATGGCTAAGTTTCTTGTGATGCGTCCCAGAAAGCTTGAGAGTATGGACGGCCGTTTCGGCGGAATCGTGTTCCACGCCGCCAGCCAGGTGTCGTTGACACATTCTTCGGAATCCTCTCTGCTCATAAGTATTTTCCATGCGATGGCAAAGCAGTAGTTGGCATATTTGTTTTCGACTTCCGTCAGCGCGGTCTCGTCCCGCTGCCAGAATAACTCAATGATCTGCGCATCTTTCATTGTTTTTCTCCCTGTATGTGGTATCGCTGCGAATCCCTTCATATATAAAGACGTATTCTTTCATAGAAGGTTGCGTTTTTCTTATAACTTTACAAAATAAGCCATCCCGGCAAATGGGATGGCTGTATTTGTTCATTATAGCATTTTTATGAGGAAAAGGTACAAATAATCATACCTTCTTCCGAATCTGTCCGTATACATTTTCCGCATCTATCACGTGGTACGGTTCCGTGTAGTGGTTCCCGTCGGCTTTTGCGGTGACCAAAATGTATTCTCTGTCGTTAATTTCTGCCAGACTGGCAAGGCAGAGCCCGGCTTTTTCTGTGTAGCCTGTCTTGCCGCCCAGGATATCGTCATCGCTGATACCGGCATTATCCATGGCCTGAAACATGGTGTTATAAAATGTAAAGCCTTCTGAATGGTATGCAGTGGGCGGGACGCTGTATCGTCTGGCGGTGAATACTTGGCGAAATGTATCATTTTCCAGGGCGTACCGCAGCAAAACAGCTATGTCCCTGACCGTGCTGTAATGCTTTTTGTCCTGCAGCCCTGTCGCATTGGCAAAATGAGTATCGTTCATTCCCAGTTCTTCCGCCTTTTTATTCATCAGATCAACAAAGGCTCCCTCCGAACCTGCAATCTGTCTGGCGAATGTCAGACAACATTCTGCTCCCGATGGTAGCATGACACCGTATAACAGATCTTTCCAGATGACCGTCTCTCCCGGCTGAAATCCCGCCAGAGACGCATTTTCTTCATATAGAGAAGGAAAAATATCCGAGGGCAGCGTTGTTGTCTGCTCCATATCCTCTGTCTCCTCGATGGCTATGAGGGCGGTCATGATCTTCGTCAGCGAAGCCGGATACATCCGTTCGGCGCTGTTTTGCTCTGCCAGCACATTTCCGGATTCCAGGTCTACAAGCACAGCATAAGGACTGTACAATGTGTTCAGGTTAATATTGCCCTCCGGAATCTCATCCGAACCGGAAAACATACTTTTCCCACTCCCCGTAAAAAATGATATTTCAGAAACAGAAGAAGAAATCCTCATTCCTGCGGCGATAATCATGACGGCAATCGCAGCGGCGCACAATTTTTTCCATTTTGATTTTCTGAGTTTTTTCATAAAAATATCCTGCCTTTCTTTCGTATGAGAAAGGATATTTTCCGCAGCGCCAGACTCTCCGGCTGAAGCAGACCCGCATATCCCTTCTTATACTCTATAGAGCAGGGTTCAAAAAAACAGGTTCATCGACGGCAGACGCAGAATTTCAGGAGATTTACCCTCTTATAAAGAAAACAGAACCTTAACTGCGCCTGCCAGCAGCATCACCATCACGGGGCTGCATTTTGTTTTTCTGAGCAGTACAAAACAAAAAATGAAAATCAACACCATTTCCCATTGTATCCCGGCTAAGTTTATTTTCTGGCTATCGCGGAAAAACGCGGTCAGCAAAACAGACAGGCCTGCGGATGCGATCATGGCCACGACTGCCGGGCGCAGCGCAGTGAGAGCGCCGTTTAAAAGGCAGCCATTTCGATATCTCAGATAAAGACCTGCCAGAATGAAAATGATGATACAAGATGGAAGTACACAGCCTGACGTGGCGGCCACAGCTCCGGGAATTCCAGCGATGCGGATTCCCACAAAGGTGGCAGAATTGACAGCGATGGGACCCGGGGTCATCTGAGATATGGTGATCAAATCTGTAAATTCAGGGGCAGTCATCCAATGATGAAGTGTGATCACCTGATTTTCAATGAGGGGAAGAGCAGCGTATCCCCCGCCAAAACTGAACAATCCAATCTGCAGAAAACTCAGGAAAAGCTGCATATATATCATAAACCCGCCCTCCTTTCATCCATCCTCGTTGGATGACCGTTTTTGTGGATTCCTTTATTTAAGATTGTCTGGAAAATACCCAGAGCCAGACAGGCAAGAATCACATAAATGACGTTCACGCCGAAAAAGCTGGCAGCCGCAAAGGATACGCCCATAATTATGATGGAGAAAATGCGCTTTTCCTGCACAACTCCCACCGCCATATCATAAGTCACAGAAGCGATCACCGCGCCTACACCAGCCTGCATTCCTGTGAGCATCTGGCTGATGAGTACATTTTCCCGAAAGACATCATAAAATACTGAAATCAGAGAAAGTATGACAAATGGCGGCAGTATAGTAGCAACAACGGCAGTGACCACGCCGGCAGCGCCAGCTAATTTATATCCGACTACCACCGCTCCGTTGACTGCAATGGCTCCCGGCGCCGATTCCGCAATGGCAATAAGGTCAAGCATTTCTTTTTCTTCTATCCAGTGATACTGGTCCACAAATTTCTTTTTCATCAGCGTGACAATAACATAACCACCTCCAAAAGTGAAGGCGCTTAAATAGAGAGTCGATATAAAAATCTGAAATAAAATTTTTCTTTTTTCTCCCATGGCAGTTTCCTCCTTCTGCCAAAAGTATACCGTCTCTTGACTCATAAGAAAAATAGTATTATTCTATAATAAACATAATGTAATTGTTATATATTTAAAATATATTTTGTTTTTAAATAAGTGAGAAGGAAAGGATATTATGACTCTGCGCCACATGAAAATATTTGTGACTGTATTTCAACAAGGCAGCATCACCGGAGCCGCCAGAGAGCTGCATCTGGCGCAGCCTTCTGTGAGCCTCGCCATCAAAGAGCTGGAAAATTATTATGGTCTTCGCCTTTTCGAGCGCATCGGCCGGCACATTTCCCCCACAGAAGGAAGTAAAGAATTCTATAATTATGCCATACACATCGTTTCGTTATTTCAGGAAATGGAAAAGAAAATGAAAAACTGGGACGCTGTCGGTTCCATCCGCATCGGTACCAGCATCACCATTGGCACTCATATTCTTCCCGCGCTGACCCGCCGGTTTCAAAGGAAATATCCGGAACTGCGTCTGGAAGCCTTCATAAGCAAGTCCTCCGATATCGAACAGCACCTCCTGAATAATTCCATTGATATCGGACTTATTGAGACCCAGCCGGAACATCCGGAACTGACTTTTACTCCTTTCATGGAAGATACTATGTGTGCCATCGTTCCATGTCATCATCCTCTGGCCGGGCAGGCTGAAATATCCCTCCCCCAACTGGCTGAATATCCCTTTCTGATGCGGGAACACGGCAGCGCCGGCAGAGAAATCCTTGACGCCGCCTTTGCTCTTAAGCAAATATCTGTTCGTCCGGTCTGGGAAAGTTCCAGCACCCAGGCTATTGTCCGCGGCGTATCAGAAGGCGTCGGCGTGGCCGTACTCCCCTATTTGCTTGTTGAGCGTGACATCGAAGAAGGACTTGTCGCAATGGTTTCTCTGACAGAACCGATTCGAAGGAATCTCAATATCATTTATCATAAAAGTAAATATCTTACGCCCAATATGCTGGCCTTTGTGGAAATGTGTAAAAAATATGGCAGGGACAATTGATTTCCCTGCCGTATAAAATACATTATTATTTAAAAGAAACGTTCCACAAATGTTGTCACAATCATATGACACAATTCTCCGTCTCACTTGTTCAGATCAGCGCGTCTTTCTTGTCAAAAATCGCCTCAATAGCAGCACATGCCGGACAATCACAATATTTTCCGCCGGCAGTTTTAACCTTCTGCGCGTGGGCAGCCACTTCTTTTGCCTTCTCTTCTCCAAACACCTGTGCGCCGGCATCTGATGACGCAAAAGCGATGAGATTGTCAATCGGCATAATATCTTCTTCCAGCTCTGCCATCAGATTTTTTGTTTCTTCTGCCTCCTTCTCAGTACCCAAGGCATCCAGCCATCTCTGTCCTGCCTCTTTTGCTTCTGCACAGCAGGAAAAAGAATCCATCATCTCTTTTACTTTCTGAATCATAAAATCTTTTACATCCTGTTTCATGATATCCTTCCTTTCTTCCTGTATATTTTTCACGGAAAACATCTACGTATGATATTATCCATTTCTGTCTATTCTGACAACCGGAACTATCCCTCTTTACTCCTCCTCCGGCAGCAGCCCTATACCCTCCAACACCCGGCGGGCCTTTTCCACATTGACGTCTGCCACATAAATCTCTTCTCCGAATCTGGAATTGCCGGTATACATGTTCAGAAAACCGGCGTTTCCCAGATCTTTTTTGTAAGCGGGAATATTATGTTCCTTCAAGGACGCCAGAATCATCTCAGCCTGCAGATTATCGACGGTGGTAAAAATCTTTACCGCTTCATGTTCTTTCATCATCAGCACCTCCCTAACACATTTTTTATATTATATCACAGATACAACCTCTGTACTGGTTCCGTCCATACTTTTCAGACCAGACACATTGCTGTACATTTTGTTAATCTTCCAGATGTCTCGGCACACCGGAAATAGAAGATGTCAGTTTCTCTTTTTCTGCGTTTCGCATTTTCTCGGCAAACTGTGTAATCTTATTCTCAATCCACATATAAGCGGTCGTTCCCTCACTATAATCCGCCTCTGCGTACATGTCGATACGGCCATCCCGGCGCATCTGTTCTACCTGCTGAAACGCATCCAGATCTCCTTTTGGATATACGGCAAAAGTGGCGCCGCCATTTTTATTGACCACAGAAAACGCAGGAATGTCGCTGGGACCGTCCGCTATGTATATCATGTTTTCAAACCGGACGCGACGAAGCTCCTCCGGAACTTTGGAATTCACATCAATCTCCGGGTGCTTAGGCACCCCTTTATTAATTTCAAAAATAGCTCTCGTCTTGGAAGTATTATCGATGGTGTAACCGATCTCACTGATAACAGGTCTTCCTTCCTTTTCCTTTTCAATCAATTCACAGCCCCAGATAGCATCCACGTACTCAGCCACCGGAGAGCCGGCAATGATTTCCTTCATTCCGGTACTGACAATGTAATGTTCCACTCTGATATCATACTCCTGATAGGCGGGATTCCTGCGGATGATCTGCCTGGTTTTTTCAAAAATCTCCGGAATCCCGGGATAAAATGTCAGCTCAGAGCCAAACTTACGCAGCATTTCATTATTCAGTCCCTCAAAAATCCCTTCATTGGCATACTGAATGAAATGATTCAGATAAATGCTGTCCTTATTGACCCGAACGCCCTGCTCCTCCATGTATTTCTGGGGAAGGGCATGGACTTCCTTCCAGAACTGTCTGGAATCTACGCTATAATACTTAAAAATCGGATCCTGCATGTATCCGTCCACCAGGGTTTTATCAAAATCCCAGATGATCGCGATAATGTTCGCCATCGGCCACCCCTCCTGTCACATATTATTTATTTTCCCATGCTCTCATGAAAAAAGTATAGCACAAATTCCTGCTTCCGGCCACATTAACCCATCGTCGTTCGTGTCATCAACTATAACAATTGATTACAAAACAGCTCTTACTGCAATATCCAGGCAATTCCCTTTGCCATGCGATTAACGGCATCCTGAAAATGATTGCCGGGATTTTCTTCATAAACCACAGGAATCCCCTGTTCTTTGTACCACCGGTGCAGCTCTTTTGTCTTCTCCTCCACCGTCTTCATGACAGGATTCTTCGTCTTTGCTTCTTTATTGCCCAGCGAAAAATACAGCCGCTCCGGTTTTCGGCAAAGCTTATGCCCCCTGACAAAGTCCAGAAAATCCGGATACCAGAAAGAACCGGATGCACTGGCCGCGCGGGCAAACAGATTTGTCCGGTATAGTGCGTAAACGGCAAAGAGTCCTCCCAGTGAATATCCCGCAAGCGCGATGTACTCTGGTTTTGCAGGAATCTTCGCAAGAATATCCGGCAAAATAATCCCGGTCAGTTCCTGCAGGTATGCATCTGCTTCACCGGCAAAATCCTCTCCTCTCCGCATCACAGCCTGCTCCGGCCACGGCGTCATCTCCCTGTTCCAGTCAATGTTTTCGATTGCCGCCAGTGAAAAATCCACGTCCGTCATACTGACCACGGCATCATAAACCTGTTTGCCCTCGTTTTGCACGGTATTTAAAATAACGAGAGGCGCAGCGGGCGATGTACTTTTAAATATTGTAATATCCTTTTGTGTCGTGGACATGAATGATTCCTCCAGTAATAAAATAAGAAACTTCTTTGCTGCCGTATTGTTTGTTGCCCTCTTCTCTGCTGTATTAATAAGAAAAGACGTTATCTTTTATTTTCTTTGACTTTTAACTCCCGATATGCCGGAAAACCGTAAGCGCTCTCCGCGCTGGTCACCGCCCGCATAATCGCTTCGCTCATCACTTCCGCAGCCAGAGTGCCGACGAGATCCTGGTCAGCCTTCACCTTTTCCGATACATTTCTTGCCGAGACGGCATAAATACTGTCCCCGTCGGCGCTGGTATGCACCGGGCGAATAGCGCGGGCGTAACCATCCTGCGCCATGCCCGCGATCTTGCAGAGAGACGCTTTGCCAAAATCTCCATTGGTGATCACAACCCCAATGGTCGTATTGCCGGTAAACTTATTCTCTACCACCTTGGTACTGGCGCACATCATCTCAACCGTATCCCGGAACGAACATTTATCCTCCGCCAGCAGCCCGGCAATCTTCCTGCCGCTTCTCCAGTCATAAATATCACCCAGCGCATTGACAGCCACGACAGCGCCCACCTGCAAACCGCCAATCTGCACCGCATAGCTGCCGATGCCGGATTTCATGCAATATTCCATCCCGGCAAATTTGCCCACTGTCGCGCCGCACCCGGCGCCGTAACAGCCGTCTCTGTAATTGCCCTTTTCCGCATTCACACAGGCCGCATAACCCATTGCCTTATCCGGCCGCACCGTCATGTCCCCGACAGTCAGATCAAATAAATCCGCCTGACAGACCAGCGGCACCTTTGTGACGCCCACGTCAAAACCAATCCCTCTCTCCTCCAGATACTGCATCACACCGCCAGCCGCATCAAGCCCAAAAGCGCTGCCACCGGCCAGCACAATCCCGTGAATCTCCTGCGCCGCCGCCAGCGGATTCATCAGCTCCGACTCCCTTGATGCCGGACCGCCGCCCCGCACATCAAGCCCGGCAGCCATACCCTTCTCCGCCAGAATAACCGTGCAGCCGGTGCCGGCCGATACATTTTCCGTCTGACCGATTTTGATGCCTTTGATATCCGTAATATTAATCTCACGTTCCTTTAAAATGGATTCTGTTTTATTCATAAGAAGACTTCCTTTCAAATTTAGTTCCAAACAATCGTTTATTTTCCTTATTCCATTTTTTTATAATTTTTTCTCAATTTCTTCTGGCCACACTGTGTCTGTTTTGATTGATCCATCTGATTTATCAATATCCATTTCATAGGCTGTTCCACTTTCATAGATTTCAACAACATATGCTGTTTCACCACTTTTTAAAAGTACTTTATTATACATTTCTATTTTCATACTCATAATTTTTACCCAAATGAAGAAAAACTCAATTTTTATATTGCTCTGTTAAAAGTAAATAGATCAATTTTTTTCATCATATACCATATTATGAGTAGAATCAAGAAAATAAGAACATTACTTTGTGGACACTAAACTTTAAAAAATGAAGCAATAGGAGAACAATATAGATTCGTTTTAAAAGTAATGAAAGAAATTTAATCGGCAGAAAAACATATGTACCGCCCATAGTGCTGTAAAACAGCGTTGGCGGCTTCCGGCTCACCGGTGGTGATCTGATAGTTTCATAGGAGAGAAATCTGCTATTCCTCATGCGTCATTCCCTCCATTTCTTTGTGAAGCTGCCGGACAGACTTACTATGACAACTTTACAAAAGGCTTAGAATGTGTTCGATATGTTTCTTGTATTCTTCTGTACAGGTCATAGAAATACCCCCTTTCTCAAAGAAGAAAAATGACGTATTTTCAATTAGTTTTATTTAATCTGTGTTTTTCGGTAAACTATAAATAGAATCGGAAATACTAAGCAGAACAGAATCAAATATAGGGGAATAATGACAGTTACTCCACCAAAAATATTACCTCCAATATGGTACAAGCTGAAATCTTCAAGATTCTTATTGATAGAGAGTAGTTGGTCTGGGAACAAAGTCATAATTCTCGCAAATGCTTCAAGCCGTCCCACAAAAGGAGGAACACAAGTCAGAATAAATGGAATCGTAATTGCAAATACCGTAGAATGTGTTTTTGCGGAAACCAGCATAGCCAATGTTACGATAAACAGGCTTCCAATGTACCCGCCAAAGGTACTAAGCAAATAGTCCTGAAAATATGTTATATTATAGATACTGTTCCAGTTGCTAACGCCAGTTTGAACCGCACATCCGCCGCCGCCAAATCCCAATACTGCCAACACGATTAAGCCAAACAAGAGAACAACGCTCCAATAGAGGACAGTTGTAATCAAGAACCCAGCCCCCATTTTTGCCAGAACGGCTCTCCCTCGTCCCAGTCTCGCTGAAAAGAAAATCGAATCGGCTTTCCATGAAAATTCATCAGAAAAAATACCTGATACCAGAAATCCAATTATCGTTTTACATTTTCTGAAAACATCTATTGATTTTTTTCAAAAAGTGAAACGGCCTTCCTGTCGGTATCTGTCACATCTTCCGCCAGGAAATAATCCCCGGGCACGACGAATCCGCAATCGTAATTTCCGTTCTTTCTTTTATAATAATACACGGTTCCTCCGTGAAGCTTCACGATCTGCCGGGTCAGGCGCATGCCCATGATGTGAGGCTGGCTGACGGCTTCACGGCGTTCGCTGGCTTTCTGCCTGTGATTTTTATCCTCTTCTTCGGCGTCCAGGCAGGCAACGATTTCATCCGGGATGCCCGGACCGCTGTCCTCAAAAAGATAATGGAGGTTCTGTCCGTCGGACGACAGGCGGACATTGACCTGGCAGCCTTCGGGATTATGGCGGATGCTGTTTCCCAGCACATTATGAATGGCCCGCTTCATGAGAGGTTCGTCCGCCGGAAGGCGGAATTTTTCCGCTTCATCGGTAACGGCAATTTCAATGGAATACTGTGGCTGCAGTCCACTGTTATATATATCTGCGATACATTCCCGGAGGGTCTGTGCCGGGGCGCAGGTGGTCAGATGAAGTGGAAATGTATCGTAACTGAGTTTTGAGGTAAGATTCAGATCCTCGATGAGCTGTTTAATCAGACCGCTCTGCCGCTGGATAGTCTGAGCCATTTCTTTTTCTTCTTCGCCGAGAAGCGGATTATCCATCAGACGTTCTGAATATCCTACAATCAGCGTCAACGGCGTGCGAATATCGTGGGAGACGCCGGCAATCCAGTCGGCTCTCGCCTGGTCTCTCCGGGACAGCTTTTCTTCCTGGTCCATCAGAATATCGGAAGTGGCATTTAATTTTTCTGCCAGCTCCCGCACTGACCCTTTTTCTCTTAAATGCACCGGTTCTTTTCGGGATAGTCCCTCAATCCCCTCGGAAATCGGTCTCACCGATACATAGAAACGCCATCCGAAGATCACAACAAATAACAGGATTACCGCCAGATTCACTATCACAAAAAGCTGTATATAATAAGGAAAATTGACAATCTGCTGCACAGACACAGGCAGGTTCAATACGGCAATTTCATCCGGAGACTGTGCACAAACAAGAAGCATATTATTGACATTCCAGACTCGAACCGGATAATCATTGAGGTACCACCTGGAAAAGGATGCCACATCAAAAACCGAATATTGACGTGGAATATCATCAGGCAATTTCCATTCCCAAATTACTTTGCCTTCTTCATTTAATGCCATTGCCCAGACAAATCCATATTCTTTCAGAGCATTTCTTCCTTTCTTTGACATTCTATACCCATTTTCTGTCAAAGAAATGTCCTGTCCCGCGCTTTCCAGCGTATTGCGAAGCGTAATACTGCTGGTACCGTCCCCGCCTGTCGTTGAATACATCATATAAAACAGCACGACAAAATTGCTGACAAGAATCAAAACAATGATAAGAAAGGCGGACGCCAGATAACGCCGT
The DNA here is from genome assembly GCA_900016875.1 of Eubacteriaceae bacterium CHKCI004. Classification (GTDB taxonomy): domain Bacteria; phylum Bacillota; class Clostridia; order Lachnospirales; family Lachnospiraceae; genus Anaerobutyricum; species Anaerobutyricum stercoris. Next base: position 380,163 of record FCNR01000063.1, on the reverse strand, counting down.
ATACCACGAAAAAAAGTTTTCATTATATATTTTCCTCTACCATAAATTTAAAATAAAATCCCATTTTTTGCGGATGCAATCGTGTTTTTTAGCAAACAGATTATTTTGCCAGACGGTAACCAAGCCCTCTCGCCGTCAGCAGCCATTTCGGATGAGACGGATCTTCCTCGATTTTTTCCCGCAGATGCCGGATATGTACCATCAGAGTATTTTCATAACCATAATAAGAATCCTGCCAGGCAGCGTTGCACAGAGCGTCAAATGTAACGATGCGCCCCCGGTTCTCGTAAAGTTTCTTTAAGAGAATCAACTCCTTTGCCGTCAGCGGAATCTCCTGTTTCCCAGTCTTTACCGTTCCTTCCGCAAAAGAAATCAGACGATTTCCCAGCTGGAAACATTCCTCTTTCTTTTCTGTCTGTTCCTGCCTGGCATAAGTTCTCTTCAGAATCGCACCCACCCGCAGCACAAGCTCCTGAGATAAAAACGGCTTTGTGATATAATCGTCGGCCCCGAGGCCCAGACCAAACAGCCGGTCATTATCTTCATCTTTTGCTGAAAGGAAAAGAATAGGGATATTGGACGTCTCACGGAACTTCCGAAAAAGTGTAAAACCGTCCCCGTCAGGCAGCATAATGTCAAGAATCGCCATCTCCGGCTCCTCTCTCTCAAAACATTTCACAGCTTCTTTTACATTTTCTGCCGTAACGATACTGGAATAACCATTTCTACGAAGTGTATCCGCAGTCATGACCAGAAGCTCCCGGTTATCGTCCACCAAAAGAATCTTTTTATCGTATATATTCATAAAATATTTCCCCTTTTCTCTATTTGCCGGAAATCCAACTCTGTCATCCAAGCGGCATTTTCGCGCGGCATGAAAAACGTTTTTATTCGATTCATTTCCGACCATGCTTTTATATGTATTATATCATTTTATGAGTGTGGGGAAGCTTATTTTTACCTTAAATTTTAAGCGAAAATGAATTTGATATGAATTTCAGATTAGTAGGAAGTTTGTCAAGACTGCAAAATCAACGGATAAAAACCGGCCACAAAGGCCGGTTTGGGGAGAAAGGTATGAAAAAAATCTACAAAGACAACAGCTTTGCTGTTGATGTGGTTTATTCTACCGATTTTTTGTGAACGATCTGTGAGGGAAAATTGAAGACTTTTTGAGAAAAAAGTGGAGAAAGTGTGAAAATGAATCTGATTTATTTATAAATGGGCAGTAAAAAATGGAGCATACGGGACTTGAACCCGTGACCTCCACACTGCCAGTGTGGCGCGCTCCCAGCTGCGCTAATGCCCCAGTGAAAAAATTATATCACAAGCAGGAGATTTATGTAAAGGAGAAATAGCGAAAAAACAGGACTTGTTCAAAATTAAGGTAAAAATAAGCTTCCCTTCAGCCCCTTCTAAGGTCCCCGTTGTATGATACTTTTCGAAAGGAGTTGAAGGATATGAACAATATTATCACAACAAATGCACTGACTAAAGAATATGACCATAAAAAAGTAGTAAACACATTGGATCTGCATGTGCCGGAGGGCAGCGTCTACGGGTTTCTGGGGCCGAATGGCGCCGGGAAGTCCACGACTCTCAAGATGCTTCTGGGGCTTGTGAAGCCCACCGGCGGGGAGATTCGTGTTTTTGGCAAAAAGCTGTCGCAGGAGAACCGGCTGGAGATTCTTAAGCAGACCGGCTCGCTCATTGAGGCGCCTTCCTATTACGGGCATCTGAGCGGCAAGGAGAATCTGCGAATCATCTGTAAGCTAAAAAATGTGCCGGAAAAAGATATTATGCGGGTGCTGCATCTGGTGCGGATGGAAAAACAGATGGATAAGAAGGTAAAGAATTATTCGCTGGGTATGAAACAGCGTCTGGGTATTGCCGCCGCGCTGCTAGGAAGTCCGCGGCTTCTGCTTCTGGACGAGCCGACCAACGGTCTGGATCCGGCTGGTATTCAGGAGATTCGGGAGCTGATCCGGGACTTGCCGGAACATGGCATCACTGTGCTTGTTTCCAGCCATCTTCTGGCGGAGATCGACCAGATGGCCACGGACGTGGGAATCATCGATAAAGGGCATCTGATCTTTCAGGACAGCCTTGTGATCCTCCATGAACACAGCCGTTCCAGGATTCTGTTTCAGACTTCTGATAATGAGGCGGCGTTTCGTCTGCTGAATACCGCAGGAATGTCTGTCAAATGGGAGACGGACAGTTTTTATCTGGACCATGTATCTGACGATATCGTCATGGATGCCGTCGGGCAGTGCGTAAACGCCGGTATTGGCGTCTTCCGCGTGACGGAACAGCAAAAGAGTCTGGAGGACATTTTCCTCTCTCTTACAGGAAAGCAGGTGAGCTTATGAAAATGCTGACGGCTTTAAAAGCGGAACAAATGAAACACCGGCGCCGGATGCTGCTCCTGCTGCCTGCCGCATTGATTCTTTTTGAGTTTCTGTGGGCGCTGTGGAGTCTGGAGCCGAGAAAGGCGTCGGATCTGGCGCAGGGATATCTGAGTTCCTTTTATCTGTTTCCGATATTGAATTCATTGATATATCCGATTTTTCTCGCTGTGCTTGTAAACCGGGTCTGTGATATGGAGATAAAGGGAGATACTTTTAAGCTGCTCTATACGCTGCAGGATAAAAAGCAGTTTTATAACTGCAAATATCTCATGGCATTAAAATATGTCGCTCTGTCGGCTCTCGGTTCGTGGCCAATCATCTGGGTGACAGGCAGGATCTACGGCTTCACAGATATGCTGGAACCGCATATGGTTTTGCAGCTTTGTCTTTCCACCTTCATTGTGAGTACGCTTCTGCTGAGCATCCAGCAGGTCTTATCCCTGCTGTCATCCAATCAGATACTGCCGCTGGTGGCAGGGCTGGCCGGTTCTTTCCTGTCGCTGTTTTCCATGTTTTTCCCTCCGGCGGCGGCAAGGCTTATCCTGTGGGGATATTACGGAATCTTTGGCTTTGTGTGGATGGACTGGGATCGGTCGACGAGGATCAGCACCTATTATGAGCAGAACTTCGACTGGATAGGGCTGCTGTTATTCGCCGTTGTTTCTCTGATCGTTTATTTTGTATGCCGGTCCATTGCTTTAAGAAAGGAAGTGTGATTATGCTGTACCGTTGTATTCAGGCAGAGAATCTGAAATTAAAACATTCCGTCATTTACCTGGCGTTTCTTGTGATTCCAATCATTCCCGCCATCATGGGAACCTTTAATTACATGCAGAATCTGGAACTGCTGAAAAGCGGCTGGTATTCTCTGTGGACGCAGATTACGCTGTTTTACGCTTCCTTTTTCTATGCGCCCCTCATCGGCATCTACTGCTCCTATACCTGGCGGCTGGAGCATACCCATAATAACTGGAATACTTTTATGAGCATGCCGGTTTCCATCGTGAGCAGCTATCTGGCAAAACTTGTCTGCATCATGAAGGTGACGGTTTTGACACAGCTCTGGATCAGCATTCTGTTTTTCATTGGCGGAAAAATGTGCGGGCTGCCGGGCATTTTTTCTCCGGAAATTATCCTCTGGCTTCTCAGAGGAACACTGGCGGCTGTCACCATCGCTTCGCTGCAGCTTCTTTTATCTATGCTGATACGTAACTTTGCCATCCCCATCGGCATCGCTCTATTTGGAAGCATCGCAGGCATGTTCATGACCAATGCAGATCTGGGCAATTTCTGGCCTTACTCACTTATGATGCTCGGCATGAATTCCAATCAGAACGAAGACGTACTCTCCTCTTTTGCAGGCACAGCTTCTTTTTTTGCTTCTGTCATCCTCTTCTTTCTTCTTTTCTTCGGCTGTGCCGTCTGGTGGCTCAGGACAAAAGATGTACGTTCCTGATAAATGTATTTCTGACCGGAAAATGTATCCGCTGTCAGAAAAAGCCGGGGAGGCCTTTATAGACAAAGACCTCCCCGGTTCCCGTATCATAAGATTATTCTATCTGCTGTATTGCGGCACACTCTCTTCATAGTCGTCGTCTTTGTGACATTTTTTCTCTCCGCAGATTGCATACTCCAGTTTTTCCTTCAGAATCTCTTCCAGATTGGTCACCGCCTCCAGAAGTTTGCGAACACTACAGTTCAATTCAAATAATTCCTTTGTGGAAACCTCCTGCATGCAGATGATTGCCTGCATTTTTTCACCCTCTGCATTTAAAATGTGCGCCAAAGCAGCTTCCTGCAGAGCAATTGATTCAATGATATCTGTAAGGGCCTGTTCTTTTGTCCCTGTTCCCGGTGTGATGATCGGCATTCCCATGTTATATTCTCCTGATTTCTATTTTTTATCAGTCAGGCTTTGCATTTGCTTCATTGCCTTTCTGTACTTTATATTATGCAATCTTCGCCGTTTCGTCACAAATCTCTCCAAAAATCGAGGAATTACGCCAGATGCCAGATATCCCGGTTGTACTCCTCGATGGTTCTGTCTGAGGAGAAGAATCCCGCTTTTGCGATATTGACCAGCGCCTTTTTCGCCCATTCTTTCTGATCCGTATAGGCAGTAAGCGCCTGTTCTTTCGCCTTCTTATAGGAATCAAAATCCAGCAAAGTCATAAACCAGTCTTTATTGATCAGCTCATTTTTCAGCCGTTCCAGATGTTCTTTCTGTCCCACCTGAAGCATGATATCACTGGTGATAAAGTCAATAGCTGCCCGGATGGCCGGATTATTTTCATAATAATTCCTTGCGACATAGTCTCCTTTGGCGTAATGTTCGATCACCTCTCCGCTGGAAGCGCCGAATACAAAAATATTATCATCGCCGACCTCCTGATGAATCTCCACATTTGCTCCATCCTCTGTTCCAAGGGTTACCGCACCGTTTAGCATGAATTTCATGTTTCCGGTGCCGCTTGCCTCCTTGGACGCCAGAGATATCTGCTCAGAAATGTCACAGGCCGGAATCAGTTTCTCTGCCTTTGTCACGTTATAATTTTCCACCATAACAACTCTCAGATATTTGTTGGCTTCCGGATCGTTGTTAATGATTTCCTGCAGACAGAGAATCAGATGGATAATATCTTTGGCGATAGTGTATGCCGGAGCTGCTTTTGCGCCAAAGATGGCTGTAACAGGAGCTGCCGGAATCTTTCCTGCCTTTATCTCCAGATATTTGTCAATGATATAGAGAGCGTTTAACTGCTGGCGCTTATATTCATGAAGACGTTTTACCTGAATATCAAAGATAGTGTCCGGGCTGATGGTCACATTCTGTGTTTCTTTCAAGTATGCGCAAAGATTCTCTTTGTTCCTGTGCTTGATTTCCATCAGTTTCGTGAGCACAGCGTCATCATCTTTATACTGAAGCAATTTGGAAAGCTCAGAAGCATCCTTTTTGAAACTGTCTCCAATGAGAGACTCGATGTAATCCGACAACATCGGATTGCAGTGAAGAAGCCAGCGGCGGAAAGTGATTCCGTTTGTTTTATTATTAAATTTTTCCGGATAGATCCGGTAAAAATTGTTAAGCTCGGAGTTTTTAAGAATCTCTGTGTGAAGCGCGGCCACGCCGTTTACGCTGAAACCGTAGTGAATGTCGATATGGGCCATATGAACCGTATCGTACCGGTCGATGATGGCAACGCTCTCATCCTCATATTTTCTTCTTACCTTGTCGTCCAGCACTTCGATGATCGGCACAAGCTGCGGCACCACCTTTTTTAGATAAGTGACCGGCCATTTTTCCAGCGCCTCCGCAAGAATAGTGTGGTTTGTATAAGCGCAGGTTCTTGCTGTCACGTCGATGGCTGCATCCATATCCATTCCTCTTTCCACCAGAAGACGAATCAGTTCTGGAATCACCATGGTCGGATGAGTGTCGTTAATCTGGATCACCGCGTAATCCGGCAGATCGTAGAGGCTGCATCCCTTTGCCACGCACTCGTCCAGAATGAGCTGAGCGCCGCTGCTCACCATAAAATACTGCTGGTAGATTCGAAGCAGGCGGCCATTCTCATCTCCATCGTCCGGATATAAGAATAGGGTCAGGTTTTTCTTTATGTCTTCCTTATTAAATTGAATTCCATCTTCCACAATGGATTCATCCACAGAATCTATATCAAAAAGATGCAGCTTATTGGTCTGATTATTATAGCCGGTTACTTCCACATCATACATTCTTGCTTTTACATCAAAGCCGTTGAAGGACACCGGATAGACCACGTCGGTTCTCTGCAGCCAGGATTTCTCTTTGATCCACGGATTCGGCGTCTCTTTCTGCAGATGATTTTCAAATTCCTGTTTAAACAGCCCCAGATGATAGTTTAAACCAATACCATCGCCGGAAAGCCCCAGAGTGGCGATAGAATCCAGAAAACAGGCTGCCAGACGTCCCAAGCCTCCGTTTCCGAGGGACGGCTCCGGCTCCACTTCCTCAATATCAGTCAGATTTTTCCCATTGGCCGCGAGAATTTCTTTGATATCTTTGTAGATACCCAGATTGATCATATTGTTGGAAAGCAGTTTGCCAATCAAAAATTCAGCAGAAATGTAATACAATTTCTTTTTGCTTTCTGCACTCTCTTTCTGTGCCGCCATTTCCTGCACCATGGACAGCAGCGCGTCATATATTTCCTCGTTGGACGCCTGAGCGATTTCCTTTCCGAGAAGCTCTGTCAATGTCTCCTGTAATTGTTTTGCCTGATACATTCTATTTTCCTCCTTCAATCATTTCCTTTTCAAATGTTTGTTTATACTACGCATTATAATCAGATTTTCTCCTTTTCTCTTGCAAAATACACTTTATTTATTGTACAATACTATCATTCACAGTTATCAAAAGGGAGTTTCAATTTATGAATATCAGCGAATACCAGAATTATCACGAAACTAAAAGTCACACCAGCTCCGAGTTTCCCTACAATACATATCTATGCTCCATCCCCCTTGATTTTGCCCTGGTTCCCCTGCATTGGCATTCAGAACTGGAACTGATCGTCATCAAAAAAGGACGCGGCATCGTCTCTGTGGATCTGGAGCGCCGCCCGGTCTGCGCCGGCGATATTGTGTTTATCCGTCCCGGACAACTCCATTCCATTGAACAGGATGACCGCCAGTCCATGGAATATGAAAATATACTTTTTAAAGAAAATCTTCTGATCACAAGTCGAGCTGATCTTTGTGCCCGGCAGTTTTTATACCCGCTTCTGTCCGGGGAAATTCCATCGGCCACTTTTTTTACCCCTGCTCTTTCATGTTATAAAGCAGTGACAGATTGTTTTCAGCAGATTGATCTTCTCTGCGCCGCCCGGCCGGAAGGATATCAGCTGGCGGTCAAGGGCGTTTTATTCCATTTTTTCTTCATCCTCATCTCCAATCAAAAAAACATGGAAGAAAAAACGGCTCCCCAGTCCAAGGCTCTGGAAAAGCTGAAAACCATCCTCAAATATGTGGAAGAACACTATGACGAACGCATCACCATCGATCACATGGCAGAACTGTCCTACTACAGCAAATCCCACTTTATGAAATTTTTCAAAACACATATGGGCAGCAGTTTTATCGAGTATCTCAACGATTACCGGCTTACCATGGCGGAACGGATGCTCCGCAGCAGCGATGATTCCGTCCTGGAAATTGCCGGAAAAAGCGGTTTTGAAAATCTTTCTTATTTTAACCGTATGTTCAAAAGAAAATACGGGTGCTCTCCGGGAAAGTGGAGAAACCGACTGACAGAAGAATATACGGTGAACTAAAAAAAGACAGACACCCTGCCGTCAGCCGATGGCTGACGACAAAACGTCTGTCTGTATCCCTCTATTTTTTATGTTGTTACTGCTATTTCGCCCGTCCGTACCGCTTTGTGATGGCCGCAAACTTCCCGCGGACTTCCTGGGAAAACTCACCCGGCAGCAGCCGCCATTTCCAGTTATTTCCCGTGGTGGACGGAGTATTCATTCTGGTTTCGTTGCCATAACCGAAAATATCCTGCATTGGAATAACGCAGAGCTTTGCAACACTGCGCATTGCTCCACAGATGAGCGGCAGATACATTTTCTCATCAGCGATCTGCTCAGCACAAAAATATTCTCTCACCATCTGCTTTTCTTCCTCCTGCAGTCCATGGCAGAACCAGCCTGTCACCGTCTCATTATCATGGGTTCCGGTGTACACCACACAGTTCTCCTGGTAATTATGCGGCAGATAATCAGAAGCGCTTCCTGTATCTCTGGAATCAAAAGCAAACTCCAGGACTTTCATACCTGGAAATCCGGTATCCTTTACCAGTTTCCGAACAGAATCTGTCACATACCCCAAGTCCTCCGCGATAATTTCCTTGCCCGGCAGCACTTCCTTTGCCTTTAAGAAGAGCTCAAGCCCCGGTCCTTTCTCCCAATGTCCGCCGACTGCGGTGGTTTCTCCATAAGGAATAGAATAATATTCATCGAATCCGCGGAAGTGGTCAATACGTACCACATCATACATGGAATAGCAGAAAGATAACCTTTCCATCCACCAGCTATATCCCGTCTTCTTATGGTATTCCCAGTCATAAAGCGGATTGCCCCAGAGCTGTCCTGTGGCGGAAAATCCGTCCGGCGGACAGCCGGCCACAGCCAGAGGATACCCGTTCTCATCAAACTGGAACAACTCTTTTCCTGCCCAGGCATCGGCGCTGTCCAGAGACACATAGATTGGAATGTCTCCGATGATCTTGATTTCCTGGTCGTTGGCATATTTTTTGAGCGCTTTCCACTGCCGCTGAAATTCAAACTGGAGAAATTCATAAAAACAGATATCTTCCGAGAGCGCCGCCTTTTTCTCTTCCAGCAAATGTACATCACGGAAGCGGAGACCGTCCTCCCACTCTGTCCATGGCTTCTCTCCATTTTCTTTTTTTAACGCCATATAGAGAGCATAATCCGGCAGCCACCGGACATTAGCTTTTACAAATTCCTGAAAATCCGCATCTTTTTCGATGTGACTTCTGTGAAATGCTTTCCGCAGCAGAGGTAAGCGGTTCTCATATAATTTCTCATAATCCACAAATCGCGGATTGTCTCCAAAGGAAACCGCCTCACATTCCTCCTTTGTGAGCCAGCCGCGGGCGATAAGAGTATCCAAATCAATAAAATAAGGATTGCCCGCAAAAGTAGAAAAGGACTGATACGGAGAATCTCCGTATCCCGTCGGTCCCAGCGGCAGAATCTGCCAGCAGGACTGCCCCGTTTCTCTCAGCTGATCCACAAATTCATAAGCCTCCGCAGAAAAACAGCCGATGCCGTATTTCGACGGAAGGCTGCTCACCGGGAGCAATATTCCACTTTCTCTCATGACAGATTCCTCCTTATTACGAATCATATTCTTCTATTTCAACCGCTACCCCAAAATGATCAGATATTACCGGTTCTTCTCCTCCGGAAAAGACAACCTTCGAAGAGAGTACACGCATCTCCCCGTCGGTCCAGATGTAATCAATTCTCATTCCTCTGGTCTTCTCATTTTCCCAGCCGTCGATGGCGCCCGGCACTGTGATTCCATCGTCTTTTGTCTCCGCAATCTCCCAGGTATCTTTCCACCCGAGATCTTTTACCATAGAATACCCTTCTCCGTGCACATGAGCCGGACTGTTAAAGTCTCCCATGAGCAGAACACAGGGCTTTTTTTCCGGCAGCACATCGTCGCTGTCGGAAGTCCGGTAATCAATCTTGCAGGAATACAGTCCGGGCGGGAATACAGAATTCTTCGCAGGCTCTGTACAGAAAATATGCTCCTGCAGCCGCTGCATCTGCTCCCGGAAAGGCTCCTCCTCGTCCTGCCACCATCCCAGATGTACATCATAAAACCAATAAATATGTTTCTGAAGTTTCACTGACACCCCAAGTACTTTGCGGGTTTTCCAGTTATCAAAGGAATCCTGCCGGGAAACTGTAAAAAAATCGGTTTCCCGGATCGGACGACGGCTGAAGATTGCAAGTCCCTCATCATATTTTCCATATCCCTGTTTGATCCCGCCCCAGGTCCAGTGATAGGGTTGCCCGGCTTCGGCAAGGACTCCGGCAAGAAGGCTGGCCGCATTATCTTCTTTCAGTGCAATGCCGCTATTACAGGGATGATATCCTGCAGGGATCTCCCCCTGCCAATGCGCCGCTTCAGAGGTTTGCCCGCACTCCTGCAGCGCCGCGATATCCACCTGATTCTTCCGCATGTACTCTGCCAGGAAATGTATGGTTTTATCAAGCTCTTCCCGCCTGAAATCACGGGCATGGCTGTTCATATTTAAAGTTAGTATTATCATTTTTCACACTCCTGCTATGATTGATTTCTTTCAATAAATTACAGCATAACACTCCCGCCGGAATATGGCAATATCAATGGAACGGTTATAAAATATCGTTAATGTCAGATTTCAAAACATCGGCTTTTGGTCCGTAGACAGCCTGGATACCGTTGTCTTTCTTGATCAGACCCATGGCTCCCTCCGCTTTCCATTCCGGAAGTTCCGCTACTTTATCCACATCTTTGACGGTCACACGAAGTCTTGTCATACAGGCATCCACGAGGGTGATATTTTCTCTGCCACCCAGGAGCGCGATAATCCTCTCTGCTTTCTCGCTTCCCTGTCCGGCGGCCGCTTTTCCGCCTTCTTCTTCCTCTTCTTCCATGTAATTTCCAAGACGTCCCGGCGTCGCATATTTAAATTTGCCAATCATAAAGTAAGCGACAAAATAACCAATGATAAAGAACGCTACCACACAGATGATAAAGTGGATGATATCTCCTCCAAGCCCCGCCTTTATGGACATCGGAATTCTTGTGAAGAACTCCAGATTACCAAAGGAATGAAGTCTCAGATCGATAATTCCTGCCATCGCAAAAGCACATCCCTGTAACACTGCATAAATCACATACAACGGCAGCGCCGCAAACATGAACATGAACTCCAAAGGTTCCGTAACACCAGTCAGGAATACAGCGGCGACGGTGGAGAAAAAGATGGATTTATATTGTTTCTTTCTGTCCGGTTCCACTCTTCTGAACATAGCCAGTGCGATACCAAGAAGAAGTCCTGTCGCACCAATCATCTGTCCCACTTTGAAACGAGCAGGAGTTACCGTTGTTAAAAGGTTCTGGTAAGCCGCCATATCGCCGGCGTCTTTCAAATTGATCAGATCAGTGACCCATGCGAGCCACAGCGGATCCTGTCCAAATACCTGTGTTCCGGCATTGGCTCCTGTGAGAATAGTATAAGTACCCCCAAATGAAGTATAGTTCATCGGTATAGTCAGCATATGATGAAGGCCGAACGGAAGCAGAAGTCTTTCCAGCGTTCCGTATACAAACGGAGCAAGAATCGGGGAGGTATCGGAAGAATTGGCGATCCAGATACCAAAGTTATTGATTCCTGTCTGTACAACCGGCCAGATAATACTTAAAATAATGGCTGTCACTGCGGAATAGAAAACAACAACCAGCGGCACGAAACGTTTTCCGTTAAAGAAGGAAAGCGCATCCGGCAGCTTACGGAAGTTGTAATATTTATTATAGGCGTTAGCGCCAACAAAACCGGAGATAATACCTACAAACACGCCCATATTTAAAGCCGGTTTTCCTAAAATATCAACAAAGTAATCAGCTACTAAAATTTCCTGTCCAAATAATGTATGAGTCACAGCCGCAGGATCTGCCAGCATATCGCTGGATACACCCAAAACCGCACCGGTGATTACATTGATCAGACAGAAGGCAATAACCGCAGCAAAAGCTCCGCCTGCCCGCTCTTTTGCCCACGAACCACCGATGGCTGCAGCAAAAAGAATATGCAGGTTGTTAATGATTGCCCATCCGATTTCTGCCACCGTAGTACCAATGGTATTTACAACAGAAATATCTCCTCCGACAATAACAATCAGGTTACCAATACTGATCATAAGACCTGCCGCCGGCATAACGGCAATGACGGTCATCAGCACTTTTCCAAGTTTCTGCAGAAAGTCGAAATTAATAGGAAACTTTTTCTTATTTCCATCTTTCTTCGCTCTTTTTTTTGTTTCCTTTGCCACTTCTTTATTTTCTTTTACCACGTTACTGCTGCCGCCCTTCTGGTTACCTTCAGCAGACAGGGCAATTTTTTCTTTTTCAGCCTCCGGCGGCGCCTGCGGCTCTTTTGAACGGATCAATACTTCTTTTGCATTTGTTTCGCCATACTGAAACATGAGTTCATCGTATTCCACCCCGCCGCAGACAATCACTGGCGTGATGGTTTCCACATGATTGTTTTTCAGGTAATCCAGATCTACCTCTGCCACCAGGTCTCCGGCTTTTACTTTATCGCCGACTTTCACTTTTGAAACAAAGCCTTTACCCTTCAGGTTCACTGTCTCCAGACCAAAATGTACAATCATCTGGATACCGTCCTCAGTTTCAAAACCATAGGCATGCAGAGAATCCGTGATCGTTGTGATGGTTCCATCCACCGGACTGTAAATTTTTCCTTCTTCCGGAATAATTGCCACGCCATCCCCCAGGACTTTTTGTGCAAACACTTCATCCGGAACCCGCTCCAGAGGAATGACTTTTCCTTTTACCGGAGCTAAAATCGTCATTTTTTTCATTTTCTTTCCTCCATTTTGTTTACAAAGCTTTTTGTTGCATTATGTTTGCGTTGTTTTTGCGCTTTTGTTGCATTAAATATACTCCACAAACCTATATTTTGCAATTACATTTTTCGCAATTTTCACAGATTCTGTGTTTTTCACAAAAAATAATAAGCATTTTTATTCAAAATATCCAACGCCTATTTTTTACGCAAATTCTGTGCAAATATTACGCAAACCACTTTATTGACATTTTCTTTTGTTTTTTTTATAATCAATCCTATAAAGATAATCATAATACAGGAGGCATTTATGAACGTTACCATAAAGGAAGTTGCAAAGCTCGCCGGCGTCTCTCCGTCAACCGTGTCCCGTACCTGTTCCGATCATCCTTCTATCAGTGCCCAGACAAAAGAACGAGTCCGCAAAGCCATGCAGCAGCTGGGCTACGAGCCAGGCAATACCGGGCTGTCCATGCAGAACAACAAAACCATAGGTATTGTTCTCCCTGTTTCCGAAGACGATACCTATGAAAATGCATTTTTTCTGGAAACCATGCGCGGCATCAGTCTCTTCTGCAACCAGAAGCAGTATTTCACTACTCTGATTACCGGTTCTTCCAACGAAGAGCTTCTTTCCGCCATCCGAAGTATGGTCAAAGAAAATCACCTGGACGGCATTATTTTACTTTACTCCAACGAACAGGATCCAATTATTGATTATTTATACGAAAATGGTATTCTTTTTGTACAGATCGGCAAAGCTTCCCAGTATCCGGGCGAGACCATCTGCATTGATAACGACAATATCCTTGCGGCAAGGGAAGCCGTCAATCACCTGTATAAATTGGGACACCGGAAGATCGGCTATGTCGGCACAGATTTAAAACGTATTTTTTCTGCCGACCGCAAAGCTGGATATATGCTTGCTCTGGCAGAAAATAATGTTCCTTTTCAGGAAAACTACTATCTGGAGATGCCGCAGGTTCCAAAAAATAAGACTGACAGACTTCTTCGCTTTCTTTCCCGTGAAGACCGCCCCACCGCAGTGCTTGTCAGCGACGATATTCTTGCCATGGTTCTGGAAAAGACGGCGTTCGAGCTTCATCTTCAGATTCCGGAGGATTTATCTATTATCTCCTTCAATAACTCTCTTTTTTCCAAGCTGTCTTCTCCACAGCTGACGTCCATCGACATCAACTCCCGCCAGCTTGGCATTGAAGCAGCCTCACAGATGATCAACCATATCGAAAATCCGGGACTGCTGGCCACCAAAATCATTGTGCCGCATTTTATGATCGAGCGGCAAAGCTGTGCGCCGCCTAAGGCGCCCCGATAAAAGAGGTACTCATGAATATTTATATTGACGAATCCGGCTCCATCGACCGGCACGCCCTGCCCAATCATCACTTTATCATCGCGATGATACATGTACTGGATATTGACAAGCTTTCCAAATCGTTTAAACGATTTGTGTCCGCCAATTATGCCCGCCTTTTGGAGCTGGATCAGGATAAAACCGAACCGCACACCGGAAAAATATTAAAGACCGGAGGAAAAATGTTTCGCAACGGGAAGTTCCGGGAACTGAAAGGCGTACAATTCGACCGTGATATGAAGCTTCGGTTCGTAGATTATTTCACCCGCAGCAGATATTTTGAAATCTACTACATAAGAATTGCCAACCATGAACTGCAGGAACATTTATTTGACAACAGCGCCCGCATTTTTAACTACTCCGTCCGGCTTGCTCTGGAACATTTTATCACCGCCGGACTGTTGCCCGATGAAGATTGTCATCTGCAGCTTGATGAAAGAAATGAAAAAAAGGAAGCGCGGCATTTTCTGGAAAATTATCTGAATACAGAACTGGTCGTCGGAGGCTCCGCCCGCGGGCGGTTCAGCGTCGCCTATTTTGATTCCGCGGAAAACCGTCTGATACAAGTTGCGGATATCTTTGCCAATCTTCTCTATTCTCAGGAACAGACCGGTCAATATGCAAAAGAACTTGGAATGCTCCGCAAAGCCGGAATGCTTCGGTACATTTTTGATTTTCCGCCTGCGGACAGAAAAAAATGCATTGACATTCCCGAGTCGCTGTGTTAATATGATTATAACAACAGTAAGTCCTGTTCCAGCGCCGTTTTCTAGGTAAATGTCATGTGTTGGCATCGCTCCCAGGCAATTGAAGAAAAGAGTACGACCAGTCGTTGACTGGTCTATTTTTTTGCTTCTCAGAAAGCGGCGTTTCTTTTTCCTCTCCCATCAAATTCACCTGTCATTATTTTATTCCTGTATTTTTTTATATAAGATGCCCATTGACGTGTGATAACCACAGGATGTACAATGAGCATGCATAAAATTATTTACTTTTTTTACAAAATTTTTTGCATGATACAGCAGATATAGCTAATATTTTTATTTTTTTAAGGAGAACACCATGAAGCTGAAGATGAAATATTTTACGCTGCTGACACTGAGCACTCTTCTCATGGCTGTCGGTATATACTTCTTTAAGTTCAGCAACAACTTTACTTTTGGCGGTATTACCGGTCTGGCTGTTTTAGTTGCAAAGACAGGTCTGATTTCTGCCAGTGATTTCTCTTTTTTGGCAAACATTTTTTTATTGCTGCTGGGACTGGTCGTACTCGGAAAAGAATTCGCCGCCAAAACAGCATACTGTACCATACTGCTGTCCGTCGCTCTGTCGGCTCTGGAACGAATTTACCCTATGACGGCTCCGTTGACCGACGAACCGATGCTGGAGCTTATGTTCGCTATCGCTCTCCCGTCTCTGGGATCCGCCGTCCTGTTTAATCTGGGCGCATCAAGCGGCGGAACGGATGTCATTGCCATGATTGTTAAAAAGAACACCAGCTTTGATATAGGAAGCGCCCTGATGGCCTCGGACTTCTTTATCACTCTTGCCGGCTGTTTTGTTTTCGACATCAAAACAGGTCTTTATTCCTTCGTGGGACTGGCAGTACGCTCTTTCATGATCGATGGATTTATCGAGAGCCTGAACCTGTCCAAATATTTTAATATCGTCTGTTCTGATCCGGAACCTATTTGTGACTATATTGAACACAGCCTCCACAGGGGCGCAACAATCGTTAATGCAAAGGGCGCCTTCACCGGTAAAAGCAATTACATCATCATGACCGCTTTAAACCGGGTGGAAGCTGTGAAACTTCGTAATTACATAAAAAGGAATTCCCCAGATGCTTTTCTGCTCATCTCCAATACCAGCGAAATCATCGGAAAAGGATTCC
This sequence comes from Eubacteriaceae bacterium CHKCI004, assembly GCA_900016875.1. GTDB lineage: Bacteria > Bacillota > Clostridia > Lachnospirales > Lachnospiraceae > Anaerobutyricum > Anaerobutyricum stercoris. The sequence continues at coordinate 364,327 of FCNR01000063.1, read as the reverse complement.
ACTCTGTATGACGAACCAACAAACAAGACACAGACATTAATGCTGGACGTTATCCGCCTTTAACCGGGAAGCCCCGTCAAAATATTGTTCATGAAGCGCAATCAATTTATGATCGTAGTTTACACGAACCTCGCACTTTCTGTCGAATATCATAACATTTTCTTCATCGGCTGTACACGCAGGCCATACCGGACAGATTGCCTCTGGTGAATCTTCACCGGCTTTCAGTTCCGGTTCTCCGGTGCGGGCGAACTGAGCCCACGCAGAACTCATCTGCTGTTCCAGTATTTTTGCTTCTTTTGAATCGTTGCACACCGGAACTTTCTCGATATTATGGAATACAAACGGAATCTCCGAACAATGCCATGCCGGCTTGCCGCCGTCAAGAGCAAAATTATATGTGAACATATACGAATAAGTTTTGCTTTCCACAGATTTGCCTCTCTCCTTGATGATCACAATCTCCGGTGAACGGATAAAATTGTCAAGCGACAGCAAGTCCAGGATATGTTTGTCCGGATATGTTTCCCTGAATAAGGCTTCCAGTTTTGAGGCTCCCTCTCCAAGCTGCTCTTTTAGCATCTGCTGAATCTTTTCCTCTGGATATTCCCATTTACCGTTAATACCATGATCAAAATCGAACTCGCCAAACACACTGCCTACCATAAGCGGGATCTGTTTGGCCCTCTCGCAGAAACCGTGCTCAAGAGGATTGCCCAGATAATATTCATTTTTCACCGGACAGCGGGCAGTTTCATAACCTTCCTCTGCCAGTTCTTTCTCAATCTTTGTATATTCTTCCACCAGCTGCCGATAAGGCATATTCTCCAGCGTACCTTTATCTGCCAGTCCTTTTTCACGCATCTTCTCCACAAACACATGATTGACCGTCTTATCCTGATCAAACATATCAGCTACCACACCGCTTTGTACAATGCCCTTATGGAACAGAGTATTTGCTTCCGGCGTCTGCATCAATGTGAGAACCTTCATGCCGCCGCCGGACTGCCCGAACAAAGTGACATTATCCGGGCTGCCGCCAAAGGCTGCGATATTATCCTGAATCCAGCGAAGCGCCGCCACAATGTCTGCATTGCCAAGATTGCCCGTGTTCCAGTAGCTTTCGTCAACTTCTGACAAATCCCAGTAACCAAGAATATTCAGCCGGTGATTAAGAGAAACCACCACTATATCCTCATGAACGGAAAGGTTTCTTCCATCATAAGCCAGCTGCTCAATAGAAGAACCATCGTCAAAAGCTCCCCCGTGAAGCCATACCATAACTGGTTTCGCCGCAGTTTTGTCCATACTCGTCGTCCAGATATTCAAATATTGGCAGTCTTCCCGCGACGGCCAGTACTGATGCGGAACCATGATCTCATTATTAGCCACCGGCTTTTTCATAATCTCTGCCACATATCCGTAGGACAGCGCGTCCTTTATTCCTTCCCAGGATTCCGGTTCTTCGGGCATTTGAAAACGCCGGGCATCAGCGTATTTAATCCCCTGAAAGGTGAAGCAGCCATCCAGATAAAATCCCCTCACCTTTCCATATTTTGTTTCAGCCACCGGATAATCATCTCTACATACAAACATTTCCTGTCTCCCTCCATTTTTCTATGCCTTTCCCACTGTTCCTTTGCGCGCAGCTGTTAACAGCCGCACAACAGCTGTTTTTATTATACGAAGTTGTTTTTTTTATGTCAATTTCTTTTATTGTGAGACAACTAAAAGAAACATCAGAAAATACATGCCCACAAAAAAGAATCCTGCACTGCAGGATTCCGTCAAAAATCTATTCTGTCAACTTTTTTCTGTTTCACTCCGTTTTGCCTCCCGCAGCTCTCTCCTCCGTTCCTGCAGCATGGCATCCAGTTCTTCAAGCACTTCTTTGGACGGTTCTTCCATATATCCGGGATAGACTTCATATCCAAAACCGAACCAGTTGCCGATACCAGAAAACAAGGCGCCTGCAATCAGGAATAAAACAGTCAGCACCTGCGCCACTCTCCTCCCGCCATGCAGGAATGCCGTCACATGAGGGGCGAACAAAAACATCAGGACAAATAAAAAATATGACAAAAAAGACAGGGCAATATAAAAATCCGGGTTTTTCCATCTTCCCGTTTTTTTTCGTTCTTTGAAAAAAGAGTACATTAGCATACCTCCTGAAGTCTGAAAATTATCTTTGGCTAAATATCTGGTTATATAAAAAGACAGCGTAAAATGACAAAAAGAATCAGTTGCCGGCAAAATAATTCATATCTTTTATTAGTATTTTATATCTTTTTGCTGTTTATGGCAATAGCTTCTTTAAAAAGATTGCCATTTTATATAAAATTTTCATTTTTTCCATATGCTCTTTATGGAAAAAACCGCCTTGGCAGCATTATCTTTCCAATCTGACAAACTGGCATTTTCCTCCATTGCCTGATACACTTTCGTTCTCTCTTCATCAGTGAACACACTCTTATCAGCATATACAAAAAATGCAAACAGCACTGCACAGAGCGCCAGGCGGATTCGAAAAAAAACTGCATACGGAAGATACTCCTCTTCCGTCTTATCCAGATATTTTTGTTCCTGCCAGGACAAAGCTCTCCTTCTTCTGTCGTATTGATTTATTTTTCCGGATTGTCCCGTTCTGACAGATTTGTTCCGGACTGCGGCATTATTTCTCCGGATATTGTACTCTTTTTGAGTCATAGCATCTTCCCTTTTTCATCGTCAATTACTACATCCTATGAAAAAAGGCAAAAAAATATGTGCCAGACAATATCGCTCTGGCACATATATCTTATGCAAAAGGTTTCCTGCAGATCAGTTTTTGAAACTGTGGATAGGCGCCGGGATTCTTCCTCCGCGGTTGATAAACGCCTCACAGCCGAACGGATTCACCGGCATGATCGGCGCGTATCCGAGAAGTCCGCCGAATTCCACCGTGTCGCCGACTTTTTTGCCGATGACCGGGATGATGCGGACGGCCGTTGTCTTCTGGTTTACCATACCGAGGGCCATCTCATCGGCGATGATACCGGAGATGGTTGCCGCGCTGGTGTCACCCGGAATGGCGATCATGTCAAGCCCCACGGAGCAGACACAGGTCATGGCTTCCAGCTTCTCCAGAGTGAGAGCGCCGGCTTCCACCGCATCGATCATCCGCTGATCTTCGCTGACCGGAATGAACGCACCGCTCAAGCCTCCCACATAGGAAGAAGCCATAACGCCGCCTTTCTTCACCTGATCATTGAGCAATGCCAGCGCTGCCGTAGTTCCCGGTGCTCCGGCATATTCCAGGCCGATCTCTTCCAATATCTCTCCCACGCTGTCGCCGATGGCCGGTGTCGGAGCCAGAGAAAGGTCGATAATTCCAAAAGGCACATCCAGACGGCGTGACGCCTCCTTGGCCACCAGCTGTCCCACACGTGTCACTTTGAAAGCTGTCTTCTTGATGGTCTCGCAGAGAACCTCAAAGTTCTCGCCGCGCACCTGCTCGATGGCTCTCTTTACCACGCCAGGGCCGCTGACGCCCACATTGATGATGCAGTCCGCCTCGGTCACGCCGTGGAAGGCGCCCGCCATGAACGGATTGTCATCCGGTGCATTGGTAAATACCACAAACTTGGCATTGCCGATGCCATCCTGGTCCCTGGTGCGCTCTGCTGTCTCAAGAATGATCTCGCCCAGACGCTTTACCGCATCCATGTTGATACCGGTCTTGGTGGAGCCCACATTGACGGAACTGCACACCCGCTCTGTCACCGCCAGCGCCTCCGGGATGGAGGACAACAGAAATTCATCCGCTCTGGTCATTCCCTTATTGACAAGAGCGGAATATCCGCCGATAAAGTTCACGCCCACCTCGCGGGCACAGCGGTCAAGCTCCTTCGCGATGCGCACGAAATCTGCCGGTTCCTTGCAGCAGCGTCCGCCCACCAGAGCAATCGGGGTCACGGAAATACGTTTGTTTACAACCGGGATTCCGTACTCCCGCTCGATCTCGTTTCCCACCTGCACAAGATTTCTGGCTTTGGATGTAATCTTTTTATGTATATTCTCACATACTTCTTCCACATTATCTCCCACACAGTCAAGGAGACTGATTCCCATGGTAATCGTACGAACATCCAGATTCATCTCATGAATCATCTTATTGGTTTCGATAACCTCATTAATATTCAGCATAATATCCTCCTGTATTTACGACAGCCGTATCTGTCCGGCCGCCGGCAGCCGCCGGTTTCCGGCAATCTGCTGCTCCTTTCTTTTATCCGGACAGCTGTTTCAGATCCGATGCATCATTTCAAAAATTTCCGCATGCTGTGCCTGAATCTTTACGCCGATTTCTTCTCCGATCTGCTCCAGTTCCATCGCCATATCCGGAAATGTTTTATGCACCTCGTCGGATTCCACAATCATCATCATATTAAAATAACCACCGGTGATCGTCTGGTTGATATCGAGAATATTGATTTTATTATTAGCCAGATACGTACATACCTTTGCGATAATTCCCACAGAATCCTTGCCAATTACAGTGATAATCGTTTTTTTCATTGTCTTTCCTCCATATATTTTAAAGCGGCTCTCCGCCGCTTTTTTACAGTACAAAGGTAGGTGCATATCTGTCCGCTACCCGCATTGTAAAATTCTCTTTTTCCATGTCAATATTATGGGCCAGCAGCTCAACCTTTACAGTCTCATAAGCAAGCTCTCCATAATTATTTTCTTTACTCAAATGTCCCAGGAATACATTCCGGCAGTTTTTACCGATAACCCTTGACAGAAACTGCCCGGCACGCTCATTGGACAGATGTCCGGTATTGCCCATGATTCGCCGCTTAAGAGGATAAGGATACGGTCCCACCATGAGCATATTCAGGTCATGGTTTGCCTCCACCAGCAGCGACTCGCATCCCTGCATCTTCTCCACCAGATAATCATCATAGGTGCCAAAATCCGTGGCGATTCCCACCTTGGAATTCTCATCCTGAAAGGTGTAGCAGACCGGGTCCGCCGCGTCATGCAGGATGCTCGACGCCTCCACCTTCACGCCATCGATCGTAAAAGGTTGATCCGGTGTTACGGAGGTAAACAGATCCGGATTCATACTGCCCAGAGACTTGGTTTGCAGGATCCGGTCGATGGTCTTTGCCGTGGCGTACACCGGCACCGGATATTTCCTCAGAAATACGCCGAGACCGCTGATGTGATCCACATGCTCGTGGGTTACAAAAATCCCGTCAATATTTTCCGGTTTTATCTCCATCTCCGCCAGTCCTTCCACAATCCGCTTCCGGCTGATGCCTGCATCCACCAGAAAATGGGAAGACTGATTCCCTATGTAAATACAATTGCCGCTGCTTCCGCTGGCAATACTTGCTAATTCCATATATTTTCATCCTTCTTTGCTCCGCCACAAAAAGGGCGGTCCTTTTTCATCCATCCGACTTGTCCGTACGGACGCTTCGGAAGGTCACAGCTGCTCTCTTCCGCCTCTGCCGTAAACCAGCACAGACGCTCAGAGATGTTCATTATACATCAAAACTTACCGCACGTAAACCTTCCTCACGAAAAATCTTTACAAGCTGCTCCCGCAGGCTTTCCACATCGCCGTTGTTGTCTATAATCCGGCTGCAGTGGCTGCGAAACGCCTCTTCTCCAAGCTGCTGCGCCATGATGGAGCGGCTTTTCTCTTCAGTATATCCCCGGCCTTCCATGAGCCGCCTGATTCTTATCTCTTCACTGACATACACATACCAGAGTTCATCGAGAATCTCCTCGTACCCGCTCTCAATGAGAAGCGCCGCCTCCAGCGCGATGACCGATACATTTCCTTCCTCCCGAAAACGGGCGATGCGGGACAGTATCTCCTGTTTCACATTGGGATGGGTGATAGCATTGAGTCTCTGCAGCTGTTCCGGATGCCCAAACACGATCCGGGACAGGGCGGGACGGTCAATACGTCCCTCCCCGTCGAGAATCTCCGTGCCAAACTCCGCGACTATCTGTCGGTAGCTGACTGCTCCCGGTTCCATGAGGTCATGGGCCACCAGATCCGCCAGAATCACCCCGGCGCCAAACTCTTTTTCCAGAAGTTCCATGACGACGCTTTTGCCGGAGCCCACGCCGCCGGTGACACCGATGACAGGAATCCGGCGCTTTGTATCTGCTTCTTTGCTGTTATTTTGCCTCATACCACGTCTTACCCTTCTCTATATCTACAACCAGCGGTACGCTTAAGTCCGCGGCTCCCATCATCTCTTCCTTCAGTATCCTGTACACTTCCTCCGTCTCCTCTTCCTTCGTCTCGATGAGAAGCTCATCGTGAATCTGCAGAATCAGGCGGGAAGACAGCTGCTCTCCCCTGAGACGGCGGCTCACCCGGATCATGGCAATCTTGATAATATCCGCCGCTGTTCCCTGAATGGAAGAATTCATGGCCGCCCGCTCGCCGAAGCTTCTCTGCATGAAGTTGCTGGAAGAAAGCTCCGGTATCGGACGAATCCGTCCGTACAGCGTCTTCACATAACCGTGTTCTTTGGCAAAGGCCACGTTGCCGTCCAGATAAGTCTTGATACCCGGATAGGTGGCAAAATACCGCTCGATATATTCGTTTGCCTCTTTTCTTGTGATATTCAGATCCTGGCTGAGCCCAAAAGCGCTGATGCCGTAAACAATTCCGAAGTTGACCGCCTTGGCGCTTCTTCTAAGAAGCGGAGTCACCTCATCCACCGGCACCCCGAATACCTGAGATGCCGTCGCCGTATGAATATCCGCATTATGGCGGTAAGCGTCAATGAGGTTCTGGTCATTGGCCATATGAGCAAGCACCCGCAGCTCAATCTGCGAATAATCCGCGCTGACAAACACATATCCCGGCTCCGGCACAAAGACCTTGCGGATGGCCCGGCCAAGAGGCATCCGGATCGGGATGTTCTGCAGGTTCGGATCAGAGCTTGACAGACGTCCCGTGGCAGTCACCTTCTGATGGAAAATGCTGTGAATTTTTCCGTCTTCTTCGATAAAGGCCGCCAGCCCGTCGGCGTAGGTAGATTTCAGTTTTGTAAGCTGCCGGTACTCCAGAATATCCGACACGATCGGATAATCCGGCGCCAGCTTCTCAAGAATATCTGCGCTGGTGGAGTAGCCGGTCTTCGTCTTTTTGGCAAAAGGCATCTTCAGATCTTCGAACAAGATGACGCCCAGCTGTTTTGGAGAATTAATATTAAAGTCTTTCCCTGCCTGCGCATGGATAGACGACTCCAGCTCCGCAATCCGTCCGGTGAGCTGCTCGCCGTACTCTCTGAGTGCTTCTTTCTCCACAGAGATACCGTATTTTTCCATATCGTAAAGGGTCACCGTGGTCGGGCGCTCGATGGTTAGATAGAGTTCTTCCATGCCGTGCTCCGCCAGCTTTTCTTTCAGAACCGGGCAGGCCTTCCACGGAACATAAGAAAGAAGTCCTGCAAGATAAACAGTCTTTTCATTCTCCGGAGAGAAACATTCTTCCAATGTCTGCTTGCCGCAGACCTCTTTCCTGGCCGGAACAACCAGATCCAGGTAATCTCTCGCAATATCCTCATAATCATAATCGGACTGCAGTGGATTCAGGAGATACGCAAGAACCCCGGCGTCCTCGATCTGTTTCTCATATATCCGGAACCGCTCCTCAAAATGCAGCAACGCCTTATAGTCAAGCACGGCAAATGTGAAGCCTTTTTCCAGCAGATCAAGAAGGGACTCCTTCAGCTGATCCTCGGTCAGCATCCCGCCGGTCAGAAGGAGCACCGTCTCCTCCCGGTAGCTCAGTGAAACGCCCCGGCAATCGCCCGACCGGCCGATGACGCCAAGACCTGCCGTGCGGTCTTCCTCATCAGCATCTGTCCTTTCTGCCGCCGCTCTCATGGCGGCAAACAGCTGATCCGCCTCCGCCAGATCGCTGGTCACACGGATATTCAGTTCATTTTTTTCCTTCTGGTCTTCTTCAAAATATTTAAAGAGACTCTTTAACTCCAGTTTTTTAAACAGATGATAAGCGTCTTTCGTAAAGATATCTCCGGTCACCGCATCCCTGAACTGATATTCCAGCTCGCAGTCAGTTTTTATGGTGGCAAGATCTTTACTCATGAGCGCCTGCTCATAGTATTCTCCCAGATTATTCTTCGCCTTTGCAGGCTTGATCTCATTCAGATGTTCATGAGCATTTTCAATGGAATGATAGCTCTGAATCAGCTTTGCCGCCGTCTTCTCACCAATACCCGGCACACCTGGAATATTATCGGAGGAGTCTCCCATCAGACCCTTCATATCAATAAATTCCGTCGGCGTCACGCCGTACAGCTTCTCCACATCGACGGCATAATAATCCTCCGTCACGGTGCCGCCGGCTTTGGTCTTTGGAATCTTTATCTTTGTATGGTCCGTTGCCAGCTGCAGAAGATCACGGTCGCCGGATACGATGACTACCTCAAAATCTTCCTTTTCTGCTTCCCGGCCGATGGTACCCAGAATGTCATCCGCCTCGATGCCTGCCTGAGTGACCACCGGGATACCCATGGAAGCGAGAACTTCTTTCATCAAAGGTACCTGCTCCCTCAGTTCTTCCGGCATCGGTTTTCTCGTTCCCTTATATTCTTTATATTTCAGATGCCGGAAGGTAGGCTCCTTTCTGTCAAAAGCCGCCAGAAGATGAGTCGGTTTTTCCTCCTCCATATAACGGAGCATGATATTTAAAAATCCGAGCACTGCATTGGTATGCTTTCCTTCTGCATTGGTCAGTGCCGGCAGCCCGTAAAAGGCGCGGTTCAACAGGCTGTGCCCGTCCAGAAGCATGATTTTATTATCCGCCATGATGCTGTGTCCTTTCTTCTATATAATAAACGCAAGAATTCTGCCCAGAAGCCATAAAGCCAGAGAAACGATAAATGCGATGACTATGACCCGGAAAGAATGAGAGCGTTCCTCCTCCCTGACTGCCTCGTCATATCGTTTATCAATATCTTCTTTTAATTTTTTCCGGAAATCCACGGACAAAATCTCTCCATCATCCAGCTGCTGCATACCGATCATCACGATATAATTGATCTCCAGCTCATCCTGACAATCCGGACAGGTACGGATATGTTCGATAAACTCTTTTGTCTCTTCGTGATCCAGATTATGATTGATATAATTTAATATCTTTGACTGTGCTTCCTGACAATTCATCCTATTCCCCTCACGCCATCACTTTTTTACAACCCTTTTCTTCTCACGCCTCTTTTAAGAAAGCGGCGTAACCTTTCTTCGCCTCGTACAGATCCGCCTTGCTGATGATCTCGCAAGGAGCGTGCATGCTCAGCACCGCCACGCCGCTGTCAACCACTTCCATGCCGTAGAGAGCAGCGATATAGGCGATGGTGCCGCCCCCGCCAAAATCAACCTTACCAAGCTCGGCGGTCTGGAAAGCAACTTTGTTGTCGTCAAAGATCCGGCGAAGCTGCGCCAGATACTCGGCATTGGCGTCGTTGGAACCGGATTTGCCCCTGGCTCCGGTATATTTATTTAATACAAGACCTTTGCCAAAAAAGGCACAGTTCTTTTTCTCAAAGGCTTCACTGTAAGCCGGGTCGTAAGCCGCGCTCACATCGGAGGACAGCATCTTTGACCGCGCCAGCGTGCGCCGCACAGCCAGGTTGGAATCCATGCCCATGAGCGCCAGGAGCTCTGCCACAGTATTTTCAAAAAACATGGACTGCATGCCGGTGGCGCCCACGCTGCCAATCTCCTCTTTATCTACCAGGATACAGCAGGAAGTCTTCTCCGGCGCTTCAGTCTCAATCATCGCCTGAAAAGACGGAAACGCACATACCCGGTCGTCGTGGCCGTAACCGGCGATCATGCTCCTGTCAAGACCGCAGTCTCTGGCCGGTCCCGCCGGAACCACCTCGATCTCTGCGGAAAGGAAGTCATCCTCTTCCATATCATATTTTTCTTTTAACAGGCGAAGAATATTGGCCTTGACCGCATCTTTTTCTTCACCCTCCAGCGGACGGCTTCCCACCAGAATATCAAGATTCTCGCCGGTCACCACCTCGCTGCCTTTCTTTGCCAGCTGTTTTGACGCCAGATGTACCAGCAGATCCGTCACATACACGATAGGATCCTCCGGACTTTCTCCGATATTGACTTCCACCACGGAACCGTCTTTCTTGGCAATGACGCCGTGGAGCGCCAGCGGAATGGTCACCCACTGATATTTCTTGATACCGCCGTAATAATGGGTATCCAGAAAAGCAAGCTCCGTATCTTCATATAACGGCACCTGCTTTAAATCAAGTCTCGGGGAATCAATGTGGGCGCAGAGAATGTTCATGCCGTCTGTCAGCGGCTTTCTGCCGATCTGAAAAAGAGCGATGGTCTTGCCCATGCCCACGGCGTACACCTTATCCCCTGCTTTTAAGGACGCTCCCTCGCTGATCAGAGTATCAAGAGAACGATATCCCGCTTTCTCTGCCTCTTTCGTAAAGTAAACGGTACATTCACGCTCCGTCTTGCACCGGCTTAAAAACGCCTTATATTCATCGGACAGTTTCTCAAGTTCCTCTACATCTTTTTCATCATATGTTAACCAGACATTATCTTTCATCTGTATTTCCTCCTATCCAGAATTATACTCAAAAAAGCTGCCGCCAGCTTTTTCCATTCCCCATCATACCACAAGCGGGTAATTCCGTCAAAACAGAGTAAGCGGCGGCAGTATAAAGCCTGCACGGTGTTTTATTGTTACCGTTCACGCAGTGAACAGCAACGATTTACTGTCCCTTGTCTTCCACTTCAATATCAAAAGACACGGTCTTAAAATCATCCTCATACAACGAGGCCAGATCCATCTCCGGCAGTTCCGGATGAGTCACATTTTTAAGCTCCTCCTCATCCAGAATAAAGGATACCAGCAGAGCGTCCTGATTGACCTCATCGCCCTCGGCGACATAAATCTTATCGACAATACCGGAAACTTTGGATGTGACTGTGGTTTCCATCTTCATGGCCTCAATAGTCATGAGCGGCATGTTCTTCTTCACCACATCGCCTTCCTTAATCCTGATATCACAGATGGTACCCGGCATAGACGCGCCCAGATGACCAGGGTTTCTCGGATCCATCTTCAGACGGCGGTCTGCCTTGACCTCAAAATGTTTATCCAGAACACGGGTCTCCCGGTAAAAGCCGTTGACTTCAAACTGCAGCGTCCGGTAACCCTTTTCATCTGGCTCGGACATCTGCACAAACTTAATCAGGATGTCATTACCCTCCTCAATCTGGATGACCGTCTCTTCGCCGGGACGAAGACCATAAAAGTAAATGTGACTCTCCAGTTTGGACACATCGTTGTACGCCTGGAAATGCTCGCAGTAATCCTCATACACCCTCGGATAAAGCGCGTAACTCAATACTTTCTGCTCCATCACTTCCGGTTTTTCCATGGTATCCATATAGTAGTTTTCCCGCAGAAATTCCGCGATCTTATCAAAATCCACATCCGGCAGCAGCGCACCCGGTCTTCCTTCAATTGGTTTCCGTCCTTTCAATACAATCCGCTGAAACTCTTCCGGAAAACCGTCTTCCGGCTGTCCCAGCATGCCCTGGAAATATTCCACCACTGAATCGGGATAAGAAAGCTCCCTGCCCTCTGTAAAGATATTTTCTTTGGTCAGATTGTTTCGCTGCATGAAGATGGCAAGGTCACCCACCACCTTGGAAGTCGGCGTAACCTTGATGATGTTGCCCAGCAGTTCATCCGCTTCTTTATATAATTTGCGGATTTCCTTAAAATTATTTACCACCCCCATCTCTCTCAGCTGAGCGGTAAAATTGGAATACTGTCCGCCCGGCATCCCGTACTGATAAATGGCTGTATCCGGTGCGTCCATACCACTTTCGAACACTTTATATACCTTTCGCTCATGGGCATAATATTCATCCAGCACCAAAAGTCCCTCCGGATCGATCTGCGTATCACGCTCTGTCCCCCGCAGCGCTTCCACCAGCGAATTCATGGACGGCTGACTGGTCATGGAACTCATGGAACCGATCGCACAATCCACGATATCCACGCCGGCCTCAGCTGCCATCAGATACGTGCCGATACCGTTGCCCGCCGTATCATGGGTATGCAGATGAATCGGCACATGTACCTCCTTTTTAAGCGCTTCCACCAGCTTCTTCGCAGCATACGGCTTCAGCAGCGAGGACATGTCCTTTATGGCAATACAATGACAACCCATCTGTTCCAGCTCCACCGCTTTCCGACAGTAATAATCGAGAGTATAGGTTGTCTCTTTCGGATCCATCATATCGCTGGCATAACAGATAGCCCCTTCCACGATCTTTCCTGTTTTGAGCGCCTCCTCCACCGGCAGCTTCATGTTTTCTGTCCAGTTCATGCTGTCAAAAATCCGGTACACATCCACGCCGTGATCGCTGGATACCTTGATAAACTTACGGATCACATTATCCGGATAGGTGCTGTATCCCACCACATTGGAAGCCCTCAGCAGCATCTGGATGAGCACGTTCGGCATACGTTCCCGAAGAATATCCAGCCTCTTCCACGGCGATTCTTTCAGAAAACGATAAGCTGTATCATAGGTGGCGCCGCCCCACGCTTCAATGGAAAATGCATCCTTTAAATACAGGTTTGTGGCTCTCGCCGCTCCCGCCACTTCTTTTGTACGCATCCGGGTCGCAAGCAGAGACTGCTGGGCGTCACGCATGGTCGTGTCCGTCACATATAATTTTTTACTTCTGTATACTTTCTGCGTGAATTCTCTGGCTCCCAGCCGCAGAAATTCATCTCTGGTTCCCCGAATCTCTTTTTCCGTATCAATGACCGGCACTCTCCGGTCTTCCAGATCCGGCTTCGGTCCCGGATTAACGTTGACCATCTTGTTGGCCAGGAACTCCAGAATCTTTGTGGTCCGGTCCAGTTTGCTGTGCATCTCAATCAGTTCCGGAGTCTCACTGATAAAAGTCGTATAACATTTTCCCTGACGAAATACTTCATGATTCAGCACATTGATAAGGAACGTCATGTTAGTCTGCACCCCGTGAATCCGGAACTCCTTCAGAGCACGAACCGACTTGCGGATAGCCCCTGCAAAAGTCCGGTCATGAGAAACAAGCTTTACAAGCAGGCTGTCATAATGAGCTGTGACCACCGCGCCGGTATAAGCCACGCCTCCATCCAGGCGGATTCCGTTGCCTGCACTGGAACGGTACAGGTCAATCTTTCCGTGATCCGGAAGAAAATGGTTTGACGGGTCTTCCGTGGTGATGCGCACCTGAATAGCGTGTCCAATGCTCTTCACCTCATTCTGAGAATAAATATGAATATCCGGACTGTTAAGCGGATATCCCTCCGCAATAAGAATCTGGCATACTACGATATCAATACCCGTGATCATCTCTGTCACCGTGTGCTCCACCTGAATCCGCGGATTCATCTCAATGAAATACGGATGCTCCTCCTCGTCTACCAGAAACTCCATAGTGCCCGCATTGGTGTAGCCTACCCTTCTCGCCAGCCGCTTGGCGCTGTCAAGAATCTTTTTCCGAATCTCCTCCGATATGGTCCATGCCGGAGCGAACTCGATAACCTTCTGGTTATTTTTCTGTACAGAACAATCTCTGTCATATAAATGTACGATATTGCCGTAATTATCTCCAAGAATCTGCACCTCGATGTGCTTTGGACGAAGAAGATATTTCTCCAGAAATAGTTTGGACTCACCAAAAGCTCTTTTTGACTCATTTTCTGATTTTGCAAAAGCTTCTTCCATATCCTCTCTGCGTTCCACAATGCGCATACCACGGCCGCCGCCGCCGTTGGATGCCTTAAGCATCACAGGATAACCGATGCGGTCTGCCTCTGCCATGGCCGCTTCCGCATCCGGCAGAATATAATCGCTCCCGCTGATTATTGGTACATTACTGTCATATGCCGCCTGCTTCGCTGAAAGTTTGTCTCCCATAATATTCATGGCTTCTACTGTAGGCCCGATAAAAACAATGCCATTCTTGCGGCATGCCTCGGCAAAAGCCGGATATTCGGAAAGGAATCCGTAGCCCGGATGGATGGCGTCTGCCTTTTTCTCCCGGGCTATGCGGATAATAGTCGGAATATCCAGATAAGCATCCACCGGACCCTTATCCGGGTCCAGAGGGTACGCTTCATCCGCTTTGGAGCGGAAAAGCGCATACCGGTCTTCTTTGGAATACACAGCGATCGAGCTGATTCCCAGCTCTTCAAGGGCACGGAAAATGCGAATCGCGATCTCACCGCGGTTCGCCACCAGTACCTTTTTAAACTTATGTACCATTACATGCATATAGTTGCGTACCTCCTCACTTGCCCTGTTTATTGAATTCTTTTACTCTCCATCCTTCATAATGACAAAAAAGTATCCCCTGTGTTTTTCTAGTATATATAAAAATACACAGAAACACAAGGCACATTCATATTTTTTTCATATACATTTCCAGCAATTCATGATATAATTTTTCACAAACTATGAGATTCGGAAATATCATGCCACATAATTACCTTTTTATGGCTGGAAAGGATGAATACTATGAAGGTATTATTGATAAACGGAAGTCCTCACCCGAAGGGCTGCACGTGGAGAGCGCTTCTTGAAGTTGAGAAGACTTTGCATATGGAAGAAATAGAGACAGAATGGCTTCACATCGGTCTTGACGCCATCCGCGGATGCATGGGCTGCGGCATGTGTCGTAAAAACAAGCTCGGCAAATGTATTTTTGGCGAAGACGCCGTCAATGTCGCCATCGCCAAAATGGAAAGCTGCGATGGACTGATCGTTGGTTCCCCGGTGCACTATGCTTCTGCTGCCGGAGGCATCACATCTTTTCTGGACCGGATGTTCTATTCAAGCGGAGGTTTCCCGTACAAACCGGGCGCCGCTGTGGCCAGCTGCCGCCGGGGAGGCTCCATCGCCGCCCTTGACCAGCTTAATAAATATTTCACTATCAGCAATATGCCTCTGGTTCCATCAGCCTACTGGAACATTGTTTTCGGCAATACACCGCAGGAGGTGGAGCAGGACAAGGAAGGCATGATGGTCATGCGCACCCTCGGACGAAACATGGCCTGGATGCTCAAGTCTTTCGAGGCGGGACGTCAGACCGGTCTCACAACTCCTCTTCCGGAGAAAAAGGTCCGCACCAACTTTATCCGGAAGCTGGAATCAGACCAGAAAGACTTCGCACCATACTTTACTTCTTATAACAAAGTCGATAAAAGATTTCAGGAAGAGGATTAAGTGTAATCGAGTAGGAGGCGGTGACTAGCCGCCGTCCTCTCACAACACCGGACATACGGTTCACGTATCCGGCGTTTTCAATAGTTGACGTGCACAGACTGATAGGCCGTGGCCAGATCATAAAAGCCCCAGTTTATCAGTCTTTCTTTCGTTAACGCTCTTTGTACGACTCCACTTCCCGCCATCCGCCAATAGGCTTTCCGACTGTATGCGCCTTCACAGGCGACCCATTCCGGCATTCCCAGACCCATCAGCTTCCGTTTGCGTGTCTTCGGCAGTTTCCACTGCTTCCAGATACACATCCGTATCCGGCGGTACAGCCATTTATTCAGGCTTTCCATGCTATTCTTCATATCCGCTATCCCATAGTAGTTCAGCCATCCTCTCATGTAGGCTTTTATCTTTTCCATGGTTTGGACAATACTTCCGCACCTGCTCCGGGAAGTGATCCTGCGCAGTTTATCCCTGGCTTTCTTCCATGACTTCCCATGGACTCGGATATAGATTCCTTTTCCGTTCTTCCCAAAACAAAAGCCAAGGAACTTAAAATTTCGGATTGCGAATACACTGACCGTCCTGCTCTTTTCCCGGTTCACTCTCAGCTTCAATGTCTCTTCCAGATATTTCGTACTGCTTTCCAGCAGACGTTCCGCCGCCCGTTCACTCTTCGCCAGCAGCACGATATCGTCTGCATAGCGGATGCACGGTACGCCCCGTCTGTGGAACTCCCAGTCGAATTCATTCAGATATACATTGGCTAAGAGCGGGGATAGATTCCCTCCCTGCGGGGAGCCCTCCTTTGTCTCTGTCACAACACCGTTTTCCATCACTCCGCTTTTCAGGTATCGCTTTACCATCTGTATGACCCTCTCATCTTTTATCTGCTTTCTCAGCAGGTTCAGCAGGATTGTGTGGTTCAGCGTATCGAAATATTTTGACAGGTCCAGGACGACCGCCCTTATATAGCCCTGTTCAATGTACTCTTTTATCCTGAAGATAGCGTCTTTTGCCCCTCTCTCCGGACGATAGCCAAAGCTGGCATCCGAAAACAACGGCTCATAGATTGGCATGAGCTGCTGGAGCATCGCCTGCTGGATGATACGATCGATAACGGTAGGGATACCAAGCTTGCGTACCCCTCCATCTGGTTTCGGGATTTCCACCCGTTTGACAGGAGACGGGGTATATTTCCCCTTTCGGAGCTTCTCTGTCAGTTCACGGTTATGTTCCTTCAGCCATGGCAGTGCCGCTTCGATGGTCATCCCATCGACTCCCGGCGCTCCCTTGTTTGCCTTTACTCTCTTGTAAGCTCTGTTCAGATTGTCCTTGTACAGTATCTTACTTAGGAGGTCTGGTTCTGCACTGTCCCTTTCCTTCCATATCCGGTTAAATGAGCGGTGCGCTCTCACATACCCTTTGCGTTCCGCGCTATCTCTTTGTGAGCAGCTTTCTCTGTTTTCTGTACCCATCTGCCCATTCCTCCTTTCCCGGTCGTACTAAAGACTCCTATTGATTCAGCCCTTCGCTGAAAAAAACTTTCAGCTACTATGGCCTCTGCTGACTTCTGTGCGCTCAGCATTACCTCCCGGCAATGGTTACTCCTTTCGGAGCATTCCGCACAGACCTCCCTGGGTACCACACGTTTCTTTCCCTCCATCCATCTGCCGCATTTACTGCACATGATTCCGTGTAGCTATCGGGCTTCATCTTGTATGGCAGACTTACCCTCATGCACAGCCTTCTATACGATTTCTGTCCGTCAGACCAGAGGTTTGCCCGTGGGTTAGTAGGTTCCCCACATCCGGCTTCCTTCAGATTCCACCTCACGATGGACACCCTTGCCTTCGGCTATATCCTTCCCGCTACCGGGTGGATTTAGGACTTGCACCTTTAAGAAACGTGCGCCGCCAGGCGCACCATAACTCCGGGCAGAGGCCTGCCGTCGCTGCATTGCAGCAGGCCTCTGCCCGGAATCTTTGTATCCGGATCTCTTTCATAACACGATCAAATCCCGTCACATTTTTCAACAAATCCCGTCGTCTTTCTTGACAAACTTTTTTCTTTTTCCGTATAATAAATACATCTGGTAAACACATCTGGAGGTGAATCTATGAACGACAGACCAGAATCTCTGTCCAAAGCAGAAAAGATACATAGTTCCGGCAGCGGACACACCCATAACGGCGCATCCGGTCACTCCCACGGACATTCTCACGAAAACGTACAAAACCTTTCCCACGGGCATACCCACACGGAGACCAAAGCGGTCGTCAACCGGCTGTCCCGGGCCATCGGCCATCTGGAGTCGGTAAAACGAATGGTAGAAAACGGACAGGACTGTTCCGATGTTTTGATTCAGCTTGCCGCCGTGCGTTCTGCTCTGACCAATACGGGAAAGATCATCTTAAAGGATCATCTTGATCACTGTATTGTCGATGCTGTTGAACATAATGACATGGAGTCATTGGAGCAGTTCAAAAAAGCTATTGAACAATTTATAAAATAAATACAAGACGGACCGTTCTGATCTTGAACAGTCCGTCTTTTTTATTGATGATAATATTGGAAGAAATCCGCCATTTTTTCCACAGATTCTTTCAAAACTTCAATCCGCGGCAGAAATACAACCCGGAAATGATCCGGCTGCTTCCAGTTGAATCCTCCGCCATGAATCAGAAGAATTTTCTTATCTCTCAGCAGATCCAAAGCAAATTTCTCGTCATCGACAATATTGAACTTTTTCACATCAATTTTCGGGAAAATGTAGAAAGCCGCCTTTGGTTTCACCGCGCTGATTCCCGGAATGTCTGTGAGCGCTTTGTAGATAAAATCTCTCTGCTCCCGGATTCTTCCGCCCGGAACCACGTAGCTTTTCACACTCTGATGGCCTCCCAGCGCCGTCTGTACGATGGACTGGGCCGGTACGTTGGAACACAGCCGCATGTTTGACAGCATCTTGATACCTTCCACATAATCTTTCGCCATATCTTTGTTACCGCTCAGAATCATCCATCCAATACGGAAACCGGCGATCATATGAGATTTGGACAGTCCGCTGTAAGTAACGCAGAACAGATCCGGCGCCATGGAGGCGATAGAAATATGTTCCTCCCCGTCCATGACCAGACGGTCGTAGATCTCATCTGAGAAAATGATCAGCTGATATTCTCTGGCAATATCCACAATCTGCTGCAGCACTTCTTTCGGGTACAGCGCACCAGTCGGATTGTTCGGATTGATAATGACGATTGCCTTCGTGCGGTCTGTGATTTTCTTTCTGATGTCCGCCATATCCGGATACCAGTCTGACTGCTCATCGCAGATATAATGCACCGCCGTCCCTCCTGCAAGAGTTGCGCATGCAGTCCACAGCGGGTAATCCGGAGACGGGATCAGAATCTCATCGCCATCATCCAGCAGCGCAGACATACAGATATTAATCAGCTCACTGACGCCGTTTCCAGTGTAAATATCATCCATTCCCACATTGGGGATCTGTTTGAGCTGTGCATACTGCATAATGGCCTTTCTCGCAGAAAACAAACCGTTTGCCGGCGAATATCCTTCACATTCTGTGAGCTGGCGGCGCATATCGTAAATGACTTCATCCGGCGTCCGAAACCCAAACGGCGCCGGATTACCGATATTCAGCTTCAGAATCTGCGTCCCGGCTTCTTCCATTCTGGCAGCCTCATCCACCACCGGTCCTCGCACATCATATAATACATTGTTCAATTTTGAAGATTTTCTGAACTCTCTCATTTGTCTGCCTCCTGAACTTCCTGCTTTTTTTATCTCTTCAGCGCCGTCTGTCACCGGGAAAACACTTTTTGCAGCGCTTCCGCCTGCCTGTATCTCTCCTGCCGGATACACGGCCCGGGTATTGGCGTCCTGCGCACCGGCAGCTTCATCTGCCGGTGCATCGGAAGCCTTGTTTCCGTTTCTCAGCCATTCTTCATCAACGCCGAGCACCTCCGCCAGACAATGAAGAATGTCAGTACGCGGTATATTTTTACCGCTCACGTACTGACTGATATGGCTTTTTCCAAGCTTCACGCCCTGTTCGGCTGCCGCACGGATAATGTCAATCTGTTTTTTTCCCTTCTCATCCATGGCCTGTTTCAACCGGTCTGCGAAAGTTTCCTTTGCCATTTTTGTTCCTCCTGATAAAAGTTCAATTTAATATACCTGTTTTCTTATGGGATACCTCAAAGCGTTTTTCGGTTCAATCTCAATTGAAGGCATTATATCACAGGAACAGCGAGAGTTCAATATATTTTTTCATTTACAAAACAGCGTCAATCAGCTGTCTGGTATATTCTTTCCGGGGATTGCCGATTACGGCATCCGGCTCGCCCTCTTCCACAATTTTTCCATCGTGCATGACAAGAATGCGGCTGCAGAATTTATGGACAAGGGCCAGATCATGACAGATAAACAGATAGGATAATCCATTGGTTTTTTTTACGCCGGAAAGCAGCTCCATGATCTTTTTCTGCACTGTTATATCCAGAGCACTGGTCGCCTCGTCAAAAACAATAATTTTCGGCCGAATAGCCAGAGCTCGGGCAATAGCCGCTCTCTGGCACTGACCTCCGCTGACTTCCCGCGGATACTTTGCTGCGAATTCTTCCGGCAATTCACAGCTTTGAAGAAGTTTTTTCACTTCCGTCCGCACTTCCTTACGCGTCATACCATTATTCTTTAAACTTTCTCCAATACTGTACCCCAATGTCTTTCTCGGATCAAAAGAATCAGCCGGAGACTGAAACACCATCTGTATTTTTTTGTATATCATTCTCAGATCTCTGCCTTTTTTATCTGTGATCTCTTCTCCGTCCAGCACAATGCTTCCGGACGATATCGGAATCAGTCCGGCGACCGCTCTTGCCACCGTACTTTTTCCCGATCCTGATTCTCCCACAATTCCCAGTATCTCATCAGGATACAAACAAAAATTCACGGAATCCACCGCCGCAAATTTTTTTCTCTCCTTTTTTTCAGAAAACCGCGTTCCCTCTCTTTTTTCAAACTGCACTGTGAGATTTTTTACTTCCAGCAGGGGGTTCATCATTTCCTCCGTTCTACTTTTTACTTTGCCGGCCGGTTCCACTTTTCCGTTCCGCTGTTTTTCCGTATCCTTGGTACGGCTGCCAGTAATTCTTTTGTATAAGCATTCTCAGGGCTGCGGAGCACCTGATCTGCCGAACCGTATTCCACAGCTTTTCCCTCATGAAGCACAAGTATATTATCCGCCATGACAGATACGATACCGATATTGTGGGTCACAAGAACAATAGCGGTACGATACATGTTCCGAAGCTGCAGGAATTCTTCCACCACCTTTTTCTGAGCGATCACATCCAGCGCGCTGGTCGGCTCATCCGCCATCAGAACTGAAGGCTGCAGCAGCATCGCCATGGCGATGCCCACACGCTGATTCATTCCTCCTGATAATTCAAAAGGATAACTGGAAAGAATTTCCTTCCCGCGCTTTAATCCAAATTTATCAAAAAGCTCCAAAGCCTGCTCTTTTATTTTTTCCCTGGAGATTTTTTTATGTGCAGCCACACTCTCAACAATCTGATCTTCTATCGTTCGAATAGGACAGAGAGCGGCTCTGGTATCCTGAAAAATCATTCCGATTTCGCTTCCTCTGAACTTTCGCATTTCTTTTTCTTTCAGGAGCGAGAGATCCTGTCCATGAAGACAGATCGTTCCTCCGGCGACTGTTCCCCCGTTTCCCAGAATTCCGAGAGCCGCCCGGATTATCGTACTTTTTCCGCTTCCCGATTCTCCCACAATTCCCAGGATTTCTCCTGGCTTCACCAAAAAACTGACATCTGACAAAACCGTTTTTTCTCCGTAACATACGGAAACATCATTGTAAGACAGAACAGTTGCTTCGTCGCTCTCCTTTCCGTAAAGACAAGAAGAACTCCCGATATGCTCCGTCTTTTTTTCTGCGCATGATTTCCAGCCTTTATGAAACATTTTTATCAACTTCTTTTTTATCATTCTATATCCAAATCAACTGTAATCTCATAATAATCACACGGGTGAGCCGTAAGTCCTGTCACATTTGCCTTGGAGATCATACTCATTCGCAAATGCGAACAGAAGACATAGGCATTATCATCAAGAATCACCTTCTGCATCTGTATGGCAAGTTCCGCTCTTTTATCCGCATCAAAAGTTTTTGCCATCTCCTGCGCCAACTCTTCCAGCCGGTCGCTGTGATAATGCCCGTCATTATTACTGGAGCTGTCAAGGCAGTGATACTTGAAAAAATATTCCGGATCTCCGGTCGGGGCGGTGACCATGGCGCTGACATAGATGTCCCAGGCGTCGCTGTCCGTCCGGATGCGATTGTGATCCGCTGTATTGTTGATTTCAACCTGAAATCCTATTTCTCCCAGAGTGGCCTGTGCTGATTCTGCCAAGAGCGGCTGTTCCTGACGGCTGGGATACGTCAGCCAGCGCAGTACGAGCGACGTCCCGTCTTTCTCGCGGATGCCATCTCCATCTGTATCAACCCATCCCGCTTCCTCTAATACCTGTTTTGCTCCTTCCGGATCATAACTTTCCGCAGAAACCACATCGCCGCCAAATGAAACATTGTCCGGGTAAACCCCTGCCGCCGGATAACCGTTTCCACCCAGGAGCGTCTCCACAAATCCTTCTTTATCGATTCCCATGGCAATCGCCTTTCTCACGGCAGGATCGCTGGTTACAGGGCTTTCAAAATTCATGGCTCCAAAAAATACACGGCTGGTCTCACAGCTGGTAAAGGTATAATTATCATTTTCAAAAAGCGGGTAGCTTGCGTAAGGCATACCGTACGCCGCATCAATCTCACCTGACTGAAGCGCCATGGTCAGAGTATCTCCGTCTGATATTGTCCGCACAGTGATCTTGTCAATCTTTGGCTCACCATTCCAGTAGTTTTCATTTTTTACCAGTTCCATTTCCGAATCTGTCGTAAGAGAGACAGCACGGTACGGGCCTGTCCCCTGCACGATTCCCTCTTCCGTCACGCCTGCCTGCACATCATAAATACAACCGTAAGGATCTGCGAGATAATTGATAAGAGCCGGAACCGGGATACTGGTGCGGATAGTCAGAGTCATATCCTCAGCAGTAATCTCAGCAATAGAAAGATTTTCCGCCGCGCGCGGATGATTTTTTACCAGGTCTTCCAGACACTCTTTTACCGCTTCTGCATCCATGACGCGACCGCTTGTAAAACTGATTCCTTCTCTCAAAACAATCTTCCAGGTATATTCATCCACATTTTCACAGGATTCCGCCAGCCATGGTTCCATTTCCATTTCGTCATTAAAACGGAACAAGGTTTCTCCCACTCCATATCTGATACATGCCCATCCGCTGTTATCATTATGAGGGTTAATGTCCGGTTCCCCGTTTTCCGCATTAAATGTAGTATCTCCGAAAACAAATGTTTTCTGTCCTTCTTCGTCTCCGGAACTTCCCGTCTCATCGGATCTCTGCTGACTGCCGCATCCGGTTATACCGACGATCAGCAGAACAAGGATCAGCAGACCGCTCATTATTTTTTTCTTCATTGTAATCTCCCTCCTACTATCTCCTTTGTCTGTGCCTTTTTCAGCAGAATCATTATGAATTTTTCACTGTCTCCCGTCTGTTCCGGGGATCCATATAATCCCGCAGAGTATCTCCCAGCAGGTTAAACAGCGCCACCGATATGAAGATTCCTATTCCCGGCGTCAATACAACCCAAGGATAAGTTTGCAGCATGCTTCTCCCTTCACTCATCATACTTCCCCATTCCGCCGTGGGCGGCTTTGCTCCAAGCCCCAGGAAGGAGAGCGCCGCGATCTCCATCATCATGGTTCCGATATCCAGCATGGCAGTCACAAGAATCTGTCCCATTATATTTGGCAAAATGTGCCTCAGAATCATCTGAACCGGCGTATTTCCCGCCAGACGTGCTGCCTGTATATAATCAGACTGTTTCACTGCCAACGTCTGGCTTCTGGACAATCTGGCATATTTAGGCCAGCTCACCGCCGCCAGAGCTATGACTGCATTTTCTACTCCTCCATTCAGAACCGCCGCTATGGCCAAGGCAAATATCAGCCCCGGAAAAGCCAGACAAATATCAGAAATCCGCATAACAACGGCATCCAGCTTACCGCCGGCATAACCGGCTGCTACCCCAATCAGGGAACCGGCTGCTGTAATCACCGCCACGAGAATCAGCGCAGAGAAAATACTGATGTGAGCTCCCACCAGCACCCGGGAAAGCATATCTCTTCCATATCGGTCCGTGCCAAATAGATGCGCCGGTCCCGGCGGTTCCAGCGCAATAGCAAAATTCTGCTGCGCCGGATCATAAGGACAGAGTTTCTCCGAAAATAACGCCAGCAGCAAAAGAAGCGCGACCAGAACAGAAAATATGATCAATCTTTGTTTTATACGATTCTTTCCTGACCGCTTTCTTAATCTATTTTTCACTCTTTCTATCATCTTCTCTCACCTTCCAGACGAATTCGCGGATCGATCAAACGATAGATCACATCTGTAGCAAGATTGACTATCACATAGATCATTGCCATCCAGACCACATATGCCTGAATTACAGGATAATCCCGCATATTGATGGCGTCCACTGCCAGTTTTCCCACGCCGTCCCACATAAAAATGGATTCCACGATGGCTGTTCCTCCCAGAAGGCTCCCTATGGAAAGTGCCATCAGAGTGAGAATCGTCACCAGACAAGAGCGCAGTACACTTTTCCATAACGTAGCTGAAAACTCAATACCCCTGGCTTTCTCTCCGGCAACATATTCTTTTCCCAATTCTTCGAGAACCGCCGCCCGTATCTGACGCAGATATCGGGCGGACATGGCAATTCCCAGCGTGAGAGTCGGCAGCACAATACTTTTGAGATTGATTCCTTCCGAAATGACCGGAAAAACCGGCAGACGAATCGACAAAAAATACATCAGAAGCAGCGCCACAAAGAAATTAGGCAGACTACTGCCAATAAAACTGCTCGTCCGAATCAGGTAATCTGTAAATTTATTTTGTCTGACAGCTGCCAAAATCCCAAGAGGAAGTGAAATGATCACTGTAAGAAGCATTGACGACCCCGTCAGGAATAAAGTGGCGGGCAGTTTGGAAACAAAAGTGGAAAACACATCATTTCCCGAAATATAGCTGACCCCCAAATCTCCTGTGAGAAATCCTCCCAGCCAGCGCACATATTGAATCAAAAAGGGCTGATTGAGACCAAGTTCCTCTCTTCTGGCATCAATGACCTCCTGGGACAATGCGATTCCTGTGGCATCGACCTGCTGCAATATTGCATCGCTGCCGGCAATTCTCATCATGGCGAAAGATAAAAATGTGATTCCTAATACAATAGGAATTAAGAGCAGCAATCTTTTGAATATGTATCTCTTCATTTCTTTTTCCTGTTTATTTTGCTTTCACCGCTTTGATCCGGAATACCGGATATGGCGTGCAGAACTGGTCATCGTGCAGAAACAGCCGCTTTCCGATGGCGGCGTCCGTCTCCACCTGAGCAAAGCCCAGATGTTTTAGTTGAAAGACATCCCAGTCCGGACGTTTCCAAGCGCTGATCGGCAGCATGCCGTATATCTCCATGCAGTCATCCATCTGTCCACGGGAAAGCATGGCGTGAGCCTTCTCTCCTTCCAGTCCGCGGCTGAAATGATACCGGGCATGTTCGGCGTCATAATTAATCAGAATACCGCCCGGCTTCAATACCCTCATCCATTCCTCATAGGCCTTCGCCGGATGCGGCAGCGTCCAGGTGAGATTCCGGCTCACAATCACATCAAAAGTATCGTCAGGAAAATCCGGCTTCTCCGCATCCATCTGCAGAAACTCCACAGAAAGATCATATTTTTCTGCCAGTTCCCGTCCCTCAAGAATCATATTTTCTGTCAGATCGATGCCGGTCACCCGATGACCGTTCTCCGCCAGCAGAAACGAAAAAAATCCGCAGCCACAACCCACATCCAGTATCCGCAGGCTGTCACCCTGCGGCAGATGAGACAGCAGTTCCTGCTCCCAGACCTCATGCTGCCCGCTTTTTAATTCCGCCTCCCGCTGGACGCGAAAACTGTCGGCTCTCCCGTTCCAGTATTCTTTGACTCTGCCCTTTACAAGAGCCGTCTCTTTCCATCTATTTCTTTCCGGACGAATTGCCATCCTGTCATCACCTCTCGTTTTCTTTTATTAATTCATGCCTGACGTTATCTCCCACAAAAAAATACCTTTATGCAGAGACAAATCTATCTATTATCACATTAACCCTTTACTATAATAAAGAACCCCCGCCGTCTCCACAAGCCGGGGTGGGGGATATTTTTCTGTTTTTCCGGATGTTTTTTCGAAACACGGAATTTTTCCTTCCTCCTTTCAAAAAATGTAAAAGAAACTTGTCATTTTATATTTCATATGCTATACTAAAAATGTAAAGAAAACTTGTCATTTTGCACTTTGCGCCAACCATGGCCGCAACCTGAAGAAACTTTAGCAAAAAGGCGGTGATTGTTTGGAAAACCGGGTAGAACAGCTCCGAAAGGAGCGGGGACTGAATCAGGAAGAATTTGCAAGGATGCTAAAAGTATCCCGGCAGACCATCAGCTCCATTGAGCGCGGAAAATACAACCCGTCGCTGGATCTGGCGTTTGCCATCGCTGATTTTTTTGAACTGACTATCGAGGAGATTTTTATCAGGGAGAAAGGGGTTGTGAAATCATGAAAAGAAGTCATCTTATCTACGGAATTGTTTATACGTGTATCGGCGTCGCATTTCTGCTTCTGGCTCTGTTTACGGAGTACCGGCTGGAGAGTCTTTTCTGGGGTCTGGCCGGTGGTATAGGATTTTCCGGAATCCAGATGATCGTCCGGTATGTTTACTGGAGCGCGCCAGGCCGGCGGGAGATCTATGCGCAGCGCATGGAACAGGAGCGGATTGAACTGCACGATGAACTGAAAGAAAAAATCCGGGATAAGTCCGGCAGATATGCCTATATTCTGGGATTTATCATCATCACCTGCGCCATGTTCGTCTTTTCCATCCTAGGTCTTCTGGATGTCATTGAAAATGCAGAGATTTTCGTGGCATTTTTGGGAATATACTGGATCATTCAGCTCGTTTCCGGAAGACTGTTTTTCCGGCGGCTGATGAAGAAATATTAATTCTGACAACATTAATTCTGACAACGAATATTCAAAAGCAACAACAATGCCCGGTTCTTGCGTTCGAACCGGGCGTCGCTTTCATTTATGGCATCTGTTTATTCAATTGCCTTCTTTTATGTCCACAGCGGTCTTGATGAGTTCCACCGTACCGTCAATGCCGAGAATGCTGCTGTCAACAGTCAGATCATAACTCTGTAAATCTCCCCATTTGCGGGAAGTATAATAGTTATAGTAGCTGGCACGCTGCTTGTCAATCTTAACCGCTTCATCCTTAGCCTTCTCCAGCGGAACATTATATTGCTCGTTGATCCGGTGCTTTTTGAAGGACATCGGCGCATGAATGAACACATTCAGCTTGTTAGCATAATCCTTGAGAGCATAATCCGCACAGCGGCCGACAATCACGCACGGCCCCTTGTCTGCCACCTTTTTGATGGCGTCGAAGGCTGCCAGAAACACCTTCTGGTTAAGCGGCATGTCAAAGGAGGCTGCGTTATAGCCCAGCGCATAGGGATCCATAACCAGAGAATACAGAAAACTGGTAGTTGGCTTCTCATCGTAATTCTCAAACATCTCCTCACAGATGCCGCTTTCTCTGGCAGCAACTTTTAAAAGTTCCTTGTCATAGAAAGGAATGTCATAATACCCTGCAAGTTTCTGGCCAATCTCTCTTCCTCCGCTTCCATACTGTCTCCCAATTGTGATAATCGTATTCATAACATCACTCCTTTTTATGTCGTCCGGTTTTATCCGGAATTGCAGTTGATGATTCAAGAATATTATACCACAACATGACGAACTTGGATATATTTTTATCTGTTTTTTTGAGCATATTGAACAGCACCAGCGTCAAAACGCCGGATGCTCCTCTGCATATTGCACGGCGGCAGCCACATCTATTTCTATCCGTGCCCGCAGTTCATCCAGGGAGGCAAACTGCATCTCCGGACGGCGGTAGTGAAGGAGCTCCACCTTGATGGTTTTTCCATATATATCTCCGTCAAAATCCACAATATTGGTTTCCACATCTTTGGCGGCATGTTCTTCCACCGTCGGTTTTACTCCCACATTAGTGATGCCGTAGTGGCAGCCTTCTTCCCCGCTGATATAAATACGGGAAATATAGACGCCGTTTGGTGGCATCAGTTTATTTTTATCTGCTTTCTGATTAGCCGTTGGAATCTGGATAGTGCGTCCCAGCGCCTTTCCATGAACAACTTCGCCGATGACTGCGTACGGTCTTCCCAGAAGCCTTGCGGCTTCTTCCATCTCTCCTTTTTCCAGATGCGCGCGAACTCTTGTGCTGCTGACATCTTTATGCTCCATCTGAAGCTTCTCTATGACGATCAGCTCATAGCCGTATTTAGGCGCCAGCTCTTTTAACAGGCCGACATCACCGGATCGTTTTTTCCCAAAACGGAAATCTTTTCCGACTACCACCTTTTTTGCACCGGCTCTTCCCACCAGAATATCCCGGACAAATTCCTCCGGTGTCTGCGCAGCAAATTCCTTTGTAAAAGGATGCTCAATAAGAATGTCAATCTGCATCTCTTCCAGAAGCAGACGCCTTTCTTCTTTTGTGTAAATCTGCTGATAGGATTGGTCGCCGCTCAAAGCAGAACGAGGAGGCATATCAAAGGTAAATACCACACTTTTCAGTCCCTCTGCCTTTTGTTTTTTTATTTCTTCAAATAAAAGCTGATGCCCCCGGTGCAGTCCCTCAAACTTTCCCAGAGCCACCGCTGTATCTTCCAGTTGAAAATCCGGGTCTTTAATGTATTCCATGTCTCTTTCTCCTGATGATAATTTTATCCGTCAATAACACCCGAGTACTGCCTCGGCCGGATCTGAAGATATCCGCACTATATTACGGCATATCAAAAAACAGTTTGTCGGGATGCAATATATCGGATTGCGCTGCTTTCCTGTAAATACCGATAAAATGTCCTTCTTTGTCATATACCCGGTACATACCGGACGCATCGCCCTCCGTTACTGTGCAGGCGTTCCACGGAAGCGGGTTGCCATTATAGAGCTTCTTTTCCGCTTTTGCCGATACGGTCACTGCCGGATAGTCTGCGAAAACAGAATCTATGGAACGAATGTGCTCAAAAAGCGTTCCGGAATCCCGCAAAGATTCCACCTGCTTGAGCGTCAGCGCATCATTTATATCAAAAAACGCCACCTGTGTCCGTGTAAGAGCCGCCATACAGCCACCGCAGCCGGCTTTTTCCCCGATATCCCTGCAGAGACTCCGAATATAAGTCCCCTTGGAACAACGTACAGAAAATGTTACGTACGGAAGACAAACCTCCTGAATATCAATAGAATGGACAGTGACCCGACAGGGTTTTCGTTCAATGACAACACCCTCTCTTGCCAGCTCATAAAGCTTTTTTCCCCGCACTTTTTTAGCGGAGTACATAGGTGGAATCTGTTCGTACTCTCCCACAAAAGAAGAAATGATTTCTCTGACAGATTCTTCATCAATCTTCACCGGTTTTTCTTCCAGAACAGTTCCCGAGGTATCTTCTGTATCAGTGGTCACGCCCAGGCGCAGCGTTGCCTGATACGTTTTATCCCAGTCCCCTATTTTATCACAAAGGCGGGTAGCTTTTCCAAGACATACCGGCAGAACACCCTCTGCATCCGGATCAAGAGTTCCCGTATGTCCGATTTTTTTCTGATGCAGAATACCCCGGAGCTTTGCCACCACATCATGTGAGGTAAAGCCCTTCTCTTTCTTTATGTTCAAAATACCGTTTATCATACATCTTTTCCCTGTTCGAGCTGCTGATCGATCAGCGGAGAAATGCTGTTTACAATATCACGTACATTTCCTTCCACAGTACAGCCGGCTGCTTTCACATGGCCTCCGCCGCCAAATTGTTCCGCAATCTTTCTAACATCAACTTTTCCGTTAGAACGGAGGCTGACCTTAAACTGTCCTTCTGTCTTTTCGTATAGAAACAGGGCGCATTCCACTCCTTCTGTCACCCGAAGCTGATCGATAACTCCATCCAGATCTCCACTCTCAATACCGTAAAAGTCCATATCTTTTTTCTTTATGGCTGAAAAAATAATACGGCCATCCAGAAGAAGGATGCTCTCCATCAGAGCACGTCCCAGAATCTGATTCTGAATGTATGTCTTTTTATAAAAAGTCTCGTCGATAATAAAATCCGGACGCACTCCTTTGTCAATCAATGCTCCCGCAATTTCCATAACTTTTCTGGTAGTGTTGCTGTGTTTAAATACCCCTGTGTCATGCACGATGCCCAGATACAGGCACTGTGCCGTGTCAAAAGAAATCTTTTTTTCCTCAAGAATATCATACAGAATCTCACAGGTAGAAGAAGCGTCGGCATCAATAAACCGCAAATCACCAAATCCCTGATTACTGATGTGATGATCCACGCATATGGTGAATCGGGCTTCTTCAAAAAGTTCCTGAAATGCGCCG
Source organism: Eubacteriaceae bacterium CHKCI004 (assembly GCA_900016875.1). Taxonomy (GTDB): domain Bacteria; phylum Bacillota; class Clostridia; order Lachnospirales; family Lachnospiraceae; genus Anaerobutyricum; species Anaerobutyricum stercoris. The sequence continues at coordinate 334,318 of FCNR01000063.1, read as the reverse complement.
AGGCGTTCCTTGTCTGAACAATCCAGCGAAAAATAGAGATCGTAAGGCTCTTCCTCCGTTTTTTCCTGCATAATATGATCTGCATACGCTAAAAAACGGAACTTTTCACTGATTGGTTCCAAAAGAATATCCACCTTTTTTTTCGGATCCAGATCAAGAATATAAGCGCAAAGTCCAAGGCAGGCGCCGACGCAGTCGCCATCCGGGTTGATGTGCCCGGAAATAGCGATGCGTTCTGCCTCTTTGATCTTGCGGTGAAAGAGACTCACCGCCTGCCTGGTTATTTTTTTATTGGAAGTCACAGTCAGGCCTCCTCCCCATTTGCTTTCTCTCTCTCATGCATCTCTGCGTTGATCATGTCGATTTTTTTCGACATATTTACTCCATACGCGATGGATTGATCCAGAATAAACCGGATATCCGGCGTATTGCGCAGATTAATGCTGTGGGCCAGCTCCCTTTTGATATACCCGTGGGCATTTTTCAGTCCCTCCAGTGTACTCTCCTGCTCCTCTTCGGAGCCAAGAACGCTGATATACGCCTTGCAGGTCTTTAAATCAGGAGCCACCTCTACGGCAACGACCGTTGTCATGGCAGAGATGCGGGGATCTTTGATTTCCCTTGAAATAATGCGGCTCAGTTCCCGCAATACCTCGGAGTTTATCCGGGTATTTTTTACACTGTTTTTTCTCATATTTCAATATCTCCTGTCAGTTTTCTTTTTTATCTCGGAACTTCCTCCATCACAAAGGCTTCAACCTGGTCGCCTTCTTTGACATCGTTGTATTTTTCAAATACAAGACCACATTCGAATCCTGATTTTACTTCTTTCACATCGTCCTTAAAACGTTTTAAAGATGCAAGAGTTCCTTCGTAGATTACAATGCCGTCCCGGACAATTCGGGTCTGGGAGCTTCTTGTAATCTCTCCGTCTGTCACATAACAACCGGCGATAGTTCCTACGCCGGAAGCTTTATAAATCTGGCGGACTTCCAGATGTCCGGTCACTTTCTCTCGGAATACCGGATCCAGCATACCTTTCATAGCCGCCTCAATATCTTCAATAGCGTTGTAGATAACACGATACAGACGCATGTCGACTTTTTCTCTCTCCGCTACGGATTTAGCCATGGCATCCGGGCGGACATTAAAACCGATGATAATGGCGTTGGACGCAGAAGCAAGCGTTACGTCAGACTCATTGATCGCGCCGACGCCGCCATGGATCACCTTAATCATAACCTCCTCATTGGAAAGCTTGGTGAGGCTCTGTTTCACTGCTTCCACGGAGCCCTGTACATCTGCTTTCACAACAAGATTCAGCTCTTTTACATTACCGGCCTGAATCTGATCAAACAGGTCATCCAGAGACAGCTTGCTCTTCGTTTCCTCCAGCATCTTCTCTCTGCTGTATGCCACAAAAGCTTCTGCCGTAGTACGGGCTTCTTTCTCATTGTCATGAGCCATCATGACCTCGCCGGAAAATGGCACATCGTTTAATCCGAGAATCTCCACAGGTACGGATGGGCCTGCAGATTTCACCCGGTTTCCTTTATCATCCAGCATCGCACGGACACGTCCGTAGGCGTGACCAATATTGATGCAGTCTCCTACGCGCAGAGTACCTTTCTGAATCAGGATGGTCGCCACCGGACCGCGTCCTTTATCAAGTTTCGCCTCGATAACAAGCCCCCTTGCCTTTCGGTTCGGATTGGCTTTCAGCTCCATCACTTCCGCTGTCAGAGAAATCATTTCCAGAAGTTCCTGAATACCTTCACCGGTCTTTGCGGATACCGGAACAAATACGGTGCTGCCGCCCCAGTCCTCGGCGATCAGACCATACTCGGTGAGCTCCTGTTTTACTCTTTCTACGTTGGCGCCTTCTTTATCGATCTTGTTGACAGCCACGATAACCTCGACCTCTGCGGCTTTCGCATGGTTGATGGCCTCAACGGTCTGCGGCATCACGCCGTCGTCAGCCGCTACCACGAGAACGGCGATATCTGTCGCCTGTGCTCCACGAAGACGCATGGAAGTGAACGCCTCATGTCCCGGCGTATCCAGGAAGGTGATTTTCTCATCGTTGATGTTTACCACGTAAGCACCGATATGCTGGGTGATTCCTCCGGCCTCGCCCTCAGTCACGTGGGTGGAACGAATGGCATCCAGCAGTGAAGTTTTACCGTGGTCAACGTGACCCATAACGCAGACAACCGGCGGACGGCCCACCAGAGTGCTCTCATCGTCCTCTTCCTCTTTGAGAAGCTCCTCGATCACATCCACCTGTACCTCTTCCTCAGCGATACAGTTGTACTCCAGAGCAATCTCCGCCGCCTCGTCAAAAGTAAACTCGGTATTGATAGTAACCATCTGTCCTGCCAGGAACAGCTTCTTAATGATTACCGCAGGGGTTACTTTACATGCCTCAGCCAGCTCTTTTAATGAAACCGGGTTCGGCAGGGTAATATTACGGATAACCTCTTCCTTTGGCTCCTCCTGTTTTACCGGCTGCTGGATCACAGGCTGTTTGCCTTTATTTTTATTCCGTTTCTGGTTATTGTTATTATTAAAGTTATTATTCCGGTTATTATTCCGGCGGTTGTTGCGGCCGCCGCGTGAATCTCTAGAATCTTCATTCCTGTTCTGATTCTCCCGACTGTGTTCTCTGTTAATGTCGTGACGGTTTTCTTTCCCGTTTCTTGTTTCCTTTGCATTGATTGGCGTATCTCCGCCCAGCATGGATTTATTGCGGTTTTTTCTGTCGTTATTCCGGCGATTTCCGTCACCGCCACGGTTATTCTGGCTGCGACCGCCGTCATTACCCCGACCGCCCTGATTGCGGCCGCCATCGCGGTTTCCGCGATTACCTTCGTTATTCCGGTTATTATTGCGGTTGTCATTACCACGGCCATTGCGGTTTACGTCGCCGCGGTTATCCCGGCCGCCGTCCTGACGGCGATTGCCGCTGCGATTATTTCTGTCGCCGCGATTGTCATTTTTTCCGTCACCGCGATTGTCCCGGCCGCTGCGGTTTCCATCATTATTTCTTCCGTTATCATTATTGCGGCCGCCGCGGTTTTGCTGCGGTTTTTCCTTCGCTTCCTCTCTGCGTTTTCCATGTTCTGCCACGGTCTTCTCCTGTGCCGGAGCAGCTTTTTTCTCCGCGCCGGACGGCTGGAAGACTCCCTTTAATTTTGAAACATTTTCCTCTGTAACTGTGCTCATATGGCTCTGTACTTCTACTCCCTGCTGCTTTAATGCAGCAATGACTTCTTTACTGCTTTTATTATATAACTTTGCTACTTCATGTACTCTCATTTTTGGCATCCGCTACACCTCCATATTTAGATTAATTTTTTTCAACACTGCCTTTGCAAAACCTTCATCTAAGATACAGATGGAAGCCCTGTATGCTTTCCCGATCCAATGCCCTAATTCCTCTTTTGTGCCAAAGACCACAAGGGGTACTTTGTAATAATCACACATATTTTTAAACATTTTTTTCGTATTGTCGGAGGCATCTTCCGCCACAATCACCAGCCGCCCGCGGCCGGACTTCACAGCTTTTTCTGTTGAAAACTCGCCGCTCTCAATCCTGCCGGCCCTCGCGGCCATTCCCAGCATGGATAATACTCTGTCTCTCTGTGTCAAATTGCTTCAACTCCTCCTCTAAACGATGATAGATTTCTTCTGGAATGGCAATTTTCAGGGAACGTTCCAGTCCTTTTGAACGCTTTGCTTTCTGAAGACACCCGGTGGAAAAACAAAGATAAGCCCCACGGCCGTTTGTCTTGCCATTCACATCAAGGAGAACTTCGTTTTCCGGCGTTTTAATAACGCGTATCAATTCTTTTTTCGGCTTCATTTCCCGACAGCCCACACACTGTCTTAACGGTATCTTTTTTCCCATACTCTGTCACCAGTCAGTCATTCTTATTCTTCGAACTTCTTTTCTTCAGACTCATTGTCCGCAGCGGTCTCGTCGTAATCCTCGTCGCCGTACTCGTCGCTGTCAGCTTCGTCATACCCGTCGTCCGCATACTCATCACTGTCTGCATCATAATTGTCATCAGCGTAATCGTCTGCGCCGTCGTAGTTCTCTGCGCCGTCAGCGGCTTCATCTGCGTACTCATCAGAATCATCCATATCGTCAAAGGAATCGTCAAAATCCAGCTCTTCCTGCAGCTCGGCTGCCTGACTCTCGCTCTTGATATCGATCTTGTATCCAGTCAGCTTCGCAGCCAGACGGGCGTTCTGTCCCTCTTTACCGATGGCAAGGGAAAGCTGATAATCCGGAACAACCACGCGGGCGCTCTTCTCCTCTGTATCAACGTCCACAGAAACAACGTTAGAAGGGCTTAACGCATTTTCAATCAGAACAGCCGGATCATCGCTCCATGTGATAATATCGATCTTCTCGCCCTTTAAGTCGTTGACGATGGCATTGACACGGGCGCCGTTGATACCAACGCAGGCACCGACCGGATCCACATTCGGGTCGTTGGACGCCACCGCGATCTTAGTACGTGAGCCGGCCTCCCTGGCTATGCTCTTAATCTCCACAGTTCCGTCATAAACTTCTGCAACCTCTTTTTCAAAGAGACGTTTTACCAGTTCCGGATGCGTTCTTGACACAAGAATCTTCGGTCCTTTGTTAGTATCCTTTACCTCTATAATATATAACTTAATCCGGTCTGTCGGATGGAAGACCTCACCTTTCACCTGCTCTTTCTCGGTGAGCACGGCGTCAGTCTTGTCATCCAGACTGATGCAGATGTTCTTTCCATTATACCGCTGTACCACACCGGTCACGATATCTTTCTCTTTATGGGAGAAATGTTCAAAAAGGACTCTCCGCTCTTCTTCTTTGATCTTCTGGACAATAACGCTTCTGGCGTGCTGGGCAGCAATACGTCCGAAATTCTTCGGAGTCACCTCGATGTTTACCACATCTCCCAGATCATAATGGAAATCCCTCATCTTTGCGTCTTCAAGACTGATCTCTGTGGCCGGATCTTCCACTTCTTCCACAACTGTCTTCTCCACGAAAACAGAAATATCTCCGGTTTCTCTGTCCATATTGACCTTCACGATGGCATTTTTTCCAAAGTCTCTGTTACAGGCTGCCACCAGCGAATCCTCGATTGCCTGCATGATCACTTCTTTTTCGATATTTTTCTCTTTCTGTAACTGATTAAGAGCATCGATTAATTCACTCATTTTGTCGTATCCTCCTGCTATACGTATCGTCAGAAATCAATGGCCAGACGTATGGCCGCAATATCACTTCTGTTTATAACCACATCCCCGCCGTCCGTGGCAAGGGTCACTGTCTCTTCCGTAAAATCCTTGAGAATCCCCTCGAATTCTTTCTGTTTATCAACGGCTTTGTACAGCTTACATTCCACCTTTTCTCCCAGACTCCGTCTGAAATCTTTATCTTTCTTAAGCTGTCTGCCCAGTCCCGGAGAGCTTACTTCCAGAATATACGGGTCTTTGATAAAGTCCTCCTCATCCAGTTTCTGCTCCAGTGCACGGCTGATGAGTACACAGTCATCAATAGTAATGCCGCCTTCCTTGTCTGCATAGACCCGCAGATACCAGTTGGCGCCTTCCTTTACATATTCTACATCGACAAGCTCAAAATCATTCTCATCAATGATCGGCGCCGCCAATTCTTCTGCTCTTGCAACAATCTCTGTTCTTTTCATGTTGATCTCACCTCTTTCCACACAAACAATAAGAGTGGGCCTGTGCCCACTCTTATCATCTACCGTTATCCTCTATACTATAACACCGATATTTTGATTAAGCAAGTATTTTTTTCTATTATTTGCCTGCATCCGTAATTTGTGACTTAATGTCTTTGCGCCAGCTCATCTGTAATATCCTTCCATGTGACGCCCCTGTCCGCCATGAGTACCATCATATGATAAAGAAAATCACAGATCTCGTATTTCAATTCTTCGGCGTCCGGATTCTTGGATGCGATCACAATCTCCGTCGCTTCCTCTCCGACCTTTTTAAGAATCTTGTCGATTCCCTTGTCAAACAGGTAGTTGGTGTAAGATCCTTCCTTCGGATGCTCTTTCCGGTCCAGGATCGTGGCAAACACATCCTCGAAGACAGCCAGTGGATTGCGGTCGTCATATTCCTTCCGGACAAGTTCTTTAAAGAAACAGGTACGGCTGCCTGTATGGCAGGCTGCCCCGATCTGCGCCACCTTCGCCAGAATCGTATCATTGTCGCAGTCAAGCGTCAGTGATTTCACATACTGATAGTGACCGGAGGTGTCGCCTTTGGTCCAAAGCTCCTGCCGGCTGCGGCTGTAGTAAGTCATCTTGCCGGTGGCAATGGTCTTCTCAAAGGATTCCTTTGTCATGTAAGCAAGCATCAGCACCTCTCCGGTCTTATAATCCTGGGTGATGACCGGAATCATGCCGTCACTGTTTAATTTAAAGTCCTCAAAAGCAATGGCCGTCTCAAAGGTGTTAACCGGGAGCTTCTGTGTTTTCAAATATTGTTTTATCTCCATGAAATCCGATACCTTCTCCGGGCATCCCAGCACCACTCCCGACGCCATGCTCATTTTCAGCAGATCCGCCGTAACAACAGCATCCACAGTCTCAGCCATGATAAAGACCGGCACGTCAAGCTTTACTTTCAGGAAATCCGCTGCCTGGACATAACTGCTGTCCATAAATTCTCCGGCCAGTACGATACCGCCGAAGCCTTCCTCTTCCACCGCTTTTCTGGAGCGGAGCAGACAAGCTTCCATATCCGGCGAATTACCCATCTCCAGATACAGATAGATTCTGTCAGCCCCGAACCGGTCGGAAGCTTCCTTCACCGCGTCAAGATTATCTTCGCCTTCTGTCTTTATGAACACCCGCTTCGCACCGGCGTAGATCATTTTCTTCACGTCCTCAAAACGTTTCACTTTCGCACAGACATTCAGCGGGATATCGGCGCTGCGGCAGATGGCCTGCATGGTTTTTATGTCTTCTTCCTGCCCTTTTTCAAAGGACTGCGCATCATAATAATACAGTTCATCGGCGCCGCAGTTGTCAAAATACCGGGCCGTTTCCTCTGTCTGCTCCGGACTGGCGTCCGCCGGCATCCGTGCAATCAATGTAATATATTCCATCGTACATTTCCTCCGTATCCATTAAAGGGAGCCCTTCGTGGACAGCACATCAGTAATCCGGCTGTCATAGGACACCGCCTCATCAAGAGCCTTGGCAAATGCCTTGAAGGCTGCTTCCATGATGTGGTGGTTGTTCACCCCGTGCATCAGTTTCAAGTGCAGATTCATGGCAGCGCTGTAAGACACCGCGTAGAAAAACTCCCGCACCATCTCTGTGTCAAATCCGCCGACCTTTTCCACTGTAAACGGCAGGTCGCAGACCAGATACGGCCGTCCGGACAGATCCACTGCCGAAAGCACCAGCGTTTCGTCCATGGGCAGTAGAAAATTACCATAGCGGCGGATGCCCTTCTTATCTCCGGCAGCCTCCGCGATGGCCTGGCCCAGCACGATGCCGGTATCCTCAATGGTGTGATGGCAGTCCACTTCCAGATCTCCCTCCACATGACAAGTCAGGTCAAAAAAACCATGGCGGGCAAAACTGTTCAGCATATGGTCAAAAAATCCAATGCCCGTATGGATATCTGCCTGTCCGCTGCCATCCAGATTCAGATCCATGACGATCTTTGTCTCTTTGGTTATCCTCTCAATATGTGCCCGTCTCTCACTCATTGCCCTCTTCCTCCTCAAAACGAACAGCGATGGAATTGGCGTGAGCCGTCAGATGTTCCGCCTTGGCAAATGTTTCGATATCCTTATGGATTGGCTGCAGCGCTTCCTTTGAATAGTAAATGATACTTGATTTCTTGATGAAATCGTCCACGCTCAACGGGGAGAAGAACTTCGCCGTGCCGTTGGTCGGCAGCACGTGATTCGGCCCCGCAAAGTAATCGCCCAGCGGCTCGGAGCTGTGAGAGCCAAGGAAGATGGCTCCCGCATTGCGGATTTTTGTCATCACTTCAAACGGATTGGCTGTGACGATCTCCAGATGTTCGGAGGCAATGTTGTTGGTCACCTCAATGGCCTCTTCCATGGTGTCCGCCACCAGCATGTAGCCGAAATTATCCAGAGACTTCCGGATGATGTCTGCCCGGGACAGAGTCTGTAAGAATCCTTCAATCTCTTTTTCCACCTGAGCGGCCAGTTCTTCGCTGGTGGTCACCAGTATGGCGCTGGCCAGCTCGTCATGCTCCGCCTGGGAAAGCAGATCCGCCGCCACAAAACGTGGGTTGGCAGTCTCATCGGCAAGTACCAGAATCTCACTTGGTCCCGCGATGGAATCAATACTCACATGACCGTACACAGCTTTCTTGGCAAGAGCCACGTAAATGTTTCCAGGTCCCACGATCTTGTCCACTTTGGCGATGGATTCCGTGCCGTAAGCCAGAGCCGCGATGGCCTGAGCGCCTCCTACCTTATATACGTGGGTCGCTCCCGCCTCGTGAGCCGCCACCAATGTCGCCGGCGTCACTTCACCGTTCTTATCCGGCGGCGTCACCATGACGATCTTCTCCACGCCTGCCACCTGGGCCGGCACGATATTCATAAGAACCGAAGACGGATACGCCGCTTTTCCGCCAGGTACATACACGCCCACGGAAGCCAGCGCCGTTACCTTTTGTCCAAGGATCGTTCCGTCCGGTTTGGAATCAAACCAGCTGTACTGTTTCTGTTTCTCATGATATTCACGGATGTTGGCGAGGGATTTGCGAATGACTCCTACCAGCTCGTCGCCCACCTTTTCATAAGCGGCGGCGATCTCCTCCTCCGTCACCTGCAAAGTCTCCGGCGTCAGCCTGCAGCCGTCAAACTTCTCCGTGTAGCCGAACAGCGCTTCGTCCCCCTTCGCCTTCACAGCGTCAAGAATCTCCTGCACACTGTCCGCGTAGGAGTCGTACTGATTGGGACTTCTTTTGAGCAGGTCGCTCAATATATTTTCCGTCGTCTGCTTATCTATCTTTACAACTCGCATTGTTTTCCTCCACATTATTATTTCTTTTTTCTTATACCGCCTTTAACGCCCGCAGATCCTGGATCAGCTTGCGGATCCGCTCCTGCTCCATTTTGAGACTTACCTGATTGACCACCATCCGGGCGGAAAGGGAACAGATCTCTTCCAGCACCTCAAGGCCGTTGGCACGGAGCGTGGAGCCGGTCTCCACGATATCCACGATTACCTCAGAAAGGCCCACGATCGGCGCCAGCTCCACGGAACCATTCAGTTTGATGATCTCCACGGTCTGAAACTTCTTATTATAGAAGTAATCCTTGGCGATGTGCGGATACTTGGACGCCACGCGAATCAGCTCTCCGTGTTTGAGCTTCTCTCTGGCGGACGCCGGGCCGCAGACGCACATACGGCACTTTCCAAATCCCAGATCCATCACCTCATAAAGATTCCTTCCCTCCTCCAGAATCGTGTCCTCGCCGACCACGCCGATATCCGCCGCGCCGTACTCCACATAGGTCGGCACGTCCGACGCCTTTGCCAGGAAGAACTTGAGCTTCAGCTCTTCATTGACAAAAATCAGCTTTCTCGTATCTTTATCTTTCATGGCCTCGCAGGTGATTCCCAGCTCCTCAAACATGGCCATGGTCGTTTTTGCCAGACGCCCTTTCGCCAGGGCAAATGTTAAATACCGCATTCTAGTACTCCCTCCTGAAATTAGTCAGACTGGTCTGTGCCACTCTGCCGGCAGAAAAATCATGGATGATCAGCGCATCCCCGTCCAGGACAAACACCGCCCGGGCGCCCTGCGCTTTCGCGAAGGAAATATAATCCCCTGCCTGCTGGTCTTCCTTCATGCAGATGCACTCCAGCTTATCTCCGCCGGTTCGCATTTCCATGGCAAGACCGATGGCCGTCGACATATCCTTTCTATTATAAAGGAGTACGGAATACTCAAATTCACGGATGGAAACCGGGATATTCTGCCTGTCCAGAGCAGAAAGCATATCATCCACCAGAATGGTAAAACCGATGGCCGGTGCATTTTTACCAAACTGCATGAGCAGATTGTCATACCGGCCTCCTTTTCCGATGGCGTCTCCGGTTCCGTAAGTATATCCTCTGAAAATAATGCCTGTGTAGTAATCAAAATGATTGACCATGCCAAGGTCAAAGCTTACATATTTCTCGTAGCCGTAATGACAGATCACCTCATAGACCTGCTCCAGACGCTCGATGGCTGCCTGGCATCTCGGATTCACCGTCAGCTTTTTCGCCTGCTCAAGCATGGACACGTCTCCGTACAGCTCGTTATATTCCAGCAAAATATTCCGGTAGCAGTCCTTCATAGGCAGATCCGCCAGCAGAAGTTCCATACCCAGAGAATTCTTATTCTCAATATATTCATGGATCTGCGCCTTTACCTCGTCGGATACGTCCAGCGCCTCCATGATTCCTCTGTAAAACTCACTCTGACCGATATCAATACGGAAATCATTCAGGCCGGCTTCCAGGAAACAGTCGATCATCATGACGATGGCCTCGGCGTCCGCCTCCGGCGAATCGTCGTTGATATACTCGGCGCCCAGCTCTGTCTTCTCCGCCAGCTTACCCTGATAACTTCTGTTATTAAGAAATGTATTGCCCACATAAGAAAGCCGCAGCGGAAATGTACAGTCGCTGTAATATTTTGCCACGCTTCTGGCGATGGACGGCGTCATATCCGGCCGCAGCACCAAAGTATTATTATCCCTGTCAAAAAACTTGAACATCTCCCGGGAGCTCACCGTTCCCGTATCACTGTTAAATATATCAAAAAACTCGAAGGCCGGCGTCTCGATATCCTGATAGCCGTAAAGCGCCAGCACCTGATGCAGTCTGCGCTCCAGCGCTGTCTTCTTCTTACATTCAGAATTATAAATATCTCTGACGCCCTCCGGGGTGTGAAGTAATTTTTCCTTCATAAATAAAAGTCTCTCCCTGTCTAAACATTTTACTTTATCGCAATGCAGTGGTAACGCAGCGATGCAATCTCGATTATACCTTTCTTCCTCCCGCTTGTCAATCTTTTTATCGTCTGCCAGTCGGGATTTTGTTAGCTGCCAACTGGGATTTCGGCTGGGATTTACCGGTCTGGATTCCTTTTACCGGCAGCCGGCGCAGCTTTTATAAATCAAGATCCTGCGGTTCATTTCCATATTCTATATCATCCAGATGCCCGGCAGCTCCGTACATGTCGCGGCCAACCACTTTCTTCTCTTCCCGTTCTTTCTCAATGAGATTACTGAGCATTCGTTTCACTTCCACCGAGTGAGCGATATTTTCCAGCCGGATCAGCGGTGTGGACTGGTCCTTCGTATTCATCTCAATGGTCCCCGTTCCAAAAATCCTCTGCGCGAGACTCCTCGTCAGGCTGATATCCGTGATCCGGTACAGCAGACACTCGTCTTCTCTCGAGGAAAGCAGCCCGGAATTAATATACAGTCTGCCGTCCCCCACGGAATACTTTGTAAAACTGATTGGAAACCACAGATGATGCTTCCGGTCCTGCCAGATTATATTACTGCCAATCTCACGAATTTCTCCGTTTTCTATCTTACTCATAGCTCTTTGCTCCTTTCTGTCCGTACATACAATGCCATCCGGCACGGGATTGTTTTATAGTACCACAGCAGAAAATCTATGTCAAAAAATAGTACCCTGCTCCAGGCACTAATACAACCAAAGAAACAGGGACAAAGCCCCTGAAACTCTGTCCCTGTTTCCTCCTGCATACTCGTCACCTTTTTCTTTTTGCTGTGCAATTATTCACTTTCCTTCGCATATCTCCCCAGCCACGCATAAGACAGTAAACCACCAATGATATACAAGATCATATCATCAATATCAATGCTCCGGTACAGATATCCCAGAAACAAACTAACCACAGCCTGGATTCCTTCCGCCATAACAGCAAAAGTCAAAAGCCATTTAATATATGCGCGTAAACTATACAGACGCATATACCATCCCAACACGCTCATAAGAAAGAAAAACAAAAGAATATTCCCACAAATCTGAGAGAGTGCTGTTCCAATCATGCCGTCCCTTACCGCCGAAATAATATATCCAGCTATGGTTTTAAAGGGAATTATGTTGATGCCAGCGAAACCTAGCTCATCCTGCGACAGCGGCAGCGGAAAAAGCAGCACGGTTAAAAAAACAATGAATGTGGCTGCCATTGCCAGAAACTTTATAATTTCCGACACATCCCATCTGAAATGTTCTGCCAACGCCGTTACCAGGCATATTGTTAATATGACAAAAAATAAAATACCAAAAACAAGATTTAAAATCATCTTCCCCTCCAAATTAACTTATATTTATCTCATATATATCTGCCGCATCATTTTATATACGTTCCATTTTACTCCTGAAGAATTCCGGAATTTTTGATCCACTCCACAATAATCTCTTCCGGCTGTTCCGACATGATAGTAAATATGTATCCATCCTTTTCAAAGAAAATCGAATTATCCCGGCCGCTGGATACAGAGTAGGCTTCTGTGCCGTTCAGATCGATTTTTCTTTTGTATCCCTCTTCTTCATTGCACGTGATAGTCACCGTATATATCGATGCGTCATGCTGCATGAAATGCAAATTATTTTCTTCTTTATTCTGGTACCATACTGTATACATTCTGCTTTCCGGTTCTTCCGTCTCATTCACCAAATGATACCCTTCCGGCACGTTCTTCCATCTATAAGCACGAAACGGCTGTTCGTCATCTGCGCTATTTCCTTCTGCTGCATTCTCATTTTTAGCTCCTTCAATGGAAACGCCGTTTGAGGAAAACTGAATACTCAGTTTCCTTAACCCCTCCCGCACATCTTCACTGGCAAGTGCCGCGGCAGATGCCAGCACCATTAAAAGTACAGCCACCAAAATATAACGACTTCCCGCAAATATATGGTGTTTCTCTCTTTTTTTTCTGGATTTTTGCAGTTTTTGCAGGAACGAAACTTTTTCATTTCCGAAAATGTGCGTATTCTCCTGCAGTAATCTCTGCATTTTCTCCTCAAACTGCGGTGTAAATGTATGATACTTGTTTTGCATCTCTGTGTCAAGATTATCCAATTCCCTCTCCGCAGCCATACATACAGCCTCTTTTAAAATATGCTCATCCAACATCTGTTTTTTCATCTTTCATACCCCATTTCTGTCATTTTCTTTCTAAGCTGCTCCTTCGCTCTTCGTGCAACCTGTCTCACATAATCAGGCCTGATCTGAAGCAGAGCTGCAATCTCTTTTACTTTCATTTCATTATAATATTGCAGATACAGCACCTCTTTATATGGATACGAGAGCTGACAGACCAGATCAGCTATCAATGCCTTTTGTCCTGCCCGATCAGTTCAGCCTCAGGCCCCGATTCTCCCGGAACACGTACATCATCTTCGTCACAATAAGGGGCCACCCGCTTCTGCTTTTCCAGCAGATCAAAACAATGATGTTTCAGTGCCGTGAGTATATAATTCCATGTCCGGCGGCTTTGCACATTGTCAAGTTTGTCCATATGCTTTGTCAGGGACAAAAAGGTCTCATGAACCATGTCCTCCGCGGATACTTCATTGCCCGTGATGCGAAAAGCAATCTGATACATCTTTTGTACGTACATTTCATATAATGTTTGAAATGCCGCCTTTTCCTCCGGCGTGTCCAGCAATTCCAGGTAAGCAATCATAGTTACATCTCTCCTCCGCATCTGATAATTCCTTTAAAAGGTATTTTTTTCTGTAAATCTATCTGTTTTGAAAACAGACGTTCGCAGGCCTGCAGCGTTTTTATCTGCTTTCATATATGAAACGGTTTTGCAGGCGTTTTGTGACAGATTTTTTGTATTTTTTTCAAATTAATAAATTTTTTTCATTTCCAAAATGTCCGCACGGATTTACCGGATATATCATCCACTCATCCACGCAAAAGAAACAGGGACAAAGCCCCTGAAACTCTGTCCCTGTTTACAATTTGATATTTCAATCAAAATTATTGTGCATCTGCTCCGCAGAAAACCACGCCTCTATCCTGGCAATTGGCACATCAACAATCTCGGCTATCAGCTCCACCGGATAATTCATGCAGCGCAGCCGAAAAGCGGTTTCTCTGGCCTTTTTGGCTTCACCTCTTGCTTCACCATGAGCCGCAACCTCTTCCTGTAATTTCTTTTTGTGAATGGTATTGTTTTATTTTATCATAATTCAGAAGGTATAAAAATAGAATATTTTCACAATTCCGCTTCTTTTGACATCCTCCTTCCGTCTATGGTATAGTACATAAGGATTTTTGCCTTTTGGCAGAGCTTTCGTAAAAATGTACTGCAAGCCGGTGCATTTCTCAGGAAATGTACCGGGCGCCGCAGTTTTCACAGGAGGAATATATATGGCTTTTGACGGAATTGTCATTTCCAATATTGTTTATGATATGAATCGTCTGCTTACCGGCGGGCGTATCTATAAAATTTATCAGCCGGAGGCCGATGAGCTGCTGCTGGTTGTAAAGAATCAGAAGGAAACGTACCGGCTGCTGCTGTCGGCCAGCGCCAGTCTGCCGCTGGTCTATTTTACGCCGGATAATAAGGCGAACCCGCTGACCGCGCCGAATTTTTGCATGCTGCTGCGGAAGCATATCAGCAACGGACGGATCACGGGGGTGGGCCAGCCGGGCATGGAACGAATCATGGAGATATCCATCGAACATCTCAATGAGCTGGGAGATCTGTGTCAGAAGAAGCTGGTCGTTGAGATCATGGGCAAGCACAGCAACATCATCTTTCTCGATGACGCGGGAATGATCATCGACAGCATCAAGCACATTTCCCATCAGATCAGCTCTGTGCGTGAAGTTCTTCCGGGGCGGACTTACATGGCGCCGCCGGTGCATGACAAGGTGTCCCTTGATGCCGTCACTCCGGAGTGGATGGAGCGTGTTCTGCTGAAAAAAGCTTCCACCGTGCAAAAGGGTATCTATACCAGTCTTTCCGGCATCAGCCCGGTGTTTGCCAGCGAGCTTTGTTACCGGACGGGTATCGACGGCAGCGCCGCCATGGCGTCCCTCTCGCCGGAAGAACAGACCGCCCTTTACGGAGAGCTCGTCCGTCTGCGGACGCAGATCGAGGAGCACCAGTATCAGCCGAATATCGTTTATCAGGGCAAGGCGCCGGTGGAATTTGCCAGCCTGCCGTTTACCATGTATCCGGATATGGAGACGAAGAACTTTGATTCTATCTCTGAGGTGCTGCGCACCTTCTATTCGGAAAAAGAAGTGGTGACAAGAATCCGTCAGAAGTCCACCGACCTGCGCCGGATCGTCTCCAACGCCATCGAGCGGACTGCCAAGAAATATGATCTGCAGAGAAAGCAGCTGTCAGATACTGATAAAAAAGAGAAATATAAGATTTACGGAGAGCTGCTCCACACCTACGGTTACGAGGCGCAGCCGGGGCAGAAGGAGCTGACCTGCGTCAACTATTATGACGGGCAGGAGATCACCATTCCTCTGGATCCGCAGCTTGACGCCATGGAAAATGCAAAGAAATATTTTGATCGTTACGGAAAGCTCAAACGGACCTACGAGGCGCTCTCCACCCTCGTGGAAGAAACCCGTGCAGAGCTTCTCCATCTGGAGTCCATCAGCAATGCTCTGGAGATTGCCCGGGACGAAAATGACCTTGCCATGATCAAGGAAGAGCTGATGGAATATAATTATGTAAAACGCCACGGTCAGAACCGCGGCAAAAAGAAAAACAAGGCCAAAAGCAAGCCGTTCCATTACATTTCCTCGGACGGCTTCCATATGTACGTGGGAAAAAATAACTTCCAGAACGAAGAGCTGACATTCAAGTTTGCCAACGGCAAAGACATGTGGTTCCACGCCAAAAAAATGGCCGGCTCCCACGTGATCGTCAAGCTGGAGACAGCCTCGGAGCTGCCGGACCGCACCTATGAGGAGGCCGCCCGCCTGGCAGCCTACTATTCCAAGGGCAAAGACGCCCCGAAGGTGGAGGTGGACTACACTGAACGACGGAATCTAAAAAAACCGCCGCAGGCAAAACCGGGCTTCGTGATCTACCACACCAACTACTCCATGACCATTGAGCCGGACATCAGCGGAATCCAGGAAATATCATAGAAAGACTGTCGACATGGCTTTATCATAAAGCATATGTTCCTCCTGTTACAACATCCTGTATCGTTCTGCCTTATAGCCCTGTCTTTTCTCCGCCTCTTCCACCTGCGCCAGCATGGCCGGAATGTCCCGGTTTAACGTGCCTTTTAACGCCAGGTAGTTGGAAGCGTGATTGGCGCGGTAAATGGTTCCCTCGGAGTCCACATGGCTGAGAAACAGTTTCGTCTCTTCCATCACATCGTCCGGCGTGAGGAGAGTCATGCTGCCGGCGCGAATCTCGGAAAGAATCGGCGCGCCCTTCTCCAGCATCAGCGTCAGGAATCCCAGATATTCCGGTTTCATGGCAGAGACCAGACGGGCCGACTCCAGCGCGTGTTCTTTCAGGCGTTCCCTGCCGCCCAGACCCGAAATGAGGGTGAGGGACAGCTTTATGCCGCACCGTTTCAGCTTCTCTGCCGCCTGTATCATCTGTTCCACTGTCACATCTTTTTTCACGTGAGTGAGTATCACCGGGTCGCCGGTCTCCGCGCCCACATAGACCATGGAAAGCCCTTCCTTTTTCAGCAGCGCAAGCTCCTCGTCTCCTTTCCGCAGAATATCCTGCACTGTAGCGTAAGCTGTGATCCGCTGACAAAATGGGAATTTTATCTTTATATATCTTAGGATATCCAGCAAATCTTCCGTTTTCAGTACAAGAGCATCGCCATCTGCAAGGAAGATACGCAGCGGCAATTCCCCGTATATTTCGGACATTTCATCCAAATCCAGCAACACTTCTTCTTTATGGCGGATACGGAACTTCTTATCTTTATACATATTGCAGAACGTGCAGCGATTGTGACTGCATCCGACAGTCACCTGAATAATCAGGCTGCGTGCCTCACTGGGAGGACGGTAAATATTTCCTTCGTATCTCATTTTTTACTCCTTTTATTTCTTTTTACCCATTATATTTGACAACGAAATTATTGTGAACTACCCATTGCCTAAAGTCATTGAGTTTCCTGCTTCATCAACCTCGTAACCTACTATCTCCACAGGCGTTGATTCGGGCAGTCCCTGCCCTACGTATTTTTTATGCTATCTGACGTAATCCTTCGGCTAATATATTTTTCGCCGCATTTATATCTCTGTCATGCATTTCTCCGCATTTTGGACATACCCACTTCCTTACAGATAGATTTTTTATGTCCCTGTTCTGATAACCGCAAACGGAACATAACTGGCTACTGGCATAATATGTGTCTATTTTTATGTACCTTCTTCCGTTCCATTTTGCCTTATACTCTAATTGCCTTGTCAGTTCATACCACGATACATCTATTATGGATTTTGCCAGATGATGATTTTTTACCATATTTTTTATCCGCAGATTCTCAGAGACTATCACTTGGTTCTCGCTGATGATCTCATGGGTTATCCTATGCAAATGATCCTTTCTTATATTTGTGATTTTCTCATGGCATAACGCTATTTTTTTCTTTGTCTTATAATAATTACTGCTGCCTTTTTCTTTATGTGCCAGCTGCCTTTGCAATTTTGCTAGTTTTTTCTCATATTTTTTTATTATCTTTGGATTTTCGTATTTCCTTCCGTCTGATGTGATACACAAATTCTTAATTCCCAAATCCAGACCAATCTCCTTCTTTGTATGCGGTAATTCTCCATGCTCTGTTTCCACCAATATTGATACATAGTATTTCCCGCTTGGCACTTGCGATACGGTGACCGATTTTATCTGACCGCTAAAATCTCTGTGCAGTTTTGCCTTCACTTCTTTTAATTTCGGCAGTTTTACCTTACCCTTCTCAAAATCTACCGCTATATTTCCGTTCGTAAAATTTGTTGTGTATGATTTATGGTTGTCGTGTTTACTCTTAAACTTCGGATACCCTCTATGTTCTTTAAAAAATTTCTGATAGGCAGAATCCATGTTATAGATTGCATTTGTCAGAGCAAATTTATCCACATCCCTCAGCCATTCATATTCTTTCTTTAATTCTCTGTTGCAGTAATTATTACAGTCTGTTTTACTGACATATCTTTTCTCTTTTTCATATCTTTCTTTTCGATATGCGAGTGTCTGATTATAAACAAAACGGCAGCAGCCAAATGTTTTTGCAATCTGCACCTTTTGCACATTATCAGGATATATTCTGTATTTATATGCTTTTAACATTTGCTGCCATCTCCTGTCTGTCCTTTTTCTTCTTTCAATTAATTATACTATAACATACTTTTATATGTAGAACAAGTGTTCTTTTTATGTTCAGAAAAAGTAGCAAACATCATATAAATATCAAAACTTTTCTTTAAAATTTCAATAGGTATCGGTATTTTTTGTTAAAAAAACAAATAATTTCAGAAATATCTTCACCATTTTTAGTAAAAGTGTTATAATAAATAACATAAAAACCGTTCAAAAAGGGGGAAAAATGAATGGATAATCAATTGGCTTTATTAACATTGTTCGGCTCTGTTATCGCACTTTTATTTGCAGCCAGCAGAGCAAAAAAGGTACTGGGATTTCCGGAAGGAAATGACAGGATGAAAAAAATTTCTTCATTGATCCATCAGGGAGCTATGGCTTATCTGAGACGTCAGTATAAGATTCTGATCGCGTTCTTTGCAGGAATGTTTATCATCCTCTTTATTATGGCAGTTCTTGGTTTTCTGACCTGGTTCGTTCCGTTTGCTTTCCTGACCGGAGGATTCTTTTCCGGATTGTCGGGTTTCGTGGGAATGCAGATCGCCACAAGAGCCAACGCCAGAACGGCAGCGGCCTGTCAGAGCGGACTGAATAAGGGTCTGAATGTTGCTTTCTCCGCCGGCTCCGTTATGGGATTTACGGTGGTTGGTCTGGGACTTCTGGATATTTCCATCTGGTATCTTCTCTTACGTCTGGTATTTAAGCTTCCAATCGAAGATATCACAAGTACTATGCTGACCTTTGGTATGGGCGCATCTTCCATGGCGCTGTTCGCCCGTGTGGGCGGCGGTATTTATACGAAAGCTGCCGATGTGGGTGCAGACCTTGTGGGCAAGGTTGAGGTCGGTATCCCGGAGGATGATCCCAGAAACCCGGCCGTTATCGCTGACAACGTAGGCGATAATGTAGGTGACGTTGCCGGCATGGGCGCAGACTTATATGAATCTTATGTTGGCTCCGTATTATCCGCATGTGCTCTGGGTGTTATTGCCTTTAACCGGATCGAATCCGTAGATCGTGTCAACGCCGTGGTCATTCCTATGATTCTTGCAGCTGTGGGTGTTCTGGCCTCCATCATCGGCTCTCTTCTTGTAAAGACCGGAGAAAGTACAGAACAGAGTACGCTTCTTAAAGCTCTCCGCCGCGGCACAAACACCAGTGCGATTCTTATTGCCGTCGTTGCTTTTCCGGTAGTATGGTTTGTTCTGGGTAAGGATTTCATTGGTTTTTATTTCGCCATTCTCGCCGGACTTCTTGCAGGTGTGCTCATTGGCTTTTTCACTGAATATTTTACATCAGATACATATAAACCGACGCAGAATCTGGCCGGTCAGTCGGAAACCGGGTCTGCAACGATTATCATTGGCGGTTTAAGTCTTGGAATGTTATCAACAGCTGTTCCTATCATCATTATCGCTGTCTGCGTCATGGCTGCTTATTCTTTCTCCGGCGGATTCATTGATTCCACCAGAGGTCTTTATGGTATCGCTTTGGCCGCAGTGGGAATGTTGTCGACTCTGGGAATCACTCTGGCTACAGATGCCTACGGACCAATTGCCGATAATGCCGGCGGCATCGCCGAGATGGCAGGTCTGGATGCAGACGTAAGAAAACGTACGGATGCTCTCGATTCTCTTGGCAATACAACAGCCGCAACCGGCAAAGGATTTGCCATTGGCTCCGCAGCTCTGACCGCCCTTGCTCTGATCGCTTCCTATGTGGAAAAAGTACAGGAAGTCGGAGGCGCGGACATCACTCTTGACATGAGTGTCATGAATCCAACTGTTCTGGTGGGAATCTTTATCGGAGCCTGTCTTCCATTTGTATTCGCCGCCCTTACCATGGAATCCGTAGGACGGGCTGCTCAGAGTATCGTTGTGGAAGTCCGCCGCCAGTTCAGAGAAATCACCGGTCTCATGGATGGCAAAGCAGAAGCCGACTATACCAAATGTGTCGATATCTGTACGAAAGCCAGTCTCCGGGAAATGATCGCTCCGACTCTTCTCGCAATCATAACTCCGGTCGTTACCGGCCTGATACTCGGCTATAACGGTGTCATCGGTCTTCTTACAGGCGCCACAGCCACCGGATTTCTCATGGCAGTCTTCATGGCCAACGCCGGAGGAGCCTGGGATAACGCTAAGAAATACATTGAGGGCGGCGCCCATGGCGGCAAAGGCAGTGAATGCCACAAAGCCGCAGTTGTCGGCGATACAGTAGGCGATCCATTTAAAGATACCTCAGGACCTTCCATCAATATCCTGATCAAACTTCTTTCGATGGTATCCATCGTATTTGCGGCACTTGTAGTGAATTATCATATTTTCTGATTTATTTACATCCTTTTTTTCAAATAAAATAACCAGGCAGCCGGAGATGATTTCTCCGGCTGCCTGGTCCTCTGTTATCTGATATTATTTAATTTTTATCACATGCCTGCATAGAGCTTCTCATATTCCAGGCAGGAAGTATTCCATGAATAATTCTCCCGCATTCCTCTCTCCGCTATACGGTTCCACTCTTCCGGCTGCTGTCGGTATACGGCCATAGCCTCCTGCAGCGTATCCCGCAGCGCTTCCATTGAATATTCCTCAAAACCGAAACCTGTTCCCGTGTGATATCTGCTGTCATAGACCTTCACCGTATCCTTAAGACCGCCGGTCAGCCGGACGATCGGCACGGTACCGTAGCGAAGCGCCATAAGCTGGGACAGTCCGCACGGCTCAAACTTCGACGGCATCAGCGTGGCGTCACAGCCGGCGTACATATATTTCGCCATGGCGTCGGAATAATTCACATCAAAGAAAACTTTGTCAGGATATCTGGTCTTCACGCTGGCAAAGATTCCTTCATAGCGCTCCTCTCCGCCGCCAAGGATATAGAGCTGCACATCGCCGCTCAGGAAATCATTGAGCTGCGGAATCAGAAGATCCAGTCCTTTCTGCTCGGTGAGCCGGGATATGATGCAGACGGTAAAAATATTTTTGTCCGCCGGCAGCCCCGCTTCATTCTGCAGATACACTTTATTTTTCTTCTTTGCCCTGCGAAATGTATTGGCATTATAATGATATTTGATATATTCATCCTGCACCGGGCTGTAAATCTGATAATCAATGCCGTTGACAATGCCACTCAGATCATTTTTGCGGTACTGAAGGAGACCTTCCAGTCCCTCTCCGTATTCCGGCTCCTGGATCTCTTTGGCGTAGGTGCTGCTGACCGTGGTGACCTTATCGGCATAGGCGATGCCGCCTTTTAACATATTGCCCTGCCCGTAAAACTCCAGCTTATCAAAGGCGAACACCTCATCCGGAAGCCCGGTGATGTCTTTTAATGTGTTCACATCCGTCGTTCCCTGAAAACGCATGTTGTGAAGAGTCATCACAGTTTTAATATTTTTGTAGTACGGATTATTGCCGTATTCTGTTTTCAGATAGACAGGAATCAGCCCGGTCTGCCAGTCATGGCAGTGAATAATGTCCGGCTCAAATTCCAGATAGGAAAGCATCTCCAGCACAGCTTTAGAAAAGAAGCTGAACTTCTCGATGTCCATCCACATTTCCGAATAAGGGCTGTCCCCGGAAAAATAATGGTCACAGGCGAGGAAATAGCAGGTGATTCCCTGATATTCCAGAGTGTTGATGGTGATCGGATGTCTCCGCCATCCCATATGAACCGGGAACGGCAAAGAGA
This sequence comes from Eubacteriaceae bacterium CHKCI004, assembly GCA_900016875.1. GTDB lineage: Bacteria > Bacillota > Clostridia > Lachnospirales > Lachnospiraceae > Anaerobutyricum > Anaerobutyricum stercoris. Next base: position 312,216 of record FCNR01000063.1, on the reverse strand, counting down.
CCGTCATTTGATTTTTCCATTTCTCATCGATACATTCATAGGCGGGAAGTACAATACGGACATCATAGCCCCGTTCCTTTAATTGTTTAGGCAGTGAACCGACTACGGCTCCCAGTCCCCCGGTCTTGATAAACGGGGAACATTCTGCTGCTGCATAGAGTATTTTTTTCATAGCATCCTCCCGTCTCATATACAGATCCACAGCCTGCGCGCGATTCCCGCTCTCACCTGGCCGGCACACAGCTGTGTATCACTGTCTTTTCATTTTCAGTCCTTCACATCCGGCCTCCGATTCCTGCCGGAAGCCTCGCCAAAGACCTTCTGCTTCTATTCTACACTAAAATTTCCAAATGTTCTAATAAAATTTTCGTTCCAAGTAAAATAAGTACGATTCCTCCGGCGATTTCTGCGTATGACTTATATTTTGCACCAAAAAGATTACCGATCTTCACGCCGATCACGGACAGTATAAATGTAGTCACACCGATAAAGGTAATGGCAGGTACGATCTGTACATGGAGAAACGCAAAAGTAATTCCGACAGCCAGCGCGTCAATGCTGGTGGCAATGGCCAGCGGCAGCATCGCCTTCACGGAAAAGGATGCGTCAAGCTCTTCCGACTCTTCTCTTGCCTCCCGGATCATGTTAATGCCGATGAGCGCCAGCAGAATAAATGCGATCCAGTGATCCACGCTGGTGATCATATGTCGGAAATTGACGCCCAGCAGATACCCGATAAGAGGCATCAGCGCCTGAAATCCGCCGAAATATAAACCTGTGATGATAAGATGGCTTTTTTTTGCCCGGGGCACAGACAGCCCCTTACAGACAGACACCGCAAAGGCGTCCATAGAAAGTCCCACTGCAATGATAAACAACTCAATAATACTCATCTCTTTTTACTCCTTTTTCTGTGGTTTACTGCGCAGAAAAGGCAGGGCAGCGACCGTGCATTTGCACAAAAAAACAAGACCCACCTGTATCTGCAGATAAGTCTCGCCATTTAAGATGAGACCAGGATTACTCCAGTATGTTGACCTCATCACACAATCTGTGCCGACTACTCTCTCATGTTCTGCCATTTTATCACAGAAAGGCGGAGGTTTCAATGCTTTCTTAAGAATTTCTTTCATTCTCCGCCTTTACAGAGAAAACGTCCGACCTTTTATGGACGAAATAAATCTATGAATTTATCAATAAATCCTTCCTGCGTCTCCGTATCTTTTTCCACAGTTTCTTTTGTTTTCTTTTCAACTGCTGCGGTTTTGATAACGAACTGCACAGACTTTACATTTTTATTTTTTGGTGACACAAAAGAGACTGTCTTTGTATCTTTTCCTTCCAGAGAAGCTAGAATTGTATCTATTCTGTCCTGCACTTCTTTATCCATAGTTCCGGTTTCTTCCTGCAATTCTCCAGTTCCGTCAGAGAGTTCCAGCGCGCCGTCACAGAGCACGGAAAGATTCTCATAAAACTCCTCTGTCCCGTTTTCCAGATTCCTGGAACCTTTCAAAAGCTTTTTGCTCCCTTTTGCCAGAGAAGAAACACCGCTCACCACTTGTTTATAACTCTTAACAATAGCTGCCACACCATCTGTATACTCATTGATCCCGCTGTCAAGCTTTTTATAATTTTTAACCAGCGTATCAACACCGTCGGATAATGTTGTCAGTTTTCCCGATAATGTAAGCAGAGTATCTGTCAGACCGGATATTCCCGTATGAAAATCCGAATAACTGGCTGACAACTCTGACAGACCTTCATTCAAAGAATCTGCTCCTCCTTCCACACTGTCCAGATATTCTTTCATCCCCGCGATAGCTCCGGTGTTTCCAGCAAAAAGTTTCTCATATGACTGCAGCCCCTCCAGCTGTTTTTCCAGCGCCGCTGCTTCTTCTTCCATTCCCTCCGTCTTTTTCAGCTTTTCGACGGTTGATTCCACCGAGGAAAGCAATGTGCTGAAGTCACTCTGTGCCGATTCGTTTCCTGACTGCAGACTGTCAAGATTCACGCCGTTTTTCTCCATCAACGCCTTAAACTGCGTATAACCCAGATTTTTCTCCAGATCGGCCGCACCTGCAGAAAGGCTGTCCAGAGCATCCCTGATATCTTTTGAGCTCTGTTTTAATGTTTTCAGCTCCTCTGTGGACATTTTCACAGCGGAAAGATTGCTCTGCATAGTTGTCAGAGCATCCAGCACTTCCCCGGAACCCTTCGTCAGCGAGGAGGACTTGCTGTTTAACGTTTTTAACGCATCCTGCATGCTGCTCACACCCTTCTCCAGAGAAGATATACCGGAGTCCAGCTCGTTAATGCCTGTGCGCATAGTCTTTGCTCCGCTGTTTAGTGACGCCCCTCCATCTTCCAGCGCATCGCTGCCGTCATATACAGCCTCCGCGCCGGAATGAAGCAGCTTTGTGGCATCCATCAATTCATTTACCCGGTCCATCAGTTCCTCATCATCCACATCCACGGACAGATTGAGGCGGATTCCGTTGATGGAAACCGCATCCATCTCAAAATCTTTCACATCCGCCTGAATAGTGGTGTCAAGTCCCTGTCCCGGCAGTATGGTGTACGTGAGTTGTTTATCAGATCCCACATTGGCAGCCGTCGCGTCAGCTGCAGTAATATTCTCACAAAGATCCGTATCTAGTGTGACCGATGCCTGCAGAGCATAATCTTCATAAAAATTCCCCTCACAGTTTTCATTTTCCGCGACGACAAAATGAATTTCCAGTTCACCGTCTTTTCCTGCCAGTTCTTTGGCTGTTACCGGGCGGCCATCCAGTTTATAGGTAAGAGAAATCTTCCAGGGAATTTCTGCATTTTCCATGGTTCCCTGATAATATACTTTCTCCGCATCGGATGTGAAACTCACTGTGTCTCCTTCCTGACGTATAACGTCAGAAGTAGTCAGCATTTTCACCGAGGAATACTCTCCGTAATCGGTCACGCTGCCGCCCGGAAATGTATTGACTACATTCACATTACGGATTCCCCCCTGGGCGTCCGTCATCACATAGATCACTTCTTCTTTCCCGTCTGAAGCCTTTTTATTATCAGCAGCTTCCGCAGCCCGGACAGGCGCGGTCTGAGTGACCACAAGAGCAACCGCAAGGAATCCTGCCAGCCGTTTTTTCATTTTTCTCATTTTTCTTTTTCCTTCTTTCTCCTTCACTTTGATAAAGGTTCCGTCCAGCACATATAAAAGACCCGGCAGCACAAAGAACACGATCGCCAGCGAGCACAAGGTTCCCTTTCCAAGAAAGTATCCAAGCTGCGAGAGCAGACCGTGGGTGGATATGATACCCATTAAAAAACCGACTACCGTCAGCACACTGCCCGAGGTGAGAATCGAGACGGTGACAGAAGATATGGTCTTTACCAGCGCATCCGCTTTTCCACAATCCGCCCTGTATTCCCGGTACCTGTCTGTCATCAAAATCGCATAATCTACCGTTGCGCCCAGCTGAATGGAACTGATGATCAGATAAGCAATATAAAAAATCGTATCTCCCGCAAAATACGGAACTGATAAATTTATCCAGATAGCCGTTTCAATACTTAGTACCAGAATCACAGGAAGAACAAGCGACTTCATGGTCAGCAGCAGTATCACAAAAATAGAGCCCACCGCAACGGCGTTGACTTTCACCGTATCCTCGGTGATAGTCTCCATCAGATCACAGGTGGAAACGCCCTCTCCTGCCAGATACCACTGGCCCGGATAATATTTTTCGGCAGTCTGCCGGATAGCTTTTACGAGAGCAAATGTATCCTCTCCCTCATACTCGGCATCGACAGAGAGAACCATCCGGGTGTAATTTTCCGAGTTAAGCTGTGACAGAGTCTCCTCATCCAGGTATTCTTCCGGAATCTCCGCTCCCACGGTATCCACATAAGAGAGAATGCTGTCCACCCGGTCGATTTTCTTCAGGCTCTTCGACAGCTCCCGCTGCTTTGCTTTATCATCTTTTGGCACAAGGAGCACGTAAGTATCCGTATCTCCTGCAAGCTTCCGTATTGCTTCCGTATCCTGACCAAGCTTCGTTTCCTCCCCGAAAATGTGGGATGCCCCATAATAGAAACTATTGGAAGAAGAAGCCAGATAGGACGGTACGATGAGAATCACAAAAATCACTATCATCGGGGCCGTTATCTTCTTTACTGCTCTGCCAAAACCTGCAAAAGACGGAAGAAATGCTCTGTGTTTCGTCCTGTCTATCCACCGACAGGTGTGAAGAAAGACGACCGGCATAAAAATAAATACGGTGATCAGGCTGATTGCGACTCCTTTTGCCAGCGCAAGCCCCAGATCCGGCCCCAGAAGAAACTGCATGAAACAAAGGGCAAGAAATCCGATGACCGTCGTGAGTCCGCTTGACAATATGGAAGAGGTTGACATACACAGCGCCTCAATCATCGCTTCTTTATCATCTGCCGCCCTTTTCCGGCATTCCTCAAACCGGTGCAGAAGAAATACTGAATAATCCAGAGACACAGCCAGCTGCAGGATATTTCCCGCGGAATTGGTCACAAAAGAAATCTCTCCAAAGATGAGATTCGTTCCCGCATTGATCACGATGGCGACTCCGAGACCGGCCAGAATCAGGAAGGGCTCTGCCCAGGAACCAGTGGTAAGCATCAGCACTGCCGTGACAAATATCACTGCGATGACAACGATTTTCTGCACTTCGCTGACTGTGCTGGTCGTCGCTTCCGCCGTGGAGACCGCGCTTCCCGTCACCGCATTGCTGTCACCGATAATTTCCCGTATCTCACTGACAGCCTCTATCCTGCTGTTTTCTGCGATGGTCAGAGAAAACAGTGCGTTTCCGTCTTTATAATAGGTCTCCACTGTTTTTTCATCCATGGTCTCCAGCGGTTCCGTGATGGATACGACGTCATCCAGCCAGGTAACGTCTGTTACTCCGTCCACATCCTGCAGGCGGGACTTATAGGAGAGAGCCTCTGTCAAAGATACATTTTTTACAAGAACCCTCGCATTAGGTATCCCCTCAGCAAACTCCTGCTCCATCACATCAATGGCCTTTGTAGAAGGACTGTCTTTCGGCAGATAATCATTGATATCATAATTGACCTGAATAAAGGGACGGCATGCCAGACTCGCCAGAAACAAGATTCCAAAAACAAGAATCACCAGTTTCGAATGTCTTAGCACGCCTCTGTAGAACTTTTCCATTTTCCGTATCACTCCAATCCTCTTATTGCGAGATTCATCATACAAAACGTTACTCAAAAAATACATGGCCAATTTCTACTCACCTGAGGAAAATTCTACATTTTTTAAAATTTAACGGTCAAATGTCCGGGATTACCCATTGTCTTTTCTTTTTTCCATTGTATAATAACGGATAGAACAGCATTTTTATTCGGTTATCAGAGATTGTATACGGAAGGAGACAGCAGAAATGACTCACGCGGAAAATTCCCTGCGCACCAAAACCAAACTTGCCGATTCGCTGAAAAAACTTATGATGCACAAGTCTTTTTCCAAAATCACGGTCAGCGAGATCATCCGGGACTGCAACGTCAACCGGAAGACCTTCTACTATCATTTTGAGGATATTTACGCCCTTCTCAAATGGATGTTTGCCCAGGATGCCATTAACATCGTAAAAGAGTACGACCTTCCCTCCGAATACCGGGAAGCGCTTTCTTTTGTCATGGATTATATATCGGATAATTCTTATATACTGAACTGCATTTTTGATTCTGTGGGGCTGGAAGAAATGAAACGTTCTCTTTATCCGGATATTCACGATATCATCCGGATCTGCATTGACAGCAAAGAAGAAGAGCTGGGGCTCCACATCAAAGAAGACTTTAAAAATTTTATCTGCAATCTGTATACGGAAGGATTTTCCGGTACACTGCTGAAACAGATCAAAGAGCCGGATAACGTGAGCAAAGAAGAAGCTATTTCATACTACTCTCTCATATTAAATGTATCTCTGCCGTCCGTTTTGCAAAGTGCTCCGAAAAAAGAAGACCTGCAGCCGGAAATACAATAAAAATTCCGGACTGCAGATTTTTTACATTTTTACGCATGCATTCTGTACTCAAGGCGGAGCTTGTCCGCAATCAAAGCGATAAACTCTGAGTTGGTTGGCTTACCTTTTCCGGCGCTGACTGTATATCCAAAGAGATCTTCCAGCACGTCGATTCTGCCCCGGTTCCACGCCACCTCAATGGCATGGCGTATGGCCCTCTCCACACTGCTTGAGGTTGTTTTATATTTTTTGGCAATGGTCGGATACAGCAGTTTCGTGATATAATTGAGCAGATTGATATCATTGACCGTCATCATAATGGCTTCGCGAATATACTGGTACCCTTTTATGTGGGCAGGAATGCCGATTTCCCGGATGATATTGGTGATATCCGCTTCCAGGCTGTTCTCCGTATATGCAGCCGCAGAAAGTACTTTTGCTTCTCTTTGTCCTGCTTCCTCCTCCACCTTTTTCTGGCGCAGGCTCTCCTCCCTGGCCGCTGCGATCTGCAGGATCCTGCGTGCCAGATTGTCCAGATTGAATGGCTTTAATATGTAGTAAGCGACCCCCAGTTTGCATGCACATTCGATCATAGACTGATTGCCTATGGAAGAGACAATGATAAACGACGGCGTATGAGACACGTTTTTATCGCTGTTAATCTTCTCTATGACGGAAAATCCGTCCATCACCGGAAGAACCACATCAAGAAGCACGATATCCGGCTGACCGCTTACTATGGCCGCGCAGGCATCCTGCCCGTTATCTACGCTGTCAATAAGGTTCATATCTTTTCTCTTGTCAAAAAAATCGCCAAGTTCTTTTCTTGAAATCTCTGAATGATCTGCGACTAAAATATTGATTGTTTTCATATGCAATGTCCTCCGTAAATTTTGTACTGCCACTCTGTTGTTCTACCTGATACCTTTGTTTTTTACTGTAATTTATTAAAATCTATCGCATTTTTATATTCCAGACGGATTTTATCGGAAATCAGCGCGATAAACTCTGAGTTTGTCGGCTTGCCTTTCCCCGACTGAATGGTGTAGCCAAACAGCTCGTGGATGGTGTCCATTTTTCCGCGGTTCCACGCCACTTCAATGGCATGCCGTATGGCTCTTTCCACCCTTGAAGGAGTTGTCTTATGCATTTTTGCAATGGTCGGATACAGCTGTTTGGTAATGGAATTTAAAATATCCATATCTGTCACCGCCATCTTAATCGAATCCCGCAGATACTGATACCCCTTAATATGAGCAGGAACTCCAATTTCATGGATAATGTTCGTCACAATCACCTCAAGCTGGTATTCCATATCCGTATGTTTTTGTTCTTTTTCCATGGAAATGAATTTTCCGGCGTCTTCCTTTGCTTTTTTCCCGTTTTTAACCTGTCGTATTTTTTTCATGAGAGAGTTCTGGTCGAAGGGCTTCAAAATCACATACCAGGCGCCCAGCTCCAGCGCTTCTTTTGTTATCATTTCCTGCTCCATGGCAGTCAGCACGATAAACGCCGGTTTCTTTTCCATTTCCTTATCCTTCTGTATCTCTTCCAGTACCCCGAGCCCGTCCATCTTCGGCATAATGATGTCCAGAAGCACCACGTCCGGGTGTGTCCGGCGGATCATCGACACTGCGTCCACGCCGTCAGAGGCGCTTCCGACAATCGTCATGTCCTGCTCTCTGGAAACAAGATCCTTCAGGTTATGACGGATTCTCTCGTTATCATCCGCAATTGCTACATTAATGTTTGACATATAACATCCTCCTGTAAATTGCAATGCTTTGTACCATCATTATACTTTTCCAGACAGCCGAATACAATTTTATTTTATCGCAATTGTTTATGATATTTATTATATTATGAGTTTCTCCCCTTCAATATGCCTTTTTTCCAAATATTTTTCCAGTTTTAGGCTCGGGAAAAATCGGTTTTGGCACTTTTTGTTGACTTTTTCAATTTCATGTGTTAAAGTTTTTATAGTTTTTACCGTTAAAGTGTCAAAGTGCATAAATTCTTCTACATTTGTACTTGCATCATTCAGCGGAAATAAAAAGAAATGAAAAAAGAAAGGGAGAAATTATGAAACTTATCGTCTTGATTATCTATTTTGCTATTTTAATCGGCATCGGATTCTACTGCAGAAAACATGCCACTGACGTCAACGGATTTGTTCTGGGAGGTCGTTCCGTAGGCCCATGGCTGACGGCTTTCGCTTACGGTACCTCCTATTTTTCTGCCGTGGTATTTGTGGGATACGCCGGACAGTTTGGCTGGCGTTTCGGTATCGCCGCCACCTGGGCGGGCATCGGCAACGCCATCATCGGCTCACTCCTTGCCTGGATGATTCTGGGGCGTCGGACCAGAGTGATGTCACAACATCTTGACTCCGCGACCATGCCTCAGTTTTTTGGCAGGCGCTTCGACAGCCCTTCCTTAAAAATTGCGGCGTCCGCCATTATTTTCGTATTCCTGATTCCTTACACAGCTTCATTGTACAACGGACTATCGCGTCTTTTCGGAATGGCATTCCATATCGATTACTCCGTCTGTATTATCATTATGGCTGTTCTCACTGCTATATATGTCATTGCCGGCGGATATATGGCTACCGCCATCAATGACTTCATCCAGGGAATCATCATGCTGGTGGGCATCGCTGCCATTGTTATTGCCGTCATCAACAGTAAGGGCGGTTTCACCGCTGCTCTTGACGGACTGGCGCGGGTGACCGACGAGAGTGTCTCCACTACACCTGGTATCTTCGCATCCTTTTTCGGACCGGAGCCGCTCAACCTCCTGTTCGTGGTGATCCTGACCTCCCTCGGCACCTGGGGACTTCCGCAGATGGTGCAGAAGTTCTACGCCATCCGGGATGAGGATTCCATCAAAAAAGGAACTTTTATATCCACCATTTTTGCACTGGTAGTTGCCGGCGGCTGCTATTTCCTCGGAGGATTCGGACGTCTGTTTTCCGATCAGATTGACGTCGCGGCAAACGGCTATGATTCCATCATTCCGACCATGCTTGAGAACCTGAGCCCTGCGTTGATAGCTCTGACAGTCATCCTCGTACTGTCCGCTTCCATGTCCACTCTCTCCTCTCTTGTCATTGCGTCAAGCTCCACGCTGACCATCGACTTTATCCGGGACGTTTTCTTTAAGAAAATGAGAGACGAAAGACAAGTTCTCATCATCCGGGTGCTCATCGTGGTTTTCATTGCCATCTCGGCCATACTGGCTCTTATCCAGTATAAGAGCAACGTGACATTTATCGCGCAGCTTATGGGAATCTCCTGGGGAGCTCTGGCGGGTGCCTTCCTGGCGCCGTTTCTTTACTCCCTTTACTGGAAACGCACTACAAAAGCCGCCTGCTGGGTATCCTTCCTTTTTGGCTGTATTCTGATGATCGTGGATATGGCTATACCTTCCATCCTTCCTGCCTTTATGCAGTCGCCGATCAACTGTGGTTCCATCGCCATGCTGGCAGGCCTTGTGATCGTTCCTGTTATCAGCCTGCTCACGCCGAAGCCGGAAGAATCATTTGTGGACGAAGTATTCTCCTGCTATAAGAAAACAAATGTAGTGGAACAAAAGACCGCCCTTGGGAAATAAAATAAATCAACCGACTGCCATAGATACATGGACTGTCATAAAACAAATGGATTGTCATAAAAAAGAGCAGCTCTGTGATACTCAATATCTGAATATCACAGAGCTGCTTTGCTTTTTTTAAATGCAATGGCCAAAGCCACATTTTCTCTATCCTCTGTTCTGCTGTGCAACCAGATGTTCTGCGCCATATTTCTTGCGGAGAGCCGGCTTCTCGATCTTGCCGGTGGCGTTTCTCGGGACATCAGCGAAAATAATCTTTTTCGGGCGTTTATACCGCGGCAGCTCCCGGCAGAAAGCATCGATCTCCTCCTCGGTACATTCCATGCCGTCTTTCACAGAGATGATAGCTCCGGTAATCTCTCCGAGACGTTTATCCGGAAGTCCAATGACCGCCACATCCTTCACTTTGTCATAGGCGCTTAAGAAGTTCTCGATCTGTACCGGATAAATGTTTTCTCCGCCGCTGACGATGACGTCCTTCTTGCGGTCTACCAGAAAATAGAAACCGTCCTCATCCTGCATGGCCATATCTCCAGTGAACAGCCAGCCGTCCCGCAGCGTCTGCGCCGTCGCCTCCGGGTCGTTGTAATAGCAGGTCATGAGACCCGGACCCTTCACGCAGAGCTCGCCCACATCACCCTGTTTTACCGTATTGCCTTCTTCATCCACAATCTTACACTCCCAGCGGTAGCCCGGCACGCCGATGGCTCCCACCTTGTGAATGTTCTCCATACCAAGATGCACACATCCCGGTCCGGTGGACTCGGACAGTCCATAATTGGTATCGTAAAGATGATGCGGGAAGTATTCCTTCCAGTGCTTGATCAGAGACGGAGGAACCGGCTGCGCGCCGATGTGCATGAGACGCCACTGGTCAAGTTCATAGTCAGAGAGCTTCAGTTCTCCCCTGTCCAGGCTGTCCAGAATATCCTGCGCCCACGGCACCAGAAGCCAGACAATGGTACAATGCTCCTTTGACACAGCATCCAGAATGATCTCCGGCGTGGTGCCCTTCAGGAGGACCGCACGGCTTCCGGCATACAGACTTCCCATCCAGTGGAACTTCGCTCCGGTATGGTACAGAGGCGGGATACATAAGAACACATCGTCCCGGCTGGTCTGATGATGCTTCTGCTCCATCTGCGCCGCCTGCATCAGACTCTCATGGTTATGTAAGATTGCCTTTGGGAAACCGGTCGTTCCCGATGAAAAATAGATAGCGGCGTCATCGTCCTCTTCCAGACGGATGAGCGGCGCCTGACTGGAACAGTCCGCCACCAGCTCCATATAGCTCTCAGCAAACGTCGGACAGCCGTCTCCCACATAGATGAGCAGACGTCCCTTACTCAATTCTTCCTCAATGGACTCGATTCGTCCGATAAATTCCGGTCCGAAAAACAAAATATGCACTTCCGCCAGATCCGCGCAGTACTGAATCTCCTCTGCGGAAAAACGGAAGTTAAACGGCACGGCAATAGCTCCGGTCTTTAAAATACCAAAATAAATCGGCAGCCACTCCAGGCAGTTGAACATGAGGATCGCCACCCGGTCACCCTTTTGGATTCCGCGGCTTAACAGCATATTTGCCACCCGGTTGGCCTTCTCATCAAAAATACTCCATGTGATTTCTCTCCGATACGGCATCGGTGAAGTCTGCTGTACCAGATCGTACTCCTTCCAGGTGGTCTTTCTCGTGTCCTTCATGGTCGGATTCAGCTCTACCAGCGCCACCTCATCGCCGTAAAGCTTGTGATTCCGTTCCAGTAAATCTGTAACAGGCATATTCTTTCCCTCTTTATCACTTTAAATTTTAATACTTTTTCAATTTTATTTGTTAAAGTACTTCATCTATGTTAAAATAACATATCGGGCATAAAAAGTCAACCAAACAGCGCCCGCGTTGACAGATTCTGCTTTTTCCTCTATCATTAGAAGCAGAGTCGTCCATAGATATTTAGTATACCATATGGTATGACGGAGTCAATCTACCGGACTCCGGCTCATTTTATATTCTATAGAAAAGAGGTACTGACTTATGTTAAACGAAAGAATGGTCGAGCTGGGTACACAGCGTTCTGTGATCCGCGAGCTTTTTGAGTTTGGTAAAATGCGCGCCGCAGAGATTGGCGCAGAAAATGTATTTGACTTCTCCATCGGTAATCCGAGCGTTCCTGCTCCGGACGCCGTCAACGAGACAGCCATCAAGCTTATTCAGGAAATGGATCCGGTTCTTCTTCACGGATATACCAGCGCCCAGGGTGACGCCGGCGTACGTCGGATGATCGCAGACTCCATCAACAGACGTTTCGGCACTGCTTTCGGCGCAGATAATCTCTATGTGACTGTGGGAGCCGCCGCTGCGCTTTGCTGCTGCTTAAACGGCTTATGCAATCCGCAGGACGAAGTTATCGTTTTCGCTCCGTATTTCCCGGAATACAAAGTATTTATCGAGGGCGCCGGCGCTTCCATGACTCTGATTCCTGCCGATGTGGAAGCCTTCCAGATTGATTTTAACGCATTTGAGAAAGCGCTGAACCCGAATACCAAGGCTGTTATCATCAACTCCCCGAACAATCCGAGCGGTGCCGTTTATTCTGAGGAGACGATCAAGAATCTTGCCTCCATGCTCACCGCCAAATCCGAAGAATACGGTCATCCGATTTATCTGATTACCGATGAGCCTTACCGCGAGATCGTGTTCGGGGGCACTGTTGTTCCTTATGTACCGAAATATTACAAAAACACACTGGTTTGCTATTCCTGGTCCAAATCCCTCTCCCTTCCTGGCGAACGTATGGGCTATATCGTCGTTCCGGATGAGATGGACGACCACGAGCTCGTCTATGCGGCCATCGCCGGAGCCGGAAGGTCTCTGGGCTATGTAAATGCTCCCGGCCTGTTCCAGAGAGTATGTGCCATGTGCGCGGATATGACCGCGGACACCTCTGTCTACGAGACCAACAAGAATCTGCTCATGACAGGACTCCGTGACCTGGGATTCCATGTGGTTGAGCCGGGCGGAACCTTCTATATGTTCCCACGGACACTGGAGGAAGACGATGTGGCATTCTGCGAGCGCGCCAAAGAATACAATCTGCTGATCGTTCCAGGCGTCGGCTTCGGCTGCCCGGGACACGCCCGCGTTTCCTACTGCGTACAGACAGAGATGGTAAAACGCTCTCTGGACGCTTTTGAAAAACTGGCGAAGTCCTACCGCTAGGAGATATTCGTATGATCATCGATTTTCATACCCATACATTTCCCGAAAAGATTTCTTCCAGGGTAGTAAAAAAGCTGGGGACAGCCGCCCACATCAAAGCGTATACCGACGGTTCCATGGACGGCCTGGCCGCCTCCATGGAGAGAGCCGGCGTAGATTATTCCGTGAATCTGCCCGTCATGACCAGCGCACAGCAGGTGGAGAAAATCAATACTTCCATGATTGAAGACCGGGAAGCCCTTCTCGCCAGAGGCATCATTGCCTTTGGCGGGATGCACCCGGATTACACCGACTATAAAGCAGAGATCCGGCGTTTAAAAGAAAATCATATCGCCGGCATCAAGCTGCACCCGGCCTACCAGAACATTAACCTGGACGACATCCGTATGCTGCGCATCATCGACTGCGCCGCAGAGGAAGGGCTCATCATCCTGACCCACGCCGGCATGGATATCGGCATCTACGACCGGAACTACTGCAGCGTGGCGCATATCTTAAAGGTAATCGACGAGCTGCATCCGGACAAATTTGTGCTGGCTCACATGGGAAACTGGGATTTCTGGGAAGATGTGGAACGGGATCTGGCCGGCGCGCCGGTCTGGCTGGACACCGCCTTTTCCATCGGGCCAATCACCAAAAACCCGGCCACCGATGAACCTCCTTACGAAGAAATGAATCTTTACGACGAAGACTTCGTCCGCCTGTGCCGCAAACACGGCACGGACCGCATCCTCTTCGCCACCGACTCGCCATGGCAGGATCAGGCCGACTACATCAGCCGCATCAACGCCATGGAGTTCAGCGACGCAGAAAAAGAGCAGATCTTCGCAGGAAATGCGATGTCACTCCTTGGGAGGGAAATGTTTTCATAAAACAAAAATTGCTGCAAAACATGCTGCCGATACATAATACACGAGGGTTGAATTATCCCGTCTCTGTATTGTGTATGGCGCTGAGTTTTGCAGCAGTTTTTAATTTGTGATAATCAATCAATGATATGAATTCCTGCCTGTAAATGTGCAGGAAATTCACCAACATGCTATCATTATATTTTATTCCGTTCCGAATATCCTGTCGCCGGCATCGCCCAGTCCCGGGCAGATGTAGGCAGCTTTATTTAATTCCCGGTCCAGGTGTCCCACGTAGATCTCCACGTCCGGATGCGCTTCCTGCAATGCCTTCAGGCCTTCCGGCGCCGCGATGATAAAGAGACATTTGATGTTCTTTCCGCCTCTCTGCTTGATAAAATCTACGGCTGCCACGGCGGAACCACCGGTGGCAAGCATCGGGTCGACCATGACCACCAGACGCTCCGAGATGGATTCCGGCAGCTTGCAGTAATATTCATGCGGTTTGTGGGTCTCCGGATCACGGTAAAGGCCGATGTGGCCGATCTTGGCTGTCGGCACCAGAGTGGTGATTCCGTTGACCATTCCAAGGCCCGCGCGCAGCACCGGCACTACCGCCAGCTTCCTTCCGGAGATTACCGGAGTCATGCAGCTCTCAATAGGAGTCTCGACCTCGACTTCCTCCAGGGGAAGATCACGGAGAGCTTCATATCCCATCAGAATGGCAATCTCTTCCACGATTTTGCGAAATTCACTGGTTCCGGTATGTTTGTCCCGCAGACGGGATATTTTATGCTGGATCAACGGATGATCCATAATATATACATTTTTCATATGTTTTCCCTTTTTATTTGTGCCGGCAGTAATCTGCCGACACCTTCCGATATGTTGATACATTTATTGCAACAAATATTTGCTCCCTACAGCATAGAAGCCCGCAGTTCCCCGCCGCTCTTGTTGCTTAAGTATGCCGGTGCGATATCAAATACGGTCTTGCATCCGCTCTGCCCTTCTTTGTGCAGGCGGTAAGCCGCTCTTGCATAGGCAACCAGCACGCTGGATGTAAATTCCGGATTGGAATCCAGTTTCAGGCTGTACTCGATGAGATGGCTGTGCTCGCCGTCCCAGCCGGTCTTACCGCTGCGCAGCACAAAGCCGCCGTGAGGGATACCGCTGTGGTTCTTGTCCAGTTCTTCCTGGCTGATGAAATGTACTGTGGTATCGTAATCAGAGAAATAGTTCGGCATGGTCTTGATCTCTTCCTCTACCTTTGCGGCGTCTGCTCCTTCCTCCAGGACAACAAAGCACTCTCGGGTATGTTTCTGACGGGTGGTGAGCTCCGGATTCTCTCCGTTTCTCACTGCGTCAAGAGCAGCCTCCACAGGAATGGTGTACTGTTTCGCATCTTTGACGCCTTCCACTCTCCGGATAGCGTCAGAATGTCCCTGGCTGACACCTTTTCCCCAGAAAGTATAGTCATTGCCTTCCGGCAGGATAGCGTTGGCATAGAGACGATTTAAGGAGAACATTCCAGGATCCCAGCCCACGGAAATGATACCTACCTTGCCGCTTTCCTTCGCAGCCGCATCCACATTGGCAAAATGCTCCGGAATCCGTGCGTGAGTATCAAAGCTGTCCACCACATTGAACATGGACGCATATTTCGGTGTCTGCTCCGGCAGATCTGTTGCGCTTCCGCCGCAGAGAATCATGACATCAATTTTATCCTTCCACTGCTCTGCTTCAGACACACTGCATACTGCCACGTCTTCTGTCAGAACAGAAACGGTCTTCGGATCTCTTCTTGTGAAGACTGCCGCCAGTTCCATATCCGGATTCTGTCTGACCGCGCACTCGATTCCTCTTCCCAGATTACCATATCCCATAATTCCGATTCGTATACTCATAATTCGTTCCTTTCTTTCATACAACGTACTTTTCTTTTTTTACCGCTGTCTATTATAACACAGGACAAAACACTTGTGTTTTTCATTTTTATTAAATAATTCCATAAAACAAATCTACGCCCGGAATCTTTCAGATATCCGGACGCAGCATTGTTATCTTTTTTTGTCAAATAAATCTTCCATTGACATTTTTACATTTTTTAAAATCTGACTCTGTGACGAAATCAAAAATACAGTTCAGCAAGTACTATTTGTACAGATCACGTTTGTCGATAACACGAACCGCCTTGCCTTCACTTCTTGTAATGGTTTTTGGCTCTACCACTTTAACATCCACCTTAATGCCAAGCATAGACTTCAGTCCTTTAACGACCTTGCTTTCTCTCTGCGCCACAGTTACGGAAGTATCCTCAGCCATCTCCGGCGTCAGCTCCACCTGCACCTCGCAGGTATCATTGTTTCCTACACGGTCAACAACGATCTGATAGTTTGCCTGATAGCCCTGATTGAGAAGTACGGACTCAATCTGAGACGGCCATACATTGACGCCCTTGATAACCATCATGTCATCGCTTCTTCCCATCGGCTTATGCATGCGGATGTGGGTACGTCCGCAGGAGCAAGGCTTTCTGGTCAGATAGCAGAGGTCACGGGTGCGGTAACGGATCAGCGGAAATGCTTTTTTTGTAATACAGGTAAATACCAGCTCACCGATCTCTCCTTCCGGAAGAACCTCTCCTGTATCCGGATTGATGATCTCAGGAATGAAGTGGTCTTCCTGGATGTGCATGCCTGCCTGTTCCTCACACTCAAAAGATACACCCGGGCCGGAAATCTCTGTAAGACCGTAAATATCATAGGCCTTAATTCCTAAAAGATCCTCGATATTGTGACGCATTTCCTCTGTCCATGGCTCAGCACCGAAAATACCGGCTTTTAACTTAAGCTGATCTTTTAATCCTCTCTCTTTGATAGTCTCTCCGAGATTCGCCGCGTAGGATGGAGTACAGCAGATGATGGTGGAACCAAGGTCAGTCATAAACTGCAGCTGTCTCTCCGTATTACCGGAGGACATCGGCAGAGTCAGGCAACCCACTTTATGGGAACCGCCGTTCAGACCAGGGCCACCGGTAAACAGACCGTAGCCATAGCAGACATGGCACACATCTTCATTTGTACCACCTGCAGCCACGATAGCTCTGGCGCAGCATTCTTCCCAGACATCCAGATCTTCCTGGGTATAGAAGGCAACCACACGGCGCCCTGTAGTTCCGCTGGTGGACTGAATACGCACACAATCTTTAAGCGGCACACCGAGAAGGCCATACGGATACTGATCGCGAAGGTCATCCTTTGTGATGAACGGAAGTTTATGCAGATCTTCGATTCCATGGATATCCTCCGGTTTCACACCGGCCTCATCCATACGATTACGGTAAAATTCCACATTTTCATAGACAAACTTTACCTGTTCTACCAGTCTTTCACTCTGAAGCGCCTGAATCTGTTCTACAGGCATCGTTTCAATTTCCGGCTGATAATATCTTTTCATTTTTCAACTTCTCCTAATCTGTTAATTTATTTTATATACGGGACTGTTTCCCGTACCACACGTTTTATTACTTGCCCCGACCCAGGTCAAACGCTTTTAAATTAAGCTCAACAAACTTTTCCGGAACACATTCCCGAATTGCCTGCTGCCATTTTTCCACAGGCATATCAAAGTATCTGGAAAGACGTCCCATCAGTACGATATTGACTGCTTTGGAGGAGCCTGCTTCATTAGCCAGACTCAGGCAGTCCATGGCGTCCACCTTAATGCCAAGGGCTTCCATCTTTTCCACCAGATCCGCCGGATACTCTGCCGCTCCGGTGATAACAGGCATTGGGTCAACCTCCTGGGTATTGGTGACGATCCTGCCGTCTTCTCTCAGATACTCCACATAGCGGGCAGCTTCCAGCTTCTCAAAAGAAACGATGAAATCCGCCTCGCCCTTGTCAATGATCGGAGAATACACCTTATCTCCGAATCTTACATATGTAACAACGCTTCCGCCCCTCTGGCTCATACCGTGAACCTCGGAAACCTTCACGTCATATCCTTCTGTTAATAATAAATGTCCAAGCAGCTTGCTGGCCAGCAGGGAACCCTGTCCGCCTACGCCGACAATCATAATATTTTTTGTCATTTTACACCCTCCTATGACTGTAATGCATCGAATTTACATAACTGCTGACAGACGCCGCAGCCCACACATAAGGTCTCGTCGATGACTGCCTTCTTGTTCTTGATGCTGATGGCCGGACAGCCCAGACGCATACAGGATTTACAGCCGACACAATTCTTCTCTTCCACTTTCAGAGGAGGATTATGTTTTACATATTTTAAGAGCGCGCAAGGACGGCGGCTGATGATAACAGACGGCTCGTCCGCAGCCAGTTCTTCTTTCACAACTTTATCGCAGGCCGCCAGATCATATGGATCCACAACCACAACCCGATTGAATCCCATGGAACGGCACAGACTCTCCAGATCGATCTTGCCGGCAGGATCGCCTTTGATATTGTATCCGGTGGTCGGATTCTGCTGATGGCCGGTCATACCGGTGATGGAGTTATCAAGGATGATAACCGTGGAATTACTCTGGTTATACGCGATATTGGCAAGACCAGTCATACCGGAATGCATGAAAGTGGAATCACCGATAACCGCAACCGTCTTTCCTTCGCTTTCCTCGCCGAGCGCCTTATTAAAACCATGAATGGCGCTGATGGAAGCACCCATACACAGGGTCATCTCCATGGCGGACAATGGCGCAACGGCACCCAGAGTGTAGCATCCGATATCGCCAAGAACCGTACATTTATTCTTGGATAAAGTATAGAACAGACCTCTGTGCGGACATCCGGCACACATTACCGGAGGTCTTCCCGGCAGAACCTCTCCCAGCTCTTTGTGAGCAGGAACCGGAACACCCAGCTTCTCCGCAATGAGATTCTGTGAAAACTCTCCTTCCATCGGAAGCACATCCTTGCCTGTGACAGCAAGACCCAGCTGTTTACAATGATTCTCAATGATCGGATCCAGCTCTTCAATGATCACAAGCTTCTCTACCTTGGAAGCAAAATCAAGAATCAGCTTCTCCGGAAGCGGATTGATCATACCCAGCTTCAAAATGCAGGCATTATCCCCGAACACTTCCTTGGCATACTGATAGCTGGTGGAAGAGGTGATGACGCCGATCTTCGTATCTCCCATCTCTACCCGGTTAAACTCACAGTCTTCCGCATAAGCGATGAGCTTTCTGGTACGCTCCTCCACAATCGGATGACGACGGATAGCGTTACCCGGCATCATAACGTACTTGGCAATATTCTTCACATATGGTTTCGGCTCCGGCATCACTCTCTCGCCCGGCTCCACCACGCTCTGGGAATGAGCCACGCGGGTACACATCTTGATGATGACCGGTGTATCAAACTCTTCGGAAAGCTCAAATGCTTTCTTGGCAAACTCATACGCCTCTCCTGAATCCGACGGCTCCAGCATCGGAATCTTGGACGCGATAGCGTGATGGCGGGAATCCTGTTCATTCTGAGAAGAATGCATACCGGCGTCGTCCGCCACGCAGATGACCATACCCGCGTTCACACCAGTGTAGGAACAGGTATATAACGGATCTGCCGCCACATTTAATCCCACATGCTTCATACCGCAGAAACTTCTCTTTCCCGCTAAAGACGCGCCAAAAGCAACCTCCATGGCAACCTTCTCATTCGGCGCCCACTCACAATATATCTCGTCATATTTGGCCGCTTCCTCTGTCACCTCGGTACTCGGCGTACCCGGATAACTGGAAACAACGCTGCATCCGGCTTCGTACAATCCTCTGGCAAAAGCCTTATTGCCCAGCATTAATTCTTTCATACTTGTATCCTTTCTGCTACATAAATTTACAGCGATAAAATCGCTGCATGTGTGTAAAGGGAATCTCTGGAATTATTCTTTATTCTTCTTCATCCTCATCATCGGGCAGCCTGTCCAGAACTTCTCCAAGACATCCCGTACCGTAATTCATCATACGATTCACCCGGCTGATCGTCGCTGAGCTGGCGTTGGTCTTCTGCATAATCTCCGTATAGACCTTCTCCTGCCTGAGCATTTTCGCCACCTCAAACCGCTGCTCCATGGAGCGAAGCTCTGTCACTGCACAGATATCTTCAAAAAAATTGCAGCACTCTTCCAGGTCCTTTAACTCTAAAATCGCCTTATACATGCCTATCTTCCGCTCTTTCGGAGCTCTTTTACCCATAGAAATCCCTTCCTTTTGCGTAATATGTGTTTATTGTAACATTTTTTTGTGATTTAGTAAATCATAAATTAAAAGTTTAAAGGGGTAAAGAGACAAGGCGAAGACAGGCTCCGGAGAATAGAAATGTATTGGAAATGGAGCAAGTGGGGCGCAAATAGAAAGAGTGAGCCGGGAAAGCTCACTCTTGAGTGGGTGTAATATACGCACTATATGATACCGTTCATTATGATATGGCCTGATTCAGTTTTTCACTGTGTTCGGCTACTACCCTTTTTAGCAGTTCCACATCCAACGCCACGCCCTCCATCCTGTCAGCAGCATTTTGATACCGCTCGTAGGTGGCGACATAGCAGGATTCTATGTTCTGTAATCGCGGCAAAATATTATGTTCCAGGATTGCTTCAATCTTAGTCAACCTTTTCTCGATCGGCTTCATCTTCGCATCTAGTTTGGAATCCAGCTTAGAATCCAATTTGGCATCAAGCTTATCATCAAGCATATTCGAAATTGCCAATAATAATTCGTTATCAGACATTGTCATCATCCAGCCCCCTTTCTGCATTCAGGTTACATTTTCTTACCCTCTATCACACGACATCTTCGTTCTTATGTATTTCTGTTAAAAATCTTCGTTTGTTCTGTATGTAAAATTCATTTGTTGCGCGTATTGTATATGTCATTAGTTTATATTATTTATTATAACAAATATTGCAGAATCGTCAATGATAAATTAAATGCTTTTTCACCGGAAGATGATGACGAAGAATAAGAAAATAGAGTGAGCAATATCTACTCACTCTACATTTTCCTTAATCTGGTTTACAAAATATTTGTCTTGCATTATTGTTCATCACACCATTGCTGATATTCATCCAATCTTTTTATAAAGCCATCAAATTCCGGGACAGTAAAATCCAGTTCTTTATATCTGACCGGATATATTATTCCTTTACTGATAAGCTGTGCTCGTATTGTCGAAATAGAAGAAACTTTTTTGTCCATATTCTTTGCTACATCAGAGATAGTACATGGCAGTTCGCCACATTTTACCATGGCAAAAATAAAAATCTTATCCTTTTCCGAACAGCGTTCATATCTCACTTTAAAGAAGCCCGTATCCAAAGTTTCAAAAAATTCATTGATATTATCGTCAACGTCTTTTCTATTTATCGGACTATGGTCTACATTTTGAAATACAATCTGACACAGCTGCTGGATAAAAAATGGGTATCCTTTTGTAATATCCGTTATTGTATCGACAGCCTCATCCGTATAATCTATATTCATCTGCTGTGCGGGAATTTTGATGGCACGTTCCGACTGTTCCCGATTTAACGATCCAACAATTTTGTACATGAACAATCTCTCAGAGTATGATTTCTCATCAGATAACATTTTATATATTTTAGGCAGTCCTGCGCCAATAACCATAATCGGATACCCTAACTGGTTTGTACGATGCAATGCTGCAATCAGGGAACCAAGCTCCGTTTGTTTCATATACTGCATTTCATCGATAAAAAAACACAATGGTGTTTTTGCTTTATATGCTGTCTCGCCAATCGCCGTAAGCACTTCTGTCATACTCTGTGTGAGATTATTTGTCTGATACAATTCCCTCTCCTGAACCGACAAAGAAAATGTATTTTCATTCGGATCAAAAGACACAACCAATGACTTCAACGCATCCAATGGTTTTTGAATAAGATTTTTAAACTTTTCTTTTGCACTTACTTTTCTTAAAAATAATTGAGAGCATGCAGCAATTTTTGAAATAAAATCATTGGAATCTTCTATTTCTATATATTGGCAAAACACATCTTTATCTTCAGCAATACGCTGCAGCTTATTTAATAAAACTGTTTTTCCCACACCGCGCAATCCGCTGAATACGATAGACTGTGTCGGAATATTCATATTTAATGCATCAAAAATCTGACTAACATTCTCAATTTCTTCATCTCTTCCCGCCAAATATATTGGAGCCAGCCCTGCTCCAGGCCTGTAAGGATTAACTTTAAATTTAAACAACGATATCACCGCCTTTATACCTACTATCCCATGTTTCCACGCATATGTCAACTAATTTAAGCTTATCTACGCATCTTACCGCAAAAAAATTCCTATAACTTTTTTTACAAAAAGATAAAGGCAGAAGAAAGTTATTTCCTCTGCCTTCAAAATCAGGTATCTGTCCGTTCTCTGTCGGGAATCTTTCTACCCTTCTTCTCCCACCAGGTGCTTCAGCTCTTTCACGCTCTCGGTCTGGTCGGCGGTCTGGTGGCTGGCTTTGCCGGCGTAGTTCTTAACAAAGGTCTGGGCTTTGTTTACCGGCTGTCTGGTGCCGGCACCGGCGACGCAGCCGCCCGGGCAGGCCATGCCTTCCAGGAGGTAGCCCTGGTAGCGGCCGGCTTTGGCGAGGGCCATGAGTTTTTTACATTCTTTCAGGCCTTCGGCGCTGGCCACCTGCATTTTGTGGTCCGGATATTTTTTGGCGATGACGTCAGCGACGGCGCGGGCTACACCGCCGGATACGGCGAAGGCGCGGCCGTCGGCGGAGGAGTCGTTGACGCCGCCCGGCAGTTCTTCGATGGTATTTAAGTCGATGCCGCGGGCCGCAAAAATTCCGGTCATTTCTTCAAAGGTCAGCACAAAGTCCACTTCGCTACGGACTGCCGGGTCCATAGCCTCAAGTTTTTTAGCGGAGCACGGACCGATAAATGCCACTTTAGAGCCCGGACGGGTATGTTTGATCAGACGGGCGGTCAGGGTCATCGGCGTGAGAGCCATGGAAACACAGTCGGCGTAGTCCGGGAACTCTTTTTTTGCCATGGCGGACCAGGCCGGACAGCAGGATGTCGCCATGAACGGCAGACGTTCCGGTACATTTTCCATGAAGTCGTCGGCTTCCTGCACGGCACATAAGTCGGCGCCGATGGCCACCTCAAATACGTCGGTGAAGCCCAGCTGCTTAATGGCGGCACGAAGCTTTCCGGAGGTTACCTTCGGGCCGAACTGTCCCACGAAGGCTGGCGCGATGGCGGCGTATATCTTTTCACCGGACTGGATGCCCCGGATAACCTGAAAGATCTGGGACTTGTCGGAGATGGCGCCAAACGGACAGTTTACCAGGCACATACCGCAGGAAACACATTTATCATAGTCGATTTCCGCCTTGCCCTGTGAGTCGGAATGGATGGCGTCCATGCCGCAGGCTGCCGCGCACGGGCGTTCCTGAGTGATGATGGCGTTATAGCTGCAGGCCATCGCACAGCGGCCGCATTTGATACATTTATCCTGGTCGATGCTGGCTCTGCCGATGGTGCGGTCCAAATGCACCGCGTCTTTCGGGCAGACTTCCATACATGGATGGGCGAGACATCCCATGCAGCCCTCGGTGACGATGAGACGCTTCTCCGGGCAGGCGTTGCAGGCAAACTTGATAATATTGATCAGCGGAGGTGTGTAGTAAGTCTCCGGACGGTCCGCTGCTTCCACGTCCTCGGATATCGGCGCCTGGTTGCCGGCGTCGCGGCACGGCAGGCCCATGGCAAGACGCACTCTCTCTCCTACGATGGCTCTCTCCAGGAACACGTCATTTCGGAAGTTCGCCACGTCCCCAGGGATGATCTCGTACGGGATTTTCTCAATATGCTTTTCCACAGACGTCTCTTCCTGATAGGCCATTTTGGCTACCTCTGTAAAAACCATATGACGGATATCCTGTATTCTTGTCTCGATTCCTCTCATAAATATTTGTCCTCCTATCTCTCTTTATTCCAAAGATTTTATTCTTCTTATTTTAAAATAAGTACTATATGATGCATAATGCAATACTGTCTTAATAATACCTTGTTTGTAAAGATTTTAAAAGCATTTCTTGTCTTTTTTTACTTTCTGTTTTTGTGCATTCTGCTAATTGATGAACATTTTTCAGCAGTATATAATAAACGGGTATTTATCATGCACATCGAGGAGAAAATGTATGAATTCTGATTTTTACGCAAAAATAATGCGTCCGTTTCAGACGCATCCCGGTTATATATCTATTATAAATGTTTTGAACCGCATCCTGACTCTGGCGGGTTTTCTTTTTTATCCCGCTCTGCTGGTATGGATGGCCGTAATGCTCGACAAACGGTTCTTTGCGTTTCTGTTTCTTCCGGCGTTTTTCTTTCTGGCCATGAGCCGGATACGGAAGCTCATCAACAGCCCGCGCCCTTACGAAGTATATGACATACAGCCTCTGATTGCCAGAGACGGCCACGGACAGTCTTTTCCAAGCCGACATGTGTTCTCCATCTTTCTGATCGGCACACTCTGGTGCGGCACTCTGATGCCAGCCGGCATCTTTCTTCTTTCGTGCGGAATACTTCTGGCAATGATTCGCGTTATCGCGGGGGTTCATTTTCCGAAAGATGTCCTCTGCGGTGCTGCACTCGGCATTTTCTGCGGAGCGCTGACATTGTTTATCAGCGCTCTGTAGAAGCATTGGAGCGTCAGTATTTCACGGTGTTTTCTTTTTCGCACCCTTTTTTCTTTTTGTTCCGATACATTCGTTCATCCGCCTGGTTGATCATGTCATTGAGGAAGTTTTTGGTCTTCTCAAAGTCTTCCGTATAGGAAATACCGAAATCCGCTGTGATATGCCTGGTCTCATTTTCTCCATAGGCAATACCGGCAAGCAGTGCGCAGATCTCTTCAATCCGGCTGTACACACGTTTTTCCGGGCAATTGAGGAAAATGACCAGAAATTCATCCCCACCGTAGCGTATGACGGAATCGCTGTCCCGCACAGAAGTTTTTAAAACTGAGGCTACTTTCACAAGTACTTCATCTCCTGCCAGATGCCCGTAGGTATCGTTAATTTCTTTAAAGCTTCGAATATCCATGAGTATCATGGCAACACTCCGAAGCTCTTCCCCCGGACGCATCTTGTCAAGAAACATCCATTCATTAAGAAAACGCCGGTTATAAAGCCCGGTCAGCTCATCGGCGTATATTTTCTCATAGATATCTTCGGACATGTAAACAAGACTTCTCTGCTGCGTCAAATCCTCGATCTCCGGATTCTTTTCAATGAGCGGTATGATCTTTTCCTCATATTCAGAGACCGGCATTGGTTTTGAAAAATAATATCCCTGAATATAATCACACTGTATTCTCTTTAAGAAATCAAACTGTTCTTCTGTCTCTACGCCTTCTGCGATCACCTTAAGCCGCAGCCATTTAGCCATGGACACCACAGACGAAAGAATCCTCTTGCTCTTGAAATCATTGGAATGAGAAAAAAGAAACTTCATATCAAGTTTCAGATAATCCACCTGTATATCCTTCAGCGTATTCAGAGAGGAAAAACCGCTTCCAAAATCATCCATCATAATCCGGAAACCTCTTTTACGAAGCTCGCAGATCATGCTGTTGACAAAGTCCGGATTATCCATATAGGCGCTCTCTGTCAACTCCAGCTGAAGAAGCCCCGGTGAAATATCATATTTTTTCACCAGGTAGGTGAGCTTATCGGGCAGACCCGCATTGGAACAGTCAACTCGTGACATATTGACGGAAATAGGCGCCGGTGTCAAACCTTCATCTTTCCATTTTTTTATGTACTGACAGACTTTCTCCCAGACATAGTAATCCAATTTCTCGATAAATCCGTTTTTTTCCAGAACTGGAATAAACTGCGTAGGAGCAATAAGCCCTTTTTTAGGATGATTCCAGCGAATCAGCGCCTCAGCTCCGTAAGGCAGCTGCGTATAGCCATTGTATTTTGGCTGAAAATAGATAACAAACTCTTCATTCTCCAGAGCAGGACGCATATCATTGAACACTTCCTGCTCCTGTGTAATCTGCTGACCCAGCTTCTCATCGTATACACCTATGTAATCCTGATAACGATTTTTTATTTTCCGGCTTGCCATAGTCGCCAAAATAAACATATTTTCTGCCGGCGTACTGTTATCCTCTATACAATATATTCCGAAAGACGGTTCAAGAGCAAAACTCGTACTATAGGAAAGAATCTGACAAATCAGAAACTGGAGCATACTATCACAGTCTCTTTTCTCATAAGGAATACAGATGCCAAAAATATCTGATTCTATACGTCCGAATGTACAGTATGGATAATGACTTGAAATATTCCGCAGAAGGTCCGCCATAAAACACAGAATGCGATTTCCTCCCTCTTCACCCCAATAGGAATTAATAAGCCGAAATCGTTTGATATCCATACGAATGAATACAAAAGGCTCCTTCAGATGTTTCTGCAGCATCTGCTCTGTTTCTTTAAAAAAATGCATTCGATTATAAAGTCCGGTTACAGAATCATGCTCTGCCAAATGCTGCATTTTCTTTAAATACCCCATACGGCTTCTGGCAATAGCATTTTTCAGACGTGTCATGAGAATCCGCTCTTTATATGGCTTAATGATAAAATCCCAGGCTCCCAGCTCCAGCGTTCTCTCCTCTGTGGTAATATCGCTGTCTCCGGTCATGGCAATCACGGGGATACTCTCCCACCGGGATCCCTTAAGTTTTTTCAAAAATTCATATCCATCCATGACCGGCATTACAATATCAAGTAAAATTGCGATAATCTCCTCATTTTTCTCTTCAAGAATCGACCATGCCTCCGCCCCGTTTTCTGCCTCCAGCACATCATACGCATTCTGAATCATATAACGCAGAATCGTTCTATTTATTTTCTGGTCTTCCACAATAAGTATCGTGTTTCTATCTTCCTTCATCCCAACGCTCCATTACGAAAAAAAGGTGCTGCAGTTACACAACACCTTTCTTAATTACAGATTGATTAGTCTTCTTTTGGAGTATCCAGCGCTTTGATACTCAGACTGATTTTTCTCTCATCTTTTTTGAAATCTACAACCTTCGCTGTAATTTCTTCACCAACCTTTAATACATCGGAAGGCTTCTCGATATGCTCTTTTGCAATCTGAGAAACATGAAGAAGTGCGTCAACACCCGGCTCCAGTTCGATAAATGCGCCGAAATCTGTCATGCGGGCAACCTTACCGGTTACAACATTACCTACTGCATATTTCTCATCTGCAGTCAGCCAAGGATTGGTCTCAGGGAACTTTAAGGATAACGCGATCTTCTCGCCCTGAATATCCTTGATCAGCACTTTAACCTGCTCGCCTACTGTGAAGACCTTCTTAGGATTCTCCACACGTCCCCAGCTCATCTCAGAGATATGCAGAAGACCGTCAGCACCGCCCAGATCGATGAATGCACCGAAATCTGTTACATTCTTCACTGTTCCTTCTACAGTCATGCCAACTTCGATTCTTGCAAATAATGCTTCCTGTTTTGCCTTCTTCTCAGCAACCAGAAGCTGTTTGCGGTCACCGATGATTCTTCTCTTGCGAGGATTAAACTCTGTGATAACGAACTCGATCTCCTGTCCGTCATATTTCTTTAAGTTCTTCTCGTAAGTATCAGATACGAGGCTTGCCGGGATAAATACTCTTGTATCTTCCACAACAACGCTTAATCCGCCGTCAAGTACTTTGGCAACAGTAGCTTTTAATACTTCCTTATTATTGAAAGCCTCTTCCAGTCTCTTGTTGCCTTTTTCTGCTTTCAGTCTCTTGTAGGTTAAGAGAACCTGTCCCTCACCGTCATTCACTTTCAGAACCTTAGCCTCCATCTCGTCGCCAACCTTGGCTACAGTAGTCAGGTCTAAGTTCTGGTCGTTGGAATATTCGTTTCTTGTAATGATACCGTCAGATTTATATCCAATATTTAAGATGATCTCATCCTCTTTTACATCGATAATAGTACCCTGTACAACCTCTCCATTTCTGATTGTCTTAAAACTTTCTTCCAGCATCTGGTCAAAACTCATTTCCGCCATGCTTTCATGAACCTCCTTGATAATATTGTTTGGGGTCGATGCCCCTGCAGTAATACCGAGTATCCCGATATTATGAAAATCCTCCATATTCAAATCATTTTTTGTTTGTATATAAAAAGTATTACTACATTCTTTTTTACTTATCTCAAAAAGTTTTTGAGTGTTCGAGCTGTGTCTGCCGCCGATGACGATCATCGCGTCGGAACGCATGGCCAGCTCTCTGGTCTCCTTCTGCCGTTCCTCCGTGGCATTACAAATCGTATTAAAAACATTTATATCATAACCCTTTTCTGAGATAATTTCAACTAAATATTGAAACTTATTGTAGTTAAATGTCGTTTGTGATACAATAGACAGCTTTGTATCCGCATCAACTGCAATTGCTTCTGCCTGTTCCCGATTCTCAATGACAATCGGCGTGGTATGGCACCATCCCATGATCCCTTCCACTTCCGGATGATGGTTGTTGCCTACAATAATAACTACTCTGCCGTCCCCGCTCTCCTTTTCCACGATTCTGTGAATCTTTCGGACAAAGGGACAGGTTGCATCGACCAGATCAAGACCTGCATCTGCAATCTCATCGTAAATCGCCTTGGGCACTCCATGGGAACGAATAATGATGGTTCCTTTCCCCAGGGAACGAAACTCATTGCTGTCATTAAACACTCCGACTCCCTGCCGCTCAAGGTCAGCCACAACTTCATCGTTGTGGATAATGGGGCCATAAGTATAAACATTCTTCTTCGCAGATTCTTTATAAACTGTATCTACAGCTCTCCGAACCCCAAAACAAAAGCCAGCAGACTTTGCTATATTGATCTCCATTCTTTACTCCGGTAAAATTATTTTATTATATTCGGCAATGACCTTATCCACGACTTCGTCGATGGAAAGTTCCGAGGAATCTACCAGCACTGCATCTTCCGCCTTCTTAAGAGGGGCGATCTCGCGCTCCATGTCCTGCTTGTCTCTCTCGATGATATCTCTCTCAATCTGTGCAAAATCACAATCCGTTCCCTTCGCCTTAAGCTCATCGAAACGTCTCTTTGCACGGACAGCCGATGAAGCGGTAAGATAAATCTTGAGCGATGCATCAGGAAGCACGTTGGTCCCGATATCTCTTCCATCCATTAAAATATTGGATGTACGCGCCATATCTCTCTGAAGATCGAGAAGCGCCGCGCGAACGGCAGGAATCGCTGCTGTGATGGACGCCATCTTCCCGACTTCCTCGGTCCTGATAAAAGGCGTTACATTCTCTCCATTCAGGAAAACCTGCTGCCTTCCTTCCCCGTCATATCCGAGGGTGACACGAATCTTCGGACACTCCTCCGAAATGCGTTCCGTATCATGACCATCAATCCCCTCTCTCAAAAAATAAAGGGCGATCGCCCGATACATAGCGCCTGTATCCACATAAATAAAATGAATCTTCTTCGCAATCTCCTTGGCAATGGTACTCTTTCCAGCTCCCGCCGGACCATCAATCGCAATACTGTAATACATGGATACTGCCTCCCGTCCTCTGGTATTCATCTGTTCTATGTCTAGTGACACAGCATTGCCTACACTAAATCATTCTATCACAAAAGAAGCAAAAAAGGAACCCCTTTTTATGCAAAAAATCCTGCCGTATATCCCGTAGACCAGGCAATCTGCAGATTAAATCCTCCCGTTACCGCATCCACGTCAAGAATTTCTCCGGCAAAAAAAATATTTTTTACCAACTTGGACTCCATAGTGGTCGGCGAAACCTCTTTTACGCTGACGCCGCCCCGGGTGACGATCGCCTCTTCAAACCCCCGCACTCCGGCGATATGCATTTCCAGCCCTTTCATGATCTCGATCATCCTGCGGCGCTCCTTTTTGGTGATATCCCTCACCTTCTTATCTTCCGGCACGCCGGCTTCCCTCAGGAAAACAGGAACCATCTTCCGCGGCAGCATCCGTTCGATGACATTGGAAATATTTTTATTACGGTAGATATCAAACTCCCGCAGATAGCGTTTTTCCAGCTGCTCCGCAGTCAGAGACGGCTTCAGATCAAGAATCAGCGTAAGCCTGCCGTCTTCCAGCGCTTTTTGATACTTTCCGAGGCAGGTGCTTGCCGTCAGGACCAGCGGCCCGCTGACGCCAAAATGCGTAAACAAAAACTCGCCAAATCCCTCGTAGATCACTTTTTTCTGCTGTTTAACACGTATGGAAACATTTTTCAGAGTCAGCCCCATGAGCTCCCGGCACCAGTTTTCCTTCATAATAAAAGGCACCAGCGATGGATACGGCGGTTTTATACTGTGACCGACGGAACGTGCCAGCCGGTATCCGTCCCCATCGGAACCGGTGGACGTATACGAACAGCCGCCGGCGGCAAGGATGAGAGAATCCCCCTTGATGGTTTTGCCGTCTGAAAGCTGCACCCCTGCAAAAAATGCATTCCCGGCGTCATGATGAAGCAGTATTTTTTCCACTTTGGTATGGTAATGAATCTGTACTCCATTCCGGTCACAGATCCTTTTCAAAGTTCCGATCACATCGGAAGAATGGTCGGACTGAGGGAAAACCCGCTGCCCGCGCTCCACCTTGGTTTTCAGCCCCGCATCATTCAGCAGCCGAATCATATCATCGTTATTGAACCTGGAAAAAGAGCTGTAGAGAAACCGGCTGTTGGTGGCTACATGGCTTAAAAATTCCTCCGCGTCACAGGCATTGGTAATATTGCAGCGTCCTTTGCCGGTAATAAAAAGCTTCTTGCCAAGCTTTTCATTTCTTTCCAGAAGGATAACTCTTTTCCCTTCTCCGGAGGCAGAAATGGCAGCCATCATTCCGGCTGCCCCTCCGCCAATTATTATTACCTTTTTCATATCTTTGTGTATCCTCTCAGAAACTGTTGTAATCAGCACTTCTGTTATAGACATCATACTCATTCCAGATTTCTTCCAGAGCCATGAGCCTTTTTTCCACATCGTCCTTTCTCTGCAAAGCGATAGCTGTCACCAGTGCATTTACCACACTCAAGGCACAAACAAGAGAATCCACAATGGTCATCACATCGCTTTTGGCAAACAAACTGCAGTCGGCAAACTCAACGATCGGAGCCTGAGCATTGTCGGTAAGCGCGATCGTTTTTGCCCCATGATCCTTGGCAAACTGCAGGGCAATCATCGTCCTCTTGGAATACCTTGGAAATGTAATGCCGATCATCACATCGTTGGGCTGCATATTGTATATCTGCTCCAACGTTTCTGAAGTACTGTTGGCATCCACCACGATCACATTATCGAACAGCATTTTGAAATAATATCCCATGAGTCCTGCCAGATGAGCCGCGCTTCTTGTTCCCAATATATATAATCTTCGGCCTTCGTTGATAAACTTTACCGCTTTGTTGAATTCTTCTTCATCAACTCCATTCTGAATAGTATCCCGCAGCCGTTCACAGTCCGTGGAGAGGATACTCTTCAGGACGCCCTTCTCCTGATAACGTTTGGAGGAAAGGGACATCCTCTGCATCGAATTGGAATTAGTTTTGACAATCACCTGAATGGCTTTCTGCAGCTCCGGATAGCCGTCATAATCCAGCTGATACGCAAAACGAACCACCGTAGATTCACTGACACCGGCTTCTCTTCCAAGTTTGGAGGCTGTCAGATATGCCGCCGTATCAAAATTATCAGTAATATATTGCGCAAGCCTCTTCTGTCCTTTACTGAAGCTTGCAGATTTATTCTCTATTCGCTGTAATAAATTCAAATGTTCCAACTCTAACAATCCACCTATTCTCTGTATACTATATTACGTTTTCTCCCGCCGAAGGCAGCAGAATCCCTGTATCACAAGAAATCCCCGTGCGGATAATACCGCACAGGGAGAAGCCATCTCCGCCAAATAAAATCTGAAGGCAGAGACGGGCTATATCCATTATTTACCCGGATAAACAATGACAGAATCCACATCGTAGCCTTCCAGCTCTTTTCTTCCCTCAAGCCCGGCCAATTCCATAAGGAACAATACTTTTACGACTTTTCCGCCAAGCTTTTCAATCATCCTGATGGCAGCCGCAGCCGTTCCGCCGGTCGCCAGCAGGTCATCGACCAGAACCACTCTCTGTCCCGGAAAGATCGCATCCTTATGCATCTCAATGGTTTCCGTACCATATTCCAGATCATACTCTTCACTGATGGTCTCTCTTGGCAGCTTGCCCTTTTTCCGGATTGGCACAAAACCCTTGCTCTTATTGTAAGCAAGCGGCATGCCAAACAAAAATCCCCGGGCTTCTGCCCCGGCAATCACATCGAACTCCATTCCTTCCAGCCGTTTCATCATCTCATGAATACTCAGCTTTAATCCTTCCGGATCCTGAAGGACAGAAGTCACATCCCGGAAAATAATGCCCGGTTTTGGAAAATCCGGAATACTTTTGACATAATCTTCAAGCTTTCTCACTTTGCCCACCCTTTCTCTAACATAATGTATTTCTCCCTATGCGCCGCAACTGACGCTGTGCAGGAGCTCTTATGTTAAACTGCATTTTTATTATAGCAGAAATGCCATCGAAAAAACAGAAAAAATAGCAAATCCCTATGAAATTCTTTCCTTAAGCTGCAGATCACAAAACAGTTCTATGGCGCGCGCCACTCCTTCTTCATCATTGGTCACCGTCACATAATCTGCCGCTTCCTTCACACTGTCCTCGCCATTTTCCATGGCAACGCCCACTCCGGCATTCCTTACCATTTCCAGATCATTATTGCCGTCGCCGCATGCCATGATCTGCTCCATGGAGATACCCAGAATCTTTCCGAGATTCAGGAGCGCATCTCCTTTATTGCATGTACAATGATTAATCTCCAGATTGTTAGTCAGCGAGCAGGTTACTGCCAGATCAGGAATCTCGCTCAGCTCCCGGAACGCCTGTTGTCTCTTTTCTTCATCACGGAAGAACATGTTGATTTTTTCAATAGGCGATTTATGCTCCTTCACCCATTCCCGCAGATCTTCAATACAAGTTCTGGAACTTTTGACGAGGCGCTGAATCAGCGGTTCAATGCCGTAGTCATTAAGATTCTCGTAGAACCTTGCTTCGCACCATCCATTGCCCTCTGCGTAAGCATCATAGAAAGTGTCATATCTTTCCAGTATATCAAACACCTCCAGCGCCCTGTCCCAGGCAATGCCGTTGGTATACACAGCTTTTCCTGTAGCCAGCTCCACCACAGCTGCACCGTTGGAAGAAATCACATAGTGAACGCCCTCCATCTTCATAAGCTCTTCAGGAATTCCTGACCATACTCGTCCCGTAGCAGGAAGCACTTCGATTCCCCGCCGAATACATGCTTCCAGCACCTCTTTCGTGTGGGGCGTCAGTTTTTTATCAGTCGTCAGTGTCGTTCCGTCCAGATCAAGACCGATGAGACGGATATCTCTTTTCTCCACTATCTTTTTTGCCATTGACCATCCCTCATTTGCTGTTATTTTATCTCTTGGTTCTATTTCTGTAATTTTTTTATCTGCATCCTTATGCGATGTCTTTTTTGCAGGAAAAGCGATAATTTTTTATCACGATCTGCATGGTACGCTGTCCTCTCCACTCATTGACTTCCGGATAATATGTACAGTCCATGCGAACGGCAGAAGATAATCCTTTTTTGATCCGCTCTGTCTCTTCTTTGCCGCAGCAATTCTCCATGTCCTGAAAGAAAAGAGATGTATCGCCAAAATAAATGGCATCTATGCTGTATCCCTTCTCATCCCGAAGAAACATTTTCAGACAACGTCCCGTACTGCCAAGAATCCGGGCTCCGGTTATGACAAAGCCTTTCTGCGCAAAGAGCGGCTTCTGATTTCCGTTGCCAAAAGGTTCCAGCATATCAAGCTCAGTCAGAAATTCTTCAGACAGCCAGGAAACAGGAAGAGCAATATCAATGTGCACTTTTTTGACAAAATCTTCCTCTGTGAGCTGCGCATTGGCATTGAGACGCTGCCGCAATTCGGACAGCCTGCTCTCTTCCATGGAAAGTCCCGCGGCCATAGGATGCCCTCCGAACTTTGTAAAGCACTCCTTCACTTTGACCATCTCATTATACATATGATATGTCTCAATGGAACGGCCGGAGCCTTTGAGTCCTTCCCTGGTTCTCGTTATTACAAAGACCGGTTTATTATAGCACTCTCTGATTCTTCCTGCAATAATTCCTGCAATACTTTCATGGCAATCCGGCAAAAATATAACAAGCACTTTATCTTGCATCTGCCCGGTTTCTTCCAGATACCGATGCGCTTCCTCCTCGCCCTTCCGCGTCATTTCTTTTCTCTCGGAATTTAGCTCCAGCAATTCCTCCGCCATGGCCCGGCAGGCAGATTCCTCCGTACACAGCAGTAGATCCAAAGCTTTTTTTGCCGTCTTAAGCCTTCCGGAAGCATTAATACAGGGGCCCAGAATAAAACCAAGATGATAGGCAGTGATCTTTTTGTCCTCAAGATGATTGGCATCGATCAGCGCTCTCAGCCCGCGAATCTTTGTTTCATTCATGCGACGAAGCCCTTCTTTTACAAGAATCCGGTTTTCATCCTGCAAAATCATCACGTCGCAAACTGTCGCCATGGCTGCAATCTCCAAAAACTCCTGCGCTTCCCGCCGTCCAATCCCAAAGGCATCATACAACAATTCAATAAATTTATAAACTACCACTGCGCCGCAGATATTTTTAAACGGGTATGCGCAATCCTCCTGTTTCGGATTAATCACGGCAGCTGCCTCCGGAATCTGCTCTGTCCTGACGCCGTCTTTTTCAACAAACGGAACATCATGATGATCCGTCACCACAAAAGTCATTCCAAGACCGTTGCCGTAACTGATCTGCTCTGCGGCAGCAATTCCATTATCACAGGTGATGACCGTATCCACACCATCTTCATACGCCTGGTCAATCAGATGTTCATTAATTCCGTACCCGTCAGCCACCCGGTCAGGTATACGATAATCCACCTGAGCGCCGCAGCGGGCCAGCCCCCGATACAGAATATAGTTGGAGGATACGCCATCCACATCATAATCCGAGATAATGCGAATCTTTTTTCCCGCCATGATTTTCTCTTTGATCACCTGAACACCTTTTTCCGCGTCTTTCAGCAATGACGGTTCATACAAATCCTCCAGAGAGCCGTAGAGATATTTCCGCATTTCTTCTTCTGTCGTCAGATTTCGATTTCTCATGAGTCTTGCCAGTACAGGACTGATCCCAAAATGTCTGGCGATTCCATTGAAATCCGCTTTTTTTGCGGATATGAACCACTGCTCCATTCGGTTTCCTCCTTTCTGTCATCCGGCGGCAAAAAGAAAGGGGCGCCTTCTGGCAGCCCCCTGCTTTTTGCTGTTTTAACGATACAATCGGGAACTCGCATCGTTCATGCATGTTCCTCTTTATTTCTTTTTCCTCTTGGAGGTCTTCTTTTCTCCGGCCTTATTGTTCTCCTCAATTTTTGCCGTATTTTTCTTTGCAGAAGCCTTTCTCCTGTCAAAAATCATCTTCATGCGATACCACAGCGGACCAGTGATGCATACGGAAGAATATGCGCCAAATACAACGCCGCACATCAAAGTCAGCGAAAACTCTTTGATAGATGCAACGCCTACCACATAAAGAATCGCAATGGTAATAAAAGTAGTCAAAGACGTATTGATCGAGCGGGTAAGAGTCTGACTGATACTGGTGTTAACCACCACATCCAGACCTTGTTTAACCATCTGATTGTCTTTCAGATTCTCACGAATACGGTCAAATATAACGATGGTCGCATTGATCGAATAACCGAGAATCGTCAGCATACATGCGATAAATGTACTTCCCACCGACAGTCTGGCCACGGAATATACCGTAAAGACACAGAGTACATCATGAAGCAGGGCAAGTACCGCACTGACGCCAAACTTCACATCCTTAAACCGGAATGCCACATAAATGAGCATACAAATTGATGCAATGGCCACTGCAATAACGGCGTCCTGCCGCATTTCATTGGAAACACTTCCTGTAATCTGCTGTACCTGATAATCAGAAATCGAATAGCTGTCTTTTAATGTATTTTCCAGGGTCTCTCTCTGGTCAAGGGAAAGCTCTCCGGTCTTAACTACCAGCTCATTGGCTCCCTGTACTTTTTGACTTTGAACAGTTCCACCGCCGACACTCTCTCTTACCGTATCACAGATCTGCTGGTCAAGCTCATCTGTAATTTCATCATCCAGAGTCATGGTAATGGCGGTACCTCCTGAGAAATCCAGATCAAAATTAAGGATATTGCCGGTGGCATTTTTGTTGATCGGCAGGAACACAAAGCCCAGGATGATAACAATGGCAGAAGCAATCATACAGAACTTGCTGAACTTAATATAGTTAAATACTTTGAACACCTTCGCCCGGCCATAGAACTTCTCATCCTTAAGGCCAAGGTTATAAACACTGATCATCAGCCGTTTTGTCACAAACAAAGCTGTGAACATGGATAAAATAATACCGATGGCAAGAGTCTGTGCAAAGCCTTTTACCGTACCGGAACCTCTGAACCAAAGCACAGCCGCAGCGATGAGGGTAGTGATATTTCCGTCCAGAATCGCTGACAGCGCTTTATTATATCCGCTCTCAATAGCATTGATCACCGACTTCCCTGCGTTGATCTCTTCTTTGATACGAGTAAAAATTATGACATTGGCATCCACCGCCATACCAATTGCGAGGATCACGCCGGCGATACCGGGCAGCGTCAGCGTCGCATTAAATCCGTTGATGGCCAGCAGGTTCAGAATCACATAGCAAAGCAGAGCAAAACCTGACACCAGACCCGGAATCCGATAAAGAATCAGCATGAAAAGGAAAATCACCACAATACCGATGGCGCCTGCCAAAAGGCTCGTGTCAATGGCGTCCTGTCCCAGTCTTGCTCCAACCACATTGGACTGAACCTCGGTCAATGTCAGCGGGAGCGCTCCAATACGGATGGTGGAAGCCAGATCTTCCGCTTCCTCATAGCTTTCCATATTTTCGATGACACATTCGCCTTCTGTGATAGCCGACTGTACCGTAGGAGCACTGACAACTTCACCATCATAATAAATATAAATCGGTTTACCGATATTATTTGCCGTTGCATCAGCAAAAGCCTGTTTACCCTCTTCATCCATTGTCAGGGAAACCACATAATTATTGATACCGTTTTCATCATAGGTTCCGGCCTGCGCACTTTGGATGTTGGAACCCGTCAGAACAACAGTGCCATCTTCCGTCTGGAAGGACAGATCTCCCGGCTTACCCAGCTCTTCAAGAATAGCGTTGGCATCTGTCGCACCCGGAATCTCCACAGTGATCCTGTTGGAGCCTTCCTGATATACCTCTGACTCTGTGCTGTAATTCTGCACACGAAGCTGCAGCTTATATCTGGTATCATCCATATCCGTCTGGGACGGACTCTCCTCATTGACCTCATAGGTGACGCTGACGCCGCCTGCCAGATCAAGACCCAGTTCAATGTTTTTGGCAGAACCAAGGTGATCCTTTCCCAGTCCAACCAAAACTGTGTAAAGACACACAGCAGCGACAACTATAGTCACCAGAATGGTCAGAACCGCATTCCGCTTCGGATTGCTGTTCTTTTTACGTTTATTAGCCATCTTCTTACTCCCTTTCCTGTGCCAGCGCGGCCTGAATCATAATGGCACATTCTACACGTTTTCTTTCCATCTCACAGCTAAGCTCATAAGCGTCGTCAATGACGCCATGGAACTTGTAGGAATTCGCAGCACAGCCGCCGCTGCAGTAAAATCTCGCGAAGCATTCCCGGCATTTATCTTTCGTATATACATTGCACTGACGGAATTCATCGCAGATATCCGTTCTCTTTATGCCATCAAAGACATTGCCGAGAAGGAACTGTTCCTCACCCACGAACTGATGGCACGGATACAGGTCTCCCCACGGAGTTACCGCCAGGTATTCCGTTCCGCTGCCGCAGCCGGACAGACGCTTCGCCACACACGGACCGCCGGTCAGATCGATCATAAAATGGAAGAAATTAAATCCTTTTCCCTCCTGATTCCGTTTGATGATCTCTTTAGCAAGGCGGTCATACTCCTCAAAAATCTGCGGCAGATCTTCCTCCCGGATGGCGTACGGCTCTTCCGGTAGCCCTACCACCGGCTCCATGGAGATCTGTTCAAATCCCAGATCCGCCAGATGAATGACATCTTTGGAAAAATCCAGATTCCGTCTGGTAAATGTACCGCGCACATAATATTTCTGCTGATGTCTGGACTCCGCAAAACGGATGAACTTCGGCATGATGATATCATAACTGGACTTGCCGTTGCGGGTCGGGCGCATATAATCGTTGACTTCCTTCCGTCCGTCTACGCTCAACACCACGTTGTCCATCTCTTTGTTGGCAAACTCCATGATCTCATCATTGAGCAAAATACCGTTGGTTGTCAGAGTGAACCGGAAATGCTTGTCATATTTTTTTTCCAGGGAACGGCCATATTCCACCACTTCTTTCACAACGCCGAAATTCATGGTCGGCTCACCGCCGAAAAAATCCACCTCCAGATTATGACGGTTTCCGGAGCTTCGCACCAGGAAATCCAAAGCAGCCTTTCCCACCTCGGCGCTCATCAGCGCCCGGTCTCCTTTATATTCTCCCTCCTCCGCAAAACAATAGCGGCAGGCAAGGTTACAGTCATGGGCAATGTGAAGACATAAAGCCTTGACAACGGTCTTCCGTTCTTTCACTTCTTTTATGTAGTCTTCATATATATCGTCCGTAAACAGAAGGCCCTGTTCTTTTAATTCCTGAACCTCCTGATAAGCTTCTTCCACCTCTGATTCCCCGTACGGGAGCTGTTCTTTGATGGCATCCAGAGCATTGTCCTCAAAAAGAGCGACCACATCGTACACCACATCATCCACCACGTGGATGGCGCCGCTGCAGATATCCATCACGATATTATATCCGTTGTTTTTGTACTGATGAACCACAATCTGTCTCCTTTCTGTTCTCTAATCTTGCGTCATGCATCCGTATTATATTTTTATTTATCTCCGGCACTCATATACCATATGGGAATATGCCGTGACCCTGTCCAAATAGCAGATGCTTATGACACAACAGATAGGGTGAACAGAACCCTCTGCTCACCCTAATTGCAAACATGCCGGTATTATCCGGCCATATGCTGCGGTTCAATTATTTGTTGTTCTCGCAAGTCTGGTTGCCAACTGTACAGGATGTCTTGCATGCAGACTGACAGGATGTCTGACATTCGCCGCATCCGCCTTTGCACATGCTTACTGCATATGTCTTGTTGCCAGTAAGTGTTTTAACGCGCTTCATACCAAATGCCTCCTTGCTCATAATCTTCTATGTAGTCTGGGACGCGGCTTCCGCCGGACGTCTCAAATTACGGTGTCAGAATGACACTCCTTTGTGTAGTATAGCACAAACAATTTTATAAAGGAAGAGTTTTTTTCAGCTTAACATCCCGCCAAGCATCCCGCTGCCGGCGCAGTAAAGAAATGTGGTAAAAAGCTGAAACACCTTCATGGAAACATCCTGCCCGCTGCAAAGCCGCAGCAGGAAGATGAAAAGAAAATAAAGACATCCCACAGCCAGTCCCCACAGAAAGCCCCTCTTCTCATTTTTTCTCCCACAGAAAAAACCGCCGGCAAAACAGGAGATGACGCTGATGCAGATGATACCGATATTTTCCGCGCTGGCGGACATCTCCGTTTTCAGCATGATGAAAGCGAAGATCGCAATGAGAAGAATCGTCGCCGCAGCTGCCGCTGCCGCACCAGTCAGCAGCGCAAGCACCTTTTTCATTCCTTCCCTGTCAAAGATTCCGTCTGTTTTCATGCCACACCTCAGAATTTTTTTATAGTTTATGAAAGATGCGGCAGCTTTAGAACTGCTGTCTTCCAAACAGAAAACTGCCGCGGGCCCGCATCCGGTTCTCTCGGATGTATGCTCCGCGGCAGTCTGTCTTTCTTATTCTTCTTCTGTTTTTGTGAGATTCGGTTTCTCTACCGCTGCGATGGCGTCTTTCTGCATCGGGATACGGCAGTTACGGTTGTTGCCGAACTCTACGATCACAGTGTTGTCCATAATATCGATGATCACGCCGTAAAATCCGCTTGTGGTAAGGACGCTGTCTCCTGCCTGCATGCTTGCATGCATAGCTGCCGCTTCCTTCTGCTGTTTCTTCTGCGGACGAATCATCATGAAGTAAATGATCGCTCCAAAAACAACGATGTAAAGAATGATTGTTATGATGTTAGCACTTGCTGCCTGATTTAATAACATGTGATGTGATACCTCCATTTTCTTTTCTTTCTATATTATAATAACAGAATTATAATAACAAAACTAATTTACTTATAAATCCGGATGCTGTCCTGGCACACGGCTTCCGCTGCAACAAATTCTGCTGCTCTCTCAGCGAAGCTCCTCTTCCGGCGTCAGGAATCCTTCCAGAGTCTCTTTCTTGAACTCTTTGTAACGGTGTTCCTCGATGGCCGCCCGGATGCGTTCCATCAGATGATTGTAAAAATATAGGTTATGAAGAACGCAGAGTCTCATGCCGAGCATCTCTTTTGCCTTTAAAAGATGTCTGATGTAAGCGCGGCTGTAGGTTCTGCATGCCGGACATCCGCAGCCCTCCTCAATCGGCCTCGGATCAAGCTCGTACTTCTTATTAAACAGATTCAGCTTGCCGTGGGCTGTATAGACATGTCCGTGCCGGCCGTTCCGCGACGGATACACGCAGTCAAAAAAGTCCACGCCCCGGTCCACTGCCTCCACAATGTTGGCCGGCGTACCTACGCCCATCAGATATGTCGGCTTGTCTGCCGGCAGGCAAGGCACCGTCTCGTCCAAAATGTGGTACATCTCCTCGTGAGTCTCTCCCACTGCCAGTCCGCCGATGGCGTAACCGTCCAGATCCATCTCACTGATGATCCGCGCGTGTTCCTTCCGTACATCCGCCAGGATACCG
The DNA here is from genome assembly GCA_900016875.1 of Eubacteriaceae bacterium CHKCI004. Lineage (GTDB taxonomy): Bacteria > Bacillota > Clostridia > Lachnospirales > Lachnospiraceae > Anaerobutyricum > Anaerobutyricum stercoris. The sequence goes on along the minus strand of FCNR01000063.1, from coordinate 271,375 downwards.
CCCTGATTGATACCGAACAGAAGCTGATGCGGATTCACTGTATCCGGCAGACTGTTAAGTTCTGCCATCTTCGCCTTGCAGCGCGCCAGCCAGCGGGTGGTCCGCGCCACGGAGTTACGGATGTAGGACTCGTCCGCCTTGCTTGGGGGACATTCATCAAAGGCCATAGCTATGGTCGAACCCAGATTCGACTGAATCTGCATGCTCTCCTCCGGTCCCATGAAAATGTGGTGTCCGTCAATGTGGGACTGAAAATATACGCCCTCCTCTTTGATCCGCCGGAGTCCCGACAGGGAAAACACCTGAAATCCGCCGGAGTCCGTGAGAATGGGCCTGTCCCAGGCCATAAATTTATGGAGCCCTCCGAACTTCTTGATCAGCTCGTCGCCCGTACGCACATGAAGATGATACGTGTTGGACAGCTCCACCTGTGTTTCTATTGTCTTCAAATCGTCTGTGCTCACCGCTCCCTTGATAGCGCCCACCGTTCCCACGTTCATGAAAACCGGCGTCTCAATGGTGCCGTGCACTGTCTCAAGCCTGCCTCTTTTTGCCAGGCCGTCTCTCGTCAATAAAGTATACATATTCTCTCCTATTTTATACATACAAGCCCAATTCTAGCACAAAGGTTTGGATTACACAACTCCTTTTTGCAATTATTTCCACTGTGTTTTTTCTTTTATAAAGCAGGAAAAGCCGCTGACAGACCAAACCATTCTGTCCAGCGGCTCCAATGTAATCTGATATATAAGTATAAGAATATTTTTTCAGCAAATCAGAACATTTCTTTTCAGCGGAGATTCTCCCTATACCCAGTCTGCTCTTACATACTCCTCCGGCAATAGGACCACGCCGTCCCGATGAGCAGCACCGGTATCCAGATGGCAGCGGCAATGAACATGAGATGCACGTTCCAGACGGATAAGCTGCCCAGGTGCAGAAAATCCAGTTCTGTCATGGCGTATAGCAGGCTGTTGTTCAGGCCGATGGCGCCGCCCGGCAGCAGACACTGAAGCCAGTTACTCAGAACTTCCGGAGCTCCAATGTAGATAATGACCGGCAGGATACAGAAGAACATGGCGGCGGCAAGCGCAATGGCAGCGTTTTTAATCCGTGCGGACAGGAAAAGAATCAGACTCATCAGAGAGAGAAACAGCAGGAAACTTCCCAGCAGGTTCACCCATTCCAGCTCTCCCATATTTAACGCCGGAAGACTGCTGGCGGAGAAGATCATCTGCATGGAAGTTTTTGTACTCTCCCAGCCGAACAGCGTATTGGTAACGAGAATCCAGATGATACCGCACAACAGGAAAGTAATTCCGGTGATACACAGCGCTGACAGTATTTTTGTCACCGCAAGGCGAAGACGCCCGTATTTTGTGCATCGAAGAATATCATCCGAGCCGGTCTGATACTCCATGGAAAAAATCGGAGATACGATAACGGCGCAGAAAATGGTCAGCAGGAAAATGTACAGCACCTGATAGTCCATGCTATTGCCTTCCACACCGGTATAGTATTGAAACGGCTTCTCCACTTTCTGATACATGACCTGCGCTTTGTCGATGTCCGACTGACTGCTTCCCTCCATGCGCATCAGGTTTGCCAGCCGCACCGGCGCTTTCTCATAAAATGTACCGACTTCTTCCAGACTGAGGGAAAGAAATCCCGGCGCCATGCCGGTTTTCTCATCAGAAAACACTTCCCGCACGCCGTGAACAAACGGCTGGTATTTTATCAGCCTGTCATAATACACTTCCTCCGGAAGTTCGTAACTGTCCGTGGCTCCATATTCCTTCAGGGCACTTTGATACTCCCGCACCGCCCGCTGTACATTTTCTGCCGTAACATCTCCGGATATGTCCGCTCGCAGATCCTGCAGATAATGGACTGCCGCAAGACCGCTGAACTCTGTTCTTTCTCCATCTCCATTCTGTACACTGACGCCCTCAAAGGTAACCGGAATGTACGCCATCAGACCGGAAAGCAGCAGGGCGGCAAGAAGCAGAATCCATGTAACTCTCGTTCTTATGATTTTTTTCACTTCCAGCATAAATATTCTCATGATATACCTCCATTCTCCTGCGGGAACAGCCACAGGTACAGATCTTCCATCCGCGGAGCAGCAGAAATGCTCCCTGAAATCTGAGGTTCATCCGCCAGGTAGCGCAGAGAAATCTTTCCGCTCTCCTCATTTTTCAGATTGACAATCCTGAGCCGGTGTTCAAATTCCAGCAGACGTTCTTCAGGGATCTTGCCGCTCCATACCTTTCCTTCCACCATTTGGGTGAGCTCCTCCGTCGTCCCCTCGGCAATGATTTTTCCATCCTTCATGATGGCGTTTCTCATGGCGATGTACTCCACATCGGAGACGATATGCGTGGAAATGAGTACGATCTTATCGTGGGCAAACTCTGACAGGAGATTGCGGAAACGAACCCTCTCCCCCGGGTCCAGGCCGCTGGTCGGCTCGTCGAGCACCAGCACCTCCGGTTCATTTAATAGCGCCTGCGCGATGCCCACCCGCCGCTTCATACCGCCGGAGAGCTTGACGATCTTTTTATTTCGCACTTCTGTGAGAGTCATCTGTTCCAGCAGCTCCTCCACCTTCCGTTTTGTGTCCCTTTTCGTGAGTCCCTTTAATGCCGCCACGTAATAAAGATAGCCTTTGACTGTAAATTCCGGATAAAACCCGAAATCCTGCGGCAGGTAGCCAAACCGGTCCCGGTACTTTTCTTTCAGTTCCGTGATAGGAAGTCCGTCATATTTCACCTGCCCCGCCGTCGGACGCATAATGCCGGCAATCATCCGCATCAATGTTGTTTTTCCTGCGCCGTTGGCGCCCAGCAGCCCCCAGACGCCCGGCGTCAGCCGCAAGGATACGTCGTCCACTGCCACCTTGTCCTTATACTTTTTTGAAATGTGATCCAAATATAATTCCATATACATTTCCTCCATAAAAATTGTACCTGTCATCATATAGTTAAATGAATGAACGAAAAGCCAATCCGGTTCTGTCCCTTGAAAATGAATCGGCATGAGAAAAATTTCGCTGTTATATATAGAAACGAATGAGAAAGGGAAAATGATTACATTTTTCAGAAAAATAGAACAAAGAATCCTGCTCGGCAGAACTCTCGCGCCGAGCACGGTCGCTTTAGCTGAAAAAAGCCCCTGCCGGAGCAGAGGCTGTCATAGATTTGAATGTAAAAATATAAAGATATCTGCGGTATCAGCGTCACTTTTCCGGAGCCGCAGGCACGGATTACTAAGATGGCTGACCGGACACCACTCTTTTACTGAAAATACCTCTTCCTTTCTTGAGAAGCATTTTCTCATGCATGAAAGTCATGATTACAAGTCCCAGCAGCAGATACAGCGGGAAAAAAGCAACACTCAATCCGTTGGCGATGAGGCCGAATACCGGCGGCATCAGACATGTTCCCACATATGCAAACGCCATCTGAACTCCCATCACTGCCTGAGAATTGTCCCTGCCGAAATTATCCGGCGTCGAGTGAATGATGGACGGATAGATCGGAGCGCAGCCAAGTCCCAGAAGCACCAGTCCCATGAGAGACATTCCGCTGCCAAAAGGCAGCAGCAGAGCGACAATTCCAAGAAGAATAACACTCTGACCAAGCCGAATCATCTGTGTATCGCTCAGTTTTACAGTGAGAAAACCACTTAAAAATCGTCCGGCGGTAATACCGATGAAAAACAAACCGGCAAAACCTGCGGCGCTCTCCGCGGACATTCCTTTGTGAAATACCAGGTAACTGCCTGCCCAGAGACTTGTCGTCTGTTCTACCATACTGTAGCAGAAAAAAGAAAACATCATTTCCTTCGCACCAGGTATACGTATAATTTCCCGCAGAGAAAGAGGTCTTTTCCTTCCGGCAGCAGTTTCTTCCGGCAAGGCCTCTGAAACTGTATCGCCAGTCTCCGGCCCTGTTTCTTCCGATTTTCGACTCCAGAGCGGCAGGCTCACAAAAAGGAGCGCGGTCAGCGCAATCTGTAAAAATGAAATGATGCGGTAACCCATATTCCAGGTCTGCCCTCCGGTCAGCACATGCCCCATGATGTAGGGACCAACGGAAGCGCCGATACCCCACATACAATGCAGCCAGCTCATGTGCCGGCTCTTATAATGAAGAGCCACGTAGTTGTTAAGGGCGGCGTCCACGCTTCCTGCCCCGAGGCCGTAAGGAACCGCCCAGAGGCAGAGCGCCAGGAAAGAGCCGCTGACTGAAAAACCAAACAGCGCGGCAGCTGTCAGCAGCACGCTGACCGCAGTTACTCTGCCTGTTCCCCACCGTCTGGTCAGACGGTCGCTCTGCAGGCTGGAAACGATCGTTCCCGCCGCTATGATCATGAATATTATCCCGGAATATGAAACCGGAACAGAAAATTCCCTGTACATGGACGGCCATGCGGAACCCAGAAGGGCGTCCGGCAGTCCCAGGCTGATAAAAGCCAGATAAATAATAACCAACAGTAAATGAATCATCGGATTCCTCTCCTTTTTCCTTGTTATTCTTTTGGCAGCGGGATATTTCCCGTCTGATAAAGATTCCGATTTATACTATCATTAACTGCGAAGATGCTCAAGTATTTTTGGCAGAAATATTACAGGTCAGCGTTTTATTATTTAGACCAGCTGCAGCTCCTCATAATCCGACCGGTTCAGAAGAAACCAGAGCTGATAAATGCATAGAAGAGCCAATCCCGCTGCCAGAGCCAGCAATCCGACCGGAAAAACGTGTTCCGGATACAGGTACGGCTGTCTCTCACTCCATACCATGATACACAAAAAGACAGCGCCGCAAAACAGGGCGCAGGCGGCCGGGAATCGGTCTGCGCTCATATGGGAAAGAAAGTACAGGCAGACCGCCGCCGTCAGCAAAAACGGAAGGACCAGGCAGACCGCCGTCCTTATCGATTCCAGGGAAGCAAATCTTGTCATAAAAATAAATAATCCTGCCAGCATACAGACATTTCCGGCTCCCATCCAGAGAAGCTTCACCGCCAGAAGACGTTTCGGCGAGAAATATGCGGCCGACTCCAGCTCATACATTTTGTAACGGCCGGCCCGCCCCAAAAACGGCACGCCGCTCAGAAATATAAAGCAGGAAAAGGCACACAGATATTTAACGGTATATGCCGGTATGCTCAGAAAATTTGTTCCCAGAATACGGGGCACCAACACGGTGATAAAAAACAGGCAGCAAAACTGCGTCGCCCAGATCTTCCATCCGAGATATTTTCCCTGTATTATGAAAAAACGCCAGAACGAAAGGCGTTCTCGTCTTTGACTTCCCGCCGTTTCTTCCCGAGCCATACGCAGAAGCCTTGACAGTCCTTCCCCGGCATCCGGCAGAGACATTTCACCCATGGAGGAACGCAGACGGATTCTTATTTCTTCTGTGGTATTATCCGAAACCCGCTTGCCAAACTTTCTCTTACTGGATTCCTCAGCTTTTCCTTCCGGTTTTTTTACATCTTTCATATTTTGCATCGGCTCTCCTTTCCTGATTCTTTCATTTCAAATCTCATTACAATTTATTTTCCATTTCTTGTTCTTGCTCGAGTCCTCTTTTCAGATAATTTAATGCGGAACGCAGACGTGACTGGACAGTCCGAAGAGGAAGCTTCACTATTCCTGCGATTTCCCGCAGAGTCAGATCCTGCGAAAAACGGAGAATCACGATCTCCCTCTGTTCCTCCGGCAGACTGTTCACCAGGCGGCGCATTTCCATATCAGACATTACCTGTTCATAATCTCCCGCTTCCTGTCCGATCTCCCCGGGAACATTATATCCGGACGCCCGGGAACTGCCTTCAGAAGAAGTATATTCCGCGAGAGCGTCCAGCGACACTTCCGAAACACTTTTCTTTCTCCACATATCAATGCATACACCGGATGCAATCCGATATAAGAGTGAACGAAGATTTTTTCCCTTTTCTACCTCCTCTTTATAATATCGGATCAGCTTCAGAAAAGTCTCCTGCGCAGCATCTTCCGCTGCAGACATATTCGGCGCATGCCAGACACAGTAACGCAGAATGTCCGGATACCAGCGGGTAATGAACGACTCCATAACTTCTCCCGCTTCTTCCCCTGACTTTTTATTCGATTGATCCCGCTTTTTTTCTTTGCGCCAAATCATATCTGCCTTCCTTTCAGATTGATCACCTATCTTCTCTCGTTTATTATAACGAATGGGAAAGGCAAAATGATTAAACAAAACTATTTTTTCTAAAAACAATTTTTAATATATTTCACCGGATGTTTCTTTCCTGTATATATCCATAATCCTTTTTCCAGTTCGAATCAGACTATGTTTCTCCGCCAGCTGTCTTTCCGGCGCCGCCATACGTGCGCCTTCCCCGGTAAAAATGTTTTCCAGTTTTTGACGAAACTCTTTTACATCGGACGCCTTATAAACCTGAACGCCATCTTCCAGCCAGTTTTCATATACCGGGATATCCCTTAACACAATGGGAATTTCGCAGGCGAGCGCTTCCAGCACAACGATACCCTCCGTCTCTTCATAACTGAAAAAAAGAGATATCCGTGTTCCCCGCCTTTTAGATTGATTTCAAATAAACTTCCGGATTCTCCTGACCGGACAGACGGCGCATTTACATTTTCCACAGTATACAGAGGACCGCAGCCCATCTTATCCAGCAGTTTATTCTGAATCTCCAGAGGATTATCTCCCTCCAGATGAGAATCTTTTACTCCTTCATCCACCAAATACCCGCCTGACAGTGCACGTGGGTTTTTGTACAGATCAAAATACACTCCATCGGTTATTTTTTGATAACAGGTATCCATTTGCAGCCCATTCCTGTATGCCAGAAATCTGATGCCCAAAAGCATGTCCATCACCTCTGCCAATCCGGAATACTGGAATCGGTTTTTTCCTGTCTCAAATCCCATTTTTTCCATCCATGCTGCCATCTCATCTGTGTTGGTGGAAGAAAACATCAAGATACCGTTTAAACCATACAAGAGCTCCTCGTTTCTCAGAACAGGGTTCACGATATCTGTACGATACACATATGTCTGTCCGGGATCTTCCTGTTCTTTTTCTTTAAGCATGCGCCTGATTTCTCTTCCGCTGTCCACATAAACATTCCGGTTGGCAGAACCGGTATTGCAGATACTTAACACTGCGTGCACGCTGATTTCACAAAGAATGAGCCCGCCAAGGATGATACGCCACTGTGATTCTCCTTTTAGCATCTCATACACCCATGACAGGACGTTTTCTTTTTGCACATATTTTTTTCTGTAGAACCCCAGAACCATTGCCAGAAGCATACCGTATAAAATCAGCAGACTCATGGAACTTGCCGTCTTTACATTCCCCATCCTGCTCCCTATAAAAAAACAGAACAGAACGCTGATTCCGATTCCCTGAGCCAATTGCCTTCTGTTTATCTCTCCAACCTTCCCCCATCCTTCCGCAGCAGCCTTCAGCAGCAGAAAAACGAAGACAAAGACAAAACGATTGGGCATGCCCACTGGTTTATGCAGCCCGTGAAGCAGAAGATTCAATGTCTGGAAATGAAATCCTGCCAGATAGAAAAGCAGCACCGCGCATCCACAATACAGATTCACTGACGCCTGATTTCCACTCGTGGCGTAGGGATAGGAATCGAAAAGCAATCGGCCCAGCTGTTCCCATATATCTCCGTAGGTTCCTCCTGTTATCAACAGTCCCGCTTGTCTGGCAGCAGTAGTTTTGGAAACCGCAAAAACAGCGGGAACTAATATGATCGCAGCCAGCCCTCCGCCAAGCACCGAGGCTCCCGCATATTTCAGTCCCGACTTCCACCACACCTCAGCTCTTTCTTCGGCTCCGTATGTTTCCGCCGTATAGTACAGCACAGAAAAAATACAAATTATGAAACCCATATAATAATTGGAGATAATGCAGTATCCAAGAATGAAAGAATACTTTTTCCATCGTCCGAAATATATCAATTCTTCAAGACTCCATGCAAGAACCGGCAGAAGCATCACACAATCCAGCCACATCAGATTGCTGTAATACCCCAGCACAAAATTTGACAAAGCATACATGCTGCCAATACATACGGCCGTTATTGTATGCGACGGTATTTTTCGCAGGACGTACCATGTCATAAACGTACCAGTCAGTCCGATTTTAACGAGTATCGCTATAGTCACCGCCTCATTTACATATATGAACTGCATGAGAAAAAGAATTAACAGGCTGAAAGGGCTGCTTAAATAATAGGAAAAAAGATTATAAAAGCTATATCCCATCGCGTGATCTGAAAATGCAAAACTCCAGCCCTGTTTTATCTGCCGCAGCAGCTCCTCATACATTCCGATATATTGATGAACCCCGTCTATAACCAGCGCAGAACGGTCGCCAAACGGGTAAACTCCCACCAGGGCAAAACCCGTACAGCAAATCACAACAGGAAAACCAGCTCCTTCGTGAGTGTATGCACAGATGTCACCACACCGTTAATCACCGGATCAAACCAGTCAGTTGTAATCAATACTTTCACATTTTTTCCTCCTGCTCTCTTTATCTTTGTAACAGAGCATAACATGCGGGTCTAAATATTCAGATGAGATTTTATAAACGGTTCATAAACAATGACTGCCGGAAAATGAGAACAAAAAAAACTGTATCAACATTCTCATCAGCAATACTGATGGAATATCAATACAGATTTTAATTTAAGATATGCTGTTATATCAGTTATTGTATGATAATCAACTGCCCTGGCTCATATATTCGAAAATGAACAGCATTACCATCATAATCGCCATCCAGGCAAGGATTCCTCTGGCAACAAAAACTTTGTTTTTATACCACGGAACTATAGTCGCTGAAGATTCTTCCTTTATCAGCTCTGAGTGATCGTCAGCATTCCAATTCTCCTGCCGGTACTCTTTTATCAAAACAGAAGCCATTTCTGTATCTTCTTCTTTCACATATAATCCGGTTCCATAAATAGACGTTCCCCAGGCAATACGCATGTATTCTCCACTTCCCCCTTCTTTTGTATAAGAAGGAATACCCTGTTCTCTGAGTACTCTGACCAGTTCATTTCCCTCTGCCTCAGTGGCAGCAGTATATATTTTTTTCACTAAATCCCTCCTTCTTTTTGCATAATAAACAGGTAGTTTTTTGTCTGACTTTAGAATACTACAATAATATCATACCGACATTACACATTTATTACAGGGATATTAATCTTACAATAACAACTCTTTCCTCTTTTTTTTGTCATTTTACCTTGCATTTATCGCTTTGATACGGTAAACTATTAAAGGAAAAGTCAAAGGGGTATCGCATCTTAGGCGGTACCTTTTATACTTTTTACGCTTTTCGATCTTCTAACCGATAATGAAAGACAGGAGGGGAAAATCATGTTAGAGACAATAAGCGATGCAATATTTAAAGTCGATGAAGTCATATGGGGCTGGTGGCTGATCATTTTATTATTCGGCACTCATATTTTTATGACATTCAAAACGCGTTTTATTCAATGGAAGTCCATTACAAAAGGCATCAGGCTCTCCGTGACCAAGGATCCGGACGCAGAGGGAGAAGTATCCAATTTCGGCGCGCTGACCACGGCTCTGGCGGCGACCATCGGTACCGGCAATATTGTCGGTGTCGGCACCGCCATTGCTCTGGGCGGTCCGGGCGCTGTGCTCTGGTGCTGGTTATCCGGTGTGTTCGGTATTGCTACCAAATATTCGGAATCTCTGATCGCCGTCAAATACAGAGTGAAGAAAAAAGACGGCAGAATGCAGGGCGGTGCTATGTATGCGCTCTCCCGCGGATTGAAATGGCAGCCTCTCGGCAAGATTCTCGGTATGATCTTCGCCGTATTTGCCGGATTTGCTTCTTTCGGAATCGGCTGCGCCACACAGGTCAACGCCATCGCCAATATCGTGCAGGCAAATGTGGGCTTCCCGAAACAGATTATAGGAATTATCATCGCCGCACTGACGGCACTTGTCATTTTCGGCGGTATCAAGTCCATCTCCAGAGTGTGTGAGAAGCTGGTTCCTTTTATGGCCATTTTTTACGTACTGGGCTGCCTGATCATTCTCTGCATCAATTATGATTACATCATACCGGCGATCACTACGATTTGCCGTCTCGCTTTTACCCCAGGTGCTGCTGCCGGCGGACTGGTGGGAAGCGGTATCATGATGGCTATGCGTTACGGTGTGGCCAGAGGTTTATTTTCCAACGAATCTGGTATGGGTTCCGCCCCGATCGCAGCGGCTGCCGCCCAGACAAGAAACCCTGTCCGTCAGGCGCTGGTTTCTTCCACCGGCACATTCTGGGACACTGTTGTCGTCTGTCTGATGACCGGTCTTACGCTGGTTTCCACCATCATGAAAAATCCTGCCATCAACGCTGATGAGATCACGGACGGCGGCGTACTGACTACTCTCGCTTTCGGGCAGATTCCGTATCTGGGGCCGATTATCCTCACTCTGGGAATCATCTGCTTTGCCTACTCCACCATTCTCGGATGGGCTTACTACGGCGAGCGAGCCGTTGAGTATTTCTCCGGCAAAAAGGGACTCATTCCTTACCGTGTGCTCTACATCGCAGTAGCTGCCATCGCACCTATTGTTACACTGGATGTGGTCTGGGCCCTGGCAGACATATTAAATGCATTAATGGCGATTCCTAACCTGATTGCCGTTCTCCTTTTATCCAATATCATATCTAATGAAACAAAGCTGTATATTAACGATCTGGATAAATGGGACGATACTCCGGTTCCGGTTGTGGATGATTAAATATCCTTATCTGAATATCTTTCTCTAAACCACGTTATAATTTATGCTCATGAGGCAGGGACTGTCCGCCAGTTCCCGCCTCAAATCATTAGGAAGATACAACGAGGACGGCTTTTTCAGCCGGATTTCTTCCGCGTCTTCCAGCAGTTCCGCCACAAACTGGGAACAGAAATAGTGATTCTTCCGGCTCCTCCAGAGCAATGGACGCATGGGTGTATTCTCTGCCGCTTATGTAATAGATAAAAGTGGAAATGCAATCAGAGAATTTCGTCAGCAGAACAGAAATCGTTTTCATTTTCAACCCTCCACTCGTCGTTTTAATTTTTCTCTCGACTTCACCCATTGTATACGAGGAGTGTTTGGGTTTCTTTTGTAAATGATTGAAGAAATGTTAATTTCACAAAAAATCCCTCTGATTCTTTGTATGACTGTGCCCATACTCTATCACCGGTTTTTTTACGTTTTGTTTGAGGATTGTTTCGTTTTGGTTAAAAAGAAAAAGCAGTAAATCCATGTGATCTACTGCTTTGCAAAAAGACAGCATTGTCAGATATTTTTTTACAGTGCGGTTTCACCTCCGATTCCTTTTTCTTTTTTCTCATCAGCTTTCCCGAAAAAGAAGGTCAGCAGCAGGCATACCAGAGCGGCTATAATGGTATAAACTGCCATAGAAGCGGTCACTGCCTGTACTTCAAATAGTCCCGGAAGAATCAAAAGCGCGCCAAAGGTTCCAATTACCATGGTCACACAGATAAAAATCCGCAAAGGATTGATTGGAATACAGCTCTTTATCACCGCCGCCATGGACAGGATAATGAGCAGCAGATACATGACTGTTTGCCGCTCTCCTGTGGTAAACGGCGCCAGCAGGCTGATCACGCCGATCATCAGCGCGATAACCGCGCCAAAAGGCAGGGCGTGAGAAAATGCCGTCGGCAGAAATCTTCCCCGTATTCTCCGTATATCCGCTTCCAGAATGGTGAGGAAGGACGGGTATGCCTCGATGCAGGCGTCCACTAAAGTAATCTGGATCGGAATAAACGGAAACGGCTGATTGGCGATCAGACAGAACAGGGATACCAGCACGGAGTAGATAGTCTTGATGAAGAAGACTCCGGCGGTCCTCGTCACATTGTGGATGACCTTTCTTCCTTCCATGACCACCTGCGGCAGGTTGGTAAAGTCCGAATCCAGGAGAACAATCTGAGAGATCTGGCGGCTGGCGTCGCTGCCGTCGGCCAGGGCGATGGAACAGTCGGCCTCCCGGAGCGCCAGGAGATCGTTGACGCCGTCTCCTGTCATGGCCACCTGGTGTCCCTGACTTTTGAGTGTCCGCACCAGCTCCTGTTTCTGCTTCGGCGTCACTCTGGCAAAGACGGAATAGTACTCACAGAGCATATCATAATCAGGTTCTCCCTGAATTGCGGACATATCCACTGCATCCTGCCAGTTAAGCAGCCCGGCACGTTTTGCGATCATTGATACGGTCTTTACATGATTACCGGAAATAATCTTTACATCCACGCCTTCCTTTTTGAAAAAATCCAGCGTTTTTTCTGCATTTTTTCGAATTGTATCTTCCAGGGACACGCCATATAAAGACTGCAGTCTGTCCGGCAGATGCTCCGCATCTTCCCAGATATCTTCCGCAAATGCAATAGCAATCACTCTGTGTCCCTCAAGGAGTTCCTCTTCCAGCTCTTCCGGTATTCTGGAAAGAAGCCGTTCCGGAGCCCCTGCAAACAGGGTGCCGACGCCCGCAAAGCTGACGCATCCCCATTTTCTTTTGGACGAAAACGGAATTTTGTGAACCGGGCTGTAAATCTCTTTCTGCGGAAATCTCTCTTTTAATGCCCGAAATGTCGCATTATTATCATCACTGGCCGCCATATACGACTGCACCAGAGATTCCAGCTCCTTTTCCGGAATATCCGCAAGAGGAACAACGGAATGGACACGCAGAGTTCCATCTGTAATTGTTCCCGTTTTATCAAGGCAGAGGGTGTCTACATGTGCCAGAGTTTCAAGTGAATATATATTTTGTACAAGGATTTTCATTCTTGCCATCTTTCACAATATCAGTCAAAGAAATATTTTGTTCCTGGCCGTCCCGGAGAACTCTCACTGACGGACGGTTAAGGATGGACAGCTCGTCCACCAATTTCTTTGCTTTCAATTCCTGAAAAATTCCGATTGCGATATTTAAAATAAAGATTGCGATAAACAGCATATTAGAATATGCGCCCACTGCAAATAATAGTCCGGCAATGAGAAAATTCAGCAAGTTAAAGAGTGTACAGAGATTTTCCCGCACAATCCTTCCTTTTGTTTTTGTTATCTGTTCCGGGGTTCCTCCTCCTTCTCCCCGATCCAGACGTTCCTGAACCTCCTCAGAGGTAAGACCCTTTACTTTTGTTTCCATAACCTTTTAACTCCTTCTACTGATGATATCATTGTTATTTTATAAATGCCTGTATAGATACAAGCAGTGCGCTGATGATCAGACACGGCTGTGCAAAAGCGATGTGCCCGGCAAAATCCATATACGGGTTATACCAGTCAAGAATGCTTACCACAGCTACCACAATGCATGAAATCATACAGATATGAATCAAAATCTGGCGCAGGATCAAAAATACCCATGTCCCCACCTGCTTGTCTTTCGTGGACAGTTCGTCCGCTTCCTTTCTTTTTAGCATATGTTTTCTCTTCTTCATGTTCATCCCGCTCCTTTTTCTCCACTTTCACTTTACGCCATCCATAAGCATAATAGCGTCTTCTATCTCATGTTCCGGTTTATACGGATGATTGACCACCTGCGACTGCATCGTCATAAAAGAACAGTGTCCTCCGTCCAGGTTATAAGCCTGTTTACAGCCCAGATTCTCAAACACTGCCGCCATCTCATCCAGAAACATACCCCGGGACGCCTGCTGCCGCCCATCTACCAGGAGGATGCAGTAATGTCCTGGCTCATAATATCCGATAGCTGTTCTTGGATGAGACTCACGGATATAATCCCAAGTCAAAAACTTATCCTTTGCTTTTCCGTTTTTATCTAAAAGACTTGGGCCGAAAATCCAGCTCTGATATGCGCCTTTGTCTATAAGTGTCTGCGTATCGATCTCATCCGGCTGATAAATATCTATGGTACCGTCCCAGTTCAGTACGCAGGTTTCTGCATCTGTCGGTTTTTCCCGGTATATCACGCCGTTCCGTATGATCGTTCCATTATTCTGATGCTGATTATTGCTGTAAGAATCTCCATTTATAGCAAAAGCTGCGTTCAGCCGTTTTGACATATCCGTAAGTTTCTCTGTATATCCGATACCATAGGTATCCTGGGCAAAGGCTGTCTGCAGGCAGGTGATATCACCGATATAAATGTCCGCCACCACATAAGAAATGTTTGTTCCATATTGGAGATGCCTTCCGGACGAAGTTTTGTCCAGAATACCTGAATCATATTGATGGAACGACAACTCAATGGACAAATCAGGACTTTTATAGCTGGTATCCGTTACTTCTACCTTATCAGAAAATTTATCTGCAAATTTTTTATGCCAGTTCTTCGAATCTTTCTTTATTTTTGTCCGCTGCAGACCGTCAGGATATGACTTATCCTGCTTTTGTTCCGTAGTACCCACTGTCTGTCCGATTTGTTCCTGCAATCCCCCGGATTCACCGGATCCTTGTCCGGCTTCTGTTGATCCCTGCCATACATCACGATTTTCTCCCATATCGTGCTGTGCCAGATAATTCTGAAAATTCACTTCCTTGATCCCGGCCCGCGGAATCTTGTAATTATATACCCATAAAGTAAGAATTATTATCGCTGCGACTATCAAATCAAATGTCACTTTCATCACTGTTTTGCGCACCATGTTTCTCTTCCTTTCTTTAACGAATGAAAATTACAAATTTCTGTACCAGCAGACTGAAAAAAACAACAGGTAATCCAGCATGAAGCTGGAAAAAGAGGAAAATGTGAAACGGAGAATATCTCTGTAGATTCTTAAAGAATCTTTCAATGGCCGGAAATGTGAGCCTGAATTATTATCGTGGTAAATTGTACAGATTTCCACCTCCTTGATAGGCACTTTTTTTCTTGCCATTTCCAGAAGTACATTGGTTTCGTACTCATAACGTTCTCCTTCCACTTTAAGCATCGCATCTACCAGCTCCCATCCAAAAGCGCGAAGTCCTGTCTGGGTATCTGTCAGGGTCACACCGCTGGCAAGCCGGAACACGATTCTTGTGATCTGGTTTCCCACCCTGGACTTTAGAGGCATATTCTTCCCCACGTCCCGTACGCCCAGAACAAGGGTGTTTTTATTTTTCTTTGCTACTTCCAGCAGCCGAATCATATCCTCCGGCAGATGCTGACCGTCAGCGTCCATGATGCCTACAGTCTGACAGTCCCAAAGCTCCTTTTTGACAAAAGCCAGCGCGGT
This sequence comes from Eubacteriaceae bacterium CHKCI004, assembly GCA_900016875.1. Taxonomy (GTDB): domain Bacteria; phylum Bacillota; class Clostridia; order Lachnospirales; family Lachnospiraceae; genus Anaerobutyricum; species Anaerobutyricum stercoris. The sequence goes on along the minus strand of FCNR01000063.1, from coordinate 256,099 downwards.
TTTGATAGCTGCTCCTTTGCCGCGGTTCTTTACATGTGTAAATACCAGACTGGTTTCCTTTATTCTCCGGAAAATATGCTGATATTGCTCCCCGCTTCCATCATCCACCACAATACTCTGGAGCCCTCTTTCTGTGAGCGCATCCACAAGAGAGATCAATTTTTCATCCGGCTGCCAGGCCGGTATAATAACAATTGCCATAATAAAAACCTCCTGTCTGTACGCAGATATGGTAACAGTCTGCATTAAACAAACAGGAGGAAGTTTCCTAAACATTTCCTAAATATTTTTTTGATACCGTTTTTATTTATTCAGCCGATAGCCCACTCCCCAAACAGTCTCAAGTATCTGGGGATTTTTGCTGTCATCCTCGATTTTTTCACGAATCCGGTTGATATGTACCATAACTGTGGCGCTGTCCCCCGTATATTCATATCCCCAGATTTTTTCAAAAAGCTGCTCTCTGGAAAACACAATGTTTGGATTCAGTGCCAAAAACTTCAGCAATTCAAACTCCCGGTTGGGAAATTTAATTTCTCTGTCACCCTTATAAACTCACGACAAACGCATGAATGAATAACTAAAACTTCCCACACCAATACGGTGTGTTGAACCTTGAAAATTCAATATTTCAGCCAATAAAAAAGGCATAAACCTGTCCCGTTTGGTATAATGGAATTGACGAAAAACCATCTATACAAAGGAGATTTATGCCATGTCCAGTATACCACAAAACTATTGCGATGAGAACGAGTTAATTGATTGTGTTCAGAGATTTTTTTCCAGGCATCATGTCGGCAAGCTTCTCGCTAAATGCAATGGGATGAAAGAAAAAGGTGTTTCACCTGTTTCTCTGCTCCGCTACAAGCTCAGCAACATTTTTGTCGGAAGAAGCATGTATATGCAGCAACGAACTGGCTCTTTTAAGTCTAACGGACGATAGCAGGAAAAATGTGTTCATTGTTGATGACAGCCTTTTTAGTCGAACCAGCTGCAAGAAAACAGAACTGGGATCAAAAGTATTCGACCACACCGATATGCATTTCAAAAAAGGGTTTCGGATGCTTACATTAAGCTGGAGTGACGGAAATACACTGATCCCGGTAAACAGCTGTCTGTTAGCATCTGCAAAAGAAGCAAATATTATCGGTCCGGTAAAGAACTTTGATAACAGAACCATTGCAGGAAAAAGGCGCAAGCTTGCCCAGACAAAAGCACCTGAAGCAATGATGGCCTTGTTGGATACTGCTCTCAGTGCAGGACTAAAGGCTGATTATGTCCTTTTTGATTCCTGGTTTTCCAACCCGGCACAGATCACAGCCATCCATTCAAAGGGGATGGATGTGATTGCTATGCTCAAGAAAAGCAGCCGCATCAAGTATTCATACTGTGGTGAACAGCTGAATATCAAAGAGATCTATTCCAGGAACAAAAAACGCCGTGGCAGATCAAAGTATCTGCTTTCTGTTGACATCATGGTAGGAAAAGAGAATCCTATTCCGGCGAAAATCGTTTGCGTAAGGAATAAAGCAAATCGCAAGGACTGGCTTGCTTTTATCTGTACAGATACGACCCTTTCCGAAGAAGAGATTATCCGTGTTTATGGAAAGCGCTGGCAGATTGAGGTTTTCTTCAAGACCTGCAAATCTATGCTGAATCTGATTGGAGAATGCCGCAGCTTATCCTATGATGCACTGACAGCTCACGTAGCTATCGTGTTTACCAGATACATGTTACTCGCAATGGAACAGCGCCAAAATGAAGATCAGAGGACGCTTGGCGAATTGTTCTTTTTCCTAGTTGATGAAATGGCGGACATTACTTTCCATAGATCACTTGGCATCCTAATGGATGCCTTGATGGCAAGCCTTCAGGAAATCTTAAAACTCAGCGATGAGCAATTGACAGCTTTTACTGCTGATTTTGAAGCAAGACTGCCGAAATATCTGCGTAACGCACTCCATCCTGAGGCTATAGGGGCATAAATCACTATTTTGTCAGCTGAAATATTGAATTTTCAAGGAGCGAAGCCCATTTCAGGTATGGGAAGTCTTAGTAAATACCTTTTTGGGTGCATACTTCACCTGTAGATCCTCCGTTTCGTCTGAATTTTCGGGAAAATCCAGACGGACGGAGGCCCTCTGCAGGAAGGGCGGCGCTGCCTGTCAAGCGGCAGCCATCGCCATTTTCCGACAAATAGAAAATGCGCTCGCCAAAAGACGAGCGCATAACGCCAACAAAAATAACTACACGATGGGAATAAAGGCAGAAATGTGGCAAAAGATGTCGAATAGAAAAATACCGCAATCCCCTGGAGGACTGCGGTATGTAGTAAACACTTTTTATTTCCTGGCGGATGTTCGCCGGTTCCTATGTACCTCTTTGCCATGTTCTCCCCTTACGGGGATAACTGACAGGAAAGGTGTAGTTTCCCCCTCATCCAATTTTGATGAGGGTATTATAAAAGGGGATTTTTAGGAATTAAGTAGCTTTCTCTTAGCTTTTGCCGAGACCCGCCGCAAATTTTGACAAGAAATTGCAAAATAAAGAAAGCTATGTGATTTTGCTTATTGTATCCACCTGTTTCCGTATTTGATTTGTTTGGTTTATCTGTGCAAAAAGTCTGACAAGACTTTCTACATCTTATTTTTCTATTCTACCAAGGGTACACTATACTTGTCAACAAATTTATGCAGGCAGGAGGGTTGGCAAGTGGAGTATGGAACCATTCGGATCAAACTGGACGAATTATTAAAAGAATCCGGCCTCAGTAAAAATATGCTGAGCCACCGGGCAGAGATGCAGCGAACGCAGATCAACAACTACTGCAGGAACCAGATCACTCGATTGGATATTGATGTTCTCGCTCGACTATGTACGGTATTGAATTGTGAGATTGGTGATCTGCTGGAATTTGTACCACCAGAAGAAAAGAAAGATTGAGACTCACAGGAAAGAGTTTATTGCTCTGCTCTGTGAGTCTTTTTTCGTTGTCAAACATATAAACTCAAATAAACTATGAATTTTCTATATTTCATAAACAAGTAGCAGAACACTCTTTGCTAATCGCACGATATGAATGAATATTATTCATTGACATTTCAAAAAAGAGTGCTATACTGATAGATGGAAAGGAGGTCAAGCCATGAATACCATAAAGGAAAACTCAAAAGCATCTTTTAACCAACAGGCCGCCACCTATGATAAAGATATTAAGGGCCAGCACGCCCGCTCCCTTTATCCCTACCTGCTGGAAAAATTATCCCACATTCCTTTTCAGTCTGCTCTGGATTTAGGGTGTGGAACGGGTGAAATGCTGAAGCTCATTCTGCAAAAAGACAATCACAAAGATCTATGCGGCATTGATTTATCCGAAGAAATGCTGGCTGTTGCAAAGTCGAAACTCCTGGAACAAGTCCAACTATTCTTGGGAGACAGCGAGTCGCTTCCATTCCTGGATAACTCTTTTGATGTTGTGTACTGCAACGACTCGTTTCATCATTATCCCGCACCGCAAGATGTATTAAGGGAAGTGCATCGGGTATTGAAGCCGGGAGGCACTTTCCTGATGGGAGATTGCTGGCAACCCTTTGTAGGACGTATGATAATAAATTTATATATGCGCCATAGCAAAGAAGGGGATGTAAAGATTTACTCTGAAACAGAACTCGTTTCCATGCTTTCAGCATATTTTCATAATGTGTCATGGGAACAGGTTGGTAACACAGCGTGTATTGCTATGGGCGAAAAATGATTGATATTCACTCATTGAATTTTTAGAATGGGCATGCTATCATAGAAAGAAAGGAGGCTCAGACTATGCGGGTTACAAAGGAGCCGGAAGTACGCAAGCAAGAGATTTTAGATACTGCCCTCAAATTGTTCGGGGAAAATGGATATGAAAAAACCTCGATTACAGATATAGCAAAAGCAATCGGTGTGGCACAAGGTCTATGCTATCGCTATTTCCCGTCTAAAGAGGCGCTGTTTGACAGTGCGATTGAACAATATGCCGATGTCATTGTGGAGCAATTTGTAGGCTCTGAAAAGGACGATCACAAGACCTTGAGGCAGATCATTGAAGATATGCCTGCCACTATGGAAGAACGGGACACAAAATACTATTCTGTTTTTCACGGAGCAGAAAACAAGAAATTCCACGATCAGCTTTCTCTCAAAGTGTGTGAGAAGTTGGTTCCGATTGTAGAAAAATTGTTGCAGCGAGCCAGACAACAGGGAGAGCTCCAGTTTGACGATTTGCAGGCTGCCGCGATGTTCTGCGTATATGGGCAGCTTGGTATCCTGCTGGCAGACGATTTGACACAAGAAGATAAGTCAAAAAGAATTCGTGAATTTCTTATATTTGCACTGCACCTTTGAAACTGATCCCCCGCTTTGGGGCGGGGGATTTTCAAGGGCCAATAATGAATAGTTTTCATTCAGATGTTGCCGCAAGACGCGGCAGATATTTTTGACCACTATATGAATGTTATTCATTCATTTACTGATGAAAGGATGATTATCATGCCAAACAAAATTGACTTTATAGGCGGAAATACAAAGCGTTGCCTTATGGCGATGGCGCTCCCGATGATTGCCGCCATGTTCCTCAATATGATGTATAACCTCGTAGACAGTCTGTGGATCGGAAATTTGCTCGGAGAAACGGCTTATGCCGCTTTGACAAACTCCACCCCTATTATTCTGATCTTGACTTCCGTTGCAATGGGGGCAACCAATGGTGTATCCATTCTGATCTCTCAGGCGATTGGCGCAAAGGATAAGAAAAAAACAGAGAGTTTGATTGCCACATCATTCAGCGTTGCGGTAGCTTTCTCCCTCCTTGTGACGATTTTGCTTGAGGCTTTTCTTCCGGGAATTTTGAAAGCTCTAAACACTCCGGCTGAAACTTATGATATGGCATACAGCTATCTGGCAATCTATATCCTTGGATATTTGGCGGTCTACCTCTATCTTTATTTCACTGCCGTTTTGCGGAGCTTTGGTAATTCTATGTTTCAGGCCGTGGCAATGCTGGTATCAACAATTTTGAACGCAATCCTCGACCCTATTTTTATCCACTTCATCGGATTTCACGGTGCGGCGATTGCCACCCTGCTTTCTCAGGTGATCTGTCTGCTGTTTATGCTGATTTATCTGAAAAAGAAAAAACTGTTCGCGTTCAAAATCTCTGCGTTTGATAAGAGCGAAGTATTGCCTCTTATTCAGAAGGCAATTCCCTCTGTCATTCAACAAAGTATTCCGGCCATCAGCACAACTTTTCTTACCGCACTTGTCAGCACATATAGCGTCACAGCAATAGCGGCTTATGGGGTAACAGGAAAGTTGGAAACCATTCTTTTCTATCCGGCAATGGCGCTGAACATGGTCTTAACTACCATCATCGGGCAGTGCGTTGGCGGAAGTCGATACGACAGAGCTAAAGACTATCTGAAATGTGCATTGGGATATGGCTGTGGCCTGCTTGTAATCCTTTCTGTTTTAGTAGTCGGATTTTCAAAGCAACTTTCTGGTCTATTTGTTAATAGCGATGATGTGGCAGCCATTGTTGGAACTTATTTTCTGATTGTCAGTATCGGGTACATTCTGAACACGATTACAAACTGCTATCTTGGTTCCCTTAACGGTATGGGAAAGCCCTCAAAAAGTATGTTCCTAATGATCTTTTATTACATTGTAGTTCGTATGCCTCTGGCCTATTTACTTTCCTATCTGGACTTTGGCCTAAATGGAATTTGGGCTGCGGTTCTGCTCAGTCATGTGGTGGCAAGTGTCGCTGCTGGCATCTCTGGAACTATTTCTTTCAAAAAGCGGATAAACACAACCTAAGTCAATTTCATTAGGCAAGTGTAACTGTTCGGCAACAGTAATTGAGAAATAAGGATTTACACAAAATCAGAGGGGCCATATTGTATTACTGTAAACATGCTATTGCTTTATTTAGGCAAAAATCATATGAGATCGGCTTATTTGAGGCCAAGAATATTTTCAAAAGTACTTACGCATAGGGGTGATATTATCGGACGAGTAATCATTCTGGAATTGCAGGAACAAGATTCTAAAGCATTCGAGGCGATCCTCGACATCCTGCAAAGCCATTCAGAGATAGAAAAATATGAGCTGACCAGGGAGCCGATGCTATCCCTCCCTGGTCTTGAGATCTATCCAAGCAAACGAAAAGTTTTTCGTGATCGCCAAGAAATTCAGCTCACCGCAAAGGAATACGAGATACTTCTATTGCTTGCGGCCAACAAGGGACATGTGCTTACATACAGCCAAATCTACGAGAAGGTATGGGGAGATATTCCCTCTGGCTGTGAGAGCAACACTATCGGCTTTCACATCTGCAACCTTCGGGAAAAGCTGTACCAGGCAGCTCCCAATGCTCCATTTACCATCCGATCCGTTCGGGAAGTCGGATACTGTTTTGAAGTACAAGCAGAAAAATAAGAGTCAGCAGTCTGATCCAACTCAGGCTGCTGTTCTTCTTTTCTATTCTTCATAATTTATATTCGACTTGTATCTTTCGATAATATGTTGAGCCACCGGGCAGAGATGCAGCGAACGCAGAGCAACAACTACTGCAGGAACAAAATCACTCGATTGGATATAGATGTTCTCGCACGCTTATGTACTGTACTGAATTGTGAGATTGGTGATCTGCTGGAATTTGTGCCACCAGAAGAAAAGAAGGAATGAAACTCGCGGGAAAGAGTTTAATTACTCTAAGCTGCGAGTTTTGTTTATGTAGAAATTCTCCTGAACTTATTAGTCCATACTGACCACAATAAAGAACGAGTGGCATTATCCTTTTGGAAAAGTCTATAGAAAAATAACGGATTGAAAAACACGGTTCAGGAGACGTTTTTTTAATAAACCCGAAAAATCATAATGATTTGTAAGTTGCTACAGCTCTTTTACATTACATATGAAAATCAAAAACCATTTGGAGTATTTTCAATCTATTTAGAGTGGCGTAGCCTGTTTAGATTATAGTAGAATCTGATTGTGCGAAATTCTGCTTCGCCATTTTTAATCACAATAGGTTAGTTTTTGCTAACTTCTCTGGAGGTATGTGTAAATGGAAACAAAAAGCAAAAAGCTACAAGCAAAAGACCTTATCAATGTGGGCATTTTCACCGCCATCTATTTTGTCATTTTCTTTGCGGGTATGATGCTGGGATATATCCCTATCTTTATCCCGTTGCTTGGACTGGTGTGCCCCATCCTGTGCGGTATTCCCTTTATGCTGTACTTAACAAAGGTTAAGAAGTTTGGCATGGTATCACTGACCGGCATTATCCTTGGCTTACTGAATTTGATCATGGGTAGCGGAATTTTGGTGCTGGTTGCTGGGATTATTTTTGGCATTGCAAGCGATTTGATTTTAAGAGCCGGAAAATATCAAAGTTGGAAATGCACATTCCTTGCCAATGGTGTGTTTTCCCTTTGGATCATGGGTTATGTGAGCCGGATGTTCCTCACCCGCACAGAGTTCTTTGCTTCGCTTGTAAGTAGTTATGGACAGGAATATGTAGATACGCTTATGTCCTACACCCCAAATTGGATGTTCCCTGTTTTATTCGTTGTAACCTTTATCGGTGGCATTTTGGGGGCGCTTCTTGGTAAAGCTGTGTTGAAGAAGCATTTTGAAAAGGCAGGGATTGCCTGATGGATGCGGCGGTTACAACGCTAAAATTTGAAAGCAAAGCTGTTATTCCCACCGATCCGAGGACAAAACTGTTTTTGACTGTTACAGTCAGCACCATTATGATTACCGGCGGCACTGGCGGGTTTATGAATTTTGTCCGTCCGTGTCTAATGGCTTGCCCCATCATTTTTTTACTTCTTTCAAGGAAATGGGTGGCCGCAGCCAGATTTGCAGTTACATACGCTATTTTGTTTGCGTTGGAATTAACGGTATTGCCGCTGCTCACTGGTACATGGAATTTTATCCTGGGAGCCGCAGTTGGGATTTATACGCACATGCTTCCCGGATTTATTATGGGATATTATCTGGTAAGCACTACAACCGTTAGCGAATTTGTCGCAGCTATGGAGCGGATGCATGTTCCCGAGAAAATAGTAATCCCCGTGTCCGTGGTGTTTCGTTTCTTCCCGACGGTAAAAGAGGAATATGCGGCTATACGGGATGCCATGAAGATGCGCGGCATCACTACTCTCCGCAGTCCCATGAAGATGCTGGAATACCGGGTGGTTCCTCTGATGATGTCGATTGCCAAGATCGGAGAAGAACTGTCTGCGGCGGCTCTCACGCGAGGGCTTGGAGCGCCGCAGAAACGGACAAATATTTGTAAAATTGGGTTTGGACCTTTGGATGTTTTTTTCTTCCTGCTGGCGATACCCTGTTGGGTCGGTTTCTTTATTTGTTAGGAGGAAGAAGTCTATGATTGAACTTCGCAATATCAATTTTCGATATGCTGGGGGAACGGATGCCGGTGGGCTTGTAAACATTGACTTAATCATCCCGGACGGGCAAGTTATCCTTTTGTGTGGGCAATCTGGCTGCGGAAAAACAACCCTGGCCCGGTTGGTGAATGGGCTGATTCCGAATTATTATGAGGGCGAGTTAAGCGGCGAAGTCCTGCTGGATGGCAAGAACATCAGCAGGCTTCCACTCTATGAAACAGCGAAATATGTGGGGAGCGTTTTTCAAAATCCCCGCACGCAGTTTTTTACGGTGGACTCTACCAGCGAACTGGCCTTTGGATGTGAAAATCAGGGTTTGCCTGAAGAAGAAATCATTCGGCGGGTGAAATCAACTGCGGAGCAGTTTGATATGGACAATCTGCTGGGGAAAAATATCTTTTCTCTTTCCGGCGGAGAAAAGCAGAAAATTGCTTGTGCCTCTGTGTCAGCCAGTAATCCGCCCATCATCGTTCTGGACGAACCATCTTCTAATCTGGATATGTCAGCCACAAAAGATCTACGCCGGATGATCCAGATCTGGAAACAGCAGGGGAAAACAGTTATTATTGCGGAACATCGGCTCTATTATCTGAAAGAATTGATAGACCGTGTTGTGTATCTAAAAGATGGGAAAATTGAAAAAGATTACTCGGCTCTGGATGCACTTAAACTGTCCGTGACGCAACAGGCAGAAATGGGGCTGCGGCCTTTTGACCTGGGTGCGTTCCCTGTGACAGCACATCCTGTTGCAAGCAGTGGTTCTATCGAATGTGAGAACTTTCATTTTGCTTATACAAAGCAGAGGGATGCGCTGGATATTGACAGTCTTTCGCTGCCACAGGCGGGCATTATCGCAGTGATCGGTCATAACGGAGCCGGAAAATCCACCTTGGCCCGTTGCCTCTGCGGATTGGAGAAGCATTGCAAATGCATTGTGAAAATAGATGAAAAACCGTATAATAGAAAGCAAAGGCTGTCCCTGTGCTATATGGTCATGCAGGATGTTAACCATCAGTTGTTTACGGAAAGCACAGAGGAAGAAATGCTCATTAGCATGGCGGAACCGGCTACCGATAAGGCGGATGCAGTTCTTGACCGATTGGATTTGTTACAGTTTAAGGAGCGGCACCCGATGGCGCTCTCCGGCGGTCAGAAGCAGCGGGTGGCGATTGCCACCGCTCTTGTTTCCGAGCGTAAGATTTTAGTGCTGGATGAACCTACCAGCGGTCTGGATTTACAGCACATGAAAGAAGTGGCTGATGAACTTGTGACGATACAGAAAATGGGAAAGACATCTCTTGTCATCACCCATGATTATGAGCTGATCGTCAGTTGCTGTACTCATGTTCTGCATTTGGAGCATGGTATGGTACAGGAACAATATGCACTGGATGCCGCAGGGCTCCAGCGCCTCCAAAATTTTTTTATAGAATCGAGGTGATTTCAGTTTGAACAGAAGCGACCTGTTTTTCTCGCAGCAAAATATGAATTTGCTCTGCCGGGATGAATCCTGCTCGGTCTACCAAATGAAAAATGAAACAGGAGACGGAACTGCAACCTATTATGAAGTATATCCCGGAATAGGTGTCATGTATAATGATTTTCACATGGAGCACTGCCCGTCAAGGAAGTTTGAACAAAATACGCACACTTTTGCAATTCACCATTGCAGAGAAGGCCGCGTCGAGTGGGAAGTCAGCAATGGCGCTTATCTTTATCTTGCGTCCGGCGATATTATGCTGGACAGTTCTGCCACGGAAAACAACCATTGCAGCTTTCCCGTAAGCCATTACCACGGGATCACAATTACGATCTCTGTTCCTGAAGCGGTAGAGGGATTGGGGGATCTCCTGTCCCTGTTTTCCATTGACCTGGAGCAAATCGAGCAGCAATTCACCTTAAAGATTCGACCTTTCATTATGCACGGAAATTCCGTTCCCGACCATGTGATTTCGGAACTGTACCAGGTGCCGGAAAATATCCGTCTGGAATATCTCAGGGTAAAGGTGTTAGAACTGTTGGTCACGCTCAGGACGGTAGACCCTACGGTCTTAGGTGTGGAACGTCCCTATTTTTATAAAACGCAGGTAGAGAAAGTCAAGGCTATCATGTCGTTTATGACAAATGAGCCGGAGCACCATTTCACAATGGAGGAGCTTTCTGAAAAGTTCGATATTTCCACTTCTGCTCTGAAGCAGTGCTTTAAGGGCGTGTATGGCTCCGCCATTTATACCTATATGCGAAATTATCGTATGGACCTGGCAGCTTCTCTTTTGACACAGACAGATGAACCGATTACGATGATTGCCGGAAAAGTCGGTTATACGAATACCAGCAAATTTTCCGAAGCATTCAAGAAGGTAAAAGGAAAAACGCCGCTGGAATATCGAAAAGTTAAAATCTAAATGGAGTAAAACCCGCCCGGGCAGAGTGGCGGACAACATGAATATCTGCAATACTTAGAGAGTATCAAGTCGATTGATGCTCTCTATTATTTTGCTAAAGGAGGAATGGAAATGAAGCAAAAAAGCTGGATTTCTATTGTGTTTTCCTTTGCTTCACAGTGCCGGGGCAAGATTGTCCTGTCCGTCTTATGTGCGATCATCAGTGTGGTTGCCGGACTGATACCCTATTGGAGTGTTTACCAGATTATCACGCTCTTTATCGGCGGCTCACCTGTGATGGCAGAGGTTTGGAGATGGTGCTGGATTGGACTTGGCGCTTATGCGATACGCTTCTTGCTCTATGGTATTTCAACGAGCCTGTCCCACATATCCGCATATACCATTTTGGAGAATATTCGTTTGGCTCTTGCCCAGCGGCTGATGAAAGCACCGCTGGGGACAGTCATCGGAGAGTCTGTGGGTAAACTGAAAAATGTATTGGTAGATCGGGTGGAAACGATTGAGCTGCCGCTGGCCCACATGATCCCGGAGTGTATCTCCAACCTGCTGCTCCCCGTGGCAGTCTTTGTTTATCTAGTTTGCATCGACTGGCGCATGGCGCTGGCGATGCTGGTCACGCTGCCTTTCGTTCTGATTGCTTTTGCTATGATGATGAAGAATTTTAACAAGCTCTATGCTGATTACATGGAGTCCAACAACTATGTGAACGGCGTGATCGTGGAGTATGTGGAGGGTATCGAAGTTATCAAGGCGTTCAATCAGTCCTCCAGTTCTTACGAAAAGTTCACCAAGGCGGTAGAGTCCTTCAAAGACTACACCCTCAAATGGTATCAAAGTTCCTGGAAAGTGATGAACTTTGTTGCTGCTGTGCTACCGTCCACCTTTTTGGGAACGCTCCCGATTGGTATGTATCTCTACTGGAACGGTAGCCTTACGCCGCAGGACCTTGCAATGTGCCTAATCCTCTCGCTGGGTATTGTAGGCCCGCTGATGAACTTTACTACTTACATCAATGAGACGAAGGCGATTGAATACGCCGTCCACGACGTGGACGAGTTGCTCCATGTGGAAGAACTGCCCGATACTGGAAAATCAGTGGAGGTGCAGTCCAAAGACATTCAACTTCAGGATGTTTCGTTCTCTTATGATAAAGAAAGCGGTAAGCAGGTGCTCTCCCATATCAATCTGAAAATCCCTGAGGGAAAGTTTACGGCGCTCGTCGGCCCGTCCGGTGGAGGCAAGTCCACCATCGCCCGCTTGATTGCCCGTTTTTGGGATGTGAACGATGGAAAGATCACCATTGGCGGTGTGGACATTCGCAGTATGCCGCTGGCCCAGCTTGCCGATATTGTCAGCTTTGTTACACAGGATAACTTCCTGTTTAACTGCTCCATCAAGGAAAATATCCGGCTGGGAAACCCTGATGCTACGGACGAAGAAGTATATGCGGCAGCAAAAGCCGCCTGCTGTGATGAATTTATACAGAAATTGGACAATGGCTATGACACGATGGCCGGGGATGCAGGGAACCGGCTTTCAGGCGGTGAAAAACAGCGCATTTCTATTGCCCGCATGATTTTGAAAAATGCCCCCATCGTGATTTTGGACGAGGCAACCGCGTTCACCGATCAGGAGAACGAAGAAAAAATCCAGCAGTCTATCGCTGCTTTGACAAAAGGGAAAACGCTGCTGGTCATTGCACATCGTCTGTCCACCATCAAAAATGCCGATCAGATTATTGTCCTGCAAAACGGGCAGGTTGAGAACACAGGTACTCATCAGCAGCTTTTAGATGGCGACTCTCTCTATCGGGATATGTGGGAGGCGCATATCGGAGCGCAGAACTGGTCTGCCGGTTCCGGGAAAGGAGGTAACTGATATGTTTCGGATTGTAAATCGACTGATCCAATGGACAGGGAAATATAAACGGCGTATTTACATCGGGTTTATCTACGCTTTCATCCACAGCATTTTTACCGCAATCCCTATTATGCTGGCCGCGAATGGATTAAGTGCTGTTCTGGATGACTGGGGTGGCGTTAAACCATTGGAGGGCCGGGACATCTGGATCATGCTGGGGGCCATGATTTTAGCTGTATTGGGCCGATACCTGTTCTCATATCTCCGAGCCATCACGCAGGAAAGTGTCGGTTATGAAGCAACCGCTGACGAGAGAATACGGCTGGGAGACATTTTGAAGCGGGTATCGCTGGGCTTTTTCAGTAAGAATAATATGGGAGAACTGTCCGCAGCGGCCACAACCGACCTCTCGTTTATGGAAATGTTCACCATGAATATGGTCAACACCGTTGTTAATGGCTATATCACCGTTATCGTCCTGATATTGTTCCTTGCATTTTATAGCCCTCTGGCGGGAGGAATTGCTCTGGCTGGTGTCCTTCTGTCAGCCCTGTTTCTTCATCTGCTGGAGGCGCGCAGCCACCAAAACGCGCCTATCCATCAAAAGGCACAGGATGATATGGTGGAAAGTTCCATCGAGTATCTGCGAGGGATGCAGGTGGTGAAAGCCTTTAAGCAGGAAGGCGTATCTATTGCCGGTATCCGCAAAGCATACAACGACAGCAAGAAAATCAACATCAAAATTGAAGTGGAATATATGCCCTTCAACTGCCTGCACCTGTTTTCGCTGAAGGCCGCCTCCATTGCCATTGTAGCTGTGGCCGCTTGGCTGACCTATAACGGCAGTATGGAACTTCCTACCATGCTCATGCTGGATATGTTCTCCTTTATGATCTTTGGAAGTGTGGAAGCCATGAACAACGCCGCCCATGTATTGGAGGTTATTGATGCTACGCTGGATAAACTGGACGGCATTGAACACGCTGACATTATAGACAAAGACGGGAAAGATATTTCTTTGCAGAACACAGACATTGCTTTCCGTGATGTGACATTCTCCTACGATAAAGTTCCCGTTTTGCGGAATATCAGCTTTTCCATCCCCCAGGGCAGCACTACGGCCATTGTAGGGCCATCTGGCAGCGGCAAGACCACGATTTGCAACCTGATTGCCCGTTTCTATGATGTGGACAGCGGCAAGGTCACAGTAGGCGGTGAGGATGTGCGGAACATGACCTGTGACAGTTTGCTCCGCAATATCTCGATGGTCTTTCAAAAGGTCTACCTGTTCCACGATACCATTGAAAACAACATCCGTTTCGGCAATCCAAGTGCAACGCAGGAAGAAATTATAGAAGCTGCGAAAAAGGCTCGGTGCCACGACTTCATTATGGCTCTTCCCGATGGATATGAAACGGTGATCGGTGAGGGCGGCTCTACGCTGTCTGGCGGAGAAAAACAGCGCATTTCTATTGCCCGCGCCATTTTGAAAAATGCCAACATTGTCATTCTTGATGAAGCAACAGCAAGTATTGACCCCGAAAATGAGCATCTGATCCAGCAGGCAATCAGTGAATTGACCATTGGAAAAACGGTTATCGTTATCGCCCACCGTCTGGCGACGATTGAACACGCTGACCAGATTTTAGTGGTGGATAAAGGTCAAGTTGTTCAGAAAGGAACACATCAGCAGCTTGTTCAGCAGGAAGGACTTTATCACCGTTTCATTACAATCCGTGAGCAGGCAGAGGGTTGGAGTATTGCCTGATGTTAAAAAAATATCTGTTGAGAGGAGGTGCACCATTGGCCTTGACATCATCCATGGAAGATTATTTAGAAACCGTACACATTCTTCAGAAAAAATACGGGAATGTTCGTAATATTGATATATCACTACACTTAGGTGTTACCAAGCCCTCTGTTAGTCGGGCTGTTAAAGAACTATCTAAAATGGGATACTTGATAAAGCAGGCAGATGGTACACTCTCCTTAACAGAAACAGGCTTAACAATTGCCAGTCAGGTTTATGAAAAGCACCAATTCTTTACCCAGCAACTATTAAAAGTTGGCGTTCCAGAAGATATTGCAGCTCGGGATGCCTGTCGCTTGGAACATGTGATCAGCGAAACAAGTTACAGAAAGCTCAAAGAGGCTGCTTTGGAAAATCATTAGGAGGTGATATTATCGGACGAATAATCATCTTAGATCTGCAAGAGCATGACTCTGACGCATTCGATGAGATTCTTTCTATTCTTAGATGCCATCCAGAGATAGAAACATATGAATTAGCCAAGGAACCGATGATATCCCTCCCTGGTCTTGAGATCTATCCAAGTAGGCGGAAAGTTTTCCGTGATCGTCAAGAGATCCAACTCACTGCAAAAGAGTATGAAATACTTTTATTGCTCGCAGCCAATAAGGGGCGTGTGGTTACATACAGCCAAATCTACGAGAAGGTATGGGGAGACTTCCCCTCTGGAGGTGAGAGCAACACCATCGGTTTTCACATCTGCAATCTACGGGAAAAACTATATCAGGCAACTCCCAATGCTCCCTTTACCATCCGATCCGTCCGGGAAGTTGGATATTGCTTTGAGATACAAGCAGAGAAATAAGAGTCAGCAGTCTGATCCACCCAGGCTGCTGTTCTTCTTTTCTATTCTTCATAATTTATATTCGACTTGTATCCTTCGATAATATGTTGAGTCATCAGGCAGAGATGCAGCGGACGCAGATCAACAACTACTGCAGGAACCAGATCACTCGATTGGATATAGATGTTCTCGCTCGACTATGTACGGTATTGAATTGTGAGATCGGTGATCTGCTGGAGTTTGTGCCACCGGAAGAAATAGCAAAAGAAAAATAAGACTCGCAGGACAGAGTTTAATTACTCTGAACTGCGAGTTTTTTATACATACTCTCCTATTGACAAATCTTATTCTGCGACATATAATAACATTGTTATATGACACTGTTATATGGAGGACATTATGGAGGAAAAATCATCTGCCACATTAGAAAATATTTTGCAGACCGCCATGGAGGAATTTTCTGACAAAGGTTTTCTGGGTGCATCCCTTCGTCAGATCGTAAAAAAGGCCGGCGTGACCACCGGCGCCTTCTATGGATATTTTTCCAGCAAAGAGGCTTTGTTTAATGCCATTGTGGAACCTCATGCCGCGGCGCTCATGGGAAAGTTTATGGAGGCCCAGACCTCTTTCGCCGAGCTGCCCGAAGAACAGCAGCCAGACCACATGGGAGTGGAATCCTCGAACTGTATCCACTGGATGGTGGAATACATCTGTCAGCACCGGGAACCGGTAAAACTGTTGCTGTGCCGGTCAGAAGGCACCAGCTATGAGCATTTTATTCATAACATGGTGGAGGTGGAAGTAGAATACACGATAAAATATATGGAAGTCCTCCGCCGCCTCGGACGGAACATCCCGGAATTGGATGAGCAAATGTGCCATATCATTGCCAGCGGCATGTTTAACGGGGTATTTGAGATCGTGATACACGATATGCCAAGGGATAAAGCCCTGCGATATGTGGATCAATTGCGGGATTTTTACACGGCCGGATGGCTGAAATTGATGGGGCAATAGCCCCAATCTTTTTTGCATGGTAGTTAGCTATATCTAACTTCATGATAAATATTTTCAACAAGTAGAGGAGGTATTCTTGTGATGCAAAAGAAGCAAAGCAGCCTGTCCCGCATCTTGAGCTATGCAGGCAGGCACAAAAATCTCACCTTGCTGGGCTGTATCCTCTCTGCCCTGTCTGCGGTACTGGGACTGATCCCTTATGTGTGCGTCTGGCTGGCAGCAAGGAATGTACTGGAGTCCTGGCCCGCTCTTGAGGGGATCTCCGGCCTGGCCCGCTGGGGCTGGACGGCGGTATGGACTGCCATCGGCAGTATCGCCCTGTATTTTGCGGCGCTCATGTCAACTCATATCGCTGCGTTCCGTACCGCCCGGAACATCCGGCGTACCGCGATGGATCACGTACTGAAACTGCCTCTGGGTTTCTTTACAGGAAATCTGTCAGGACGGCTCAGGAAACTGATCGATGACAATGCGGGACTTACGGAAGATCTGCTGGCCCACAAACTCCCTGACCTGGCGGGAACCATCGTCACCCCGATCGCTGCCATCGTAATGCTGTTTCTCTTTGACTGGAAAATGGGGCTTCTTTGCCTGCTTACCATGGTCCTCGCCCTTCTTTCCATGTGCATGATGATGGGAGGAAAGAACGCCGGATTTTTCCATCGGTACCAGAAGGAAATTGAACGCATGAGCGGCGAAGCGGTGGAATATGTCCGAGGCATCCCGGTTGTAAAGATGTTCCAGCAGACGGTCTATTCCTTCAAAGCCTTTTACGCCGCTATCAGAGACTACAGCGATCTGGCCAGCCAGTATGCCATGAGCTGCCGTGTGGGACAGACCTGTTTCCTGACTTTTATCAACGGAGCCTTCGCTCTGCTGATCCCGGCAGCACTGCTGCTGTCTTCCAGCGGAGATATACGCACAGTGCTTGTCAACTTTATCTTCTACGCCCTGTTTGCTCCCGCCTGCGGCCAGATGATCAACCGGATCATGTATATGAGCGAGGCTATCATGGAAGCTGACGAGGCTGTGGGGCGTCTGGATGAAATCCTCGGCCAGAAACCCATGGAAGAATCAAAAATGCAGAAACGTCCGGTAAATGCCAATATCTCCTTTGACCATGTGACCTTTACTTATCCAGGCGCAGACCGGCCAGCTCTGGATAATGTGTCATTTTCCGTCCGTCCTGGACAGGTGACGGCGCTGGTAGGTCCGTCTGGAGGCGGCAAGACCACAGCCGCTAGCCTGATCCCCCGTTTCTGGGATACGGACAGCGGTACTGTCGCAATCGGCGGAGTCAATGTCCGGGAGATGAACACAGAAGATCTGATGAGTCAGGTAGCATTTGTCTTCCAGGATACCCGGCTGTTTAAGGAAAGCCTTCTGGAAAATATCCGGGCTGCCAGACCAGAAGCGACCAGAGATGAAGTTCTGGCTGCCGCCCATGCCGCCCAGTGCGATGATATTCTTCAAAAACTGCCGCAGGGTCTGGATACTGTGGTTGGGACAAAAGGCATTTATCTTTCCGGCGGTGAACAGCAGAGGATTGCTCTGGCGCGGGCCATTTTGAAAAACGCTCCCATTGTAGTACTGGATGAGGCCACTGCTTTTGCTGACCCGGAAAATGAATATCAGATTCAGAAAGCATTTGAAGTGCTGACAAAGAACAAAACCGTATTGATGATTGCCCATAGACTGTCTACCGTACAGAATGCAGATTCTATCATTGTCCTGAGCGACGGGAAAGTTGTCGAACAGGGCAGCCACGAAAGCCTGCTTGCACTGTGCGGTGTTTATACTGCCATGTGGGAAGATTACCAGCGCAGCGCCAGGTGGAAGGTCGGAAAGGAGGAAGCGGTATGACAAAAAAACTACAACATTTGTTTGCGCTCAGTGAAAAAGGAGCAAACGATTTGGTAAAAGCAGTGATCTGGTGCTTTGTGTGCAATTTAAGCCTGATGTTTCCGGTTGGAGCCGTCCTGTTTACAGTGCAGCATCTTTTGGATTCCATGGAAAACGGAGGCAGTCCTATGGATGGCTTTTGGATTTATGCAGGCTTTGGCATAGCTGTCCTGATCCTGCTGTTCATTCTTCACTGGTTCCAGTATGCTTCGCTTTATCTGGCAACCTATAAGGAGAGCGCCAATCGCCGGGTAAGCCTGGCCGAGACTTTGCGCCGACTGCCATTGAGTTTTTTCGGAAACCGGGATCTAAGCGACCTGACCTCTACCATGATCGCAGACTGCTCCAGCCTGGATCAGATGTTTTCCCACTATGTGCCACAGTTGTTCGCATCCATTTTCTCCACTCTTGTGATCGGCATCGCTATGTTCTTTTGTGACTGGCGGATGGCGCTGGCCGTACTGTGGGTGGTGCCGGTGGCAATTCTGCTCACAGCAGGGAGCAAGAAAATCCAGGATTCCTTCGGTACAAAGAATATTCTAAATAAGCGGGCTGTCGCTGACTGTATCCAGGAAGGATTGGAAACCATACGGGATATTAAGGCATGCAACCGACAGGAAACTTACATGGGAAAACTGGAGGAAAAGCTGGCTGCTATGGAAAAGGGTTCCATCCACTCAGAGCTGGCGACCGGTATATTTGTCTGCTCCGCTCAAGCCTTCCTTCGCCTTGGGCTGGCCACTACTATTTTGACTGGCGGAGCGCTTCTGGCAGCAAGCGAACTTTCTTTTCTCTATTTTCTGGGATTCCTCTTTGCCGCCGCAAGGCTTTATGACCCGTTGGGGCTGGTACTGCAGAATATCGCCGCCACCTTTAATACGAAACTGCAGATTGAACGGATGCGTTCCATTTTAGAACAGCCGATACAGGAGGGTACAAAAGAGTTTACGCCTGAAAACTACAACATTACCTTTGATCACGTATCCTTTGCCTACCGGGAAGGGGACGGTGTACTGGAGGATGTAAGCTTTACCGCCAAACAGGGAGAAGTAACCGCCCTTATTGGTCCCTCCGGAGGTGGAAAGTCCACTGCGTGTAAACTGGCCGCCCGTTTTTGGGACGCTTCCAGAGGGAAAATTGCTCTTGGGGGCGTGGACGTGTCCGGTGTAGATCCTGAGACACTGTTAACATACTATTCCATGGTTTTCCAAGATGTGGTGCTGTTCCGGGATACGGTGATGGAAAATATCCGTCTGGGACGCCAGGGTGCTACAGACGAGGAAGTCATCGCTGCTGCTAAAGCTGCCCGATGCGATGAATTTATACAAAAACTCCCGCAGGGTTATCAGACCATGATCGGAGAAAACGGCTCCACCCTCTCCGGCGGTGAACGGCAAAGAATCTCCATCGCACGAGCTCTTCTGAAAGATGCGCCTGTCATTCTTCTGGATGAGGCAACCGCCAGCCTGGATGTGGAAAACGAAAGTGCTGTTCAGGAAGCTCTCTCCCGCCTGCTGCAAGGCAAGACGGTGTTGGTCATCGCCCACAGGATGCGTACTGTGGCCGGTGCCGATCATATAGTAGTGCTGGAGAATGGTTGTGTGGCTCAACAGGGCACGCCGCAAGAACTAATGGAACAGGGAGGTCTTTACCAGCGTATGGTTGAACTTCAAAGAGAAACGTCACAGTGGAAGTTGGGGATGTAATAGCTGCTCCCACTGTCAGAAAGGAAAATGGAAACAACTCGTATGATAAAGAAAATCTCTTTTCATGCGAGTTGTTTCTTTTCCTTCAATGCTCTTACTTTTATTAAAAAGTCTTATCGGAATAAAAAAGGCCGATTGGAGCGGAAAAGACTTTTCAGGTCTGCTATGATAATTACTGTAAGCGCCGAAAGGCGCTTTCAAAAAGCCTACGGGTTAGCACTACCTAACTAAAAGGAGGAATGTTCAATGTCTGAAGTAAGTACGGACAAAAAACTGAAAGGAAAAGACCTTATTACCATCGGTATCTTTTCCGCAATCTACTTTGTCATCAACTTTGCCTTCATGCTTCTTGGAGGCATTCACCCTGTTCTTTGGATGCTGATGCCTGGCTTCATTGCTGTGTTTGCAGGTATTCCCTTTATGCTAATGGTCGCAAAGGTTCAAAAACTGGGTGCAGTTTTCCTGATGGGGCTTATCACTGCTCTTATCTATTTTGTCACTGGACAATTTACCCTGGTGATCCTGATCTCGATGGCTTCTACTTGCATTTTGGCTGAAGTTGTCCGAGTAGTGACTAAGTATAATAGCTTCAAGGGGAATTCGATTGCCTATGTGATTTTTTCGCTGGGGATGGTTGGTTCTCCCCTTCCTATCTGGTTATTTAAGGCCGATTTTTTGGCACAGATTACAGAACAGGGAATGCCCGCTGATTATGTTGCGGCAGTTGAAGCTCTGTCGTCCAATGCAATGTTAATCGTTCTGTTTGTTGCTCCAATCATCGGTGGTATCATCGGTGCATTTATTGCCAGAGGTCTGTTCAAAAAGCACTTTGTAAAGGCAGGAATTGTGTGATGAATGGGGAGGGCAAAAAACATACATTAAGGTTCGATCCACGGACGGAATTGCTTTTGTTGGTGCTGGCAAATATTGTGGCCTTTACCCAGCACTCCGTATGGGTTGAAATTACATGGGTTGTTTTTCTGCTCCTGCTGATCGTTGCCTGCGGGTGCCAAAAATCCGCAGGCAAACTGGCAATCGCATTTGGGATTTGTCTGGCGCTGCAATACTATGTATTCCCAAACGGGCCGAAAATTTTAGCCAGCAGCTTCACGATCATTGTATCTTATGCAAGAAAGATTTTCCCTTGTTTGATTGTCGGTACGATGGTTTTACAGAAAACGCCCGTCCGGGAATTGATGGTTGCGCTTCGGAAATGGCATATCCCGCAGGGATTGATTATTCCTTTGTCTGTAACCGTCCGGTATTTTCCGGCCTTAAAAGAAGAAACCGGCTATATCCGGGATGCCATGAAGCTCCGTAATATTCATGGGGTACAAAAAATTGAGTGCTTGTTGGTGCCGACCATGATTTCTGCAACAACGACAGCGGAAGAATTGTCCGCAGCCGCTGTTACGCGGGGCATTGAAAATCCTGCGCCAAAGACAAGCATGATTGAAATGAAGTTCGGCGTGCAGGACTTTTTATGTCTGGCGGCAGGTGTGGTTTTCTGTGTGATTTCAATTACAGTGGGATAAGGAGGTGTTCCATGTGATCCAAATTCAGGATGTATCGTTTGAATATGAGAAAGAGCAGGGAACGCTTTCCCATATTGACCTAAATATCCAACAGGGAGAATGTGTTGTCCTTACGGGGGAGTCGGGCTGTGGCAAAACAACAGTGACAAAACTGATTAACGGCTTAATTCCTCATTTTGTCGAGGGCGGCACTTTATCCGGTACAACGATTGTAAACGGTATGGAAGTACCGAAAACAGAAATGTATCGGCTGGCAGAGCAGGTTGGCTCTGTGTTCCAAAATCCGAAATCTCAGTTTTTCAATATTGACTCGGACAGCGAGATCACTTTTGGCCTGGAAAATGCGGGTGTCGAACCAAGTAAAATCAAAGAGCGATATGATGCCACTGTTTCCGCCTTAAAAATTAAATCGCTTTTGGGAAGAAACATTTTTTCCATGTCTGGAGGGGAAAAACAAAGTCTTGCGTTTGCCTCTGTATATGCCATGAACCCGTCCGTTTTTGTGCTGGACGAGCCGACAGCAAATCTGGATGCCGACGCGATTGACACTTTACGCCAGCAGATTATTCAGATCAAAAAAGAAGGACGGACGGTTGTTATTGCCGAACACCGTCTATATTTTCTGATGGACCTGATTGACCGGGCGATCTTCATTCAAAAAGGAAAAATTGTTCAGACTTTTTCAAGAGATGAGTTTCGCAATCTTTCGGATGAGCAGCGTATCAAGATGGGGCTTAGAAGTCTTGTCCATCCTGTACTGGAGTTACCTCCCGCTGATCCGCAAGGGGCGCATGAAGGCTTGTCTGTAGAAAATCTTTCCTGTGCCTTTGATAATCAGCCGGTATTCAGCGGTCTTGGCTTTTCTGCAAAACGGGGCGAAGTGTTGGGGATTGTCGGTCATAACGGCGCGGGAAAAACGACGATGACGCGCTGCCTGTGCGGGCTTTTGAAAGAAGTGAATGGAACAGTCCGGCTGGACGGGCAAACACTGAAAGCAAAACAGCGTAATAAGGCCAGCTTTTGTGTTATGCAGGATGTGAACCATCAGCTTTTTTCAGACAGCGTATGGAACGAATGTGAACTGGCGCAGCCGGATTGTCCGCCGGAGCGGATTGAAGAAATTCTCAGGTCTTTTGATTTGCTGGATTTCAAAGACCGTCATCCGATGGCCCTGTCAGGAGGCCAGAAGCAGCGCCTTGCGGTGGCAACCGCTATTCTCTCCGACAAGGATGTGCTTGTCTTTGACGAGCCTACCAGTGGGCTGGACTATCATCGTATGCTGGAAGTGAGCAACATGATCCGCAAGTTGAATGATGAAAATAAAGTTATCATCATTGTTTCCCATGATTTTGAGTTTTTGGGCCGGACTTGTGATAAAATATTTGATATGGAGGGATGCTCCAAAGAAAGGAGGTAGCGTCTATGCCGGAACTGTTCCGGGAAATGTACTACGGCCCCAATGTTCAAAACCTGGTCGAGTCCGATGATTGCAAGGTCATGCGTTTAAGCGATAACTCCGGCGAAGGCATGATGACGCTCTATCATGTCTTTCCCGGTGTATTTCTCATGTATAATGATTTCCACATGAAGGAGTGCGTTTCGGGCTTCCAGACAGATATGGACCTGCTTTGTATCGACCACTGCCGGGAAGGGCGCATTGAGCAGGAGGTCGGTCAAAATGCCTTTAGCTATTTGGAGGCTGGCGATCTTCGAGTGGATCGCCGCATCCATCATTCCGGCAAGGTGGAATTTCCACTTTCTCACTACCACGGCATTTCCATTGGCTTTCAGATGGAGACTGCGGCAAAGGAAATCCCAGTCTCTATGAAAGGCTTTTCTGTGGATCTTTATGAATTGCAGAAAAAGTATTGCAGCGACCGTACACCTTATGTCATTCCAGGAGAACCGGCCATTGAGCATATTTTTTCCGAACTCTACAATGTGCCGGTCAAAATCAAAAAGGACTATTTCAAGATCAAAGTATTGGAGCTGCTGCTGTATCTGGATGCGCTGGAACTTTCAGGCCATACAGAAGAACGCCCCTATTTTTATAAAGGCCAGGTTGAGAAAATCAAAGCGATCCAGGCACTTCTGACGCAGGATTTGACAAAAAACTATACTCTGGAAGAACTCTCCGCGCGGTTTGATATTGCCCTGACCCCCATGAAAAACTGTTTCAAATCGGTATATGGCAGCCCGATTTTTACATATATGAGAAACTATCGCATGAACTATGCTGCCTCTTTACTGAAATCAGATAGGTCGCTGAAGGTGGCGGAGATTGCGGGACTTGTGGGATATGACAGTCCCAGCAAATTCGCATCCGCATTTCACCAGACAATGGGGAAAACGCCGTTGGAATATCGAAAATCAATTATCTGATTGGAATAAAAAAGGCCGTGTGGAGCGGAAAGAAAAATTAAATTGTGATAGCATTAAGGATGGTTAGCGAAGATTAACCATCCTTTTTTCTTTGCTGGCTAAATTGATCGAGAGAGGTGAATTGATATGAAGCAGCAAAAAGAGCATTGGGTCAAAACGCTTTTCTCTTTTGCAGGTCCCTGCAAAGGGAAAATGACCCTCTCGGTTTTGTGTGCCATTTTAAGTGTTGCCGGAGGCTTTGTTCCGTTTTGGGCGGTGTATGAAATTTTACTCCTGTTCATTAACCGGACCGCTACTTTGAACAATATCATGCTCTGGTGTCTGGTAGGAGTAGGCGGATACCTGATCCGTGTCATCTGCTTTGGCATTTCCACAATTTTGGCACATATCTCCGCTTACACGATACTGGAAGGCATTCGCCTGAAAATCGCAAACCGTCTGATGAGGGCGCCCCTTGGCGAAGTAATGGGACGAAGGATCGGTTATTTGAAGAATATTATCATGGATAAGGTAGAGGATTTGGAGCCGCCTCTGGCCCACATGATCCCGGAGCTGACATCGAACCTGCTCCTTCCGGTTGCTATTTTTATCTGGATGTTGGCGATTGACTGGCGTTTGGGCCTTGCAGTCCTGATCGCCCCGGTTCTGTCTATGATCCCCATGTTCTTTCTCATGCGGAACTATAACAGCCAGTACGCAGCTTATATGGAGGCAAACAATCATGTAAACAATGTCATTATTGAGTATGTAGAGGGCATTGAGGTTGTTAAGGCGTTCAATCAAAGCACCAGTTCCTATGAGAAGTTCGTGGGAGCGGTAAAGTCCTTTAAGGATTTTACTCTGGCGTGGTTCAAAAGCACCTGGAAAACAATGAACCTGATGATGGCGATTATGCCCACCACCCTGTTGGGGGTACTTCCTATCGGTTTGCTGCTGACGCAGAGCGGGAGTATCACGCCTGCTGAATTGGCGATGGGAATTATTCTTTCGCTGAGTATTGTCGGCCCGCTGATGAAAGCTACTACTTTTATCAACGAGGCAAAGTCAATGGAGTATGCAGTAGAAGCTGCAAATGAACTTCTGAACCTGCCTGTATTGCTGGACTCTGGTAAAACTGTTCCGATCAGGCACACAGATATTGTTTTACAGGATGTGTCTTTCTCCTATGATGGCACCGGGCAAAACGAAGTGTTGCATGACATCAGCCTGAAAATGCCGCAGGGAAGTTTTACAGCCCTGGTTGGACCATCCGGCGGGGGCAAGTCCACCGTTGCCCGGCTGATTGCCCGGTTTTGGGATGTGACCGGCGGCAGCATCTCCATCGGCGGCACGAATATCAAGGAACTTTCCATCCGGCAGCTTTCCGAATTGGTCAGTTTCGTGACACAGGACAATTTCCTGTTCAACTGCTCTCTCAAAGAGAACATCCGCCTGGGTAATCCAAATGCTACGGATGAGGAAGTATATGCCGCCGCAAAAGCGGCCTGCTGTGATGATTTCATTGTTCGACTGGAAAAAGGATATGATACCCCGGCCGGTGACGCTGGCAAGCGGCTCTCCGGCGGAGAAAAGCAACGAATTGCTATTGCGAGAGCAATCCTGAAAAATGCGCCTATTGTGATTTTGGACGAGGCAACTGCCTTCACTGACCCGCAGAATGAAGATAAAATCCAGAAATCCATCATGGCCCTTTCCAAAGGAAAAACCCTGCTGGTGATTGCACACCGTCTGTCTACCATTCAAAACGCAGATCAGATTGTCGTTTTGAAGAAAGGACAGATTGTTGATTGCGGAAAGCAGGAGGAACTCCTGGAACGCTGCCCGCTTTATGCGGATATGTGGCAGGCACATATTGGTGCAAAGAACTGGTCTGTGGGCGAGAAAAAGGAGGTGGGTGTCAATGTTTAAGTCAATGAAACGCATTATCCGATGGGCTGGTAAATATAAAGGCCGCCTCTATCTTGGTTCTGTGTGTTCCTTTTTCAGCAGTTTGTCTACTGCTATTCCTACAATGGCAGCCGCATTCGCACTGGATAAAGCAATCCAGGCATACTGGACGAATACTGCGATTGATACTGTTTTAATCTGGCAAATGCTGGGGATCATTATTGGCTCGATTGCACTGAACTTCCTGCTTTCTTATCTCCGGGCAGTATTGCAGGAAAGCATTGGATATGAAGTGGCCGCCGGACAGCGTATTCATCTGGGCGATGTACTGAAACGGGTTCCCCTTGGGTACTTTTCGCAGAACAGTGTGGGTGACATTCTGGCAGGTGTTACCACGGAATTGTCTACTTTGGAATTACAGGGTATGAAAATGGTGGATGTCATCATCAATGGATACGCAAAGTTTATTGCCATCGTTTTATGCCTGCTCTTCTTCAGCCCCGTTGCTGCGGTTATTTCCATTGTCGGCGTTGCTCTTTCGGCGCTGGCTTTGCAGGGGATCAGCAGACACAGTGAAAAAACCGCTGCAACAACCCATAAAGCAATGGAGGATATGTCCGGCGCAGCGATTGAATACATCCGGGGGCTTTCCATTGTAAAGTCTTTTGGACAGGAAGGAGCCTCTATCGAGAACTTTCGTAATGCCAGTAAAGACCTGAAAGATATTCATATCAAGGTAGAAAAAGGCTTTACTCCCTTTAACTGTCTGCATTTGTTTGCCTTGAAACTGGCTTCGATGGGAATTGTCTTTATTTGTGCATGGCAGGCATTGCAGGGACAAATGAGTATGGCGTTCTTCCTGATGTTTGTCCTGTTCTCTTTTGTGATGTTCGGCAGCGTGGAGAATATCAATGACGCGGCCCATATGCTTGGAGTTGTGGACTCTGCCATGAATAAGCTGGAAGCGTTGGAGAATGTAAACTATATCGACCGGGACGGCACCGACATAAAACCGGTATCCTATGATATTGAGTTTAGGGATGTTTCTTTCGGATATGACAGCCGGATTGTTCTGCATGACCTGAACTTCAAAATTCCGCAGAATAGCACAACGGCCATCGTGGGGCCATCTGGCAGCGGAAAATCTACACTGTGTAACCTGATTGCCTGTTTTTACGATGTCAACAGCGGAACGATTACCATTGGTGGAACGGATATTCGCAGATTTACCTGCGATAGTCTGCTCAAAAATATCAGCATGGTTTTTCAGAATGTCTATTTGTTCCGGGATACCATCAAAAATAACATTAAATTCGGCAGCCCGGACGCTACGGATGAGCAGATTGTCGCCGCCGCAAAAGCGGCCCGCTGCCATGACTTCATAATGGCTTTGCCAGACGGATATGACACGGTGATTGGTGAAGGGGGATCTTCGCTTTCCGGCGGTGAAAAGCAAAGAATTTCTATCGCCAGGGCGATGCTCAAGGATGCTCCCATTGTTATCTTGGATGAGGCAACAGCAAGCATTGACCCTGAGAATGAGCATTTGATCCAAGAAGCTATTTCTGCCCTGACACATGGCAAGACCATTATTACGATTGCTCATCGCCTGGCCACGATTGAGAACGCCGACCAAATCCTTGTGATTGATGGCGGAACTGTGGCTCAGAGAGGTACACATAAGGAACTGTTGCAACAGGAAGGTACTTACAAAAAGTTTATCCAAATCCGCGAACAAGCCGAGGGCTGGCGGATACAGTAAGGGAGGTTCTAATGAAACTTCATGCGTCCGGGGAGGACTATCTGGAGGCTATCCTTATTCTCCACAAGAAGATGGGCATGGTGCGCTCCGTAGATGTAGCCCGACACATGGAGGTGTCAAAACCCAGCGTATGTGTTGCGGTCAATACACTAAAAGAAGGGGGTTTTCTCACAATGGACGAAAATCACTTTCTCCATTTGACTGATGTGGGCCGTGAGGTTGCGGAACAAATTTATGAGCGTCACTGTTTCTTTACAGAACGACTTATAGCATTAGGGGTAGATCCTAAAACAGCAGAGGCCGATGCTTGTCGAATAGAACATGTTATCAGCACAGAAAGTTTTGAACGCCTTAAAAAGTCTTCTGAAAGCAACAACCAGGAGGTGGTACCATCGGACGAGTAATCATCTTAGAATTGTCAGAACAAGACTCTGAAGCATTCGATGAGATTCTTTCCATCCTGAAATGCCATCCGGAGATAGAAACATACGAATTGGCCAGGGAGCCGATGCTATCCCTCCCTGGTCTGGAGATCTATCCAAGCAAGCGGAAAGTTTTTCGTAATCGCCAAGAGATTCAGCTCACCGCGAAGGAATACGAAATCCTTCTATTGCTTGCAGCCAACAAGGGGCATGTACTTACTTATAATCAGATTTATGAGAAGGTTTGGGGAGATTGCCCGTCTGGTAGTGAAAACAACACCATCGGCTTTCACATCTGTAATCTACGAGAAAAACTGTACCAGGCAGCTCCCAATGCTCCCTTTACCATCCGATCCGTCCGGGAAGTCGGATACTGTTTTGAAGTACAAGCAGAAAAATAAGAGTCAGCAGTCTGATCCACTCAGGCTGCTGTTCTTCTTTTTCTGCTGTAAATATCTCTTACAGTGGGAAGTTCACCTTCTCCTGTCATCATGCCAGGTGCCACCTTTCATCAAAAGGGCGCAGTTGCCCCTTGGCGGAAGGTGGTATTTTTACACGGTCACAGTTTCCGGATCTGAAAAAGCAGGCTGCTCTTGCCGCCCCTGACACGGTACCTTTGCTCAGTGACGAGAAGCTCTGCCTTTTTTAAGTCCTGGATTGCCGTCTCACAGTTGATTCTGAAAGTTTCAATTCACGGGCAATGGTCGGGATGGAGGGCCAGCATTCTCCATCCCGGTTGGCCCGATCATAAAGATACAAATACACTGCCACAGCCCGGTGCGGCAGTTCCATGCAGTAGAGAAAATCAAGCCTGCCCATCCTCACTCACCTCCACAGTTTTTGGCGGATGGAGCATCCGGTTCTCCCGTATGCCTTCCTCCGCCTTACGTTCCGGTCTGGCGGCTCTTGGCGCAGTCCGCAGCCCTGTGCCGCCGCCTTTTCTTTTCTCCCTGGAGGATGGCTGATTTCGCTCCGTCATGGCCTGTGCCTGCCCTCCAGCCGGTGGGATGGCCTCTGCTGGCGGAGCATCCTCCATCAGCCACTCCGGGTGGTACTTCTTCACGATCCCGTCCAGGTCTCCTGCTTCTCGGCATAGGCCACCTTCCGGTTGCCCTTTTCCTCTACAACATATTCTTCTTCAAACTGGATGCCCCATTTGAAGAACAGCTTCAACTTAACCTTCATGGGATAGAAGCCAGTCTTCATCACAATAAACTGGCCTTTTGGCATGCTCTTGAGTTCATCTGGTGTCATGAGCGCCCGTTCCATCATCTGCAGGGATTGGGACGGATCGTTCTTCCCCCGGCTGACCGATTCGGACATGACCGTCCGGCTCCCCAGGGCCTTGGATAGCACCTCCGCCGAAGAGCTGTTGGGCGCAAAGCCGCCGAAGATGGTGAGCTGGGTATTGTCCACGATAATCTCCGCCCCTTCCTTGCCATAGTTTTTTTCAAGCTGGGCAAAGGATTGGATCACCGGCACGATCTGCAGGCGGCGGGATCGGGAGGCGGAGAACATCATCTCAGCGCTCTCAATCTTTGGAAGGGTGCCATACTCATCGCAGAAGAACACACAGCGGTTTTCCAGTTTCCCGCCCATCTCATCCGCCACGACCAGGATCTCCCGGTAAAGCTGCTGGATGATCAGGGAGATCATGAAGAAGGTATTGGGATTTTCCTCCGGCATGATCAGGAAGATGGCACATTTCTCCCGGCAGAACTTCTCCGCATCAATCTCCGTGTCAAAGCATAGGAGCTGCTCCAGCTCGGAGTCCAGAAAAGCATTTAGCCTGGACAGGGCTGTACTCATGACACTGGCCATAGATTGTTCGGCAGTATTGAGGGCGGCCCCGGCAAACCATTTCGCTTTGTGGTCATCGGGCAGAAGTTCCATGAGCTGCTGGAACTGATTTTTTCCCTTTTTCTGCGAGGGAGCCAACAGCTCCTGGATGATCTTGAACACGGAGACGATGTGACGCTTCTCCGGTTCGCAGAACTCAGCGACCAATAAGATGGTCGCAGTCAGCAGACCTTCCGCCGCATCATAGAAATAGGCGTTCTGGCCAAAGCTGGCCGCATCCATCCCGGAGAGGATGATGGTCTTGCTGATGATCTTGGCATACTTCTCACAGCGGGCCTTGTAGACCAGCTCTTTCGGATGCTCTTTGTACAGATCCATATACTTGTTTACCAGATGGAGCAGATTGTTGCCATTGCTCCGGGTTGGATTTCTCAGGTCGATCACCGATACCTGATAGCCATAATGCTCTTTGGCGATGGTTCCATAGTTCCGCATGACATCGCCTTTGGTATCTGTTGAGAGAAAGCTCATACCAGAAGCGCAGGCGTATTCGATGCAGGGATAAAGCCAATAGGCAGTTTTACCGACACCGGCGGCGCCGATCATCAGGGCATGGACATCGCCGGTATCGATAAGGGCTGTGGTTCCGCCCCTGGAGCTGGTGCATCCCACCACAATTCCCTGATCCTTGGGCAAGTGTTTGCCTTGCCGCCACTGCTCCGGCTCAAAGGGGATGTGTTTATAGGTTTTCCGGATCTCCGATTTCGTAGCCCACCTCGCAGTTCCGTGCTGGCCATTGCCAACGGTCTTGCTCTTGATATTGAGCGTGTACATATGGGCAAGCAAAGAGACGCCGCCCAGGACGCCAAGCATGACAACAGCCACAAGAATGAGAGCTGCAATATTGTCCATAGGACAACACGCTTTCCAGTTTTCTGTATCACTCCTTTTCAATCAGATTTTCATTGCTGCATTGCCATTGATAAAGATTCGTTTTGGCATGATGATTCCCTCCTTTGCATTTCCAGTTGCTCACGCTCTACATAAGCATACAGCCGCAGGCAGTCCACGGACAGGGAGAGCGTATTCTTGATCTGTTCCATCTGTGCGGATTCCGGCAGGATCTCATTTTTCTGAAAAGCCTGCCGGATTTCTCCCAGGCGATCCCCGATCTCAGAGATACGGGCTTTGTATCCGATCTTATCATGATGAGGCGCATAGAGACGGAACAGGATCTTTCCGTATTGTTCTGCTGTGTAGGACTTCTCCAGTGAAGCGAATTGTTTCTGGCCCAATAAAAAAGCAATCCCCGCCATTTCATAGGATTGCATAAACAGTTCTTCCCAATCATTCTGTTTCAATTCCCGGATTCTGCAATGTCGTTTCTGCAGCTCGTCCAGCGGATATTTTAAGCACTTACAGCCGATAAATGTGGAGGATAAATCTTTGCAGAGTCCTTGCATCCGCTGAAGGCCGGGATGCTCTGTACCGGGGATGGGTTCCAACCCATGTTCGCTTTTGAGGCTCTCGTTCCAGTCCTTAAAACGGGGCTGCTCCGCAATGACCGTATAGGCCCCAAGTCGGAGGATTTGTTCTTTCAGACGGTAGTTCCCTTCGATACCCGCACTGTCATGATCGAGGCAGGTGATTACGGTATCAATCTGCGGATTCGCCTTCAGGATATGCATTGCCCCATAAGTGGCTGTGGAACAGAGTGCCACATAACTGTGTTCCTGCCAGTTCTCCTTATGCAGAGAAAGATAGGACAGCATATCAATCGGGGCCTCAAACGCATACAGCCGGTTGCTTTTCCCGATGTAGTGAAAACTGTAATCGGGATTGCTACTGTCTACGTTGCCCTTGAATCCGCTGTCCGAGTAGGTGTCTCGCTTATGGGCATGGCGGGCAATCCCATTTTCATCGACTCCCACAAAGACCGCATTGTGATATTCCGCATCTTCATAGAGCAGGCCAGCCCGGACAAAGGCATTCACAACCTCCCGATCCAGAAATCGAGCTTTCAGAAGATACGCATAAACCCTCCGCATGTCCTCATTCTTTTCTGGAAGGGCAAAGGTTTTTTTCTCCTTGGCTGGTGCGCCCTTTTGTGGGAGAATGACAACACCTTGCTGCTCCAGGAGAAACTTCACGGCCTCTGGGAAATCTAGGCCATAAAACGCTCTGGCAAAGGCAATGGCATCGCCGCCCTCCGGATTGTATTGATTGAACCAGAGATTGCCCCGGATCGTAATCTTTTCTCCGCCATGATTCCATTTGTATTCCGATCCGGATCGCTCCACTTTTTCCCCTTGTCCGAGAAGGAAAGACCGCAGATCCGTGCGGCGGGCCTGATCTTTTTGTTCTTCTGTAAAGTGAATATAGGTCGTAGCCATGGAACCTCCTTTCTTAGCCCTGTTTCAAACCATGGGCCTGTTTCTTTTCATCGATCTTACGCTTCAGCTTTCGATCTATCCCGCCCTTGCCGCTTTTGCGCTCGTCCTCGATCCGGTTCTGGATGATCCGGGCCAGATGCTGTAACAGCCGCAGGCTGCCCAGAGCCGCCGACCAATTCCGGTTGCTGTGGACGCTATGGAGAAGCTGGGCAGCATAGACATTCCCCTGACCGGCAGAGGCGGTCAGATAAGAAATGGCTTTTTCCATGTTCTGTTCCACCTCCCGGCCATACAGGAACAACTTGCCGAGTTGATACTGAGCGAAGGCGTTTCCCTGATCCGCTGCCCTGGTAAACCAATATAGCGCCGCTTTCGCATTCTTGGGGATACCTTCATCGGCCAGATAAAGTTTTCCAAGAAGATATTGTGCGTACTCGTGATCCCGCTCAGCGGCCCTTGTCAGATAGCGGATGGCCCTGGGGATATCCTTCGGGCATAGCTCTCCATTGGAGAAGACCTTTCCCAGCAGATACTGCGCTGCGGAGAATCCTCGATCCGCAGAGAAAGCAAGCAACTCCATAGCTCTTGGAAGATCCTGTAGAAGAACGGTTCCTTCCAGCAGGGCCTTCCCCAAGGCATACGCCGCATAGGGATTATTCCGTGACACTGCTCGTTCCAGAAGAGAAACCGCACGGGGAATGTTCTGGGGAAGATTCACACCTTGAAGCAATGTTTTCCCCAAGAGGTATTCCGCATAGGGATTCTCTTTCTCCACGGCTTCTTCCAGCCAGCGCAAAGCGTACTCCGGATTCTTAGGGATCTCTTTTCCTTCCAGAAACAACTTGCCGAGAGTGTACATGGCATAATCATGGTCTTTCCCCGCTGCGCCCATGAGATAGTCGATTGCTTTTTTCACATCCCGGCCAGAGAAATCTCTGCTCAGATACAGTTTCCCCAGGCCATACATGGCGTCGGCATTGCCAAGCTCCGCCGCCTTTTCAAAGTACGTTCTGGCCTGATCCGGATCTTTCTTTGTTCC
Source organism: Eubacteriaceae bacterium CHKCI004 (assembly GCA_900016875.1). GTDB lineage: Bacteria > Bacillota > Clostridia > Lachnospirales > Lachnospiraceae > Anaerobutyricum > Anaerobutyricum stercoris. The sequence continues at coordinate 222,944 of FCNR01000063.1, read as the reverse complement.
TGTGCCGGTTAGGTTCATCTGGCCCAGGCGATAGTATAATTTGTCATCCGCCATGTTTTGTTCGATTTCCAGGAATCCCTGATACGCTCGGCTGTACCATTGTTCCGATGCTGCCTGATCCGGCGCAGTGCCAATCCCATCCCGGCACATCCGGCCCAGCTCATACTGAGCGTAAGCGTTCGGCTTATTCTCATCTGTGGCCGCCATGGTAAACAGATCAAACGCTTTTTCTTCATCCTGATCCACGCCTTGGCCTCGGTGATACAGACTGCCCAAGGCATAGGCAGCGAAGGGATTTCCCTCTGCAACCGATTTTCCATACCACTCGGCAGCTTTCAGATAGTTCTGATCCACGCCATAGCCGAAGGCGTACATCTTGCCGATCCGGTATCGGAGATACCCTGGCTTTTCCTCCTTTGGCTCTCTGGCGCAGAAAGCAGAGAACGCTTTCCGAAACCATTCCTGTGCCTGTTCTTCATCCTTTTCACAGCCAAGCTCGGCCAGAGCCATTTTCCCAAGATCATGCATGGCAAAACCATTGCCACGCAGAGCTTCTTTCTTCAGAGCGGCCAGAGCCTGTTCAAAATCCGGTTTGGATGTCTTCGTGCCATAGAGGAAGGCACGGGCCGCCTTATATTCATCTGTCCACCAGGTATCTTTCTTCCGGCCCCTTCCGCCAGAATAAGATCGAAAGGCGGGAGGCGGATCTGGCTCGATGGGATCGTCCGCCTGAGAATCTGATTCCGGAGCTTCTGGCATTTCCGGATCGGGAGCATCGGCCTGGGCCGGTTCTTCCACATCCTGCCGGTCAGCATGAAGGCCCATGGCCTCCTGTATCACTGCATTCTTGATCGGCTTGAATTCTTTATTCTGTGAGAGCGGCACCCGCTGTGGGAGTGTTTCTGTATAGACCTGGAGTGCTTCTTCTTTCTGTTCGTACCACAGATTGTAAAGAGCAGCGATCTTTTCATCAGCAGCCAGCTCATCCACGATGGCATCCACCAACGCTTTCACATCTGCTTTCAGATAGCCATAGACCTTTTTTCCTTTGGTTTTAGAAAGCCGGTCAGCTAAACGTAACAGCATTTCTTCCACCTTGGGATTATCATAGGTTCCGGCATTGATGCGGGAAACGATCTCTGCGATCAGCTCCTTGCTGTGCAGGCGCAGCTCATCCCTTTGAACCGTCTGCTTTTCATAAATGCAGAGCAGATCCTGCTCAAAGATATCTTTGGCCAGGGAAGACCGCATCTTTGCCACACCCTGTTTGGTAAGGAAACCTTCATTCTCGACGGTAGAGTACACCAGCAGATGGATGTGGGGATGATGGCTCTCATTGTGAAAGGCAGCATACCATTTCAGATGATCCATGGGGATCTTCAGGCTGTCCGCCAGGGCCTGCGTCTGCGTCCGAAGCATATCCCGCCATCGGATGCCGGTATTGAAACCAAGGCGCTCCGCATCCTCCCGGCGCAGAGAAATGATAAGCGTCCACACATTTCCCTGATGAGCGTTCAGCTCCTGGGATACCTCTTTCAGCTTGACCTGGACACCATCATCCGTGAACAGCCCATGGCTGCCAAACCGTTCCGCACCAGGCCGGGTGCCGATGTAGTCGGCATAGGTTCTCTGGTTCAGGATCTCATGGGCATTATCCTCAATGGCACGGGTGATAAATTCAGAGGCAACTCCTACGGTCTTTTCTCTCTGGTAGTCCTCATACTCCAGCATCGTGGCACTATCCGGGAAATCCCGCAGGAGCTTTTCGATGAGCTTTTGTTGTTTCACTGTTGCGGGAGCCAGCTTGAAAGACTCATCGATCTTCTCCACACCTTCACGGGTGGCGATGTAGGTGGCATACCCGCCGATGGGCTTTTCCTGATCCGGCTTCAGGTACTTAAATTTGGTGACCAGACGGGCCATGGGGAACCTCCTTCCGTTTTAGAGTAAAGAAAAAGCAGGAGACCTCGAAAGAGATTTCCTGCCGGATGCGAATCATATTCTGTTTTATATCATTTGATGGCTGATCAGAGGATTGCTGTAATCGCTCCCACTGCAAGACAAGCGGGCAGGCCAAGAAGCATACCAATACAGGACTGCCTGATATGAAAACGATAGTCCTTATATTCTTCCATATCCTCTGTGCCTGGTATCCTGACTTTTTTCGAATGGCAAAACCAGATGCAATCAAGTATCAGAGCGTCATACCAATCAATGATCAGCCAGATCAGGTAGCAATCCCGAAACCCTTTCCAGAATGTATCCGCTCCATTAAACTGTTTCAGGACAACAGCGAAGATGAACACAAAAGCAAGCAGGGCGATCCCCTTTCGGAGGATATCTGCCCTGGTAAAGCGTTGTTCTCTTTTTTCGATCAATCCTAATTCCATACATTTCTCCCGTATGGCCGGGGGATAATCTCCCACTGAGGTAAGGGGATTTTTCAGCGTCAGTGACACAATCAGAACTGTGAATAATAAGATACCAATCAGACTTTCTATCATGACCGCCATATTCACTTTACCTCCGATATCCATTTTATCGTTTTATGGAAAGCGTCTTCACGGCTGCGCCTGCAATCTTCCGGATATTGTCTCTCAATTTTAAACATTTTCAGCTTAGATGGATTTAATGGAACAAGAATGTGGCTTGCTTTTTCATATTCCAAGACATCCACCCGGAAAGCAAACCGGTGTTTTTCCAGGCGGTTTACCATATATGCCACTGCCTCTTTGCTGGGCCACATGAGATCTTCCTTTGCGTAAATAAATAAAATGTTTCCCTGAATGTTCTCCACATGAATGGCTGTATCCTCATCAAAATGTTTCAGCGGTTCTTCGTAGATGTAGGATAACTCGAACTGCTGATGGAGGATGAGGTTCCGGATTGCCGGCCCATATTTCAGATGCGCTGTCATACACGGAAAATCTTTTCCCCTGTATGTGAATTCGGAGGCAGATGAAAAAGTTTTCGATGCCATGCTTTTATTCCCGTACATGCCTCCCCATATACAGTGGATCGGGGAGAGGGCAACAACGCCGCAGATATCCGGCATAAGAGAAGCGCAAAGCAATACCAGTTCAGCGCCTTTTGAAATGCCATACATGATAATCTTTTCATATCCTTTGTTTTTCAGCCACAGGATCGCTTTTTCAAATGGATCGACAGGCACCCGAACCAGTTCTTTCGGCAGCCCGTCTACGTTCCAGTAACAAATACCTAACGCGGCGATGCCGCACCTGGCAAACATAGCACCCACATTCATCGGGATATTTTCATTCCCTTCGCTGCCGCCTACTACGATGACGACCTTTTTGGGATCATGATCCTTAACAGGGACATGATAAAGTCCATAGAAGCCCTCCTGTGCAACCGTCACATATTCCACTTTCCCAACTCTCCCTGTTTTTGCAGCTTGGATTGCTGTCCGTATTTTCTTTCTTTATCCCATTTAGAGTCCTTTTTGCAAACATAGAAATCACACTTTTCTGCGCCCTCTGCAAGTGTACCTGTCCTGTATAACACGCCGCCCATGAGATCAGCAGAAATAAAATCCATGGCACACATATAGGGTATCAGTTCTTCCAAATGCTCCTGTTTTCCAAGCGCACACAGGCCGCACCTGTGATAGTTGATGGTGTATTCGTCTGCATCCCTTCCGGGAATCGTCTCCGTCATCCAGTTGAATTCGCTGTCGGATATGGCATTTGCAATTCTGTCCTTCTTGACTTTCTTTTTTTGATATTCCATATCAAATGGATTTTTACTCCCGAAAGCTTTTTTAATGAGCGGCGCCTGCATCGTGGCTGTCACCATTTCCCCGAACTGCTCATGGCTCATCGCCCCATCCATTGCCTTATAAACTGCCATCCAGACAATTCCGCCGGAAAGACAGATTCGCAGAGGATTTTTCGTAAAACCGCCTATGTCGGGTGTCCTCACCAACATATCTTTAAAGTTTTTACGCGATTTCTTCTTCACCCTGAATGTATCCGTATTTTTGCAATTGGCTGCGATATATTTGAAAATAGCAGGTGTCATCGCTGACCACATCAGTTTTTCACAGATGGTGTTTTTCATATTCATTCTCCTTCAAAACGTACTCATAAACGAGGGACTGATTGCCGGAGCCATCCTGAAAGGGCTTCTCTGCCACTTTCTTAAATCCACGTTTTTCATAAAACTCCCACGATGCAAGAGTGTTCGTAAAAAGCCGCACACGATCTGCTCCATCAGCTTTTGCCCGATTCAAAAATTGTGTGACCAATGCGGTTCCCAACCCCTTTCTGTAATTCCTTCTGGACGAAAGGGCAACGAGTTCCAGATCGCATTTCCCAACGGTTTCCTTATCCCTTTCCTGTAGCTGACGGAAAAAGGCATCCAACTGCTTCTGGAATGGTGCTGACATTTTATATCTTTTCAGATAGAACTTGAGGAACATTTTACACCAACGGCCATAATGCTTTTTTGTCTCATACTGAGCTGCCAGAGCCTTGCTGAAACGCTTATCATATTTTCCACAGATAAATCCTACGACCTGATGATCCTCCGCTTCCGCAACATAGGTAAAATTACATTTTTCAATCAGGATCTGTGCGTAATCACACAGAAGTATTTTATCGTTCTGATCCACAGGGCATGAAAAGAATCCTTCGTAAAAGCAATTCCCGCAGGCCGCAGCATCTTCTTCCTTATATGGACGAACAGTAAACATAGATGTACCCTCCTATACACAATCGGGTTAGCAACAACTAACTAATATTATATCAGGAGACGTATAGGACTGCAATTCATTTTTTACCTGTTAATCATTTGATAGTGACATGGCGGGTCATGAGAAACCTCCTTCCATTTTAGAGTAAAGGAAGAGCAGGAGACATAGTAAGAGATTTCCTACTGAATGCGAATCATATTCTGTTTTATATCATTTGATGGCTGATCAGAGGATTGCTGTAATCACTCCCACTGCAAGACAGGCGGGCAAGCCAAGAAGCATACCAATACAGGACTGCTTAATATGAAAACAGTAATCCTTATATTCTTCCATATCCTCTGTGCCTGGTATCCTGACTTTTTTCGAATGGCAAAACCAGATGCTATCGAGTACAAGAGCATCATACCAATCAATGATCAGCCAGATCATGTAGGAATCCCGAACCCCTTTCCAGAATGTATCCGCTCCATTAAACTGTTTCAGGATAACAGCGAAGATGAACACAAAAGCAAGCAGGGCGATTCCTTTCTAGATGATATCTGACCTGGGAAACGTTGTTCTCTTTTTTCGATTAATCCTAATTCCATACATTTCTCCCTTATGGCCGGGGATAATCTCCCACTGAGGCAAGGGGATTTTTCAGCGTCGGCGACACAATCAGGATTGTGAATAATAAGATACCAATCAGACTTTCTATCATGACCACCATATTTACATTACCTCCACTCCAGATGGATCATTTTGAGCATTCCAAATCGATCTGAAATATCCATACTGATTTTTGTAATGATTTTTAATCCATCTCGTTTGATAAACTTGTAATATGGTTCATCCGCCAATACTTTGACACCTCTACCTAGTGTGGTAACCAGATCTTCAGCCGAATTCACATAAAAAAACATTCGGGCATTTTCATGTCCCATCTGCTTCATATATTTCTTCTGCAACATTTTCATGCCGCTTTTATTTACCGTATCAAACACAAGCTCTATATTCCCGAAACCTTCCAGCATCTGCAGAAGGCCAAAAACTTTTTCCTCTTGAAAGTAATGGAACAAACCTCCTGCAGTAACCAGAAGAGGCGTATCAGGCATGTTCCTTCGGATCTGCCTGAGCCATCCGTCTGAAAAAGCATCCCCTGAAAGATAAGTTTCCTTCTCAGGTTCCGGGAGCAAACTGCGCCGGTATTCGATTACATTCGGAAGGTCTACAGCATACCATTGGGTTTGCCCATTGTCATTGCGATCATATGTTGTCTCCAGTCCGCAGCCCAACTGTATGACAACACCATCCGGCTTACGTTTCAGGAAGTTCTGGATATGCCGATCCATATTAGCGGAACGGGATGCAGAAGCCAGTAGCGTGTATTGACTTTGATTTCCTGTTTCCAACAGTGCGGATGGCAGCTTTTCTTTTAATGAAAGTGCTTTTTTATCATATAAAATACCCGGAAACTTTTCGCTGGCGTAAATCCTTCCCACCATAGGAATAAACATTGTATCTTCTACTATACCAAATTCGGACATGGCTATCTATCCTCCTATATGCAAATGAGTTAGTGATATCTAACCATTATTATATCAAGAGGAACCGGGGATTGCAATTCGTTTTCAATTGCTACTCGTTTTCTTCCCATCCTTTCTGCCAGCTCACCGCATCATCAAAAGAGAAGGAGCCATTCAGCCTTTTGACTTCCTTGACACATTCTCCCCGCAGGCGTTCCAGTAACACCGGATCGATGTTGTTATTCGCTGCGACCACATTCATCATGACCGCCAGCTCCACGGCCAGCTTGAAAATCATCCGGTTCTGCCGATGATCACTTTCCGCCACAATGCTTTTCAGCGTGGAGGTGACGATATTGGGGAGATAGGTTTTGTTGTCCTCTGCGGAAAGGTACCCAGCATAAAACAAGATTGCTTTTTCGATGAATTCACTCCGGCTGTCGCAGTTGTCTTTTTCATAGAGAGTGTCCGCCAGCTCCAAGGTGGACGGTCTGATCCAGAGCTGGAAGCGGCGTTTGATTTCTTTCTTTTCTGCCTCTGTATCCTGCATGTCTGAAATCCTTTCCTTATAGCTTGTAGGATAGGGGGATTTTTCCCATAAAAAAAGCGACCACTCTCATGGTCGTTCCTACCTTACTCTATACACACTTTTTCTTTCTGTTGTGTTTCCTGTACCTATTCGCCCTCCTTCCTCCACGCAATACACCGCTATACACAGATATAACCCTGCTCCATTTTAGGATATCCCACGAAAATGGTATCGTAATCTTCCACATTGTCCACGCTGACGGTAATCTCCGGGCGGACGCCATCATTGATCTCTGCCTCCGCTTCTTCCTGCAGATCACCGTAATCTTCCACCCGCTGAATCTCCGCCAAAGTTCCGCCGGTCAAATCGGCAATCTGCTGTGCCACTCCTTCGGTGGTTCCAGTGTAAGAATAATAAGCTACCAAAACATTACCACCAGCCGCATCAGTCGTATTATTTTCTGCTGCAGACGCATCCTCCGGCGCCTGGGTTGCTTCTGTCTGCCCGGTACTTTCCTGTCCGGTGCTTGCTTCCACTGCCGGAGAGGACGTGCCGGACGGCGTCTGCCCGGATGAACATCCGACCGCTGCAAGAACGAGGAAACATGCCATTAAAATCGCTGCAATACTTCGTTTTCTTTTCATGTGGGAATCTCCTTTCACAATAAGCCACATACAGTTACTTAATTCCTTTGTGTTGATTTTTCCTCATGTTTGCATTATAATTTGATTATGGGTCAAAAGCAATGACCACTCCTTTTTCTTTTGCGGTTTATGCCGCACACGACAGCAATCATGTGTATTTACAGGAGGTTTGAAAGAAATATGAAAGAAACTACCAGGAAAAAAGAAGATCTGCGGGTGAGAAAAACCCGTGAAGCGATACATCATACATTCAAAGAAATGATCTGCGAGATAGATTATAATGAAATTACTATCAAGGAACTGACTGCGCGGGCGCAGATTAACCGGAAGACATTTTATCTGCATTACGCAGGGCTTGATGACCTGCTGGAAGAACTCCAGGACGAACTTGCCGACAATTTTATTAAAAGAAAGGTATCATACAGCAACATGAATGACATCAGAGCGTTAATCCGGCTATTCTTTGAACACGCCGCACACATGCCGCTCTTCCACGAAAGACTTCTGTGCAGCGGCAGCTATCAGCCTATCTGGGAAAAAATCAATAAAAAAATAATGGAACACAGGCGGGAAACCAACAGAGGAGTCTTCCAGATGGACGAATACGCGGAGAACCTGGTCTTTGCCTACTACGGCGCCAACTCCACGCTACTCTACCGCCAGTGGGTGGCCGACGGCAAAAAACTTCCTCTGGAAGACCTGATAGAAGTAGCCACAAAGCTGATCTGCAACGGTATGTCCAGCGTAGTGCCAAATGGCGAGAATAAATAAAGCCTCCCGAAGATTTTTTATTCTCCGAAATATTCTTTTATTTCCTGCATCCGCGCTCCCTGTTCCACATGGAACGGGCAGCGGGAATCGCAGTGGCCGCAGCCCCATCAACTACAAAATAGATAAGAGTATTTTCTTCTTTGCTGCAAAAGAATATCTTTCACTCTGTTTTTTATTTCTTTTGGAAAATAAACGTACGTTTTTTCACCCATTATAACCATTTTTTACCTCTCAATCTGAATCCAAAACCTGTCTTCTGCCATTCTTCCTTTTGTTTTCTGAATAATCATAAACGGGTCATAAAAAGGAAGATTCAGTTCTTTCAATATGATTTTCATTTTATCCCGCGACGAAGGAAAACACCGTGATTCAAGAAATGCTTCATAATCTTTATAATCTGGATGTTCGTTTCTGCCAAAAGCGCAAAATAATGGATCTGTGACATAATTTTTTATACGGATCTGACGCTGTCTGTCATCCACATCTACAATCGTACATAATTGATCATCATGATAATATTTCAGACGCAAAGGCATCTTTTTCTCCGGAATTTCCATCTCTTCCAACAGCCAGCTTCTTTCCCGAAGAATGTTCAAAAGAGCTGCTCCTGCCCCTTTTACCTCTCCTCCGCTGCTTTCCCAGTGTTCTACTGTTTTGACTGACACATTTACTAATTTTGCAAAATCCTTCTGCTTCAAATTTAGTTTTTTCCGTATTCGCTTTATTTCTTCCGAAGAAAACGTTTTCTGAATTGCAAATTCCATTTTTTACCCCGTCTTTCTGTTGCAAATGAACACTCTTATTTTTATTTGTCTCAATTTATATTTTAACTCTGATGTTCTTTCATATAAGGTTTTCCTCAGAATAGCATATAAAAACCCTAAAAACAAGGGATTTTCTTCAATTTTATCCCTCATTTTTAGGGTTTTTCTTTTGTGTGTTATTAAAGCCCGTTCAATCTCTTTAAAGATTTCCCCGCAATCCTGTGATGTCGGCGCTCTCTTTCAGTCCCTCAATGCTCTCCCGCATCACATCGTCCAGTTCCATGCCGAGCATCTCGCTGCCCTGGCGGATTACGTCGCGGTTCACGCCGGCGGCAAAGGATTTGGACTTAAATTTCTTTTTGAGAGATTTCAGCTCCAGATCCAGAACACTTTTGGACGGGCGCATGAGACAGGCCGCATGGATGAGCCCGGTCAGCTCATCGACAGTGTAAAGGGTCTTTTCCATGGCGCTTTCCGGTTTCACATCGGTGCAGATGCCATAGCCATGGCAATTCATGGCACGGATGTAAACCGGATCAATGCCCTTTTCTTCCATGATCTCCGTGGCCTTCTTACAATGTTCCTCCGGATACTTCTCATAATCCAGGTCATGGAGCAGCCCTGCCACTCCCCAGACTTCCTCATCTTCTCCGGCCAACTTTGCGAAATGCCGCATGACCGCCTCCACCATCAGCGCATGCTGCTGGAGAGCCGGAGTCTCCGTGTACTCCGTCAGCAAGCTCCAGGCATCTTCTCTCGCTAATTTTTCCATGTATATTACCTTCTTTCTTTTTGTCTCACATATCATCAACTGTAAACCCGGAATAGATGGCTTCCACCGTATCGCCCAGCTCCTCCTTGAGAATCTCCAGGGCGCGGTCTCCGGTACAATGTCCGGTGTAGATTTTCCGGATTCCTGTTCGGCGAACCCGCTCCGCCAGCGCCCGGACGTCTTCATCGGCGGATTCATGGAGATGCAGTCCGCCGAACAACGCATAAATCGGTTTCTCAGGAAATGTTTCGCCCACCTCCCGGATAATATTGTCCGCACCGCCGTGGGAGCAGCTGTTGAATATTACCAGACCCCGGCTGGTATCAAAGACAAGGCTTTGCTCATGGGTGAAGGCATCCGGCGACCAGAGGCCCTCTGCCTCCCGGTACATATGGGCTTTTTCTCCCAGTTTTTCAAGTCCCTCTGTTTTATGGGGCAGAAGATATACGCCCGGCGCCAGTTCCACATCGCCTTCCACATATTTCAGTCGGTCTGCGTATTCCTCCAGAAATCCTTCCCGGATACCGATGTATTTGTAACCCGTTCCCTCTTTCTTAAAACAATTTTCTTCTGAACCGGCCCGCAGGTACACCGGCGCATGGTCGTTTTCCTCAAAAAATGCAGCGAGGCCATCAGCGTGATCATAATGAGCGTGGGACAGCACGCCAAAATCAATGGCATTCAGATCAACGCCCATCATCCTGGCATTCCGGGCAAAAGCACCCGAGGTGCCGCCGTCCAGCAGAATCTTTTTATCCCTGTACTCAATGTAGACCGACAATCCCCACTCACAGAGCAATTCATTTTTTGAAATATTGTCAATCAAAACTTTTACTAACATCCCATATCCCCCATTTATCTCTCATAAAACTCCTTGATCTTATCCAGACGGCTGCTCATGTTCATAAGAAGCTCATCAAGCAGAGTAATGGCAGTCATGGACTCCACCACAACAACGGCTCGCGGCACGATGACCGGATCATGGCGCCCGTGAATACTGATTTCTCTTTCTTCTCCGTGGATGTCCACCGTCTTCTGGGTGGAGGCGATGGATGCCGTCGGCTTAAAGGCCGCCCGCAGGAAAATTTCCGTACCGTCGCTCATGCCTCCCAGGATTCCGCCGGCATGATTTGTCTCCTTGTCCACCTTGCCATCCCGCATACAGAATGGGTCGTTATTCTTAGAACCTGTGGAGCAGGTGACGGCGAATCCGTCGCCAATCTCAACGCCCTTTACAGCCCCGATGGACAAGATTGCCTGTCCCAGTTTCGCGTCCAGCTTATCAAACACCGGCTCGCCCACGCCGGCAGGCATACCGCTCACCCGGCAGGCTACGATGCCTCCGCAGGAATCTTTTTCCCTCATCCGCTGTTCCACAAATTCCGCAGCTTTCTCCGCCGCTTCGGCATCCGGCATATAAAATGGATTCTCATCCCGCACCGACGGATTCCAATGTTCTTTATCAATGCTGTGCGGTCCGATTGCCTCCGTGTAAGCAAAAACTTCTATTCCCATTTCTTTCAGAATCTTCGCCGCGATGGCTCCTCCCGCCACTCTGGCGATGGTCTCCCTGCCCGAAGAACGGCCGCCGCCCCGGTAATCCCGGAAACCATATTTGCTGTCAAAGGTATAATCCGCATGTCCCGGACGATAAATGTCCATAATGTTGGAGTAATCCTTAGAACGCTGATCTTTATTAAACACCACCATGGAAATCGGCGTTCCCGTGGTCTTTCCCTCAAAGATTCCTGAGAGAATCTCCACCTGGTCGCCCTCATTTCTCTTGGTGGTATACCGGGACTGTCCCGGTTTTCTTCTGTCTAAATACTTCTGAATATCTTCCTCACAAAGGGGCAGCCCCGCCGGACAGCCGTCCACCACCACGCCGACGCCCTTTCCGTGGGTCTCTCCCCATGTTGTAATACGAAATAATGTTCCAAATGTTGAACCTGCCATTGTAGGTCTCCTCTCGTTTTTTTTTGTAATTATTCAGCCATGCGCTATTCAGGGCAAAAACAACGACTTTTTTATTTCCAGATCACATCCGGTGCCTTTCTCGGCGCTGTCCGGACGTAATGTCTTGCCGGATATCCCAGAAGCATACAAGCGCGGATAGTCCGGTCCCCGATGCCCAGCCATTGTTTCAGCTCCTCATTGGCGTCACTGATTCTGGCCAAATACCCATTATACAACACGCCCAGTCCCAGGGAAACCGCCATAGTCTCCATGTTCTGCGCTGCCAGTCCCGCATCCAACGGGGAATCCGACACAATATAGAGCACTGCCGGCGCATTTCTAAAAAGATAATCGTCTGCAGCGTCTTTTTTCCTCCTCTGATTAAACATAATGTACGGAAGAAGGGCTTTGTCAATCTCCCTGATATCTTTCTTTGAAATGTCGTCAATAAACTGCCAGACCTTATCCTTAAGGGTCGTCAGTTCCTTTTGCACAAACACAAAACCGTTGCTCTGGCTGTTTTTTGCCGTAGCGGTGTACCGGCCCGCCTGCACCAGCTGACGCAGCACACTCTCTTCCACCTGTTCCTGTTTATAATCCCGGATACTCCGGCGGAACTTCATGCTGTGAAGCACCTGCTCCGGCTGCAGAGTAAAGCTGTCCGCATCATATTCTTCCACATCGTCCATATCATACTCCGGAATACTGACTGCTCCCTTCGGACAGACCGCCACGCAGTGTCCGCACTGCATACACTCCTTTTTGACACCGGCCTTCTCCTCCACTTCAATATTTAAGGCAATACAATCGGCCGCACACAGACCGCAGCCGATACATTTCTTTTCATCAATTACTACCATGTCGTTCCTCCGTTCTCGATTAAAACCAAATCCCGGCAGTTTTTTGCTTCATACTCCCCGTCCTGCAGATTCCGATTGACACCTTTCTCAAACCTCCGGGATGTTTCCTCCATAATATTCCATAATATCTTTTTTTAATTTCGCAAATGCCGGAATGTATTCTTTTAAAATAACCTGCACCAGACGTCCCGCAGCCTGCCCGTCATAAATATGCGTCATATCATTCCTGGCCCGGAGCATGGAAAGCCAGACAGCCTCGTCCACAAAAGAAAAAACCTTATAGGCTTCTTTAATGATCACACGGGGTGAACCGACAGCCGAAGCCTCCACTCCTTCATATCGAAGCAATTCTTTTAACACTTTCCACCCCAGCTCGAATTGAACAAAAAATTTATCGATAATTCCACTGATAATAAATTCATTGCTCAAATCTTCTTCACCGGCTTTACAGAGTACCGCAAGATTCGAAATATAATTATCAAACTTCTTCATATAATACAATTCCTTCCCTGTCAATGGATTCCCGCAATTCTTCCTGCACTCCCTTGTCCATGTCGATCACGTCGTATTTCAGGAGCGTTGATGTCTCTTCGTCCACATCAAAGGCAAAATTCTGGATATCTCCACCCCAGACCGCCAGATCAATATCACTGGCTCTCCAGTAATCTCCCCTGGCCCGGGAGCCGAAAAGCACAACCTTTTTTATCCCGTTCTTCCGGGCAAAATTCCGGATTTCTTCTATTACAATGGGCCTGATTCCTGTTTCTTTTAGTTTAGGCTCGAGTCCGATTTTCTTCATTGAATTCCTCCCTGCCGCCAAAAAAATCCATTCTCAGTCCTCTTCCAACATAAACATCAACATAGAGAGCACTGCCATTCCCGCCGTCTCCGTGCGGAGAATCCGATGGCCCAGGGTGATGGTCTGCGCGCCGGCTTCAGCGGCCTGTTCCACCTCTTCTTTCTGAAAGCCGCCTTCCGGCCCGATGTAAATGCCAAGGCTCTGCCTTCCTTTCACCGAAGCCAGCACCTCTCTGGAATGACCGATGCCTTCTGCATCTTCGTAAGGAAGCAGAAGCATATCAAGACTTTTGCCATATTCCACAGCCTCCCGCCAGGAAAGCACCGGCTTTACCTCCGGAATCATGGTTCGTTTTGACTGCTTTGCCGCACTTTTGGCGATTTCATTCCAGCGCTGCACCTTCTTTGCCGCCTTCTTTGCGTCAAGTTTCACGACAGCCCGCTTCGTAGCCACGGGAACAATCTCCGCCGCGCCAAGCTCCACCGCCTTCTGGATGATCAGCTCCATCTTGTCGCCTTTCGGCAATCCCTGAAACAATGTAATCTTCACCGGCAGCTCCCGGGATTGCCCGTTGATATCCTCGATGGCAGCACGAATACCGTTCTCCTCAAACTCCGCCACAGCACAGAGATACTCTCTTCCTGTCTCCTCGCAGCAGAGAGCAAGTTTCTCCCCCTTTTTCATCCGCAGTACATTTTTTATATGGTTGACATCCTGAGCGTCTGTGATCAGAATATCGTCTTCTGTTATATTGTCCGGTTGAATAAAAAACTGATACATACTGACCTTTCCATTCTCTTTTTTTCGGTTTTTGAAACGCATTTATTATAGCACAACTCACCCGGTAATTGGAAAGGGTTTTTTACAGGTCAACTTTCTCTGCCTCTCTGTCGCTTTCTGTGGTAAAATGTAACAAACTAACGGAAAGGAACAAAAAACATGGAACATATTAATGTAACAGACTGCGAAACTGCATTGAACCGTCTCATGGCGGGAAATAAAGAGTATCTCATTGCGAAAGAGGGAACAGGAGACATTTCCGAGGAAATACGGATTCTTACCCATGAATATGGGCAAAAACCTTACGCCATTGTCATCGCCTGCTCCGATTCCCGGGTCATCCCGGAGAAAATCTTCATGGTGGGCATCGGCGAAATATTCACCATCCGGGTGGCGGGAAATGTCATCGGAAATTTTGAGCTGGGCAGCATCGAATACGCCGCGGGACATCTGGGAGTAAAACTGATTATGGTAATGGGCCACAGCCGCTGCGGCGCCGTGGACGCCGCCATTCACAATGCCGGTCATGATTCCATCATACATATCACTGATGAAATCCGCCGGGCCATCGGCACGGAAACCAACCCTGTCTGCTGTGAGAAAAAGAACATTTTCCACAGCATGGAACAAATCAAAAAAAGCCCCCTGCTTCAAACTTCCATCAAAGACGGAAGCCTGAAAATCGTGGGGACTTACTATCACACCCGGTCCGGAAAGGTAGAAATATTGCCGGAAGTGGAAAATTAAGCTTTACGAAGCTCTGGGTATGCCGCACAGGCTGTTTTAGAGAAGGCAGACATTTAAAGTTTTTCTAAAAAAGCCGCGTGCAGGCACCCAGAGCTTCACCAATAATGCTGTCTTAACTTCCAACTTTACTTCAATATTCCCTTGATCTCCGCTATGGATTTCCCTTCCTGACGCAGTTCTTTAATCTTTTGAATCTGTGCCATGCTCTCTTCTCTTTTATAGCGACGTGTCAGGTTCTCTTCGGCTTGCTCAAAAGACAGGAGTCCTTCTTCTGTATAGTATTTCAGCGTGCTGTATCTCACGTCGGTCAGCCTTACCAGTTCTCCAATGGTCACATATTCTGCGTTAGCTATGACTTCCATACTTCTCTGTCTTGACATTTTATCACCTTCATTACATTGTAGAAGAGATCATTGTAGAAATCATAATGGAAGCGTCCAGTGAATCAATATACCAGAGTAATTCTTTTACAGTTGTTCCTGCTTCTGATTTTCTTATGACTTCCAGTTTTTCTTTCAGTTCTTTTTGTTCATATTTTGAGAAATATTCTTTTAATTGTCCGGACTTATCCAGTAAAACGGTAAGTGCAATAACATCTTCAGATACATCACCATCTTCCAGCAATTCGGCACGGATTTTTTCGATAACACCTGTCACCGCTTCTTTTTTCGGTGCAAAAGCTTCTTTATTACCCAACAGCCCCGTTTTTACAGGTTCTACTGCTTCAGCAGACTTCAGTTGATCCAGCAATGCATCCAACAGCATATTCAGCTTTTTACCAGTAAAAGAAGCATAGTATGTTTCCACCACTTTCTGCGCCTTCATAGGCTTCTTCTGATTGATCACATCATAGAGCGGTTTAAGGTAGGACATATGCTCCGGCAGCTCTGCAGATACAATCACTTTCTTATCTTCCATAGAAATACATTTTTCCATCTGCATCTCCAGTAATCCGCCTATGATCATGCAGATGCCTGCTTTCGGATTGGCCGAAGGCAGCGCGCCTTTTTTATTTAATGTACAAATTAAGTATTCCTGTGTAATTGATAAATCTCTCATGATATTTTCCTCCCATATCAATTTTTTCCTTACTACTTACGAATATCAGATTTTATGTTTTTGTCAATCTCTTTTATGAAAAAAACGACAGAAATTTATTTTCTGCCGCTTTTTATTAGACATTTCGTCTTTTTTACGAAATCTGCCTTTACTTAACTGAACTTATAAATTTTCCATTTTTGATAAACTGATTTTTATTCCAGAGCGCCAGCCGGTACATTTCTCCGTTCTGTACCTCCGGCAAGGTCAAAAAGTAATTGTACAGACGGGTCTCAAAGATTCGGTTGGCAATCTGCACAGTTTCCCGTTCCGCTTTCACAAAACCGAACATAAGCAACATATCTGTAGCGAAATCATCGGCATTATATGTGATCGTCTGACCTTGAAACAAAAGCTGATAAATCATTTTTTTCAAATCCGGATAATCGTTGAGTTTACCTATCAATGATTCAAATAAAGAGTTTTTTTCAGCCAGCAGGAGTTTTACCGCTTCCAGAAATCCCTGTTTTGTCCAGACAGATTTCTTTGAAGGAAATTCTTCGCTGCCTGCCAGCTTTTCATCCATCAGTTTGCAGAGTCTTGATACCAGAAAAGCAAATAATGCGCCAGTGCCTGCAGCATTGTTGTTTTTCCATACTGACGTGCTTTATTAATTGTAAAGTAGGCTCCGTCGTCCACTATTTTTTTGATAGCAGCCAGTCTGGAAGAAAGATCGACCATATAATGGCGGTTCGGCCTGCATACGCCGTTCACATTAAATATTCTTGCCACAAA
Source organism: Eubacteriaceae bacterium CHKCI004 (assembly GCA_900016875.1). Lineage (GTDB taxonomy): Bacteria > Bacillota > Clostridia > Lachnospirales > Lachnospiraceae > Anaerobutyricum > Anaerobutyricum stercoris. Next base: position 206,270 of record FCNR01000063.1, on the reverse strand, counting down.
AAAACGCCCCCCTTTCTGAATATAGCTACATTTTACTACTTTAGAAAAGGAGGCGCAATCTTTTTATCCGTCTGCTCTGTATCGTTCTATTTCTTCGGCTTCGCCGTGATGCTCACCCAGTCTTTCATGTGGTGAATCTCGAGGATCTCGAAGTTGTTGGCGAGCATGGCTTCTTTCACGGCTTCCTCCATGGTGTTGATGATGCCGGAGGTGATGAACACGCCGTCGTCGGTGAGAAGCGGGGTTACGATACCCGAAAGGGGGATGATGACATCAGCGAGGATGTTCGCCACGATGACGTCGTAGCGTTTGCCGTGGTTGTTTTCGTAGAATTCCCGGGCTTCGGTTTCATCGAGGATGTTGACCCGGTGGACTTCCGCCTGTCCGGCGACGCCGTTGATGGCAAAGTTCTCTTCCGTGGCGCGGATGGCGTTGGGGTCGATATCCGTTGCCATGGCGTGGCGGGCGCCCAGTTTGAGTCCGATGATGGAGAGGATGCCGCTGCCGGTTCCCACGTCCAGAAGCTCAGTGTCCGGTTTTATGTATTTTTTAAGCTGGGAAATGCACAACTTGGTTGTCTCGTGGGAGCCGCTGCCGAAGGCTGTTCCCGGGTCGATCTCGATGACGATATCGTCGTCTTTCTGATCGGCGAGGGTCTCCCAGGTCGGTTTGATGACGATGTTGCCGTCCAGCCGGAACGGCTTAAAAAATGCTTTCCAGTTATTGATCCAGTCTTCTTCCTCGGTGGTTCCCAGAGTAATCTTTCCGGTTCCCATAGGGAGAAATGCCGAGAGTTCCTCGATTTTGGCACGGATTTTGTCCAGCATCTCATCGAGATCTTCCTGCTCGTCGATGTAGCAGGAGATTCTTGCGGTTCCGTCATCCGGCGCAATCTCGTCCGGCAGAAGATCCACATACATGATCTTGCGGTCTTCCTCTGAGAGCGGGACATGGTCTTCCACTTCCACACCCTCGATGCCCATTTCCTGCAGCTCGTAGCTTAACATATCCTCGGCTGCTGTCGTTGTCTCAATTGTAATTTTATTCCACTTCATAATTCTATCCATTCTATTCTTTTTCTGCCAGATATTCTTCAATGAAATGTGACGCCACTGCCCCGTCTGCGGCGGCAGTAATCACCTGGCGCATCACTTTGGTACGAACGTCGCCCACGGCAAATACGCCCGGCACGCTGGTTTTGGTCGTCTCGTTGGCGATGATGTATCCTGCCTTATCCATGTCCACCTGCCCTTTGAAAAGTTCTGTGGCCGGGGAACGGCCGATACTCACGAAGACGCCGTCACAGGCAACGTCTTTTTCCTCGCCGGTGAGTTTGTTCTTCACCCGGATTCCGTTCACCTTATCCTCATATAAGAAGGCTTCCACCGTGCTGTTCCAGCAGAATTCCACATTTTCCGCCTGCATCAACGGGGTGTGGTAGATTTTTTCTGCCCGGAGTGTGTCCCTTCTGTGAACGATCACAACTTTTTCACAGATTTTGGACAAAAGCAATGCGTCGCCGGCGGCAGAATTGCCTCCGCCGATGACCGCCACGGTTTTGCCTTTATAGAACATACCGTCACAGGCGGCACAGTAGTTGACGCCGCGGCCCACCAGCTTCGCCTCGTCAGCGATTCCCAGCTCCCTTGGCGTGGCGCCGGTGGCAATGACCACCGTCCGGCTGTGGAACGTTCCCTCGCTGGTGACGATTTCTTTCACATCGCCGGCCAGCTGCACGCTCTCCACTTCCGCCAGCTCCGTTTTTGCGCCGAATCTCTCGGCTCCCTGCTGCATTTTCTCACCCAGCTCGAATCCGTCGATGCCCTCGTCGAATCCCGGATAGTTGTCGATCTGGCTGGTGAGAGCCATCTGTCCTCCGGCGGACAGTTTCTCAAGAATCAATGTATCCATGCCGGCGCGGGCGCAATAGAGAGCCGCCGTGTAACCGCCCGGCCCGCCTCCGATGATCACAACGTCATAAATGTGTTCCATTCATATATCCTCCTCTATTTCAGATGTTCCGCGATAAAAGCTTCAATCTTCGCTTTGGAATCCGGAGCCACAATACTGCCGAGCATTTTTCCATCTTTAAATATCATCAGAGTAGGGATGACCTCCACCTTGTATTCTTCTGCCAGCGCTTCCTGCTCGTCAATATTGATCTCGCCGGTTACCATAGTATCTGCATACTGTTCTGCGATTTTCTTCATGGCAGGCCCGATTCGGCGGCAGTAAGTACACCATGGGGCGGAAAACTCCACCAGAGCAGGCTTCGCTCCTTCCAGTACATTTTCTTTAAAATTATCTACGGTAATCTTTATCATCGACATATATTATCTCCTTTCCATTTCTCTTCTGTGATGAGAAAGAATCCTGCACGGCAGGATTTCCCAATCTGTTAAAAACATAGTTTATTGTAACATAAGCATGACAAAAAATGCACTCTTTTATTCATCTGCAAATAAAAATCTGCAAATAAAAATGCGCACAAAAAAAGAAAGTGATGCTATACACAGCGCTTTCTGCTTATCTCTCATATCCTGCGGCAGGCTGGCAAAGCCTGCCCGGGATATTCCTTTCAAATTGTCTTAACCAAGATCTATTTTTAAGTCTCCCTCTTTGATGAGCCCTTTTGCTCTCATGAACTTGCCGATGAACCAGTTGAGGACAATCGGTAAAACAAAACAGAGGAGAATCAATCCGATCCAGTCTTTTACTCCGGCCGCATAGCCTTCCGGCATATTGCCCCATCCGGTGATAATACCAATCGGTCCTACCAGACCCGAAGTTCCCATTCCTGAAGATATCGCTGCTCCGTTATTTCTGAGCTGGAAGACACAGGTTGCAATCGGTCCCAGGATAGAGGATGTGATAACCGGAGGCAGCCATAACACCGGTTTTTTCATCAGGTTCGGCACCTGCAGCATGGAAGTTCCGATACCCTGCGCCACAAATCCTCCGATGCCATTTTCCGGATAACTGAGAGTTGCAAAACCAAGCATATGTGTACAGCAGCCGACTGTGGCAGCTCCGCCGGCCAGCGCCAGACCGTTCCATACCTCTATGGAGACCGTTCCATCTACGAGAGCTGCCAGCACTGCGCCGCCGCTGATTCCGATGGCCGCACAGATAGCCGCGGAACTGATTGGCAGAGTGAGTACGATGCCCACTACTGTTGAGATAACGATTCCCATCAGGAATGGCTGCAGGTTTGTCGCCCATCCGATGAAAGTTCCGAGGGCGTCACAGATGGTTCTGAAGATTGGAGCCAGAACCATTGCACAAAGAGTTCCGATTACAATCGTAACTGCCGGCGTTACAAGAATATCAATCTTCGTCTCCTTTGATACCAGTTTACCAAATTCACAGGCAATGATCGCCACAAATAATACTGCCAGAGGGCCGCCGGAGCCGCCCAGGGTATTGGTTGCCTGACCGACCGCACAGAGCGAAAACAGAACCAGCGGCGGAGCGTCCAGAGCATACCCTATGGCTGCCGCCATGGCCGCTCCCGTTACGGCAGTGGCGTAAGTACCGATTCTGTATAACACCCAGCAGACGCTGTCCACACCGCCAAGAGCCGCAGTCTGTGCGGATAATTCGTCACCACTCAAACCTGATAAAGTAGCCATGAGGCCCGCAGTGCCAATATTTTCCGCAATAGTCTGAAAAATAGTTCCAATCAGCAAAGATGCAAATAAGCCTAATGCCATGGCGCCCATGGCGTCGATTCCATACCGTTTAAAAGAAATCTCAACGTTTTTTCTCTTCAAAAAGCTTTCCTTTTTTGTTTCCGACATAACGTTCTCCTTTGTTCATAATAGATATCGAAATTATAATAATACTCAAAAAGCCCCGCGGGATATTTCCCGCGAAGCTGTCTCATCCATTTATTTCTTCTTCTTTCCGCCAAAGAAGCCTTTTCTTTCATGTTTCTCATGCTTTTCATGCTTTTCCGGCTCTGTTTTTGCTGCGCCTGAAGCATCTGTCTGCGCTGGCGGCACCTCTCCCATGGCCTCCTGGAACCGGCGCAGCGCCTCTTTCTGCGCTTCTGTCATGCGCTCCGGCACCTGTACCACCAGGGTGACAAAATGATTACCACGAAGGTTTTTATTCCGAAGGCTAGGCACACCTTTATTTTTCAGACGGATTTTCGTATCAGTCTGTGTTCCCGGCTTAATGGTATAATCCATCGGTCCGTCTACTGTGTCGATCTTAATGGTAGCGCCCAAAGCTGCCTGTGCAAATGTAATCGGCTCCGTGGAGAAGATATCGTATTCCTGTCTCTGGAACTTCGGATGACGGGATACATTTACATTGACAAGCAGGTCTCCTCTCGGTCCTCCGTTGATACCCGGCTCGCCTTTCTCGCGGATCCGCACACTCTGACCGTTGTCAATACCTGCCGGAATCGGAACTTTAATCTTCTTGCGCACCTTGATGTAACCGGTTCCGGAGCAATCGGCACATTTATAACGGATTACCTGACCGGTTCCGTTACAATCCGGACACGGCTGTACATTTCTTACCATGCCGAACATGGACTGCTGCGTATAGACCACCTGACCGGTTCCGTTACATTTGGAACAGGTCTCCGGACTGGTTCCCGGCTTGGCGCCGCTGCCGCCGCAGGTGTTACATTTCTCTTTCAGGGTAATCTCCAGCTCTTTGTCTACGCCTCGGATAGCCTCATCAAATGTAATACGGACAGCCGCCCGCAGGTTCGCACCCTGACGCGGGCCGTTTCTTCTGGCATTGCTGCGGCTGCCGCCGCCAAAGAAATCGCCAAAAATATCTCCAAAAATGTCGCCCATATCTCCGCTGCCGAAATCAAATCCGCCGAATCCGCCGGCTCCTCCGCCTCCCTGCTCAAAGGCGGCATGGCCGAACTGGTCATAGCGGGCTCTCTTATCCGGGTCACTTAATACTTCGTAAGCCTCAGAAGCTTCTTTAAACTTTTCTTCCGCATTTTTATCCCCCGGATTCATATCCGGATGATATTTTTTTGCCACCTTCCGGTAGGCACGCTTTATTTCATTTTCTGTGGCGTTTTTATTTACGCCCAGAACCTCGTAATAATCTCTTTTATCTGCCATACTATCCTCCAAATTCAAGGCTTGCCCCTGCGCGTCTTTCGCGGAGCGTATATCAGATGAAAATTATTTCACCCGGTGAACGACAAGGGAAGAGGGGACAGGGCAGCCCCGTCTCCTCTTCCTCTGTCATTGTATTGAATTCTGATTTTATACTTCTTTGTAATCTGCGTCAACCACATCATCTGCGTTATAGGTTGCGTTGGCATCTCCGCCAGGAGCTGCCTGAGGGCCGCCCTGAGCGCCCTGCTGTGTCTGCTCATACATCTTTGCAAACAGTGCCTGCGCATCTTTCATCAGCTGTTCTTTTGCTTCATTGATCTCGGAAACATCAGAATCTGTCATGTTGTCAACCGTTGTGCGGTCGAGAATCTCTTTCAGCTTGGTGATGTCAGCCTGTACTGTGGTCTTTTCAGCCTCGTCAATCTTATCGCCGACCTCTTCCAGAGCTTTCTCGGTCTGGAATACCATGTTGTCAGCGTCATTTCTTGCGTCGATGGCTTCTTTCTTCTTCTTATCCTGTGCCTCGAACTCAGCGGCTTCTTTTACAGCCTTGTCGATATCTTCATCAGACATATTGGAACCTGCTGTGATGGTGATGTGCTGCTCTTTGCCTGTTCCCAGGTCTTTGGCAGAAACATTTACAATACCGTTGGCGTCGATATCGAAAGTAACTTCGATCTGAGGAACACCTCTACGTGCTGGCGGGATACCATCCAGACGGAACTGGCCTAAGGTCTTGTTGTCTCTCGCAAACTGTCTCTCACCCTGTACAACGTGGATATCAACGGCTGTCTGATTATCCTCTGCTGTGGAGAAGATCTGGCTCTTCTTGGTAGGAATCGTTGTGTTACGCTCGATCAATCTTGTAGCAACACCACCCATGGTCTCGATGGACAGGGACAGCGGAGTTACATCCAGTAAGAGGATATCGCCTGCGCCGGCATCTCCTGCCAGCTTACCACCCTGAATGGAAGCACCGATGGCTACACACTCATCCGGGTTGATGCCCTTGAACGGATCTTTGCCTGTCAACTGTTTTACTTTATCCTGAACAGCCGGGATTCTTGTGGAACCGCCGACCAGTAATACTTTGCTTAAGTCTGTAGCTGTCAATCCGGCATCTTTCAGAGCGGTTGTAACAGGTGTTACAGTTCTCTCTACCAGATGAGCGGTCAGCTCGTTGAATTTTGCTCTTGTCAGGTTCATCTCGAAGTGTTTTGGTCCTTCGGATGTAGCTGTGATGAACGGCAGGTTGATGTTGGTTGTTGTGGAAGAAGACAGCTCTTTCTTTGCTTTCTCAGCTGCTTCTTTTAATCTCTGCATTGCCATCTTATCGGAAGATAAGTCAACGCCTTCTTTTGCCTTGAAATCATCCAGCATGTACTGAGTGATTACATTATCAAAGTCGTCGCCGCCCAGGCGGTTGTCACCGGCTGTTGCCAGTACCTCGATAACGCCGTCGCCGATTTCGATGATGGAAACGTCGAAAGTACCGCCGCCTAAGTCGTATACCATGATCTGCTGTTCTTTCTCGTTGTCAAGGCCGTAGGAAAGAGCGGCTGCTGTAGGCTCGTTGATGATACGTTTTACTTCCAGTCCGGCAATCTTTCCGGCATCTTTTGTTGCCTGTCTCTGTGCGTCGTTGAAGTATGCAGGAACAGTGATAACTGCCTCTGTTACTTTCTCGCCCAGGTAGTTCTCTGCATCAGATTTTAATTTCTGTAAAATCATAGCGGAAATCTCCTGTGGAGAATATTTCTTGCCGTCAATATCTACTTTGTAATCAGTACCCATATGACGTTTGATGGAAGAAATAGTCTTGTCAGCGTTGGTTACTGCCTGACGTTTTGCCGGCTCGCCGACAACTCTTTCTCCTGTCTTTGTAAATGCAACAACAGAAGGGGTTGTTCTCATACCCTCTGCGTTTGTGATAACTACAGGCTTTCCACCTTCCATAACTGCTACACATGAGTTTGTTGTACCTAAGTCAATACCAATAATCTTACTCATTATTCATTCCTCCTAAAATCAACTATATCTGTAATCACTGATCTTGCCGACCGGCCAGCGGTCTGCTCCATCAGCTCTAGTTGGCAACTTTTACCATGCTGTGCCGAAGCACGCTGTCTTTGTACATATAGCCCTTCTGGAACTCTTCCACTACCAGGTTCTCACCCAGTTCTTCATCTTCCACATGCATCACCGCATTGTGGAAATCCGGATTGAATTCCTTACCGGCTGCATCCATCGCTTTCACGCCAATCTCATCAAAGACGGTCATGAGCTGCTGGTAGATCTTCTCAATGCCCTGGGCAAATGCGCCCTCTTTTTCCTCCTCGGAGAGAGCATCCAAGCCTCTTTCAAAGTTATCCACCACCGGAAGCAGCTTTGCGAGAACTTCCTTTGCGCCGATATCATACATGCGGCTCTGCTCTTTGGCATTACGTTTTCTGGCGTTCTCAAACTCCGCCATCAGCCGCTGATATTTGTCCGTGATATCGGCAAGCATCTCCTGGCTCTTCTTTAATTCTATCTCCAGAGCCCTGGCAGATTTCTTCTTTTTCTTCTTGCTGTCCGGCTCATCGGATTCTTCTTCGCCTTCTGCAGCATCGCCGGCAGCCTCCGCTGTCTCAGCTGCATTCGCTTCCTCAGAAGCGTCTTCCTTCTGCTCCTCATCCTGAGCAGCTTCAGAAATGTTTTCGTCTACGATACTTTCGTCGAATTCTTTTTTATTCTCTTCCACTTAAGTACCACCTTTCTGTGATTTATTTTCTATGATTTATTATTGAAAATCTCATCTAAATCATCCGTCAGATTCTTGAGAGTATTTACCACCTTCTGATAATCCATCCGTTTCGGTCCGATGATACCGACCGTTCCGGTTCCCCCTTCCGCCAGTTCATAGGTCGCAGTCACGATGCTGCAATCCTTCAATGTCTGCACCGGGGTCTCATTACCGATGTAAACCTGGATTCCATGGCGTTCCTCCTGGTTCACCGTGTCATCCACAAGCTTTACAAGAGCTTTCTTCTCCACCAGAGTATCAAGAAGCGCCATGGTGTGATCCGGACTTACCAGCTCCGGATACTTCAGCATGTTTGTGGCGCCGCTGGTGTAAATCTCCATATCGTCTGCTTCGTGTATCGCCTCCACAATTCCATTAAAAACGCCTTCCAGAATGGAGGCATGCATTCCTGCCTGCACCTTCATGGTATGCACCAGCTCCAGATTAATATCCTTGAGCGTCAGCCCCTGCAGGAAAGAATTCAATAATATGTTGAGCTTAAGGATCTCGTCATTGCCAAGAGGATCTTCGATATTCATCAGAAGATTCCGCACCGTGTCATTGCCAAGAACAATGACCGCAAGAAGTCTCCGGCTGTCCACCATGGAAAGCTGTATGAACTTTATCTTTGATTCCTTAATCTGCGGCGTGGTGATGAGAGTGGCATAATTGGTATTGGCCGCCAGTACATCCGCCACGTTCTTAAGAACTTCCTCCATACGGTCCATCTTCTGCAGGAGAGCCTGCCGTTCCTTCCGAAGCTCATTCTCCCGGGCTGCAAACTCGCTCTCTTTCTCTTCCATCAGATGATCCACATAATAACGGTATCCCAAATCAGAAGGAATCCTGCCAGCAGATGTATGCGGCTGTAAAATATATCCCAGCTCTTCCAAATCTGCCATCTCATTACGAATGGTTGCAGAACTCAAATGCAAATCAGAATCTCTGGCAATGGTTCTGCTTCCCACCGGTTCACCCGTCTCAAGGTAAGTAGATATGATTGCCTTCAGTATTTTCATCTTACGTTCATCCAGATTCATAACTGTGTCCCTTCTTTCTTAGTTATTAGCACTCGTTTATGTTGAGTGCTAATATCTTTATAGATAACTTAGCACTATATACATTTCTTGTCAAGCATTAATTTCAAATTTTTATTTTTAACAGTTCAGGAAAATCCTTCACACTTCTATATAATAAGGACAGATATCCTCGTATCTGCCGTCCTTCATCCGGAACCCGCCCGGAATCACGCCAAGCTGCTTAAATCCGATCTTTTCGTAGAGATGCCGGGCCCCGGCGTTGGTTTTTACCACCGCGTTAAACTGCAGGATACGAAATCCCAGTCTGTGCGCCTGTGCGATGCTGTCCCGCACCAAAAGCTCTCCGATGTGCTGTCCCCGTGCTTCGGAGGCCACGGCGTAGCTTGCGTTGCTGATGTGCCCACAGCGTCCCACGTTGTTTGGATGAAGGATATAAAGTCCCAGTACATTTCCTGTGTCCGTGTCCTCCGCCACGCCGCAATGGCTCTGCTGCGCAAAAAATTCCGCGCCGGTCTGCGCGGTGAGAGATTCTTCCTGAGGGAAGGCGACGCCTTCCTCCACCACCTCGTTCCAGATGGCAGTTATAGAAGAAAGGTCTTGATTATTGTATTCTCTCACTGTGATGTTCATATTATTTTTCCTTTCTCTCATCCGATATTTCATCGTAATATCTTCTTATCATTTTTACGTGGAAAAGGACTGCCATCAGCAGCCCTTTCCCCATTTATCATTTTTTCTTTTTCACAACAATTTTTCCGTCAAAATCAAATTTCCGAAGCTGTCTTTTCACCTTTTTGTTCCGGACATACACCGTACATTTTTTGGAGAGATCGTAAAACGATCCTTTTTTAATATTTTTGGTGCGGATCACTAATTTTTCAAATTTGTTTTCTTTCCAGCCAAAATTCCCGTCAAATCGCTTGATATTTTTTGGCAGAGTCAGCTTCTTTAACTTCTTTGAACCAAGGAACACACCCTCTTCCAGCTTCTGAAGAGACTTGCTCAGACGAATGGAAGACAGTTTCTTCATTTCACCAAAGGCATATCTTCCGACAGTCTGCACCGAGTTCGGCATGGTCACGGACCGGATTGTATTGTTTCCATTGAAAGCGTATTCTCCGATGTGACGGACAAAATCTTTCACCTTGTATGTTTTAGCACTGCTGGTCACGTTATAAAGAATGGTTCCATCTTTGGAATATACGTCGTTATCGATGACCTGGAAATGCGGGTTGGACTCATCCGCGACAATCTGTACTGACGGACATCTCTTTATATCAATTCCAAACTCTGATCTGTAAACCGGCTCCCCGTAGCTGGACGGAAGAACAATTGTTTTTAATTTCGGGCAGTTAAAATAACTGACTTCATCCATATAGGAAACTTCTCCCTCGAACACAACTTCTTCCAGCTTTTTAAAACTGATCGCTCTGCCCTGAACTGTAATGCCCGGAGCAAATGTAATCTTTCTCAGAGACTCGTGGGCGGTATTGGTTTCTTTTAAATCCGCCTGCCCCCATCCTTCGCCAAAAGAATCATCGGAATCAACCATAAAATCGTCCTCATCCCACCAGAATGAACCCACCGGATAGGATTTACCGAGAAATTCCACTTCATTTCTTATGTAGACTTCCGAAAGATCAGAATCCGGGTCCAGTTCTGCGTGTCCCTTCGCTTCGGAATCCCAGTCTATCAACCAGTAACGTACACCATCCATGGTCACACTCGCTGCCTTCGCGTCAAAGGAATGCAGAAAGAACAGGCCCAGGAACAGGCATCCGCCCAGTATCACTCCCTGTAATAACTTCATTTTTTCTCCCTCCTTATCCTTCTTGTAATGCCCCTCCATACATTTATCCATACATTTAATTTTTTCTTGCCGCATAAGTAACATCTACTGTCTTCTCACACCGCAGTCTGCCTTCACCCCTGATACTGGTTTTGGAAAGATCCAGCTTCTGTACTTTGGTTCCCAGACAGCTTAAGAATCTTAACTTTCTGTTCTTTTTGAGATTCAGAGATGTTATGTTGGTATTTTTACAACCTAATATTTCAAGATTTCTGTTTGTTTTTACGTTAATCTTTGTCAGAGCAGTATTATGGCAGCGAAGATATCTCAGGCTGGTACATCCAGTCACATCAAGGCTGGTTAATTTCCGGTTGTTCTGGCAATGTAAATACTTTAAATCTTTGTTTCCGCTCAAGTCCAGAGAAGTAATCTGAGTATAGTGGCAATTCACATTTTTTAATTTGGAATTTTTACTCAGATCCAGCGATTCCAGAGAAGCAGCTTTTATCGTGATGCCTCTCAGATTTCTGACCCCTTTTAGCGACAATGTCTTCAGAGTATCACTGATGATATACATATTTTTCAGTTTGGAACAGCGATCCAAATTCAGCGTTTCCGTTTCGCCGGTAAACATGACAGACTTTAAATTTTTTAAACCGGATAAATCGATCTGTTCTATCTGGCCTCCGCATACAAAGGAGTCCAGATTTGTGCATCCCTGCAAATTCATACTGTCAATATAAACAATATGCTCCGAATCGGGAACAATCCCCACTTGCCGCAGTTTTGTGCAGTTTTGCAGATTGATCGTTCCAATATGCATACTCTCGGAATATATCGACACATTTTCTAATTTCTTCAGTCCGCTCAAATCCAAATCCGGCGCGGCCGTCATGTCCTGCTGATACTCCGCTACTTCATAATCGAACTGTTTCAATTTTTTGAAATATTTGATACCCTGAAACGAATCGATATACTGCCGTGTGTCAAAACGCATCTTTTTCACTTTTGACGCTTCCTTCGAAGAGAGAAATCCGTCTTCATTGGTATCCGCCTCCTGCGCGTATTCCATCACTGCCGGCGCAAAATTTTCCTCATTGATCACCACGCTGTCCGCTGCCTTCACAGATATGCCGGCGCCTGCCATAAAAGTAAAGGCGGCAGCAGTCAGCACAGCCATTTTGATAGATTTTTTCATAAATTTCCGTCCTTTCTCGTCAATGTTGTAGTACACTAGCTATTTATATTTTACAATAACTCTATCCTTATGTCCACATATATCCAAATGATAAAAAATGCAGGGCGGACAGTCCTGTTTCTATTATAAAACAGCTTTCCGCTCTGCATAAATAAAATACACATTACCGTCAGGCAACGGTTTTAACCATTATATACACTTGCTCCTTTACAATAATTCATCATGCATTCTCGTATTTACTCCTCAAAATTACCCGTATAGAGCTGATAATATTTGCCCTTGGCGGCAATCAGCTCGTCGTGGGTACCTCTCTCGATGATGCGGCCCTGTTCCATGACCATGATACAGTCAGAGTTCTTGACCGTGGAGAGACGGTGGGCGATGACGAAGGTGGTACGGCCTTTCATCAGAGCGTCCATGCCGTCCTGTACCAGTTTCTCGGTACGGGTATCGATGGAGGAAGTAGCCTCGTCGAGAATCAGCGCCGGCGGGTCGGCCACGGCCGCGCGGGCGATGGCAAGAAGCTGACGCTGGCCCTGACTCAAGTTGGCGCCGTCGCCGGTGAGCATAGTATCGTAGCCGTCCGGCAGACGCCGGATAAATCCATCGGCGTTGGCCAGTCTGGCCGCCTTGATACATTCTTCATCGGTGGCGTCCAGTTTACCGTAACGGATGTTATCCATGACAGTGCCGGTGAACAAGTGGGTATCCTGCAGTACAATACCCAGAGAGCGACGCAGACCTCGTCTTCCATCTGCCTTGTCTTGATAAAAAACTCTTCGCTTTCTTCCAGGAGTTTTTTGGTGGGAAGCACTTCTTTCTTCCGGATATCCTCCGGGCGCTCCCGAAAATAAAGATAATCTTTTTCTCTAAGCTTTTTGATCAGAGCAGACAGCGTTGCCTTGGACATGCCTGTCTCCCGGCACAGCTCCGTAAGGTAGGTCCCCTCCGAATGATGCCGCAGAAGATATACGAGAAAATAAACCTGAATTCCGCTGAGTTCATCATTTCTGAGACAGCAGTCCATCAGCGCCGCCAGATCCAACCCGATTTTCTTCATAAAATAAATCAGCTCTTCTGCTCTGAAATCATCGGTCATTACTGCGAACACCTCCTGTTCTTTTTCTGTTTTTTACTATAATGCATTCATATACAGCATTTTCCTGATCCGCAAAATAGTTTCTTACCGAACAGTTCATTAACTTACAATCTGTTCACAGAGGGATTCTAACTCGTTTTTTAAGAAATGTGAAATTCAAAAATTTTATCTTCTATAAAAATTTTTTATAGATATCAATTTTGTTTTTGATATTAAGAAATATGTAGATTATAATAAGACATGACCGCAACATCCTGAACATTTGCAAATAACAGACGAGGTTAAAAAATGAATACGATTCAACTAGAATGTTTTGTCACTGTAGCCGAATATCTTAACTTTTCCAAAGCATCCACGGTGCTGAAGATGTCCCAGCCCGCAGTCAGCCATCAGATTCAATCGCTTGAAAAAGAGCTGGACGTAAAACTGTTTAACCGCACCAGCAAAAATGTCACTATCACTCCAGAGGGCGTTCTTTTTCTTGCCGACGCGCAGCTTATTTTAAAAACTGCAATGTCTGCCAGAGAACGCCTAGGCAATCAGGAACACTTCCTGCCGCTGGAACTGGGCTGCCATAATCAGATTGAGCTTCGGATGCTGCCGCCGGTACTGAAAGTTCTCTCAGAAGAATTTCCACTGCTCCGGCCCAATATCCGCCTGGTTCCTTTTCCATCCCTTGTAAATCTGATTGAAAATAACCAGATTCATGCCGCTCTGGGGCTGAAAGAAACACAGAAGCGCTCCTCTCTCTTCTACAGGGAATTATGTCTGGCGCCTTGCTCCTGCGTCTGTGTTCCCGGCCATCCGCTGTCCCGTTATGAAACGCTCACCACCAGAGAACTTGAGGGAAACTTCATCGCCTGTACACCCCGGCCGGTACCCGATTCCTTTTTTGCCGTCCAGAATGAGCTTCTGATAAATCTTCCGCCTAAAAACCGCTTCCTCACCGACAACGTAGACAGCGCCTTTGCTCTTGTCAAAGCGGAAATCGGCTATACAGTTTATCCGGATATCCCTGCAGCCCGGGATCATGAACTGTGCTATATCCCGGTCACCGATCTCCCAAAGGTATCTTTCGGCATTTATTGCCGGTATGAACATGATATACCGGTGCTGAAAAGATTTCTTGAGCTCATGGACAGATCTCTTAGTCTGCAGTTATAAGTTATAATAGAAATTCTTCAAAAATCCGGTTGCTCACATCAATCCCGGCATCCGTGAGCCGAAGAGTGTCTCCTTCCATGACCAAAAGCTCCATGTCCGCATACCTGCGGATTACTCCGCCATATATTTTTTCCATGGAAACTCCAAACTCTCCGGCAAAACGGGATAAGGATACGCCTGACATTTTTCTCAGACCGAATATCATATAATCCTCTATCCGGTCTTTTATTTCTGTCACATAATAATCCTGACGCTCCTGAAACGGAATAAAGGGATGCTCCAGATATTTTTTCATAGAAATTTCGTTGGAAAAACGGGCATTATCATAATAAGAAGAAGCCCCCAGTCCCAGACCAAGATACGGCACGCCGTCCCAATAGCCGATATTATGGCGACAGGCAAAGCCCTCTTTTGCATAATTGGATATCTCATACCGTTCATAGCCTCTCTCATGAAGAAGTTCTTTTGTTCTCTCATACATTTCCCTGTCCACTGCCTCATCGGGAAGGCGCCTGCGGATATCCTCCGAATCGAAAAACGGCGTTCCCTCCTCCAGAATCAGGCTGTAAGAGGAAATGTGCTCCGGCCGGAGTTCTGTCACCTGCTCAAGTGTTTTCAGATAGCCGGATAAAGTCTGTCCCGGCAGGCTGCTCATCAGATCGATATTGATGTTCTGAAATCCCGTCTTCCTTGCCTCCCGGTAATTATCCAGAAACTGTTCCCAGGTATGGATCCGTCCAAGCACCTTTAGCAGCGCGTCGTCAGAACTCTGCAATCCGATACTCAGACGATTGACGCCCGCTTCCATACAGGCAGCAAGTTTCTCCCGGGTTAGTGTACCTGGATTGGCCTCCATGGATATCTCCGCGTCCGGGCTGATAGAAAAATTCTGTCGCAGACAGAAAAACAGACGGCGTATCTGCTCCGGCGCAAGCACCGACGGCGTACCGCCGCCCACAAAGATCGTGGATATCCTTCCGGTATTCCTGTCTTCCTGTTTTTCGTATATGATTTCTGCCGTCCGACAAATTTCCTCATCCAGCGCCCGGCAGTAACTTTCGATACTTTCCGATCCTGCCGGAAAGGACAGAAAGTCACAGTAATTACATTTTCTTACACAAAAAGGGATATGAATATAAAGTTCCAATGCCAGATTCCTCCTTTTTTCTTTACTATATCATCTTCTGTACCGGACTTCCACTATCCTTTATTTTGTCTGTACCTCCTTTTTTCTTTCTGTTTACAAACACGTCTGCATCCCTGATTTTTTTCAAAAATAAGGCAAAAAAATTTGATGGACAAATTGCAATTTTTGTCCGTATTTGCTATAGTAAATGCGTAACAGTAAGAAATAGCCGGGAAAAACCTGATTCTATAATACTAACCACAGACTTATTATCCTGACATATAGGAATCCGGCTCTGCCCGACGCAATATTCATTATTTTGAATGAGGGAGATTATGATTACTTACGAAAACACAAAAACGATTTATGATCTGGTAGAACATGCCGGCAGAGATTATGACAACAGAGTTTTCCTCCGTTATGAGGAAAATGATATGGTCTTTGATATCAGCTACCGGCAATTTATGGGAGAGTGCCACGCCATTGCTGCATGGACCAAAGAACAGGACGCCTCCATCGGCCACAGAATTCAGGTGGGCCTGCTCGGAAGCAGCAGCCATCACTATCTGGCCGTCATGCTGGGCGTTATGTCCAACGGCAACGCTGTCGTTCCTCTGGATATCCAGATGAATGTGGAAACGCTGGCCGACTGCTTAAACCGGTCGGATGTGGACATTCTTTTTTATGACTGGGAACATCAGCCGCTGGTAGAAGGCGTAAAAAATCTCTGCCCTGGGATCAAATCTTACATATCACTGCAGCACGGAAAACACGTGCCATGCTCTGACAATATCTTAAAAGAATTTGCGGGACGCACCGCCACGCCGAACGTATCGGAAAATAACTGCGCCATGATTCTCTTTACTTCCGGAACTACCGGAAAAGGCAAAGGCGTCATGCTTTCCAACCGCAATCTCATCGACAATACATTTTGTACCACCGACACCGCACTCACGGAAAATGAAGTTTATCTGAACATTCTGCCAATCCATCATGTATTCTGTGTACACAGCGATGTATTGGTAACAATGCGCGACGGCAGTCTCCTGTGCTTAAACCGCGACATGAGCAAACTGGTAGATCATCTTAAATTATTTGAACCGACGGCTTTCAGTGTTGTGCCGATGGTAGCAAAAGCTCTTTATAACCGTTACTGTCTTCTGAAAAAACAGCAGCCTGAGAAAAGTGATGAAGAAATAAAGGCGGAAGTCTACGGAAGACGGCTGCGGAAGGTAAGCTGCGGAGGCGGCTATCTGACGCCGGAGCTGGCAGAGAACTATCGTGATCTGGGCATGTCCATCGCACAGGGTTACGGTATGTCCGAATGTTCTCCTGTTATCTCTGCTGCCGACTGGGACCGCCCGGACAAGGTTTCTTCCGTGGGAAAAATCGTCAACCGCTGCCAGGTGCGCATCGTGGACGGAGAAATTCAGGTACAAAGCCCTTCTGTCATGATGGGATATTATAAGGATCCTGAAAATACCGCGGAAGCCATCACCGATGACGGCTGGCTGTGTACCGGAGATCTTGGTTATGTGGATGATGAGGGATTTCTGTATCTGACCGGTCGAAAGAAAAACCTGATTATATTAAGTAACGGTGAAAATGTAGCTCCGGAACAGATTGAAAATATGTTTACCGATGAAGCTATCGTGGAAGACATCCTCGTATTTGAAGAAAATGACACTATCACTGCTGAGATTTATCCAAACTTCAAATACGCAGAAGCCAGTGACATCACCGATATCGAGGGCGCTGTAGGTGAAAGCATTGCCAAAATCAATCAGCAGCTTCCTACCTTCAAAAGAATCTTAAATTACCGCGTGCGACGCGATCCGTTTGAAAAGACAACATCCAAAAAAATTAAACGTTCCAATTATTTCAGCCAGAAGAAGCTGGAAGCCGAACAGCGCGCAAAAATCGTTATGCCGCAGAACGATCTGCAGCAGCAGATATATGACAGTGTGGCCGCTGTTCTGGGACATCAGAATTTCGGCATTACCACCGACTTCTACCGTGCCGGCATGGATTCCATGGGCAGCGTCATGCTTCTCACAGATCTGGCCGACAACATGAACTTCTCCATCACCCTGGACGATTTAATGGCTCACGCCACCGTAGAAAAACTGGAAACCTACTATAAGGAAACACAAAATGCAGAAAAAGTAGACTATTCCGTGCGCCCGGTTTATCCGCTGACCAATTTGCAGATTTATTTTGCTTATGTAATGCGCGGCAATACCACTGCCAATCTGCCTTCTTTAATCCGTCTTGACAATAGCGTGGACCTCATCCGTCTGCAGAAAGCGGTAGAAGATCTGTTTGATGTACACCCTGGTCTGAAGGCTGTGATCCAGATGGATGAAGGTGTATTTAAGAGTTTCCGTCATGACGATGCGAAAATCAATATCCCGATCATCCGTCAGAGCGATGAAGAATTTGCAGAAACCAGAAAGAATCTGTTAGTACCATTTATGTATGGAAAAGATGAACCGCTTTATCATGCAGGTATTTATCAAACTGACAGTGCCAATTTCCTTTTCCTGGATATCGCTCATATCGTCGGCGACGGCATTACTCTCCAGATTCTTTTTGAAGACTTGAACAGCCTTTACCTGGGCAATCCGGTGAAAAAAGAAAGTTACACCATGTTTGAATATGCTCTGGACGAAAAAGCCCGGGATCAAAAAGGAAAACGGGATCAGGATGTGGCATACTATCTGAACCTGATGAAAGACTTTAAAGTATCTAACAGCATCCTTACCCGCAGAGATTTCCACGATCTGGACAAAGGCGTCAACGCTTCTCTGAAAGGTCGTTTTACCATCAGTCCAAATCAGCTGAACGCTTTCTGCCGGAAAAATAAAATATCTGAAAATGTCATGTTCCTGACAGCTTATAACTACTGTATCAGCATTTTCGCCAACGAAAAAGATGTGGTCAGCACCAGCATACACAGCGGGCGAACCGACAGCCGCTGGACCAGACTGGCCGGCTGCCTGTTTACCACTTATCTTTTCCGCTACACCAACGTGCCTCATGAGACTGTACCGCAGCTTCTGCGCAGACACGCCCGTGAAATCATGGAGACCATGCGCTGCCATACTTCCACTCTGCACGCGGATGAAATGTTCATTCAATACCAGGGTGATATTCTGAATCTTGATGACATCGGCGGTGCACCGGCAGAAAGAGAACCAATCCAGCTTGATTCTCTGCCGTTCCATCTGCAGATCATGTCCAACAAAAAAGGATTCTACTACTATGAACTCCGGTACTGGGAGAATCGTTTTGACAGACAGCAGCTTGAGATCTTTATGGAATGTATGGACATCATTGTCAACGCTATGCTCACAGAACCTTCTGTGCGCCGCTTGAAAAAGCATCTGCCGGAACGTCTTTTCCCGAAACATTATTTTGTGAAAGCCGGAGATGTCAATGAAGCCGCCGGCTCCACGCTGATTCACGATGTCACACCGGACACTCTGGTAAAAGCCTACGTCTTTGACGAGACCTGCCGCAAACAGCCATACGGCGCATGGGGATCCCTCTATATCATGGATCATCCGACAAAAGGATGGAGCGACCGGATCACCAATCCATACAGCGGTGGAATGCTTTATCAGACAGGGCTTCATGCCAGAATCCTTCCGGATGGCTCTCTGGATATCATGGAACGCTGCGGACGAACCATCATGGTGGAAAATCTTACCGGCCGTGATTACCTTGACCTTGAGAAGCTGGAAGATACATTGACCGGTTACGACGGAATCTCCTCTGCTTCCGCCTACACATGCTGGGGACCGGAGCACCGTCTGATCCTCTGCGCGGATATCACCGGCGCCGCTGAACCTGACATGGAGAAGCTTAGGGCTTATCTTGAAGAAAAACTGGAAGCCTGCCTTGTACCGAAAGAAATTCATTATATTAAGCAAGCGTAAACTCCATATAAGGCCAAAATAAAAAAATTCTCTGGCACAGATATTTTAAGCGTCAGAGTCCGGCAGTCACAAAAAAACCGCACCAATGAGATACATTTCGGAATAAATCGTTTTCACCGGATATTCCAAATCCTCTCTTTTGGTGCGGTATTTTCATACTTTTTTCTTTTTAATCGGGATAATGATTTTTGTAATATGTTCATCCTCATTGTCGATATCTATCGGGGAAACAATAAACTCTTCTGAAATCGGGCCGACTATCTCATAATCATTCTGATTGATCCACTGTACCATACGTACATGGCTCAACATAATATTCCGATAGCTGCCAACATGGACCTTTGTCACTGCCTCAAAACCTCCAAAAGGACGAATCTGGACATTCCCCTGATTTTGATCATTCTTTTCATTTCTTTCTACCAACACGCCAAATTCCACATCGCAATCTTTACAAAGAAATTGTTCCAGAGCGTTGTCATAGTAAGTTACGATAATGGGACTGACTACAGAAAGATGGTTTTTCTGACAATTTTCTGTAATGTCAATCCATCGTTCCAAAGACACTTCCTCATTTTGATATTTTTTCATAATACTTCTTCGGTAATACAAAGTTCCCTTTACAATATATTCCACATTAATGAGTCCAAGCGAATCTCCCTTTGCACTATCAAAATCTTCATCACTATGGGCGAGAATCTCTCCGCCCTTCACAATACGGTCACGCAAATAGAGAGCTGCAGTCTTTTTTCTCTCCATTTCCTTAATCTCCTCATCAATTTCTTCCAGTCGCTCATTAATCTTCTCTCCAAAATCTTTCAGATGCAGGTCGGAAAACAGTTCCTTTATATTTTTCAATGAAAACCCTAATGTTCTGAGCTGACGGATAATAAAAAGATTCACCATCTGCCGTTTGCTGTAATAACGGTACCGACTCTCTTGATTCCGAAACTCTGGTACCATCAATCCAATTTCATCGTAATACCGCAGAGTTTTGATTGGGATAGAGCATATTTTTGACACTTCTCCAATTGAATACTTTCTCTCCATCTTGATTCGTCACCTTCCTCTGTCACACCGTATCCTTTGATTTTCCGTATGCATTTTCTCATGTTCGTCCAAGTTCAAATATCCATTCTGATTTCTTTTCCTACACTACTATTTTTTATATAGTTATATCCTCCGGTATATATTGACTATTTTATCACAAACCAGAGTCTATGGCAAAATGCATTGTTTTATTATATACTATCTATATTTTTATTGTTATTTTCCTCCCTCTGTTTTATCCGCTTGTTTTCAGATATACCCGGCATCGAAACCAGCAACACTCCGGACATAATGACAAGAAAACCGACCACCTCCACCACTCCAAAAACTGTTTTCATCCATAAAGCCGAGGAAATTGCCGCCACCAGCGGCTCCACAGATGCTGCCAGACTGGCTCTCACCGGACCTGCTTCTATTACTCCCTGCGAATAAAGACAGGTTGCCAGCAGCGTTCCCACAAAAACAATACCAAAAACTGCCAGCCATACAGTCCAGTCATACGCCATATCCTCTTTCCAGACCGCAAACAATACAAAGAGAAACAATCCCCCAAAAGTCATACCGAAACCATTTACCACAAGATTTCCCCACTTTTGAATCAGATTTCCCGGAATAAGCGTATAGGACGCCAATGCGACTGCCGCCAACAGTCCCCAGAAAAGGCCTTCGGAAGAAATAAACATATGAAATGGATTTCCTCCTGTAGCAAGCAGAAAGATACCAGCCAGTGCGAAAATAACTGCCAGTATCTCTCTACCCACCGGTCTTCTTCTCTCTTTCAGGCAAGAAAGAAACATGATCAAAATAATTCCCGTATATTGAAGTACCGTTGCCGTTCCGGAATTTGTATATTTTATGGCTGTCAGATAAGAATACTGGATAAATACCAATCCGCCCAATGCGTAAAGCAACAAGCGGACTCTGTCATTTCTTTCTTTCCATATAGCAGTCAATCTGTACCTGTCCCGGAACAGGCACAAAAACAGCAGCGCCATTCCACTGCAGAGAAGACGAATGGAAGCCAGTGATCCGGGATCAATCATACTGTTTGCAAAAATATACTGTCCGCAAGTAGCAGAAATTCCCCATGAACAGCCGCCCAGCAATGCCAGAACAATCCCTCTTCCTGCTTTATTTTCTGTTAATCCCACTTTTTCCTCCCACCGGCCATATTGATAGCCGTCGTTATCATTTTCAATCCTTATAAAATTGTTATTGATTTCCCAGCAGCCTTCGGACAGCCTTCGTGAGTCCCTGCACCGACAGATGATACATCGGAAGCTCCGAGCTGATACGTTCGATGGTTACCGCCCCTCTTCCACTGCCCCAATGTTCTTCCGCTATGGGATTCAGCCACACCGCTCCCCCGCAGCGAACAATAATTTTATGCAGCCATTTAAGACCTGATACGGTATCTGTTACTTTTCCGTCCCGCCCTCCACTGAAATATCGAAGCTCCCAGGCCGCCATAGAAGCATCTCCCACAAACAATGCTTTATAACTCTTGTCCAGATTGGCAAGCACCCGATCCGTGTCTTCACTTTTCTGGAAGATACATTCCGGCGTCTGATAGAGGCGGTTATAAGGGCAGTTGTGGAAATAATAGATTTTCAGCGACTGAAAATGATTTGCCGCATTGACTGCCTGAAAAAGGCCGCTGCAAAGGGAAGCGTAAGGCGACATGGAACCTCCGGAATCAAAAAGGACCAGAAGCTTTACCGCATTTTTTCTCGGACGGCGATATTTTATTTTTAAGCTTCCGCCATTTTGACAGGTGGCGTCGATGGTGGCATCCACATCCAGTTCTGTCTCTTCTCCTATTTTGCCGGAATATTGCCGCAGGCGGCGGAGAGCAACCTCAAACTGGCGGATTCCGATGGTGGCATCCTCCCTGAAATCCCGATAGGCGGACTCCGTAATCACCCTGTAGGCATTTTGATTGCCCTCGTGACCGCCGATACGGATTCCCCGCCTGCTGTAACCAGTATTTCCATAAGGAGAAGTCCCTCCGGTTCCCAGCCATTTTTTTCCACCGTTGTGCATATCGTTTTGTTCTTTCATCCTCTCAAGGAACATCTGCTCCAATTTTTCATACTCCAGATCCGTGCGTTCATCCACCTCATCTTTATCATAGGCAAGCTGCTCAATGGGTTTTTCCAGATATTTCATCAGCTTTTCCGGCAATTTTTTATCAACAGAATTTTCTGTCAGAGCTCCTTCAAAGTATTGATAAAAAAGCTGGTTATAAGAATCATAATCCGACTCCTTTTTCACAAGTACAGCACGACTCAGATAATAAAATTCAAGCAGATTAGACCTTGCCAGATCTTTTTTTAAAGCTTCCATCAAAAGAAGCCATTCTTCCATGGAAACAGATAATCCGTTTTCTCTTAAATAATAAAAATAATCAGAAAAGACCATAATTCCCCTTCTTCTGTATGAAACGAAAATCTTCTTCTTTCTTCAGCAGCAGTCCGGAATACGGGATTGCATCATCCAGCTCTTTGGGGCGGATACCGCCAATCTGCAGTGCTCTGATCCAGTCAATCAATTCAGAAGTTGCCGGTTTCTTTTGTATGTCCTTGACCTCCCGCAAATGATAAAATGTGTCCAGAGCCTGATGCAGCAAAAATTCATCTACATTTCCACAATGTACCCGCACGATTTCTTCCATCATTTTTTTATCCGGAAAATCAATATAGTAAAAAATGCAGCGTCGCAAGAAAGCATCCGGCAGCTCTTTTTCCGCATTGGAGGTGATGATGACGACCGGGCGATGTTTTGCCCTAATTTGTGTTTTAGTCTCATTCACAAAAAATTCCATTTTGTCAAGTTCCCAGAGCAAATCATTGGGAAACTCAATATCTGCCTTATCAATCTCATCAATGAGAAGCACCACCCGTTCACTGCTTAAAAATGATTCTCCCAATTTTCCATATTTGATATAACGGCCAATATCTTTCACATCGTTTTCTCCAAACTGACTGTCATAAAGGCGCTGTACCGTGTCATATATGTACAGTCCGTCCTGTGCCTTTGTGGTCGATTTAATATTCCAGATAATTAATTTTTTTCCCATCGCTTTACTTACAGCATCCGCCAGCATGGTCTTTCCTGTCCCCGGTTCTCCTTTGATAAGCAAAGGCTTTTTCAACGCCAATGCAATATCAACGGTTCGGGATAATCCCTCTGATGCGATATACTCACTGGTTCCACTAAAGTTCTCCATAGTAGATCCTTTCTCTGTTTGTTTCATTTTCTGTATTCTTTGTCTTATAATAAAGCTGGAGCCGCAAAACAAGTGACTCCTTTGTCTGCAGCTCCATGTCATTTCATTATATTAATATGTCTCGTATACAAACTGCACTACTGTGGACAGCGGCGGATCTTCCAGTACATCAATGGAACTTGGGTACGGCGGATTCTCCGGAACTTCAATGATCTTGAAGGAACGCACCTCAATCAGTACTTTTTTACCTTCTACTTTTTTGATTCTTGCGATGTACTCCATGTAGTCACCGGCAAAACACGGAACATAGAGACGAACCTTTTTTACTTCCACACAATGACCTGTATTCCCAAAGGTTTTCGCCATTAATCTGTTGGCGGTATCTCCCATCAATGTGATGCTTCTTGCTCCGTTTACCACGCCGCCGCCATAAAATACATCACGGTCGGACATTCTGTAACGAAAAGTTACTGTATCATACATACCTTTTTCCTCCTCTTTTATAATTTTTTATTCGACTGCTTTCCAAAATAAACTTACTTCTGATTATGATTTCTTTGATTATAATTTTACAGATGCTATGTAATAAATAAAATTTTATTTATGAAAAAATCTTACTCATCTTCCGGAAAATCATCCAGCGCTCTCCATGGATCCTTTACGATACCATCCGGCTGCGCACCTCTCTGAAGATGTTTCTTAACAACCAGACGCACATTTCCTTCTGTGCAGAGTACCGGCTCGTCAAACCAAACCATATCTCCCGGTTTGCAGTTCTCTTTTCCGGTACGGAAAGCAGGTGTTGCCAGCTTATAGACTTCAATGCGGCAGTCTCTGGATGTATTTCCCACATGGGTCAGTGTTGCTTTGTATTCCATCATATCGCCCACATATACGTCCTGATATACTTTTACATCGTGATAGCCGAGACAGAGAGATTCATCGCCATCATTTAAAATCATCTGTTCTGTTTCCACGTCGCCGATAAAGTCAAACTGTCGTCCGATTGGGACCAGTCCATCCGGGTTATTTGCGTCTGCTGTGGTCATGTTGTAACTTAAATAGGATACCTTTCTCATCGTATTGTCCTCCTTTATTATTTTGGCGGTTCCATCCGCCTTTTTTGCCAAGAAAATTGTTACAGAACTCCTTCTTCTTTGAGTTTCGCTTCTTCTTCCTTTGTAATTCCAAAGATTTCACAATTGTGCTGTCCCAAGAGTGGTGACGGTGTCTCCACAGTTCCCGGTGTCTCTGAGAGTTTCATGACACATCCCTGAAAATACTGGTCACCTGCTGTCGGATGATTCACATGCACCATCATCTCTCTTGCCTGAATGTGCGGGTGCTCAATCGCCTCCTTTACATTTAATACAGGTCCGCAAGGGATTCCTGCTTTATCCATAATGTCCTCAAGTTCTTTTTTCGTGTAATCTTTACACCAGTCACGAATCAGATTCTGCAAATCCGGAATATAATTCTGACATCTGAGGTCATTAGTTTCATATCTCGGGTCGTCGAGAAGTTCTTCATGCCCAATCGTGCGGCAGAATTTCTCAAACAGACGATCATTACCTACGCCAAGAGCGGTAAAACCATCTTTGCATTTATATACATCAAACGGAGCAATGGACGGATCCACGTTTCCATTTCTCTCAGGTATAAATCCACCTACTGTATAGTTAACAATGGCATTTTCCAACAGACTGAAAATAGTATCAAACATGGATACGTCAACAAGCTGTCCTTCTCCTGTTTTTTCTTTGTGATAGAGAGCTAAGAGCGTGCCGACTGCCAGATAGATACCAGCTACATGATCAGCCACCGATGGTCCTACTTTTACCGGATCCGTATCCTTAAAACCTGTGAGATTGATCATACCGCCCATGGCCTGCGCCACAATGTCATAGCATGGCCGATAAGAAATCGGACTGTTTTGACCAAAACCGGAACCGGAAGCATAGATGATACCCGGATTAATTTTGCGGATGGTCTCATAATCAATTTTCAGCTTCTTTGTAACGCCGCCCTTATAATTTTCCACAAGAATATCTGCGTCTTTTACCAGGTCGTAGAACATCTGTAATCCTTTTTCTGATTTCAGGTTCAGAGTGGCTCCTTTCTTATTTCTGTTCACATAGTTATAAAAACCACTCTCACCGCTCTTTTCATCGAGAGGCCCCCAGGTACGGCACTGTTCTCCTCCTACCGGTTCGATCTTCAGCACTTCTGCACCGTAATCTGCCAGAATCATGGTACAAAATGGACCATTTAACGCAGAAGTCAAATCCACAACCTTTAATCCTTCCAGAGGTTTTCTTTTCCTGGCCGGGCGCTTTTCTTCCTGCATCTTGCCATCGCCAACGCCTTTTTCTTCCTTCTCTTTCGCCGGACGCTCAAACCAAAATTGTACGACCGTGGATAATGGCGGATCTTCCAATACATCGATGGAGCTTGGATATGGCGGATTTTCCGGCACATCAATAATCTTATAAGAGCGAACTTCAATCAACACTCTTTCTTTTTCTTCCTTTTTAATACGGGCAATATACTCCATGTAATCACCAGCAAAGCAAGGTACATAAAGACGAACCTTCTTTACTTCCACCACCCGGCTGCTGTTCCCATATACTTTTGCCATCAGCCGTTTTGCCGTATCTTCCATCAGTGTAATACTTCTGGCTCCGTTGACAACTCCACCGCCGTAGAACACATCACGGTCCGACATCCGATAGCGAAGCGTTGCTGTCTGCTCATTCATTTGTAACTCCTCCTTTATCTTTTTCTCTGTATACCACATACCCAATCACGCAAGCTACAATCGCAAACGGAACCCATGCCAGCTTGTCGGATGATAACGGGAGTGCTTCGTAAATCGTATTATAAATACCGAGGTCAACGTGGAAACGGGCGCCATACGTGTAAATCGTATCCACAATTCCCATAATAAGTGCTGCGGTCATTCCCCATTTACACATGTTAAGTCCTCTCGCCTCATTACATTTCGGCACAAATGTGTAATAAAGTACTAAAACGATGGCCGCCGGATAAATACCATCCAGAATCGGTCCCAGTATATCAAGAAGAGAGGTCAGTCCCAGACATCCGAAGATCGTACTGAGAATCAAGATAGCCAGGGACACCTGCTTATAAGTAAACTTGTCCGTTTCCATCGTATCAATGAAGAACTCCGCACAGCCGGACGCCATTCCGATGGCTGTGGTCAGCGCCGCAAAGAACAACGCCAGGCAGAAGAACACGCCTCCGATCTTTCCGAGAAGCTCTATGGCAACTTCTGTATATAAGGCCGTGTAAGTAAGGTCAATCGTTCCTCCGGTATGCGCGCCGATCCACATATGGCAAAAATGCGTACAGGTCAGGATTGCCAGGCCCACGATTCCGACGCGGATAATATTTTTATTCATATGCGTATCGGAGACGCCCTTCTCCTTGAGACTGTTGATGATAACCGTACCAAAGACCAGCGCACAGAGAATCTCTGCCGTTGCATATCCATTGGTAAATCCATAGGCGAATGCTGACGTATCGTAACTTTTTGGCACCGGATCCGCGATTGGCGTAATCATTCCTTTTCCGACCACAATGATAACGATGATGATCAAAACCGGAAACAGAATGCTGGATATTCTGTCCATGGCTTTTCCCGGATTCATTAAAAACCAGTAGGTTACCAGATAAAACGCTACGGTAAAGATAATGAGCAAAATCCGGTTATCCGGGTTCAGGCCGAAGGCCTGTACAATAGAATCCCAGGCTGCCGCACTCATACGAGGGATGGCATATAACGGCCCCAATACAATGATAGTGATACAACTGTAAATGACACCGAATTTTTTCCCAATGGCTTTGACAGTAATCTTGCTGTACGTTCCATTTCCCCTGGACATGGCGATGTAGGCAAACAGTACCAGCAGCAGGGATGTGATAAATGCTCCCGCGAAAGCGATCAAATAAGAACTTCCGCTCTCTTTTCCCCAGTTCATCGGCCAAACCATGCTGGATGCGCCGAAATGCATGGAAAACAATGCTCCTCCAAGCCCCAGAAGGGCGGGTAATTTTAAATCGCCATTGGCGTTTAAGCTTTTGTTCATACAATTTCTCCTCTCTGTTTTACATGTTTAAAAGCCTTCCTTTATTTATTTTTTATCTTTCATTTCCGTAATCTCTTCCACCATCATTGGCACTATTTTAAACAGATCTCCGACAAGTCCATAGTCAGCGCAGTCAAAAATCGGCGCCTTCTCGTCCTTATTGACAGCGATGATCAAATCGGAATCCTGCATACCTGCTTTGTGCTGGATAGCTCCGGAAATGCCAAGCGCTACATATATTTTGGGATGTACTGTTTTTCCCGTCTGCCCTACCTGATGATCTGCGGTAAGCCATCCCGCGTCAATCACCGCTCTGGAACCTCCCACGACACCGCCTCCCAATGCCCCGGCCAGTTGTGTCGCCAGTTCTTTTCCTTTTTCCACATCTTTACTGATACCTCTTCCCACAGAAACTACAATATCAGCGCCGATTAAATCTACCATTTGTTTTGCTTCTTTTATTACTTCTATTACCTGTGTATGTATATCCTTTGCATTCAAATGAACCGGATACATTTCCACCTGTACTTTCTCTGCTTTTTCTCTGGAATATTCCGCTTTCTTCAGCACGCCCGGCCGAACCGTCGACATACATGGACGGAATCTGGGACAGATGATTGTTGCCATGAGGTGTCCGCCAAAGGCTGGTCTGGTCATTTTAAGATTCACATCATCCATTTTAAATTTTGTCTTGTCCATATCCAGTGTGGAGGATGTTGTCAAGAAATTAACATATTCATTCATATCAATATCAAGGTGTGTGCAGTCCGCAGTTAATCCTGTATGTAATCTCGCCGCACATCTTGGTCCCAGATCCCGTCCAATATTAGAAGCTCCTATAAGAATAATTTCTGGTTTATACTCCATGGCCGCATCGCACAATACTTTTGCATAGGCATCCGTGGTATATACTTTGAGCATCGGATGATCACAGACAATCACTTTATCCGCTCCATATCCTCCAATCTCTCCCGCCAATCCTTCCACCTGATCCCCCAGAAGAACACCGATCAGCTCCGCTCCTCTCTCATCAGCCAGTTTTCTGCCTTCGGATATCAGTTCAAAGTCCGTCTCCATCAGTTTTCCATCTCTTTGCTCGCAAAATACCCAGATATTTCGGAACTCTTCAATCTTTGCACTATCAAATCCCATGTGCTTTTCCCCCTCTTCTATAACATATGCTTTTCATCGAGCGCTTTCGCCAACGATGCAGCCATCTCTCTGTCTGTTCCTGTGAGCATAACGCCCGCCCCCTTTAACGGCGGAGTAAATGATTTAAAAATATTCGTCGGAGACCCTTTCAATCCTATGGTATCTGTCTCAATGAGGGGTTCATCCTTTAACGCTTCATAGTCAAGAATCTGCAGCGGTTTTTCATAGCAGTCGTTGATTCCATTTAATGTCATATACCTTGATCCGCTCTCCTGCTCTTTTATACAGGTGATCAGACATGGCGTGCTGGTCTTAATCTTCATATATCCGTCTTCCAGCATCCGTTTCACTGTCACACAGTCTCCCTCTTTTTCAATATCCGCCGCATAAGTAATCTGTGGAATATCTAATTTCTCAGCGATCTGAGGCCCTACCTGTGCGGTATCTCCATCAATGGCCTGCCTTCCGCAAAAAATGATATCTTCTTTTTCAAGTCCCAAATGTTGAATCGCTCCTGCAATGATCTGTGAGGTGGCAAATGTATCTGAACCGCCAAATTCTCTGCTGGAAATTAAAACAGCATCATCTGCTCCCATTGCCAAAAGCTCCCGAAGCATTCCTTCGGCCTGCGGAGGCCCCATTGTCACTACAGTGACCTGACAATCATTCTTGTCTTTTATCAATAACGCCTGTTCCATAGCCATCAAATCATCAGGATTGGTAATTGTCTCCATGGAAGCCCGGTTGAGGGTTCCGTCCGGATTGACTGCCACTTTCCCCGATGTATCCGGAACCTGTTTTACACATACATATATTCTCATCGTTATCTCATTACCTCCCTTGCTATGACTACTTTATGGATTTCTGAGGTTCCTTCATAAATCTCCGTAATCTTCGCATCCCTGTACATTCTTTCCAAAGGATATTCTTTCATGTATCCATATCCTCCATGTATCTGTAATGCAAGGTTCGTTACAAACCGGGCATTTTCAGACGCGTTTAATTTACACATCGCCGCCATTTTGGTAAACGGCTGCCCACTGTCCGCCAGATAAGCCGCATGATATACAAGGGCCTTAGCTGCCTCCGTTTTGGTTGCCATATCTGCGATATACCATTGGATTCCCTGCAAAGCAGCAATCGGCTTTCCAAATTGTACCCTCTCATTCGCGTATTTAACAGATAGGTCTACGGCTGCTTCGGCCACGCCCATAGCCTGGGCTCCCACACCGATTCTTGCGCCGTCCAGCGCCTGCATGGCAATCTTAAATCCCTGTCCTTCTTTTCCCAGAAAATTTGCCGCCGGCACGCGGCAGTCCTCAAAAATCAGCTCTGCGGTTTCGGAACCTCCAAGCCCCATTTTATTTTCCACTTTCCCCACGGTAAAACCTGGCGTTCCTTTTTCTACTATGATGGCAGACATTCCTCTTGTTCCTTTGGACGGATCGGTGAGCGCAAATACGATGACTACGCCCGCCCGGCTTCCGCCAGAAATAAAACATTTGGTTCCGTTCAATACATACTCATTTGTTTCTCTGTCGAAAATCGCTGTGGTTCTGGCCGAACCGGCATCGGAACCGGCATCCGGCTCTGTCAGTGCGAAAGCCCCCAATTCTCCGCCTCTGGTCAGTCTAGGCAAATATTTCTTTTTTTGCTCCTCTGTTCCATATCTGCTAATTGCCTGCGGCGCGATCAGATGAATGGAGAGAATTGCCGCTGAAGACATACACACTTTTGCAAACTCTGAAACGGCAATCACCTTTTCCAGCGTGCCTCCCTCCGAACCACCGTACTGTCTTGACACTCCAATACCTGTAAAGCCAAGCTCTGCCATCTTTTTAAAGTTTTCTTCCGGAAATGTATGACTTTCATCCACCTCTGCTGCCACAGGTTCCAGTTCATTTACCGCAAACTGTTCCGAAAGCTTTTTCAGCATTTCCTGTTTCTTTGTCAATGAAAAATCCATGTGTTTCTTCCTTTCTGCAAGATTCAGTTCAAACAAAACAAAAATTTGTATATATTTTTTTATTTTATCTTTACTTGTCTTTATCCTATTGGATACAGTGCCGAGATAGTCAATGTGATTTTTCTCTTTTTTTGTTTATTTTTTCTTTATATATTCCAAAAACCCTCCAGTGCGTGGAGTCTTCTTTTCCATCTCCCACAGTAAAAATGGGAGAATTTTTTTGTAATCTCCCACAATCCCGAAATCCGCCCTCTCAAAAAAAGGAGCATTCCTGTCTGTATTCATCACAATGATATAATCCGCCTCTTTTACCGCAGCCATATGCTGAAAAGCGCCGGATATTCCGACAGCCACATACAGTCCCGGTTCCACTCTCTTTCCATTTATTCCAATCTGCAATTCTCTGGGAAACCATCCCTCATCAACCAAAGGACGTGAAACACCCATAGTACCTCCTAACACATCCGCCAGCGACTGGAGAGTTCTGAAGTCTTTCTTTTCTTTTATTCCCCTCCCACCTGCCACGATAATCTCTTTTTCCGCCGGAATCTCTATCGTCTTCAGATACAAAAGCAGCATATGCACAGCCTTTTTCAAACATAATTCCTCTCTCCAGATTCCATTTTCTGTTTTGACAGCGTACAATTCTTTCTCTGCTATTTTTTTCATATTATTCATCTTTTTCAGCCTCCCTTTATTCTGCCTGTTCATTATCAGAGCTTTTTTCTTCTATTTTTCAGGAAGAAAAAAGAGGCGCAAACTCTTCCTGCTCATCGGGAAGAATTGGCAGCCTCTCTTTTTCACATTTTACTTATCATACATGCTTTCTGTCGTTAAGACTCTTATTTAAAAATATTTCCACTGATAATCAGTCTCTGAATTTCGTTGGTTCCCTCATAAATCTGCGTGATTTTCGCATCACGGAACATACGCTCCACATTTTGTTCTCTCATATAACCTGCGCCGCCCATATTCTGGATACATTCTGTCGTCACTTTCATCGCAACATTGGTACAGGCCAGCTTCGCCTTGGAAGCGTCCACGGAGAAATTCATCCCTTCCTGTTGTTTCCACACGCCTTTGTACAACAAAAGCCGCGCCATATCAATCTCCGTCTCCAAATCCGCCATCTTAAATGCCGGATATTGGTTGGCACAAATAGGCTTTCCAAATTGTTTTCTCTGTTTCATATATTCTTTTGTAATATCAAACGCTGCCTGTGCCAGACCAAGTCCCTGCGCTGCCACACCGAGACGCCCCGCATCCAATGCTGTCAAGGCATATCGGAATCCTTTCCCTTCCTGTCCCAGCATACGATCCGCCGGAATTACCGCATTTTCAAAAATAACTTCAGCCACTTTGGCAGATTTGATGCCGCATTTATTTTCAATATGTCCAATACGAACGCCCGGCGTCGTCTTCAAATCTACCAGAAACGCTGTGAGACCTTTGGAACCTTTAGACAAATCTGTATTGACAATAAGCATACAATAATCTGCCACTGCACTGTTGGTGATAAAACATTTTGTTCCATTTATAATATAATGATCTCCCTCCCGGACGGCCGTCGTCTTGGCCGAACCGGCATCGGAACCGGCATCCGGCTCAGTCAGCGCAAAACATCCTAATGCGTCTCCTCTAAACAATCTAGGCATACAATGTTTTTTCTGCGCATCATTTCCAAACAAATAAATCCCTGTCGTAAATGTGGAAGATATCGCATAAGCAATACCAAAAGCAGAATCTACTTTGGACAGTTCTTCTACCACCAGAATAAAAGAAAGATAATCTTTCCCCTGTCCTCCATATTCTTTTGGAAATTGCAGACCGATCAACCCTTCCTCTCCCAGCTTTTTAATCAAATACATCGGAAATTCTTCTGACAGATCTCTTTCCTGCGCGCCGGAAGCCAGTTCTCTCTCCGCAAAGGCTCTTGCTTTTTCCTGTATTTTTTTCTGTTCTTCTGTCAATGCAAAATTCATCATCGTATATTCCCCTTTCAATACATGTCACATCATTTTTGCCAATGCCGTTCTTTTTATATATGCTATAAACGCTTTGCATCAGCCAAACATTTCTACAATGTTTTTACCACATCCTCTTTCTCCCGGAATGTTCCATGCAGTTTCATGAGCGGCTCCGCATCATTGGCAGGATAACCAATTGGCAGCAACAATACCACCTTCTCATTCTCTGGAAGATTGAAAATTTTTTTCACATCTTCCGGATCAAAATGTTCCACAAAGCAGGTGCCGATTCCCATCTCCCAGGCTTTCATGACCATATGCGTCGCCACGATGCCGACGTCCACATCGCCGGACAAATGTCCGTCAAACGGACATCTCCACGCTCTCTCCTTGTCATAGGCCACAAGAATCGCCATTGGCGCGCCAAACACACATTTGCACACGCTGTTGATTTTTTCCATTGCCTCTTTACTTTTTAAAATGTAAATCTTCTGCGGCTGGTAATTTACTGCCGTAGGCGCGTATTTCCCTGCCAGCAGAATCTGCTCAAGCTCCTCGCTGCTAATCTGCTGCGGCTTAAACTTGCGCACAGACCATCTGGATTTCGCCAATTCCAAAAAATCCATGTTTGTCCTCCTTTCCGTACAGCATCTGCGTATCAGATGTTTATATTTTTTTGTTTTGCTTTTACCCACAGATTTCCGTTTTTTCACCGGTAAAGATTTTCTGTAACATAACAATACGGCATCCTGCTGTCGGAGAGTCAACATGAATTTTTATTTTTTTCCGATAGGAAATAATAAATAACAGAAGAAATCTACATAAACGAGAGAGAAAGAAAAAAAGAAAGGGAACATTGATCATAAAACAATGTTCCCTAAATTCTGATTACTATAAAGATGTTCCCCAATACTATTTAATCACATTCTAATCCTCATCCAGCTTCAGCACGCTCATGAACGCCTTCTGTGGAATCTCCACATTGCCGATCTGGCGCATACGTTTCTTTCCCTCTTTCTGTTTCTCCAGAAGCTTCTTCTTCCGGCTGATATCGCCGCCGTAACATTTGGCAAGAACGTCCTTGCGGACAGCTTTCACGGTCTCTCTGGCGATGATCTTGCTTCCGATGGCCGCCTGAATCGGAATCTCAAACAGATGTCTTGGAATCTCCTCTTTGAGCTTCTCGCACATCTTTCTGCCGCGCTCATAGGCAGAGGAAGCATGGACAATGAAGGAAAGGGCGTCCACATTTTCTCTGTTAATGAGTATGTCAAGCTTCACAAGATCTGACTGAACATAGCCTTTCATCTCATAATCGAAAGAAGCATAACCTCTGGAACGTGATTTCAAAGCATCAAAGAAATCGTAGATGATCTCGTTGAGCGGAAGCTCATATTTTAAGAGCGCTCTTGTCTCTTCCATGTACTCCATAGAGACGTAGACGCCGCGCCGTTCCTGGCAAAGCTTCATGATGGAACCCACATACTCCTTGGTCACCATGATCTCTGCGGAAACGATTGGCTCCTCCATATAATCAATGGTGGACGGATCCGGCAGGTTGGTCGGGTTAGTCAGATCAAATACCGTGCCATCGGTCAGGTGTACCTTGTAGATAACACTCGGCGCAGTTGTCACAAGATCAAGATTATATTCTCTTTCCAAACGCTCCTGAACGATCTCCAGATGGAGAAGTCCCAGGAAACCGCAGCGGAAGCCGAATCCCAGCGCCACGGAGGTCTCCGGCTCGTACTGAAGCGCCGCATCGTTAAGCTGCAGCTTCTCCAGAGCGTCCCGCAGATCCGGATACTTGGCGCCGTCGGCCGGATAAACGCCGCAGAACACCATCGGATTTACTTTTTTATAACCAGGCAGAGGTTCTGCGCACGGGTTGTCCGCATCGGTAACCGTATCGCCCACCCGGGTATCCTTCACATTTTTGAGACTGGCAGTGATGTAACCTACCATGCCGGCGGAAAGTTCATCGCATGGGATGAACTGACCTGCACCGAAGGTTCCCACCTCCACCACGTCCGCCTTGGCTCCAGTAGCCATCATAAGCATGTTGGTGCCTTTTTTGATGGTTCCTTCCATAATACGGGCAAAAACGATAACTCCTTTATAGGAATCGTACACGCTGTCGAAAATCAAAGCCTGCAGCGGATTATCCGGACTGCCTCCCGGAGCAGGAATCTTCTTTACGATCTGCTCCAGCACCTGATCGATATTAATGCCGTTTTTGGCGGAAATCTGCGGAGCATCCTCCGCTTCAATGCCGATGACATCCTCTATCTCCGCCACCACCCGGTCCGGCTCGGCGCTCGGCAGATCGATCTTGTTGATGACAGGCATGATCTCCAGATCATGGTCTATGGCAAGATATACGTTTGCCAGAGTCTGCGCCTCGATACCCTGGGCGGCGTCCACCACGAGGATGGCGCCCTCACAGGCTGCCAGACTGCGGCTCACTTCATAGTTAAAATCCACATGTCCCGGTGTATCGATTAAATTGAAAATATATTCCTCACCGTCTTCTGCTTTATATATGGTACGCACCGCCTGAGACTTGATAGTAATGCCGCGCTCTCTCTCCAGATCCATATTGTCCAGAATCTGATCCTGCATCTCCCTGTCTGTGAGCAGGCCGGTTTTCTCGATAATCCGGTCCGCAAGGGTGGACTTACCATGGTCAATATGGGCAATAATACAAAAATTCCGAATCTTACTCTGATCAATTCCAGCCAAGATGATTTCCTCCTGTTATTTCCACTCTCACCGCCCTTATGAGCGGGAATCTTCTATATATATTCTGTCTGATAAACTGCATTCTGTGCTGCGTCTTGATACCGAAAACAGCACATTAGTTTACTATATCACGAATTTTCCAGAACTTCCACATCTGTTTTCTCGCCAAGTTCTTTTTCCACTTTTTTCAGGCAGTAGATGCAGGTCGGCACCACATACATGGCCGCCGTCACCCATGCGGCCTGGTCCGCAAAACAGATGGCGGTAAAGCCCCACATCGGGACAAAACCGATGCTGACCACGCTCCGGGCGATCATTTCCACTACGCCTGAGAAAACGGCGCGTCCGGAGTATCCCAGTCCCTGCACGCAGAGACGGACGATGATCAGGATACCGAGAATCCAGTAGAAGAATCCGGAGTAGAACAGCATGTCATGGGAAGCATCCAGAACAAGCGTCTCTTTTCCGTCCACAAAGATCATGGAAAGCTGTCTTCCAAAGAATATCAGCACGGTACCGATAATGATTCCATACAGGATTCCGGCCACCGTCCCCTGACGCAGTCCTTTTTTGATGCGGTTCACCTTCTTTGCTCCGTAATTCTGGCTGCAGAACGTGGATACAGCCGCCGCGATGGCGTCAAACGGACACATGGCAAAGGATTTGAGACGGGATGCCGCCGTATTGGCGGAAACGTAAACGCTTCCCAGATTGTTGGTGGCTGCCTGCATGACCATGCTTCCGATGGCCGTGATAGAAAACTGCAGTCCCATGGGAAATCCCATGATCACCAGCGTCCTCATGAAATCTCCTCTCATCTCCAGCTCTTCTTTCTTCATCTTCAGCACCGGATATTTTTTCATCATGTAAATAAGGCAAAGAACGCCGCTCATCAGCTGTGAAGTGATAGTCGCAATGGCCGCTCCGGCAACTCCCCATTTCAGGGTAGTGATACAGAAAATATCCAGAAAAATATTAGCGACGCAGGCAAATGCCAGAAACAGAAACGGAGTCCGACTGTCCCCCACCGCCCGCATAATGCTGGATGTCAGATTGTAAAGCAGCGTAAATGGAATTCCCAGCAAAATCACCAGCAGATAAATATAGGCATCGGCAAAAATATCCTGCGGTGTAGCAAGAAGCTCTACGATCTGTGTACAAAACAGCGCGCACAGAATGGTCAGCACTACCGCCAGAATCGCTGTCAGAATAAAACTGTTGAAAACAAAACGGCGCATGGCGCTGTAGTCTCCTGCCCCAAATCTCTGAGCCACCGGCACGCAAAAGCCAGTGCATGTCCCGATACAAAAACCAAGGATAAGAAACTGCACACTGCTGGAAGCGCCGACACCCGCCAGTGCATCTGTTCCCAGAAACCGCCCCACAATGGCGGCATCCGCCACATTATATCCCTGCTGCAGCAGATTTCCAGCCAGCAGCGGCAGAGCAAACTTCAGAATCAAAAGGAGGGGATTGCCCTCTGTCATATCTTTTGTCATAAAAAATCTCCCTTCCTGTCATCTGCAGAATCTACATGTGACAAAAAGGGAGCTTTCTCCACATTAAACGTCAGAGTTTGTCTTTGATCATTCTTCGTTGGACAGACGGATAAATGCTTCCAGTCTCGCCTTTGCAGCGCCGCTGTCGATCAATTCCTCCGCCATACGAATTCCTTCTTTCAAAGTCTCCGCCTTCCCGGCCACATAGAGTCCTGCACCTGCATTCATTAATACTGCGTTTCTTTTCGGGCCTTTCTCTCCATTCAGGATCGCCAGAGTAATCTGTGCGTTTTCCTCCGGAGTTCCTCCGGCCAGCTCTTCTTTTTTACATTTTTCAAAACCGAACTGCTCCGGCTCAATCTCATAAGAACAGAAATTTCCGTCTCTGATCTCGCACACAGATGTTTTCGCGCTCATGGATATCTCATCCAGACGATCCTGGCCATACACCACCAGGGCATTTTTTACGCCCAGATTAGCGAGCACTCTTGCCAGCGGCTCCACCAGTTCTTCCTCGTAAACGCCCATCACCTGCATGCTGGCTCCCGCCGGATTGGACAGCGGTCCCAGAATATTGAACACCGTACGGATTCCCAATTCTTTACGCACATGAGCCACATACCTCATGGCAGTATGGTATTTCTGGGCAAAAAGGAAACAGATATTGATATCTTTCAGCATCTGCGCGCTTTTTGCCGGCGACACCATGATATTCACTCCCAGCGCTTCCAGCACGTCGGCGGCTCCGCTCTTGCTTGACGCCGCCCGGTTTCCGTGTTTTGCCACCGGAACGCCTCCGGCCGCAATAACGATGGCCGATGTGGTGGAAATATTAAAGGAGTTGGACTGGTCGCCGCCGGTCCCTACGATTTCCAGCACATCCATATCATTTAAAAGGCGTACGCAATGCGATCTCATGCCTGCCGCAGACGCAGTGATTTCATCGATAGTTTCCCCCTTCATGGCAAGGGCCGTCAGGTAAGCGCTCATCTGGATATCGCTGGCCTCCCCCGACATAATCTCGTTCATGACAGTCTCTGCCACATCGTAGCTTAAATCTTTTTTCTGGCTCAGGGTCATAATTGCTTCTCGAATCATTTTGCATTCCTCCATTCGCTTTGTTTTGTCATGGAAAAATGTATAATCTGCAGAAGCTGAAAAATCTCTTATGCGCGAAAAAACACCTGTCCATGACAATGTAACAGTTACTTTGCCAAGGACGGGTGTATACTAATCCAGAAAATGTACTCCGGACTCTGTCTCAAAAACAGTTTCCAAAATACGGCTCCGGCACTACATCCGCGGTGCCACCTTGATTCACAATATCTTGTGCTCTTTACGAGATACCAACATATCTCTGACAACTAACGTATGTCTTACGTCGCAGTATACTCAACCTCTCTGCTTCCGGTCTTTGACTGCGCCCTCTGCGGCCCATTTAATAATCTGCGTTCGGCCCGGCTCTCACCACCCCGGACTCTCTGTGCGCGCACAACTATTTTTACTCCCGCGTCAACGGTTTAAGAACAAATCATATGATGTTTTCATCAAAAATAATTAGAACACAGAATCCATCCTTTGTCAATTCTTTTATTCCTCATATGCCTTTTCTCCGCTCAGCAGCCGATACAGCATCTCCGCCAGAGGTTTCATGGCATTTTTAGCTTCAGTAACCGTATTATTCTGCGCTCCCACCTCGATGAGAACCGCTCTCTTTGCCAGATGAAGATTGTACCGATACCCTTTTATGTATATCTTCCGCGTAAAGTCCGGATAATATTTTGCCGCCAGCAGCTGCATCTGCAGGCTGAACGCCAGATTTGACGACTTATTGGGATTCTCCAGATAGGTGAGCGGTCCGCTCTTCAAACGGCTCACTCCGTTAAAAAACATGATCTGTGCGGTATCTTTTCCGTCCACCTCCGTCACCAGATGGATGGAATCTTCCACAGAATCCCTGTGCAGGTCGAGCACCACCTGAATGGAGGGATTCTTTTTGATCGTCGTCTCCACGCTGTCTCCGGCATAGTCATAGGCGGCATTCCTGTCCAGTTCTCCGTTGACCCGGTCGTAAATGGACGTATCGTGGATTGCGGTGATGCCGTAGGACGCCAGTTCTTTTTTAAGCGTCTTCCCCACGTCCAGAACGCTGCCGCTCTTTCCCTTTTCTTCTTTGTAGGTCTCGCTGCCGTGGGTGTGATAGATGAGCACCAGCGGTTCCTTCCCGCCGCTCTCTCCCATATCCACAGATAAATCCTGAGTAACCAGTTTCTCTCCGTTGAGATCTTCTCTGGTCATGGTGGTAGTACTGTCCACGATATAAAAATGATTGAGCAGGAAATCATAATCTGACAGTTCCCTGATAGTGTAGCTGGTTCCCACTCCGGTAGTTTCCATGGTTCCCGCATCTTTTTTCTTCTTTTCCACTGATTCATCATCGGATTCGGTAAAATAATCCGGTACCGCGTCGCTGTAGAGAGAAGAAAAATTATCGACGCCTTCCCAGTAATCCACACTGTACTGCTGCACGGGAAACATTTCCTGCTGCAGCGCATAACGAAACAGAGGAAGAAACAGGCTGTCTTCCTCCAGATAATTCTCATAGGAAAGCACCGGAACCAATTCATTTCTCGCATTGCGTATCAGATTGATCCCGGCGTCTTTTATCATCTCCGCCTGCAGCGGAATTTTTTCTTTCAGCTCCCGCCACAAACTGCCCTGCCCCGGCTTACTGCCGGACACCATCGTAATCCAGAGAACAACAAACACACAAATCAGCAGGATTTCCACCATGCGCCCCATGCGGCTAAAGCTCTGCTCCATATCCTCCCGGCTCCTTTCCATGTATATCATCTGTCTCGCCCGTCCCGGCGACCGTACACTTCCATTATTTTAATGTATGCCTGTCCGCCGGATGATATGCCGGGAGTTTTCTTGTGCTTTATCACGCCGGTTTCCGGGCGATCACCCGGTTGATGCCCTCCGATATGGTATAGCTGATTCTTTTCACCGCCTCGTCAATCTCTTTCGGCGTCACAAAAAGTCCAAACAACTCTTCGTTGAGAGACTCCGCCATGAAGCGATACTTCTCCTGATCTGACCAGGACTCATAAATATTAAGCATCTTCTCATCTCCCAGAGATTCCAGAAACGACTGCATGATGTCTCCCGCCATGGCCGGGACAGAGATGACTGTGGGAACGCCCACGGCGATGACCGGAATCCCCATGGTCTTTTCAGAAATCTCCTGGCGCTCGTTGCCCACTCCGGCGCCGGGTGCGATGCCCGTATCGCAGATCTGAATGGTTTTATTGAGCCGCCCCGAAGTCTTCGCCGCCAGGGCGTCAACGACCACCAGCACCTCCGGCGCGGTTTTCCCGATGATGCCCCGGAGAATCTCCCCGGTCTCCATGCCGGTCTGCGCCATGACTCCCGGCGCGATTGCCATGGATGCGCGCATCTTCCGGGTAAACGGATATTCCTTAAGATGTCTGGTAACAAAAAGATTCTTAACCACCAGCGGCCCCACCGCATCCGGCGTCACCTCCCGGTTGCCCAGCCCCGCCACGAGAATATTCTTCCGGCTGCCCAGCAGCTTTTCCAGATGTTCCGCCAAAAGGGCGCTCATTTCCTCATGAAACTCCCCGTCATTGTCCGCCAGATCCACACCCTCCAGCGTAATATAGATTCCCTTAGGCTTCCCGAGAATCCTCTCTCCCTCCTCATTTTTTACCGTGATGACGACCTCCTTCAGACGACCGCCATCCCGCTTTCTTTTCTCGACATCGATGCCGCTGCCAAAAGAGCGGGTGTCATCCTCCGCTTCGCCTTTCTTTCCACTGCTGCCATGCCCGTCTTCCGGCTGCTTTTTTCCAACCTGTATCTGCGCCGTCTCCAGCTCTTCCTGCAGCTCCAGCGCCAGATCCGTATGCATAAAATTCTTTTTCTGTCTCATAAGCACAATCCTTTCTGTTACTATCGTCCCCAAAAGTCTTTGAAATATTACCTTTTCCTTCACCGCGGACTCACGACAGAATTTTTTATACAAAAAGCCGAAAAAAATGTGACTTTTTTTCATTTTTAGTATTGACAAACGAAAGCGGAATCACTAAAATATAGTGGTATGTTTACATTACCGTGTCCAGTATGAATGTAAGGCAA
The DNA here is from genome assembly GCA_900016875.1 of Eubacteriaceae bacterium CHKCI004. Classification (GTDB taxonomy): domain Bacteria; phylum Bacillota; class Clostridia; order Lachnospirales; family Lachnospiraceae; genus Anaerobutyricum; species Anaerobutyricum stercoris. The sequence goes on along the minus strand of FCNR01000063.1, from coordinate 165,160 downwards.
AACATAGAAGTGAATATATTTTGGAGGTGTACAGATTGGCTAACATCAAATCTGCGAAAAAAAGAATTTCTGTAATCGAGAAAAAAACATTAAGAAATAAGATGATTAAATCTAAAGTAAAAACTTGTGTAAAGAAAGTGGAAGCTGCCATCGCACAGAACGATAAAGAAGCAGCTAACGCAGCTTTACAGGTTGCTATTTCTGAGATCAGCAAAGCAACATCCAAGGGAATCTACCACAAGAACACATCTGCAAGAAAGATTTCCCGTCTGACAAAAGCTGTCAACAAGATTGCTTAGTTTTTACCGACGAGAGAACATTCAAAAATATAACCCGGAAAGAGCGGCTGCTTTCCGGGTCTTTTTTTGCTTCCGCGAAAAATTCAAATTCCAATCCGCTCCGACAGGCCCACGATAAGCGTCTCCAGTCCGATCTGGTCGCCGATGCGTCCGGTCTTTACCTCCTCTTCGATCTGCATACAGGAGGCAATGCAGTGCTCCAGCGAGGACATGGTGTAGCCCCGGAGCTGCGCCGCATTTTTACGGATGGCAAAGACGGGAATCCCCGCTGCCTGGGCGATATCCTTGTCCGGTTTGTGGAGACCGCGCATATTGGCGATGAGCAGCAGAATCCGGTACTGCCGCACGATAAGGAACAGAATCCGCATAGGCGGTTCTTTCAGAAGAATCAGATCGTCGTAATAGGCGAGCGCCTGCCGCTTATTGCCCTCGGCGATGGCCGCCACCAGATCAAAGATCTTATTCTGCACCTCGCCGGAAGTGATCGCCTCAATATCCTCTCTGGTGATCTCCGGGCGCTCTCCCACATAGGAAATGAGCTTGTCCGTCTCATTTTTAATCTGAAACATGTCGTCGCCCACCCGTTCCAGGAAGAAACGCACATCACTCTCCCGAATCTGTTTTTTCTCCCGACCGAGAAGGGCCGCCACCCAGCGCATGAGCACTTTTTCTGTCTGGTCTTTCTTTAAGAACTCTCCCACATAGCCGTTCTTCTTGATCCATTTATATGCTTTGGAACGCTTGTCTATCTCCGGCTCGCATATAATCATACAGGTGGTCTCCGGTAATGTCTGAAAAATATCAATCAGCGTATCCTTTCCGGTTTTCAAAATACCTGTCCGGTCAAGCACCAGCACCCTCTTCTCCGCAAAAAGCGGGAACGTCATGGCCAGTTCACGAAGCTGCTGCAGATCAATCTTACTCTCCTCAAAAACCGCGTAATTCATCTCATCCCCCTCCGCCACCAGAGCATGAGTCAGAAGCTCCTTCGCCTGGAGAATGAGATAGCTTTCATCTCCCGTCAGCAGATATACTTTATGAAATTCTTTTTCTTTGATCTGTCTTCTGATTTCCTTCATTTTACCTTTTCCGTCAATTTATTTTCCCCGTCATTTTAACATGTATTGACAGGTGCGTCAATTTCCAGAAATTCTTCCGGCGAGAAGGCCGGCACCTTACTCCCTGCAAAGTCTCTTTTATTTCTTGTTATGATATAGTCCGCTTTCATTCTTTCCGCACAGACATTCTGCAGGGCATCTTCATAATCCCTGAAATTCATTTCCGCCGCCTTTTTCAGATCATCCGCTTTCAAATCAGATATCCTGAAAATAATTGACAAAATTTCCAGAATGTCGCGAATCCTGTCTCCATCCAGTTCTTTTCGCATAATGTATACAATATTAGGGATTGATAAGGCGCTGATGATTCCCTCCATTTGTCTGAGCTCGCACAGTTTGAATATTTTTGCGGAACCTTCATACAAACCTTTTCTTTTGCACAAAACATCAAGAATGATATTGGTATCAATCAGCAGCTTCATGGCGGCTCATCCTCTCTTCCCGGGTCTTTTTATCATCATAATCCCCCTCCAGAACTCCCGTCAGAGAATCTGTCAGGAAAGAAAGACTCTGCGCGTAAGACATAATCCGGGCAACTGCTTTTCCATTTTTCAATACGATCACTTCCTCCCCCTCCTGCACTTTCTGCAAATACTTTCCAAAATTGTTCTGCACCTCTGTCGTTGTCGCTGTCATCATAAAAAGCACCTCCTTTTAGCTAAAAATATTATATGTTATTTTAGCTAAAATAGCAACTTTATTAAAAAACCTGTCTTTCAGACAAAGAAAATGTGTCCACTCCCCAATGTATTCCGTCTGTCTCCACAAAAATAGCCCCGGCTTCCATGGTCATATAAATCTTTGCGCCGCAGTCCGCCAGTCTTTCCAGCGTCTCTTCATGGGGATGCCCATACCTGTTTTTCTTTCCGGCAGAGACGAGCGCAGCCTGCGGCGAAACTGTCTCAAGAAATGTACGGCCCGTGGAATATCTGGAGCCGTGATGGGCGACCTTCAGCAGTTCCCAGATTATCTCCTTCTCCTGGCCGCTTTCTTTTTGCGATGCGCCGGTTCCTTCTCCCCTGCCCTCTTCCGGCTCAGCGCCGGTTTCCAGAAAGCTGCAGAGCGCCTCCTCTCCGGAAGATTCCAGATCTCCGGTAAACAGTGCGTCAAATCTCCCGTAACTCAGATGAAAGACCAGTGAAGCTGCGTTCTTATCATCCGCCTCAAAACCTGCAAAGGGATGCAGACAGCGGAGAGCCGCCCCTTTTTGAAACTGTATCCCGTCTCCCCTCTGAAAATACACGGCCTTGATTCCGGCACGCTCCGCTTTTCGCGCAAAAGCGGCGAGCTCCGTTTCTTCTCTTTTTTGTCCGCCGGAACTTTCTCCGGTCTGTCCGTCCGGCGGCTTCCCGTATTCTCCGGCAGAAAGAAGCAGATACCGGACAGGATATCCTGTCTCAATCAATTCTTCGATACCCGACACATGATCGGCGTCCATATGGGTGGCGACCACATAATCAATCTCCGCTATTCCGTAATACTGCAATGCCGGCGTAATCACATACTGACCCACGCCGGAACGCGAAGTGCTTCCTCCGTCGATCAGCACCGACTCTCCCCCGGGCAGCTGAAGCAGAATGCTGTCTCCCTGTCCCACATCGAGCATAGTAATTTTAAGCCGCCCGTCAGAGGGCACCAGAAGAAACCAGAGACCGAGCAGAAGAGCCGCCCGCACTCCCAGTTTCCAGCGGCGGCGGTACCAAATGTAAAGAATCATACCTTCCAGCGCATAAATCGCCGCCATCTCCATGAGAGCGGGGCAGCCGGGCGTCAGGACCGCCCCGGGCAGCTGCCGCATCTGTTCCAGAAAAAAATCAAAAAAAGTGAGCACTGCCTCCGCCGGCAATATCAACAGTTTTATAAAAACGTCTCCGGCGAAAGCTGCACATCTTTCCACCACACTGCTGCACGCGGTCCCCGCCGTCCCCGCAGGCAGCAGAAAAACCCCGGCAATCCCGGCTGCGATAGCGCTGACCATCATCGGAGTCATAGATGGTATGACCAGAAGATTGATAAAAACACTGTACGGGGAAAAGGTAAAAAATACCCGAAGAACGACAGGCAGCGTCACGGCACTGATGACCACACTGGACAAGAGCGCTTCGTTAAACTTCTTTCGTAGACGGGGAAAGCGATAAATTCTTCCATCGTTCCCGTCCCTTCGTTTTTCTGCCAGTTCCTTTATCCAGGGCAGTACCAGCGCAATGGAGATGACAGCGGCAAAAGACATCTGACACCCTCCTTCCCGAAGCCTCCACGGAGAATCCAAAAGCATCAGGATACCGGCCAGCCCTGTGGAAGATACCATGTCGTACTGTGCTCCAAAGTATTCTGCCCCCAGATATACCGCATACATGATAATCGCCCGTACAATGGAGCTGCCAAATCCGGTCATGCATCCATAAAATCCCAGAAAGAACATGCCGCCCAGACAAGCCGGAGCGTAACCAATTTTTCTCTTTCGCAGAAAACGAAACCAGCTTCCGGCCAGGATCGATACATGCAGTCCTGATACCGACAGAAGATGCGCCACGCCGTTATCCTCATATTTTCGCTTCTGTTCCTCCGAGAGCGAAGATTTATCTCCCAGCACCATGGCATTCAGCAGAGCCGCATGATTCTCCCCCATCATTCTGTCATAGACGCTGTCGATGCGCCGTTTGATTTTACAGGCGACGCCAGCCAGAGAGAACCGTCCTCTGGCATATAGGTGCCCGCTATCGGCAAAAAACTGACAGGAAATACCGCGGGACTGATAATATACCTCGCTGTTAAACTCCCCGGGATTTGTAGGTACTGACAACGCTGTCAGGCTGCCTTCACATGTGATCCATTCCCCTGGCCAGACAGTCACAGCATCTGTCTTTAAATGCAGCACGCGGCACTTTCCCCGGATACTCCGCCAGACTTTCTTTTCCGGTGAAAACTGTACATTTTCCAGCGTGATATCATACTCTCCCGCATCGTCCACCTGTAAAAATGTAATCTTGCCGCGGATAGTTCCATCAAGGGGCAGAGAAACGCCGGGGATCGGCTCCCTGTCTGCCCAGGCATCAGCATATAAAAAGATTCCCGCCATAAAAAATATGGCAAACATAAAACAGCGGACCATGATTCTCCTGCCGGACACAAAAAAGCGGCCCGGCCTTTTCTGCCATATCAGAACACACAATCCTGTCAGCAAAAAAAGCAGAGCCGCAGTCACTGCTCCCTTAAAACCGGATGATATGGCGGCGGCCTCTCCAAGCACAAGCCCTGTCACACACGGTAATAAAGGTCTTTTCATTTATTTCTCCAGATTTTCACTGCCTTTAATGGCACTGTCAACCAGCGAATAATCGTTGGTCATCATAAGGTGGAAGGAATCGAAATCGCGAAGGGATTCCATTTTCTCACCATCCACGGTAAACTGAACGGAGGTTGCGTTTCCCAGAGCAGTGATGGTATTTACCATGGCATAGACCATCACCTTTTCCTCAACTCCAGGAAGTACATTTTCTATCTCCTTACTCAAATCAACATAACAGACACTGTTATGAATCTGCGTCTGATTGATAATCAAATCTGATGGCAGCGGACTCTGGACATCCAGTTTGTCCGGAACATCCATCAACTCCAGCAGGACTCTGGTTTCCATCGGCATATTGTCATAGGTTTCCAGTCTGGTTTTATACTCCACCAGGCTGTCCCCATCCATGTCTGCATAATAGAGCGTCACCATCTCTTCGTCATTATAGAGAGCTTCCGCATCTTCTTCCAAAATAAAAGTATCTTTCGTCATGGCTCCGATGGGATTATCATCGCTGCCCAGAAGACTGTCTCCATTGATGGTCAAACGTACGGAATCCACCCCCTTGATCTGAACAAGGGTCTTTACCACTGCCGCCCGGAGGAGAATCTCATCAGAATCATCAAGCTGCCGGTATCCGATTCCCATGTCCACCGTCTCCTCCACTCCGTCAAGAGTGATGGAATTCACTGTCACACCGGTAGGAATGGCCGGCTTATAGCTGTCTGTCCTGCTGTTTTCTGTATCGGACAGACGGGACATCACCTCATAAGACGCAAGAAGAACGTCTTCTGTATTCTCCAGGGTATAATCCACCGTATAAAAACCATCGCCGTCAGCGTTCAGATAATAAAGCTGAATGGTATTATCATCGGCGGAATTCATCTCCTCCGCACTGGTACTCTCCTCTGCCGACGGTGCACACCCGCCGCAGAAAGCAGCCAGAAGAAGAGTCAGAAGAAAAAGATATGCGGTTTTGTATATTTTCATTATAATATCATCTCCTCCTGTCTACCCCAGATAATTCAGAGGAATACGAATGATAAAGGTTGTCCCTTCGCCTTCCTTGCTGTGTACGCGGATGGATCCCTTGTGAAGAAGAATTACATTTCTGGAAATGGCCAGTCCAAGGCCGGTGCCTCCCGTCTCTCTGGAGCGGGCTTTATCCACCCGGTAAAATCTCTCAAAAATCTGCTCCTGACAATCTTCCGGAATCCCCACTCCAGTATCTTTTACACGAATATAGAAGAACTTATGGTCTCCATTGAGGGAAACGTCTACTTTCCCGCCATCATGATTGTATTTCACAGCATTTTCTATGATGTTGTTGCAGGCCAGAGAAAGCTTCACCTCGTCCACCTCGGCCACCACCTGCCGCATGGTCTCCAGACGGATGGTGATGTTGCGCTGCTCTGCGATCGGGGAAATCCTCTTGAGGAGAACTTCCAGAAGCTCATTGATGTTGGTCGGTGAAATGTTCAGATCCGCCTGGGTCTTGTCCATTTTTACCAGGGTCAGCAGATCATTGATGATCTGATTCTCCCTGTCGATCTCATGGACAATGTCATTCATGAAATCCTCATAAATCTCCACCGGCACATTTTCCTGCATGAGCAGCGAGTCTGCCAGAATCTTCATGGATGTGATCGGCGTCTTCAGTTCATGAGACACGTTGGACACAAATTCCTGCCGTGTATTCTCCAATTCTTTATACCTGTTTACAATCTTGTTAAAGGACACCGCCATCCGGTTAAATTCCTTAAACCCGGATTCTGACATGCTCTCTTCCTGATGTCCCTCTGCAATAATGTCGAGCTCATTCTGCATATTCCTGAAGGACTTTCTCATGAATATCACAAGAAGCACCATAACGATCAGCGTGATCAGGAAAAACAGCCCCGTCAGAGTAGCCCGCTGTTCATAAAGATAACCGATCATTTCCTCGATACTATCCATTGAAGAAAGCGCCATGACCACCGCTTCAATCTCTCCGGTGTCCTGATTATAGACACCGGAAATCACCTGAATATATGTGCCGGCGAAAGTATAGCTCACATCTTCCCCTTCAAAAGCGCGAATCAGATCGTCCGTCACATAATACTGTCCATTATTCTTATTGTACGTATCGGCAAGTATTTCAAAATGGTTATCAATGATCAGGATGCGGCCGTCAATATCATTGGCGAGCTGCTCCATCTCAAAAAAATTTGATCCTCTGTCATCCGATGTCTTCGTCATATCGTAGGCGCTTATTCCGTTCAGCACAAGCTGATTGGCCAAAATACCGCACTGTTTTTCCACATAAGACGCCTTTTGCTCCTCCGCCTTCTTCTGGTAGGAGCGAACCATATGATCTGTGGCGATGGCTAAAAAACAGTTGAACACGATCATGCAGATAAGGCCTACCACATAGGTCATGGGAATATATCGGAAGATTTTTCTTTGACTAATCCTGGAAATAATATCCTACACCCCACTTTGTATGGATATAAACCGGCTCTCCGGGGTTCTTTTCAATCTTTTCCCTCAGTCGCCTGATATGTACATCCACAGTCCGTACATCCCCCGGGTAATCATAGCCCCAGACGATGTTCAGAAGATTTTCTCTGCTGTATACCTTATTCGGATGAAAGGCCAGAAGCTCCAGCAGGTCATACTCCTTGGCCGTCAGCCGTACTTCCTTTCCATCGGTAAAAACACGTCTGCTGTCACAGTCAATCTTAAGACCGTTTTTCTCAAGAATCTTTTTCTTGTCATCCTCAGTTGTCTTTCTGGTGCTTCTGCGCATAATTGCCTTGATTCTCGCCTTCACCTCCAGAATATTAAACGGTTTGGTAATATAATCATCCGCGCCGTACTCAAGTCCCAGGATCTTATCCATGTCCTCTCCTTTGGCAGTCAGCATGATAATAGGCATGTTGGAAAACTCCCGGATCATCTGGCACACCTCAAATCCATTAAGCTTCGGAAGCATCACATCCAGAAGAACGATATCATACTCTGTCTTTTTTGCCATCTCCAGAGCTTCCTCGCCGTCATAGGCGCAGTCCACCTCCATATCATCCTGTACAAGGGAAAATTTAATTCCCTTTACTATCAAACGTTCATCATCGACAACCAGCACTTTTTTTCCCATAATACACCTCAAGTTATACTGTAATCATATTTTTAATCCTCTCAAAAATGCCCTCGCCGATACCGGAGACATTTTTGATGTCCTCTATAGAAGAAAACATTCCGTTCTCTTCCCGGTAAAAAAGAATTGCTTCCGCCCTGGACTCCCCAATCCCGGACAAAGTCATCAGTTCCTGCGCTCCCGCCGTATTGATATTGACAAGTGCGCTTTCCTTTCCGCTGCCGGATGTTACATTTCCCGCACCGGCAGAAGCTGCATTGCCCACAGCCCCGGAAGACGCGCTTCCTGCGCCGTTTTGGACTGTATCTTCCACAGACGGCACATAAAGCTGCATGCCATCCTGGAGCACAGCGGCAAGATTCACCGCCGACTCATCCGCCTTTTTGGTAAATCCCCCGGCACTCTCCAGGGCGTCTCCCGCCCGGGTTCCTGCAGCAAACACATAAAGTCCCGGATTCCTCACACAGCCGCAGATATGCACATATATTCTTTCCTCATTTGTATCATAAGATTCGCCGTCATTTGTACCAGTTCCTGATGCCGCATCCCTCTGGTCCGCTGCATCTTCCACAGAAGCAGAAGTCTTCGGCGCCGCTTCCTCTGTCATCATCAGCTGTCCGTGATCCGCAAAACCGGAAAATCCGCCGCAGCCGCCGCTAAGAAACATCAGAAAGAAGAGAGCTGCCAAAGCACTCCGCTGCTTCCATCGTACACCATACCTCAAATCAAGAACACTCCTTCCCAACCTGAAGCAGACGTAAAAATCCGTAATCTAGTATATAATACCTAAATTTTGTTTCAAATACAAGAGGGGAAGATTTATTTTACTTTAACTGTACCTAAAAAAGTCAACCTTTCATCTTAAAGATTACAATTCCTGCCACAAATAATGCGGTACCCAGAAGCTTTGTCCAGTCAAATCCCGCTTTCTCCACACCAAAGATACCAAACACTTCTATGATATAGGCGACAATCACCTGCGAAGAGACGATGAGCATCACCGCCCGCGCCGGCCCCAGAGCAGACATACCCGCAATCACAGTAAATGTAATGAACGCCCCGATGACGCCGCCAAGAAGCAGATATTTTGGCTCCACAGCCAGAATCTGCGACACCGATGTAGTTTTTCTTTCCCTGATAAACCACAGAATCAGACAGACAAAAAAGCCTGTCAGCTGCACAAATCCATTGGTGATCCACGGTCCGGTCTTATCGGTGACTTCCGTATTAAATACTCCCTGAATACTCATGAGCGCTCCTGACAGGAGCGCGGCAATCCATCCAAACATAAGAAAACCTCCATACTATATTTTATTCCTAGTATGGAGGACTTTTTCTATTTTATACCATGGTATTTTACGCTGTCAGCACACTCCGGAGAATGCCGCACATTTCATCAACATGTTCCTTTGTGATGACCAGCGGAGGCACAAAACGCAGTACATTGGTGCCGGCAGACATAAGGATAAGCCCTTTGTCCATGGCCCGCACGATGATATCTCCAACCGGGCCGGAGAATTCCAGTCCCTGCATGAGACCCAGCCCCCGGTGATCGGTGATCTGACTGTACTCTGCTTTCAGCTCCTCCAGCTTCTCATAAAGATAAGCGCCCACTTCTTTTACGTGGTCTGTGATATGTTCTTCCTCGAAAATATCATAGACCGCGCTGACAGCCGCCGTGGCAAACGGATTGCCGCCGTAGGTGGTGCCGTGGTCTCCCGGAACCAGCGCATGGGAAGCTTTCTCAGCCGTCACAAAGGCTCCCACCGGGACGCCGCATCCAAGGGCTTTCGCCAGAGTCATCACGTCCGGTTTCACCCCGTACAGATCATGGGCGTAGAGCGAACCGCATCTTCCCATGCCGCACTGCACTTCGTCAAAAATAAGCAGAATATCTTTCTCGTCACAGAGAGCGCGCAGCCCGGCAAGAAACTCTTTGTCCGCCGGATAGACGCCGCCTTCACCCTGCACCACCTCACAGATGATGCCGCAGGTTTTATCTGTGACCTTCGACTTCACATCCTCCAGATCATTGAACTCGGCAAATACCGCCCGCAGTTTCTCCGGCACAAAACCTTCCTGATAATGAGTGTTTCCCGTAACGGAGAGCGCTCCCTGACTTCGTCCATGGAAAGAATGGTGCATGGCGATGAATTCATATTCTTTGGACGGATCTTTCAGATAGGCGTATTTTCTGGCAACCTTCAGCGCGCCCTCAATAGCCTCCGCGCCGCTGTTGGTAAAAAACACCTTATCCATACCGGAAGTCTTCACGATCTTCTCCGCCGCGTCCACCGCCGGCACATTATAAAACAGATTGGAAGTATGAAGAATTTTGTCAATCTGCCCCTTCAGCGCATCGTTATATTTCTGATTACCGTATCCCAGGGCAAAAACTGCGATCCCTGCTCCGAAATCCAGATATTTTCTGCCGTCCACATCATAGAGATATACGCCCTCGCCTCTGTCCAGCACCACCGGATAACGGTTGTAGGTTTTTAAGAGATATTGTTCACCTTTATTGATATATTCTTGTGTTTTGCTCATCGGCTCTTCCTCCCGCTAAAAAAACTTCTCATCAGAATAACGGTTCTTTTAAAATAGCCGTTCCGATACCCTTTTCTGTAAAGAACTCAAGCAACAGACAATGCGCTACCCGTCCGTCCAGGATATGCACCCGGGAAACCCCCTGCTCAATGGCTTCAATACAGTTATTAAGCTTCGGAAGCATACCTCCGCCCACCACGCCGTTGGCGATAAATTCTTTCGCTGTGTTGACATCCATCTCGGAGATCAGTGTCTTTTTGTTGGACGGATCCACAAAAACGCCTTCGATATCTGTCAGGAATACCAGTTTCTCCGCTTCCATTGCCTTTGCCACGCCGCAGGCGGCGTCATCGGCATTGATATTATAAGAATCGAAATTCTCATCCATGCCGATCGGCGCCACAACAGGAATGAACTCCGCATCCATGAGGGTTGTGAGCAGCTCCGTATTGACGGACTTTACATTTCCCACATAACCGATATCTTTGCCGTCCGGCATCTTCTTTTCCACCTGGATAAGATTAGCGTCCTTTCCGCAGATACCTACGGCGTTGAGACCCATCTTCTGCATAAGGCCAACCAGTTCCTTGTTGACTTTATTTAACACCATCTCAGCAATCTCCATGGTCTCCTTGTCGGTGACGCGGAGGCCGTTATAAAACTCCGCCTCCTTGCCTGACAGTTTCACCCATTTGCTGATCTCTTTCCCGCCTCCATGGACAATGATCGGTTTCATACCAATGAGTTTCAAAAGTGCTACGTCTTTGATGACGTTATATTTTAAATCTTCGTCCAGCATGGCGCTTCCGCCATACTTTACCACAACAATCTTTCCATAAAAGCGGCGGATGTACGGCAGCGCTTCAATGAGGACGCTGGCTTTCATCATCTCGCTGTTCATCTCATTTGTCTCCAACATGATTACTCCTTCCGTTCCCGGCAATCATTCCGGGCAGCATTGTACTGACAGTCTTCTTGGAAAACTTCCTTTTCAGGAACGATAATCCGCGTTTATTTTTACATATTCATAGGTCAGATCACAGCCCCAGGCTGTCGCTTCCGCTTCTCCCGCATGCACGTCGAGAAGCGCACGGACCGGATTACCTGACAAAATCTCTGTGGCTGTTTCTTCACTGTAATCGGCAGCAATGCCATCCTTAACAATGACGAGGCTTCCCTTATCACTTTCCAGCACAATATCCACTGTTTCCGGGTCAAAAGATGCGCCGCTGTATCCCATGGCACATAAAATTCTTCCCCAGTTGGCGTCTTTTCCAAATACTGCCGCCTTGGTCAGGCTTGAGCAGACCACCGCCTTGCTGATCTTCTTTGCCTCTTCTTTTGTGGCCGCACCCCGGCAGACCACCTCAAACAAACGGGTGCACCCCTCTCCGTCCCCGGCAATCTGTTTCGCCAGATACTCAAGCACAGTGTGAAGCGCTTCCCGGAAAACGGCAAGTTCTTCACTTTCTTTTGTCAGGATATCGTTGCCCGCCATACCGTTGCACAGCACCAGGCAGGTATCGTTGGTGGAGGTGTCTCCGTCCACGGAGATCATATTGAAGGTATCCTCCACTTCCTCCCGGAGAATCTCCTGCAGAAGCGGCTGTTCAATGGCCGCATCGCTGGTGATAAACGCAAGCATCGTTCCCATGTTCGGGTGAATCATTCCGGAACCTTTGCTCATGCCTCCCACAACCACCGTCTGCCCGTCGATCTCACACTGAACGGCAATCTCCTTTTTGTGAGTATCCGTGGTCAGAATCGCTTCTGCCGCGTCAGACGCTGACTCCTCATCTGCCTTCATGGCCGGCGCCAGCATCCCGATTCCTTTTTCCACCACATCCATGTCAAGCTGTACGCCGATAACTCCGGTGGAACAGATGAGCACGTCTTTTTTGCCGATGCCAAGAAGTTCTGCCGCCTTCTCCGCTTCCTTCTCACAATTAGCATATCCTTCTTCGCCCGTACATGCGTTGGCAATGCCGCTGTTGATCACAACTGCCTGAGCATGGCCTTCCTCGCTGACCACCTTCTGATCCCACAACACTGGAGCCGCTTTTACAATATTTTTTGTAAATGTACCGGCGCAGACCGCAGGAGCTTCTGAATAAATCATCGCCATATCTTTATTAGTCTTTCCGGCCTTGATTCCCGCCCGCAGTCCTGCTGCGCGAAATCCTTTTGCAGCCGACACGCCTGATGATATTTCTTTCATTACTTTTTCACATCCATTTCCTTTTTATCTATATTATATATTACGGGAACACCGGCGGCATCAAAAGTCCGGTATTTTCCGGGAGGCCAAACATCAGGTTCATATTCTGCACTGCCTGGCCGGCCGCTCCCTTTACCAGATTATCCATAGCTCCCAACATGAGGATCCGTCCCGTACGCTCGTCTTTCTTTACATTTACATCGGTATAATTGCTGCCTTCCACCCAGCGCGTCTCCGGACAGACGCCAGCCGGGAGTACACGGACGAACGACTCTTCTTTGTAGGTCTCCTCATAAAGCGCGCGAATCTCTTCTTCCGTGACGTCCTTTACCAGATTGGCATAGGCAGTCACCAGGATTCCCCGGTTCATTGGCACCAGATGCGGTGTAAAGTTGATGAGCGCCTCCTGTCCCGATGCATAGGAGAGCTGTTCTTCTATCTCCGGCGTATGCCTGTGGTTCGTCACACCATATGCCTTGATGCTCTCATTGACTTCACAGTAAAGGTTTGCCACTTTAGCGCCGCGTCCTGCGCCTGAAGTTCCTGATTTAGCGTCGATGATAACAGACTTCATATCGATCCAGCCTGCCTTCGCCAGCGGATAAATCGACAAAAACGAACATGTCGGATAACAGCCCGGGTTAGCCACAAGCCTTGCCTTCTTTATTTTCTCCCTGTTCACTTCGCAGAGCCCATACACTGCTTCCTTTATGAATTCCGGACTTCCATGTTTGATACCGTACCATTTTTCGTAAGTTTCCACATCCTTAATACGGAAATCCGCACTCAGATCAATGATCTTAACTTTAGACAAAATTTCTTCATTTACAAGAGTACTGCACAGCCCCTGCGGTGTCGCGGTAAAAATAACGTCCACTTCCTCGCAGAGCTTCTCCAGATCCTCTCCTTTGCAGATGTCCGGAACCAGTGTAAACATGTTCTGGAACACATCGGCATAAGCCTTTCCGGCGTAGGTTCTTGAACCATACCATTTTATCTCCGCTTCCTTATGTCCAAGTAAAATACGCACCAGCTCCTGTCCGGCATAACCGGTGGAACCGATGATTCCCACTTTTATCATCTATCTCTTCCTTTCTTTTGTCATATGCAATTGTGTATTATCCCACATTTTTTCTGCCGTGACAAGGAGAATCTTCCCTGTCTGTTAATTTTTTATGCATATTTATTTACTAAACGACCATAATTATACGATAATTCCCATTTTTATGCAAGCACAAATTAATAATTATTCATCTTTTTTTAAAAAACACTTGCAAATTTTCACGCAATGCCGTATAGTATAGCTACGCGATTTTTAGAAAGTACTTGAAGGAGGATACATAGAATGAGCAAAGAAAAAGTTGTATTAGCGTATTCCGGTGGTCTTGATACCACTGCAATCATCCCATGGTTAAAAGAAAATTATGATTATGAAGTTATCTGCTGCTGCGTAGACTGCGGACAGGGAGAAGAGCTGGACGGTCTCGAGGAAAGAGCCCTTTATTCCGGCGCATCCAAATTATATATTGAAGATATTACTGATGATTTCTGTGATAATTACATCATTCCATGTGTACAGGCAGGCGCCGTTTATGAGAATAAATATCTTCTCGGCACTTCCATGGCACGTCCGGGCATTGCAGCCAAACTGGTGGAGATTGCCAGAAAAGAAGGCGCTACCGCCATCTGTCACGGTGCGACCGGCAAAGGAAACGACCAGATTCGTTTTGAACTGGGCATCAAGGCACTGGCTCCGGACTTAAAGATCATCGCCGCATGGAGAGATGACAAATGGACACTGAATTCCCGTGAAGAGGAGATCGCCTACTGTAAAGCGCACGGCATTGACCTTCCGTTCTCTGCGGACAGCAGTTACAGCCGTGACCGGAATTTATGGCACATCAGCCACGAAGGACTGGAACTGGAAGATCCGGCAGTAGAGCCAAATTATGATCATCTTCTCATGCTCAGCGTTACTCCTGAAAAAGCACCGGACGAACCGGAATATGTATCCATGACCTTTGAGGCCGGCGTTCCGAAGTCCGTAAACGGTGTGGAGATGAAGGTTTCCGATATTATCCGTAAATTAAACGAGCTGGGCGGCAAACACGGTATCGGTATCGTGGACATCGTAGAGAACCGTGTTGTGGGCATGAAATCCAGAGGAATCTACGAGACTCCTGGCGGAACTATCCTCATGGAAGCACAGAAACAGTTAGAAGAGCTGGTTCTTGACCGTGACACAATGGATGTAAAAAAAGACATGGGCAACCGTATGGCACAGATTGTCTATGAAGGTAAATGGTTTACTCCTCTTCGCGAGGCTGTGCAGGCATTTGTTGAATCCACTCAGAAATATGTGACCGGAGAAGTGAAGTTCAAACTTTACAAAGGAAACATCATCAAGGCGGGAACAACATCCCCATACAGCCTGTACAGTGAATCTCTCGCATCCTTCACCACCGGCGATCTGTATGACCACCATGATGCGGAAGGTTTCATCACTTTATTTGGTCTGCCAAGCAAGGTTCGCGCTATGAAAATGCAGGAAGTGGAAAAAAATAATAAATAAATGTTTCTGAAGCAGTAAATACAATTTCATGTAATCATTACACAAACGCCGGCGCAGTATATTTGGGCCGGCGTTTTTTGCATCCGTCTCGCATAATCTTTTCCCTGGCGATTCATAATAGGATTGAATACACAGGATGACTGACCATCCTGTATGATGCACAGGAGACAAACCAAGATGGATACCAACCGTTTCATAATAAAAATCCTCCGGACAGCGTTTATCATCTGCACCGGAGGAATGGTCTATTACAATATTGAAATTCTTTTCCGGGGATATTCTCATATCTCCATGTTTTTCTGCGGAGGACTGAGCTTTTATACTATCGGCATTCTCAATGAGAACCCGAAGATCCAGCCCTCCTTTCTCACCCAAATGATTCTCGGAACTTTTATCATCACGGCTTATGAGTTTCTGACCGGCATGGTTGTCAATCTGATTCTTCATCTCCACGTATGGGATTATTCCAACATGCCGTTTAATCTAAAAGGGCAGGTGTGCCTGCCCTTTATGTTTGTATGGTTCTTTCTCACGCCTGTGTGTATCGTAGCAGATGACGTCATCCGCTATGCACTGTTTCAGGGAGAAAAACCTTCCTATTCTCTTTTTAAACAAAGCGAACCGGGAACAAAACGTTCTGCCAGATAATATTGATTACAGAACCTTTGATAAAAATTCCTGTGTTCTGGCTTCCTTCGGATTACCAAAGATCTCTTCCGGCGTACCCTGCTCCAGAATAATACCGTCATCCATGAACATGACACGGGTTCCCACCTCTCTGGCAAAGCCCATCTCGTGGGTAACAACGGCCATGGTCATACCTTCATCGGCCAGGTTCTTCATAACCTCCAGAACCTCTCCGACCATCTCAGGGTCAAGGGCGCTGGTCGGCTCGTCAAAGAGCATCATTTTAGGCTTTAACGCCAGAGAACGAACAATGGCGATTCTCTGCTTCTGTCCGCCGGAAAGCTGTCCCGGATAAGCGTCTGCCTTCTCTTCCAGATTGACCAGACGGAGCAGGCGGAGCGCCTCCTCTTTGGCCTCGTCCGGCTTCATTAATTTCAGTCTGGTCGGCGCCAGCGTAATATTTTCCATGATAGTCTTGTGCGGGAACAGATTAAAGTGCTGGAATACCATTCCCATATGCTGACGAATCTTATTGATATCGGTCTTCGGGTCCGTGATATCAACGCCGTCAAAGATCACCTGTCCGGAAGTCGGACGCTCAAGCAGATTCATACAGCGCAGGAAGGTAGACTTACCGGAACCGGAAGGCCCGATGATCACGACCTTTTCGCCCGGAGCAATATGTTCGTTGATATTTTTCAGCACCTGATGGCTGCCAAAAGATTTACACAAATTCTTAACGTATATCACTTTCTCTCAGCCTCCTTTCCAGCAGACCCATGATCCATGTAAAGAACATGACGATAACCAGGTAAATAAGAGCTACCACAAAAAGCGGAAGCAGCGCGTCAAAGGTAACGCCCCGGATAATATCGCCGCCTCTTGTCAGCTCGTTTAATCCGATATAACCACAGATGGACGTCTCTTTCAGAAGAGCGATCATCTCATTGACCAAGGCCGGCAGACAGTTTTTCATGGCCTGCGGCATGACAATCTGCGTCATGGTATCCACATAGCCAAGCCCCAGGGAGCGTCCTGCCTCCATCTGACCGACATCAACAGACAGAATACCGGAACGGAATATCTCCGCCACATAGGCGCCGGAGTTGATACCAAAGGTCACAACGGCAACCACCGTCTTTGTGAATTCCGGGGAATTCAGGATAATAAAGTACATGATCAAAAGCTGTACCAGGGCCGGAGTTCCACGTATGATCGTCAGATACACCCGGCAGATGATATCCGCAATCTTTAACAACAGACCACCCAGACCTCTTTTGTTCTCTTCCCGCATGGAGCTGTAACTGGTACGGACCACGGCCACCAGAGCGCCGATGATCAGACCGAGAATCAGCGCCAAAAATGTAACAATCAATGTTGTTTTCAGACCGTCTATAATATACATATATCTCTGGTCTTCAATAAAGTCCAAAACAAACTTACTCTGCAATTCGGCAAACCATTCGCTCAAAATCTCATCCTTCACTTTCTTTCAATGTGTGTTCACAAAGGTGACAAACAAAATGCAGGGGATGGACGCTGTCCGCGCATCCAATTCCCTGCATCACAGGCTGTCAGTCTGCATCGCTTTCTGTTTCATCGGTTCTTCCATGAAACATCGGCTTCACATGCTGCCGGCTGTACCGCCTTATGAATTATTCTGCTACAAGATATTTATCAAGGATAGACTGGATGGTTCCATCCTCTTTTAACTCAGCCAGAGCGCCGTTGACAGCGTCGAGAAGCTCTTCGTTATCTTTTGCGATACAAGCAGCGTACTCTTCTTCCACATACTGGGTGTCAAGAATCTTCAGACCGTCATTGCTTGCCACAAAAGAAAGAGCCGGCTGGTTGTCGATGATAACCGCGTCCACTCTGTCCTGGGTCAGAGCCAGAACTGCGTCGTTACCTTTGTTGAACTTCTCAACGTTCTCCTCACCAAAATCTTCACTGGCTTTAATATCGCCGGTGGTGGATAACTGCACGCCGATCTTCTTACCCTGCAGATCATCAATGGTCTGGATATCGGAATCCTCTTTTACTATAACGGACTGGATACCTGTGGCGTAAGTATCGCTGAAGTTAACATTCTGCCGACGCTCCGGTGTGACAGTCATACCGGCAAGCCCTAAATCCGCCTTACCTGTGGCAACAGCAGTGATAATGGAATCAAATTCCATATCCTGTACTTCTACTTCAAGTCCCAGCTTCTCGCCAATGGCTTCTGCGATCTCAACGTCGATACCCACAATCTGGCTTCCTTCATAATATTCATATGGAGGGAAGTAAGCGTTGGTCGCCATGATTAATTTACCCTCTGTTACAGTAGGAACTGTGGACTCTGCGGACGCAGTAGTATTTCCTTCCGCCGCGTTATCCTGTGTATCCTGTGTGCTGCTGCCGCAGCCTGTTAAAAGTGCTGCACCCAGAACAGCCGCCATAGCTAATGTCACTACTTTTCTAAACTTCATTATAATCTCTCCTTTATTGAATAATATTTAACATTATACACATATTCATGCATAAAATCAATGGCTGATTCGACGAAAATCCGGTAATTGCGCAAGAATAATTGCCACAAACATTAAAATACAGCCCAAAAGTTCTCTTCCACTCATAATCTGCCCAAGAATCACAAATCCGCTCAGCGCCGAAAATACAGATTCAAGGCTTAATATCAACGCTGCCATGGTCGGATTCATTCCTTTTTGTCCTATGATCTGCAAAGTGTAGGCCACCCCGGTGGACATGATTCCGGTATATAAAACCGGGCCCGCCGCCTGAATGATCAGCGATATCTGTGGATTTTCGAAAAGCAGCATACCTGCGCATGCACACACCGCTCCGGTGAAAAACTGGATGCAGGACATTTTCACACCGTCAAGAAATGTATTGAAATAATCAATGGCCATGATCTGACCTGCAAACAAAAAAGCGGAAATCAGAATGAGGAAGTCTCCCGGCTGAATCTGAAACGCCTCATTCATACATAAAAAATACAGCCCCACCAGCGCGATGACCACAGAAATCCATGTGAGCACCCCGCAGAAGCGTTTGAAAAATATCCCCAGCAGCGGCACAATTATAATATAGAAAGAAGTAATAAATCCTGCCTTTCCCACCGTCGTGTACTGGATTCCCGTCTGCTGAAAACAGTTGGCGGCAAACAGAAAAAGGCCGCAGACCATGCCCCCAAACAGAAGCTTCCGGTCCGTCCACCAGCGGTACGGACGTTCTTTCCCTGTTATTCCGGCTGCCATATTAACCGGATTATCTTTTCCGTCTTCTTTTACTGTCCCTTCTGCACGCATCGGTTTGTGTTTTTCTCCCAGTCTGTCCATGATCCAGATGCAGGGAAGAAGAAATAATCCTCCAATCAATGAACGCAGACAAATAAAAGTGAGCGGTTCTATGTAATCCATACTTACGCTCTGCGCTACAAAAGCCGCTCCCCATATGAGGGATGTCAGAAGCAGGAAAAAGGTATTCCTGACCTTATGTGTTCTTATTTGTGTTTCCATACTTATGTCCTCTCTCAAAGTCTTTTTATGCGGTAAACAAACAGATTGATTATACTCTTTTTCTTCTAAGAACACAAGAAATGTTTTTTCCATGCGAACCTTGTCAGACCATTAATTTTCATGTAAAATAAATGACAGCCATTTGGCGGGCGTCTCCGGATATTTCCGGACGCCGGCCCGTTTACAATCTGGCGATATGCCGTGCCTTCTCACGGCCGCCGAACAGTTATCTTATATTCATTATGCAAAGGAGGAGCATTATGGCTCAATTATGGGGCGGACGCTTTACAAAAGAGACTGACAAGCTGGTCTATAATTTCAATGCGTCCATCAGTTTTGATAAAAAGTTTTACAGACAGGATATGGAGGGCAGTATGGCCCATGTGAAGATGCTGGCCGCAGCCGGTATTCTCACCGAGGAAGAGAGAGACGACATTCTCCGCGGTATTGAAGGAATTCTGTCCGACGTGGAGAGCGGTGCGCTCGATATTTCCGACGAATATGAAGACATCCACAGTTTCGTGGAAGCCACCCTCATCGACCGAATCGGAGACACCGGCAAGAAGCTGCATACCGGCAGAAGCCGCAACGACCAGGTGGCTCTCGACATGAAGCTCTACACGAGAGACGAGCTTCTTGCCATCCGGGACGAAGTGTTTGCTCTGACAAAGACATGTCACTCTCTCATGAAAGAACACATCCACACCGCCATGCCAGGCTTCACTCATCTGCAGAAAGCGCAGCCTCTGACTCTCGCTCATCACATCGGCGCTTATATGGAAATGTTCAAACGTGACTATGACCGTCTCTGCGATATTTATGAACGGATGAATTACTGTCCGCTGGGCGCGGGGGCTCTGGCAGGCACAACCTACCCTCTGGACCGGGAGATGACCGCAGAGCTGCTGGGATTCTACGGGCCGACCCTGAACAGCATGGATTCCGTCTCCGACCGGGATTATGTCATCGAACTTTTAAATGCACTGTCCATCATCATGATGCATCTGAGCCGTTTCTGTGAGGAGATCATCGTGTGGAACTCCAACGAATATCAGTTCATTGAGATTGACGACGCCTACAGCACCGGCAGCAGCATCATGCCGCAGAAGAAAAACCCGGACATCGCCGAACTGGTGCGCGGCAAGACCGGTCGGGTGTACGGCGCATTGATGTCCATGCTCACTACCATGAAGGGACTGCCGCTTGCCTACAACAAAGATATGCAGGAGGACAAGGAGCTGACCTTTGACGCCTACGACACCGTAAAAGGCTGTCTTGCTCTGTTCAACGGCATGTTAAAGACCATCACATTCCACCCGGAAGTAATGGAAAAAAGCGCTAAAAACGGCTTTACAAACGCCACCGACGCCGCTGATTATCTGGTAAACCACGGCGTACCGTTCCGTGACGCTCACGGCATCGTCGGCAGACTGGTGCTTTACTGCATCGACAAGGGCATCTCCTTAGACGACATGAGCCTGGAAGAATACAAGGCCATCAGCCCTGTCTTTGAGGAGGACATCTACGACGCCATCTCCTTAAAAACCTGTATTGAGAAGCGCAACACCATCGGCGCGCCGGGACCGGAAGCCATAGAGAAAGTCATCGCCATCAACGATCAGTGGATCGCTGATAAAGCGAAATAAGCACTCTTATCACTTTGCTATTCCGATAAAAATATGGTTTTAACCGCCGGTTATATTTTGCGTCTATACACAGTAAAACCCTCTGCTATCCGATATTTTCCGGATTGCAGAGGGTTTATATT
This sequence comes from Eubacteriaceae bacterium CHKCI004, assembly GCA_900016875.1. GTDB lineage: Bacteria > Bacillota > Clostridia > Lachnospirales > Lachnospiraceae > Anaerobutyricum > Anaerobutyricum stercoris. The sequence goes on along the minus strand of FCNR01000063.1, from coordinate 144,065 downwards.
TGCCGTTCACTGATGTGAGATCACATTCACATCAATCTGGTTAAACGGTATGGTCACACCTGCCTCATCAAAGGCATATTTAATTTTTTCTAATACCCGCCAGCGGGATTCCCAGTAGTCTTCTGTCCGCACCCAATAACGGATGCCAATATCGATGCAGCTCTCACGGAAGTCGCTGACATATACTTTTACCGGATCCTCTTTCAATAGAACCGGCTCGCTCTCAATGACTTCCGACAAAATCTCTTTTACTTTTTTTATATCTTCGCTGTACTCAATGCCAACCAGCAAATCCACCCGTCTCTTGTCCTGATTGGTCACATTTGTGATGCTGGCGTTGGACAAATTGCCGTTTGGAATAAGGATGGCTTTATTATCCATGCTGCTGAGTTTGGTATACATAATACCGATGGACTGTACGGTCCCTTCTTTTCCGGAGCTCTCCTCTAAAATGTAATCTCCCACTTGAAATGGTTTTACTACCAGGAGAATCACTCCTCCGGCAATATTGGACAGAGAACCCTGCAGAGAAAGTCCTACAGCCAGACCGGCCGAACCAATCACCGCGATTATGGAAGACGCCTGCACTCCCACCTGTTGGACTGCGATAAAAACGACAAGGATTTTCAGTCCGATTCTCATGCAGGAAAGCAGAAAAGTCTGAATCATCAGATCCATTTTTGAGCGTTCAAAGACACGTTTACAAAGTTTCACCACGTAGTTGGACAGTTTCAGGCCAATAATGAGAATCAGCAAAGCTATGACGCAGTTTCCCAAAAATTCCATGAACAGGACGCCCGTCCGTCCAAGATATTCATAAACCACTGACAATATCGATTTTCTTACAGAGTCCAGGTCTAATGCCATTCTTTTTCCCCTTTATTATTTTGCGCTGATATATCCCTGCGCTGTCAGAAGTTCAGCACAAAGAATTGCACCGCCGGCCGCGCCACGGACGGTATTGTGAGATAAACCGATAAATTTGTAATCGTAAATTTTGTCTTCTCTTAAACGGCCCATGGAGATTCCCATTCCGTTTTCAAAATTCACATCTTCTTTTACCTGCGGACGATTATCTTCCTCCATATACTGGATAAACTGTTTCGGCGCGCTCGGCAGATTCAGTTCCTGCGGCAATCCTTTATAGTTTCTCCAGCACTCGATGATCTGTTCTTTGGTCGGTTTTTTCTCGAAGTTTACGAAAACAGCGGCTGTATGACCGTCAAGGACCGGTACGCGGACACACTGAGTTGTGATGACAGGCAGTTCAGCCTTCTCAATATGATCGCCCACTACTTTTCCAAAAAGCTTCAGAGGCTCCTGCTCGGATTTTTCTTCCTCTCCGCCGATATAAGGAATTACATTTTCTACCATTTCCGGCCAGTCTTTAAATGTTTTTCCCGCTCCGGAAATTGCCTGGTATGTTGTAGCCACTACCTCTTTCGGACCAAACTCTTTTAAGGCGAAGAGCGCCGGCGCATAGCTTTGGATAGAGCAGTTAGGCTTTACGGCCACAAAACCTTTTTTTGTACCGAGACGTTTCTTCTGCGCCTCGATGACTTCGAAATGCTCCGGATTGATCTCCGGCACGACCATCGGCACATCCGGCGTCCATCTGTGCGCGCTGTTATTGGAAACAACCGGCGTCTCTGTTTTGGCATATTCATCCTCTATGGCACGGATTTCTTCTTTGGACATGTCCACTGCACTAAATACAAAGTCCACCTGGGACGCCACTTTCTCCACTTCATTGACGTTCATCACGACGATATTTTTTACGGCTTCCGGCATTGGCGTCTGCATTTTCCAGCGTCCGCCCACAGCTTCCTCATAGGTCTTGCCTGCGGAACGCGGACTCGCAGCGATTGTTGTTACCTCATACCATGGATGGTTTTCCAGCAGAGAAATAAATCTCTGTCCCACCATACCTGTTCCACCAAGAATACCGACTTTTAACTTCTGATCCATTTTTTATTATCTCCCTGTTGTATTTATTATAATCATCTGTTTCTGATTTTTATTTAATCACTCTTACCTTCAGTACACCGTCAATAGCTTTCAGCTCATTGACTGCTTCTTCCTCTATCGGAGAATCCAGGTCAAAAATTGCATAAGAATAATTGTCCTTTGTCTTATTACTCATCTCTGTAATGTTAATGCCGTCTTTAGAGAACATTCCGGTAAAACGTGTCAGCATATTCGGGATATTTCTGTGCAAAATAGCAATACGTCCCTGTGTCTGACATACTCCCATGTCAATGTTCGGGAAATTCACAGAATTGCGGATATTGCCATTTTCCAGATAATCCATCACCTGTTCCACAGCCATTACTGCACAGTTTTCCTCTGATTCCTCCGTGGACGCACCCAGGTGAGGGAACGCGATCACACCGTCAACAGCAGCAACTTTCGGTGTCGGGAAGTCTGTTACATAATGGCGAAGTCTTCCTTCCTGCAGCGCTTCTGCCACAGCATCTTCATCTACAAGACCATTTCTGGCAAAGTTCAGGATTGTTGCCGTTGGTTTCATCTTTGCAATACCTTCTCTTCCCACCATGTTCCTTGTGGTATCCATCAGAGGTACATGTACAGAGATAAAATCACAATGCTCAAAGATTTCATCTACAGAATTTACATGATGCACTGAGCGGGACAGATTCCATGCGCTCTTTAATGACAGATACGGGTCGTAACCATAGACGTCCATGCCCAGATTTCTTGCCACATTGGCTACAAGCACCCCGATGGCTCCGAGACCGATAACGCCGATTTTCTTTTTCTGGATCTCTGTGCCGGCAAAAGCTTTCTTTGCCTTTTCCATCGCTTTTGTGATATCCGGATTATTTTTATTTTCCTCTACCCAGCGATTGCCTCCGATCAGATCCCTGGAAGACAACAGCATTCCGGCTATAACCATTTCCTTTACGCCGTTGGCGTTGGCTCCCGGCGTATTAAAGACAACAATGCCTTTTTCCGCGTAATCATTGACCGGAATATTATTCACGCCGGCGCCGGCGCGGGCAACAGCCAGAAGATTCGGCACATCCTGCATATCGTGCATAGCCGCGCTTCTTACCAGCACGGCATCTGCGTCATTCAGTTCGTCTACCTCTTTATAATTCTCATCAAAAATTGATAATCCAACCTCTGAAATCGGATTTAAGCATTTGTACTGAAACATAATTGAGTCTCCTTTTTTAATAAATATATAGGTAAGGCAGATACTATCTGCTATTCCTTCGCTGCCAGGTCCTCATCGGTAAACGCCTCGTCGATGGAAGCGCCCGGGGCTACCATTGGCCATACTTTATCATCGCTGTCAATAATACAGTCAATCAGGTACGGCTCGCCACAGGATAAAGCCTCTGCAAAAGCTTTCTCAAATTCTTCTATATTTGTGGCGCGGGACGCCTTTGCTCCCATAGCCTCTGCCAGTTTTACGAAATCCACTTTGTCATTTAATGTTGTCGCAGAATAGCGCTCTCCATAGAAAAGATTCTGCCACTGGCGCACCATTCCCAGCACATGGTTATTGATGACAACCTGAATAACCGGAATATCGGAACGGGTGGCTGTTGCAATCTCATTCATATTCATACGGAAACATCCGTCTCCCGCAATGTTGACAACCACTTTATCAGGACAGCCGACCTTTGCTCCGATGGCCGCTCCCAGGCCATATCCCATGGTTCCCAGTCCTCCCGAAGTCAGGAACTGTCTCGGCTTCGAGTATTTATAGAACTGCGCCGCCCACATCTGATGCTGTCCCACTTCTGTGGTGATAACAGCTTCTCCTCCTGTCATCTCATAGATTTTCTCTATGACACCTGGTCCCGAAAGCTTTTCCTGATGGTAAGTCAGCGGATATTTTTCCTTCAATTCCTGTACATGGCAGATCCATTCCTCATGTTTCTGCTCTTTAATTCTCTTATTGAAGATTGTCAGCACCGCCTTGATATCTCCCACAATGGAAATATCCACCATGATATTTTTATTGATCTCGGCCGGATCGATATCTATCTGGATAATCCTGGCATTCTTCGCAAAGGTTTTGGCATTGCCATATACCCGGTCGCTGAAACGGCAGCCGACTGCGATCAGAACATCAGCCTCCGATACGCCGATATTGGATGCTTTTGTTCCATGCATTCCAAGCATTCCCGTATACCGCGGATCATCTCCCGGGAAAACACCTTTTCCCATCAGAGTATCACAAACCGGCGCATCCATCTTTCTCACAAATTCTCTCACCTGTTCGCTGGCATCGGAGAGCACACATCCGCCGCCCAGCAAAATGTACGGACGCTTTGCGCTGCGGATAATCTCCGAGGCCTCCTTCATACTTCTTTCCCGTATGGTATCGCAGACAGGGTGGATCTTTACCGGTTTCACGGATTCAAAATAGGTTTTTGCAGCCGTCACGTCCTTGGTCACATCAATGAGGACCGGGCCTTTCCTTCCTGATTGTGCGATACGGAAAGCATCCCGGATCGTATCTGCCAGTTTTTCTATGTCCTTTACAATATAATTATGTTTTGTAATCGGCATGGTGACGCCCTTGATATCTATTTCCTGGAAAGAATCCTTTCCAAGAAGACTGACGCCCACATTCGCTGTAATAGCCACCACCGGAATCGAATCCATGTACGCGGTGGCAAGCCCGGTCACAAGATTGGTTGCGCCCGGACCGGATGTCGCCATACACACACCGACTTTTCCCGTTGCCCGGGCATAACCATCCGCCGCATGGGAAGCGCCCTGCTCATGGGAAGTCAAAATATGGCGAATCTCACCACTGTGTTTATATAATTCATCATAAATGTTCAAAATCGCACCGCCCGGATAACCGAAGACCGTATCTACTCCCTGCTCCTTCAAACATTCGATCACGATTTCTGAGCCGTTCAGAATCTGTCTCATCTGGTTTCAACCCTTTCTATTATTTTAACTGATTCACATCCAGCACCGCGCCTCTGTTTCCGGAAGTCACAAGCGCTGCATAGCGAAGCAGGTAACCGTCTTTTATCTTCGGCTCTCTCGGCTGCCATTTTGCCTTTCTTGCCGCCATCTCCTCATCAGAGATATCCACGTTCAGACTATTGTTCGGAATATCAATCTTGATGATATCTCCCTCTTCCACAAGAGCGATCGGTCCACCCACGGCTGCTTCCGGAGATACATGTCCGATGGAAGCGCCTCTGGATGCCCCGGAGAACCGTCCGTCTGTGATAAGTGCCACAGAATCTCCAAGTCCCATACCCGCAATGGCGGAAGTCGGATTAAGCATCTCTCTCATTCCCGGGCCGCCTTTTGGTCCCTCGTAACGGATGACAACCACGTCGCCTGGCACGATCTTGCCGCCCTTGATAGCTGCGATGGCGTCTTCCTCACAGTCAAAGACACGAGCCGGTCCTTCATGAACCATCATCTCAGGAACCACAGCGGACTGTTTGACAATGCCCGTATCCGGAGCAAGATTACCCCGGAGAACCGCAATTCCGCCATGTTCCATATATGGATTGTCGATCGGGCGGATCACTTCCGGATTCTTGTTATAGACATGAGCGATATTCTCACCGACAGTCTTTCCGGTCACTGTGATGGCATCTTCATAGAGAAGCCCTTTCTTACTCAGCTCATTCATGACTGCATATACGCCGCCCGCTGCATTTAAGTCTTCCATATACGTCGGGCCTGCAGGCGCCAGATGACAAAGATTAGGCGTCTTCTCGCTGATCTCGTTGGCAATATCCATATTCAGTTCGATACCCGCCTCATGGGCGATAGCCGGAAGATGCAGCATAGTGTTCGTAGAACAGCCCAAAGCCATATCCACTGTCAGGCAGTTCAGGAAGGCTTCCTTTGTCATGATGTCGCTTGGACGGATATTATTTCGGTACAGATCCATAACTCTCATACCGGCATGCTTTGCCAGACGGATTCTCTCGGAATAAACAGCAGGGATTGTTCCATTTCCCTGTAATCCCAGACCGATGACTTCTGTCATACAGTTCATGGAATTGGCTGTATACATACCGGAGCAGGAACCGCAGGTCGGGCAGACGTTGCTGACGTATTCCTCTACTTTTTCTTCCGTCATCTTTCCTGCCTCGTAAGCACCCACCGCCTCAAACATGGAGGACAGACTTCTCTTGCAGCCGTCCACCCGTCCGGCGAGCATCGGGCCGCCGCTCACAAAAATAGTCGGCACATTGATTCTTGCCGCTGCCATCAAAAGGCCCGGTACATTTTTATCACAGTTCGGAATCATGACCAGAGCATCAAACTGGTGCGCCTTTGCCAGACATTCTGTGGAATCAGCAATGAGCTCTCTTGTGACCAGAGAGTATTTCATACCCACATGTCCCATGGCGATACCGTCGCAGACTGCGATAGCCGGAACCACGATCGGTGTTCCTCCCGCCATGGCGACGCCCATTTTCACAGCTTCTGTGATCTTATCCAGATTCATATGACCCGGTACAATCTCACTGTAAGAACTTACAACGCCAACCAGCGGGCGATCCAGTTCTTCCTTCGTAAAACCCAGCGCATTGAATAAAGAACGATGCGGCGCCTGCTGCATCCCCTTTTTTACATTATCACTTTTCATTGTCTATTACCTCCAGTTTCCAATATATATTGCATATGCCATTTTTATATTCTCTCAGCGATCAGGTCTCCCATCTCTTTGGTTCCCACCTCTTTCATGCCCTCTGACATGATATCTACGGTACGGTAACCATCTTTCAACACCTGTTTTACTGCCCGTTCCACATCATCAGCCGCCTCGTCCATATTCAGGGAATAACGAAGGAGCATAGCTGCCGACAAGATCGTAGCGATAGGGTTTGCCAGGTTCTTTCCCGCAATATCCGGCGCAGAACCGTGGCTTGGCTCATATAATCCAAAAGAACCTTCTTTAAGACTCGCTGACGATAACATGCCGATAGATCCGGTTACCATACTTGCTTCGTCAGACAAAATATCGCCAAACATATTTTCCGTCAGGATCACATCAAACTGTTTCGGATCTCTCACCAGCTGCATGGCACAGTTATCAACCAGCATGTGTTCCAGGGTGACTTCCGGATAATCGGCCGCCACTTCATTGACCACCTTTCTCCATAATCTGGAGCTGTCCAAAACATTCGCTTTATCAACGCTGGTAACCTTCTTCTGTCTCTTCATGGCAATCTCAAAGGCACGGACAGCAATGCGGCGTATCTCGTTTTCATTATAGCAGAGGGTATCCGTCGCTTTTAATACTCCGTTCTCTTCCACAGTCTCTCTGTCCCCGAAATAAAGTCCTCCGGTCAGTTCACGCATCACCACCAGATCAAACCCGTCTCCGATGATATCCTCCCGCAGAGGGCAGGCATCCTTCAGTTCCTCATACAAATATGCCGGACGCATATTGGCAAATAATCCAAGCCCTTTCCGGATGGCAAGTAAACCTGCTTCCGGTCTCAACTCTGCCGGGAGCTTGTACCATGGCGAAGTGTTGGTATCTCCTCCAATGGAACCCATCAGCACTGCGTCACAATTTTTTGCTGTCTCAAGGGCCTCATCCGTCAGGGGCTTTCCATGTACATCAATGGATGCTCCCCCCAGGAGAATCTCCGTATATTCCAATTCTTTTGCATATTTATCTGCAACCTTATTCATTACCTTGAGTGCCTCGGCAACAATCTCCGGGCCAATGCCGTCGCCCCGAATGACACCAATCTTATAGCTCATCTGCTTCATCCCTTTCCCTTTTTACGTTTTTCTGCCGGCAGCTTTTGTTATCTTTTTCTCTCACATCCGCTATGAAAAATATCCCGGCTGATGCGCTGCGTTCATATTTATGTAAAAGTGCCGATACACAGATACTCACAATTATTAATCATATCTCATTTTCCCGCCATAATCAATCATTTTTGCAGGTTTTTCATGTCACTTCATTCATTTTATGCGGATTTTACCCGTTTTTTTCTAATTTTTTCTGAATATCTGAAAGAAATTCCGTCCAGGCATCCTCGTGACGGACAAAATACAATGGACAGAGCTTACCGGTCACATTATAATGCCGGATTACATCCGATGACGGAATTCCGTAAGAAGCACACAGCCAGGCAGTGAGTTTCACCAGCGACTTATAAGTTTTTTTTGTAAACTTTCCATTTTCTTTTCTGTGACAGCATTCAATAGAAATCGTATCCGAATTACGTTCATTGGATGCATAAGAAATCTCATCCAGAGGGATACACTGTATGATCTCTCCGTCCAGCCCAATGATAAAATGACTGCTTGCTTTTGTCAGATGCGTATCCTTCAGATTCTCAAAATAATTCCTGTTTTCCTCTGCAGTAGAACCGGCATTAGCCACATAATGTACTACAATTCCGTTTACCGCGTCGAGTGGAATACCGCTGCGGCTGTAAGGGTTCTCCACAATAAAATCCTGAATGATCTCCGGTCTCCCGCACGGCCCGCTTTCCGCCGGAAGAATCTGATAGTCCTCGCTGGTGGAAAGCTTTTGCTGTACCACATTGGGTTCTTTCCGGGCAGTGGGATTCCATCGAACGACATGTCCAAAAACCACCACTGCCAGTGACAACAAACATATTGTTCCAAAAATCTCAAAATTTTTCCGGGAAAAAATACCTCTCCCCATTTTTCTATTTGAACCCTTTTTATAAAACGTTCTCTTTTTTCTCTTCTTCTTATAAAACAAAACCTTCTTATATAGAAGCTTCTGATATGCCTGAATTTTTCTCTTTCTGCCACTCTTCCTTTTTGGAAATTTAATCTGAGACAAAACAAACGGTCCTTTCCTGCAAATTTCCTCTCCCCGGGACTATCTCCTCTTTATGCTCAGCATATTGTTTATTATTCATTATTATCCTGCATAATAAAAAGAAAACAGGCTGTGCAGATTGGTTCCTGTCGTCTTCTTCCATCTGCAGCAGCCTGTTCCCCTCTATCCGGAATACCCTGCCAAGCGGCTCTGTATTCCATATATGTTGCCGTCAGTCATTTCACGACGGTTTTTCACCGATTATTCCACACTGTAGTTCGGCGCTTCTTTTGTGATATGAATGTCATGCGGATGGCTCTCTCTAAGGGCAGCGGCGGACATCTTTACGAATCTTCCTTTTTCTTTCAATTCCTCAATGGTTTTTGCTCCACAGTAGCCCATACCGGAACGCAGGCCGCCGATCAGCTGGAAAAGTGTATCTTCCACTGAACCTTTGTAAGCCACACGGCCTTCCACGCCTTCCGGAACCAGTTTCTTCGCATTCTCCTGGAAATAACGGTCTTTGCTTCCGTTCTCCATAGCTGCCAGTGAACCCATACCGCGGTATACTTTGTACTTTCTTCCCTGATATAACTCAAAGCTTCCCGGGCTCTCATCACAGCCAGCCAGAAGTCCGCCGAGCATTACTACGTTGGCTCCTGCCGCGATAGCTTTTGTGATGTCACCGGAGAACTTAATGCCTCCATCGGCAATGATCGGGATATTGTACTGTTTTGCCACGTCATAACAATCCATAATCGCTGTGATCTGCGGTACACCGATACCCGCAACCACACGGGTCGTACAGATAGATCCAGGTCCGATACCAACCTTTACCGCATCCACACCACAGTCGATCAGCGCCTTTGTAGCCTCGCCTGTGGCAACGTTACCGGCGATGACCTGAAGGTCCGGATATTTCTCTTTGACAAGGGCAAATGTCTTCAGCACATTTGCAGAATGTCCATGAGCGGTATCAATGACGATCACGTCCACCTGTGCGTTCACCAGCTCATCCACACGATCCAGGATATCCGGTGTGCATCCTACAGCAGCACCGCAGAGAAGACGTCCGTTCTCATCTTTTGCGGAAAGAGGATAACGAATCTGTTTCTCGATATCCTTAATAGTGATCAGGCCCTTTAAATTAAAATTCTCATCAACGATAGGAAGTTTTTCTTTTCTTGCCTTGCCGAGGATCTGTTTTGCCTCTTCCAGGGTGATACCCTCTCTGGCAGTGACAAGCCCGTCTGCCTCTGATGTCATGGACTCTTTAATCTTTTTGTCAAAGTTCGTCTCAAACTTCAGATCACGGTTTGTGATGATTCCCACCAGTCTGCCGTTCTCTGTGATAGGAACGCCGGAAATGTGGAACTTGGACATCAGCTCTTCCGCCTGGCGGAGAGTATGGTCCGGAGAAAGATAAAACGGATCAGTGATAACACCGTACTCGGAACGCTTTACTTTATCCACTTCATCGGTCTGCTGCTCAATACTCATGTTCTTATGGATGATGCCGATGCCTCCCTGACGGGCCATGGCAATCGCCATCCGGTGCTCGGTTACCGTATCCATGCTGGCACTCATTAACGGAACATTCAGCTGGATCTTGTTGGTAAGCTTGGTATGAAGCTCTACCTCATTCGGAATGACCTCAGAGTATCCCGGCACTAATAATACGTCATCAAATGTGATTCCCTCTCCGATAATTTTTCCCATATCTAACTTCCTTCCTGTCAATGTTGATTCATTAGTTTCTCTCAGGCCGCCCTTCTTTCTCTATCAGGAAAAGCATGACTGCCTTGTGATATTAGTAAGTTATGTTATCACAGAAATTCAGATTTTGTCAACAAGTTAATCGTACGTTTTTTTATCTGAAATCTCAGAAATTATTAGTGAAATTCACAGTATATTAGAAATTCCAAAGGAATTTCCTGCGGGAATAAAAAAGGATGTCGTCCGCACCGCAGATACGGAAAACATCCTTTCATAATTCGATTATATTTCAGAGACAGCTTCCTGCCGGTCTCTATTTATTTGGCGGACAGCTTCTCATCAATAGCTGCTGCCGCGCGTTTGCCCGCACCCATGGCAAGGATAACGGTGGCTGCTCCTGTCACAGTATCTCCGCCGGCATAGACATTCTCTTTGGAGGATTCCATGGTCTCCTCGTTGACGATGATGCCGCCCCATTTCTGGCAGTCAAGACCTGGTGTTGTCTGACGGATCAGAGGGTTCGGACTCTGGCCGATGGCGATGATGACGGTCTCCACGTCCATGACGTAGTTGGAGCCTTCGATCGGTTCCGGACGTCTTCTTCCGGATGCGTCCGGCTCGCCCAGCTGCTGTTTTACTACTTCCATGCCTTTTACCCAGCCGTTTTCATCGCCGAGAATAGCTGCCGGATTATTCAGGAAACGGAAGATGATTCCCTCTTCTTTGGCGTGATGAAGCTCTTCGAGACGGGCAGGCGCCTCCTCTTCGCTTCTTCTGTATACAATATATACTTCTTCTGCTCCAAGACGTTTGGCTGTTCTGGCAGCGTCCATGGCAACATTGCCGGCGCCCACAACTGCTACTCTTCTGCCAACCTTCACAGGAGTCGGAGCTTCAGGGAACTTGTATCCTTTCATCAGATTGACACGGGTCAGGAACTCGTTGGCGGAGTATACGCCAAGAAGGTTCTCACCCGGAATATTCAGGAAACGAGGAAGTCCCGCGCCGCTTCCGACGAACACTGCCTCATAACCGTCTTCCATCAGCTCGTCGATGGTGATGGAACGGCCAACGATCACGTTGGTGTCGATCTTAACACCCAGATCTTCCACACTCTTGATCTCTTTAGCTACCAGATCCTTTGGCAGACGGAACTCAGGAATACCATAGCTCAACACGCCGCCGGCCTTATGTAAAGCTTCAAAAATAGTTACGTCGTAGCCTTTCTTGATCAGCTCGCCCGCACAAGTGAGACCGGCAGGGCCGGAACCTACGACAGCTACTTTATGACCGTTTTTCTCAATGTCCGCTTCCACCGGTTTTGCGTGAGCCATATGATAGTCAGCTACAAAACGTTCCATACGTCCGATACCCACCGGCTCGCCTTTGATACCGCGGACACACTTTCCTTCACACTGGTTCTCCTGTGGACATACTCGTCCGCAGATAGCCGGCAGAGCATTCTCACTGGTAATGACCTCATAAGCGCCCTCGAAATCGCCGGCTGCCACCTTCTCAATGAATTCCGGAATCGGCACGTTGACCGGGCATCCGCCCACGCACGGTTTATTCTTACAGTTTAAGCAGCGGGTCGCCTCTTCCATGGCCATCTCTGCCGTATAGCCAAGAGCCACCTCGCTGAAGTTTTTATTTCTTACATTCGGGTCCTGTTCCGGCATCGGAACCTTAGTCAGACTCATATTCTTTTTTGCCATTTTATTTTGCTCCCCTTCCAATTTTGCACTGATGTTCTTCCTCTTTGAAGATGCCCTGTCTCTTCATGCACTCATCAAAGTCAACCTTGAATCCGTCAAAGTCAGGACCATCCACACAGGCAAACTTCGTCTCTCCGCCAACCGTAACACGGCATCCGCCGCACATTCCTGTACCGTCGATCATGATCGGGTTCAGGGAAACCATGGTATGAAGATTCAATGGACGGGTTACATTTACAACATTCTTCATCATGATCAGCGGACCGATGGCGATACACTCATCATATACCTCCCCCTTGTCGAGAAGGTCCTGAAGAACCGTCGTAACAAATCCTTTGGTGCCAAGACTTCCATCGTCTGTGGCAATGTATACATTCTCGCAGAACTCTCTGAACTGGTCGGCAAGCAGAACGTACTCGGCGCTCTTTCCGCCGATGATCACGTCAACCTTTGTACCCATAGCCGCCAGCTTGCGAAGCTGCGGATAAAGCGGCGCTGCACCGACACCGCCGGCCACGCCAATCACCTTGTTCTCCTTCTTTTCGAGAACAGCAGGAACCCCAAGCGGTCCCACGAAATCCTGCACGTAATCGCCTTCCTGCTTCTTGCTCAAGAGCTCTGTGCTGTAGCCGACTACCTGATAAATAATTGTAACCGTCTCTTTTTCACGGTCATAGTCGGCAATGGTGAGAGGCACCCTCTCTCCATCCTCATCCACACGAATAATGATGAACTGTCCCGGTTCGCATTTTCTTGCGACGAAAGGAGCATGAATCTCCATCAGTTCCACCGCATTATTCAATGTCTGTTTTTTTACAATTTTGTACATGCGTCTTTCCACCTCACTTAAAATATCACACACAATGATGAGAAAAATCATCATTGTGTGCGCTGTCAATATTATCCCATGAATAAGCAAAAAAAACAAGTATATTCAACAAAAAAGCTGAGAAAATCACCAAAAAACATGAGATATTCTCTATTATTTTTTACTAAATCGATAGAAACGGCATACTTATTTCTTTGGTTTGTAGGAGCTCTTCAGTGATACAATCCGGTTAAATACCAGATGATCCTCACTGCTGTCCCTGGAATCACAGCAGAAATAGCCGTTACGCACAAACTGATAGCTGTCGTAGGCCTTGCTGTCTTTCAGCGCTGCCTCCAGCTTACAGTGAGGCAGTACCGTCAGAGAATTCGGATTGAGATTCAGACTTCCGTCCTCATTATAGACACCCTTCTCCTCATCAACGATGTTCTCGTAGAGACGAACTTCCGCGTCCACACACTCGGATGCGCATACCCAGTGAATGGTTCCTTTTACCTTGCGGCCTGTAAATCCGCTGCCGCTCTTTGTCTCCGGATCATAGGTACAGTAAACTTCCGTTACATTTCCTTCCGCATCGGTCTTGTAATCGGTACAGGTGACAAAATATGCATTCATGAGACGTACCTCATTGCCCGGATAGAGACGGAAATATTTCTTCGGAGGATCAATCATGAAATCCTCTCTCTCTATATACAGTTCTCTGCCGAAAGCTACCTTCCGGACGCCCAGTTCCTCATTTTCTTTATTATTCTCCACATCCAGATACTCAATCTGGTCTTCCGGATAATTAGTAATGATCACCTTCACCGGATCGAGCACAGCCATCATACGGGACTTCTTAAGCTTTAAGTCGTCACGGATACAGAACTCCAGCATGGCGTAATCCACAGAACTCTGCGCTTTGGAAATGCCGGCCAGCTCGATGAAATTCCGGATGGATTCCGGCGTGAATCCCCTTCTCCGGAGCGCCGCGATAGATACAAGCCGCGGATCATCCCAGCCGTCCACAATGCCGTCCTCCACCAGCTTCTTGATATAACGCTTTCCGGTGATCACGTTGGTCAGATACATTTTCGCAAACTCGATCTGTCTCGGCGGCTGCTCAAATCCCACCTCCTGTACTACCCAGTCGTAAAGCGGACGATGATCCTCGAACTCCAGGGTACAGATAGAGTGGGTCACACCCTCGATGGCATCCTCGATCGGATGGGCAAAATCGTACATCGGATAAATGCACCACTTATCTCCGGTGTTGTGATGGTGCATGTGGGCAACGCGGTAAATGACAGGGTCGCGCATGTTCATGTTGCCGCTGGCCATGTCGATCTTGGCGCGGAGCACTTTCTCGCCATCCTTGAACTCTCCGTTTTTCATCCTCTCAAACAGATCAAGATTCTCTTCCACGGAACGGTTCCGGTACGGACTCTCCTTGCCAGGCTCTTTTAATGTTCCTCTATATTCACGGATCTCCTCCGCCGACAAATCACACACATAGGCTTTTCCTTTTTTGATAAGGGTTACCGCCGCATCGTACATCTGATCAAAATAATCCGAAGCAAAATACAGGCGATCCTCAAAATCCGCGCCAAGCCACTGCACGTCCTCCTTGATTGATTCCACAAATTCCACTTTTTCTTTCGTTGGATTCGTATCATCAAATCTTAAATTAAACTTTCCGTGATATTCCTGCGCCAGCCCGTAATTTAACAGAATCGCCTTTGCATGGCCGATATGAAGATATCCGTTAGGCTCCGGAGGGAAACGAGTCATCACATGATCGTATACGCCCTCTTCCAAATCCTTATCAATTGCCAGTTCAATAAAATTTTTCGATACATTTCCTTCCATTGTCATCCTCCTGGTAAACGAATGTGCAGGCTCCCGGCCTGCTAACTGCGTTCTATCATATCATAATTACAAAATCGGCACAAGAAAAAATCAGCCGCATCTATATAAAGTAAAAAAATGACGGCATACTCATACGCTCGCCGTCATTTTTTTCATGTCATTTTTCTATTTTTATTCATCCTACTGCATCTCATATCTGTCTTCTGTCAGATAAAAATAAGTGTTGTCGCCAATCTGCCCGTATGTCTCGTAACCACTCAGACTATCATAATCAGAAGATCGAAAATACAAGATATAAGAAGGAATATTTCTCTTTCCTTTATATAAAGCATCATCCACAGCAGCAATACACTCCTCGGACGGCTCCCGGTCCAGATAAGGATAAGTTCCCGTTTCCTTATCATAATAAGCAGTAAACTGAGAATCTTCTGTCACCACATCCATCAGATCATCAGAATATTTATCAGAACGGGTTCTGTTCATCATACAACTTATCACTGCCAGGGAACCTTCATAACCGGTGTCACACTCCATAGAAACCACTTTATAAAGTATATTTTTCTCTTCTTCCGTCAGTGTCTTTGTATACATTTTAAGATTCTCCATGGTCTCGCTGCCGCTGGTCCTTCCCGCGCTTCCTTTGTTTTCCGTATCCTTCTTCACAACCCCTTTTACCGTCTCCGTTCCCATCAGGGAAAACGCGATATTTTTTTTCGTTCCTTCCTCCATAGAAAACGGGGATAACGTCTGCGCGTTCAATGACTGGAAACATACCAGACAGCCGATGGCAGCAATGATCGCATATGTTCTCATTTGATATCTGTGCTTCTTCTTCAAATTCATGCACCTCTCCCTTTTATTTTATAACTGATTAATAAAACTGGTTTGGGGTTAATAAAGTATATGCATTTTTGTAATAGTTTATTAATAACTATTTACATTTTTTTGTAAAAAAGGTTCACAAAAAAATTTACTGGCGGATATTCAAAAGTATTTCCCATCCATCCAGATTTATACACAGATTCAAATTTTTATTATTTTCAAAGCAGAAATGGTTTCCGAAAAATAGATTCGTGAGAACATATAAACTGATAAAAAAAGATTCGTACAAATAAATGTACTGATAAGACCAGACTGAAAAAAGAAAAAACCGGAGTACTGAAAAGTATTCCGGTTCTTAGAAGAGCTGCCTAGCGGATTTGAACCGCCGACCTCCGCCTTACCAAGGCGACGCTCTACCAACTGAGCCAAGGCAGCACTGAGAATCATCTCAACAAAAAAGATTCTACCATGACTTGACATTCTTGTCAACAACATTTTTTTAAAAAATTCAAAAATTCAAAAAATTAATACAATTTATTTTTCGGATACTTTCTCACCGCTTCTCTTTCAGCGCTTCCAGTACCAGAGCCAGAGTTCCCTCAATATCTCTTCCATCCTCCACAACGACAATATCCGCATATTTTTCATAGAGGACGCTTCTCTCTTCGTAAATATCCCTGAGGGTTTGTCCATCTTTCAGCACAACGCCGCGGCCCTTCAGATCACCCAGACGTTTGGCAAGAGCGTCATAAGAACATTTTAAATATACAACGATTCCCGTATTTTTAAAATTATCCATGGCTTCTCTTCCATACACCGCGCTTCCTCCGGTGGCAATGACGGAACGTTCTGCCCGAATGGATGCATTCACCCGATTCTCTACAGCAAGGAATCCTTCCACGCCTTTTTCAGCAATGATATCTTTGAGCAGCTTCTGTTCCTGCTGCTGAATCAGCAAATCCGAATCCACAAACTGATATCCCAGTTCCTTGGCAAGAATAACGCCGATCGTACTCTTTCCCACTCCCGGCATTCCTGTTAATATAATATTTCTCATATCTGCTCCTTCTTCAATAATTATTCCGCGCAGCGCATCAAAACCAAACAACCGTCTCTGATTGTGCGCAAACGCAATTATTATATCATGACATTTCATCAAGAACAAGAAAAGCAGTGCCTGTAAATGCATATTTTTTCCCCTAAAAGACCATATAAAGTGGTTGTTTTCAATCAGAAAATAGGATATGATATAAAATAGTGAGAAAGGAAAAAGTACTATGTTTGAAATGTTTTTAACAATAATGGCTGCGCTTATTGCCGCCATTTATGGGATATCTCAATCTGTTTTTATGAACGGCCCGCACAGAAATTATTATCGTCTTGGTCTGCTCGCCGTCATCATAATCATCTATGTTCTTTATAAGATTCATCATACGGCCAGACGCCGGCATCTGGAACGTCTGCATGTGGAGCCGGAAGGGTATGTATATTATGAAAAATATACTTCTCTGCTCTACCGCGCCGGTTACCTGATCAGTTATTTCATCCAGAACATACTTTTTGATTACATATATATGTGGCGTAATTTTAATTTCTGCAAAGGTCTGGACGTATATGACGGAGGAGTCGGCGATTATTATATCAAGTTCCGTCACACCTGGTATCGTTATCTTAAGCTGACAAGATACCGTCACAAGGTCTCCCTGAAGAAACTGCAGGGTTATGCCGCCGATGTAAAGAACCGCATGATCGAAGAGGCGCTGCCTACTGATGAAGAAAAAGAAATGTACCAGGCTTTTTCCGAGGCAGCCAAAAAATATTTCGATGAACACCATACTTTGAACAAAAAAGTGCTCAAGAGCTTTCCATCGTACAACAGCATCGACTGGTATTACCGGAAGAATATACTGAGAAACTATAAAGCCATCATCTGTGTCAGAAAGTATCAGCCGATGATTATGGAAATGGTAAGACAAAAAGATGCATGGTCCCAGAAAGATATCAACGAATTTCGCAAAAAGGAATTTTAATGAGATGATTTAACAGGGGCGGCATGTTCATTTAAAGAAGGATGAACATGCCGCCCCGTATTTTTTACCTAAAATTTGCAAGTACCGCCGCCTTATCACTTAGACGCTTCCAGCCGCTGCCTTACAATCTCAAATGCCAGCACCCCTGCAGCTACGGAGGCATTGAGAGAATCAATATCCCCTTTCATAGGAATTGACGCAATATAGTCACATTTTTCCCGGACGAGGCGGCTCACGCCATTTCCCTCGTTGCCAATAACAAGTCCTATAGGACCAGTCAGATTCTGGCGATACATCAGTTCGCCGTCCATATCGCCACAGACAAACCACATACCCCGTTCCTTCAGCTCATCGATGGTCCGCGCCATATTAGTCACCCGGACCACCGGCGTATAATTGACCGCTCCGGCAGAAACTTTCGCTACTGTTCCGGTCAATCCCACAGCCCGTCTTTTCGGGATGATCACACCGTGAGCTCCCGCAAGATTTGCCGTCCGGATAATGGCTCCCAGGTTGTGGGGATCCTCAATCTCGTCACAGAGGATAAAAAACGGATCCTCGTCCTTCGCCTGCGCCGCCGCAAACAAATCTTCCATTTCTGCGTAATCGCAGGCCGCCGTAATGGCAACCACACCCTGATGCTTTCCATGCTCGGAAAGGGAATCCAGCTTCTCCTTGGAAACGTATTTCACCAGAGTGGACTGCTTTCTGCTCTCCCTGAGTATGGACTTCACCGGGCCGTCCTGACAGCCGTCCAGGACAAACAATTTATCCACGGTCTTTCCGGCGCGAAACGCCTCCAGCACCGCATTTCTTCCTATTATAGTGTTCTCTTCGTAAGACATGTTTCCTCCTCTATATGCGCCGCCGGCTCTTCGGAAAGCCCGATGGCCACAAGTTCCATGATTCTCTCCATCTGTCCCGTCAGATACAGATAACCAATGAGAGTCTCAAATCCCGTGGCAATTCTGTAATCGTGAAGGCTCTGATTCTTGGCGCAGCTGGCCGGCTTGGCATTTTTGCCGCGCCGGAACATCACCTTTTCCTCATCATTCAAATACGGTTTGATGCGCTCCATCATCTGCGTCTGCGCCCCTGCGTTGACATATTCAATAACCTGTCTGTGATATTTGTTGGGTTTTGTATTGCCCCTTGTGGTAATCATCGTGCGGATAATCAGGTCATAGACCGAATCCCCGATATACGCAAAGGAAAGCGCAGAATAGGTCCGCACCTTCTGCGCATCCAGCGGAAAGGAATCTGCAATCATCCGCAGGCTGTCTTCCATCCCCGCCGTAGTTTCCTTTTTCAGACTTTTTTCTTTTTCAAAGTTTTCTTCCATTCTCAGGCTCTCTTCCATTTCACACCAGCTCTTGTATCTTCCAGGATAATGCCTTTGTCCGCCAGCATATCACGGATTTCATCAGCTCTTGCAAAGTTCTTCGCCTTTCTGGCCGCCTGCCGTTCTTCAATGAGCGCTTCAATATCCGCATCGAGCATTTCTTCTTTCTTATCTGTGATGATTCCGAGGATATCGCAGAGTTTTACGATGGTGTCAAGAAGATACTGCACGTACTCCGCAGAACCGTCGGCCGCAGTCACGTTTGCCAGCTTCACCAGCTCAAAGATCGCCGCAATGGCGTCCGCCGTGTTGAAGTCATCCTCCATGGACGCTTCAAACTTAGCTACCAAAGCCTTTGCCTCTTCCATATTCTTCTGATCTGCCTCTGTGAGAACTCCATTTGCTCCGCCAGACTGTTTAGCAGCCAGCACATCTCTCAGGTTATCCACAGCGGTGAGAATACGCTCCAGTCCGTGTTTTGCCGCTTCTACCAAAGTATCGCTGAAGTTCAGCGGACTTCTGTAGTGAGCGCTCAGCATGAAGAAACGGATCACCTGCAGCGGATATTTCTCGCCAATCTCCCGGACTGTGAAGAAATTACCGGCAGATTTGGACATTTTCTTATTATCGATATTTAAAAATCCATTGTGCATCCAGTAGTTGGCAAACTTCTCGCCGTTGCATGCCTCGCTCTGGGCGATCTCATTCTCATGATGCGGGAAGATCAGATCCTCTCCGCCGGCGTGAATATCAATGGTATCTCCGATATATTTTCTGGACATCACAGAACACTCGATATGCCAGCCAGGACGGCCCTCGCCCCACGGTGACGGCCAGGACGGCTCACCCTCTTTTTTCGGCTTCCAGAGCACAAAATCCATGGCATCGTCTTTCTCATCGCTGACAGCGATACGGATGCCCGCCATCATATCGTCAAGATTCTTGTTGGAAAGCTGTCCGTAATGGTCAAACTTTCTTGTCCGGAAATATACCGTGCCGTTTTTCTCATAGGCAAATCCTTTGTCAATGAGCTCCTGGATCATCTCGATCATGCCGCTGATCTCCTCGGTAGCTTTCGGATGATGAGTTGCCTCTTTGACATTCAATGCCTGCATATCCTTTTCACATTCTCTGATGAACTTTTCTGATACTTCAGACGCATCCACGCCTTCCTCCATGGCCTTCTTGATAATCTTGTCGTCCACGTCGGTAAAGTTAGACACATAGTTCACGTCATAACCCTTATATTCAAAATATCTTCTCACAGTGTCAAAAACAACCATCGGACGGGCATTTCCGATATGAATATAGTTATATACAGTCGGTCCGCAGACATAGATGCCGACCTTCCCCTCGTGCACCGGCACGAATTCTTCTTTTTTGTTTGTAAGTGTGTTATATATTTTCATGATATCCTCCTGTCTGTTATGATACGGAAATTCGTATGAAAAAACAAAGAGTTCTGCTCGGCAGAACTCTCGCGCCGAGCGCGGTCGCTTTAGCGACAAAGTTCGTTTGCGCGCGAGTGCGCATCCCGCCCGGAGAGCTTTTATATTATAGGAATTCCAGCGGAATTTCCTATAATATAAAAAAACTTCGTCCCTGCAAAAGAGACGAAGTAATCCGCGGTTCCACTCTTATTGACGCCCAAACAGGGCATCCCCTTACTGCCGTTAACGCCTGGTACGTGCAGCGCTCACTGTCCATGCCCGCCGGACCTTCGCACTGCCAGCTCCCGAATGCACTTTCCCGCTTCCGATGGAATAAGGATGCTTTCAGCCTCCGGCATCCCCTCTCTGTATCCCTGCAAAACGGTACTCTTTTCGTTCTCTGCCTTTTTCATATACACCTAAGTCTATGCAATTTCCGCAAATTTGTCAATTGTTTTCCGCAAAAAATGTTTTCTGTTCAGACGATCTCCTGAATACAACCTGGAGACAGCGGCTGAAGCGCATCTAAAAGCACCCGGCCGGCGTCTGTCAGTCCTTCGTACATTTCCTCTGTCCGGTCTTCTTTCTTTCCGAAAATGAAGGATGTGAGCGCGGCGATGGAGATACTTCCTCCGTCCGGAGCCTGCTGGCTTTCTCCCGCTGTGTCCGGCTCTCCGCTCTTCTCCGATGCTTCTCTTTGCTGCTGCGCATCATCAGTGATCTTACGAATGACGCTTCCTTCTTTCCCGATGTTCCAGAGATAGCTTCCTTCCTGTTCCGGCAGATATGCGTCCTTCACATGAATCCGGCAGACCGCCTCTTTATCGCCGCAGAGAACGGCTCCAAGGGTCTCCAGATTCAGAATCCGGAACATGATGATCTTTTTCCGGCGCACCGGAAGCACCCGGACGCCGTGATAATTGCCCGGCGCCAGAAGCTCGTCCTGCCAGGTCTCGTCCAGGACAATCTGGTATCTTCCATAATGATACTCCCGCTCGCAGTATTGCAGCGCTTCATGGAGGAAGGCTCTTCTGTCTGCGGTCCCGTCTGCATTCTCCACGAATACGATCTGCGAAATCACCATGCAGTCATTTTCCGCTCCCATAACAAACCGTCCCGCATAAACGCCGTCCCGGTACACGGTCACCAGCCGGCCGAAATCGCTCTTTACTTCTTTTTCCATCCGGCGCAGGTAGTCCGGCGTGATCTTTGTGGTGACGGCAAATCGTCTGGTTTTCGCTGCATTTTCTGCCTGACAGGCAGCCTCCAGATTCTCCGGAAGACCGGCGGCAAAACGGAAGACTTCCTTCTCCGGCGCAGGAGCCTGTCCAAAGCACTCAATCTCCTGTTCCAGCTGGCTGAGGCCGAACCGGAAGTCAAACGGCAGATAATAGTTCTCGTCGGCAGGCATCAGATAAGTGAGCATCTCTCCCCGATTTCTCAGACGGGCAAAGGTATCTGTGAGAAGCTCCCGCATCACGCCCTGGCGACGGAACTCCTCATCGGTGGCAACACCAACGATATAGTTGGCGTCCACACATTTACCCCGCACCAGAAGCTCATAGGGATTCAGGTGAAGCATCCCCCGGATGTCGCCGGAAACCTCATTCGGAAGCTCCTCTCCCATGGCTGCCGCATGAAGCGCCGGCATTTCTGATGCAGCTGAACCCTTTATTCCCGCTGTGTCAGTCACATTCAGCAGCACCTCGTTTTTTCCGTAAACTTCCGTAAAATAAAAATCTGCGTACGGCACCGGATCGTGGAAGTTTCTCTGCCACATGGCGTAGACTTCCTCCCTGTGCCGGCCATTTTCCCTGATAATCATTCTTCCTGTCCTCCCAGCTGGCAGCAGCCCTGACAGCCCGCGCAGTTTCTTTCTTCAAACATCACATCAGCGCCCACATAGTTCTGAATCTCTGAGAGCAGGCAGACTGCGCTGGCGGCGATGCCAAGACCCTCTCCGGTAAATCCCAGACCTTCCTCCGTGGTCGCCTTCACATTGACCTGCTCTTCGCTTAACCCCAGCACATCCGCAATATTTTTCTTCATCTGCGGGATATAGCCCGCAAGCTTTGGCCGCTGTGCGATCACTGTGGCGTCAATATTCTCGATAAAATATGCCTTCTCCTCAATGAGACGGCGCACCTCTTTCAGAAGCTGCATGCTGTCCGCCCCTTTATATGCCGGGTCGGTATCCGGGAAATGTTTGCCGATATCTCCCAGCGCGGCCGCTCCCAGCAGCGCATCCATGACGGCATGTACCAGCACATCCGCATCCGAGTGGCCCAGAAGTCCCTTCTCAAAAGGAATCTCCACGCCGCCAAGAATTAATTTACGTCCTTCTGTCAGACGATGAACGTCATACCCACTTCCGATTCTCATACTGTCTCCTGTCCTTTCCCGTAATCATAACATTCATAAACATATTTTTCATAAATATATCTTTCATATACAGAGTTTTTGCCTCGAAGGAATCCCAACGGAATTTCTATGAAAAAAAGCATACCCGCCATGCAGATATGCTCTCCGTAATAATAAAAAATAGCGGGAACTGGATTTGAACCAGCGACACCACGGGTATGAACCGTGTGCTCTAGCCAACTGAGCTATCCCGCCATGTGATGTAAAAGTGGGACCTATAGGGCTCGAACCTATGACCCTCTGCTTGTAAGGCAGATGCTCTCCCAGCTGAGCTAAGATCCCACATCACTCAACGAAACTTATTATATTACAAAAACTTTCTGCTGTCAACAAGAAAATGATTCTTTTTTCTGTTTTTTTCAAAAAATATAATTAATTCTATTTTTGCAACTATCGTTACATTTTATGCATCTGTATATTTCTCCGCTGCCCGCACAGCCGCCAGATGTAAAAGCACGGCGTCCCGCAGCGCTCTCTCGTCAATATCAAAGCAGGGATGGTGATTTGGAAAATATTCCTTTGCCGCCGGATCTCCGCAGCCCACAAATGCAAAGACTCCCGGCACCTTTGTCTGATACCAGGAAAAGTCTTCTCCCAGCATCAGCGGCGGCATGTGACACAGTTCCCTGCCGAGAAGTTGTTCTGCCTCGGCGGCAATGCATTCTGTAAGACGGGCATCGTTGCAAAGAGGCGGATGCGCTCCATAATGATAGTCAACACTCGCCTTCCCGCCATAGCAGGCGGCGATATGCTCCGCCCTCGCTTCCACCGCCTGTTTCAGATGAAGCGCCGTTTCCTCCCGGAAGCTTCGGCATGTCCCTTCAATCTCTGCCCGTCCGGAGATGACATTATACTGACTGCCGGAATGGAACGAGCCAATGGTCACCACCGCGCCCTCCGCCGGATCTATTTCTCTGGATACAATACTCTGGACACTGACCACGAATTCCGCCGCCATCACCGTGGCATCCACGCACTGATGAGGTTTGCCCGCATGGCCGCCTCTCCCTTCAAAGACAATAGAAAACCGGTCGGTCTGCGCCATCCGCGGCCCTTCTTCAACAGAAATCTCTCCTGTCTTTCTGTCCGAAAAGAGGTGCAGACCAAAAATAATATTCACATCATTTAAAACGCCTTGCGCAATAATATGCGCTGCGCCCTGCGTATTTTCTTCTGACGGCTGAAAGATCAGCTTTACCCGGACGGAGAGAGTATCCTCCTGCTCTTTCAGCAAGGCCGCCGCGCCGAGAAGCCCGGCTATATGCCCGTCGTGACCACAGGCATGCATTCTGCCAGGATAAACAGATGAAAAATCGACTCCTGTCTCTTCCTCCACCGGAAGTCCGTCGATATCTGCGCGGAGAGCGATGGTAAATGCTTTTTCCGGTCCGATATAAGCAAAAACTCCTGTTGGATGCAAACGATGCGGAACAAGTCCCAATTTGCAAAGATACCGGCAGATTTGTTCCGTGGTTTCCACCTCTTCAAATCCCAGCTCCGGAATCCGATGAAACTCCTGCCGGAGCCGGCTGTATTCTTCCTGTCTTTCTTCCGTCTCTTTTTCTGCTCGTTTTATATCCAGCATACAAAATCCCTTCTTTATGTGTCAATCTCTCTGTTATATTTCACCGACCGCCGCCAACAATCTCTGTTACAGCTTCCCCGCAGCTTCGTCATCGGCTGCCCCGAATCAGCCGCAGGATCAAAAGCACCGGAATGAGCACGACTACCACCGGCAGCAACACCCGAATCAGCAGCGCAAGAACAATCAACACAAGAATTATTCCGAACACCAGCTTCAGGCCGCCGATCTTCTTTATCTGTATGTTTGTCCGGTCGTCCTCATAACTGTGGTATCTTCCTTCTCCGGCATCATAGTATCCATCCGAATCTGTTCCGCCGTCCTGTCCGCTGCCATAATATCCACTCTGGCCACTGTTATAGCTGCCCGCCGCTCCACCGTCGTAGTAATCTGCCTGACCGCCGCCATAAGCATCCTGGCCGCTGACGGCCTCTCGGGCATCAATGATAGATCTGGCGATAAGTCTCGGACTTCCCAGCGATTCTATAATCTCATTTTCGCTGTACCCCATAGCTTTCTGCTCTGCAAAATACTGGCGATAATAGTTGAGAGAATCTCTGATCTCACTCTCAGGCACTTCTCCCCGCAGGCTTTCCTCCAGTTCTCTAAAAAAATCTTCCATATATTACATAATCCTTTCCGATTTATCTTTCAGCAATGTACTGTATCGTTTATTTTTCAGCGATATATCAATACTCCAGTGTAAAATATAATGTAGTGTATGGCTTTTCTCCTATAGTCTGCAGATGAATATATCTTGCACCGCTGTATTCAAAAATAAACTGCAGATTCTGCTCCGAGTAACGATTTTCTTCATAATCGCCAACCAAAACCTGAAAATGATCCGGAGCATCTTCGTCAAATATTTCAGCGCATTTCTCTTTAAAAGCGTCCATATCCTCGCAGTACAGATCATTCTTCCTGTAATATTGATACTTTATTCCCTCTGCCGGCACAAAATCTGCCGCCTCCCACACATGGCTCTGGGCCATCTGCGTGTCATTGAGATTAAAATAAGAATACAGCAGCCGCTCCGGATCGTCCGGCTCCGGATCATCCCAGGTCACATCCACATGATACCAGGCATCATCGTCCAAACGAATCAGATTCCACGCATGGTTCTCTCCGTCTGCCGTACCGGTAATCAGTTCACATTCTACGCCGCCCAGATCGCAGAGCAGCTTCATAGCCTGGGCATAACCATTACAAACAGCCTTTCCCTGTACGAGGGCGCCATAGGCATTATAAGCGTTGCTGTCTTCTGATTCTACTCCTTCCGGATATCCGTAAGCCACATTTTCCACCAGATAATCATGAATCTTCTTTTCTTTTTTATAGGCAGATTTTTCCTCAGAAATAACCGCCAGTATCTCTTCACAAACCTCCCTGAGCTCTGCCGCTTCCCGGCGCTCCTGCGGAATTTCACTGCCATTGAGAAGCGCCTCTTCCACATAGTAATTATCACTGATGTCACAGGACAATGTCACATAAGAGCGGTCGAGCATTTTCACCGTTTTAATCTCATATTGAGTCACACTGCCGTAAAAACCATCGTGTTCCTGATTAAGCAGATTCAAATCTTCCTGTGACAAATCTTCTGTCACAAATGCAACCTCTTTTTTTCCCTCTTTCAATGCCTTACCCACCTGTTGGTACAGTTCCTCTGTGGTATTAATGGTCATTTCTTCCGAAGCCATAATCTCCTGAACCGTACCACAGCCGGATAAAGGCAGCAGCGCTGCCAGACATAGTATCACCAGACTTTTTTTCATATCCATCCTTTTCCTAATCCTCCACATATTCTTTCAGAAGTCTGTCTGCCTTCTCCACATCTGATGGACGAAGAATCATCTCATCTCCTTTTCCTGTAGCGAAAGCATACATATACTCCAGATTAATTCCCTCTCCGGCAAATGCCACCAACATGTTGGAGAGCGCTCCCGCCCGGGAAGGAATCCTTATCCGCAGCACGTCTGTAAGCTCCACCTGATATTTGTGCCTTCTCAGAATCTCCGCCACACGCTCCGGATCCGGAAGAATCAGCCGGGTCACAGTGTCCGCCATACTTAAAGCTTCCACGTTGATATTTTCCTTTCCCAGAATATCCATCACTTCTTTTAATTTGCCCTCTCTATTTTCCACACGAACTGTAACCTGCTTTACAATCATTTTCTTCCCTCCCTGTCTTATTTCATTCATTCAGATACGCCGGCAGCATCTCTGCCGTCCTGTTCTCATTTTACCAATTTTCCCATACAAACGCAACCACCTGTGGAGGAGGAACATTTGCGTAATAAAAAATGACAGGGGACACGTGGCGTGGCCGCGCATCTCCTGTCATCTGTATATTTCTATTCGTATGTGGTGTTATCCCAGCCGCTGTCCGGGGCTTTCTTATTACATCATACCCATTCCGCCGCCTGCAGGCATTCCTGCTGCCGGATTTTCTTCTTTGATATCTGCTACAACAGACTCGGTAGTCAGTAAGGTAGAAGCAACGCTTGTTGCGTTCTGCAGAGCACTTCTTGTAACCTTAGCCGGGTCGATGATACCGGACTGGATCATATCAACATAGCTTTCTGTCAGAGCGTCGAAGCCTGTGCCTACTTCGCTCTCATAAACTTTATTAATGATCACGGAGCCTTCCAGGCCTGCATTGGCTGCGATGTGATACAGAGGAGCTTCCAGCGCTTTGAGAACAATTTCAGCGCCTGTCTTCTCGTCACCGGATAAGTCTTTTGTCATCTCCTTTACGGATTTGGCTGCGTGGATGTAAGCAGATCCGCCACCTGCGATGATACCTTCCTCAACGGCAGCTTTTGTGGCTGCAAGAGCATCTTCCAGACGAAGTTTTGCTTCTTTCATCTCTGTCTCTGTAGCAGCACCTACACGGATAACAGCTACGCCGCCGGATAATTTAGCCAGTCTTTCCTGTAATTTTTCTTTATCGAAGTCAGAAGTTGTCGTTTCGATCTGGCTCTTGATCTGGCCGATTCTTGCCTGGATGGCATCTTTGTCGCCCATACCGTCAACGATCACTGTGTTTTCTTTTTCAACTTTAACGGATTTTGCACGTCCGAGCATATCCATTGTTGCGTCTTTCAGTTCCAGACCAACTTCCTCGGAGATCACAGTACCGCCTGTCAGGATAGCGATATCCTCGAGCATTGCTTTTCTTCTGTCGCCGTAACCAGGAGCCTTTACGCCGACAACGGAGAAGGTTCCTCTTAATTTATTTACAATTAATGTTGTCAGAGCCTCGCCCTCGATATCTTCAGCGATGATCAGGAGTTTTGCGCCGCTCTGTACGATCTGCTCTAATAATGGAAGGATTTCCTGGATGTTGCTGATCTTCTTGTCTGTGATCAGGATATATGGATCTTCCAGTTCAGCAACCATTTTCTCCATATCAGTTGCCATGTATGCGGAAATGTATCCACGGTCGAACTGCATACCTTCTACCAGGTCAAGTTCTGTGAGCATAGTCTTGGATTCCTCAATGGTGATAACGCCGTCTTTGGAAACTTTATCCATAGCGTCAGCTACTAACTGTCCTACTTCCTCATCTCCTGCGGAGATTGCAGCAACTTTTGCGATCTGCTCTTTTCCGCCAACCTGCTGGCTCATTTTGCTGATAGCTTCCACAGCTGCGTCTGTCGCTTTCTTCATACCTTTTCTTAAGATGATCGGGTTAGCGCCTGCTGCCAGGTTCTTCATACCGGCATTGATCATAGCCTGTGCAAGAACAGTAGCGGTTGTTGTACCGTCACCGGCCACGTCGTTTGTCTTTGTGGCAACTTCTTTTACGATCTGTGCGCCCATGTTCTCGAACGCATCTTCCAGCTCAATGTCTTTTGCGATGGTCACACCGTCGTTGGTGATCAACGGAGCGCCGAAGCTTTTATCCAATACAACATTACGTCCTTTTGGTCCTAATGTAACTCTTACGGTATCTGCTAACTGATTTACACCTGCTTCTAAAGCTTTTCTGGCATCAACGCCATATTTAATCTCTTTTGCCATAGTAATCATTCCTCCTAGTCTTACACTTTACATCTCATTCCATCAAATTAATATTCCACCACTGCCAGAATATCACTCTGTTTCACGATGATATATTCTTCTTCACCCATCTTTACGTTAGTTCCAGCATATTTAGAATAGATAACTTTCTGTCCAACGGATACTTCCATCTTCACATCATCTGTTCCAGGGCCAACAGCGACAACTTCTGCTTCCTGCGGCTTCTCCTGCGCAGAGCTGGTAAGAATAATACCAGTTTTTGTCTTTGTCTCAGCTTCAAGCTGTTTTAATACTACTCTGTCCGCTAATGGTACTAACTTCATAATAATGCCTCCTATACAAAATCCTATATTGTTATCTTTTTGATTGTTAGCACTCAATTTCAACGAGTGCTAATTACTGATACTTATAATAGTTTCTTTTGTTTATAATTGCAAACTTTGAATATCTCTATTTTTCCGTATAATTTAAAATATGTTAAATTTACTCTATTTTTCTCTTATTTTCTCATTATATCTTTGTTTTTCCATTTCGTGAGACTTCCGCGCAAAAGAAAAAGGAAGGACCAAGCAATCCTTCCTTCTCTTTATTCTGTATATTTACAGTCAATCGTAATCACATCACAGGCCGGACAATACCAGGCCGGCTGTTTTTTCATATCAAAAAGAAAATTTAATGCAGACATTTCTTCCGCTTCGTCACGGACAGGACTTCTTTTTTCACAATCGCGCCGCAGTTTTTACATTTTGTAAGTTCCATCTCCTTCACCTTACAGCCTCCGTTATCCAGTCGGATATGTTTCACCTTCTTGTATTTTTCTGTTCTGCTGTGGCTGCATTTGGCGTATGGCTGCACATTTCCTTCTTCCACGCCCGAAACGGGATTTCCATCTTCATCAAAATACAGCACGTCGCTCTGACTGAAATCGTAATTAAGATCGGTATCCAACTCCATTTCTTCCATCTCAAATTCATTGAGGTAATATCCATTTTTTTCCATTGGATCCAGATCGCCGTATGGCGGCATATAGGCAAACACCGACAGACCGCTCAGACAGAAGGACAGAACACCGACGGCCAGGACCGCCGTCCCTTTCTTTTTTCCTCCGGATAATATAAAACGGATTCTTTCCTTCATTTTCTTTCCTTTCTCTGACAGATAATTGACAGGCGCGCCGGCTTTTTTATCCACCGCTTCCCGCACGAGGAACATGGCGTAATCCTTTTTCTCCTCCATGCTCCTGCCTTCTGCGCACCACTCATCACAGTAATATTCACTCATTTTTCCGTATTGAAAAAGCAATATCCAGGCAAACGGATTATACCAGTGAAGAATACAGACAAGGATGCACAGCAGCTTCCAGAAAATGTCTCTGTGCCGAATGTGCGTCATCTCGTGAAGACGGATCCATTCCATCTCCGATTCCTCATATTCGCGGTCAGGAAGCAGGATGCCGGGACACAGCCAACCGATGGTACAGGGGCCGCTCACCTTGTCATTTTCATATATTTTGACTGTCCGTCTCCGCTGCCAATGTCGATTCTTCCTGCCTTGCACAGGCGCGCCATTTGCTGAAACTTCCCGTTCCGCGTCTGCCTGTCCCCCGACTTCCTGTGCACTGACTTCTATCTCTACGCTGTGTCGCATAATCTTCCACTTCATATACAGATACCAGAACAAATAAATCAGCAAAGCCACCGCCACAATCACAAACCAGAGAATCCACAGATAGAAATACTTCTCCGAGATGATGTAATAATATCCATCCCCGGAGGGAATACTCACAAAAGAGTACCCAAACAGCTTCTTCATCAGCACATCCCAGTAGAGCTGGATATCAAAAATCTCTGTCCATGCAATCGGGAGAAACTGAAACTTAAAATACTGAAACGGACATAGAAAAAACAGGACGCCCAGCCGAAGCATATACATGTAATACTGCGCCCTGATTTTCTCCCCGTACATTTTCTTTAAAAACAGATAACCTAGCACCGGAAAGGTACCGGCCAGGGTCATTGCCATCTGCAACGCCATACTTTTTCTCTCTTTCGTACAAAATAATTTCAGCGTACTGCCTTCTTTTACAAAACAATACAGATACGACAGTGTGCTAATACTGAAAGTATAGCATTAATCAGTAGGAGCTTTATCACAAAAACGAAAACAATCTCTTACGATTTTATTAATTGTTTCCAATTTCTAAAAGAAAGCAGGAGATTGACAACCACAGCACATAGCAGGATGTATTGTGGAAAGATTTCTATTCCCAAATATCCTTTATGGAACAAACATTCCCAAAAATATAGCAGACCATACCCTTTATCCATATAAATACACACCCACGGAAGTGCTATTCCAAATTCATAGATGAACGGAGTATCAGGATGTATAACCGGTGAAGATTTTTGTATAAAACTACCCAGGATGAGAAATATGCTAAATAACAAAATCCGTTTTAAAGAAAACACCTTTTTTAATTTCATTTCTTCTTCCTTCTTCAAAAAAATCTCCTATAATTCTGACAATCCCACAGAATCATAAGAGATTTTTCATGCCTTGTCACATTTTCTGAATATATTCCATCAGTTCCTGCTCGTCAGCGTCTGAGATGCTGTCGTTTCCGGTCAGCGCCGCGATAAAGTGGGAGATTTTACCGTCGTATCCGTTCTCCAGCACTTCTTTCGCCTTCTCCTGCTCGTACTGCTTCTGGTCCAGCCGGTAACGGTAATAGGCTTTTCTTCCTTCCATCCGCCGTTCCAGCAGTCCCTTATCCAAAAGGCGGCTTAAAAATGTATTGAGAGTCTGCTTTTTCCACTCTTTACCGCCTTCTTCATTAAAATGCTGCATTAATTCTTTAAAATCGTATTCTTTCTGTGCGTCCCAGAAAAATTCCATAATCTCATGCTCTGTCTGACTTAATCTTGTTCTCAAATATGTTCCCTCTCTTCGTATTACGGTATATTAGTATTATTATATTATCATGTCTCACTTTTAATTTCAACAGAATTTTTTTAAGTTTTTTGTGTTTTTTTATTATAATTCGAGCAACATTTTTTATTTTACTAAAGTATTTTCAAAAACCAAGGGCGCTTTCTTTGCTTATTTATCTATTTCTTGTTCCATTCGCGAAAATGTCATTATATTCTCAGGGATGCCCGCCGTTCCATCAGGCATTATTTCCATAGACGCAGGAGCAAAACGCTCAACTGAATTATTTTTTATTTCATAAATCCCTTCATATACATTGACCGGAGTATAAATCGTTTTTCCCTGTTCCTGCAAAACTTCCACAAACCAGATGTATTTTTTTCCCACTTCCGGCAGCCAAGCTCCATCACACAGAAAACGAACATAAGCATTATCAGGATTTTCTTCCATTTCCTTTCTATACGGCTCTGCTTTTGGATCATCTTGTTTGTCAAAATATTCTTTTGCCGGAACATATCCGCCAAGGTTACTGATAGTAATCGTACTATCTGCATCCAGTCCGCCCAGATAACATTTATCAACCTGGACTGTATAATCAGTACCGATGGTGGCATCATTATCTACCCATGGCTGTTCCTCCATAACCGTTCCCATTAAAACCGCACTGGCATGTTCTTTCAATTCTTCTACCGTCCTGCACCTGTAGGCAAATTCAAAATAAGATGATATATCAAGGATAACATTTTTCTTCTCTCCATCTGCTTTTGCAGAACCAGAATCAGCAGAATTACCTGCCGAGTCATCAGAAACCACAGTTTCCGGCCTATACCTCCTTATCTGTCCATATGCGTAATTCACATAAAAAATATTCACAAAAAGAAGTACTGTCGTTAGTCCTACACCCACAACAGTAAAGAAAATCTTCTTTTCTTCTCCTCTTCTTTTAAGAATGCAGATACATGATTCCGTAAAAGATATCAGAGCCAGGGCCAACAAAATCCACAAGACAGAATTTAAAACCGTATATTCTCCCGTTACATTATATTCATCACGAAAATATCCAGCATAAATGAGCTCTGCCACATTCAATACGATAAATAACAGATTTACCAAAACAATATAGTTTACCGCTTTTTTCATATTTATAATCCTCCTTTCCATATTCATCGCAACGCATTTCGTACTTTTTCTATGTAGTACATATTAACAAACATTAACCATAATAACAAGCTTTTTATGATACTTGCATGTAAGAAAACAAAATGACGTATTCCCGCTTAAAATAATGATAAATTATATCGCAAAAAAACAAGTTTTGCGCAGCAAAGACAGACTCCTTCCCCTTGCAACGCTTCAGAGAAATGCATATAATACAGGAAGACAAAAATTATTTTACAAAAAGGAAGAGATTTTATGAGTCAGAAGAATAAAGGGATTTTGTTGATCATCTGTTCGGCTTTCTGCTTCGCACTGATGAATATGATGGTGCGGTTTGCAGGAGATCTGCCGTCCATTGAGAAGAGTTTTTTCCGGAATTTTGTGGCGGTGTTTTTTGCATTTATTGCGCTTAAGAGAAGTCATACGCCCATCAGAGTTCCGAAGGGTGCGCTGAAGCCGCTTTTGCTGCGCTCGATTTTTGGAACCATGGGTATCCTGTGTAATTACTACGCCATCGACCATCTGATGCTGGCAGACGCCTCGATTCTAAATAAACTGTCGCCGTTTTTTGCCATTCTGTTTTCTTTTATTTTATTGAAGGAAAAGGTACACCCATTCGCGGCGGGCTGCGTCATAACGGCGTTCATCGGCAGTTTGTTTATAATCAAACCGGGTATGGGGATGTTTACCACATCGCTGCCGGCTTTCATCGGACTTTTGGGCGGGCTGGGCGCCGGTATCGCCTACACTTATGTGCGGATTCTAGGAACTCACGGTGTAAAGGGGCCGTTTATCGTCCTCTTTTTTTCAGCCTTTTCCTGCCTGGTAACACTGCCTTATCTGATTTTTGATTTTCATCCAATGAGCTTTGCTCAGTTTGGATGCCTGCTCCTTGCAGGCTTGTTTGCCAGCGGCGGACAATTCACCATCACAGCAGCGTATACTTACGCACCGGCGAGGGACATTTCCATCTACGATTACTCACAGATTATTTTTTCCACAATGCTGGGCTTTGTTTTCCTGGGACAGATTCCGGACTATCTGAGTTTCATCGGATATGGAATAATCATTCTGTCGTCTCTGTCCATGTTTTTGTTTCAGCAGAAACAGAAGGATTGATCTTCTCTTCTTTTCTGCGTTTCTTCATATGAAGCCTCGCCTTTTCATAAATGTCATAGGGCGCCTGATAGCGGGGACTGTAATCATTGTGATAACGTCCCCGCTTTTTTTCTGTATTGCTCTTTTCTACATTGCTTCGCCCGGCTTCTTTTTTTTCTGCCGACAGTTTCTTTTCTCTCATATATATTTCCCTCCACTTCCGTGCGCGTCCTCCGTGATAGTAGCTATAATAAATACAACAAGACCTCCGGAAAAGTCTGTTTCCGAAGGTCTCTGAACTTTATTATTCTGTTGCAGCTGTTGTGCTCGCTGAGGTACCCGCGGCTGTTGTGCCGGACGCTGCACCGTCTTCATCTCCGGCCGCAGTGGTCTCTGCGGAGACTTCTGTGGTCGGGTCTGTGCGATAGTGGATAGTTCCCGGATCCAGTGTCTCGCCTCTGGCCTCATACATCTCAGAAACCGTAACCAGCTGATACCCCTCTGCAATCAGATCAGGTACAAAACGCTCCACAGCATTGATGTTATACTCATGGATATCGTGTAAAAGAACCACATCGCCATCCACAGCTTTCATCACCATCTTATAAGTATCGTCCGCATTTTTTGTCTTCCAGTCCTCTGTGTCCAATGACCAGTTCACAGCGCAGAGTCCCTGTTTCTTCGCCTCGGCGAGGACGGTGCTGTCGATCGCTCCGTACGGAGGACGCATCAGGGTCGGCGCCACGCCGGTGGCATTTTTGATGGCGTCCACAGATTCCTGGATCTCCGTGGTCAATTCGGACGCAGACAGCTTTGTAAGCTGTTTATGACTCTGAGTGTGGGTTCCCACTTCCATGCCCAGCTGATGCTCTCTCTGAACAACTTCCGGGTAATATTCGGCATTCTGTCCCAGACAGAAGAAGGTTGCCTTTGCATAATTCTTCTCAAAAACATCCAGAATCTTATTAGTTGTATCCGGATTCGGACCATCATCCATAGTAATGGCCACCATAGGTTTAGAAGGATCGATTGCCGGATAAATCCGCAGCTCAAAAGTTGTGGAAAGCCCAGAGCCATCTGTGGTCTCCGCCGTCACCTCAACCGTGTGGTTCGCACTGTCCTCTGCCGGCGTCAGGACGCCGTCATCCGATACGGAGACCAGTCCCTCTTCACTGCAGCTCCATTTCAGTTTTGTATTCGTGGCGTTCTTTGGTGCAAAAGATATATCCAGCTGCATAGTCTCACCCACACGAATAGTGGCAGCTGGCGCGCCTACGGACAGATCTGTGATAGGCACGCTGTTGTCCGCTTCCTCGTTTATA
This sequence comes from Eubacteriaceae bacterium CHKCI004, assembly GCA_900016875.1. Classification (GTDB taxonomy): domain Bacteria; phylum Bacillota; class Clostridia; order Lachnospirales; family Lachnospiraceae; genus Anaerobutyricum; species Anaerobutyricum stercoris. The sequence goes on along the minus strand of FCNR01000063.1, from coordinate 109,019 downwards.
TTTTGTTCCGTCTTCTTGTCGGAACCGCCTGCGCTTAAATTATCTGTGGAAGAAGTACCTGTCAGCCTTTTTACAATGGCAAAAATCCCGCACAGCAGAATCACAACGACTGCCAGTACCACAGCATACTGTAAATATCTTGTTATTCCTTTTTTCATATTAACCTCCTGAACATATCACTGTTCCTTCTGTTTCTTCTGTATAATTTCCCTCATATTTCCCATTTCTATTTCACAGGAACATGGTTTCCCGTGAAATGAAAAAGCGAAAATCAAGGATCGATTTTCGCCTGTATGTTTTTCTCTTTACATGTAAAAAATTATACTCTTGATAAGTATTCTCCGGTTCTTGTATCAATCTTTAACTTGTCACCAAGGTTAACAAAGAGCGGTACGTATACGACTGCGCCAGTCTCTACGGTACATGGTTTGGTTGCTCCGGTTGCCGTATTGCCCTTCTCTCCAGGCTCGCACTCTGTAACTTCCAGCTCCACGAACATCGGCGGTTCCACTGCAAAAATCTCACCGTTATGGGAAACCATTGTTACATTGTCGTTCTCACGGACAAACTTCAGAGCATCTCCGATGGCATCCTGATTGAGGCCAATCTGATCGAATGTCTCTCCATCCATGAAATAATATAAGTCGCCATCTGTATATAAATACTGCATCTCTTTTCTCTCGATATGCGCCTGTGGAAACTTCTCTGTCGGACGGAAAGTCTTCTCAACAACACCGCCGTTCTTAATATTTTTCATCTTGGTTCTTACGAAAGCAGCTCCCTTGCCAGGTTTTACATGCTGAAATTCAACAATCTGATATACATTTCCTTCTACTTCAATGGTCAAGCCGTTCTTAAAATCGCCTGCAGAAATCATATCTGAAATCCTCCTTACAACTGTACTAAATCATTCTTACATCTCATTTTATAATAAAAGACCCTATTTTTCAACTCTTTTTTTCTTAACAGTTCTAAAATAGAAATGAAGAACGATTTTTTCCAGATATCGTTTGAGAACAATCTGAATCTCCTCTTTCGGGTGAATCGGACTCACCAGTATAGTGTACAATCCGGCACGCTTTGCACCAAGAATATCAGTAAATATCTGGTCTCCCACAAAAAGAGTGGTTTCCTTCGTCGTCCCCATTTTACGGATACCTCCCAGATACCCTTTCGGCAGCGGTTTTCCAGCTTTGTAAATATACGGAGAGTTTACCTTCTCACAAAAACTTTTTACCCGCGGCTCCTTATTATTGGATATGAGACAGGTGTTAAATCCCATAGCATGAAGCTTTCGGAACAATTCTTTGGCCCGTTCATCTGCCGGCGCTCCGTGCGGAACGAGAGTATTATCAATATCAAAAAGGATTCCCCGAAATCCCTGGTCGTATAACTGCTCAAAATCAATTGCATAGGTAGATTTTAGGTATTTGTCAGGATATAGTGATTCAAACATGGTTTTCTCCTCTCACATTCGTTCCTCGTAACAAACTTTCAGCTTTTCCAATGCTCGTTTTTCAATGCGGCTCACATAAGAGCGGGAAATTCCCAGCTCCGCTGCCACCTCTTTCTGAGTAAGCGGCTCGCCCCCCTGCAGTCCGTAGCGTTTTATGATGATCTCTTTTTCCCTGTCATCAGAGAGCTGCTCCACCATCTCACTCAGATGACAAAGATAATGACGATGAATGAACTGTTCAATCAACGTCTCTTCATCGGTGCATATAATATCCATGAAGCTGATGTGGTTACCTTCCTGATCGGTGCCTATGGGTTCGTAAAGGGATACTTCCCGCAGCAGTTTCTTTTCCTGCCGGAGCATCATCAGCAATTCATTTTCTATGCATCTTGCGGCGTAGGTTACCAGCCGGCCGCCTTTCTTTTCATCAAAGGTATTGACAGCCTTTATGAGGCCGATCGTTCCGATTGAAATCAAATCATCCAGGTCCCGGTCCTGAGAGTTATATTTCTTCACGATATGCGCTACCAGTCTCAGATTATGTTCAATCAGCTTTTCTTTCGCTGTCTCATCTCCATCACGGTACATTTTCAGATACTTTCTCTCTTCTTCTGCCTTCAAAGGCTTTTTGAATGACCGCATGTAAAGCTCCGAAACCCGTGTTCCTTATCAGTATATGCCGCACAGGATGGACACTGTTCCACATTTTCTGTTCATTTTCTGCCGGCAGTCCGCACTCCGGCAGTTACTCTTTCCGCCGCAGCAGCCAGCCTTCTGCCAGCGGTTCGCCGAAATCAATCCATATCTCCTGCTTTGGATGCGGAGCGGATTCCACCGGCTGTCGGTTCTCATCCTCCAGAGCCAGAACCCTCCGCTGCAGGTTTGTCCCATCCGGAAGCATGATCTCAATCTCTTCCCCGACAGAAAATTTATTTCTCTGATATATTTTTACAAAACCTCTCTCATCTGTCTCCTGAACGATACCGATGTAGGTGTATTCCTTGATGTAGGTGTTGGCGTCGTATATCTGGGCGTTCTCGTCGGTCTTTCCGTAATAGAATCCTGTAGTAAACTGCCGGTAGGTGCATTTGGCAATCTCTTCCCGGTAGTAATCAAGATTCTGACGGTAGAGCTCCGGCGACTTACGGTAATCGTCGATGGCTCTCCGGTAAGTTCTTGTCACCGCCGCCACATAAAGGGCCGTCTTCATTCTCCCTTCAATCTTAAAACTGTCCACACCCGCCTCAATGAGATCCGGCACGTGTTCGATCATGCACAAGTCCTTGGAATTAAAAATATAAGTTCCTCTTTCATTTTCTTCTACCGGCAGAAACTCTCCCGGACGACTCTCCTCCATGACGTAATATTTCCAGCGGCATGGATGAGTACAGGCGCCCATGTTGGCGTTACGCCCCGTAAAATAATTACTGAGCAGGCATCTTCCGGAATGTGAAATACACATGGCGCCGTGAACAAATGCCTCGATCTCCATATCTTCCGGAATGTGAGCCCGGATCTCTCCGAGCTCCCTGAGGGACAGTTCTCTCGCCGCCACCACGCGGCTGGCACCCTGCGCATACCAGAAATTATACGTGGCGTAGTTGGTGCTGTTGGCCTGGGTGCTGATATGCACCTCGATCTCCGGACAAACCTCTCTGGCGATAGTAAACACACCCGGATCAGAGATAATAAGGGCGTCTGGCTCCATCTCTCTTAATTCCGTGAAATACTCCCGGATTCCTTCCAGATCCTCGTTATGTGCCACAATATTTGCGGTGATATATACTTTTACCCCCCGGCTATGGGCAAATCGAATCCCCTCGGCCATATCCTCTTTTGGAAAATTCTTAGCCTTTGCCCGCAGCCCGTACATTTCTCCTCCGATGTATACCGCGTCTGCCCCGTACAGGACGGCGGCCTTTAACACTTCCAGGCTGCTTGCAGGTATCAGTAATTCTGTATCTCTCATGTTATCCTCCGTTTTCAGTCCACTGCCGCAAAGGCAGTCCGCTGTATCACTGTGTAACTTTTTCTTACTGCCAAACTATGGCAGATCACTTCTTCACACTGATGGTCATACCGTCTCCTGTCTCCAGTATGACGGTGTCCAATGTATCATTATGCGTCAGAGCAAACAAATATTCCCGCATCCGGCTGTGGATAGTATGGTTCCTTCTGCGGATTCCATATCTGGATTCAAAAATATCCCCGTCCTGGAGCACATTATCCGAGACGAGAACGCCGCCCTGCGGCAGCAGCCGCAGCACATCCGGAAGGAAATGGATATATTGCCCCTTGGCAGCGTCCATAAAGATAAAATCATAGCTGCCATCAAGCTCTTTGAGCCACCGGGCAGCATCTCCTTCCAGGAGCGTGATCTGTTCCTCCATTCCCGCCATGGCAATATTGGCCTTCGCCCGCTCTATGCGCGGCGGATAATTCTCTATGGTGGTAATTTTTGTGGCGGGAGAAGTATTTTCACCCATAAAAACCGAAGAAAATCCTATGGCTGCGCCAACTTCTAGAATCTTCTCCGGTTTTTTCATCTGCAATAATATTTTCAGTAACTCCCGGGTCTCTCTCCGAATTACAGGAACTCGATCCCTGACAGCCTCTGCCTCAATGGCCTTTAAGCTGTCTGAACCTCTGTCCACACTGAAAGAACGGATAAAATCCAGGACACGTTCTCTGTCCATCACTCTTCCTCCTGCTCTCCTATATGCGTCAGCGTGGCAAGTATCTCTGACGGCCTCTGGGCAGAGTTTATCACATATTCACCCGGCTGGATATTTTGATACCCTTCAGAACACCTGAGGGCTGCCGCAAAAATATAGGCATTCTCAATGATATCCTTGCCGGCCAGATCACGTCCAATCTCCATCAGAGATTCATCTTCCGTTACCGTAAGAACCATCTCCTTTGCCACCTCCGGGCTGTCCTTCGCCCTGTCAGAAAAAATCTGATACCCGATCTGCCGCATCTGCACAAACAAATAAACAAGAAGGAGCCCAATAAAAATGTAGAATAAGGTCTTCACTATAATCCGAATGACTTTGTTCGCCATAATATCAGCTCCTTCCCGTATCTTTTCCTTTTTGTCCTTTGCATCGCCGACAGTCAGCCGGCCGCCATGCTTCCGGTACATCGACCGGATTCCTTCTGCATGGTTTCTCTATTCTTCTTCCATATAAGATATATCAAGGTCTATCGCACCGTACAGCACATCATAAACCTCCCGAAGCATCCTGCACACTGCCTGTTCCGAACTCAGAAAATCCATGACCACGGACTCCATGAGGATATTCTTATACTGCTTCTGCAGCTCTTCTGTCTTATCATCGTAATCTGCGGCATCATCCTGTACCTGCAGCTCAAGATTCTTTCTTCTGAATCCGTTTAGCTCTTTATAGAGCTCCGGCCGTGCTTTCAGCTTCTCAAGGCTCTGACAGTAATTCCGATAGCTCTCTGTCTCTTTCAAAAGGACTGTCAAATCTTTGGTCTTATCCAGAATTTCTGTCAATTCCGAAAATGTTCCCTTGTCTTTTTCTTCTGTTCCCATGGGTCTGTGCCTTTACACCTCCATGATAATCGGAAGAATCATCGGACTTCTCTTCATCTTCTTCCAGATGAAATCTCCGAGATCATCCCGGATAGCTGTCTTTATCCGAGACCAGTCCGTTATATTTTTCTTGCTGCAATGATCAAGCGTATCTCTCACGACATTCCTTGCCGCCTCCATGAGCTGCTCATTCTCTCTCACATAGACAAAGCCTCTGGATACAATATCCGGGCCGGCCAGCAGCATATTGTTGTAACGATCCAGTGTCACTACCACGATAAACAGACCATTCTGCGACAAATGCTGTCTGTCACGCAGCACAATGTTGCCGACATCTCCAACACCCAGTCCATCCACCAGAATGCCCTGCGCAGGCACTCTGCCGACTACAGCTGCCTTTTCTTCTGAAATGGAAAGTACATCTCCCGACTGAAGAATGATGACATTTTCTTTTGGAATACCCATCTCCACAGCCAGATCTTTATGTCTTTTTAAATGGCGGTACTCCCCATGGATCGGAATGGAATACTTTGGCTTTGTCAGGGTATAAAGGAGCTTGATCTCTTCCTGGCAGGCGTGTCCTGATACGTGAGTATCCTGGAAAATGACGCTGGCGCCCTTTTTGGCCAGTTCATTCATTACCTTGGATACGGCCTTCTCATTGCCCGGTATCGGATGGGAGCTGAAAATGATCACGTCTCCCGGTTTGATCGACACCTTTCTGTGGGTAGAGGCTGCCATCCGGCTCAGTGCCGCCATGGTCTCTCCCTGACTTCCTGTTGTGATGAGTACAATCTGTTCGTCTACATAATTCCGCATCTCCTCAATGCCTATGAGGGTGTTTTCCGGAATCTTTATATATCCAAGTTCTGCGGCGGTGGAGATGGTGTTGACCATACTCCTTCCTTCCACCACTACTTTTTTGCCGTATTTACAGGCACAGTTGATAATCTGCTGTACCCGGTCCACATTAGACGCAAAAGTCGCGACAATAATTCTGTGGCCGCTGTTCTCATCAAAAAGGTGGTTGAGGGTTCTTCCCACCGTCCTCTCTGACGGCGTATATCCTTCCCGCTCCACGTTGGTGCTCTCGCACATAAGCGCCAGCACACCTTTTTTCCCGAGCTCAGCAAACCGTCCCAGGTCAATGGCGTCGCCGAAAACCGGCGTGTAGTCAATCTTAAAATCTCCTGTGTGTACAATGATGCCAGCCGGAGTATAGATTGCCAGCGCTGCCGCATCACTGATACTGTGATTTGTCTTTATAAATTCAATACGAAAACATCCCAGATTGATGGATTGTCCGTGCTTGACAACTTTTCTTCTGGTACTTCTTAAAAGATTATGTTCTTTTAATTTATTTTCAATCAGGCCCATCGTGAGCTTCGTCGCATAGACAGGCATGTTCAGTTGCTTTAACGCATAGGGAATGGCGCCGATGTGGTCCTCATGTCCATGGGTGATGACAAGCCCCTTCACCTTTGACGCATTCTCCTTCAAATACGTAATGTCCGGTATCACTAAATCTATTCCTAACATCTCTTCGTCCGGAAAAGCCAGACCGCAGTCTACCACGATGATACTGTCTTCATACTCAAATGCGGTAATATTCATGCCAATCTGCTCTAATCCTCCGAGAGGTATTATTTTTACCGACTGATTTCCCGTTGCTTTCAAGTTACTACCTCCGTTCTACATCTCTTTCAAAAAAGCAGAACGAACCAGTCAGTCCGGTGTCCGCAGCAAAAGTCCATATTTTATTTTCCATTATAATATAATCTCCGGGTCCTGCTGCCACATCCGGAGACTCGTTATTCTGCCTCCAAATCCATATCTTCGATCAACTGTTCAAATATTTTGAAAACCGCTGAAAGTTCCGCCTCATCTTCCACCATCTCGTAGGTCTTCATGCCATCTTCCTCGGCACTCTCCTTCATAATATAAACAAGAGTCTCTTCCTCATCATCTCCCGCAGACTCATCCAAATCATCGGATACAAGAAGATAATTCACTCCGTTTATCCTGGTCTGTTCTATGACGCAGAATTCGATTTCCAAACCGTCGTCCGTCAGAAATGGAATACTCTCATATTTTTTCATTCCAACCTCTCTCTTCCGTTCTGCCGACCTGTCACTGTTTATCCGGAACCGGATGGGAATCCATATAACTTTGCAAAATGAGTGCTGCCGCCATCCAGTCAATCCTTTCCTTGCGATACTCTCTTCTCACTCCACCGCTCATAAGAATACGTTCTGACTCTATCGTCGTCAGCCTTTCATCCCATAATATGACCTCTAATCCTGTTCTACGTTCCAGCATTTCCCGAAACGCTGCTGTTTCATCCGCACGTTCGCCCAGTGTGTTGTTCATATTCTTTGGTAATCCAAGCACAATCTTTTCAACCTGATATTCTTCTATCAATGCCTCAATTCTTGCCAGTGTCTGCCTCAGTTTCTTACCGGACTTCCTGGTGATCGTCTCCACGCCCTGGGCCGTAATCCCCAGAGAATCGCTCACTGCGACGCCGACAGTCTTTGACCCGAAGTCCAGGCCCATCCATCGTTCTTTCATATCACTTCAACTGAGTATCAATATAGTTCTCAAATAAAACTTCCAGAATCTCGTCTCGTTCTACTTTCATAATCAGGCTTCTGGCATTCTTATGACTGGTAATATACGTCGGGTCTCCGGACATAATATAACCCACGATCTGATTAATCGGATTATATCCTTTTTCTTTCAGGGCTTCATAAACATCCTTTAAAATAGACGCAACGTCATATTCCTTTTCTTTGACCACCTGAAAAAACTGTGTATTATTTCTACCCATGTTAACCTCCTTTTACAGATTTGCACTCATAAATCATTCTACTATGAGTCCGGTTAAAATTCAATCGAAACTTTTCCATACAGTAAATTTTCATCCAAAAAACCTTGAATTTTTACAGCAACAATATGATTTTGTCGCAAAATTTCGGAATTTTCGTCAAAGTTCACTACAACTTTCACATAACGTTCCGTATGTCCCTGCATGTATTTTCTACCATTGATCTCGACCATTTCTTCCAGAAGAACTTTCTCTTTTCTTCCAATATACCATTGTTCAAAGTCTTTTTTGTGTCTTTCCGTCATAGCAAGAAGCACGGCCGAACGCTTTGTCTTGACATCTTCCGGCACCTGACCAGGCATCCTCTCTGCACGGGTGCCCTTACGCACAGAAAATTTGAAAATATGCATTTCATAGAGATTGATCTCCTCCAGATACGCCCGGGTCTTTTCAAATTCTTCTTCCGTCTCCCCGGCAAAACCTACGATCACATCGGTGGTGAGCGCAGGATGTTCAAAGGTATCGCGAAGAATTGCAAGTGCCTTTTTGTATTCTTCTGTGGTATACTTTCGGTTCATTCTTTTCAGCGTCTCATCGCACCCGCTCTGCAAGGACAGATGAAAATGAGGGCAGACCTTGCTGCATTTTTTCAGGCCCTGCGCAAATTCTTCCGTGATGATTCTTGGTTCCAGAGATCCCAGACGAATTCGCTCAATGCCATCTATTTCCTGTACATTTTCTATTACTGCAAGCAGATCTGTTCTGTTTTCCTCCGGAAAATCCATACCGTAGGAACTCAAATGAATACCGGTGAGGACCACCTCTTTGTAGCCTTCCCGGGCCAGCGCCCGGATCTCCCGGATGACATCCTCCGGCTGTTTGCTGCGGATACGCCCTCTCGTGTAAGGAATAATGCAGTAGGAACAAAACTGATTACAGCCGTCCTGTATTTTAATATATGCCCTTGTATGCTCGTTTATCTTGTGAATAGTAAGGGATTCATATTCATTGGTGCATGAAATATCGAGTACTTCCGCCGTTTTCTCCCCTTTTTGGAAATATTCCTCAAGAATGCGGACAATATCCTTCTTTTTATTATTGCCAATCAGCACATCCGCGATTCCTTTTTCTTTCAACTCATTCTCCGCCGCCTGTACATAACATCCTGCCGCTACGACAACCGCATCGGGATTCTTCTTTCTGGCACGATGAATCATCTGACGGCTCTTTCTGTCCGCCATATTGGTCACAGAGCAGGTATTGATGATGTAAACATCCGCCCGTTCTTTAAAATCAACGATATCGTATCCCGCCGCTTCCAGCAGCTCCCGCATGGCGTCAGTTTCATACTGATTGACTTTGCAGCCGAGGGTCAGAAACGCCGCCTTCAATGATTCTGTCAATATATCGCCTCCCTTTTGTCACTCCTTGACATAGCAAAAAAATCCCCGTCAATCTGCTGAAATATCCCCTGTTAAACCTGTCTTTCTATTGACTTTTTTTCATGAAAAAGGTACTATTAATATAATAATTTTTTTAGAAAACCTGAGGAGGATATGTCCAATGAAAACAGTGAAAATCTCTTTAAATTCTATCGATAAGGTTAAAACATTTGTGAACGTGATTAATCGATTTGACGCTGAGTTCGATTTAGTTTCCGGCCGTTACGTGATTGACGCCAAGTCCATCATGGGTATCTTCAGTCTGGATATTTCCAAACCAATTGATTTAAATATTCATAATGCCGACAACATGGACGAGATTATGGAACAGCTTCAGCCGTACATCGTTACAGAAGAATAAATATCTGATTTCGCAGGAAACAGTATCCCGGAGCCAGAACGCTCCGGGATTTTTCTGTTCTGTAATGCATGGCAAAAAATCTGATTATAATTAATGCGCGTGAATCTTAACCACTTCTTCTGTCTCTATGGCAGTCTTTAACAGCTCATCAATGCAATCGTCAAGCTTCCTCTCGGACTTCTTGATGACGTCAAGCCGCGGCTTTGTCACCGGATGCTTCGCCACAAAGATAGTACAGCAGTCCTCGTACGGCAGGATGGACGTCTCGTAAGTGCCGATGCGCTCTGAAAGTTCCACGATATCCTGCTTGTCCATACCGATACACGGACGGAACACCGGCATCTCGCAGACCTCGTTGGTCACATAGAGACTCTGCATGGTCTGACTTGCCACCTGACCGATGCTCTCGCCGGTCACCAGGGCAAGACAGCCGCTCTCTTTCGCAAAGTGTTCTGCAATCTTCATCATATAACGGCGCATGATAATGGTCAGCTCATCGTGCGGGCATTTCTCATAAATGGCCATCTGAATATCCGTAAAGTTTACGATATGCAGGGTGATCGGCCCCGTATAGCGTGCAATGAGCTTCGCCAGGTCCACCACCTTCTGTTTCGCTCTCTCGCTGGTATACGGCGGCGCATGGAAATAGGTCGCCTCCAGGCTCACACCTCTCTTGGAGATCATGTAGCCTGCCACAGGACTGTCGATGCCGCCGGAAAGCAGCAGCATGGCTCTTCCGCCGGTACCCACCGGCATGCCGCCCGGTCCCGGAATCTCATCGGAATAAATGTACACCTTATCCCGGATCTCCACCGTAAGCAGCACATCCGGTTCCCGCACGTTGACATGCAGGCCGTCCGCTTCGTACCGCTCCAAAAGCTTCTCTCCCAGAAGAGCCGCCACGTCCATGGACTTGATCGGGTATTTCTTATCGGCTCTCCGTACATTTACCTTGAAGGAAAATGTGCGGTCCTCATACCGCTCTCCCACGTAATCGCAGACCACCGCCGCGATATGGTCAAAATCTTTATTCTCTTCCACCACGATCGGGCAGATGCCGGCGATGCCGAATACCCGGGACAGTGCTTCCACCGCCTCGTCATAATCATACTCTTCCAGGGCGTCCACAAAAATCCGTCCCGATTCCTTGCGGATACTGAACTCTCCCACCGGCTGCAGAGCGTAGCGCATCTGCTGAATGAGCGCATCCTCAAACCGGAACCGGTTCTTTCCCTTGACGCCGATCTCTGCATATTTAATCAGAAATGCTTTAAATTCCATAGTAATCTCCTTCTTATCTTCTCGTAAACCGCCGCAGCACAGGCAGCAGCTCCTTAAGCGCATCCACACAGATATCCGTCTCTTCCACCGTATTATACACGGAGAAAGAAAAACGCAGGGTAGATTCATAATGATTCTTGTCAAGGCCAATACCCCTGAGAGTTCCGCTGACTTCCGGCTTATTGGAAGAGCAGGCGGAACCTGCCGACACATAGATTCCTTTCTCTTCCAGCGCATGGAGCAGTACCTCGCTGCGCACGCCAAGAAATGTAATGCTGGCGATGTGCGGCGCTTCTCCCGAATTATCCTTTACATCCGGAATCTCCGCCATCACCCGCTGCCGGAAATGGTCTTTGATCTCCCGGAGCTTTGTCACCTTATCCTTATGGTCTTTATAAATCAGCTCCGCCGCCTTTCCCAAACCGGCGATACCCGGTACATTTTCTGTGCCGGAGCGCATCCCTTTCTGCTGGTTGCCGCCCCAGATAATCGGTTTAATCTTCGTTCCTTCCTTAATATAAAGGAAACCGATTCCCTTCGGGCCGTGAATCTTATGGCCGCTGACCGACAGCATGTCCACCTTCCACTTCTTAGGGAAAAGCTTCATCTTGCCGTAAGCCTGAATGCAGTCCGTGTGAAACAGAATCTCCGGGTTATATTTCTTCACGATGCGCCCGATCTCTTCGATGGGCTCCACCGCGCCAATCTCGTTGTTGACACACATGATGGACACAAGAAATGTATCCGGCCGAAGCGCCTTCTCAAGTGCCTCCAGACTGACAATCCCCTTTTCATCCACAGGGAGATAAGTCACCTCAAAGCCTTCCTCCTCCAGAAAACCGAGCGGATTATACACAGACGCATGTTCGATGCAGGAAGTGATGATATGCTTTCCTGTTCTCTTATGGGCCATGGCCGTTCCGATCAGCGCCAGATTATTGGCTTCCGTGCCGCCGGACGTAAAATAAATCTCCTTCGGCTCCACTTTGAGACTTCTGGCAATCTCCTCCTTCGCCCTGTTTACATACTGTTCTGCGTGATATCCCTTCAAATGCATGGAAGAAGGGTTTCCATATTCTATATCAAGCACTTCCGACATGAGTTCTCTTACTTCCGGAAATGCGCGGGTCGTCGCCCCGTTGTCAAAATAAATCTCTGGCATAGCTTTCACCTCACAATTAAGATAGAATAACACAGAACGAAGGGGTTGTAAACAGGGGAAGTTATGTAATTTTTTTGTTCATTTAATTTTTATTGACCGTCATAACTTTTTCCTTTTTTTATAAAGCGACAGCAAAATTATACATTTTCCCTTGACTTATCATTAAGAAAAATGGCATAATTATACAAATAAATAGCAAATACAATAAAAATATATGTAAAATGTAAGGGAGGAAATTTATGAACAAAGTCAAAACGATCTTTTTTATGGCATTTTCTGTTGTAATCTTGAGTTTTACAGCCATATTTCTGGTTGACATGAAAACCCAGGCAGATACTGTTTCATCAGGATTTGAAATTAGTCATTCTACAGAGACATGCGGTTGTAACGATAGTGGTGCACTTCATTCTGTCATATTAGGAAGCACTCATACTTATACAATCGTTCCGCGTGCAGATATTTCTTTTCAACATGCTATATGGAATTTTACTCCTGAATATAATCCAGAAGATAATAATATAAGTGTGTCTCTTGAAGATGGAGGCAAGTCTGTTACCATTAGGTTTATAAAATCAGAGGAATACACTTTATCCCCAACAATGACTGATGAAAGCAACCAAGACTATCAAAATTCTATTTCCATAGATGTAGTTAATGAAAAATATGTAACTACCTACTCTACGGCATGTACTGAATTGGGAAAGCCACTCACACTGAAAGCTGAATTCAAATATTTTAATCAAAACCATATGAATGGAACCATGCTTCAGTCCTCTTCGGATAGCATAACGTGGAGTTCTTTTGCCTCTATTCCAATTGAAGAAGGAACTCCTTCTATGGATACAAATGGAAATATTACTTTTACACCAACGCAAAGTGGAAAATACTCTGCAAATGTTTCATTAAATGACGTTTCGTCAGCAAACACAATCTATACTGTCTATGTTACAGACAATGAACTATTTGCAGAACAATATATTCCTACTACTGGAAAATCTAATGAATATATTTCCTTCACTCCATCAACCACTGACAGATATAAAATGTTGTGGAAATCTACTGACAACCGCGGACATGAGAGTATTTTTGATTCAAGTGGAAATCAAGTATCCCGGATTGATGATGTATATGGTGGATATTGGCTCACCGCCGGCGAGACATATTATATTCACTTATACTATAGGCATGCAACCACAACTAATTCTTACTCCATAGGAATATATAACCCACCTGGAGAAGACGACTCCTCCGAGAACCCATCAGATTCCGAATCAGACGATTATACCCACTCTGACGTAAAACCAGCTCCTTCTGTCCCATCCGGACAGACCACACAGAGTACTGGTGCCGGAAATAATGCTAATGGAAATTCGTCTTCTGCACAGTCCGTCACCGTTTCAAAAGTAAAGGGAAAACCTAAGCTGAAACTCAAAAAAGGAAAGGTAAAACTGACCTTTAAAAAAGTAAAAGGCGCTGATGGATATGAGATTTGTTACGCCACCAACAAGAAATTTAAGAAAAGTAAAAAAATGACGGTGAAATCAGCGAAAGCTACGCTCAAGAAACTGAAAAAAGGGAAGAAATACTTTATCAAAGTACGTGCTTTTAAACGGGATGCTTCCTTGAAGAAGGTTTTTGGAACATATAGTAAAACCGTTAAGATTGCAATTAAAAAATAATATTTTCAAAATATTTTTTCAGTCAATAAAAAACCGGGGATGATTCCTTTCCCTTATGATAAATTCCAAAATATTTTCTTTATTATCATTATCATAAGGGAATCCTCTCATTCCCGGTTTTTTCTGTTTTATTTGTTATATTTCATTCATTTTCCTTTCTTTTGGATATTGATTGGCACGTTTACTGTATCTCTCCGGCAATGTCATCCTCTTTCCAAAAACTTCTTGACATTCCCGGACACAAGGCGTATACTGCAAACTGTCCGAAATCATAATATCTGATTTTTGACAATTTATGTTGCTGCACGCGGCAGCGTCGGCTCCTTCCGGGGACACGGCGTTTGCTTACCGGAAAAGGAGGCTGATATGAAGCAGGACAATACGGATACCCATACATTGAAAATGTTTCGCGAGACGACCATGGAGCTGGACCGGCTCTATTCTGCTTTTGCCAGAAGCTGTGGATTGTCTGATCCGGAATTCTGGTCGCTGCTGCTGATTTATGAGGGTTATGAGACCCAGAGCCAGATCAGCGAGCAGCTTTCCTTAAGCCGGCAGACACTAAATTCGGCTTTTAAACAGCTGATCAAAAAAGGATTCGTCCGGCTCATCCCTTACGAACATAATCAGAGAACCAAACAGGCGGTTCTGACAGAGTCGGGAGAAAAATATGTGGAGGAACACATTCTCACCCTTCACCAGATGGAGGAACAGGCCTGGCGGCAGATGACTTCGGAGGAACGCCGGATGCTGGTAGAAAGCTCCCGGAAGTTTACCAATCTGCTGAAAAATATCAGAGACAATGAAAAAAACAAAGATAATTAAAGATGACATTCATCGGAGGAGGTGCAGCCGCAGCTGCACTGTCGGAGAAGATGTCGAGTGCGCTCGGTTATTTTATAAGAAATAATCGGGCGCTTTTTTTGAGTTCTGCCGACAGAACTCTGCTCTTGCTTTATTACTTTTCATTTATTCTTAACTTTTTTAGGAAAGGACGGACTATTTATGAAACTGATTCGACAATTTTTAAGACCTCACTGGAAGCTCTGTGCGCTCACAGTTCTGCTTCTGATTCTTGATGTGGTGGGCGCGCTGTTCATTCCCACACTGGCGGCAGAGATGCTGAACCTCGGTACATCGGGAAGTTCCTTCTCGGAGCTGCTCACCACCGGTATCCAGATGGCGGTGATCTCCGTGTTTTCCGGCTGCTGCGCGATTTTCGGCGGATACGCCTGTGCGGAGCTTTCCTCCCGCGTGGGTAAGGATATCCGTGTGGCCATCTATAAAAAATCGCTGAAGCTGTCTGTTTATGATTTCCGTCAGTTTGGTACGGCTTCCATCACAACCCGTACCGTTTCAGACATCAACACCATTCAGATGGCTCTCACCAGCGCCATCCAGATGATCCTGCCGGTGCCGGTGATCTGCGTTATCGCTCTCGCCCTCTGCTTCCATCTGAACACGCGGATGGGATTCATCCTTCTGGCTGCCGTTGTGGTGGTGCTGATTCTGGCATTTTTCATCATGCGAAGCGCTTCTCCTCTCTTTAAAAGACTGCAGAAGCTCCTGGACCGCATGAGCACAGTCCTGCTTGAGAACATCACCGGCGTCCGGGTTGTCCGTGCATTTAACAGCGAGAACCGGGAGACGGACCGTATGAATCTCGCCTTCAAAAACTATGCGGAAACATCCATCAAGGCGAACCGGAAGTTTGCCAACCTCGATGGTCTTTCCTTCTTCTTTATTAATTTCTTCGTGGTGGTTGTCTACTGGCTCTCCGGCGCGGACATCTATCTGGGTAATCTGCAGATCGGCGATATCACCGCCGTGATCGAGTACGCCCTGATGATCATGTTCTTCCTGATGATGGCGCAGATGGTCATCCTCACCCTGCCGAGGGCTCTGGAATGCTGCGAGCGTATCCAGGCAGTTCTTTCCCACACGCCGGAGATACAGGATATGGTGACGGAAGATCCGGCAGAACCGGACAGGACAGACGCGCCCGTGGCAGGTTCCTCTCCGGCACGGCGGCAGGAGCCTTCGGACACGGGACACATTTCCGGAAATGTATCTCCTCGTGACGAGGTGCTTCGTTTTGACGACGTATCTTTCCGGTTTGCCGACGCGGAGCACAACACCCTGCACCATCTAAACTTCACCTGCCGCCGGGGTGAGACCACGGCGATCATCGGCGGTACCGGAAGCGGTAAGTCCACTGTGGCTTCCCTGATTCTCCGTTTCCACGATGTAACCCAGGGCTCCATCCGTTTGAACGGAACGGACATCCGGCAGATGACGCAGCATTTTCTGCGGGATCACCTTGCCTACGTGCAGCAGAAAGCGTGGCTGTTCTCCGGAACCATCGCTTCCAATCTTCGCTACAGCAACAAAGACGCCACCGATGAGGAGATCATGCACGCCGCCGACGTGGCACAGGCCGGCGACTTTATCCGGTCTCTGCCGGACGGCCTTAATTCCTACGTGGCGCAGGGAGGAACGAACTTCTCCGGCGGACAAAAGCAGCGTCTTTCCATCTCGCGGGCGCTTGTAAAGAAACCGGAACTGTACATTTTTGACGACAGCTTTTCCGCCCTTGACTTTAAGACGGATGCGGCTCTCAGAAAGGCGCTTGCCAAGGAAACGCAGGATGCCGCCGTCGTGATCATCGCCCAGCGTGTCAGCACCATTAAAAATGCGGATCAGATCGTGGTGCTCAACGAGGGACGGATGGCCGGCATCGGCACCCACGAGGAACTGCTGAAACACTGTTCCGTTTATCGTGAAATCTATAATTCTCAGACAAAGGAGGCACAGGAAGCATGAACCAGACCATGAAAAAAACAGGCAGCCGAAACACGGTCGTCCGTTTATTCAGCTACCTGCAAAATCAGCATATTCGTTTAACCGTCGTCGGTATTTCGATTATCATTTACGTGGGCCTGAGCATCTGGAATCCGATGTACAGCGCCATCGTCATCGACCACCTGTGGCAGAGCATACAGGCGGCCTGGGAGAACGGCACTGCATTTTCCATCACCTGGGACAACATGGGCCGGGAACTTGTACAGCTCACCGTACAGTATTTCTTCACATGGATCTTCTACTACCTGCAGTCCTACCTGATGGCAAATGTGGCGGAAACCCTCGTGCTGCATCTTCGTGAGGAGATCGCCGACAAGCTGCACCGCCTGCCGTTAAAGTTCTTTGACCAGAATAAAGCCGGCGAGATCTTGAGCCGTGTTACCAGCGACCTTGACAAGATCACCGAGGTCATGCAGACCGGTCTGTTAAAACTGATCGTTGCCATCGGAACCATCATCGGTTCCCTGATCGTCATGTTTTATTACAGCGTTTTCCTGACCTGCATCTTCCTCGTTTTTATGGTCATCAGCGTGCTCATCACAAAGATGGTTTCAAAGAAAAGCCTGCAGTGTGCTTCTGAGCAGCAGGAGACCATCGGTGTCCTGACCGGTATTGTGGAAGAATATTATAATGGAAGAAATGTGATCAAAGCTTTCAATCATGAGGATGAAAGTCTGGTGCAGGTGGACGCCGCCGCAGAGGACGCGGCCATCGCCAACCAGAAGGTCGGCTTCCTGACCAACTGTGTCAACCCGCTGATCCGTCTTCTCACCCGTCTGTCCAACGTGGTCATCGCCATCATCGCCGGCCATGCCATGTTAAACGGAACCATGACGGTGGGCGTGGTGCAGGCGTTCTTCCAGTATATCAACCAGACCGCCGAGCCTTTGACGGAGGCTTCCTACATGATCAACTCCCTGCAGGCAGCCTTCGCTTCCGCCAAACGTACCTTCGAACTTCTTGATGAGGAGGAAGAGATCCCTGATCCGGCTCACCCGGTTTCTCTGCCGCGGGCAGAAGGAAGAATCGCCTTCGACCACATCAGCTTCGGCTATGATCCTTCCCAGCTTCTGATGAAGGACATTAACTTTACCGCCTCTCCGGGTCAGAAGATCGCCGTAGTCGGCAGCACCGGCGCCGGCAAGACTACCCTTGTCAACCTGCTGATGCGTTTCTACGAGATCAACAGAGGTAAGATTTCCATCGACGGCATCAGTGTGGCTGACATGACCCGAAGCGAGCTGCGAAGGAACTTCGGTATGGTTCTGCAGGATACCTGGCTGTTCGGCGGCACCATCGCAGAAAACATCGCCTACGGCAAGCCGGACGCTTCCCGCGAGGAAATCATCGCCGCGGCCAAAGCCTCCAAGGTCGATTACTTTATCCGGACCATGCCGCAGGGCTACGACACCATGCTCAACAACGAGGCTTCCAATCTGTCCGCCGGACAGCGGCAGCTTCTCACCATCGCCCGTGTCTTCCTCACCAACCCGCCGATCCTGATTCTCGACGAGGCCACCTCCAGTGTGGATACCCGTACCGAGGTGGAGATCGGAAAGGCCATGAAAAAACTCATGCGCGGACGGACCAGCTTCGTTATCGCCCACCGTCTGTCCACCATCCGCGACGCGGATACCATTCTTTTCATGGAACACGGCAATATCATCGAGCAGGGCAACCATAATGAGCTGCTGCAAAAAGGCGGCGCTTACGCGGCATTGTATTATAGTCAGTTTGAGTAAGATAGGCAAACTGGCATATAAATACCAAACGAATGTATCTTGACAGAAATCCTGTCCTCCCATATAATGGATACATAACGAATGTATGTATAAGAAAGGAGGGCAGGATATGGCCCGAAACAAATACCCGGAAGTCACTGTCGAGAAGATTCTTGACGCGGCCCAGCGCCTCTTTTTGGAAAAAGGCTATGACAATACCACCATTCAGGACATTGTCAACGAGCTGGACGGTTTATCAAAGGGCGCTGTCTATCATCATTTTAAATCAAAGGAAGAGATTATGGACGCGGTCGGCGACCGGATGTTCTCCGCCAACAATCCCTTTGAGGCCGTCCGAAACCGCTCTGATCTCAACGGTCTGCAAAAGCTGCAGGAAGCCATCCGGCTGAACCAGTCAGACGAAGCCCGCACGGATATGACTATTCAGTCTATTCCTCTTACGAGAAATCCCCGCCTTCTGGTGGAGATGATCGAATCCAACCGGCGTATCCTGACACCTTACTATCAGGAACTGCTGGAAGAAGGAAACAGGGACGGCTCTCTTCACACTGAGTATGCCAAAGAGCTGGCGGAATTAATGCCTCTGCTCACCAGTCTGTGGCTGCTGCCATCTGTGTTTCCGGCTGACAAAGAAGGCATGAAACACAAGTTTCACTTTCTCGGCGACATGCTGGAAAAAATGGGCGTACCGCTGATGGACGATTCCATTTACGAGCTGGTAGAACAGTTCTTTGAGAAAATGCCGGACGAGTCGTAAAGACACATTCTTCTGAAGCATAAGTATTCAAGAATTGACAAAACATATGGAAGAACATACAGCAGCGCATATAGAAGACATGCGGCAGCGCATATGGCATATGCTATCACAGCAGACCACGGCGCCCGGTTAAGAGTTCCGATCACGGAACTCTATTCTTATAAATTATATACATTCGTTCAGACGGTATTAAAAATACCGTATTTTTCTTATCTATTTTACATACCATCGTCCGGTATTGAAGGTATAACCGCCGGCAGATATACCGGCCTCTGAAAGATTCAAATAAGAACTGAAAGGAGTAAAGTTTGGCATGAAACAGAAACTTTTTACCCGCAATTTTATCTTTTTGATTGCAGGGCAGATCAATTCCCTGATTGGAAATAATACGCTGAAGTTTGCCCTGTCCATGTATGTGCTGGAGCGCACCGGCTCCGCTTCCGTCTTTGCAGGACTTCTGGCGCTGTCCATGATTCCTACCATCCTGCTGTCGCCTTTCGGCGGTATTCTTGCCGACCGGGCCAACCGGCGCAATATCATGGTAGCTCTGGATACTCTCTCCGGACTGTCCGTCCTCATTGCAGGCTTCGCCATGGCGTCCGGACAGGACATACCGGTCATCGGAACACTGCTTGTCGTCCTCTCTGTGCTTGGAGCCTTTGAATCGCCCACCGTGCAGGCCTGCATCCCTCAGATGCTTTCCGGGGAGAATATTATAAAAGGAAATGCCGTCGTCAATCAGGTGGCGTCCATCGCCTTCCTGGTCACGCCGTTTCTTGGAAGTGTTTTTTATACCGCTCTGGGAATCCGGCCGGTATTTTATGCGGCAGTGGTCTGCTTCTTTGTCACTGCTCTTTTCGAATGTTTTATCCGTCTGGATTATAAGAAGCCTGCCCAGTCCGCGGGAATCTTCACCGTGATCAGAGAGGACTTCGCTGTCAGTATACATTTTCTGCGCCGGGAACAGCCGGGCATCCTGAAACTGCTTCTTCTGGCGGCCGCAGTGAGCCTCTTTGTGGCGGGAACCGCCGTGGTTGGCTTCCCATATCTGGTGCGCACCGTTCTGGTCCTGTCAGCCGCCCATTATGGAGCCGCAGAAAGCGCCATGGGCGTGGCGTCCATTCTGGGAAGTCTGTGTGTTGTGGCGCTGACAAAGAGAATGCGTCCACGCCATCTTGTTATTGTTCTCGTCTTCTTCGGTCTTTGTCTGATACCGTGCGGCATCGCCTTTCTGCTGCCGCTCCGGACATTTACCCGTTATATCATCCTGCTGATCATGTTCTGCGCCTGCCAGCTTGGATGCAGCCTTTTCTCCACCTATGCCATCTCCATGATACAGGAACGCACGCCGGAACATTTGATGGGAAAAGTGATGTCCTATGTGTTTACCCTCTCCCTGTGCGCCCAGCCTGCCGGCCAGATCATTTACGGCGCCCTGTTTGACCGTTTCTCCGACAGCGCCTACCGGGTACTGATTCCAAGCGGCATCATCATCTGCGTCATCGGACTGGCGTCCGCCGGATTCTTTGTACAATTGGAGGCAACGACGCCCGACCAGCCGGACACCTTACACAGGAACATTTAACGACTCCGCCACTTCTTCCATGGCTTCCTCCATAAAGCTCTGTTTTGTCACCTCATCGATGTCCGGCAGCTCCTCGATGGAGGAAACGCCAAAGCAGCGCAGGAACTCTTCCGTTGTGCCGAACACGATCGGCTTTCCGATGGTATCCAGCCGTCCCAGTTCCTTTACAAGCTTGTACTCCACCAGCTTGTTGACGGCAAAATCACATTTCACCCCGCGGATGGCTTCGATCTCCTGCTTGGTCACCGGCTGCTTGTAGGCGATGATGGAAAGAGTCTCCAGCATAACGTCCGTCAGGGAGCGCTTCTTCGGCTGGCTGACCAGCTTGCGCACATAATCGTAGGTCTCTATTTTGGTGCAGATCTGCCAGGAATCATCCAGCTCAATGAGACAGATGCCCCGGGCTTCTTCTTTATTATACTCTTCCTTCATTTCAAGAAGAAGCTCCCGGAGCGGCTCCCTGTCCATCTCCAGCACGGCTGTAAGCTGCTCCAGAGGTACGGCCCTGCCCATGGTAAATAAAATTGCTTCAATGATTCCTTTTATTTTCTTCTTATCTTCCAAAATATTTACATCCTTCCTGTCTGTTTTCTGCCGTCACGCGTCGGCCGCATCCATGTAAATCTCTCCAAAGTTGCTCTCCTGGCTGACAGTGACCTGTCCCACCTTCATGAGCTCCAGCACCGCAAGAAATGTAACGATGACCATTTCCTTGGTGGGCTGGATATCAAGGAGGGTGCGGAAATTAATGCGGCGAAGTCCCTGAATCTGCCGGCGGATGTCCCGCATCCGGTCCTCCACCTTATACTTCTCCTTCTCGATCTTGCCGAACCGGCTGCGCACCGGGTCTTCCCGGTCTTTTTTCCTCCGCATGACCATCTGGAAGACCTGATTGAGCTTTTCAAGAGTCACATCACCCACGATTTCCGAAGGACGGATGGGTTCCTCGTACTCCCTGATCTCCTTCGGGATGGTCTCCGTCTTATAAAACACTTTTTCTGCGTCCACGCTCATATCTTTAAGCTCACCGGCCGCATACCGGCACATTTTATATTCCACCAGACGCTGTACCAGCTCTTCTCTCGGATCCTCTTCCTCTTCCTTTTCTTCCTTGGGAAGAAGCATCCGGGACTTGATCTTGAGAAGAGTTGCCGCCATGACCAGAAACTCGCTCATGGATTCCATGGAAGTGCTCCGCTCCATCTCCTGTATGTATTCCATATACTGATTGGTGATCTCCACAATGGGAATATCATAAATATTTACTTTATTTTTTTCAATGAGATGCAAAAGAAGGTCCAGCGGACCTTCAAATGCCTCAAGCTTTACATCTATTTTCATTCTGTGCCTGCAATCCTTTTGTCAAATCCGTATTCCGCAGATGCGTAAGTCTGCGCGGTTCTTCCTTTGGTTCCGGCAGAAATTCCACCCGGTACACGATGGCAGCCAGGGCCGGAACCACAATACTGAACTTCCGCTTCCACCATTTATAGCCTTTGATCTGCGCCGGAATATCCTCTTTTGAGCCGTCAAAATAACCGCCGTATTCCTTCCGTTCACCGGAAAGCACCTCGTGCAGCACCGCATTTCTATCGTAACCGAACTCAAAATTGTTATACTGCTCGTCGCTCATATTCAAAACAACGATAAAATTCTGTCCTGCCGACATTCTCTCATAGACATATACCCGCTCCTCGGCAGCGTCCGCCTCCAGCCAACGGAAGCAGGCGGAATTATATTCTCCGTCATGAAATGCCGGTTCTGTGAGATAGAGATGCTGCAGATCCTTCATAAACCGTTGAAAATCACTGTGTTTCGGATACTCCAGCAATGACCAGTCGCACTCTCTCTTCTCATCCCACTCCCGGAACTGACCAATCTCATTGCCCATGAAATTCAGCTTCTTGCCCGGACGGGTAAACATATAAGTATAGAGAGTCTTTGCCTGCTGGAACTTAAAATCATAATCGCCCCACATTTTCTGCAGGATAGTCGCCTTCCCGTGAACCACTTCGTCGTGAGACAGTGGCAGCAGATAATGTTCATTATAAAAATACATCATGGAAAATGTAAAGGTATGATACCGGTATTTTCTGTCATGGGGATGAATCTTGAAATACTCCAGCGTATCATTCATCCAGCCCATATCCCACTTGTAATCAAATCCCAGACCGTCGTACTCCACCGGTGCAGTCACCTTAGGATAATTGGTGGAATCCTCCGCAATGAGCATAGCCGTCGGATGCCTCCGCTGCAGGCCTTGATTCATACACCGGATAAACTCAATGGCGCCTTCATTGACACCTTTCGCCGCGTTGCCCGACCAGAAAATAGCGTTACTGATGGCGTCCATCCGCAGTCCGTCAAAATGGAACCGGGTCAGCCAGAAGTCCGCCGCAGACTGCAGAAGACTGCGCACCTCGCCCCGGAAATAGTTAAAATTACAGGTACCCCACTCGCTCCGTCCCGTGTCATCCGCAGGATGTTCGTAAAGGGGCGTCCCGTCAAAATAGCTCAGCGCATAGTCATTGACTACAAAATGCACCGGCACAAAGTCCATGATCACGCCGATACCCGCCTGATGGAAAATGTCCACCATCTCCATCAGATCTTCCGCCGTCCCGTACCGGGAAGTCGGACAGAAAAAGCCGCTCACCTGATATCCCCAGGAGCCGTCAAACGGATGCTCCGAGAGCGGCAGAAACTCCACATGAGTATACCCCATTTCCTTCACATAGTCCACTAAAAGTTTCGCCAGTTCCTGGTAGCTGTACCAGTCTTCTTCTCCTTCGCCCTTCCGTCTCCAGGAGCCCGCATGCACCTCATAAATATTCAGCGGCTGGTTATAATTCTTCGTCCTCTTCCGCATCCACTCCCGGTCATGGAAAGTATAGGTATCAATATCCCGGATGATCGCCGCCGTATTGGGCCGAAGCTCAGAACCGAAACCGTAGGGGTCAAAGCGGTCCACGACCCTTCCGTCCTTCTGATAAATCCGGAACTTATACATCATGCCAGGGCGCGCCTTCTCATTGACCGCCTCAAAAATGCCCGACTGCCCCTCCTGGTGCATCTCATCCCCACTGCCGTCCCACTCGTTGAACTCTCCGATGAGTTCAATCCTCTCTGCGCCCGGCGCATACACCCGGAACAGAACTCCCGTATCTGTCGGATGTGCGCCAAAATATTCATAGGCGTCAAAAGCTCTTCCCGTATAAAATTCATGCAGTATCATACGACTTCATCTCCTTTTTCTCTATTTCTCCGCTTCCGGCCTGTATCGTGCCGAGGGCCTGCGCTTCGCATGCTTTATAACCTCGCATGGCCTGTGTCTCCGGTCACAGTTACAAAACTATCTATACAGATTTTAAACATTTTCCGATGGAATGGCAACAAAGAAATGCATATTTTTAGACAAATCCCATAAACTGTACTAAATTCTATCTGGAGTCTTCTATGAAATATCCTTCGGTCCGAAAAAACATTTTTCGCATGTTATCTTTCTTCTGCACCTTTTTTCTCCTGTTCTTATCAGCGGTTCCGGCCGCTGCCGCCAGCGACATTCTGGCGGAAACACCTGCGGCCGTCACCACATCTTCAGAAGACGACGGCTCCGCCGACGAAACTACTGCCACCGGCACAGAAAGTTCCTCTTCCGACGACAGTTCTGCCGTCACCGATACCGGCTTTCACGTGGAAGCGCCCTGTGCCATCGTCATGGAAGCATCCACCGGCACCGTTCTCTACGAACAGGACGCCGACCTGCAAAAGCCGCCGGCCAGCGTCACCAAGGTCATGACCCTTCTCCTGATCTTCGAAGCCCTCGACGCCGGGCAGATCAGTCTCACCGACTCCGTCACCACCAGCGAGCACGCCGCCTCCATGGGAGGCTCCCAGGTCTTTCTGGAAGCCGGCGAAGCCCAGACAGTGGAGACCCTGATTAAATGTATCGCGGTGGCATCAGGGAATGATGCGTGTGTGGCCATGGCTGAGTATATCGCCGGCAGCGAGGACGCCTTTGTGGCCAAAATGAACGAGCGGGCCGCTGCCCTCGGCATGAAGAACACACATTTCGTGAACTGCTGCGGTCTGGATGCGGACGGCCATTACACTTCCGCCCGCGACATCGCCATCATGTCCCGGGAGCTTACTGTCAATCATCCAGAAATTTTTGACTATACCACCATCTGGATGGAAAACATCACCCATGTCACCACCCGCGGCTCTTCCGAATTCGGTCTCACCAACACCAACAAGCTGATTCGTCAGTACGAAGGCGCCACCGGCTTAAAAACCGGCAGCACATCGAAAGCAGGATTCTGCTTAAGCGCCACCGCCACCCGGAATGACATTTCCTTAATCGCGGTGGTCATGGGCTGCGAGAGTTCCAAGGCCAGAGTTGCCGCTTCCGCTTCCCTGCTTGATTACGGCTTCTCCGTCTGCCGGATCTTCACCGACGACAATCCACCGGCACTCTCCGCCGTTCCCGTCCGCGGCGGCACCGCGCAGCAGATCACCTGCCGCTACGAAAAAAACTTCTCCTACGTCGCCACTTCTGACCTGGACGAAAGTAAAATCGAGAAAAAACTCGTCATGGACGACGCTGTCACCGCCCCGGTCAAAGAAGGACAGCGTATCGGAAGCCTCGACTATTATTACGACGGCACCAAGCTCGGCAGCGTCTCCATCCTCTCCGAAGAAACTGTACCGGAAGCGCATTACATGGACTACCTGCAGCGTCTGATGCTGGCGCTGTGAAGCGGCAGTACATTTACATAAAGAAAGGCTGTCGCATCAATTGCTATGCTCCCTTCCAGCTAGACCAGTGAAATAATAATAACTTGTCATTTAGGAGGAAGCATAGCATTATTTAATGCAACAGCCCCTTGTGCATATAATCCTTTATTCTATTGTAATCTTACTAAAATCAATTTTGAAACAGAATATTGTTTTGCCATTACAAGAACTTCATCTCTTCCTACGTCGCTGCTCTGCCATATTTTCCAAATTTAACAAAAATATCGTATTTCATTAAATTGTTCCACCCATTTCTCAATAATAACGGAACTATTTGCTTCAATAAAACGTAACATCTTTTTTAGAATTTTCTGCGGAATGTGTGACTTATTATTGCACAACAATGCCTTTCCTGAATATGAACCAATTTTAAACAGCTGAAGCATTCAGAATACCTCCTTCTTGCGAAAATTCCATTATCAGATGTGCATTATCCCGAATTAGTTGTTTAAAATATGTCATTTCTGCTTCTGAGTATCCATGATTTTCCCATGTATAGTCAGGAAGCCAACAGATAGCATGGTGAAAACCTCCTGTTTCGTCTGGGGTTTCAATATAAACTTTAACCCGCCCGTCCGCTTTCATCTCAGAATGTGTAATCTCTGTATCATCATTTAAAGTCATGTAAGGATACATCATAAATACCACGCCCCCTTTTAATCTCTCTTTATACTCATTTTTTCATTTTTCCTGCACTGTATCTAATTCCGGTGGAATATTTTCTAATATATCCTCTGACTGACGGTTCCAATCAGAAAATATATTTTTTTCTACCACCTCTATATGCTTCGCGTGTGTGTCCAAAACGAATAAGCGGGCCGCTTCTCTCGGAATAGAGAATACGCATTTCGTAAATTTCTGCGGTCTGGATGGAGAACAACCGCCCCGGTCAATGCAACATCCCCTTGTGCATATAATCCTTTATTCTATTGTAATCTTACTAAAATCAATTTTGAAACCATCATAAATGCTGCATATTCTGTTTTGCTAATGCCATTTATTCACCCCTGCAACAACACCTTACCCCCATTTGTCGAACAACTTCTTACTGTCGCTGATCTTCTTCATCTTGACAAATTTGCCTCCGGTGTCAAGGGTGGAGCGGTTCAGGTCGGCGGTGTAGGTCTGTTTGATTTTCAGCTTAACATATCCGCCGGAAAACTTGAGCTTTCCGGTTCCGCTGTTGCCCCAGGTATCTTTCCACTGGAAAGACGCCTTATTGTTTTTGAGCTTCGCCTTGATCACGTTGGAATTGTAGATAGGCGAACCGTTGACACCTGCCCTGCTGATCTGGAAACGAACTTTTCCGTTTTTGATCCGGTTAATGACTACGCCATAGGCCGGTTCTGACCATACCGGAAAGCTGACCTGCGTTTTATACTTTTTCTGATATTGTCCGGTTTTTGACGCCGCCTGCACGGACCCTGCCGGTATCACCGCAGCCAGAAGAAGCAGTACCATCACGGCGATTCCTGTTTTTTTCCACATTTTACTCATACACTTCATAGAAATTCCCTCCCGTTTTTGTTTTTGATTATAACAACATTCGGGAGGGAAGACAATACCTGGCACTAACTGTGTTTTACGCTCTTGCATACTCAGATTTCCAGCTCATAGACGCCTTCTGCGGCTATTCCTTCTTTTTCCATCATGGCAAGAACCGGAGTCTTCTCTGATGGAACCACTGCCCAGGCCAGACCGCAGCCTGCGGTGATTGCTGTGGGAACCGGAATAAGCCGTCCCGGCAGTTCTTCTTTTTTACAGCACTGCTCCATGTGTATTGCCGCCGTGGTGGTGGCAAATGTGATGACTGTTTTTCGTTCTTTTTTTCTCATATGGCCGACTCTTTATCTGTACTTTTTATTTTCTCCTGCTCCAGACGCAGATGCAGCACCGCCTCCAGTACGCCGCCCGCCACACAGCGGGCTTTGTCGGAAATGTGATGGCAGTTGTCTTTTTCTGTGATTCTCGGGTCGATGTCTGCAATCTTCAGACCCTTCTGCACTGCATAGCCTTCCCGGATCATGCCCCGGACAATGCCGGATATGGTCGCTTTCACAGGCGTCTCATCAATCCATGCGATAACGTCTCCCTGCGCTGTTTCCTCGCCGATCTGTTTCTCTATATGAAGAGTCCCTGATGCCGGGGCGTGAATGACTCTTTCTTTCCCGTAACCGCCAATGACTCCGGGCACACCGGTGTTTGGCGCGGCAGCTCCGTCATAGATCACTCTGCCAAGATTATGTCCCCGCTTGGTCTCCACCACGGCGTGAACGTCCTTTCCTGCAGTAAATCCCGGGCCGACGCCGATGACCACCGGAGCGTCGGTGATACGGGTACCCAGATTGCATTTTGCCAGAATGGCATCGATGACAACAGCCGGAGACGCTTTCTGAATCATAACGGCCTCCGGGTCCACCATCACCGGGACTTTTCCCCGGCAGCAGCACCGATATGCTTCCTCGAGAGAACCCACGCGCTTTGCATGTACGCCTTCCACCTCCACGTCATCGTCAAACACCGCCTCACAGAAGCTGATGGTCCGGCGGATACAGCTTGGATTGCCTATTTCCAGCACAAGCAGAGGAAAGCCGCACTGAAACAATTTATAAATCGTGCCCGTGGCAATGTCGCCGCCTCCTCTGACAATGCAGAGTTCCTTCTTCCATTGTTCAAATTCCACTTTTGTTCCGTCCTTTTTATTTTTTTATTCCTGTTTTCTCCCTGTCCGTTCCCGCAGTGAGCTTCTCTGCGTTCTGCCGCATCGGCCTCCGACATTTTTCCCGCTTACGGGCAGATGATCGTGTCGGCCTCCGACATTTTCTCTGCAATGGCGTACATGTTAGTCACTGTACCCACCGCCAGCTTGTCGGAGAGTCCGTAATAATTCAGGCAGGTGCCGCAGGTCATGATCTCCACTCCCTGGGCCTCCAAAGTTTTCAGATCTTCCAGAGAGTCAGAGCCCTCGCAGGACAACGGCGCGCCGCCATTGTAGAGAAGGATGGTCTCCGGAAGATTGTCAAGTTCTGTCAGGGCATAAATGAACCCCTTCATCAGGACTGCGCCCAGTTCATCGTTTCCTTCACCCATTTTGCCGGAACGCAGCACGACTATTTTTTTCTTCTTGCGGCTGTCCGGCAGACAGGCGGTCTGTCCGGCATCTTCTCCCGCCGTCTCACCGGCGGTCCCGGCAGCACCCTCACTCTCATGGGCAGCACCCTCACGAGCAGCATTCATCGCTGCATCCTGATCTGCCGCTGCGCTCTTGTTTCCTTCCGGCACGGTGATCATCACCTTATATTCATCGTCTGATATTTTCTCAGACTGACACTGGTATCCCTTCTGTTTCGCCATTTTCGTGAGATTCTGCACAGCGATCTCATTGTCCACCAGAACCTCCACCTGGCCTGCCCCATTCATTTCCCTGATGGCATTTTTGGTCTTGATGACCGGGATCGGGCAGGCATCTCCCATTGCATTTACTTTTATCATAATATCACATTCCTTATCTTTTTATTAATTTATTGATTGAGAATATATATCTCCTTCTCCTGCTTGTCAGTAACCTCGCCGACCATGCCGCAGGGCAGAGACAGCGTCTGCAGCTCGGCAAGAAGCGCTTCGGCGTCTTCAGGAGCCACGCTGATCAGCAGTCCTCCGGAGGTCTGCGGGTCCAGAAGAATCTCTTCCATGGCAAAGTCCACGCCGCCGAAATCCACGCGGGATTCCACATAATTCCGGTTGCGCTGTCCCGCTGCCGTCAGAAGAAATTCATCGGCGCAGCGGCGGGCGTCCGCAATATACGGCACCTGAGAAGACATGATCCGGCAGGAATATTCTCCGTGCATCATCTCATGGAGATGTCCGAGAAATCCAAATCCCGTCACATCAGTACAACCATGCACCGTATATTTTGCCGCAATCTCAGCCGCATATTTATTGAGAGTTGTCATGGAGTTGACGGCCTCGTCCATCGCTTCTTTCGTTGTCTCCCCCACCCGGTTAGCGGTGGCGATGATGCCGACACCCAGCGGCTTTGTGAGAATCAGCTTGTCCCCGGCGCAGCAGCCGTCGTTGGGGAGAATGCGATCCGGATGCACCACTCCGGTCACTGAAAGACCGTATTTCACACTGTCGTCCGCGATGGAATGGCCTCCCGCCAGCGTTCCTCCCGCTTCATTTACTTTCTCCTGGCCGCCCCGCATAATCTCTCCCAGAATATTCAGATCCATTTTTTCCGGAAAGCAGACAATATTCAACGCAGTGATCACCCTGCCTCCCATGGCATATATGTCGCTCAGAGCATTGGCCGCCGCCACCTTTCCAAATGTGTACGGGTCCTCCACCATGGGCGGAAAGAAATCAAGGGTCTGCACAATTGCTGTATCTTCGCTGATTTTATAGACGGCGGCGTCATCATGACTGTCGAATCCAATTAGCAGATTCTCGTCCTTCTTTCCCTTCGGCAGCCGCTCCAGCACTCTCTCCAGGATACCCGGACCAAGCTTTGCCGTACATCCGCCGCCTTTGCAGAACTGTATTTTTTCACTCACGTTTTCTTCACCTCTTTTTCCCCTATTTTTATCTACTGTAACAAATCTCTTCCTGCTTTGCAACGATTTCCTCGTACTCATTACAGATACTGATACATTTCTTCTTTTTATTTTCTTTTTTTATAAATATTTTCTTTTTTCCTTTTTTCTATTAAAATCAAATAAGATTATATTTCAATTTTTCAGAAAGGATCAGACATGACATTATCTATCACCCATCAAATGCATCTGCAAAACAGCCAGATCATCACTTTCGTGGGCGCAGGTGGGAAAACCACCCTGATGTATGCTCTCGGCAAAGAAATGGCACAAACTAAAAAAACCCTCGTGACCACCACCACACACATTATGGAACCTCGGGATCTCACCGGCGCTTCTCTGGTCACAGAAGACAGCCGGGAGCAGATTCTTTCCGCCTTTGGCACTTCCAATCTCGTGGCGCTGGGGCGTCCGGTTCCGGCGGCAGCCCCGGCAAAATGGTCCTCGTTTTCTCGCGCTTTTCTGGACAGCATCCGGGATATTCCGGAGCGGATTCTCTGCGAAGGCGACGGTTCCCGGCGGCTTCCGGTGAAGATTCCCCGCGCAGGCGAGCCGGTACTCTTTCCCGGCACAGACACCGTCATCGGCGTCATCGGGCTGTCCTGTCTCGGGCATCCCGCCAAAAACTGTCTCTTTGGATGGAATTCGGATACAGAACTGACATCCGGCGATACCTCTTTTTTGTCGGGCATCACAATTCCTTCCCTTCAGGAGATTCTTCAACAAAACGGCGGCCTCCTCACGCCGGAGGCACTGGCTTCCATTGCTCTTTCCCGGCATGGTCTGCGAAAATATGTCACCACACAGGAGTATCATGTCGTGTTCAATCAGGCTGACTGCCTTTCCAAAGATCAGCTGGAAGATATACGCGCGGCGGCACAAAAAATAAGAGACAACGGGGCGTACTGCCACATTGTCTCTCTGAAAAAAAGAATCTTCTATTAAATAATCTCTCAATGGAAATTCCGCCTTCAACGCATCATTCGTTTTCTTCCACGTCTGTCACCGGAGCATCCTCGGCAAGAAATTCGATAACGCCGGCATCCAGTCTTTTGATTCTCGCCTGAGAGTATACGCGATGGCCGGCTTCTTCCAGACGCTTCCTGCCTCTCTGGAAGGACTTCTCAATGAGAATTCCGATGCCCGCCAGGGTTGCGCCGGACTCTGTGATAATACGGCTGGCTCCCATGGCCGCTTCGCCGTTTGCCAGAAAATCATCAATGAGCAGAATCCTGTCTTCCGGCTGAATATAATCGGCAAAGAGAGTCAGCTCATAACTGGTGCCCTTTGTGAAGGAAGTGATCCGGGTCTGATATACATTTCCATTTAAAATCTTGGAGGTCTGCTTTTTTAAAATGACCATAGGTACATTCAAATGTTTTGCTGTCATTAATGCAGGCGCAATGCCGGAGCTCTCAATGGTAAATACTTTTGTAATTCCTGCGTCCTTAAAATGCTCTGCAAAATCCCTGCCCAGGGCGTCCATAAATTCAGAATCCACCTGATGATTGATAAAGCTGTCTACTTTCAGTACAGTTTCACTTAATGCCTGTCCTTCCTTTTTGATTCTATCTTCCAGTAATTTCACGCTCTTCACCTCATATGTATTTTTGTTTTCTATATTATAATCTTTCTTTCGTCATTGCAAGAGTTGTCTGGCAAAATTTCTATGAATACAAAACTTTTCTTTGTTTTATCTGAATACCCTGTCCGTATTTTCATCTGTATGGCCGCTTCCGGCGGGATGCTCCCTCAAAAATTCCATATTTTCCGCAGAGTCAATATCATACAGTTCTTCCGGTCTTTCGACGATGATCTCCCGGATCCGCTGCGGATATTTTTTCATGATCTGCCGTCCGCCGCTGTCTCCGTTCAACTGCATCAGCTCTCTGAACAGATCCTTCGGAAACAATACCGGATTACCCCGGCGTCTGCCGTCGCTGCATACGCAGATATCATCCGGCGACTCCCGAAATGCTCTGAACATACGACGAAGGGTCTCTGTCTTAAGCATCGGCTGATCACAGACCATGAAACAGCAGCCGTCTGCTTCCCGCTGCGCGTCCAGTCCCAGACGGAGCGACTGGGAAATCCCCCGCTCCGGATGATCGTTCCAGATCACGCGGATGCTGCCCGGCTCCGCAGAGGATACAAAGCTTCCAGACTCCTCAAAAGCCCCTGGATCCACGGAGCTCCCGGCCCCCGCATTCTTCCACCGCTCCACATACTCCCGGATCTCCGGATACCGCGTCACCACGCAGATGCTGTCCGCTCCGCTCTCTGCCGCCCGACAGAGAGCATGGGCAAAGAGAGGCCGGCCGCCAAAGTATTCCAGCAGTTTATTTTTCCCGTATCGTTTTCCGGAACCGGATGCCATGAGAACCACGGCGATGCGAGGCCTGTTCTTTCCCGGCGGGTTCTCTGCGCCGCCCTGTTTCATCACTTCTTGTTCAGTCCCATAAATACCTGCTCGCTGGTGATCGGCAGAGTACGGAAACGAAGACCGGTCCCGTTATAAACGGCGTCAGCAATAGCCGGGGATGGCGTATTGATGACAACCTCACCGATGGATTTGGCTCCAAACGGTCCTGTCTTTTCGTAGCTGCTCTCAAAGTCCACCCGGACACGTCCCATATCCAGACGGGTCGGAATCTTGTAACTGATAAAGTTCCGGTTCTTCAGCTTGCCCTTAGAAGTATACTGAATGTCCTCATAGAGGGCCATGCCGATACCCTGCACGAGACCTCCTTCGGTCTGCACCCGCGCCAGATTGCTGTTGATGACCGTACCGCAGTCCACTACGGCTGCATAATCAACCGGAGTAATCTTTCCTGTCTCAAGGTCAATCTCAATCTCAGCGGCGCCTGCCATAAACGGAGGCGGGGATACGCTTGATGTATTGGATGCCGCCGCGGTAATGATCGTTCCGGAACCTGCCTGCAGGCGGGTTACCAGATTGGAAAGTTCCATAAAATGTTCCGGATTCTTCTTTTCGCTGATGAGCGCGCCATCGAATTCCACCTGTTCCGGACGAAGACCCATGAGAGGCGCCGCCTCCTCGCATATGCGTGTCTTCATCTGCTCGCAGGCCTTCACCACAGCCATACCGGTCACGTAAGTGGTGCTTGACGCATAAGAACCACTGTCATACGGAGACTGATCCGTATCCACGCCTCGAACGATGATTTTGTCATAATCGCAGCCCAGGCCGTCTGCTGCCATCTGCGCAAGAATGGTGTCACAACCGGTTCCCATATCAGAACAGCCAATCATCAATGTGTAAAATCCGTCGTCATTTAATTTGATCTGAACAGATCCCACATCGCAGTCGTTGATGCCGGAACTCTGCATGGAGAGAGCCATGCCTACCGCCCGGATAGTATGCGGTCCGGTCTTCACGTAGGGATATTTCTTATCCCAGTCGATCATCTCCTTCACCCTCGCGATACAACGGTCCAGAGCGCAGGATTCCGTAGTCTGGCCATAATAGTTGCTCAGACGATCTCCTTCCCGGACAATATTCTTCTCCCGCAGCACGGAAGGGTCCATGTCCATCTTGTGCGCCAGTTCATTGACCGCCGACTCCACCGCAAATATTCCCTGAGTCGCGCCATATCCCCGGTATGCTCCGGCTGAAAGTACATTGGTATAAACCACATCGGAGCTGAAACGGAAGGCGTCCAGATCCCGGTAAAGCGAGATGGACTTCGTGCCGGACAGATCCACTGTGGTCGGTCCGTGCTCCCCAAACGCTCCGGTGTTGGACAGTGTGTGCAGGTCGATGACACGGATCTTGCCGTTCTTGTCCGCACCGATGCGGACGGACATCTGCATCTCATGCCGCGGTGAACCGTGGATAAAACACTCTTCTCTTGTATAGATAATCTTCGATGGTTTTCCCGTCATGTAGGTGACAAAAGCCGGATATACCTCACAGACCGCCGTCTGCTTCGCACCGAAGCCTCCGCCGATCCGGGGCTTCACCACCCGGACGTTTGACTTGGCAATGTTTAACGCCCGCGCCGCGATTCTCCGCACATGGAACGGAATCTGTGTGGAGGAAGTGATCTTCAGTCTTCCGTAAATGTCTTTCTCAGCAAAAGCTCCGAACGGCTCCATCATGGCCTGGTTTACCGCCTTGGTGTGATATACTTCTTCCACCACATAGTCGCAGTCGGCAAGCACCTGATCCACATCGCCCTCTCCCCGGCTCTGAGAAGCACAGAGATTACGCTTCGGATCTGTTCCCCTGCCTTCCTTTGCCACATAGTTATCTTCCGGATGTATGATAATGTCATTATCCAGAGACTTTGTAAAGTCAAGAATCGGCTCCAGCACCTGATATTTTACCTTGATGATCCGCAGCGCCCGGTTGACGCACGCCTCATCTTTTCCTGCCACAATGGCCACCGGATCGCCAACATAACGGACTCTCTGATCCAGAATCAGACGATCGTCGGGACTCGGTTCCGGAAAGGTCTGTCCGGCCTCGGTAAAACGTGTCTGCGGCACATCCTTGTAAGTAAAAATAGCCGCGATTCCCGGCACCTTTTTGGCCGCGTCGGTCTTGATATCTTCAATGATTGCATGGGCGTGCGGACTGCGCAGCAGCTTGATGATCAGACAGCTGTCCGGCGCCAGATCGTCGGTGTACACCGGTCTTCCGGACAGAAGTGCCTCCGCGTCTTTTTTGACGATTCCCTTTCCCACAAATCTGGTTTCTTCCATATGACTTACTGCGCCTCCTCTATCTCAAAATATTTGGCTAACGCCCGGTATTGTCCCTGATATCCGGTACAACGGCAGAGATTGCCTGCCAGATATTCTTTCATTTCCTCTTCCGTCGGATGCGGATTTTCCTTCTTTAATGCCAGCACATTCATGATAAGACCCGGACTGCAGAAACCGCACTGATCAGCTCCCTCGGCAGCCAGAAAGCGGGAAAACTCTGCGGCTTCTTCCTGCACTCCTTCCAGAGTCGTGATATGCGCTCCCTGCACCCGCGCAGCAGGCACACCGCAGGATAACACCGGTTTGCCGTCCACCCAGACGGTGCAAAGACCGCAGTTACCTGTATCGCAGCCCCGTTTCATACTTTTTAAATTCATGCTCCGCAGAAAATCAAGCAGCATCATATCAGGACGGATGTCTGCCTGCACTTTTTCTTCATTTAAAAATACTTCTATCTGCATGTCTCATCCTCCGTAAGTTCTGTAAGCGCCCGCACGATCAGCACTTTGGCAAGTTCCTTCCGATACGCGGCGCTTCCTCTCATATTGCTGCCAAACTCTGCCTTTCCCGCTGTCTGTTCCGCATATATCTCTCTTTCTCCGGCATCTTCCGGCGTATGAAGTTCCACATCGCTGATACAGACTGCCCGTTTTGGTCTGGCTCCCAGTACCGTCTCAAAACCATTTTCTTTCCGTGCAACCGCGCAGGTCAGCACCGGAAAATCTGTCTCTGTCAGTCTGTAACTCTGGTAACAGACGCGGCGTCCGTCTTTCTTTACATAAATGTGAGTCAGAATATCATTGTCCAGAGGCATCTCAGCGAACTCTCTGAGAGGTATTGTTCCTCCCTGATACAGCTCCACATAGCTGTCGCATGCCAGAAACGCCGTCAGTACGTCAGAAAAACCAAACCGCGGGAAAATACTTCCTCCCACTGACGCCAGATTTCTGAACTGTACCCCTACGATATGCCGAACAGCCTCCTGGAATACATTTCCAAAAGCTGTTTTTAATCCTTCATGAACTTCCAACTGCCGGAGTGTTACCATACATCCGATGCGAAATCCTTCCGCATCTTCCTCAATCTGATCGAGACCCAGGCGGGACAGATCTATGGCATTCTGAATGGCCCGGTGTCCCATCTTCAACCAGAGATTCCCGCCGATAATAATATTATTTCTCCCTTTTTGCTTCAGGTCATAGGCCTGTTCCAGGGAATCGGCTATCACGTAATTTTTTACCGTATACATACGTACTCTCCTTTGTACTGCATTTCTGCTACTTTCTGTCAGCTTACCGGTATCTTTTCTGAACAAAAACATCGGTACACCGGTATAGTTCTTCCATTATACATGAAATCATGCATTAATGAAAGAATATTTTCAGTATTGCCGGATTCAGATAGGCCTCTCCATAACAGCCCAGTACAAACATGAGGATACAAAAACCCGCCACCACAATTTTGTTTTCAAAAATCTTTCCATTTTTCATAAAAGAAAAACGTTTTTCTGTGGAAAACATATACATTTTAGATAAAGGAGTCTTCTGAAACAGATAAATATAAATGGCACATAGTAATATTCCATAAAAAATGTAATGAGGGATCAAAAAGCCGATTCCTTTTATCATTCCCGGCCATCCGTAATAAAGCACCAGAGTGGAAATAAAAAATCCCATAAGCACAGATACGAGAAAATCAAGAACACAAAACACCACATAGGGCGAAAATATAAACAAACAGACAAAAAATATGAGAAGCTGCCGGAACCTCACCAGGCAGACATACGAAAAAAAGGCACTGGTATCCAGTCCCTTCAACGACTGTATGTATTCCACAAATCCCAGAAAATCTGTCGTCCGAAACAGATTCATCTGAATAGATAAATTAATGAAAACCGAACCCAGCAGCAGTCCCGCCACATAAAGAATACAAAGAAATCGTTTTCCTTCAATGGTATAATACATATTTCCTGGATGCCCCCGGCATCACTCCTCCTCCCCTTTTTCTTCCTGTTATTCATTGTATTCGGAAAACTTTCTTTTATACATGGGAAATATACCGGATTTCTGCCGGTAATTACGGAGACTAAAATTTGATTTCACACAAAAAAAACAGAACGCCTTATTTTTATCAAATAAAGCATTCTGCTTTTCTATGGTTTTGGACGATCAGCCGACCGTCTTGTTTTCTCAAACATTATTTTGCATATGCAATCTGTCTGGATTCACGGATCACATTGACTTTAATCTGTCCAGGATAATCCAGCTCGCTTTCAATCTGCTTGGAAATATCTCTGGCCAATAAAATCATATCCGAATCACTTACCTGTTCAGGAACTACCATTACTCGAATTTCTCTACCGGCCTGAATGGCAAAAGTCTTATCAACACCTTTGAAGGTGTTAGCTATTTCTTCCAACTGTTTCAATCTCGTCGTATACGTCTCCAATGTTTCACGTCTGGCACCAGGTCTCGCAGCGGAAATAGTATCTGCCGCCTGTACAAGACAGGCAATCAAACTGGTCGGTTCAACGTCTCCATGATGAGATTCCACAGCGTTTATTACGACTTGAGATTCTTTGTATCTCTTACATAAGTCAACACCTATTGAAATATGAGAGCCTTCCATCTCATGGTCTACGGATTTACCGATGTCATGAAGCAATCCGGCTCTTTTTGCCAAACGTACATCTTCCCCAATCTCTCCAGCAAGGAGACCGGCCAGCTGTGCTACTTCAATGGAATGCTTGAGAGCATTCTGTCCGTAACTTGTCCGATATTTCATCTTACCAAGCAGACGAACCAGTTCCGGGCGGATACCGTGCACACCGACTTCCAGTACGGCAGCCTCGCCTTCCTCCCTCATGATCTGCTCTACTTCATTCTTAGCCTTTTCGACCATCTCTTCAATTCTCGCTGGATGAATCCTTCCGTCTACAATCAGCTTCTCAAGAGCGATTCTTGCCACTTCTCTTCTGACAGGATCAAAGCTTGATAAGATGACTGCTTCCGGAGTATCATCAATTATTAAATCAACGCCTGTCAATGTCTCAAGGGTACGGATGTTCCGGCCTTCACGCCCGATGATCCTGCCCTTCATCTCATCGTTCGGCAGCTGAACTAAAGAAATTGTTGCTTCCGCCACATGATCTGCCGCACATTTCTGAATTGCTGTGACGACATACTCTTTGGCTTTCTTGGCTGCATCTTCCTTGGCTCTGGTTTCCATTTCCTTCACCATAACAGCCATCTCTCGTTTTACATCATCTTCGACAGTTTTAAGCAGATAGTCTTTTGCTTGTTCAGAGGTTAAACCTGAAATTCTTTCCAGTTCCTGCAGACGTTTTGCATGCAATTCCTCAACCTTTGCTCTTTGCTTCTCAAGCGCACTCTCCTTGTGAGAAAGAGACTGTTCTCTCTTCTCAAGGGCGTCTGACTTACGGTCAACCGCTTCCTCTTTGTTCAGAACACGTTTCTCATATCTCTGGAGCTCCGCTCTGCGTTCTCTGCTTTCTTTTTCAAAATCGTTCTTTGCCTTAATGGATTCTTCTTTTGCTTCCAGCAATGCCTCCCTCTTCTTCGATTCGGCAGTCTTTAAAGCATCGTCAATAATCTCTCTGGCCTTCTCCTCCGCACTGCCAATCTTCGCCTCCGAAACCTTCTTACGATAGTTCATGGCGATCACGGCCGATATCGGAGCAGTCAGAACAACTGCAATAAGAACAGCAATCACAGTGATTGGACCCATATCTACAGGAGCACCTCCTTATTTAATTTTCATTATACGAAAACATGACCTATACGATGGTATCAGTCATGCCAAAGTACAACACTTAGATTCTAAACTTTTTTTAATAAAATGTCAAGCAGAATCTATATGGCAAAATTCTTTTTATTATTCATGTTGCACATAACCTTTTACAAACCGCTTTCCTTTCCTGTCAGTTTATAACAAAATAAATCAGGTGCTCCTTAATAATCAGAAGTTTCGGGGCTTTCCGCGGCATGCCGGACAAAAACGGATCAGTCCTCTTCCCTGGTCTCCTCCAGAATCTTACGGATCAGTCCGGCCGGATATCCTTTCCGGTAGAAATGCGCGCAGGTCTTCTGCACAGCCACGGCATCCAGCTCGGGGAACTTCCGGATATATTTGATCACATGAGGACGGATATCTTCCTCCTCCTGACTGCCTGCCTCCTCAAACAGCGCATCCAGTATATGCCCGGCAATACCCTTCCGGGACAGTTCCATACGGATCTGCCGGTAGCTCTTCCGTCCTTTTTTGTAATACAGGTATTCCTTTGCATAATTCTCATCGTTCACATAGCCCTGTTCCTTTACAAAATCGAGAGCCCGTTCCACAGAAAAAGAATCGTTCAGCGACGCAGCCAGTTTTTCTCTCAGCTCCTGCTCCGTACAATCCTTTTTAACCAAAATTCCGAGAGCCCTTTTTCTGGCTCTCGGAACCGCGTATTCTTCCCGCAGCCGGCAGAACGTCTCCTCACTGATCCGGTCTCCGTCCGCAAGCTTCTGTTTCCTGATCTCTCCCGGATAGAGATAGATGCCTTCCTCGTACTCCGGTTTCACGCATATCTTTTTTCCCTTTGTCTCATACATATGAATGACAAATTCCATAACGTAACTCCGGCTTACTCTGCCTTATCTGCCGGTGTGCCGGCAGTTTTTCCGGAAGCGTCCGCTGACGCTGTCCTGCCGGCCTGCGTCTGATTCTCCTCTTCCGGCAACTCATCGGAAAGTACATCTGCCGGAAGTCCGTAGAACGCACGAACCTTATTCTCCACATCCTGCATGATATCCGGATGTTCCTTTAAGAATATCTTGGCATTCTCTCTGCCCTGTCCGATCTTCTCTCCCTCATAGGAATACCAGGAACCGCTCTTGGCAACGGCTCCCACCTTCACGCCCAGGTCGAGGATATCTCCCTCTCTGGAGATTCCCTGGCCGAACATGATATCGAACTCCGCCTCACGGAACGGCGGCGCCACCTTGTTCTTGACCACCTTCACGCGGGTGTGGTTGCCGACAATCTCGCCATTCTGCTTGATGGCCTCCACCCGGCGCACATCCATACGCACGGAAGCGTAGAACTTAAGAGCCCGTCCGCCTGTGGTCGTCTCCGGATTGCCGAACATAACGCCGACCTTCTCACGGAGCTGGTTGATAAATACCACCACGCAGTTGGACTTGTCAATCACACCGGTGAGCTTACGCATGGCCTTGGACATCAGACGGGCGTGAAGGCCCACCTGCAGGTCGTCCATATCACCGTCGATCTCCGCCTTCGGCACCAGCGCCGCCACGGAGTCGATGATCACGATATCAAGAGCGCCGGAACGGATCATCGTCTCAGCAATCTCCAGCGCCTGCTCGCCGTGATCCGGCTGGG
Organism: Eubacteriaceae bacterium CHKCI004; assembly: GCA_900016875.1. GTDB lineage: Bacteria > Bacillota > Clostridia > Lachnospirales > Lachnospiraceae > Anaerobutyricum > Anaerobutyricum stercoris. The sequence continues at coordinate 68,780 of FCNR01000063.1, read as the reverse complement.
AAATGTAAAGGTTATCAATATCCACGCCAATCTTCTTGGCATACTGCGGATCAAGAGCGTGTTCCGCGTCAATAAATCCGGCAATACCGTCTCTCTTCTGTGCTTCAGCAATCATATGTAAGGCTACCGTCGTCTTACCGCTGGACTCCGGGCCGTAAATCTCAATGATTCGTCCCCGTGGAATTCCTCCGACGCCAAGAGCCACATCCAGACTGATGGATCCTGTCGGAATCGCTTCCACATTGATATTGGCAGAGGCGTCTCCCAGTTTCATTACGGAGCCCTTGCCAAAATTCTTCTCAATCGCCGCTACCGCGTTATTCAATGCGGTAATCTTTTCATCTCTACTGCTCATAATTCCATCTCCTTTTGCTGCGATTCTCCGGGATAGTATAACACAAACCCGAAAACAAAACAAGTGTTCCCGAAAATTTGTTCGTTTTTATCGATTGTCCACTTTTTCCGGATACAGATCATGACGCTCCAGACGATAAGCCGCCACTTCCTCCCAGCGGGTGCCCGGCTTTCCATAATTGGTGTATGGATCGATGGAGATTCCTCCCCGCGGCGTGAACTTGCCCCACACCTCAATATACTTCGGATCCATCACACGAATCAGATCCTTCATGATGATATTCACACAGTCCTCGTGAAAATCCCCGTGATTGCGGAAGCTGAACAGATACAGCTTCAGAGATTTACTCTCCACCATGCGCACATCCGGCACATAAGAGATATAAATGGTGGCAAAATCCGGCTGTCCCGTCATCGGACAGAGACTGGTGAACTCCGGACAGTTAAATTTTACAAAATAATCGTGGTCCTGATGTTTATTGATAAAGGTTTCCAGCACCTCCGGGGCGTAATCCTGCGGGTACTTCGTACCCTGATTGCCCAGAAGGGAAACACCGGAAAGCTCTTCCTTCGTTCTTGTACTCATTTTCTCTTTCCTTCATTCCTAAAATTCTTTGCATGCGGTATTTTTATAGACTGTAAAATAATAAATCAGATCAAAATAAGTCTGTTCTTCCCCGGTCTCCGCCAGCTCCCAGCCTTCTTCCTTATCGAGATCCGGCATCCAGGTATCCGCCTCATAACCGTAATCCAGGCGGGTCACATAGGCGTCCTCACAGTATGGAAGCATCATCCGGTAAATGCTCTCCCCGCCGATGATAAAGATCTCTTCGGTATATTTTTTCAATTCTTCCCGCAGTTCCTCTTCGCTATGCACCACTACTGCGCCTTTTCCGTCATAGTTCTGCTGGCGGGTCAGTACGATGTTGACGCGGTTTGGCAGAGGTTTTCCTCTCGGAAAGCTCTCCAGTGTCTTTCTCCCCATGACCACCACATTTCCTTCCGTCAGACGGCGGAAGTTCTTCATATCATTGGAAATGCGGACCAGCAGCTCATTGTTTCTTCCAATGGCCCAGTTCTTATCTGCCGCTACGATTATATGCATGATATACTCCTCCTCATTTTCTTAAATAGCCACCGGTATATTTTTCACCTGAGGCCCCGCCTCGTAATCTTCGATGATAAAATCATCCACCGTAAAATCATAGAAGTTCTTCACATTCGGATTGAGCGTCACCTTCGGCGCGTCGTAGGTCGGTCTTGTGATCAGTTCTTTGATGATCGGGATATGCCGGTCATAGATGTGGGCGTCCGCAATCACATGCACCAGCTCTCCCGGCTCAAATCCGCTGACCTGGCTGATCATCATGAGAAGCGCCGCATACTGCACCACGTTCCAGTTTCCTGCGGTGAGCACATCCTGGGAACGCTGATTTAAAATGGCATTCAGCTTGTTGCCCGTCACGTTGAACGTCATACTGTATGCACACGGATAAAGGTTCATCTCGTGGAGATCGGCGTGCACATAAATGTTGGTCATGATACGGCGGCTGTACGGATTATTTTTCAGGTCGAAAAGCACCCGGTCCACCTGATCCATCTCTCCTTCTTTATACTGATGCTTCACGCCCAGCTGATAGCCGTAAGCTTTACCGATGGAGCCGTCCTCATCCGCCCAGGAATCCCAGATGTGGCTGTTGAGATCGTGAACATTGTTGGATTTTTTCTGCCAGATCCATAAGATCTCATCAATGGCAGAACGGATGTAGGTTTTACGCAGGGTAATGGCCGGAAACTCTTTCGACAGATCATAGCGGTTGATGATTCCAAATCTCTTCAGAGTGTAGGCATACGAACCGTCCTCCCATTTCGGACGCACTTTTTCCCCCTCGGTACTGTATCCGTTTTCTATGATATCTTTACACATGGCAATAAACAGGGTATCTGCATAGCTCATTTTTTTCCCTCCAAAATACTTTACGGTATTTCTTTCTGTTTTTGATTTTAATTTTGTCTCTCCGATTCGGTAACAGTTCCGCCATAACATCTCTTGTTATCATATTCTTCCCTGTGATTGATTTTCTTTTAAAAAAGTATTAGAATATAGAGAACAGGCAATACTAAATCGTAAGTAAAGTTTCTGACTTTACGTTACAGGAAGGATGTTACCATGAAAAAATCTAAACTTATTTTTGCTGCAGCCGCTGTGATAGGCATCTTCGCCGGCATGTATCTTCTTCTCCGGTTTGTAAAGAATCTTTTCGAAGATTATGCGGAAGAAGACTTGTTTGATGAAGACGCTGACCTTGATTTCATCGATGAAGATTTCGAGGGAGAGGACGACGTACCTCCTGTCAAAGAAGAAAAACCTGCAAAGGCGTCTTCCAAGGTGCGCCGCGGTTATATTCCGATCAAGTTCCACAATGCTGAGACTGCTGAGTAATCTTTTGAGGCTGCAAAATTTATTTTGCAGCCTTCAACATTTCTTTCATCTCTTCCACAGTAAATGTGTAATGAGAATTACAGAAATGACAATTTACCTCAATAGGTTTTCCTTCATCAATCATTTCCTGCAAATCCTTTTTTCCCACACTAATGACCGCTTTTGAAACTCTCTCTTTTGAGCAGTTACAATAAAACTGTGTCGGAATCCGGTCCTCCACTTCCATGTCAAAACCTTCGAACAGTTTTTTCATCATATCCTCCGGCGTCTCTCCCGCATCCAGATGGGTAGTCACCGACGAAAAATCTTTCAAACGATCTTCAAGAGCAGCGATCACTTCTTCCTCCGCAAACGGCATCATCTGAATGATAAATCCACCGGCCTGACGCACGGTATTATCCTTATTCATGAGAACGCCCAGCGCCACAGAGGTCGGAATCTGCTCGGATGTAGCAAAATAATAGGTCAGATCTTCTGCGATCTCGCCGGAAACCAGATGGGTCTGTCCCGAATACGGTTCCTTTAATCCCAGATCCTTTATGACGGTAAGCACTCCCAGATCCAGTGCCTTTCCCACATCAAGTTTGCCTGCCTTGCTTGGCGGCAGCATCACATCTTTATTATAAACATATCCTTTTACATTGGCTTTGGCGTCGGCCGTCACTACAAGACCGCCGATCGGCCCGCTGCATTTTATCTGAATAGTGATCACATCACTGTCATTTTTGCACATGGTTCCCATCATGGCACCCGCTGTCAGCAGACGTCCCAGCGCCGCTGTCGCCACCGGGCTTGTATCGTGATGTTTTCTTGCTTCCTCCACCAGATTTTTAGAATAAGCGGCAAAAAAACGTACCTGGTGGTTTGCCGCCATTCCTCTTATAATATAATCTTCCATTTCTGCTTCCTCCTTCTGATCGCCGTCTGCCGGCGGTTCATTTGTTTATTTGGCCAAAGCCTCAACTTTCTTTCCCCGCTCCCTGGCGGCGATCACAATCCTCTCGCTGTCCTCACGGGCAGGTTCCGCTGTGTATCCATCCCATGCTTCCAGGAAGGTGAGTCCTGCCTGATCCAGCAGTTTTTTCATTCTGTCCAGCGTATAGCCTTTCTGCACGTGCTGCTCCTGAAACTTACGGAACAGATTTCCCTGTTCCTGCACAAATACACTTAAGTCGATATAATTGAGATGCTCCTCTTCGTCATACTCGTTATACCAGATAAAACTCACGTCATCCCGATCCTCAGCGATGACGCTCTCTCCCATCAGATCCCGGTATTTATGCTCCGTATTAAAATCAAAGAGAAAGACTCCGCCCGGATCGAGATAATTGTTGACCAGGGCAAATACCTGCGCAAGCTCCTCTTCCTCTGTCACATAATTGATACTGTCACAGACAGAGATCACAGCCCGGACAGTTCCGTAAAGTTCAAATTCTCTCATATCCTGCAGCAGATACAGGCAGCTCTCCACTTTCCCGCAGACTCTCTCCCTGGCGATCTGGAGCATATCCACCGAGGAATCCACGCCGATCATGTCGAAGCCCCGCTGCGCCATGAGAGTCGTAAGCTTTCCGGTGCCGCAGGCCAGATCCAGCATCAGCCCGTCCGTGATCCCATATCCTTCCAGTTTTGTCTGAAGAAAATCTGCCCATTCCTCATAAGGGACATTGTCCATCAGCTCATCATATACTCTGGCAAAATTCTCATAGGTTTTCATATGATTTCCCCTTTACAACAGCGGCGCAAAAATTCGCAGGATTCCCTGCACCAGCTGGAAAAACATATTTTTCCGGCACAGTTCCGCCGTGATATTTGTACAGTCTTCCAGCGTGCGAAGAATATCATTCTTAATATCCATCACTGCGGGACATTTATAGAGATAAATCCCGTTTTCAAAGTGGAAATACAGACTGCGGTAATCAAGATTAATAGTTCCCACCGTGGCGAACTTGTCATCACAGACCGCCACCTTGCTGTGGACAAAACCCGGACGGAACTGAAAAATGAGTACGCCGCCCTCCACCAGCTGCTGATAATAGGACTGCGTCGCAAGAAACACCATTTTTTTGTCCGGGATACCCGGGGTAATAATCCTCACATCCACCCCTCTCTTCGCCGCCAGAATCAGCGCTGTGATCAGTTCATTATCAATAATCAGATACGGGGTGAAAAAATAAATATAATGAACAGCATTATTAATAAGATTCAGATATACACTCTCTCCCACACACTCCGCATCCAGGGGATGATCGGAATAGGGCAGAATGATCCCCGGCGCATCCGTTTTCAGGTGACTCGTATACGCTTCTTTATTATAGAGGAAACGATTATAGTCAATTTTGTCAGCAGCAAATGTATTCCACATCTGAAGAAACATCATGGTCATACTGTGAACCGCCTTGCCGGAAAGCCGCACGCCATTATCTTTCCAATATCCAAATCTCTGCTTCTCGTTGATATATTCATCGGCAAAATTAATGCCGCCCGTGTAAGCCGCCTGGTCGTCGATAACGAGAATCTTCCGGTGATCGCGGTTATTAAATACCGTGGACAACACAGGAACATAACGGTTAAAGACCACACATTTGATTCCTTTTTCCCGCAGCGTCCTGTCATAGTGAGCAGGAAGGACAAAAATACTTCCCACATCATCGTACATTACCCGGACGTCCACACCCTCTTTTACCTTTTCTTCCAGAATCTTCAATATGGAATTCCACATGATTCCTTCTTCGATAATAAAATACTCCAGAAAAATATATCTCTTTGCCTTTTTCAAGTCTTCAAGCATAGCCTCAAAGCACTCTTCACCGGTGGGATAATACGTGATCTCCGAATCTCTGCATGCCGGAAATCCCGACCGGTTCTCCAGGTAATACACCTGCCCCGCCGCCACGGTGTCTTCTTCGTTCAGCTCTTCCTGTATCTTCGGGTCAAAAACCAGATATCCGGCGCTTTCCTGAAGCGTAGACTCCATCTTTCTGCGCATGTTCCGGATAGGTTTCTTCCCTCCGATAAAAAGATACAACAGGCCGCCGAAAATCGGAAACATTAATATCACCACGATCCAGGCCAGCTTGACGGCCGGATTATCGTTGCGCCGTATAATATACAGGACCACAAGCATGCTGAGCACACGAAACGCAATGGAGATCATCTGGCTGTAGGAAGTAAAACGGATAAACAGCAATGCGATCCATACAATCTGCAGCAATATCAACAGAGACACGATAGCCATACGATGTGTAAGATATTTAAAAATTTTTCTCATACTTTCCCTCCTGCTTTCGTATCTTTTTGCTGCGCGTTTCACGGTGCGAATCCGTTCCATTCTTCTGCCCGCGCGTTTTCTTATTCCTCACCCGCATGCTCCTGCCAGCAGATCTCCAGATATTTTCCCAATGAAAAGGAATAAATATAGCTGTGCATCACCTTTTTATCCAGAAGCTGCTCAAGGGCTGTCTTATAATATAACATCTGCATCTTATATCGGTCAAGAAGAAGACTCTCCTCTCCCTCCGAAACGTAATCCGTTTTATAATCAAAAAGCCACAGTCCCTCCTCATCTTCTCCGCAGGCATCTATGACTCCCTGTACCACGATCAGTTCTTCTTTTCTGACAGCATCAGAGCCGGAAACAGCCTGTGCCGGGGAACCTCCGGTCCCAGGATAAAACAACGCAGATGAAAGCCCAACGGTAAATGGCAGCTCCCGGCGCAGTCTTCCTTCCCGGTCCATCTTCCGTATCATCTCCCCGACTTCCGAAAACAGAAACTGCTCCACACCCCGGTACACCGCCTTCATGGAGATTCGGGCGCAGTCTGCATAAGACTCTTCGATGCGCTGCAAAGCTTCAAACAGATCTTTTTTTGTCTGAATCTCCCCAAACGGAAGCAGCTCCATGATTTTATGGACGATGGTTCCGCGGGCGGCGCCGGAAACTTCTTTTTGCTCTTCTGACAGGAAGCGGGGCTTCGGAATTTCTTCGGAATCACTTTCCGTAACCCTATTCTCCTTCTGTCCGTTCACCACAGGTATGCCGGATTCTCTCAATGCCGGCAGTTCTTCCGGCAGCAGCGCTATGTTCTCTTCCGTCGCTTCTCCGTCTGAAAGCGGCGTCATAGATAATCGTTTTAATTCGGAAACCGCGTATTTCCGTTTCCATCCGGCTGCCTCCCGGTATGGATACACGAAAGAAAATGCCTGTTTCACCGGAGAAATATCTCCCTGCATTTCCTCCTGATTCATGTACTCTTCCAGAGAAACCGCCGTCTTCTTTTGTTCCTCCTGGAAAAACTCTCCTTCCAGCTCATGGAAATGTACCTTCTTCACAGGCAGCTGTGGAAGGAGCGGCAGCAGCCAGTCCATGAAGCTTTTGGCCGCCAGTTTTTTCTCCTGAGACAGAAGCGGACGACGAGACTGTGCGTTCTCCGCTTCCTCTATTTTGTCCGCTTTGGCGATTCCTGTCAGGATCAGCTTCCGCTGTGCCCGGGTCATGGCCACATACAGAATCCGCAGTTCCTCCTCCAGTGTCTCTTTCTTCATCTGCTCCCGGACGGCCTTTTTCATGAGAGAAGCGTGATGGACCCGGGCATTAAGATCCACATATTCCAGACCGATGCCCATTTCCGGATGAAAGAGCACCGGACGATTTCCGTCCATGAGGTTAAAACGCCGGGACAGACCGCTTACAAAAACAACCGGGAATTCCAGACCCTTACTTTTGTGAATGGTCATAATCCGCACCTGATCGCTGTTGTCCTCTTTCAGGGACGCGCTTCCAAGCTCCACCTCATAGGTGCGCAGCTGCTCCATATAGCGCAGAAAATAAAACGGTCCCTTAAATACAGTTTTCTCATAGTCCTCCGCCTTCTGCAGCAGCATCAGCAGATTTTCTTTGCGTACTTCGCCTTCCGGAAGCATCTGCATCTGATAAAAAACACCGGTCTTTCTGTATATTTCCCACAAAAGCTCATGGAGAGGCATCTCCTTTTTCTTTCTGCGGAAATAAAGGAGCTGCTTCGTGAACCGGGACAGTTTATCCCGAAGTTCTTCATCTTCCCCCTCCGCCAGATATATTTCTATCAGATCATACAGCGCATACTCCTGCCGGGACGGAATCTGCGTCAACACCCGGAGTCTTGCCAGCTCCTCCTCGGTCAGGCCGCCCATGGACGACAGCAGCACCGACGCCATGGGAATATCCTGATATACATTATCCACAATGGCCAGATAATTAAGAACAAGCTGCACCTCTCTGCTCTGGAAATATCCGGTTTTGCTCTCGCAGACCGCCGGAATCCCCGCATGACTCAGCAGCTCCGCCATGACTTCCGCCCTTCCCGCGCCGGAACGCAGCAGGATAACCATATCCTTAAATGTATAGCCTTCCTCCAGAAGCTCCCGGATCCTCCGGGCGATCATGGTCGTCTCCGCCTCCACGGAATTGACTTCCACCGCCAGATTCTCTTTCTCCTCGTCTTCCACCAGAAGAAGCATCTCCGACTGCTCTGTTTCCTTTTCCATGGGGCCGCCCTTTCCGGGCCTCAGAGCAATCTCAGATGTGTAGTCCACACCGCCGAACTGTCTGTCCATCAGGTTCTCAAACACCTGATTGGAAAAAGACAGCACACCCGGCACACTCCGGAAGTTATCCCGCAGTTCGATGCGCACGCCGCTTGTTCCGCCGAAGCAGTTCTCCTGCCCGGCGCAAGCCTCTTTTTCTTCTCCCCGATAACTGTCATAGCGGGACAAAAACAAATCCGGTCTCGCCTGACGGAACCGGTAAATGCTCTGCTTCACGTCTCCCACCACAAACAGGTGGTTCTGTCCTTCCCGGCAGATGGCATTTAAGATGGTCTCCTGCACCAGGTTGGTGTCCTGGTATTCGTCCACAAAAACTGCCTTGTATTTTCTGGACAGTTCCTCCGCCACGGCGGATGGCGCCGGGCATCCATTTTCATCATAGGATTCTACCAGTAACGAGAGCGCGATATGTTCCAGATCGTCAAAGTCAAAAACATTTTTTTCTTTCTTGGACTGAAAATAAAGTTCTTCATATCGCGCCGACAATGTAATCAGTTCTTCCAGAAACGGACGAAGCTCCCGGTTTTCCCGGCAGAGCTCTTCCGTCTTCCAGAGAAAATACGCTTCCTTCATCTGCTGCAGCTCTTCCCGAACATCCTTATGGAGCGCTTTGATCTCTTCCAGATACGGCCACTCTTTCTCCTTTTTATTGGCCCTCGGAAGGTCCGGTATGGTCATTCCGTCAAACCGGGCGCAGAAATCATCGAACTGCTGCGCCGACAGCAGATGACTCACCATTTCCTCGTCTTTTTGCAGCAGCTCAAAAAAACGTTCCGGCTCCGGAACGCCCTGAAACAGCTTCCTGCCTTCGGCAATGCGGTCGGAAAGTTCCGCAAGCTGTCCCCGCACCTTTGCGGCGAGGCTTCGGATCGCACGACTATCCCCGATAGTGTCTGTCGACTCCAGCAGACCGCTCTCTTTTCGCACCTGTAAAAGCCACTGTTCCCTGTCCGGGAACCCCCGGGAAAACCGGTAAAACTCTTCGATGAGAGTCTCGATCATCCGGTCGTTTTTGCCCGGGGAATACGCCTCCACAAACCGGTGAAAAGATTCTCTTTCACTGCCGTAGGCCTCCTCCAGCACATCTTCCATAGCCTTCTGGCGCAGCAGAAACAGCTCTCCTTCCTCACCGATCCGGAAAGAGGGGTCGATACCCGCCTCGTTGAAATGTGTCCGTATCAGACGATTGCAGAAGCTGTGAACCGTGGAAATATCCGCATGCTTCATCATCCGGATCTGCCGCCGCAGCCTGCGGTTCTCCGGCTCCTTTTCCAGCCGGGCGTCCAGTTCCGCCGTGATCCTCTCTCTCATTTCTTCTGCCGCCGCGTTGGTAAAGGTCATCACCAGAAAGCCATCCACGGACAGCGGATGCTTTTCGTCAAGAATCATTTCCGCCATCCGGTTGACAAGAACCCTTGTCTTTCCGGCTCCGGCCCCGGCGGATACCAGAATATCACAATTTCTCAGCCGGACAGCCTGTTCCTGTTCTCTTGTAAAATTCATCTAGTCCACCTGCCTTCCGTCGCTTTCCGGCATATGCTCTGCCATGTCTTTCCGTATAGCGTCAAGCGCTTCTTCCGCAGACTGCTTTTTAAAATCCCGATATGAATGGCCTTCCATCCGGGCGTCAAAGCCGCACACGGAATTGTACGGACAAAAATCACAGGCCGTCCCTTTTTCGTTCTTGTAGGGGCTGACCGGAATCTTTCCGTCATAGATGGCTTCGCCCATCTCCGTGATCTTGCGCCGCATATAGCGGCCAATAGTATGAAAATCATCTGTGGAGAGAACCGCCGCGTTTTTATAAGGCGTTCCTTTTTTGGTCAGACGTATGGACGCCGACACAAAGTTCTCCCGCCCCTCTTCCAGTTTATTTAAAATATCCGCGTCGCCGTTGGCATAGCCGGACATCCGAAAGCTCTTTGCGGAGGTTTCCGCATCGGCGCTGTCCGCCCTTAAGATAGGATCCTTCAGATTATAATAGAACATTCCCGCCGGAACTGCTTCCTTTCCCGTATCGTTCTGATAGATCTCCGAGGCCACGTTCATGTAGATGACCAGCTGCATCTGCAGGCCGTGATACAGGTCGCCCAGATCAAAGTTCTCGACGCCGGACTTATAATCAATGATCCGCAGGAGAACCCGATCCTCCTCCTCACAGACGTCCACCCGGTCAATGAAGCCTTCCAGCTGCATCCGGTTTCCGTCTTTTAAGGGCAAATGTACCGCCGCCAGCTTGTCCGTCCGTCCGAAATGCAGTTCAAACCGGTCCGGCTCCATCTGACTGTGTTCCAGATGCATTTTCAGCACCCGAACCGTCCTCTTCAGGATTCGTTCCACCACGCGGACTTTGTACTGATTTCTGGCAGAACTCTGCAGCACATCCCCGGTGTCCTCTCCTGCGGCGTTCTCCACCGCAGCCATGATCCATTCATCCGCCACCGGTTCCGGAATGTCCTTCCAGTGATAATCGGACTGTTTCAGCCGCCGTGAAAAAACCTCCAGCGCACGATGAAATAGATTCCCAAGATCCACCGGCCGCACAGTATATTCTTCCCGTTCCCGAAGCTCCAGTCCGTAAATGCAATAGTATTGATACGGACACGCCGCAAACCGTTCCAGCCGGGTGACGCTTCCCTTTAATTCTTTTCCAAAAATTTCCTCCATCAGTTTTCTTGGCAGCGTCTTTCCTGCATCTGCTCTGTCCTTCTGCGACCAGAGAGCCAAAAGCTTTTCCCGAAGGCGCTCATCTTCATACCAGTACCGCAGCAGAAGACGAAACGGAACCGTCGTCTCCTGTCCGTTTTTTACGGCGTGCAGACCGTCAATGAGAAGCTCCCTGCTGTCTTCCTCGTTAAAATAGTACCGCGGCTCTTCTCCCGGATAACTTCTCTCTTTTAACTGCGGAAACAGCCGGAGACACTCTTTTAAAAACGGCGACGGGCTCTTGGCAGCTCCGCCGTTGTCCTGGGCGGCATAGGTAAAATACAGCTCCCGCTCCGGTCTGGACAGGGCAAGGTAAATGTACAGATCATCTTCCATGGACTGCTCATCCAGACATAAAGACAGATGAATCCCCTCTTCCTCCAGAATCTGTTTCTCATCGTCACTGATCATCCCTTTATCTTCCAGGGACGGCGGGATATTACCGTCATTCATGCCGGCGATAAACAGAACCTTCACATCCGGCAGTCTGGTTCTCTTCAAATCCCCGAGAATCAAAGCGTCCGCAGACAACGGCGGCGCGCCAATCTCCAGGGCGTCAAGACCCGCGTCCATAATCTGTGCCAGCTCCTCCACCGGCATTGTCTCCTCACCGAAAATCCCCACGATCTTATCCAGCAGATCAAGGATCAGCTGAAAAAGCTGCCGGTATTCTTTTTCGCGGACATACTCGCCCTCCTGTCCGGCAAGCTCCGCCAGGGCCTCTAACTTTCCGTCATATCCGAGACGGCACATGGCGTTATAGAGTGCCTCCATCTTCTCCCGTACACTGCTCTGCTTCTCCCGCAGCATCTGCGTACATTCCGCAGTCTCAAAGAGAAGCTTCTCCCGCAGCGCCTGCAGCCGCTGCGCCCGGCTCTCCTCTATCCGGCTCATCCGCCTTGTAAAAGGCTTTTTCCACATGGAATAGCCCCGGATACCCGCCCAGATCACATAGTTTTCCAGAGTATCCGTCTCCTCGTCGGTGAAATCAGACATGCCGGATTTCAGATACCGGAACACGCTCTCATAGGAATAATCCGTCACTGCCAGATGAAGAAGCGCCCGCAGCGTCTCCACGCCGGAATGATAGGACACCCTTCTCTTGGTATCTTCAAACAAAGGGATCTGCAGGATATCCGCCTTTCTCCGAAAGGACGAGGCGTACTCATCCACATTTCCCGTCAAAACAGCAAAATCCCGGTAGCGGTATTCTCCTCTTCTCACCATCCGTTCTATCTGATGGAGAATATACTCCGCCTCCCCGTCCGGATTGCGGCATGCCGTCAGATGAATGTGAGACACCTCTTTATCATAATGTTTCCTCCGGGAACGGAATAAATATTTCTCAAGAAATGTCAATTCATCATTCTGAAACCTCGGCGGTCTCTCCTGATGCAGCCAGACCGGCTCCTCCATCTCGGTGCCCGCCTCCTGACAGAGTCTGGCTAACGACTGCACGGTCTTTTCGCTGAAATGGAACAGCTCGCTGCCGGATGCGCTGCCCGGGCTTTTGGCAGCCTGACCTGAAAACGCCGCTTTTCCATTCGCATTGCCCGGGCGCATCCCCGGACCCTTGCCAAAGGGCGGCGCATCCATAGTAATGGACACATTGACCTGCGGACAGATCTTCAGCAGCTCCCGCAGAAACTTCATCTGCACCGGCGTAAAACCAGTAAAACCATCCAGATAAAACACGCCTTCCCGAAGCATAGCGGAGGACGGCGCCAGCTCGCTCAGCACATCAAGAATCTGCTCCGCCACCATGAAACGGCTGGATATCTCCTGATCGAAGTATTCAAAAATCTTGCCCAGTTCCCTGCACTTGGCTTCCAGACCCGGATATTCAGAAAGCATTCCGTCAAGTCCCTGCATCTGTTCCCAGGTGACGCCGTAGCCGATACACTCTATCAATATAGATTTCAGCTCGTCCACAAATCCGGCCTTCCGGATATTTCTTTTGAAAAAAGGAAATTCCTCCTCGTGCTCTGCAAGGATTCTGCGCAGAATGAGAGATACGCCCAGATCTTCCAGGATGTCTTTGGGCTGAAACCCGCACTCATCAAATACCCGGTAGGCAAGCCGGTAAAAGCTCAGCACATCAATGTTGAAATATCCGTGCTTCGGGTGGCTCTCCACCAGCTTTCGCTGCATTTCCAGACTGAACTGCTCCGGAACGATGATATAACAATTCTGTTTTGGATTCTCCTCGGACAGACGGATGGCTTCCTCTAACACAAGCCGGGTCTTTCCCTGTCCGCTGCTTCCCGCAATGATTCTAAGAGACATGCTTTCCTCCTGCTCTTACTTCCAGTTTGCAAGCTCCTCCCGCAGGGTGGACAGAAGCTCCTCCTCCGGAACCTTCCGGATGATCTCTCCTTTTTTGATAAGTAGACCTTCTCCCACGCCTCCGGCGATGCCGATATCCGCCTCTCTCGCCTCTCCCGGCCCGTTGACCACGCATCCCATGACGGCCACCTTGATATTCAGATGGTCAAATTCTGTCACCATCTTCTCCACCTCGCCTGCCAGAGAAATCAGATCAATATTCGTTCTGCCGCAGGTCGGGCAGGAAACCACCTCGATGCCTCCCTGCCGAAGCCCCAGCGTCCGGAGGATCTGCTTAGCCGAAGCAATCTCATTAACCGGATCGCCGGTCAATGATACCCGGATGGTATCGCCAATGCCCTGATGGAGAATGATTCCCAGCCCGATGGCCGACTTAATGTTGCCGGAGTATACCGTTCCTGCTTCCGTGATGCCCACGTGGAGCGGATACGGACACTGCGGCGCAAGAAGCTCATGAGCACGGACGCACATAAGCACATCAGACGACTTAATGCTCACCACCAGGTTATCATAGCCCATATCCTCAATCATCTTAACCTTATCCAGGGCGCTCTCCACCAGTCCTTCCGCTGTCACTTTACCGTATTTTTCGATGAGATTTTTCTCCAGAGAACCGCTGTTGACGCCGACGCGGATCGGCACGCCAAATTCTTTCGCTTTATCCACCACAGCCTGCACCTTCTCGGCAGAACCGATGTTGCCCGGATTGATGCGGATCTTATCCGCTCCGTTTTCCATAGCTGCGATTGCCATCCGGTAATCAAAATGAATATCCGCCACAATCGGAATATGAATCCGTTTCCTGATCTCTCCCAGTGCCTTTGCCGCTTCCAGTGTAGGCACCGTAGAGCGGACAATCTCACATCCCGCCTTCTCCAGCGCGTGAATCTGCGCCACTGTGGCTTCCACATCTTCTGTCTTTGTGTTGGTCATGGACTGAATCAGTATTGGGTTGCCTCCGCCGATGACACGATCGCCGATTTTAATTACTTTTGTGTGTTCTCGATACATTTTCTTCTCCTTTTCCTTCTGCATACTTTTTTATCATCCCAAAGGAACAAAAGACTGCCGCACAAAATCTCCGGTTTTCTTCCCGTTCTTTTTCTGCAGCAGTCTTGTTTTCCACTTTATTCGCCAAAGTCTTATGTCATAAAGATATTTCTGATGTCATTTGCCATAACAAAAACCATAAAGGCCAGCAGAATGACCAGGCCGGCAAAATTCACCATTCCTTCTTTTTCCGGGTCAATCTTCTTACGCCGGATGATCTCAACGATAATGAACAACAGCCGCCCGCCGTCCAGAGCCGGTATCGGCAGCAGGTTCATAACGCCCAGGTTGGCGCTTAACAGAATCGCAAAGCTTGTAAGGCTCAGAGCCGCTGTGCCTATGCCGTAGACAATAGACTGTTCGTAGGTATCCCCGATCATATTGACGATACCCACCGGCCCTGACATATCGTTTACGGACGCTCTGCCGCTCACCAGATACTTCAGACTTAAAAAAGTGGACTTGATCTGATAGCGCACTTCCAGAAGACTGTACTTTAATGTTCCAAGCAGTCCCACATCTGTATCATCGGTCATGGTAACGCCAAGAAGATAGGAACCGTTCTCTTCATGTCTGTTCACTGTAACGGTGTTCCTCACACCGTCTCTTTCATAGGTGACGTCCACCTCCGGCGTGTCTGTATGCATGAAATTATACAGACTGATCTCCCGGAAGTTGTAAATGCGGGAGCCGTCGAGACGCACGATCCGGTCTCCTTCCTGCAGTCCCGCCTCGTAAGCCGCACTGCCCGGCTCCACATTGCCGACCACCGCCGGGTCCGCTCCGCCGAAGCCTACCACAAACAAAGCCAACACGAAGGCCAGAATAAAATTAAAAAACGGACCGGCAAAAATCACGGAAAACCGGGCGAGGGCGGACTTGTTTCCGAAAGCTCTCGGGTCGTTGTTCTCCCCGTCCTCACCCAGCATCACACAGCATCCTCCGAAAGGAAGACATTTGATGGAATATTTTGTCTCCCCTTTCTGAATGCCGAAAAGGGTCGGTCCGATTCCAATGGCAAATTCTTCCACACAGATGCCGTTTTTCTTTGCCAGAAGAAAATGCCCCAGCTCATGTATGATAACGATCAGGCTGAAAATAAGTATTGCCAGAATAATGCTTAACATGCTTCATCCTCGTCTTTCTAATTCTTCTGCACAGGTCTGCGCCTGCTTTCACACAATTTTTATTCCAGTCATAGATTTGTTGTCTCCTATCCGATAAAAGAGTATACCCACTGTTCCGTGGCAAGAATCTCTTCCAGCGACGGATTCTCCTTTATCTGATGTGCGTTCATACATTTCTCTATCAGACGGATAATCTCCAGATATCCGATCTCTCTCTTCAAAAACTTCGCCACCGCTTTCTCATTGGCAGCATTGAAAACTGTCGGCATGGTTCCTCCTGCCTTTCCCGCATCAAGAGCCAGGGAAAGGCCCCGGAACACCTCGTAGTCCGGCTTCTCAAAGGTAATACTCTTTAAGGTTCCGAAATCCAGCCGTTCGCCGGAAAGATGTCTTCGCTCCGGATAAAAAAGGGCGTACTCGATAGGCACCTTCATATCCGGCGTGCCAAGCTGTGCCAGAATGGCGCCGTCCACGAACTGCACCATGGAATGAATGATGCTCTGCGGCTGCACCACCACTTCGATCTGATCATAATCCACATCGAAAAGCCAGCGGGCCTCCATCACTTCCAGTCCCTTGTTGACCATGGTGGACGAATCGATGGTGATCTTCTGTCCCATGGACCAGTTCGGATGCCGGAGAGCGTCCTCCAGCGTCACCTTCTCAAGATCCTCCAGCGTCTTTCCGCGGAACGGGCCGCCGGACGCCGTCAGGAGAATCTTATCCACGTCCTGTCTGCGGGCGGAATGCAGGCACTGGAATATGGCCGAATGTTCGCTGTCCACCGGCAGAATGGACACGCCGTATTCCTCTGCCATCGGTATGATCAGATGTCCGGCCGTGACCAGCGTCTCCTTGTTGGCAAGAGCAATGTCTTTTCCCTTGCGGATTGCTTCCATGGTCGGAAGAATCCCCATCATGCCGACCACGGCGGTGACGACCACATCGCTTTCTTCCTGTCCTGCCACAGCCACAAGACCTTCCATGCCGTGAAGCACAGTGACGCCGCTTCCCTCCAGTTCACGCTCCAGTTCCAGCGCCAGCTTCTCGTCAGAAAGACTGACAAGAGAAGGATGGAACTCCGCGATCTGTTCCTTCAGTTTTTCTTTATTGCGCCCGGCGGCAAGAGCCGTGACACACAGTTCATCCTTATGTTCCCTCACAACCTCCAGGGTCTGCGTCCCGATGGAGCCTGTGGAGCCAAGTATCGCTATCTTTTTCATTGAAAATCCACCACCAAAGTCAGTAAATAATAAATAATCGGCGCTGTAAATATAATGCTGTCAAACCGGTCCAGAATACCTCCATGTCCCGGAATCAGATTGCTGTAATCTTTGATCTCATAATTTCTTTTTATGGCTGAGGCTCCCAGATCTCCCACAATGCTGATGAGCCCTCCCACCGCGCATACGAGAGCGAACGCCGGCGCCAGCGCGTAATCTTCCGTAATAAAATTCTCCGCAATGAGACCATACAAAAAGCCCAGCACCCCGGCGCCAATGACACCGCCCACCGCGCCTTCGATGGTCTTTTTCGGACTGAGCACCGGAGACATCTTATGTTTGCCAAACAGCCGTCCGGCACAGTAAGCCAGGGTATCGTTGCCCCAGGCGCTTAAGAATATGAGAACCACCATATAGGCGCCGTTCTCCAGAACACGCACCTTGTATATGCAGGACAGCATGACTGTAACATAAAAAATTGAAAAAAATGCGATAGCCACACCGGATATCTCATATTTAGGAAACGTAAATACATAAACGACAAACAGCATCACAAGTATCAGAAGCATCAGAGGTATATCATACTGATTCAGATTCAGCAGCACCAGTACATAATACAAAACAGCTCCCGAGTATGCTATTACAGCCAGGGCTGACTTCTCAATTTTTATCACATGAAGCAGCTCGTACATTCCAATGAGGGAAATTCCCGCCGTCACAAGCAATGTCAGCATTCCTCCAAAATACAGGGTGACAAATGCGATGATGACGAGAATGATCCCGCTGATCAACCTTTGCTTAAACATAAATCTCCTCTCCCTCAGATACCTCCGAATCTTCTCTCCCTTGTATTATAATACTCGATGGCACGTATTAATTCTTTTTTATTGAAATCCGGCCAGAGCACATCGGTGAAATAAAATTCGGTATAGGCAAGCTGCCACAGCATCCAGTTGGACAGCCGCTGCTCGCCGCTGGTCCGGATCATCAAATCCGGATCCGGAAGTTCTCTCGTATCAAGATACGAGGAAAATACTTCCTCTGTTATCTCCTCCGGCTTCCGGATGCCATCGCAGCAGTCCGCCGCCATGTGGCGCATGGCGCGCACCATCTCATCCCGGCTGCCATAATTGAGGGCAATGGTAAAATTCAGCCCTGTGTTGCCGGCCGATACTCTCTCCAATTCATCAATGGCTTCCCGGATATCGTCAGCGAGCCTTGATTTCTCTCCAATGACCCGGACACGCATATTATTTTTTGAGGTCCGCTCGATACAGTCTACGAGATACCTCCGCAGCAGCTTCATCAGCGCATTTACTTCTTTCTGCGGACGGTTCCAGTTCTCTGTGGAGAACGCATAAACTGTCAGATATTTGATCCCCAGATCCCAGGCGTCCTCACATATCTGCTCCACCACCTTGGCTCCCTGAGAATGTCCCATATTTCTCGGCATCAGGCGCTTCCTGGCCCAGCGGCCGTTTCCATCCAGAATGATCGCCACATGTTCCGGGATCTGACACAGCTTTCCATTCAGTTCCTTTTCCATAATTTTCCCTCCGGTCATCTTTTTTCATGTTCACAAGAAAAACCAGGAAGCCAGTCATCCCGGCTGCCTGGTTTTCGAAAATATTCTCCATCCACATGCCCAAAACAAGGATTGCAGCAGATAACCTTTATACTGTCAGAATCTCCTGTGACTTCTTATCCATGGCTTCGTCAACCACTTTAATATACTTATCTGTTTCTTTCTGAACCTTGTTCTGCTCTGTCTTCAGTTCATCTTCGGTAATATCCCCGTTCTTGTTTGCCTTCTTCAGAAAATCATTGGCGTCTCTTCTGATGTTACGGATAGCTACTTTAGCGCCCTCTGCCTTTTTCTTCACATCTTTGACCAGCTCTTTTCTGTGTTCTTCCGTAAGCTCAGGGAAGATCAGACGAATCATCTTGCCATCGTTGGTCGGATGAATACCCACGTCAGACTGCTGGATTGCCTTCTCAATAGGCTTAAGAAGAGAAGTCTCCCACGGCTGGATACAAATGATACGCGGTTCCGGCACTGTGATGTTGCCTACCTGCTGAAGAGGAGTAGGTGTTCCGTAATAATCTACCTTAATTCTGTCGAGAACATGCGGGTTCGCTCTTCCCGCCCGGATTGAATTATATTCGCTCTCCAGGTTATCCACGGACTTCTGCATTTTCTCGGTATATTTTTCTATCATAATGTAACCTCCTGCATCCTGTTTTCAATCTCTGCGCCACTATTTTTCTCATCGAAAAATATGACTCCGAATATACACATAATTTACATCAATCGTACAATTTTGTCAATGTTTTTCCAGTCAGACGTCCCGGCTGCCCTGCCGTAATACTCTTTGATTCCGGTCTGAAAAACACCTAAACCGTCACGTAAGTTCCGTTGAATCTGCCGTCCATGGTCGCAGCGATACTGTCCTTTTCATTGA
Organism: Eubacteriaceae bacterium CHKCI004; assembly: GCA_900016875.1. GTDB lineage: Bacteria > Bacillota > Clostridia > Lachnospirales > Lachnospiraceae > Anaerobutyricum > Anaerobutyricum stercoris. The sequence goes on along the minus strand of FCNR01000063.1, from coordinate 49,483 downwards.
GCCCGAAGATTACCAGAGGCATTTTATTTTCCAGACACATGATGGTCGCCGTAAGATCAATAACACCCAGCTTCTTAGCCAGAACTTCGTCCAGGGAAATCTCATCATACTTCACCGCATCCGGATTCACCTTCGGATCGCTGTCATACACTCCGTCGATGGCTTTTGCAAGCAGAATAGCGTCCGCCTCAATCTCAATGGCCCTGAGCGCCGTCGCCGTATCTGTGGAGAAATACGGATGTCCGGTTCCTCCGGCAAAAAATGTAACGGTTCCTCTCTCAAGCTCAGCCACTGCGTCGTCTTTAGAAAACAGCTCTGTAAAAGCGCCGCAGGCAAACGGTGTGTAAACCTTTGTTTTCATACCTGCATGACGGAACATATCCGACACATAAATGCAGTTCATGACAGTGGCCAGCATACCGATCTGATCCGCCTTCGTGCGGTCCATATTCTCGCTGGTTCTTCCCCTCCAGAAATTGCCGCCTCCGATCACGATGGCAACCTGAATTCCGGAATCCACCACCTGCTTCACCTGTCTTGCCACGTCGAGAACAGTCGCCTCGTCAAAACCAGTTTTCTTGTCTCCGGCCAGCGCTTCTCCGCTCAGTTTTAATAATACCCGGTTTAAGCTTTTTAAATCTTTCATCAGGACCTCCCTTTTCTTCATCCGTTATAAAACATTTATATCTGCGCGGCGGCTGCGGAGGTCCTTCCTCCCCATCCGCTGTTATTCTGATGAAATGTTATTTCACCTGCGCCATATCTGCCAGATTCTCTGTAACCATATTGTTTAACACCGTGCGGTTGATATATGGGCGTGTGTAATAATCTACATAACTATCATAATTATCCGTGTTGTAAAACTCTTTGAAATATGATGTCACTTCCTCGTCGGTTGCCTGCAGATTCTGTTCCTTCGCCACTTTATCCGCGATCAGATACGTCTTTACCATATTCTCGCAATCCGCATAATAAGCATCCCGGAGCTCTTCCTCATCTTCATAGCCGCTGCTGGTAAGGTAATCCTCCAGAGTCGCGCCCTGCAGAGACAGGCTGGCTTCCAGACCGTCGATCATAACGTTGAGCTGCGGCTCCACCAGTTCTTTAGGAATCTCTTCAAAAGTTGAATTATCCATCATATAAGTCCAGACATAATTATACTTATTATTATTTTCAAGATTCTGGCGAATTTTCTTTCTCATGTCATCTACAGATGTGTAACCATACGCCTCCTGCAGATTCTCCTTGACAAAATCATCTGTCAGATCCGGAGTGACCGTCTCACTGATATAATTGATGGTTGTGGCAAATACCGCATCCTTTCCGGCCACATCTTCTGAAGAATAATCATCCGGGAAGGTCACTTTCACCTGCACTTCTTCACCCGGCTTATGTCCGATCAGCTGATCTTCAAAATCATCAATAAAAGAACCGGAACCGATGGTCAGATTAGCTCCTTCTGCGCTGCCGCCGTCAAATTCTTTGCCGTCTATCGTTCCCACATAATCAATATTTACCACATCGCCGTCTTTGACTGCTCTGTCTTTTATCTGATTCTCTGTCTGAAAATTCGCCATGAGAGAATCCACTTCCGTATCTACCTCGCTGTCTTCCACTGTGATCTCACTCTCCGGAATCTCAATGGCTGAATAATCGCACAGAGTCACATAATTGCCGTCGTTTCCTGCCAGTGTGCCATCCTCATTGAGTCCCTGGCTGTAATCCACTGTGGCTGTTGTCTGCGCCTGACTCTCCGTGGTGGTAGCCTCCGGAGCTGTATCGTTATCCCTGCTGTTTCCACAGCCTCCTATCATTGCTGCTGCAAGAGCCAGTGCCAGACTGGCTGCCAATACTTTCTTTCTCATTTTTCCAATTCCTTTCTTTTCCATCCTCTTTTCTGCCCCGCCGCAGAATTATTATTGATTCATCCTCTCCAGAATCTCTTTCTCCAGCGGCTCCGCTATAACGCCGCCCTGCACAATAGCCTTGCGGGCATAATAGAGCGCCTCGCTCAAAGAAGCGTCCACACCCTTTCCTTCCATATACATCATGGCAAGGCTGTAGCACGCCATCCGGTAATCCGCCATCTCCACCGCATTCATGAAACAGGCGGCCGCCTCCGTGTACTGTCCGGAATGATAATACTTCGTTCCCATCTGGTACATTTTCTTCGCCTTCGGCAGGGAGTCCTCCCTGGCCTTCTCCTGTTCCATCTGATAAGCCCTGGCAATCTTACGGGCCTTCACCACCGTATTCTCATACTTGGTGTTCACCGCGTATTCCCCGTTCTCCTTCTTTAACAGCAGAGTCTGAGTCGCCAGACCTTCCAGCAGATACTGCATATATGTCTCAAGCTCATCAAGCGGCACTGTGATATTCACAAGCCGTTCCGTCTTCTCCACATCTACCACATGATTCTCCTTCAGCGGAAGCTGTCCCACAAAAAAAACGGAATGCTTCATCACATTCTTTTTCTCCTCCGCATCCGAAGCACTCCGGACCATTTGATACATATTTAAAATATTTTCTTTTGTAAGAGTTCTGCCATCCATCATGGCATCAATCTTTGACTGTTCCAATTCCCTGTCCTCCTGACAACTGTTTCCTTTGCAACTGTATTTCCAGCTGTTTTCTGTCCCCAAACACTTCTGTCCTTAAGCGGAACAACAACCTGCAAATACACCAAAATTATATTGCATTCCCCAACAATTGTCAATCTGCTTCCGCCAGACGCAGGCACTGGGACGGACGCACGTACTCCGTCAAAACATTTTCAGAGACAATCACACAGAACTTCTCTCCACTATCGTCCGCCGGTTCCCCGCAGCAGACGCAGATCACATAATCTTCCAGCTGCTTCTCATAAAAACAGCCGCCGGACAGGCAAGAAACCTCCGGAAGCTCTCTCGTAAGACCTTCCCCTGTTCGCTTCAGCAGACTTTCCTTCCTGCTCCAGAGCGTAATAAACCTGAGATCTCTCTCCTGCCCTTCGGCAGATAAAATGTATTCCTGCTCCTCGTCTGAGAAAAACCGGCGCACCATCCGCTCCCTGCAGGGTTTTATCTTCTGGATATCGCAGCCGATCTCCCGCTGCCCCACAGCGCAGATCACATACTCCCCGGAATGAGAGAGATTAAAATGCAGCTTCTCGTGGCAGGGCTTCCCATGCGGCCCGCATGTCACCGCCGCCTCCGAAAAAGGCACGCCTTCCCTCTCAAACACATACCGGAGCAGCCAGCCTGCCCCGGCACTGTTTTTCCTGTCCTGTATCTGTATGGGAAGAACCGCCTTCTGCCATCTGCCTTCCGGCAGTTCGCTCTCCCACTCCGCGTGCTCCCGCGGATCATCCAGAGCATCAGTCCTCATAATATAAAGATGCACCGGCCACGCGCTCATCATTTGCCGATCAGCGCCAGAACTTCTTCTTTGCCAATGTAGCCCACGGACTGATTCACAACCTTGCTCTGATTCATCACAACCAGCGTCGGAATGCTCATCACTCCGAACTGAGCCGCCAGCTGCGGCTCCTCGTCCACATTGATCTTACCAATCTTCACATCGCTGACCTCAGCGGCCACCTCCTCAATAATCGGAGACAGCATCTGACAAGGTCCGCACCAGGACGCCCAGAAATCAATGAGCACCGGCTTGTCCGACTGTAATACTTCTTTATCAAAATTAGCGTTCGTTATCTTAATAATTGCCATAGTATCTTCCTTTCTAAAAACAACACACACAATTCAAGACCCGCCCGCAAGTCTTGGCGCGTGATTCGTGTCAGCGACAGCTGACATCTTCCAATCCGAATCCCTGCGCATCCTTGCGGAGCGTTTATAAGATCAGGAATCAGCTTCCGCCACCGATGTAGCTTAATTATTTTCACCGCCTATAAAAGCGGGAGTCTTTCCACATCTGATAAACAAAATCATGGGGTTTGTTTTTTATTATTATACATGGCTGCGGGATTTGTCAATGAGATTTTTTCTTACGAAATATTTCGGGGAGGAAGGAAGACGGCGATATTTGTCTTTTAATACTTGTTTTGCTTTTAGTTGGACAAAGAAGAACGGGCCCCGTTCAGAAAAACCATCAGAGAAACCATAATATGGAATGGTCATTTAACCAAACAAATCAAAAAGAAAGAGCTGTTACACAAACTATACTGTACAGAACACGGTGTATCATTTACTAAAAATACACTTTTTTCTGTTTTGCAGTATGTTTTATAACAGCTCTTTCCTCTTCATTCTTTTTGTTCGATTAGTTTACATCAATCCAATCTGGATCTACCCAATAACCTCTTGTTTCATTCCAGCGGCGTTTCTGAATAGTTCCATCATCCAACGTACGATAAATCCAATAAACCACATCAGCCCGCGGTTCAATCTCTGCCGCTTCCACCGCTGCTGGCATCTGAATCATCGCTGGTATCGCTGCCGGCATTGCCGAAAATGCCATAGTTGCTGCCATCACACCGATTGCTAATCTTTTCATCAGTTTCATAATTATTCCTCCTAATCTAAAAATATATTTTCAATGTTTTCCTTTATCATTATAAAAAACTTTACGAAAACATTTTTACTTTCTTCCTGATATTCCACAATAGGATAAACATCGTAGAGTCCTGCCTCAACGTCTTCAGCTGGTACTTCCATTGGAGTTCCATTATAATAAAACAAATAGGAGCCATCAGCTTGTTCTTCTAAATAAGTATTATCACCATTGGACACATATACTACCTTTCTCTCAACTCTATTAGGAGTCCACAAAGCGTCCTCCGATGCAGCATATTTCGTCTGCAATATAAAATAATACGAACAGAACATCCATCCCAGACCCAGCAGCACAATCAATGTCTGCATCAGCCACCTGCGGTGAGTGACCGTGTACCGTTGAAGCAGCAGGTCGAATCTCTGCCGTATGGTGTACTGTTTGGAAGTGTTCACAAACTCTATGGTGTAGAGATTCGTTTTGATGAGTGGATTCTGTGCCCGCTCGAAGCTGGTCAGCAGTATATCCAGATAATCGAGTATCTCTTCTTCACTGAAATCTTTGGACAATGTCTTGTCACAGCGAAACTCAATCAGCTGTGTGACTTCTTTCCGGATGACATAGACAGCCGGGTTCCACCAGATCAGTACACAGATAACGTTCATGAGCAGCTTCTTCCAGATATCATGGCGTTTCCAGTGGGTGTATTCATGAAGAATCACATAGCGCAGCTGTTCATCGGTGTACGGATAATCCGGAAAATAGATGGCCGGACGAAAGTATCCTGCCAGCACCGGAACCGATATGCCGGAACAAACGCGAACAGGCAAAGGACATTCCGAATCGATGGATGCCAGTATCTCAGCTGCTCTCGGATTGTCCGTACAGGCGTTGGCGCGTATTACTTTCTGCACTTCCCTCGACTTTTTCATCAGACGAAGGATACTGAACACACTTCCGCATATCCATATCACGATCAGAACTGCCAGCAAATTATCACGGAAATCCGGATGCAAAACGAACTTGAAATGCTTCACGATCCATGAATACAGAAAATTATCTGCCAATATGTACTGGTGCTTTGGGAATTCTACCGGAAGCAGAATCCTGACAATACAGCAAACCATCAAAAATCCAATCACTGACGTACCGTATTTGGATATCAGCATAGTTCTTGTTCTTAGAAAGAAAATAATAAATGCCATCAGGCAGCAATTAATAATAGACCAAAATAAGGAATAAATCGTTATCATCTGCATTCTCTCCTGTTGTCATTTGATATAGTCTTATCTGCCCGTACATTTATTGCATGTCCCTTGTATAGCTCCGGACTCTGCGTCTGAATAAATATTACATAATATAACTCATTAAATAATATTTACTATTAATTTTCTATATCCTTTCGAATATATATCACGTTTCTTATCATACAATAATTTTTTATTTTTTTCAACATTTTTTGAAAAAAATCATTCTTTTTTACAGCAGACATAAACATTTTTTTATAACATTCTTGTATAAAAAATGTTATTTTTATTACATGTTTTTTATTATAGCATTTTCATCCATTAAGGCGGTGAAAAATACGCATCATGTATAACATATATTTTTGTTATACCACACCCTGTTTTGTTCTGACACCGACATATACCTCAAGTAATTTAATTTCTCATATAATTTTTTCAAAAGAAAAGACATGGACATCTTACCCAACAAAGTAAAACATCCATGTCTCTTTTTCTTATGGACCTGAGGGGAATCGAACCCCTGTCCGAAAACCTATTCCGCACGGTATCTCCCATCACAGTCTTTATTTTGACATTCCCTCCGTCAGGCGTCTAAAGACAAACTCCTGACTTCAGTAGCTTCATATTACTTCATACCCGGCAAAGCTTACGGATACGAGTGTCCCACATAATCGGTGCCGGACTCTCAGCCTGTGGGTATGCTGAGGCCGACAGCTGCAACTTAGGCAGCGTATGCTAAATTATTATCTTCAGCGTTTATATTTAATTCCGAGTTTTAACGTGGTCCCGGACCACGGATGGCTGCCCCACGTTCAAAGCCCCCGTCGAAACCAGTACAAGCCCTTAACTGCTGCGGCATGACGCCACGCTGGCTATGCTGTTGTACTGCCACTGCACGGTCATGATTTGAACCGTAGTATACTTATTATACTGAATAGAAATTATTTGTCAAGCCTTTTCTGGTCTGCGCTGCCGCCATATGCCACGATGCCGCTGCCAGGCTCCGGACGACAGCCTAGCCCAGATTCCGGATCTTGAAGTCTCTCTGCGCCTCGCGCTGAGCGTCCTTTTTGGCAATATCCTGCCGTTTGTCATAAAGCTTCTTGCCCCGGGCCAGGCCGATCTCCACCTTTACAAGACTCCCTTTCAGGTAAACCTTCAGCGGCATGATGGTATAGCCCTTCATTTTGACCTGGTTTTCCAGTTTGCGGATCTCCGCCTTGTGGAGCAGGAGCTTTCTTGTGCGCAGAGGATCTTTGTTGAAAATGTTTCCTTTCTCGTAGGGACTGATATGCATGTGCTGGATGAGCACCTCTCCGCGGTGTATGGTAATAAATGACTCTTTGATACTGCATTTGCCCATGCGGAGAGATTTCACCTCCGTTCCGTGGAGAGCGATGCCCGCCTCATATTTTTCGTCTATGAAATAATCATGATATGCCTTCTTGTTATTCGCAATCAGGCGGATATTTTCTGATTTTGCCACTGTTTTTCTCCTTTTTTATTTCCATTTTTGTCATCGGATCATTCAGATATCCCGAACATCTTTCCTGGCGTAAAGTTTTAAGAGCCGGTCGGCCTCGTCGTCGTCAATCCAGTCATTTTTGGCGATATCTTCCTTGCTCTGAATCCATTCTTCCTCCTCATCAGAATACCAGTCTTCTTCCGTGCCGTCAAACCAGATTTCTTCCGGTTCATCATCCACGTCTCCGGACTCTGACGCGCCGTACCGCTCTCCGTGAACGTCCCAGCCGGCGGCAGCGGAGAATTCCTCCAGAACAAAATCAACCGTTTTCATAGTTTTATTGGCCGCTTCCGCCACCACCCGTACCTTCTGCCCGAGAGTAAAGACACGTCCGGTACGTTTGCCTTCCAGCCGGTACTGCTGTTCGTCAAAGAAGTAATAATCGTCCATCAGGGTCTGAATGGAAACCATACCTTCCACGGTGTTTTCCAGCTCCACAAAGAACCCTTTTGCCGTAACGCCGGAGATGACGCCGTCAAAGGCATCGCCGATGAACTTCTGCATGTATTCTACTTTCTTCAGTTTCTCCACTTCCCGCTCGGCGTCCTGAGCCCGGCGTTCCCGCCTGGAGCTCTGTTCCGCCACCGACGGGAGAATGTTTTCATAATGCTCCACCCGTTTCCTGTTCAGCCGTCCGTGGATGTTCTCCTTGATGATTCTGTGAATCTGGAGGTCCGGATAGCGACGGATCGGGGAAGTAAAATGCGTATAATACTGAGTGGAAAGGCCGAAATGTCCCACATTGAGGGTTGTGTATCTTGCCTGCTTCATGGAACGCAGAGCCAGGCGGCTGATCAGCGCCTCCTCCGGCTCTCCTTCCAGGGCAAAGAGCAGCTTCTGAATCTCCTTCGGATGGAAATGTTCCCGCCCCGTCTTCATATAGAAACCAAAATTCCGGATAAATGTATCCAGCTTCGCAATCTTATCCGGGTCCGGCTCCTCATGGGTCCGGTATACAAACGGCAGCTCCTGCCAGAAATAATCTTCCGCCACCGTCTCATTGGCAAGGAGCATGAAATCTTCAATGATGTCCGTGGCAACATTTCTCTCATACGGGTGAATATCCGTCGGGTAACCTTCTTTATCGAGAACAATCTTTGATTCCGGGAAATCAAAATCAATGGATCCACGTTTTCTTCTCTTTTCCTTCAGGATGGCTGCCGCTTCCTTCATGAGAAAGCACATTTTCCGGATATCCTCCCTATCTCCTTCCGGATGTTCCTCGCCTGCAAGGATTGCCTTCACGCCGTTGTAGCTCATACGCCTGTCCACCCGGATGATGGACTCCACAATCTTATGACCGATGACGTTTCCCTTCCCGTCAATCTGCATCACACAGCTCAAAGCAAGGCGGTCCACTCCCGCATTCAGAGAGCAGATGCCGTTGGACAGCTCCCGCGGAAGCATCGGAATCACCCGGTCGCACAGGTAGACGCTGGTTCCTCTCTCCAGAGCCTCCCTGTCGAGAGGCGAGCCTTCCGTGACATAATGGCTCACATCGGCGATGTGCACGCCCAGTTCATAGCCATCGTCCAGCCTGCTTAAGGTGATGGCGTCATCCAGATCCTTGGCGTCCTCCCCGTCAATGGTCACGGTGAGCAGCTCACGGTAATCCGTCCTGTTCTCTCCCCTTGGAACGCTGACCTCCTCCGGGACTGCTCTGGCTTCCCGCATCACCTCGCCAGGAAATGTATCGGGAATCCCGAAGGCTCTGACGATGGCCGTGATATCCGTGGAAGGATCGTCGGTGTTTCCGATGATCTCCACAACGCGTCCTTCCGGCTTTTTATCCCGGCTGCCGTAGCTTAACATCTCCACCACCACTTTATCGTTGTTCATAGCGGCGCCGCAGTTCTTTTTGGAAATAAACACATCCTGCCCGTAATGGGTATCGTCCGGACGGACAAAACCGAAAGACTTGCTCTTCATGAAAGTTCCCACCAGGGTCTTTGTCCCCCGTTCCAGAATCTTGAGCACCACGCCCTCTTTTCTCCTGCCTTCCCCGTGGCTTTCTCTGGAAATCTTTACCCGCACCACATCTTTGTGAAAGGCGCCGTTCACATAAGGAGCAGGGATGAAGATATCCTCCGGTTCTCCCTCAACGCTCACAAAGCCGAATCCCCTCGGATGGGCGGTGAACACGCCGGTGAGGTTCTCATTTTCCGCCTTCACATATTTGCCCCGGGCGGTAAGTTCCACGCTGCCGTCAGCCAGGAGCGCATCCAGCACCTCTTTCAGCTTTTCCTTCTCTTTGTGCGGAACATTCATGAGATAAGCCATCTCCTTAAACTTTAAAGGGATGTACTCTTCATCATAGATCATGTTCCGGATACTTTCTTTTCTCTGTTCGAATAATCTTCTGTCATCCATATTTTATAGTAATCTCCTGTTTTGTACCGGCAAACTTCATCCACATGATACATTGATACGCGCCGGTAATTCTTAATTAATTATATGTCAGTTTCCCATAATATAAAAATCCCCTTCCGCCGGACAGCGTCTGTCTGGCAAAAGGGGTGTTTCAACTTCACATACTGTGATCATTTATCTGTGGTCGTCTATCTATTGAAAAAACTTCAATTCAAGACCGATGGCAATAACGAAAAACAGAACGCCGAGGATTACTGTCGCTCTCTCCAGTCTACCCTCTCTCGTACGTCCGTGATTCTTTCTCACGTAAGAGTCTGCCTGTCCGGTCAATGCCCCAAGTCCGGCTGACTTACCTTCCTGCATCAATACTACTACGATCAACGCAATACATATTAAGATGAAAACAATTGTAAATGCTGTTCTTATCAACTTCTTCACCTCCTGTCATCACACACAACTTGTATCATGATACCATATTCTTTCCCGCAATACAAGTAGAAAAATCTAATGTTTCGCCCGTGTCTCTATTCTTCCCCGGTATCTGTGCTGCTCTCTGCAGCCTCCTCAGTATCTTCCGAATCACCTAAATAATCATAGGTACTCTCTTCCACACCGTCTACGAAAAAGTCCATGGATGGCGCTGAACGTTTTAATGATTCCTGATACTCGCCATTTCGGATACTTTTCGCATATTTCTGATAATCTTCATCTTCCTCTGCCAGAGTTGCCAGAGATTCTCCGTTCACTGTAAACTTCTCTATATCAAATACTTTGGCATCGCCGTCCCGTAAAGACTTCTCCACTTCGATCAGCCTGTCTGTACCGCCGTCCGGTATGTGAGTATCATTGAGCTGAGATAAAATCACGGAACCGTCATCATACCCGCCGCACCAGTCAACGTCAATGGCTTTTCCTTCCAGCACACTGTTGACCGCATACGTATAATAAACGCTCCAGTCTGCCACAGCGGATGTAAGCGCTTCACTCGGAGCCACATCAATAATATTAACCGCGTTGCCCACGATTGGAATATCATTCTCCGCGCAGATAGTCGCAACGCCCGTTGTCGACGTGAACTGTGACATAACAGATGCTCCTGCTTCCAGAAGCTGACGTGCAGCCTCCGCATCCGCGTCATAGTCACCGCCTCCATCTGTATACCGAACCATCATGGATGCCTGAGAGCAGACCTCTCCGACGCCCATGTAAAAAGCGTTAATACAGCTTGTAACCTCCGGAGAATCCTCATTGGCCACAAAACCGATGATACATTCGGAACTTGTGATCCTGCCGCTGTTTAAAAACTCGTTCAGCTTCATGCCGGAAATCACGCCGGCAGCATAATATGCCTCATACAGACGGACATAATAGGTATGCATATTATCCAGGCCGCTCTTCTTCGCCTTGGTTCCGCCCTCCTGGCAGAACTGTACATCCGGATACTGCTGCGCCGCGTCAAGCACTGTATTCTCATACCGGTCATCGCAGGCAAAAATAATATTACAGCCCTCCTGCACCAGTTCTTCAATCCGGGATGCGCAGTCGTCCCGTGACACATCCGTCCGGATAAACACCTGACTGTCCTTGAGTCCTGTCTCATACTGCATCTGCCGGATTCCTTCAATGCGGGAATCCGTATCTGTGGTGTCCGTTCCCGATGGCAGAAGATATCCCACCTTCATGCCCGCCTCATCCACCGGCTCCGTCTGCGCGGTATCACCGGCAGTACTTTCCGGAAACAGATCTCCGGACTGTCCGCATCCTATTATGGAAACTGCCATCAATGCAGCCAGTATCATTACAATATATCGTTTCATTTTCTTCCTCCTGTTTTCAGACAATATATGTACTTATATTAGAATACATTTTGAAAGAAGTAAAGAGGTTAATTGCAAAACTATAGAAAATTAATTGTTTCATCGGCAGAAAATCATGAATGATCTTCCATGAGCCGCCCTATATATTGCCAGTCAACGCCCGACCGGATCTGATAGGCTTCCTCCCGGTTTTTCTCAAAATCGTTTATAAGCAGCAGAGAATCGTCCATCTTGATATCAATTTCTTTTTTATCGGAATATAAAGAAATCCCATTTCTTCCAACATCGTAAAAATCTCTGGCGCTGTAGATCCGCTCTACATTTATGGAAGACAGGTACGCAAACAGTTCCTCACCGCATCTGCCGTCATCGTCCCCGGATTCTGTGAATCTGCCGGAAACATGGGAAATATCTTCCGCCGTCACGCCATATTCCTGCAGAACCTTTCCTGCCGGTTTCCTCCCGCTGGTCAGCACCAGACTTCCATAGCAGAGACAGCTTGCGAACATGATCACTGCCAATACCGCAACGCCCGCAAATTTTTTCTGTGGATGAAGCACTGATCTCATCCGATACCGGAGAGTACTGGCGGCGGCTGACAGGCATGTGGTATAACCTCCGGAACGCCCCGCCGTCTGCAGCAAAAGCTCCGCATATTCGCCCCTGTCTTTCTCCCCGCTGCCCGCCAGAACAATTTCATCGCAGGAAAGTTCCAGATCGTCGCTGGCCTTTTTCACAGCAATCCATATGAGAGGATTACACCAGCAAAGAGCTTTACAAAAACCTAAAAAAATCTTCGTCTGCACATCCCGGCGCTTCATATGATGGAGCTCATGGCGGAAAATAAACGATAATTCTTTTTTTGTGTACATCCGCTCCGGCAGCAGCGTCAAACTGCCCCATATCCCCATGGAGAGCGGCGTGGAGATAGCGCTGCAATAAAGAAGCCGCACCGGATCTTCATAACAGAGTCTCTGTTTTTCTTCTTCCCATACTTCCAGCACCACTGCGTCTTCTACCTCTCTGCTGTTTTTCAAAAGATGCCGCCGGAGCAGCTGATGAGATATGATCTGATATATCATTACGACCACAAAGCCCGCTGCCCAAATAACAATTCCTGCCTGAAGTACCCGGAGAGGAACATAAATGGTGCGGTACGGGATAATTATATTGTTGTAAAGTCCATACGCCTGGTAAAACAAAAACGCAGGAACAAGCCACAGGGTCGCACAGGCTCTGGCACTGATTCGCCTCCGCAGCAAAGGAAGCAGGATAAGCAGGATGATGAAATAGACGCTCAGAAAAAGGAACACGTCAGCAGCCTGACAAAAAAACAAATGCATTCCCTCCCGCCAGCCAACCCAAAAAATACATAGTATCAGCACCAGCACCAGCAAAAACGGAAGCACCAGAGGCGACACCCATATCTGACTGTTTTTCTCGTCCGCTTTCCCCTCCGGCACTTTCTGCTCTTTCCTCCAGACCACGCCAAAAGCCACACTGACAACCATGGTCAGAAAAATCGCCCACACTATCCTCATCATCATTACAGATCACCTCGCTCCAGCATGTCTTTCAGTTCCTCAATCTCCTCTTTTTTTATCCCGCTGTCACAGAGCGCCATTGCAAAACTGGCAAGAGAACCGCCGTAGAGCTTATCAAGAATCGTCCGGCTCGCTGACGCCAGATACTCCCGCTCGGTGATCAGCGGAGAATAATAGTTCACTCTGCCTCTCTTTTCCACAGCAAGAAATCCTTTGTCGCAAAGTCTTGTCAACAGAGTGAGGATTGTGGTGGAAGCCAGATGCCGGCTTCCCTCCATCGCACTCTCTATATCGTGGCGTGATACCGGAGGCTCTGTACCCCAGACCAGCTTCATGATAGCGAACTCACTCTCCGGCAGTCGTTTCATTTTTTTCATCGCATCTCCTCCTCTCGGCTTCTTTTATTTTCTACGTTTGTAGAAATTATATTCTACATCTGTAGAAATGTCAAGAAAAATAAAAATTCCGCCGTAATCTCCCATTACACTGATATTTTGTCAGTTATTCTGCATAAGGGCAAAAAGTTCTGGCGCGGCAGCCGGGCTGCCACGCCAGTACGCAGATGCTTACTCACTTGGTCCTATTTATTTTTCTTTAAAAGACGCGGTACTTCCCATCTCCTCCTCGATGCGAAGAAGCTGATTATATTTGGACGTCCGTTCCGCACGGCACGGAGCGCCGGTTTTGATCTGCCCGGCGTTGACTGCCACTGCGATATCCGCAATGGTCGTATCCTCCGTCTCCCCGCTCCTGTGAGAGATCACAGTGGTATAGCCTGCTTTCTGTGCCATCAAAATAGCATCCAGTGTCTCTGAGAGCGTTCCGATCTGATTCGGTTTGATGAGAATGGAATTGGCGATACCTTTCTCAATGCCTTCCTGAAGCCTTTTTGTGTTTGTCACAAAAAGATCATCTCCCACCAGCTGGATTTTCTCGCCCAGACGGTAGGTAAGCACTTTCCAGCCGGCATAATCTTCTTCTCCCAGTCCGTCCTCAATGGAGATGATCGGATAACGTTCCACAAGGGCTTCATAATACTGTACCATCTCCTCCGCGTTACGATATATTTCCTTTTCTTTCATGCGGCTTTCTCCAGGGAAATAATAACGCTTCGCATTCTCATCGTACAACTCAGACGCTGCCGCATCCATGGCAAAACAGATATCTTCTCCCGTTTTATAGCCTGCCCCTTCCGTAGCCTGCACAAGAATATCCAGAGCCGTTTCCGCTGATTCCAGGTCAGGGGCGAAGCCACCCTCATCACCCACTCCTGTGGACAGCCCTTTTTCATGGAGAGTCTTTTTCAGCTGCTGATATATTTCCGCGCACATCTGAATCCCTTCGGAGAAGCTCTCCGCCCCCACCGGCATGATCATAAATTCCTGAAAATCAATGGAGTTTTTGGCATGGGCGCCGCCGTTGATGACATTCATCATAGGTACCGGCAAAGTTTTTCCATTGACTCCTCCGATATAGCGGTACAGCGGGATTCCCAGGGCGTCTGCCGCCGCCTTAGCCGTGGCAAGCGATACGCCAAGGATAGCATTGGCGCCATATTTCCCCTTATTTTCCGTGCCGTCAGCCTCAATTAAAATCCTGTCAATTTCCCGCTGATTTAAAGCGTCGCAGCCACATAGACGATCGTTGATTCGTGTGTTTACGTTGGTGACCGCACGCTCCACTCCTTTCCCCCCAAATCGCTTTTCCTCGTCCCGAAGTTCAACCGCCTCATAACGTCCCGTGGAAGCTCCGGACGGCACTATAGCTTTCCCGATGGCTCCGCTTTTCAACCGGACGGTAACCTCCACGGTGGGATTTCCACGGGAATCAAGCACCTCCAGGCCATGAACTTCTTCAATCACAAATCGTTCTTTTCCATAACATTTTACCATAAAAAATCCTCCTATACTGAAACGATGTAAATTTTTCCCGCTTTCAGTATTGGAGGATTTACTAAATTTTATGCATCCGCTTCTATATTTAAAAGAAGCGGTCACTTTTCTTTCCAGCAATATAAATAAGACTCCTTTTCTCCAAACTGTCCTGGAGAAAGCCATGTGATTTTTTTATTTTTATTCTCACTCCACATATTTTTATCTTTACAGTTGATTATCCCAAACTTTCCCGGGGAAAAAATGGCTGCCTTTTTTGATTTATCACCTGTTCCATACAGAGTTGCAGCCTGGCCCAAACGTCCCGGAGAAAAGAAATTAGATTCTGATAACATCGCTCTTTGTTCTGCCTGAGAAGGCTCACCCTGCGTTCCGCTCAAAGAAGCTGCCTGTACCATGGTCATATTTCCCAGACATGCAGAAAATGTCATTGCAGTTATTCCAAATGCTAAAAATATTTTTTTCATCAACATGATAAAATCCCCTTTCTTTTTTTGCGTTTCCTGTTATATAATTTTCAGGAACCAAAAACCTTGTTTTCTTGAAACAACTGTATTATACTTTCCGAAATGCAATATGTAAAATATATATATGATATCGTTGTTATTCTATTTTATTATAATCAGGAGGAGTTTTATGGTTATATTAGATTATTATCGCATCTTTTATTACGTGGCCCAGTGCAGGAGCTTTACAAAAGCCGCGGAGCTTCTGGACAACAGCCAGCCGAACATCACCCGCTGCATGAATAATCTGGAAAATGAACTGGACTGCCGGTTGTTTGTACGCTCCAATCGCGGGGTATCACTGACTCCCGAAGGCGAAAAACTGTTTCATTATGTTGCTGCCGGCTATAAACAGATTCTCGCCGGAGAAAACCAGATAAAAAAAGAGAAAAATATGGAGGAGGGTCTTATCACTGTCGGTGCCACCGAGATTGCCCTGCATTTGCTCCTCCTTGATAAACTGGAAGAATTCCGTATCCGCCATCCGAAGATTCGTCTGCAGATTTTGAATTATTCTGCTCCGGAAGCGGCTGGCGCGCTGAAAAACGATCTCGTGGATTTTTCTGTTGTGACCACTCCTTTAAAAATAAAACAGCCCCTGACCAAAATCTCACTCTCTTCATTTCGTGAAATATTGATCGGAGGCAATAAATACGCATATTTATCTGAGAGGAAACATTCTATCGCTGAAATTTCTCACCTTCCTTTTATTTCTCTGAGCCATGAAACCAGCACGAGACATCAGCACCAGGAGTTCTTCATGAAACATAATCTTTCTTTTCAGCCGGATATGGTGGCCGCCACCACAGATCAGATACTCCCGATGATCCAGCATAATCTGGGCATCGGTTTCTATCCGGAAGAACTGGTTCGACGCCATCTCAACGAAAAAGAAATCGTAGAGATCCCATTGCACGAAGACATTCCTCTCAGGGAGATTTGCCTGATCCAAAACGGCTCCCACACCCTGAGCATCGCGGCCCGGAAGTTTGTCGATCTTCTCCTCGAGGGACACGACCAGTGACACCAGATGGCTCTTCCCACAAGCCGCCATTAAGAAACAAGCTGCTTTCGGGGGAAACCAGGCGATTCCGGGGGGGAAAACGGGCGGCTCCCAGAGGGAAATGCATTATCCAAAAAACTGCGTATAAAGAAAGTGAAAGTTCGTAACCATCATTTTTTCGTCCATCTCTTTGTGTCCCAGCAGATAATTGGTGATAAATGAAATGAAGGCGTCGGTGAAATATTCAACGGCAAAATGTTCTTTTTCTTCCCTCATCTTCCATATATTTTTATCCATGGAATCTTCCACAAACTTGCGGGTCGTTCCCTCAATATACGGAAATACCTCTTTCCGGATCTGATCCGGCCCGATATCCTTTACTATGGCCCGGTAAAATTTATAATCCTTATTAATGTTGTGGATAAAATGCAGCGTTATTTCTTCCATCGTCATCTTCTGGACACTTTCTGTGTCCTGAATCAACAGCTGATTCTGAAATACCCAGTCGAGAATGTCGTATTTGTCGCGAAAATGATAATAAAAATTCTCCCTCGTCATTCCACATTCTGTTGTGATGTCAGAAATCGTCGTTTTAGAAAAGGTTTTCCTGCATACGACGGCTTTAAATGCTTCTGCCAGTTTTTCTTTTGTCCTGCTTACCATCTTGCGCTCTCCTCTCCTTGTTTTGCAAAAAGAATTCCTTCTTCCTATCAGCTTTTCCTCCACCAACACAGTTTACCTCATTTTTTGTCATTTGCAAAATATATATATCATATTTCTGTTATATCAAAAACAGATATCAAAAATAATTGATTTTTAATAAAAAGATTGCCCTGAGCAGGTATATTGATAAATATATATCCACTCAGGGCAAACTTATAATATAGAACTTTTATGAGCACAGTTCCTTTTCCGCTATATACTTACCACGGAATAACCATGTATAATAATACGGCTACAATGGCTCCGATGACAGGTCCCAGAATAGGAACAATCGCGTATCCCCAGTCAGAATCGCCTTTACCTTTGATCGGAAGGATTGCATGAGCGATACGAGGTCCGATATCACGGGCAGGGTTCATAGCATATCCGGTCAGTCCGCCGAAGGACATACCGCAGGAAACGATGATGGCAAATACGAAGAATTTGGAAACACCGCCGTCAACAACGCCGCAGTTCGGGAATGCAAGAATAGCGAATACCAGCCAGAACGTTGCGAAAGCTTCCTGTAAGATATTGTACGGAATATTTCTTACGCCAGGAGCTGTACAGAAGACGCCACGCATGGTGTCAGGTTCGTCTGCAGTCGCATCAAACTGAGGCTTGAAAGCGATCCATACAAGGATACCACCGATGATACCGCCGAGCATCTCAGCGACAATATATCCGATACACTGGGACCATGGCAGAGAACCGCCGATACACAGAGCAATTGTCAGAGCAGGGTTATAAGATGCTGCACAGATATTGCTGAAACATGCTGCAGGAAGGAGTACGGCCATACCCCATCCGATTGTCACAATTACCAGACCGCCATTTTTGAAATTTGATTTGTTCAGGTTCACGTTGGCACAAACGCCATCTCCAAGAAGAACGAGGAGCATGGTACCTAAAAATTCACCAAGATATGCAGTCATAAAAAATTCCTCCTTCTGTGAAAAAAGTTATACACTAGTGTTGTATTTAATATAGCACCAAACGTATGAACTTTGTTTTCACATCGGAGAAATTTTGTAGGAAAATGTCGATTTTCTTACTTTTTCTTTATAATTTTCTAAATATTATTCTTTTCCATCCCAACAGTAGGTACACAGACATTCTTTGGGAAGACCGATTGATTCGATCATATCGTCCAGCCTGTGGAAACGGAGGGAAGTAAAGTTAAGCTCCTTACAGATATCATCCAGCATAGCCTGATATTTTTCAGAATCCGGGTTGGCGTATTCCGCCAGAATCTCCGGATCATTTGCTTTTTCTTCTCCTTCCCGCTTCAGGATCACCCGGCGGGTAATCAGATCAAGCTCAGATTTGGAGCGGGAGAAATTCAGATATTTACAGCCATATAAAAGAGGAGGACACGCCGGACGGATATGCACCTCTTCTACCCCGCTCTCATAAAGAAACTCTGTGGTTTCCCGAAGCTGTGTGCCTCTCACGATAGAATCGTCGATCAACAGCAGCTTCTTTCCCTTGATCAGAGGATGTACCGGAATCAGCTTCATTTTGGCAATGAGATTTCGTTTGGACTGATTCTGCGGCATGAAAGATCGCGGCCATGTAGGGGTATACTTGATAAACGGTCTGGCAAATGGTATTCCTGACTCGTTAGCATAACCTACGGCGTGTGCGATACCGGAATCCGGCACGCCGGCCACATAATCCGCCTCCACATTATCCCTCTTTGCCAGAAGTTCTCCACAGCGGTAACGCATAGTCTCCACATTGACGCCCTCATATGTGGCGTTTGGATAACCGTAATATACCCAGAGGAAAGAACATATTTTCATCTTGTCACCGGCAGGAACCGCTGTTTTTACGCTGTCCGGGCGGACGAAGACTACCTCACCCGGCCCCAGTTCTTTACAGGTCTTATATCCCAGATTGGCGTAAGCGAAATCCTCAAAGGAAATACAGTGTCCGCCTTCTTTCTCCCCGATGAACAAAGGCGTTCTTCCCAGCAAATCTCTGGCAGCGAAAATACCATGCTGCGTCATTACAAGCATACTCATGGAGCCGTCGATAGATTCCTGAGCATAACGAATTCCCTCGGAAATACTCTGTTTTTCGTTGATCAGTGAGGCAACCAGCTCAGTGGCATTGACGCCGCCGCCGCTCATCTCCAGAAAATGAGCTCGTCCGTTGTCAAACGCCTTTTTCACCAGTTCTTCCTGATTGTTAATCTTTCCCACCGTTGTGATGGCAAAACTGCCCAGATGAGATTGAACCAGAAGCGGCTGAGGCTCACTATCAGAAATACAACCGATTCCAAGATTGCCGGACAGTTCCTCCACATCCCGCTCGAACTTTGTCCGAAACGGCGAATTTTCAATATTGTGGATAGAACGGTCAAATCCTTTCTCTTTGCTGTACACAGCCATGCCGCCCCGACGGGTTCCCAGATGGGAATGATAATCAATACCGAAAAACAGGTCAAATACACAGCTCTCTTTTGATGCTACTCCAAATATTCCGCCCATAATGTGCTCCTTTACCGTAATAAAATGAACTTGCCTCCATTGACAGCTCTAGTGCTTGCAGATTTCAATGTAGTCTTTGACAACCTTTACCAGCTTATCATAACTGGTACTGGATGTATTCAGACAGAAATCATAATTTCGCGCATCGTTCCAGTCTCTTCCCGTGTGATATTTATAATAATCAGAACGATACTTATCTCTTTTTTCAATTTTCTTTATTATTTCTCTCTCCGTACCGCCATTCTGCGCCATAGTACGTTTAATGCAGTCTTCTCTTGATGCATAGAAAAACAGTTTGATGACATTTGGCTCATCCTTCAGGATAAAGTCCGCACAGCGTCCGATAATGATACAGGATTCTGTTTTTGCCAGCTCTTTGATACATTTTGCCTGGTAGTTGAACAGATTATCGTCGGAAGTATAGTCATCGCTGTCCGGCGGCAGCACCTCTCCTTTGTAAATGTTCTTACTGATGCGGAATAAAGGCATCGTCTTTACTTTTTCGTCCACCTTGCCAAACAAGGCCTCGTTGATGCCGCTCTGTTCCGAGGCCATCCGGAGAAGCTCCCTGTCATAACAGTGGATTCCCAATTCATCAGCCAGAAGCTTTCCGAGGGTCTTTCCGCCGCTTCCGTAGCTTCTCGCAATCGTAATTACTGTATGTTCCATACAATCACCTACTCTCCCAGATATGCTTTCTTAATGGATTCGTTATTCATAAGCTCTTTGGCGTCTCCGCTCAGAACAATGTTGCCAGTCTCAAGGACATAGGCCCGGTCCGCAATGGACAGCGCTTTTTTCGCGTTCTGTTCCACCAGAAGTACCGTTGTTCCCGCCGCGGATATCTCCTGAATAATCTTAAAAATCTCTTCCACGAAAATCGGAGAAAGTCCCATGGACGGCTCATCCATGAGAATAATTCTCGGCTTGGACATAAGCGCCCGGCCCATGGCAAGCATCTGCTGTTCTCCGCCGCTTAAAGTTCCCGCCGACTGGTTCTTTCTCTCTTTCAGTCTTGGGAAGCTCTGGTATACTTTCTGAAGGGTCTCCTCCACCTCATTTTTATCTTTTCTGGTATATGCGCCCAGCTTCAGATTCTCAAGAACCGTCAGGTCGGCAAACACTCTCCGTCCCTCCGGCACATGAGCCATTCCCATGGACACGATCTTATGTCCTGGAACCTTTGTGATATCTTTTCCCTCAAAAATAATCTGTCCTTTTTTGGCCTGCAGCATACCTGTGATCGTCTGAAGGGTGGTTGTCTTGCCGGCGCCGTTGGCTCCGATCAGCGCGATAACCTCTCCCTGATTGACCTCAAAGGAAATCCCTTTGATAGCCTGAATCACACCATAATATACTTCAAGGTCCTTTATTTCAAGCATCGCCATACAGTCTTTCCTCCTATTCTCCCAGATACGCCTTAACTACTTCCGGATTATTCAGCACGTCGCTGGTTTTTCCCTGCGCCAAAACCTGACCGAAATTGAGCACAGTAAGTTTTTCACAAATACCGGAGACAAGCTTCATATCATGTTCGATAAGCAGTATCGTCATGTCAAACTCGTCTCTCACAAAACGAATCATATCCATCAATTCCTGTGTCTCGTTAGGGTTCATGCCGGCCGCCGGTTCATCGAGCAGAAGAAGTTTCGGCTCCGTGGCGAGAGCACGGGCGATCTCCAGCTTTCTCTGGTCGCCGTACGGAAGATTCGACGCCAGGTAATCCGCCTTATCATCCATCTCAAAAACTTTTAACAGTTCCATGGCTTTGTCGTCCATGGCCTTCTCCATCTTCCGGTATTTTGGAAGCCGGAGAATCCCTGTGAGGGTGGAATATTTATAGTGATTAGCCAGACCAATCTTTACGTTGTCAAGGACAGTCTGCGCATGGAAGAGCCGGATATTCTGAAAGGTTCTGGCCACGCCTGCCTTATTGATCTCAATGGTGCTTTTACCGATCAGATCCTGCCCGTCCAGACGAATCAGACCGTCATCCGGCTTATATACGCCGGTGAGCATATTAAATACTGTGGTTTTTCCCGCACCGTTCGGTCCGATCAAACCGTACAGCTGTCCTTTTTCAATATTCACTTCAAAATTATCTACTGCCCGGAGACCTCCAAAGGAGATACCCAGGTTCTTTACTTCAAGCAATGCCATGACTATTGTACCCCCTTCGCCTGTTTGTGGAAGAGCTTTTTCACAGAAAATCTCTGTCTCCATTCAATCGCCTTTGGCGCCCAGTTAAACAGCATCATCGCAATAAGAACGATAGCGTAAATGAGCATACGGTAATCCGCCAGACCACGAAGTACCTCCGGAAGCATCGTGAGCACAACAGCCGCGATGATCGATCCCCGGAAGCTTCCGATTCCTCCCAGAACCACGAATACAAGAATCATGATGGACATGTTATATCCGAAGTTTGCCGGAAGAGCTGTCAGTGTGGAGAGGTTGTGAGCATAGAGGACTCCGCCCGCTCCGGCGATGGCCGCAGAAATACTGAAAGCCATCAGTTTATATTTGGTTATATTGATACCCACGGATTCCGCTGCAATACGGTTATCTCTGATTGCCATAACGGCACGGCCGCTGCGGGAATTCACCAGGTTAAACACCACAAAAAGGCTCACCAAAAGAATGAGGACTCCGATGAGGAAGGTAGACTGGCGGGGCGTGCCCGTAATTCCCATGGCTCCGTCGATAATCATATTCCCGGTGTCGTCCAGTGTAAATGACGCGCTGTCATTGATAGAAATGTGCAGTCCGGAGCCATCCTTTCCCACATACATAACGTTAATGACATTTTTAATGATCTCTCCGAACGCCAGAGTTACAATCGCCAGGTAGTCTCCTCTTAAACGAAGAACCGGTATTCCGATAAGACAGCCGAAAATAGCGGCGGCCAGAGTACCGATGACCAGAGCCAGGAAAAACCGGAGATTCGGATTCATAGCAGAGTCTTCCATGTATCTTGTAAAAAACGCACTGGAAAAAGCGCCGACACACATGAAGCCCGCATGTCCGAGGCTGAGCTCGCCAAGATATCCCACACAGAGATTCAGTCCCACTGCAACGATAGAATAGGTACACAGAGGAACCAGCAGTCCCTGCATCAGACTGGATATCATACCGCCGGACGCCATGAACTGCACCACGGCAAATACAATGATCACCATGGCATAGGTAATAAAATGATTCTTTGTTATTTTATTCATATTCTTCAAACTGAACTTTTTCATCTTACGTCTGCACCTACACTTTCTCATGAATTGGCTTGCCAAGAATTCCGGTCGGTTTAATCAGAAGAACCAGAATTAATACAGCGAACACAATGGCGTCTGACAACTGTGAAGATACATATGCTCTTCCCAGAATCTCAATAACTCCCAGAAGAATTCCGCCGATGAATGCGCCCGGAACCGAACCAATTCCGCCAAAAACCGCTGCGGTAAACGCTTTGATGCCAGGCATGGAACCAGTATATGGAGACAGAGTCGGATACGCAGAACATAACAATACGCCCGCGATGGCAGCCAGTCCCGAACCGATGGCAAAAGTAAGAGAAATCGTTTTATTCACATTAACGCCCATCAACTGCGCCGCATCTTTATCTTCAGAAACAGCCAGCATAGCCTGTCCCGCTTTCGTCTTCTTAATAAATGTCATGAGCGCCAGTACGATCACAATACAGGCAATGACTGTCACAATCGTCACACCGGAGATCACAAGCTTGCCGCCCGCCAGACGCAGAGGCTCCATGTTCACTACTGATGTAAAGGACTTGGTGTCCGCGCCGAAAATGATCAGCGCCAGGTTCTGCAGGAAGTAGCTGACACCAATTGCCGTAATCAAAACCGCCAGCGGAGAAGCCTTTCTTAACGGTTTGTACGCAATCTTTTCAATAACAACACCGAGGACTGTGCATCCCACAATTGCTGCCAAAATACTGACGATTGGATTCAATCCCATTGTTGTCATCATGGTAAACACGATGTAACATCCAATCATAATGACATCGCCATGCGCAAAATTCAGCATTTTGGCGATACCGTACACCATCGTATATCCAAGAGCGATGATGGCATAAACGCTTCCAAGACTGATGCCATTCAATAAATAGGATATAAAACTCATCTTTCCACCTCTTTTTTCTTTCTTAAACTTGTACTTTTGCATAAGCATTCCGAAAAATATAATTTTCATTAAATTATATTTTTCGAAATACTCACATTTCTGTATCTGTGTGTAAACTCAAGGAAAGAAGGGCTGCCAAAAAGCAGCCCTTCCATGGGCTCTTATCATATAATTGCGAAGCTGTTTTTCCCAAACAGTTCACGAACATGGAGCCTGATTTTTCATGAGGATTGTCCGCTCTTATTCCTGTGCGGCTGTATCTGCTTCCGGTGCAGCTTCTGTTCCGGCAGCTGCCTCTTCCTCAGAATCCATACCTACGTACACGCCGTTCTCGATCACAACAGCTTTAGGGGATTTGTTAACCTCACCGGTCTCAGACCATTTCAGTCCGCCTTCATCACCGGTCAGACCCTGTACGTTGATCTGAGTCATTGCTGTCTTCATGGCGTCGCAGATATCGGAAGCGCTCATATCCGGTGTTGCTCCAGCCTGTTCAAGAGCAGCCTTGATCGCATAAATCGCATCATAGCCGTCTGCCGCAAACTGGTTCGGAGTCTCGCCGTACTGCTCTTCGTATTTGGTAACAAAGCTTACAGTAGCGTCATCCTGTGCGTCTGCCGCGAAAGGTGTCAGAAGCATAACTCCCTCAGCAAGAGATGTGTCAAAGTTCTCTACAGTCAGGATACCGTCCATGCCGTCCACGCCGAAGAATGTCGGAGCATAGCCCATGTTGCTTGCCTGCTGTAAGATAATGGAAGCTTCCTGATAATAAATCGGAAGGAAAATCAGGTCTGCGCCTGCGTCCTGTGCCTTCTGAAGCTGTGTCTGGAAGTCTGTCTTGGAATCAGCAGTAAACGCTTCTTCTGACACAACCTGCAGTCCTCTGCTCTCTGCTTCTTTTACGAAGTTCTCTTCGATTCCTGAGGAATATGGATCGGAGCTGTCATAGATGATACCGATCTTTGTAGCAAGATTATGCTCGTCAATATACTGTGCAGATGCAGTACCCTGGTTAGGGTCAGTAAAACAAACCTGGAATACGTTAGTTTTATTTTCAATAACATCTGTAGAAGATGCGGATGGAGTAATCTGGAGCATATTGTCCTGCGCTGTCATATCTGCTACTGCGATACAAGGCGCTGTTGTAACTGTTCCGTAAAGAATCTGCATACCCCAGTCCTTTAAGGTATTGTAAGCGTTTACCGACTTCTCAGCGTCATTCTGGTCGTCTTCAAACCGGTATTCAATCTGCGCGCCGTTGATTCCGCCTGCTTCATTGATCTCATCGATGGCGATCTGCGCACCGTTCTTTGCCGCATTACCATAAATCGCTGCCGCACCTGTTGTCGGTCCGATTCCACCGATATAAAATGCGTTGGCATTCTTTTCTTCGGAAGTTCCTGAACCGCCGCTGCAGCCTGCAAGACATCCCACCGTCATGGCGAGAACCAGAGCTGCTGTCACTAACTTTTTCATCTCTTTCTTCCTCCTTCAAGAATATTAAAAAATAATGAAAAAAGGCATCCTTCAGTCATCCTATAAGAACGCCTTTCTTCTTCTTTACGATTTTACTACATTCTTATTGCAAAAGCAACAATTTTTCTCTTGTAAATTGTTAGTTTTGAATGGTTATTTTGAATGAAAGAAAAGATTTTCCTTCAAAAAATTATTCTTCCAGCTTTGGACAGTCCTGATTCTCTATCCCTACGAGACTTCGTAAATCATCGCACAGCGCCAGAATTTCCGGTGGAACCGTGCCGTCCTCCTGCATGCAGCAGCTCTTCAGGACACCGATATATTGCATGGAAGCTTCCCGCAGGTTTCTTGCAGACGGCTGTCGCTCCCCGACATCCACGGTAAACGAAAGCGGCTTTCTAAACCGTTTGTACTGGTGGTAGGCGTCTCTTCTGTGGATGTACTCCTCCAGCCTGCCGGCTCTCTCCCTGTCAAACTTCCCCTGCGCGCAGCATCTGGTGATACGGTACAGATCTTTCGCATCCTCCAGAGCATTATGCGCAGTATGGTGGCTCATGCCGCAGATGTACTTCATATCAGAAAGGCTCAGAACCATTCCCTTTCCATATATGCGCCGGGTCAGTCTCTTGGTGATATCCTGCAGTAATCCTGCAATTTTACGAAATTTCTTTGCCACAAACCGGTGGTTCTTTTCCATATCGTGACGTATAGTATGAGCGTCATTTCCCCAGGTAAAAATCTCTTTCACCGGGTATTCCTGAAACAGAAGGTACATTTCCTGAAAAACTGCCTCGTAAGACGGCGCGTCATCTATTTCTTTCTGAGTAAGACCCGTCAGTTCCTTACAGTAACCGGTCAGCTTCGTATTATAAATCGGATGGATCGGTGAATAATAGGTTCGTACGAGATTAAAGTTTTTATCGCAGATAACCAGCCCCACTGACAATAATTCTCCACTGTGTTCTCTGTCAAAAAAGGCGTCTTTCTCCATAAAACAGGTATATTCCGCGTCAAAAAATGCATAGTAAAACTTCTTTTTTGCAGTGTTGTTTCTATTCACTCCATCACCTCTTTTCCGTTTCTGTCCACTTTAATAAGAAAGAATCTCTGTCCCGTCTCCTGTCACAAGAATGGTATATTCCCACTGTGCAGAAGGTTTGCCGTCCTGCGTGTAGATTGTCCAGCCATCCTCTTCGTCCTGATATACGTCTGGCTGTCCCATATTGACCATCGGCTCGATCGTAAACGTCATACCCGGCACAAAGAGAAGCCCCGAGTCCGGAGTGCCGATGTGATTGATCCACGGATCCTCATGGAAATGCACGCCGCAGCCGTGTCCGCCAATCTCTCTCACGATAGTGTACCCGTTTTCTTCGGCATGTTTGTTGCACACGTAGCCCATGTCTCCCATGGTTCCCCACGGACGAACGGCCGCAAGAGCCAAATCCAGACATTCCTTGGTCACCCGCACCAGTTTTTTCTTCTCCTCAGAGACGTCCCCAATGCAGAACATCCGGGAAGCGTCCCCGAAATATCCGTTATAGATAGTGGTACAGTCCACGTTGACGATATCGCCGCTTTTTAACACCTGGTTTTCGCTTGGAATTCCATGGCATACCACATCGTCCACAGAGATGCAGACGCTCTTCGGGTAGCCCTGATAGTGAAGGCACGCCGGTATGCAACCCATCTTCCGAGTGTATTCCTCTATCCTTCTGTCAAGTTCCTCCGTGGTGACGCCCTCCTTCACAAAAGGAGTGATATAATCAAGCACCATCGTATTTCTCTTGCCTGCTTCGCGGATTCCTTCTATCTGTTCCGGCGTCTTTATCATCTGATGATTCGGCACTTCATATCCGCGATTCTGAAAATCTTTGATCCTGTTGTCAAACGACATGTGACAGGATTTGTATTTTCTGCCGCTGCCGCACCAGCATTTATCATTTCTTCCAATTTTCAACTTTTCATACCTCCTGGCTGCAATTGCTTATGCACATTCTTATGCATTATAGCACCTTTTGTGCCAATAGGGAACCTTTGTTTTTTCCCAAGAAAGAAGCCCCGGACGTTTATCCGGGGCCTGTAAAAAACTTTTGCGGTTATTACTTCCTGATAAGCAGGGACTTTCCAGTCATTTCTTCCGGCTGCTTCATTCCCATCATCTCGATGAGCGTTGGAGCAATGTCTGCCAGACAGCCGCCCTCTCTCAAGGTATAATCCTTGTCATAATTTACGAGGATGAACGGCACCGGATTGGTGGTATGTGCGGTAAACGGCGCGCCTGTTTCATAATCTATAAGCTGTTCGCAGTTACCATGATCCGCGCAGATGAACATCTGTCCGTCAACATCTTCGATGGCTTTTACCGCATTGCCAACACAGGTATCCACTGTTTCCACCGCTTTGATGGCAGCTGCTTCCACGCCGGTATGTCCGACCATATCCGGGTTGGCGAAGTTGATGATGATCACATCATATTTCTGTGAGCGGATGGCGTCCACCAGTTTTTCACCAACTTCCGGCGCACTCATCTCCGGCTGAAGATCGTAGGTGGCAACAGAAGGGGATTTTACAAGGATTCTGTCTTCACCCTCGTTCGGCACCTCGATTCCTCCGTTGAAGAAGAATGTTACATGGGCGTATTTCTCTGTCTCTGCAAGACGAAGCTGTTTTAATCCATTGGCTGCCAGGAATTCACCAAAAGTATTGGTAATTTCCACTTTGTGGAAAGCGATGATCTTGTTCGGGATAGTTGCGTCATATTCTGTGAAGCATACGTAAGTCATCGGGAAGTAACCGTTCTTTCTCTCAAATCCGTTAAATTCCGGATCACAGAGAGCACGGGTAATCTCTCTCGCACGGTCAGGACGGAAATTAAAGAAGATTACGGAGTCGTTCTCTTTCAGAGTTCCCACCGGTTTTCCGTCTTTTTCAATAACGGTCGGAAGAATAAATTCATCTGTCACATCGCCGGCATAAGAATCTGCCATAGCCTGTACCGGATCCGAAGCTTTCACGCCTTCGCCGTATACGAGAGCTTCATAAGCTTTCTCCACACGCTCCCAGCGGGTATCTCTGTCCATGACATAGTAACGTCCCTCGATGGATGCGATCTGGCCGACGCCAATCTCTTCCATTTTTGCTACCAGCTCTTCCACGAAACCTTTACCGGATGTAGGGGCGGTATCTCGTCCGTCCATAAAGCAGTGTACGCACACATCAGTGAGTCCCTGTCTCTTAGCCAGCTCCAGCAGGCCGTAAAGATGGGTATTGTGGCTGTGTACGCCGCCGTCGGATAACAATCCGTAAAGATGCAGAGTGGAATTGTTCTTCTTGCAGTTTTCCACTGCGGCAAGGAACGCTTCATTCTCAAAGAAATCTCCATCCTCGATGGATTTGGTGATTCTTGTGAGCTCCTGGTAAACGATTCTTCCGGCGCCCATGTTCAGATGTCCTACCTCGGAGTTACCCATCTGTCCATCCGGAAGACCAACGGCAAGACCGCTGGCATTACCCTTTACAAAAGGATACTGTTCCATAATACGGTCGATATTTGGAGTCTTTGCCTCATAAACCGCATTTCCTTTCGGATTATCATTTAAGCCGAATCCGTCTAAAATCATTAACACTGTTGGTTTTTTACTCATATCAAAATCTCCTGTAAAATAAAATTGTTCTGCGCTGGCGGGGCAGCTGTCCTCGCATATTTTGTACATTTCTTTCCGGCAGCCGCACAAAGCGCAAAAATCAGGGCTGCCGCCAGTATCCGGGAAAAACTTCCCCGGATATCCATGCAACAGCCCCCAAAACATCAATTATTTATTATAATTTACAATTTTACCAAAATCAGCTTTCAGAGAAGCTCCGCCAACCAGACCGCCGTCAATATCTGCCTGTGCAAATAATTCCGGAGCTGTGTTGCCATTTACGCTTCCGCCGTACTGGATACGGATTGCTGCTGCTGTGGCATCATCGTAAATCTCAGCGATGCATGCACGGATTGCAGCGCAGACTTCCTGTGCCTGTTCTGTGGTAGCTGTCTTGCCTGTGCCGATGGCCCAGATTGGCTCGTAAGCGATTACGGCTGTCTTTGCCTGATCAGCGGTAACACCATAGAAGCCTTCTTTTACCTGCTGACGTACAAAGTCAACGGTAACGCCCTGTTCTCTCTGTTCCAGAGACTCGCCGCAGCACATGATCGGAGTGATACCATGCTCGAAAGCCTTTAATACTTTCTTATTTACATCCTGATTGGTCTCTCCGAAGTATTCTCTTCTCTCGGAATGTCCGAGAACTACATATTTCACTCCGGCGTCAACCAGCATAGCCGGGGAAATCTCGCCCGTATATGCGCCGCTTTCTTCATAATACATGTTTTCTGCGCCGATTGCAATATTGGAATCTTTGGCAGCTTCTACCGCCGGGATAATATCGATGGCCGGTACACAGAACACAACATCTACGTCGTCATTGGCGCAGAGCGGTTTTAACATATTGACAAGCTCAACTGCCTCGCTAGGAGTTTTGTTCATTTTCCAGTTACCGGCAATAATTTTTTTACGCATAATATTTCCTCTTTTCTTATTTCGAATACAATTATTTATCGTTTGCTGCCGCAACGCCAGGAAGCTCTTTGCCCTCCAGGAATTCCAGAGAAGCGCCGCCGCCTGTGGAGATATGTGTCATCTTGTCGCCAAATCCAAGCTGGTTAACAGCTGCCGCGGAATCTCCTCCGCCGATAATGGTAACAGCATTGATATCAGCCAGCGCTTCCGCCACTGCGATAGTTCCCTTTGCAAAGTTCGGCATCTCGAATACGCCCATCGGTCCGTTCCATACGACAGTTTTCGCAGATTTCACTGCATCTGCAAAAATCTCTCTTGTCTTAGGTCCGATATCCATACCCATTTCATCTGCGTCCATGCTTCCCTCAACCACGCGGCTTGGGGCATCATTACTGAAATCTTTTGCCACAACGGTGTCAACCGGCAGTAATAAGTTCACACCTTTGTCTGCTGCTTTCTTGATCATATCGTTGGCGTAATCAAGATAATCAGCCTCCAGTAAGGACTTACCAACTTCTTTGCCCTGTGCTTTTGCAAATGTATAAGCCATGCCGCCGCCGATGATCAGAGTGTCAACCTTATCAAGAAGGTTGTTGATAACGGAAATCTTGGAGGAAACTTTTGCTCCGCCCAGGATGGCAACAAAAGGTCTTTCCGGATTATTTACTGCATTGCCGAGGAAATCGATCTCTTTCTGCATTAAGTATCCGACAACAGCCGTATCAACATATTTGGTAACACCGACATTGGAGCAGTGCGCTCTGTGAGCGGTACCAAAAGCATCGTTTACAAATACGTCGCAGAGAGAGGCCAGATCTTTGGAGAAAGCATCTTCATTCTTGGTCTCTTCTGCACGATAACGGGTATTCTCTAATAATACAACGTCTCCGTCGTTCATTGCTTCCACTGCTGCTTTTGCGTTTGGTCCGACAACTTCCGGATCAGCAGCAAACTTCACTTCCTGTCCCAGAAGCTCGGATAAACGTACAGCTACAGGAGCAAGGGATAATTCCGGTTTCGGCTCTCCCTTCGGTTTGCCCAGATGGGAGCAAAGAATCACTTTGCCGCCGTCAGCAATTAACTTTTTGATGGTTGGCAATGCAGCAACCAGACGGTTTTCATCTGTGATCTTTCCATCCTGCAGAGGTACGTTGAAGTCACAGCGAACCAGAACTCTTAAACCTTTTACATTGATATCATCAACTGATTTTTTATTCAGCATGGGTGTAATCTCCTCTCGTTAAACAATATTGAAAACAAACAGGGCCCGGTCCAACAGACCGGACCCATGTCTGGATCTTATATAATCAATTATGATCGTCTTAAATTATGCTAATTCAGCAAAGTATTTGATTGTACGAACCATCTGAGATGTGTAGCTGTTCTCATTGTCATACCATGAAACAACCTGTACTTCGTATAAATCATCAGAGATCTTGCAAACCATTGTCTGAGTAGCATCGAATAAGGAACCGTATCTCATTCCTACGATATCGGAGGAAACGATTTCGTCTTCGTTGTAACCGAAGGACTCATTAGCTGCTGCTTTCATAGCTGCGTTGATGCCTTCTACTGTTACGTCTGTTCCTTTAACAACTGCTGTCAGGATTGTTGTGGATCCTGTAGGAGTAGGAACACGCTGAGCGGAACCGATTAATTTACCATTTAACTCTGGGATAACCAGTCCGATTGCTTTTGCTGCACCAGTGCTGTTAGGAACGATGTTCACTGCTGCTGCACGGGAACGTCTCTTATCGCCTTTTCTCTGTGGTCCGTCAAGTGTCATCTGGTCGCCTGTGTAAGCGTGGATTGTACACATGATACCACTCTGGATAGGAGCGTATTTATTTAAAGCGTCTGCCATAGGTGCAAGACAGTTTGTTGTACAGGAAGCTGCGGAAATGATAGTATCGTCAGCTTTCAGTGTCTCGTGATTTGTGTTGTAAACAACTGTAGGAAGGTCATTTCCAGCTGGAGCGGAGATAACAACCTTTTTAGCGCCGGCATTGATATGAGCCTGAGCTTTTGCTTTGCTTGTGTAGAAACCGGAGCACTCTAATACAACGTCAACACCGATCTCTCCCCATGGGCAATCATTTGCATCCGGGAATTTGTAGATTTTGATTTCCTGTCCGTCAACTGTGATGGAGTCTTCTCCGTAGGAAACCTTGTCAGCTAATTCGTATCTTCCCTGTGAAGAATCGTATTTTAACAGGTGAGCAAGCATCTCAGGACTTGTTAAGTCATTGATAGCTACTACTTCGTAACCTTCTGCTCCAAACATCTGTCTGAAAGCAAGACGACCAATACGACCAAAACCGTTAATTGCTACTTTTACTGCCATGATAATTCCTCCTAAGTTTTTAGAAATTGTTAAAGATCCAGGAATATGGACTTCTTGTCCACATCCTATAAAAGAATTGACTCACTATGTCAAATCCTTAACTATTTTACCTAATTTATGGTATTTTTTCAAGTAAAAATTTGCATAAAAAAAAGAAAAATATTATCACTGATTTTATGCTATTATTATATAGTAACCGGCAAATCCAATATTATTCATAAATAATATCCATGAAAGGAGTATCTTAATGCTGATAAGCGACACACATTTGCACAGTTTTTTTTCCTCAGATTCCGAGGCTTCCATGGAAGACATGGTGTTACAGGGCATTTCCCTCGGTCTGCGCACCCTCTGCTTCACAGAACACTATGATTATGATTTTCCCGTTACCGAGGACGGCCTGGACTTTCAGCTGGATTTCGGAGCCTACTATACTATGTTTCTCCGGCTGAAAGAAAAATATGCATCGCAGATCGAACTGCTCCACGGCATCGAGCTCGGCGTACAAAAACACGCGGGTCCGGCTCTCATTAATTTTTACAGCAAAATAGGCGGCCGCTTTGATTTCATCATCAACTCCTGCCATCTGGTGGACGGCGTCGATCCTTATGATGCGGTCTTTTTTGAAACGCACACGCCGGAAGAAGGCTTGCGCCGGTATTTTGAAAGCACGCTGGACAATCTGAAAGTATACCCGTTCTTCCAGACCGCCGGCCATCTGGATTATATCAGCCGCTATATCCCTGAACCACGTCCGGAATTTCATTATGGGGATTACGCGGATATCCTGGATGAGATCCTCCGCTATCTTATCCACAACGGAAAAGGGCTTGAGGTAAATACCGCCGGTCTGAAGAAGGGGCTGCCGTGGCCGAATCCTCACATGGAGATCTTAAAGCGCTACCGCGATCTCGGAGGCGAGATCATCACTATCGGCAGCGACGCCCATCGCCCAGAAGACATGGCCTACGATTTTGACCGGCTGCCGGAGATTTTGTCCAAGGCAGGATTCCGGTATTACGCCCTGTACCGGGAACAGCAGCCGGAATTTATTCCGATAAATTAAAGTCTTCTTCTGCGCACTGCCATCACAATGCCTGCTGCCAGCAGCAGCAACGGCAGAACAAATACGCAGCCAACAAGCGTTACTTTCTGGCTGAAAGCCGGAACAATGGCTGTGTCAGTGGACAGATCTTTGGCTCGTATGGAGATTTTACTTTCCTGCTGACTGAGATAATTCACACCATTTAACACAAAATCTGTGTTGGCTCCGCCTACTGCATAATCAATGGATGTTTCCAGCATGTTGCTGCAGCCGGTCACAATGAGCCTGCCGCCGTTATCATCGGAAACTGCCATGGCGATGGAGAACGGCCCGTCGATGTCACCTTCTTCTTTTTCAATGGTGGAGCTGTTGGTATCCACTTTGGAGTACGCACCATCGCTGGTAGTCAGCAGGGAAGTTACGGTATAAGTCGTATCCTCACTGGTTTCTTCGCTGGTTTCCTCACTGGTATCCTCGCTGGTTTCCTCTTCCGCATCATCCGCTGACAGATCCGTAAGTCCTTTGGCGCTCGGGGCAAGAATATAAATATTACTGTCATACTGTGCCTCCGTCACGTCAGAATCCTGAATCTCCGGCAGAAGGTAAATCGGATACTGGGTGTACATGTTGGCGTCTGTTTCAACCACTACGCCCGGTTCCACACCGATGTTGTATTCTTCCAGCAGAGAATAAAGCTGTGGAAGATCTTCCACGCTGGCGTCAAGAAACACATACATTTTCCCGCCGTTATCCATATAGGTCTTGATCTGATTCTTCTCATCTTCCGTAATGTCAGTCTGCGCGCCGTTAATAAGAAGAATCTCGCAGTCTTCCGGCACAGAGCCTGCTGAAAGAAGATTCAGCGTCTCAACCGCATAGTTGTCTCCCTCAAAGCTGCTTATCACATCGGAGGAAAGATCCTGTTCCGAATGGCCGCTCAGGGTGTAGACTACCGGCGTTTCATCAGAAATAACATAATTAATAGCTTCTGTCAGCAGTTTTTCTACCTGAAGCTCACTGGCGGAATACGAATACCCGCTGTCATAGCTATAGGTGATAAAATCATCGGAAGAAATGTACCGGTTTTTATCTCCGCAGACTACGATCACGCTGTCATTGCTGACTTCCTCGGTATCTTCCACATAATCCTGAGTGAAATTCGGATAAAGTTCCGGATCTCTGTACTCAATCTTTATATTAGAAGATAATTTTTTATACTCATTAAAAATCTTTTTGTAAGCGCCGTTGACATCGGATTCTGAATTGATAACATAGAACGTCACTTCCTGATCAAGCGCTTTCACAATACTTTTGGTCTGATCAGACAGAGAATAAATCTGGTTAGATGTCACATCAATGCTGAAATCCTTCCATGTGATCAGCGCATTGGCTCCCACGGCGATAATAAGCACCAGCACCACGGCCACCGCAGAAAACAGTCCCTTCTTAAAATGCCGGTTTTTAAAAATCTGCCGGCCGCTGAACAGTTTTCCTTTTTTCTCTTTTTTCCAAAACTTCTTATTCATGTGCTGCTCCTCCTAATTCCATCTGCGTTTTTCAATCGTCTGGATGGACAGAAAAATGAATACCGCAATAAACGACAGGTAATATATGATCGAAGAGGCGTTTAAGATACCAGAGCAAAAATCATTAAACCGGTCCATAATGGAAAACCAGTCAATGATTTTTGACAGGCCGTTATCAAATAATTCCGGAGTCCGCCAGGCGAAAAGCCCAAGAACCGCCGCGCCGAGAACCATGGTGATCACTCCCGCCTTCCAGCTTTTTGTCTCCTCATAGAAAAACCAGGCCAGCAGAACAATGACTATTCCGCATACTATATACGTATATCTGGCTCTGCCCGGCACGATGTCCGAAAGATTCGGCAGCAGCATACAAAGAAGCACTACGCCAAAAGAAATTCCTGCCGCGATCATCTGACTTTCCGTGATAGAGGAAATGAACAGCCCGATGGCAAGAAGGCTGGCTCCCACCAGAAAATATCCCAGCCCTCCTGTCAGCACTGTCAGCCAGTTCACATCCCCGTACATGCTGAGGACAGCAGCCTGCAAAAATGTGATAACCACAGCTCCAAGAAGGAGTGTAAGCACAGCCAGATACTTTCCGAGTATAATCCCTGTTACCCTGACCGGACTGGTGAGCAGCAGCTGATCCGTCTTCTGTTTACGTTCCTCCGCCATGAGGCGCATGGTAAGTATCGGCACAATAATGATAAAGATAATAGTTATATTTGAATAAATGTTCGCCGCATAATCCGTATATCCGTACGACATGCATATCACGGAGAAATATACGCCGGAAATGGCGAGAAACAGCGCCAGGAACAGATAGGCGGATAATGAATGGAAATATGATTTCATTTCTTTTATATAGATTGCTCTCATGATTCTTCTTCCTCTCCTTCCTTGCCGGTCAATTTCAGGAACACTTCTTCAAGACTTAAGGTCTCCGTCTCCATCTTGACTATCGGCAGCTTTTTATCTGCAAATTCAAAAAAGAGCGCGTCTCTTACATCTTCTTTTACACTGGTTTCCGCCGTCACATCCAGAACGCCTTCATTTTCTCCGGTAACAGTATACGAAGCAATATATTCTGACTCCTCCAGAGCCTGTTCGATCAATTCTTTTTCTCCTTTGACAGACAGAAGGATCCGGTTTTTATCCGCAAAATGCTCCGACAGATTTTCCGGCGTATCTTCCGCCACGAGAAGACCTTTGTCAATGATCAGCACATAATCGCAGATGGCGTTGACCTCCGACAAGATATGCGAACTCAATATGATCGTATGTTTTTCTCCCAGTTTTTTGATGAGGGCACGGATTTCAATAATCTGATTCGGGTCGAGTCCCACCGTAGGCTCATCAAGAATCAGAAGCGGAGGATTACCAATGAGCGCCTGAGCCAGTCCCACCCTCTGTTTATATCCTTTTGACAGGTTTTTAATGAGACGTCCCTTTACATCCGTGATCCTGACCGCTTCTTCCACCTCTGCAATGTTCTCCATTCTGTCCTTCTTTTTGCGTATGCCTTTTAAACTGCACACGAAATTCAAATATTCTTCTACCGTCATCTCTTCATAGATCGGCGGCATCTCCGGCAGATAACCGATGAGCTTCTTTGCCTTCAGCGGCTGCTCAAACATATCATACTCCCCGATCTTCACCTTTCCGGCTGTGGACGAAATGTATCCGGTCATGATGTTCATGGTCGTGGATTTACCAGCGCCATTAGGTCCGAGAAGTCCGACAATCTGTCCTTCTCCCACCGTAAAACTGATTCCCTTTACGGCGTGATGATTTCCATAATCTTTTACCAGATTTGTTACTTCAATCATAATCATCCTCCATTATTTTTTACGCAGTGCTTCCGGCGCCGACTCTGCTTATGCCATTCCATCGTGAGTTTTGCCCCATCGTGAGTTTTGCCGCAGCCTGCGATGATTTTGCTTCGTACATACTATGCAACATTTAAGATAATTTTGTGAACAATATGGCCTTTTCACATTTTTTTCACGATTTCCTTACAACAGGCTGTCAATTTTATTTCTCGTATACATTTTTATGCACTTTCACTTTCTTTTTTTAATTTTTATGCGCCGTTCTGATACATTTTCCGGAGTCCACGCCTTTTTTTCTTATGGGTTTCCTATATTTTCAGTTAATTTTTTGAAGGAAATGAATTGGAAACCATCATTTTTTCTCACTTTCTTCTTAAAAATGCGAGTTTTTCCGTCATGTTATGAAATTTTTTTTAAGAAAAATGTAGTTTTTGCCATTCTTTTTATTGATTATGAGAAAGCAATATAGTATAATAGGGAGCGTTGAAGAAATAAAAAAGCAATGATGCATTTTTAAGGAGGATTAATTTATGTCTTACGTTGATGACGTTCTCGCAAAAGTAATCGCAAAAAATCCAAGTGAGCCGGAATTCCACCAGGCTGTCACAGAAGTATTCGAATCTCTTCGTCCGGTCATTGAAGCCAATGAAGAATTCTACAAAAAAGAAGCCATTCTGGAAAGACTGACTGAACCGGAAAGAATGATCAAGTTCCGTGTTCCTTGGGTTGATGATAAAGGAAATGTACAGGTGAACATGGGTGTCCGCGTACAGTTCAACAGCGCTATCGGACCTTACAAGGGAGGCTTACGTTTTCATCCTTCCGTAAACCAGGGTATTATCAAATTCCTGGGCTTTGAGCAGATCTTCAAAAACTCCCTGACCGGTCTTCCGATCGGCGGCGGCAAGGGCGGTTCTGATTTTGACCCGAAGGGTAAATCTGACCGTGAAGTTATGGCATTCTGCCAGAGCTTCATGACAGAGCTCCACAAACATATCGGTCCTGACTGCGACGTACCGGCCGGCGACATCGGTGTAGGCGGAAGAGAGATCGGTTATCTGTTCGGACAGTACAAACGGCTGACCACACGTTACGAAGGCGTCCTGACCGGTAAAGGTCTTACTTTCGGCGGTTCTCTCGCAAGAACAGAGGCAACCGGTTACGGCCTTGTATACATTACAGAAGAGTTATTAAAAGACCATGGCATGGATTT
Source organism: Eubacteriaceae bacterium CHKCI004 (assembly GCA_900016875.1). Lineage (GTDB taxonomy): Bacteria > Bacillota > Clostridia > Lachnospirales > Lachnospiraceae > Anaerobutyricum > Anaerobutyricum stercoris. The sequence goes on along the minus strand of FCNR01000063.1, from coordinate 11,753 downwards.
AGCAGGTAAGACCGTCTGCGTTTCCGGCGCCGGCAATGTTGCCATCTACGCCATCGAAAAAGCACAGCAGTTAGGCGCAAAAGTTGTAACATGCTCTGATTCCACAGGATGGGTATATGATCCGGAAGGCATTGATGTTGCCGCATTAAAAGAGATCAAAGAAGTGAACCGTGCCCGCCTGACCGAATACAAGAACTATCGTCCAAACAGCGAATATCATGAAGGCCGCGGTGTATGGCAGGTAAAATGTGATGTCGCTCTTCCATGCGCAACACAGAATGAACTTCATCTGGAAGACGCCAAACAGCTGGCAGCCAACGGCTGTATCGCCGTTGCAGAAGGCGCCAACATGCCTACTACTTTAGACGCAACCAAATATCTTCAGGACAACGGTATTTATTTCGTTCCTGGAAAGGCTTCCAACGCCGGCGGCGTTGCTGTATCCGCACTGGAAATGTCCCAGAACAGCGAGAGATTAAGCTGGAGCTTCGAGGATGTTGACAGCAAATTACAGGGTATCATGGTAAATATCTACCATAACATTTCTGACGCAGCAAAACGTTACGATATGGAAGGCAACTATGTGGCTGGCGCTAACATCGCCGGTTTTGAGAAAGTTGTAAACGCTATGCTGGCACAAGGCGTCTGCTAATATCCGTTCTCCGTACGTAATTTTATTTACAAAAGTACTTGCCAAATACGGCCGGGTACTATATAATAGCATCGACGCAAAGGAGTGTCCCTGTTTGGGATACTCCTTTTTTTCATAGAAACACGGGCTTCTACGAAAAAACTCTTCTTAATATGCATCATTTACATAGTTTCAGCATAACACAGTTTTATCCGGAGGTTGATCATATGGACAAAATAGACAGAAAAATCATATCGCTGTTACAGGAAAACGCCCGGTATCCCTTGAAATACCTGGCTCAGAAAGTCTTTTTATCTTCTCCCGCCGTCTCCACGCGCATCGAACGCCTGGAAAAGAACGGCATTATCACCGGCTACCATGCAACGGTTGATCCGGTAGCCCTGGGTTATCACATCACTGCATTTATCAATCTGACACTGGATCCGAAACAAAAGGACGAATTCTATCCTTATGTTACAGCCTGCCCCAATGTCCTGGAATGCAACTGCGTCACAGGGCTCTATTCCATCATGCTGAAGGTGGCGTTTCCAAGTACCATGGAACTTGATACCTTCATCGGTCACCTGCAGCAGTACGGCAACACCCAGACCCAGATTGTTTTTTCCACGGCAGTTCCCCCGAGAGGCATTCATCTGCCGCAGGAAGAGGAGGAAGAAGAAACCGCACAAAACCAATAAGCAAAACGACAATCCCTCTCTTTTTATGGCTGTTTCCATTTTTCAATCATTTTTCTTGCCTTCTATGTTTTCTGCCGCTATAATAAGCGGGTAGCAACGATAGATAAAAAGGCATTAAGGAGATACTATGAAAAAAAAGATTCGAATAATGGGAAAAGCCATACATAGAGAACTCCGTGAACATAAAAGCTCTTTTATGGTCTACATCATTCTGCGCGCACTGGTTATTGTGGTCATGATTCTTCAATTTTTAAACAGGAATTATGAGAATGTGTTTCTCTGTCTTCTGACTCTGGCGCTTCTCATCGCTCCGAGCCTGATACAGATCAATCTGAAGATCGAGCTTCCCACCGCTCTGGAAATCACAATTCTGATTTTTATTTTTGCCGCAGAGATTCTGGGCGAGATTCACTCTTATTATCTGATCTTTCCGTTCTGGGATACGGTTCTTCACACTCTGAATGGATTTTTGATGGCAGCCATCGGGTTTGCCCTGGTGGATATCCTGAACAGGAGCGAACGGTTTTCCTTTCAGCTCTCACCGGTTTTCCTCGCCATCGTGGCCTTCTGCTTTTCCATGACCATCGGAGTCATCTGGGAGTTTTTTGAGTTTGCCATGGACTGTTTTTTCTCCCTGGACATGCAGAAAGATACCGTCATTCATTCTTTCCAATCCGTGCTGCTGGATCCGACCAGAAGCAACATTCCCATCCCGGTGGATAACATCCGTGATGTGGTTGTCAACGGAAAGAGCCTCGGACTGGGCGGTTATCTGGATATCGGGCTTATAGACACCATGAACGACCTGCTGGTCAACTTTATCGGCGCTGTCATTTTCTCCGTGATCGGATTCTTTTACGTAAAAACCCGGGGAAAAGGACGTTTTGCCAGACTTTTTATCCCACGTCTGAAAGAAAAAAGCGCCGACTTTCTGGCACAGGCAGAAGCAGAAGAAAAATCTTCCGCTCTCTCCTCCTCTTCCTCAGAAGTAACGGAGAAAAAGGACACGTAAAAAACAAATTGTCAGCCACAAAAACCGAGCGGCGCTGCGAGAATTTCCAGCGCCGCCCGGTTTCTATTTTATTATCTTTTAGTATTATATCATTTTATGCTTCTCAACTTTTTCTCTGCCTTCCTCTTCTCATTCTCTACTGTTCCTTCGGCAAATCCAGTGTGGTACAGATGCGTCCCTCTCTCTTACCGATATCACTAATGATTTCTTCGCACTTTTCTTCATCTTTCACAATACCTGTGGCCGCCCTGGCAATATCCTGCAGATGCTTCCAGTCCGTATAAGCTCTCGCCATCACCGTGGACGCTTCCTGATTACCGCCTCCGTGCAGTGCCATGGCCGTCCAGTTGGAACCCCTCACCATATGTTCCACAAATCGTACCGCGCGTAGCCGATCAAAAGCATCATAATCCGGATTTCCCGGATTAAACGCATCCTGGCACAGCTTACCGACAGCCTCAGAACGCATATCGATTTCTGATGGGGCCGTCTCGCCGAATCCGGCTATGATATCTCTGGCATAGCGCACTGCCTCAAACGGCATTTTCGTACAAGTATATTTGCAGGTATGGGACAGAAGAGGGTTTGGAATCCAGTAACCGCTCGGATGTTTGAATCCTTCCACGCCGGAAGCCAGCGAAAGCGCGTAAACAGTCTCCGCCGTCATGGCCATCTCCGTCAGTTTTGTCCGGATATGCCCCGCCTTTTGCACACCGACCATCTCCGTAATGAGGCTGGCCGCACCGCACAATGCAGAACATCCGCCAGCTTTACATCCGCCGGCAGTCAGACGATGCACCGCTGTAAAATAACTGAGCATTCTTCCCACATATTTTGTTTCTCCGCACATGAACACCCGCTCTTTCGGTACGAATACCTTATCAAAATAAACCAGTGCCTGGTGATCCGCATACTTTTTGCCCAGATCAATTCCTTCGATATCTCCTCCCACCTCAAAGAATCTCTTATCCTGCGGCGTTCTTCCCAGAACGTAGGTGATATTTGGAGCGTCTGCCGGAATCGCACAGGCAAGAGCAAAATCTTCATCTTCCGGCTTCATGTTTGTGGTCGGTATAATAATAATCTCATGTGCAAACAAAATTCCAGTCTGATTACACTTAAATCCGCTGATAATAATTCCGTCTTCCCGAATCTCATCGATATGAATGTAATTATCCCGGTTCGGCTGTTTATGCGGCGGCAGAGTACGCAGCCCCTTCACGTCGGTCACCGTCACCGTACAGCTCAGATCATTTTTCTGTACATAATCAATAAAATTCGTAAAACGTTTAAAATAATCGGTTCCCAGATCCTGATCCATATCATAGGTACACGGTCCCAGGCCGGCAAAAGCTTCCGAACCGGTACAGCGATGTGTACAACACCCTATGACCTCCGCCAGAGCACGCGCAGCGCGGGTTTTCCGGTTGGCATCTTCCGGAGAATGCAGCGGCGCGTTATAGATACTTACCTTTTCTCCGTTTAAATCCGATTCCACCGTAAGTAAATCTTCCCAATCCGGGTGATTATGTAATTCATAAACTTTGGAAACGGCATTAAAACTTGCCGATAATACCGGGAAGGTTGTCAAGTCTTCAATCTTTTCTCCCAGAAACCAGACGTTCATCGGTTCTCTGGCACGAATGCTGTCCTGAAATTGTTCTTTCGTCATAATTGCCATAATAAACCCCCCTTTTCTTTTCCGACAGCCCTTCCATCCTCCTCCCTTCCGGGATATCGCATTGACTTATAAGCTGTCTCTGGCTTAAAACAAAAATATCTTCATATATTATAATAAAGCAAACCCTGTGCCAACTGACACAGGGCTTCAAATACATCGGTATTTACTTTTTTCAGACAATCAGACATCTTTTTTGATGTATTTTTGCATCACCAAAACAATCTGCAGGAAAATAAGACCGCATCCCTTCCTCTCCTTATTATGCAAAAACGCATAGAAATATGCGGTAGCGCATCAAAAATGTGTCTTTTCGGCATATCCGGAAAAATTCAAAAATTATTCTCTCTAAAAATATTCTTTTTTCTTTGTTCCCATCAACTTTTCCAGTTTGCGTGAAACAGTCGACTGATTCACCTGCAGAACCTTTGCCATTTCTCTGGTCGTCACATATTTTTCCCTGGCATTTTCCAGCAATTGCTTTTCAGTCAATGCCACTGCCTCCTTTAATGGAAGAATACCCGTTACTGACACCTGCGCCACACTCTCATTCCCGAAAGAATTTTTGTACCGGATAGGCAGATCCTTCGGTTCCATCACCGTACCCTGTGTCAGAACGACCATACTCTCAATCAGGTTCTCCAGTTCGCGGATATTTCCCGGCCACTCCATCTCCAGAAATAATTTACCAAGCTCCGCGGATATTTCTTTCTTTTTATCGTATTTTTTATTGAAATTTTCGAGAAAACGAACTGCAAGCGGAATAATATCTTCTCTCCGGCTTCGCAGAGGCGGCACTTCAATGTTGATGACGTTCAGACGATAAAATAAATCCTGCCGAAATGTTCCTTCCTGAACCTGCTGCCACAGATCCCGGTTGGTGGCGGCAATGATTCTCACATCCACATGAATCGTTCTCGTCCCGCCAATCCTTGTCACTTCTCCCTCCTGAATCACCCGCAGCAGCTTTACCTGAAGCGCCAGATCCAGTTCTCCGATCTCATCAAGGAAGAGTGTTCCTCCATTGGCAAGCTCAAAAAATCCTGCCTTTCCTTTTCTTCGCGCCCCGGTAAAAGCCCCTTCCTCATAGCCAAACAGTTCTGATTCAAAAAGCGCAGCCAGAATCGCACCGCAGTTAATCTTGATAAAAGGTTTCTTCCGGCGGCTGCTGGCCTGATGAATCTGATTGACTATGACTTCCTTTCCCGTACCGGATTCTCCTGTTACAAGAACCGTAGAATTTACCTGCGACAGCGTTTTTATCGTATCCATGATATTTTTCATTTCCTTGCTGTGCGCGATAAGAGGCGTTCTGCTGTGCATAAAGGCAAGCTCTCTCACAAAACCTTCCGCCACCAGGCGCTGCTGCTCCAGATTACTCTGAAGGTTATTGAGCTCCGTGATATCCCGCACATTTACCACCACGGAAGTAAAAGTCCCGTTAGCGTCAAACACAGGCGCTCCCGTGGCAATGATTTTTTTCCTTTCTTTTTTCAGCATGACCGTTGCCACATTTTTGGTTTTGATCACCTTCAAAACAGCAGACTCTGAATAGACGCCCTCCTCTATGAGCTGTGATACATTTTTGCCAATCACATGACTTCTGCTGATCCCAAACACCTTCTCCCAGGCCGCATTGACCCGGACTACATTCCCCCGGCTGTCGGTCACAAGAAAACCGTCATGGGAAGATTCCACAAAAATATTGATTTCCTGCAAAAGACCGCTGGTCACATCCAGCTCCTGCATGATGCAGCTGGACTGCAGCGACTCATGGAGAATCAGGATTGTCCCCCTTCTTCTGTCTCCCGTTATCCACGGCTGTACATTGCACACAATAAAGCGGTTATGAATCTCCACCCGATAACGGCCGCTTCCTCGCATATAGTCCACCTCTCTCCTGAGAACACCGGTAAATTCTTCAAAATCTGTACCAATTTTTTCAGCCAGATTCCATCCCATATCCTCAAACATCAGACAGGCTCCTCTGTTAAAATGAACCAACTTTGCTTCTCCGTCAAAAAGCAAAATGCTGCAGAAGATAGTGTCCAGCACCGACTCATAATCTTCTTTTCGCATAGTATTTTCACAGATCCCGCGCATATTATTCTTTATCTCCACCATGACTGCCCTCCCCGCAACCAGCGACTGCCTGTTCTCCGGTCCTGCCGGCTGGCTCTGTTCGCTCAGACTTCCGCTGCCTGTTCTGTTTTCCACCGGGAAAGAAATTCCTGAAATCTGCCGTCTGCACGGAGAAAATCATATTCTCCATTATCATTACTCCCCATCTCTTTCAGCAGATTATTCATCATCATTTCGCCCACTGTCATTTTATCCTTGCCCGGACTCTCTTTCACCGGCAAATGCCGGTATAAAAACGAACCCTGCAGCAAAGGAATATCGTCCACTTTCTGCATGGCATGAAACATTTTTTCCAGACTGGACAGACACAAAGCCGCATCCTCCCGAACCAAGGCCAGTTGAAAGTCAATAGCGTACTCCTCGTATTCCCACAAATCATAGAGCCGAATCGTGTCCTTTGCCGTCTGCGCCAGCTTTCCCACATCGTCTTCCCGCTTTTCCTTCATGGCGACCTCTATCAGAGAAAGCAGACAAGCAACCACACTGCTTATATCATTGATAATCATTCTCTCCAGAATCTGCGCCGCTTCCGCCGTTTTCCCTTCCGCCAGATAAAGGCTGGATTTCAGACTGTTTTTATCAAACATGTTCTCTGAAGGCAGCTCTTCAAGCAGCCGTTCCGCTTCCGCATATTCTTTTCTCGCCATATACCTGGAAACCAGCATAGCCTTTGCGTGCTGGCTGACCGGCACATCGCTGCCCTCTGCCGCTCTCTCATACAAGCGCTCAATCTCTGCCCGGAACAACTCCCCTTCTCCTTCCCTGACAGTCATCGCGACCAGTCCTTCCAGTGTCAGCGCTCCGTTAAGCACCAGTTTCTCACAGGAAGGATATTCCCGGATTTTCTCATTCAGACTCGCAAACGCCTGAGGCATTCCCTGCTCCATAGCTACAGTATAAACGCTTCCCAAAAAATCCGCAATCTCCTGATCACTCAAATCTTCCTGAAACGATAAAAGGGTATTTACGTCCGTTTTAAGCAGCCTTGCCAATGCAGGCAGCAGAGTGATATCCGGATACGAAACGCCTTTTTCCCATTTATTGACCGCGGGGGCAGACACTCCCAGATACGACGCCATCTGTTCCTGCGTAAACCCCTCAGCCAGCCTTTTTTCCCGTATGATTTCATTTATTTTCATTGTCTTTCTCCTGTTGATCTGTATTTTCATCATATTTTGCAAGATCCGGCTTCTTTCATCGATGAAGACCATTCTGACATTCCACCATAGCAGCTTTGTCATTTTTATTATACAGAACAGAGAAGATACAGACAATTGAATGGTTATTAATTTACGGGAAGGAAAATTAACTGCCAGTTAAAATACCCGTAATATCTTCTCCATCTTCTTTCCCTTTGCCAGCTCATCAACGAGCTTATCCAGCCAGCGGATCTTCTGCATGAGAGGATCATCTATCTCCTCCACACGGACGCCGCAGACAACGCCTTTGATTAACGCTGCCTTGGGATTCATCTGCGGCGCCTCTTCAAAAAATGTCTGCAGGCTGACATTCCTGTCAATCTGCGCCTGCAGGGTCTCCGGGTCATAGCCGGTAAGCCAGCATATAATCTCGTCCACTTCTTTCTTTGTTCGGCTTTTCCGCTCTGCTTTTTGAACGTAGAGCGGATATATCTTACTGAAACTCATTGCAAATACTTTTTGATTATCCATTTTTCCTCCTGACTTCTCTGGCTGAGGCGTACAGACGGATTTCATTCTGTAAACCTGAATATTTTTTTATTTTTTTAATTCTTTCTATTTTTTTAATATTGAAACTCTGCTGTAAATATGCTATAGCGAACTTCTTCAGATTTTCTTCTTTTTCTTTATCCATATACACCACAGAAAACCACACTTATTTATGATACGGATGGTTGTTCAATATCCGGTACCCCCGGTAAATCTGCTCATAGAGAATCATAGCGGTCATGGCTGTGTTCATGGTGAAGTCCGAGAGGTTTATGATCGCCGCTTTTCTTTTTTCTGCGTCGCCCTTTTCCGGGGCAGTGAAGCGAGTTCCCGGTATAAAAAAGCGTTTTTTCCCCTGGCCTGACAGCTCCATCCGGCCGATTGCCGCGCTGAAGTCTTCCGATGATACGGAGTCCGGCCCCGGCAGAACCAGGCAGGCGTCCCCGGCGGTTTCGGCTTCGGTGAGGAGCTTCTCCCATTCTTTTTCTTTTTTTATGAAGCGGCAGGATATTTTGCAGTAGCGGCTCAGGCGCTTTTCGTATTCTGCGATGGCTTTTTTATAAAAGGAGGCCGTTTTGGCCTCCTCATAAATGTAAATCTCGTATTTCATTATTTTACAAAAATCAACTCGTAATCGCGGTTTCCAAGGCCAATCTTTGCGGCATGATCGAGGCAGGTCTTGTACTCGGAATCCGGCGTGGTGTTTTCGAAGTGGTCGTGGTGGTCGCAGAAGCCTTCGCTGTGCATCCGGTCGGACAGCTGGCTGTTTGGCAGCGGATCACATTTGAGGCAGGCGTCCACACATGCCTGGTCGAGAGCCAGCGGATCAAAGGATGCGAACATTCCGATGTTTGGAAGAATCGGCGCGTCATTTTCCGCATGGCAGTCACAGTTTGGAGATACGTCCACGATGAGGGAAATATGGAAGTTCGGGCGTCCGTCGATGACTGCTTTGGTATATTCCGCCATCCGGCAGTTCAGTTCTTTTGTCGCCGCGTCATTGACAAACGCGATGGCGTCAAAGTTGCAGGCGCCGAGGCATCGTCCGCAGCCCACACAGTTGTCTGTGTTGACGGTCATCTTCTTCGTCTCCTCGTTGAATTCCAGTCCGTTATTGGCACATTCGTGCTGGCAGAGGCGGCAGCCACGGCATGCTTCCGGATCAATGCTCGGCTTTCCGTTGGAGTGCTGCTCTTTCTTTCCGGCACGTGAACCGCAGCCCATACCGATATTTTTAATGGCTCCGCCAAAACCGGTCATCTCATGCCCCTTAAAATGTGTCAGGCTGATAAAAATATCGGCGTCCATGACGGCACGTCCTATTTTGGCGCTTGTAATGTACTCGCCGCCCTCCACCGGCACGTCAATATCGTCAGTTCCTTTAAGACCGTCTCCGATCAGCACCGGACAGCCGACGGTCAGCGGGGTAAATCCATTCTCCCATGCACACTGAAGATGCTCCAGAGCATTTTTCCGGCTGCCCGGGTACAGGGTGTTGCAGTCGGTGAGGAACGGCAGACCGCCCATTTCTTTTACCACGTCGGCAACAGCTTTTGCATAGTTCGGACGAAGAAAGCCCAGATTACCCAGCTCGCCGAAATGCATCTTGATAGCGACAAACTTCTGATCCATGTCGATATCTTCGATACCTGCTTTCCTGATCAGTCTTTTTAATTTGGTCGGCAGACCTTCTCCAAGTTTTGTTCTAAAATCAGTGTAATATACTTTTGATTTTTCCATGTGATACTCCTTTGATTCATTTTATCCTTTTTTTGCATTCCTATTATACTATCTTTTTAGGAAAAAGCACAACCAAAAAAATAACAGAGAAGAGGTTCCCAACAGGAAACTTCTTCTCTGTTATTCTGTATCCGGACATAAAAAAACGAACCAGGAGGGACTCGAACCCCCGACACACGGTTCCGGAAACCGTTGCTCTATCCAACTGAGCTACTGGTCCTTGGAAAACTTCCGGCATTTATAATACTATATTTCCGTATGTTTTGCAAGGAATTTTTTCAAAAAAATAGAAAAAACAGAATATTCCTCTTATTGAAAAAAATTCTCCTCGTATTTTTAAATTTTTTTAGGATTTTGTTGTTATAACCACCGCTTTTGTTCCATTTTATGTTATAATACACAGGTTCCTACGGAACAAAATAAAAATGAAAGAGGTGTTGATAATGAATCCAAGAAAAGCTGCCATTATCGGTTGTGGTTTCGTTGGTTCTGCAACAGCATTTACTTTGATGCAGAGCCGTTTATTTTCTGAAATTGTTCTCATTGATGCCAATTATGACAAAGCTGACGGCGAGGCAAAGGATATTGCCCACGGAATTCCTTTCGCCGGACAGATGAAAATATATGCCGGCGACTATAAAGATATTGCTGACGCCGGTATCGTTATCGTGACTGCAGGAGCAAACCAGCAGCCGGATGAAACACGGCTTGATCTGGTACATAAAAACGTGGCTATTTACAAAAGCATTATTCCACAGATTACGGAGCAGGATTTTCAGGGTATCCTGTTGATCGTCTCCAATCCGGTGGATATCCTTACTTATGTGGCATTAAAGCTCAGCGGGCTCCCGGCACACAGAGTCATCGGCTCCGGCACAGTGCTTGACACTGCCCGTCTGAAATACGCTCTTGGCGAACATCTGAGCGTAGACAGCCGCAGTGTCCATTCTTTCATCATCGGAGAACACGGCGACAGTGAGATCGCAGCATGGAGCAGCACCAATGTTTCCGGTATTCCGCTGGATACATTCTGCGAGATGCGTGGTCATTTTAACCACAAAGCTTCCATGAAGAGAATCGCTGATTCCGTGAAGAACAGCGCATATGAGATCATTGCTAAAAAACGCGCCACCTATTACGGTATTGCCATGTCAGTGAAACGAATCTGCGAATGTATCGTGAGAAATGAAAAGTCTATCCTGCCGATTTCCGCCATGATGGACGGTGAATACGGCATTGACGGCATCGCTCTCAGTATGCCTGCCATCGTAGGCTTTGACGGTATCGAGACACATGTGCCGATTTCTCTTAACGAAGATGAGCAGAAACGTCTGCTGGAATCTGCTGAAACCCTGAAAAAAGTAGCGGCAGAACTGGATCTGTAGACAGAATAATACGGCGCCATAAGTTTTCTGATATTCACACTGAAAACATTTTACACCTTAAAGAGGCAGGAACAAAACGTTCCTGCCCCTTTTCGCACAGCGCGCTCTTCCTGCATTTACAACAAAGTTTTTTCATCCCCATTTTCCACGGAAAAGGCTGCTGGAACCGGAATAATAATCGCCGTCGGCTTTCCATCCCATATAGTTCTCCATCATATCTGCTTTTTTGTTGAACTTATAGCTAAGCTTTTCGCCGCGGCTGTTCTTCAGTTTGATCAGGTAACCGCCTTTGACCTTTTTGCAGCCGTAGATTTTCATTTTTCCGATACATTCTCCGGTATTGCGGTCGTACACCTTCATCTTCGTCCGGGTAAACTTACGGTCAGTTCCGCCGGAGGAAACATTGGTCCACCAGCCTTTAATCTGCCGGTATACTTTTTTGCTGAGCTTCGCTGATTTCTTCTTTGCCATGGTTTCAGCCTGCTCGGTCTCCGGATTCACGCTCCGGGCCTTAACCGCCGGAGCAGCCCCCGGGAACAGAAATACCGCAGAGAGAACAACAGCCAGCGTCCACAGTTTTTTCTTCATAAAATTCCTCCCTTGCATTTTGATAATATTATGATGTTGGGGTCGAAACTATATAATTAGTTGCGCCCTGTACCTATAGTACCTTGAAAAATTCATATTTTGTAGTATTATGCTGGGATTTCTGGCATATATGCCGGGTATTTCCCTCCTTGTTTTATGCAAGTACCGGATTTTGAGCATAGTTTCCCAGA
>FCNR01000004.1 GCA_900016875.1 Eubacteriaceae bacterium CHKCI004 | reverse complement strand
CTACACGAAGCTGGAATCGCTAGTAATCGCGAATCAGAATGTCGCGGTGAATACGTTCCCGGGTCTTGTACACACCGCCCGTCACACCATGGGAGTCGGAAATGCCCGAAGCCAGTGACCCAACCGTATGGAGGGAGCTGTCGAAGGTGGAGCCGGTAACTGGGGTGAAGTCGTAACAAGGTAGCCGTATCGGAAGGTGCGGCTGGATCACCTCCTTTCTAAGGAAGAACAAGTAGAGAGTTGTTTTGTTGTTCAGTTATCAACAAGAAGTTGATACTGAAATTTCCGGTGGCGATGCGCCCAGGGGACACACCCGTACCCATCCCGAACACGATGGTTAAGACCTGGACGGCCGATGGTACTATGCTGGAGACGGCATGGGAGAGCAGGTGGCTGCCGGGGAACCTGGGGGATTAGCTCAGTTGGGAGAGCGCCTGCCTTGCAAGCAGGAGGTCACGAGTTCGACTCTCGTATTCTCCACTCGGCGGTAAGCCGAAAGATGTACATTGAAAACTGCACACAGAGAGTTATTCTTATATAAGAAATAACGACATCAGATTCCTATTTATATTAAGAAATAGAAAAAACGCGGACTGCCGCCTACGCTAGGGCAGGCAGGAAGCAGCCGTATCCTTGCGAGGGATACGGGCGAGGAAAAGGTCAAGCGAAGAAGGGCGCAGGGCGGATGCCTTGGCACTGAGA
>FCNR01000002.1 GCA_900016875.1 Eubacteriaceae bacterium CHKCI004 | reverse complement strand
AAAGACAGCCGCGCGTACCTGGCGCTGACTATGATACAGGCTATCTATCGGGAGGAAAAGCAGTTAAAGGGTCTCCCGGCAGAAGAGCGCAGGGACCGCCGCCAGCGGAGCGTCCGCCCATTGGTGGGTAAGCGCCTAATCTCCTGTACGTATTCCCAACCTCGCATTTCTGTGCCATAATCATAAGCAAGCACTTTGCTCTATTCTTTGCCAGAGAGCAAGCGTTTTACTTTATTTATGGGAGGTATCTTATGCGGGCAAAACCTATTCCAATGGAAGAACAATACAAACTGGTACTAGAATGCCGCCAGAGTGGGCTTTCTGACTATCACTGGTGTTTGGAACATGATATCAAACCGGGGACTTTTTATAACTGGGTGAAACGTCTCCGCAAGGCAGGGACCTATACAATCCCGGCCCCCGCCGGCAGAGACACGTATACAGCCATGCCCAGACAGGATATTGTCAAAGTCGAACTGGTCGAAGAATCTGTAAAGATTCCCAGACATGGATATCCCGCCGGCAGCGATACGGAGCATATCGATGGGTTCCCGCATTCCATGGAACTCCATATCGGCAGTTCCAGTATTTTGGTAGCAAATGATATTGACCCTGTCCTGCTGGCACAGACGATACAGATGCTGAAGGAAGCTCCGCCATGCTAGCGGATATCAGCCGGGTGGATGCCATCTACATCGTATGCGGCCGTACTGATATGCGAAAACAGATCGACGGTCTCTGTGCAATCATCGAAGAGAAACTCCATATGGGCAAAGACGATAATGCCCTGTTCCTCTTCTGCGGGAGGCGCCACGACAGGATCAAGGCGATCCTGTACGAAAAGGATGGTATCGTCCTCCTGTATAAGAGGCTGTCTGTCGATGGCAGGTTCCGGTGGCCAAAGAACCAGGCGGAAGTGAGACGGCTTACCTGGCAGCAGTTCGACTGGCTCATGTCGGGACTGGAGATCGAACAGCCCAAGGCATTCAAACCGTTGCCCGCTGGCCGAAAAAGTCCTGTCCCTTCCGCTGGAAATAGATCTTAAATGTCTCAAAATATCTCTGTTTTCAGCTCTGTTCCCGTGGTCTTATCTGCTGACATATGATATAATGGGTCCAGTATAGAAAGGACGAAAGGAACATGGCTTCTGACCCAAGGGAACTCCAGCTCCGGGAGCTGAAAGATATGATGCAGCAATTGAAAAAAACGGTCGGATCCCAGACGCGGATGATCGCTTCCCTGCAGGAATCCCTGGATGCGGCCAACCAGCTCGCAGCTCAGAGACTGGAAACGATTGAGTATCTGAAAAAGCAGCTTTACGGGGCATCCAGCGAAAAACGCAAAAAGCCGGAAGAGCCGCAGGCGGACGGTCAGCTCACGCTCTTTGATATGTACGCCCAGATCTTTGACGAAGCCGAGTATCACCATGACCCAAAAGCCACAGAACCGGAGCAGGTAGTAGTCGTGAAGGAACATGTGCGCAAGAGCCGGAAGACAAATGCAGAAAAATATAAGGATCTTCCGACAGAAGTGGTCGAAGTCCCTCTTCCGGGATCGGAACAGTCCTGTCCGGACTGCGGCACCCCTCTGGTCCGTGTTGGAAAGGAATACGTCCGGGAAGAACTGGTGTACATCCCGGCAACACTCAAGCTGGTGAGATATTACCGTACGACTTATAAATGTCCGGCGTGTACAGAAGGATATCATTTAGACCAGAACAGCTATAAATTTGTGAAATCTGTGGTCCCGCCGGCGCTGATCCCCCACAGTCCGGTATCCCCGTCGGTGGCCTCATGGTGTATCTATCAGAAATATGCCCTTTCGCTGCCCCTGTACCGGCAGGAAAAAGACTGGCTCCAGTTCGGGCTGGAGCTTTCCAGGACGACGATAGCGAACTGGATCATAAACTGTGTGGACCGATACTTTATCCATGTATACGGATTCTTCCACCGGGAACTCCTAAAGAGGGGCTTCCTGATGGCGGATGAGACCAGGGTCCAGGTGCTGAAAGAACCGGAGAGGCGCGCACAGTCGCAGTCCTGTATGTGGCTGGTAAGATCCGGAGAAGACGGCCTCCCGCCGATCATCCTTTTCGGATATACGGAGACCAGGGCAAAATACCATATCGAAAGATTCCTGGAAGGATACGGCGGCGGATACCTGGAAACAGATGGATATCAGGGTTATAACAACCTGAAAAATATCAGGCGCTGCTGTTGCTGGGCCCATTATCCCAGAAGTATTGTTATTCCAAGAGAACTGCCAAACTCAGCGTAAATCAGCAGTTCTCCGTTTTGGATCTCGAATAATAATAACTACTTTTTACCTTAAGAATTCGGGTATGTTACT
>FCNR01000024.1 GCA_900016875.1 Eubacteriaceae bacterium CHKCI004 | reverse complement strand
TAGATCAGTGCGCTTTTTCAGCAGCGCAAGCGCTGTAATTGTAGCCAAAGCAAACAGATTCTGCTGAAAATGCGCACAAAAAGTCCGTCAGCAGTTACGGTCGTTAGACCGTTACTGCGACGGAACCATTTTGATATTCTTAGAAACTCCGGATTTTTTAATAGCAGTAATGAGTGATTTCTCCTGTTTTTTCTTCAGCTTTTTGTTTATCTTAAACACTGCATTTTTGTTAATGGAAGAAAATGCGTTTTTTCCAATCTTCAGACGGGAAGAACGAATCGTAACCTTTTTCAAGTTCTTGCAACCCCGAAAAGCATTGGCTCCAACAGTTTGGACAGATTCTGGAATTATAATGGATCTTAGCCTTTTTTTCTTATAAAAAGCCTTTTTCCCGATGGACGTCACTTTACATGTCTGCCCGTTTATTTCAATCGTGGACGGTATGGTCACTTTCTTTGTCTTTGCAGAAACCTTATCCAGTTGCACAGTATTTGTTTTTCCTACGGATGTGATTTCATATACATTTTTTCCATAACGGTATCTTTGCCCTTTTTGTAAAGATGCACCTATAAATGTTATATCTGAATTTCCTCCAGAAAGTTTGCCTCCCGAATCCTTTGACACATCTGTATCGGGTTTATTTTGTGAAGAACCTGTATTGTCATCCGAATCGTCATCTATCTTCTGTAAAGTATCCCAATATACAGTGATTGTTGACATGATATCGAATTTCCCTGCTCTGATCGGAATACCTGAAATCGACCCGAATGCAATATTTTTTAAAATAGGAGCATACAAATAATTATTTGTATAATAATTGGCTGAGAGCCCGCTTAACGGCATGCTCACTTCTTTCACTACAGAAAAACCATCTTTCGTTTCATTCTTAAGTGAAACTCCCTTTTTCGTATAATTATACGGCGAGGAGATATCATTATCTTTATAGTAGCCGTTGAAGTCCAAAACATATACAGGTTCTGCCGGTCTGCCAGATTCCATCTCGTAAGTCAACAACATGGAAGAATCATCGGCAACAGTCAAACGGGCATCACTGATATTCTCTGACAATAAAGAATAATCAACAACATCTGTTGTATTACTGATCTTAACGGAATAGGTTCCTTTTGACGGAATGGTATCCGGCGGTTCCGGATTATTTTCCTGCGGCTGAGAATCCAATTCCAAAGCATTCAGAACTGCTTTGCGAATCGTTCTGGAGGAACCTGTCGCGCCAGACACTGCATCCAATTGATTAATAGCCGTATCATCCTTATCAGCAATGCCATTAAACTTATCTTTCATTCCTTCAATTGCCATATTCAGCCTTCGCTGATTCTCTTCGATGTAGGCACCTGTAAAATCTCTTCCGGTGATGTCAACATTGGAAATCCTGCCATCTGAAACCGTTACGGATACATCCACTCCATAACCATAATGCGTCTGCTCAGCCGACCCTGTTTTGGTATAATCCAATGAAGAATCCGTTGTGAGTTTTGCACTACTATAATCAATGTACAGGAACGAATTCACATTGTTTTGAATAGCGTCAATATATACAGAAAGAAAAACTCCATTGGTCGAATAAGTATCAGACGGGATTGAAAACGAAATTCTTTCAGGTACCTCCTGATTGTTGGCATTTTTTTGCCAGGATATTACTTTGGCCGGTACCGTCGCCCCGGAAGTTGCATTAGTTTGATATATTGCCGGTTGCTCAATATAAACATCCGTTGTTCCAATCGATGCTTTACGCAGTGTAATCTCCATAGAAACTTCTCCTGTATTTTTTACAGTGAGTAGTCCATATTTTTCAACACCATCTTTCATAGCAGAATCTGTATCCAGATGCACCGAAGATTTTAAATAAACCGAAACTAAGTAGCTTCCTTCCTGTAAAGCAACCTTTTCCGTACCGAAACGAAATTCATTCTCAGCTGCCTGTACCTGAAAAGAGAACAGCATCAGCGAAAAAAACAGAACCAAAGAAACCATACATTTGTGTGTTTTTAATTGTTGCATAGCAAACCTCCTTACATTTGTTTTTCTAATTTTAATTATATAAACAAGAGACAGGCAAAACAAATCAGAAAAACGGTCCATTTTTATACATTTCGCTTGCGCTCATCTCCATTTTTGTATACAATAGTGAAAAACCATTATGTAAAATCCATTGGAAAAATAACTGCATACACACTGCCTTTTCCACCGAGCTTTGGTGTAAAACAGTATCTATACAGATGAATTACTCGAAGAAAGGAGCCTTGCTATATGAAACAAGACCGGCAAGCCGATAAGATGAGAAAGGTTCTGCATTATCTGCTGGAACATATCAGCCAGGATATATCTGTGGAAGAAACAGCTTCCTGTTTTGGCAACAATCCCATCTATTTTGCAAAAATATTTGAAGAGTATTTTGAACTGCCTTTTCAGAAATATGTGAATAAGATTAAACTGAGGAAAGCGGCGGAGGCTCTCCATGAGCACCGGGAACTGAAAAGTATTGCGGAAGAGTATGGATACGCGACAACCGGAGGATTCTCCAAAGCCTTCCGCAAAGAGTTCGGCGTCTCTCCGAGAGAGTTCTTCAAAAGAGGAACCCTTGTCCCTGATATGCCGCTGAAGTCTTCCGTCTGCGGAAGAAGAATTTCCATGGAATACGTCCGGAGCATGCCATTAACACTCGCTGGATATCCCATTCAGCGTGAGGAAGAAGGTCTGCTCAATACATTTCAGGACCTCGCATACGCTCATGAACACCCGGAGAAATATCCATTCTGGCCGGAGAGTCGGACTCTCGCCGGCGTCTGGTGGTGTAATACCGACGAGAAACTGTACTATCTGCTGGGATCTGTCGTGCAAGATGAAGCAAATGTACAGAAACCTTTCATTCCTCTGACTATCCCATCGGATAATTACGCGGTCTTTCATATCGAAGCAGCTAAGGATTCTCAGGATATCGTGGAAGCTTCCAGAGCGCTGGCACAGTACATTGCTGCCGAATGGGCGCCGCTCAACGGAAAGGTCATCAATTACATGAGCTATCTTTTTGAAGTGTTTGAAGAGAAGGAATGCTGCATCTACGTTCCTCTGCTCAAAGGCATGGGAGGCATGAAGATGGACTACAATACCGGCAACGGTATCGACACCTGGATTCATTACATTGACAATCATATACTGGAGGATATCACCATCCGGAAAATCGCCAGCCATTTTCATTACTCTCCGAATCATTTTTCCGATATCTTTCAAATGTACTACAATGTGGATCTGCTGGAATATATCCAGAAGCGCAAGCTCTATCAGATCGCGCGGGAGCTGAAAAGTGATGCGGCCGATGCGAGAAACATCGCGGAAAAATATCATTTCAAATCTTATGAACATTTTTCCGAGGCATTTTTTGAAGAATTCCACATGAAACCGGAGCAGTACGGAGATATCCAGTTTCAGATTCCGGATCTTCCCGAATATTATTCCAGCAACAAAAATAATCTGAAGGTCTCCTATACTTATCTGGAAGACTTTACCATGCTCGGCATGGAGATCAAGTCTCAGCAGACGAAGAAAGAAGACGCCGCCGACATCCCGGGTCTGTGCGCCTTTTATTTCCGTCATGACTTTCCGGACGTCAAAGGCACCGCCTACGCCTGTCCTTCCGAGGGCAAGGAGGATAAAATCGGCCTGTGGAACACTGTCTACGACGAGTCTTCTCAGAGCTTCCGTCATCTTTATATGCTGGGACCTGTCGTAAAAAATGTCGACGCTGTACCGGCAAACATGCAGGAGATCACCATCGCCGGAGGGAAATACGCTGTCTTTGAGACAGAACATTCTTCCGATAAACTCCATCTGGAAAGTGTCTACAAAATGATGACTATCTGCGTCCTGTACGGCTGGGTCAAAGAATTCCGCGTCCGCGTGGACCTGGACAAAATCACGTTTATGCGCTACCGCCACAACAAGCTATACACCTATGTGCCGATTTATGAATGATAGCCGCAGCCCCGGTCCCCCACAGGGGATTCCGGAACCGCGGCTGCCGATTATTTCATCTTCACTTTCTTCACATTGGAAAATGTACTGTAATATTTCTTACCGTTGACGGTCTTGTAAGTCCGCACCTTGAAGTAATAGGTCTTTTTCTTCTTGAGCTTTTTCTTTGTGTAGGTGACCTTCTTGGCTTTTTTCAGGGTGGCTATTTTCTTGTAGCCGGAGTTTTTCTTCTTCGACATGTAGACTTCATAGCCGGTGCATCCCTTTACCTTCTTCCAGATGAGACGGACGGATTTGGCGCTCTGCTTTTTGGCGGATTTCAGTTTGGTTTTGGATGGGGTGTACTGCACATCAGATGCTGTCAGTTGCTCTTGCTGCTTTTGTGCCTTTAACACAGTTAATGTATTCTCTGCTTGTGTGAGTACATTTACCGTTGCCGACGGTATGAACGCTCTTTGTTCATTTGTTAAGGCATTGTATGCTACTCTGGCAGCTTTAATCTGATCTTCTTTAGATAAATCCACGTTTCCTATACTGTTGATTGCATCTATAACAGCATTGGCTGCTTGCTCATTTTTCAAATAAACGATGGTATTTTCCGCATCTTCCAGTTTTTTCAGGAATTCCTGCGTCACTTTTTGCTTTTGTGCGTCATTTAATGTATTATAAATATTACGCACTTCTCTGATCTGTTGTTCTTTCGCTAATGTTACCTCTCCAATCGCCTCAATACGATCCATAACCGACTGAGCTAAAGAGGTATTATAATTATCAACATACGCAGCAATCTGTTCTTCTGTTGGAAGCTCATTAAACACAGAATTCATTTTCCTTTTTCCTGTATCTAAATCTACGACTGCCTCATAAGCATTTCTATAAGCTGTCCTGCATGCATCATCCATAAAACATGCCGCTTTATTTTCATTAATCAAAGCAAGTCTCTTTGTTATCGCATCCCTATCCGGAAGATCCAGCGCCAGATCACTGTTCTTATACGCCGATCCCAAATCGGCGCCGTATCCATACAGAGTGAACTGCACGCGCATTATATCTCCATCTGAAAGCTGGCAGTCACCCATGGAAAATTCCGGAAATACACCATTTTGGCTGTACATCCATCCGGCCGAAGACATATAAGAAAATTCTTCCAAATCCGGGTATGTTACATTTGTCTCTCGTCCTGTCGGAGCTGTCAGCCCTTCTCCCGATGCGGTAGTCATATCTCCCATTGTAGTAATACACGCAGGCACCCGATAAACACCAGTGTCCGCATTGGTTATTCCCGAGAGATAAAAATACCCAGAACCATTATCTGTTATACCTTCATATCCATTTTCTTCCAGCACACGCAGCAACACATCAGAAAACTTCTCTCCTTCGTAAAAAGGAACAACAGACGGTTCAACCAAATATCCCTGCCCTATTGTAAATTTCTCTACACTGATATAAATATCTCCTGCCTTTTCTGCTGCCATACTATCCGTATGCCAGAAAACACAAAACAGAAACATGAGCATAAAAGCTATAATATTTTTCTTCCATGTAATTTTTTTTCTCATGTCGGTTCACCTCATTCTATTTCAATGAGAGGGGAATCCCCTCTCATTGAAACCATTCTCTTGTCGTTATCGAATCACAACAGAACTTGCCTGTCCTTTATTTTTAAAAAGCTTTTTATATTTTTTCAACTGCTTTTTCGGAACTTTGATAACCGCTTTTTTATTTATGCCTTTAAATGCTTTTGCGCCGACTTTTTTCAAAATCTTTGATTTTACGGTTATTTTTTTCAGATTTTTACAGCCAAAGAAAGCTTTTTTGCCTATGGATGTCACATTCTTACCGATAACCACAGTTTTTAACTTTTTATTGTTTTTCAGTGCATTTTTGGAAACAGAGGTTACCTTATAAGTATCATTTCCAATCTTTATTGTTGCAGGTATAGTAATCTTGGATGTTTTTTTCTTTACGGAATCTGTATATGCCACTGTCTTTGCTGACACACTTGTTACAACATATTCATTTGCTCCAACAGAAACTTTCTCACCGACCGTGGCAGTTGCCGGGGTCTGCGTACTTGTTGACGGCTGTGTCTCTTCCGGAGTCTGCGTACTCGTTGACGGCTGTGTCTCTTCCGGAGTCTGCGTACTTGTCGACGGCTCTTCCGGTTCCTCCGGTACATTTGTAACCGTAACATTTACTGTTGCCATCTCTCTGCCGCTGTCCAGGGCATAAACTGAAATCACAGCCTGTCCCTCGCTTACTCCGGTAACAATTCCATTATTATCGACAGTTGCCGTTTCCGTATCGCTTGACGTATAGTATATACTCTGATTTGTCGCGTTTTCCGGAGAGATAACGGCGTTGATCTCTGCCGTTTTATCTTCTTTGGTCAGATTAATAACCACATTCTCTGTTGTTGTAATGTCATCAACCAGCACCATATTGGAAGCCAGATCAGGATAACTGATATTCTGGTACCAAACCATCATTTCTGCGGTATCCTCTGCCTCTTCTGAAATATTTACTGTGTTCAACAGATCCACTACGGTACGGTTTGCAAATTCTTCTGTCAATCTGCCTTCACCGACCTCAGATTCACCCAGAGAGGAATCATAGTAAACATTGGTACAATCCGTAATCCGATTGGAGATGATAGAAGAATTCGTTCCAGATACTTCTCCGATATTAAAACTATTCTCTAACGCGGCACTGGCATTACCACCCAAGACCAGTCCACATGTCTGTCCTCCTTCTGAAGATATCCGGGCAATGTTTCCCACATTCTTTACTTGCAGTGCAAGATTCGCCGGTGCATTTGCAATTCCCACTGCGGTCGTTTCATCATCTGTAGAAACGGAACCATAATTCATGCAGTTTACAATACCCTCTCCCACATTTACTCTCTGGCGCTCTACAATTCCTGCAGCGCCCCGGTCGTCAGATGCTTGCGTACTATTTTTTTCCACTGCCGCAAAATTCGCACAATTCTTTATTTCTGAACAGGAATCTGCAACAATACCTGCTGATGAATCTGGGCTAAGCACTTTACTTCCCGACAATGTCCGGCAGCCATCTATGTAGGAGATGCATGCCGCGTCCAACATAGCCAATTCTGATATGTTTCTTGTACTTCCGACAATTCCACCGCTGTGTTGTATATTTGCTTGCACTGTCCCATCTACGCTACAATCAATAATATAAGATGGTGTCATATTAACATGGGAGCTGGTAATTCTTCCTGCAATTCCGCCCACATTATAAGATCCTTCTACTGTGCTTCCTTTTTTTAAATGGCAGTTTTTGATTGTCGTCGTCATCCCTCTTCCTATGATTCCACCAACTTCATAGCCGCCGTTTATGGTTCCACTAAAGCTGCAATTCTCTACCGTAGAATTAAAAGAATATCCGATAATTCCGCCTGTAAAGCCCCTATTGGTTACTTTTATATCATTTACAGGATCAATCAGATTTATATTTCCTTCCACCGTAAGATTCTTAATCGTAGCATTATAAATATAACTGAACAAGGCATAATTATCGTCTATAAAATTCACATTATTGACATCTGTATAATCCGTCTCGTCATGAATCCTAAAATTCCGAATCGTGTATCCATTACCGTCAAAAGTCCCATTAAATGAACGATTATCCGCTGGTACTCCCGGAAATTTTCCTATGGGCGTCCAGTTATCAATCCCTGACAAATCAATATTCCCGGTCATCTTGATCGTTTTTCCTGAAAAATCATTTCCTTCATTTACAAGCTGTGCCAATCCCATTAAATCTGCTGCCGTACTTATCTCGTAGCTTTCAGCATCCTCTGAATACCAGTCTGTTGCCGGCTGCACATCCGCCTCCCCTGCCTGTACTGTAATGGCGGAACCCGGCAAAAAAGCTGTCGGAAGCGATGCTGTCGCTACAAGAGCTGACATAAAGATTGCCATTGTTTTTGTCATTATATTATTCATAAGTTTCTCCTTTCCTGCTGCGGCGAATATTATTTTATGTGACGCCTTATTGAATCGTTATTGTTTTACCACGATTTTTACCGTCGCTTTTTTTCCATCCTTCCAGACGGTAATTTGGGTGATTCCTTTACTTCTGGCATTCACTTTTCCCTTTTTGGAGACCACTGCCACACTTTTATCGCCGGAACTCCATTTTACTTTTTTCCCTGAAATACTTCTTCCGTTGGCAACTGCTTTCAACTTATAGGTTTTTGCAGTTTTTAAAGAAAGAACTACTTTTTTCTGCTCCAGTTTCAAAGATGGTTTTTTAACTTTTACTTTACAGATAAAGGTCTGCCCCTGATACGTCGCCGTAATCTTCGCGCTCCCTTTCTTTTTTGCAGTTATCTTTCCATTCTTTGTCACTTTCACAACAGACGTTTTGCTGGATTTCCATTTTACCTGTTTTCCGCTGACTTTCTGTCCGTTATATGTCAGAATCAATTTGGTTGATTTTCCACTGCCTTTGGTGTATAAAACAGCCTTTGTCTGATTCAAAGAAGATGTGTTAGTCATATCTTTCTGCGCGTCGGTACCGGTTGCAGAGGAGTCTGCCGCGGCTCTGTAAACGGTTATGCTGCATACTGCCTGATTTCCGTTCTCCAGCGTTCCCGTGATCGTCACTGTTCCGGCATTTTTCCCTGTGACACCTCCTGTCTTTTCGTCAAAATCTGCGACAGTCGTATCACTCACTGTCCATGTGATCCTGGCATTGTCCACACTTGTCACAGCTTTAAGCGTCTGTGTCTCCCCGGTCTTTACACGCATGCCCGTCGGTTCAATGGTAATTGTAGCCATTTTCAGGGCTTCTATCCGTTTTTCTGCGGCTTCCAGATTGGAAAGATTGTTCACACATTTTTTCTGCGTGGCAGTGAGGGCTTCATAAGCTTTCCGGGCTGAAACGACTTTATATTCATCGCTCAACTGCACTGTTCCCAGCGACTGGATTCTTTCAATTACAACAGAAGCTATCGGCATATCTTCTTCCGCTTTTTTGAGCTCCAGAAGCGTATATTCCGCTTCCACAAGAGTACGGTAATTTGTGACCTGTTTCTTTTCTTCATCACTCAGGGCATCATATGACTCTCTTGCCGCCTGTATGGTTTCCTCCGAGTCCAGAGTTACACTGCCAATGGCGTTAATCTCAGTCATCACAGACGTCACTGTACCCATTCCATCCAGAATAGACTGGTACTGTTCACGGGCGTCCTGCCATGCAGCGACTGACTCTTCCTTAAGATAAGCTTGCAGCGCATCATCCATGGAATCATACAACTGAGAGATTGCATCAAGCTCTTCTCCGCTGTTCGCTCCCACTGTTCCCAGCGCAATTATCTTTCGCTCCAGTTCCTGTATGCTGTCATAGGATTGCTGCAGCTGTTCCCATTCCTGTTGACGGCTGCAAAGATTCTCATACACATCCTGTGCATCTTCTCCAAGAAGGCCTTCCTGACTCAGAGCTTCATACATGAGAAATGCTATCTGAATATCCGCTTCCGATTCCAGATTTACCGGTATTGTGATCGACTGTACTTTCTCCGTAAAATCCTCCTGGGTAAACTCTTCTCCGGATATACTCCATTCGTAGATGGTTATCAGCGCCTCCACGTGGAGAAGTTCCGGATAATTCGTTACATATGACGACGCCTCCGGAAGATCTCCGGTGATGTTTTCATCATAAAATGCCCTTGCCGCGCCTGCCGCCTCTTTTACAGAAGCTATATTATCTGCTGTTATTTCATAATCAGCGCCCAGGGTATCTTCTATCTGTGAGATATAATACATCGCCTGATCCGCAATGTACTGTCGGTTTTCTTCCGATACCAGATTATCATAAACTCTCCGTGCTTCCAGAAGTTCCGGCAGATTGCTGACCAGCTGTCGGGCTTCTCCTTCCGGCAGCGCATTATATGCTTCTTCCGCAGATTCTATGGCATTGCCGCTGTTATGATTTACTGTTCCTATCTGGTCAATCAGGGCGATCACCGTTTCAGCAGCTTCCTTTGCTTCGTTCAAACTGGTCAGGCGTTTCAGTTCTTCCTCAGCATTGAGCAGCTTATCGTAATTTGTGACATGTGCTTTCTGTTCTTCATCCAATATCTCATAAGCAGCCCGCGCCGTTTCAATGCTCTCCTGACTGTCTAATGTAATGATGTCTCCTATCGTATCAATGACCGCAATTACGCTGTCCGCTGTTTTGATGGCTTCGATCGTTTCTTCCGCTTTCAGAAGTATCTCCAGCCTTTCCTTCACAGCTTCTTCTTCTCTCTGCCTGTCATTCAGTGCGTTATATGCGTCTCTTGCCTCCTGCACCCTAGCGGCCTTTGACAGATCGACCTCTTCAATCTCTTTTACGGCATCGAGAAAAACATCAATCTGATGAATGTAATCATATTCTTTTGCGAGTACACGATAGTTGGTCACATAATGTTCCAGCCTTTCATCTCCATTCAGAGCCTCGTAAGCCTCCTGCGCTTTCAGAATAACATCCCTGTCCTTATAAGCGACAGAATCAGCCTCCGGAAGAGTATCAATCACAGCAATAATATCGCGCACCTGCGTTCTTTCTTCCGCTGTTCCCTGGAATACATCCGGTTTCTCGCCATTTATGGCGTAAACAGCTTCCTGAAGCGCGTAATACTCCTCGCCATGTTCACTGACGCCCTGTTCTTCTGTCCTGTATTGTGCCGCCTCGCAATATGCGTCGGCCAGAACCGTCTTCAGCTCCTCATCTGTGTTATCAGACTCCAATAATCGTTCCGCTTCATCCAGTAATTCATTGAATCGGTCGTTGGTCAGCGCATATCTTTGCCATACATTGGCGCCATTATACAGGTCTCCGACAGCAATCACCGCATCCTTATTATAGCCGACTCTACCTTCCGATGGCGATCGCAGGAACGTTCCATCATCCTGCTGATATTCCTCAAGCAGTGAAATACCGTCTACCAGTCCATGCAGTCCTTCCACCTGCCATTCTTCCGTACCGACATCCACCCCAAGGGATGTCAAACCAGATACCACGCAGGCATGAGAATTAATATTCCGGTTGGTATAATAGAAATTCTCAAAAGCGCCGGTGACTTCATAACCATTTACTTCGGTCGCTTCGGCCAGCTGAACTTCTTTTATTGTTTCCACTGCCATACCCAGCTTTTCTTTTACGCCTTCTTCATTCAGATGGTTCGATAGTGCAGCAAAAGCCCAACCCCGCATATCCAGATCAAAACCTGTATCACAGGCCTGACTGAGAACAGTATCCAGAAGTATGCTGTCCAACGGATATCCGGCTGCATCCAGCGCAAGAAGAGTCCAGATGTTATTAGCATAAGGCCCATAATATCCCGGCCCCATATTTGCCAGAGCCTCTACGTAGTTCACTCCAAGGTAATTGTATGGATTCTCTCCCGACATCACAAGCTGGAGAATAACAGCTGCATAGGAAGTCGCCTGGGTATAGTTATAAGAAGTTACATCACCTGCCAGTGTTCCCTCCAGATAGTCTTCTCCAAGACTGGCTGCCCGGAACGTTCCCCAATAAGAGTCCACCGGCTGTGAATTGCGAATCTCTTCAAGATAACCCCCGCTGACCATCTTATCTATCATCTTTTTCGCGCGATTTCTGGTTTCATTTCCAATACCCGTATCCGTTCTCTCTATGGCCACTGTGTAGGTATTCGTATCGCCGTTCGGCGCCGTAATTTTAAACTGGACATTATGAACAGAAGACGCAATGTTGATCGAATGTAAATCGGCATCGGAAACACTTTCTTCTTTTTTTCTCTCCACATAAATATCCAGAGTGGTATTTGGAGAGCCCTGATAATTTAGGGTAATTGTATCAGAATCATCTTTTTTCAGATAATAGTATTGGGTCTCCCGGTCATAATCCTGCGTAAACGAACCGCCCTGGGAAGGATATAATCTTTGAAGCTGTACATCGCTCTCAATCCAGTTAATATGCAGTAACTCCGTTCTGCTTTCTCCGTTTTGCGCTGTAACCACTATCGAAATCTCTTTCTGTGTCTCCGGATTCAGCTCCATATAAAAACCGCCGTGAATCCGTTCAGAATCCGATATGTCTACTGTGCTTGACTGTTCCTCTCTGAACACCTTCATCCAGACGCAAGGGCTGCTGGAGTATAAATCCACCCATTTTTCTCCCGATGTGCCATCCTTTTCATACACTTCATACTGACAGAACTGAAACTTCGCATCCGTTATATTATCCAATGCTTTATAAACTTCAATGGAATCAATTCCGGTATTTTCACTCTCCGCCGCCAACGTATATTCCGATGAAGATTCTTTATAAATCAAAAAGATTTTTGTAAAGGCACTCTTCTTATCTACACTTCCGGAGCATGCGGAACGGATTCTCTCATTACTCTTCATCCAATCGTCGGACATACTCTGCACAGTGAGAATATTCCAACCTTCTTTGAGGGGGAGTTCCGGACTGATAGCGCCGTCATCCAGTTCTATCCATTCCCCATCATTCATCTTTACACAGTAGGTCCTCTGCCGGTAGTAATAATAACTATCCCTGTGGAGCGCATTTTTTCCATCTGTATAGTAAACCTCCATATCCGGGCAGAAAGCATCTCCTCCTTCCGGCATCTCTTCATCCGACACCCGCTGTATTCTTATGGATTCTACTCCATCCGGAACAGAATATTTTTCTTTATCGCCCAGCGAAACCGACGATACGTAATCCCTCGTACCAAAACTGCCATTTGGTTCTGTGGAAATCTCTGTATTTACTCCATAAATACAGGAATTCTTTTCCTCATTAAATATCTCACTAAACCCTTCTAACTTCTCGCTTTTCCCTTCTGTCCCGTCATATAGAGTAATCTCACTGCTTCTGTACTGGATACTGCTTGAGGCAGGATTCACCTCATCCAATAAAATTTTATGTACCGTTGACAACTCTCCATCCTGCACCGTAACATATAGGACTTTGGCTGGCGTCTCTGTCAAAAGGCTTCCCGGCGAAGTGGTAAACACACTTCCCTCCGTGTCAATCTGAACCTCACCCTCCTTTTCCAGATGATAATACCCTACGGAAGTATCGATCTCCACGGCGAGCAGGCTGCTCCCATCAAAATCATCAATGGAATCTGAAACGGACACAATACGCGCAGTATCCGATTCTAATTTGCCTGTCAAAATAATATAAGTGCCTTGGTAGCCTATGAAATGCGGCATGGCGCAGTATATATGTTCTTTCTCGTCCATCAATGTCACATCAGACCATTGATTCCACGACGCACGGGTCAGCGTGTTGTCATGTGTCTCTTCATCATAAACTGTAAAATTACCGCTATAATGAAATATTTCCAGATGTTCAAACTCTGTTGAACGGTTCTCCTCCGCTTCCACCTGAATCCCCGCTCCCAGCAGCAACCCCAGCAGCAATCCGGTAATACACAAAAAAAATTTTTTCATACTACGTCTTCCTACTTTCTTCCTCTTTTATAAAAAGAGCCGCGTCCCGCAATTTGATATGCAGGACGCAGCCCATTCGCCTTATACTCTTACCTGCTAAAAATTATTCGTTTTCACGATAAATCATATAAAGCCTGATGATCAGTTCGCATCCGGAATCTCGTATGGAGTTGTGAAAGTGTATCCAACATTATCTTCCACATGAGTAAAATCAATGCTGTCGATATCGCTGGCCTTGTAAGCTGTCGCATAGCTGGACGCATATTCACCATCAATCGTCAGAGACCAGTAGGCGCCGGTCCATTGATAGGTATAGAGACCGGTTATCTCATCGTAGCTGATAAAGGTATAGTTATTAACCGTATCCTGACCCAGATATTTACTGATATACAGTCCGGCTTCTCCCTCCTCATTCACATAATTCTGGTCATAATCGCACGCCAGAAGTCCGCTTGCCATCTGGTCCGCAACAGACTGTCCATAATTCTCCACCGCATACTCTAACAAGATATCCGCCGCCGTGATCTCACCCTTATTCTCCGCATTATCTGGAATATCCGGATAAAGATTGGTCGAAGGCATGGTATAACTTACTTCCTCTCCGCCAATTGTTAAGGTCGGCTGCGTCTTCTCCGCCGCAAACGATGTCACACCCATCGCCAGCACCATGACCATAGCCATCAATAAAGCTGTAAACTTTCTAAAACGTTTCATGTAATCTCCTCCTTTTCTGGAAATTTAGAAAACTTTTGTGTCTTTCCCCGGAATCCGGAGAAGGTTTCTTGCTGCCGCCCGTCCCGCGGGAACGGGGAGAGCGGCCTGGTTGACATGTTCTATACCAAAGGATGAGCGCTCATTTCCTTCGTTTTTTTACCTGTCACTCCCTCCGGCTCAACTTTGCCGGAGAGAATACAGAACGCGTCGACAATTCAAGATGAAATGAAACAAGGTGTTGAGCTTGAAAAGTAAACGTAAGTTTTTGTGTTATTTTAACATTTCAGGGAAATTTCGACAGAAGAGCTCTGCGAAGGGTGGGGAGTATAGTCGTCAGTCTCTTCCCAAAACTTCCGAAGAAATGTTAAAAGTATCCTGGCTCGGCTTCTTCCTTGGGACGGCGTCTTCCCGGAATCTCTTCCAGTGACCGGGATGGAACGCATCCCTGCCGCCCTCGTCTGCCTCACAGTAGGGGTAAGCCTGCTCCGGATTCTCACCGGATTCCTTTTTCTTTGCAATGCTATCTTTGCAATCGTCATCGGAATGCTCCTCAGGAGGGGAGTTGTTCTGACCTGACGGAGCGTATCCAATGTTTACCACTGCTTATATTGTAGCTCACTGCATTCATAAAATCAACACAAAAGTAGTTACCTTTTCTCTTGACTTTTTCCCAATTTTTGTAAATTATTTTTTTATCTATTCGTCCGCTGTGCAGATGATTTTACGGGCAAATGCATCGAGATACCGGCGGCTGAGGATGTTGACGGTCGTCTCAGAGGCTTTCCCGGCTCTGCCGCGCGCGTTGGATGCATCGCTTTCCTGTTCCGGCAGGCCGGACAGCGCCAGCAGCTCCTTTGCCGCCACGCAGGCTTCCCCGCCACTCAGCAGTCCCCATTCCGTTTCGTCAAGAAGGTGGGCGTAGAGAGCCGCCCAGGTCACCAGCCTGCTGTCGGCGGCGAGGATTTCCAGACGGCGGGTGAATTCCGCCCGGGTAGGGGATTTGTCCCGGCAGAGCTCCCAGAGGGCGTCCTCTGTGACGCCGAAGCGGCCCAGGCGGTGCAGAACATTGTGCTGATGGGCCGGGGTGAGGCCGGACTGGCGGGCGAGGGCTTCTTTGACGGCGGCTTTCACGGTGACGCCGATGTATTCACCCAGTTTGGTATTTTTGCCTGCGTTGGTCAGGCGGGTTGGCGACTGCGGGTTGCTGACGACGATGACTCCGTCGGTGCCGGAGCCGGTGGCGATACCGTTGGAGGAATGGCTGGGCGCCTGGAGTTCCTGGATGGCGGCAGCCTTGGCTTCCGTGCAGGTGACCAGACTGCGGGCCATGGCGCCCGGGGTCAGATTCGCGTCAATGTGCAGCAGGATGTTGATGGTTCCCGGCCCGGCGGGATCGAATGTATCGCCGTGCTCATGCCAGAGGGCCTGGTCGCCGGCGCGGCCGCCGTTGTGTTCGATGCCGGCGGTGACGATGGCAGTGACGGTGAAGTCTTCGTAGACTTTCGTCTGTATGGATACATTTTCCATGCTGGCCGCCGTGCACAGGCCGGTACATTTCTCCGGTCGCAGTCCCAGATCTTCTTTCGCGATGATGTTCATGTGTTCCTCGTAGGTATCCCCGCGCATGACGCAGCCCATACCCGCGCCCGGATTGATGTCCACGTTAAAAACGGCTGTCAGGTTCTCCTGGCAGCCGCCGTTATCGGGTCCGGTCCCGAGCACATGGCGCGGCCCGGCAAATTGCAGGACCAGCGCTTTTTTGTAGCGGTGCAGTTCATCGCCGTTGGATAACTGACATAGTTTCATCTGTGCTCCTTTCTCTGGCACCATATGCTCTTTTCTGCGTCCGCATACGGTGCAGGCCGATTCAGATATAGCCCAGCAGACGGCTCTGCGCGTCCACGAAGGCCTCGTATTCTTCTCTGCTTTTCTGATCAAATTCTTCTGTAATATATATAGGATTGATTCTCTCCATCAGCTCTTTTACCCCTTTTCCGATAAAAGGCTGATGGAGGTCAATTTTGCAGGCATGTTCATAGGCGAGCCCGAAGAGCTCGTAAAAAGAATATTGTTGAAAGTCCATGGGATGCTTCTTCCAGTCTTCTTTCTGTTTCCTGACATAATCGCCGCTCAGAGACATCTGAAGATGTACTCCTTTCACCCACCGGGTAATGGGAACCCCTGCCGCCTCATGGGCGTCCAGCATGGCGTGTACATACGCCACTGCGTCCTCCGGGGTCTTCAGTTCGCTGCTGGTGTTCATATAATGTCCGGTATCCAGCATGATACCTTTTTTCTCGCTGTGGATTCCCTCTAGCATCTTTCTTGTGAGAGCGGGGTCTTTCAGATTCAGGCCGCTCCACCAGAGATTTTCCACGAGAAAATCAAAAGAATATTCTCTTTCGTCAAGGAGGGTGTTGATGACCTCCAGGGCGGCGTCGATGACCTCCTCATCGCTGTACCGGTACTGATAAACATAACTTTCCCGCAGGGTCGTCTCCGACACATGAAAGACCACATATTTCGCCCCCACCGACTCGGCGTAGGCCAGATCATGCCGCAGGCAGTCCAGGTACGCTTCCCTGTCCATGCCTCCGTAGTATTCCACCCACTGCTCCCGGGAGTCAAATTCCTCGTCCAGCCGTTCGTAATTGCCCAGCCAGTAATCCATCCAGAAAATATGGAAATATAAATGTACACCGTTGACCATGTCCGGCAGGATCTTGCCCTGGTCCGGTTCTCCGGCCAGGATCACTTCGAGGCCATTGAGACCGCCTTTCGTATATGCGTTCCGAATGTCTTCGCTGTCTTTATAACGGTCCAGCATTCCCGAGTACACGGAAAAATTCATGGACCGGTATTTTGGTATCTGTTTCACGTTTCCCTCCTTCTCGTGCCGCGCGCGGTTTTCGCACTGCCGTCCGTTCCGCTCTGGCGCCTCAGGCTTCGCGGCTTACAGTAATCCGTACTTTATCTTAATCCTCTGCAGTTTCTCAAGGAGCGGCCGCGCACCCAGCCACAAAAAGATAAATGTGGAGGTGGCATGCACCAGATCCACCGGCACGCCGGATATGTAGATTGCCAGCAGACCGCTCCATGTAAATTCGTACACGCTCATGAAGAGCGCCGCCGGATTCATGATGCCGCCGTAGATAAAAAATGTCACAAGGAAGCCGTAAATGCACAGGGTCAGCCGTCTGGCCGGCAGCAGGCCTTTCTGGTGAAGGACCCCCGTGAGAAAACCGATGAATCCCATGGCGAACATCTGCCACGGCGTCCACGGTCCCTGTCCGAACAGAAAGTTGCTGACCAGCATGGTCACCGCTCCCACCAGGAAGCCCGCTTCGCCTCCGAAAGCGATGCCGCTGATAATGACGATGGCCACGATGGGCTTGAAGCTTGGCAGCATGAAAAACGCCGCCCGCCCGGCGCAGGCGAGAGCCGCCAGCGACGCCAACACGATCATCTCTCTGGCCTGGGGTTTTCTTCCCTCAAAAACCATGAAAAATGGAATCATGGCGTAGATCATGATGACCAGGCTGATAAAGTAGTAGACCCGGCTTCCGAAAATAGTCTGCAAAATGTTCTGCGGCGCGTAACTGGTTCCCCGGAACAGATAGACGCCCAAGGCGATGGTAAGGGGAATCAGCACCAGAAGAAGCAACAGGCTGACCTTCGTCCTCTTGGACAGTTTGCGTTTCTCCGTGGTGATGAACGCCTCCGAATCCACCTCGAAAATATCGTCGTAGAGCACCTGATCGCCCGCGCCGCCTTCTTCCTTAAGCTCCGCCGCCATATCTTTTATCCCGGCCAGTCTGCCCGTCCGCCGTTTCCGGTTGACAACACTCTCCGGCAGCACGGCGGACGCCAGCTTTCTTCCCAGATTATCGCATTCCACCGTCTCCGATTCATAAAACCGCCGCAAAAATTTCGTTCCTTTTTCTCTGTCCGCCGCAGCGTCTGTATTCATGTGAGACATCGGATCACATCCTTTCCGGTCACCGCTCGCGGAAAATACGTTCTCGCCATGCGGTTGGCCGCCGTGGTGTAGAAGTTATTGCCGGCAAAGAACTCTTCCGGAGTGCCGGAGGCGGCGATATTTCCGTCAAAAAACAGGCCGCACCGGTCTCCGTGACTGGCGCAGAACTCAATGTCGTGGGAGATCATAAAAATGGTCACCCCCTGCTCTTTGAGCAGCTTCAAAATGTCCGCGAATTCTTCCTTAAAATAACTGTCCATGCCCTTGGTCGGCTCATCCATCAGCAAAATCCTGGGCCGCAGAAGCAGAATCTTTGCCAGGGCCAGCCGCTGCTGTTCGCCGCCGGAAAGGTCATAAGGATGTCTGTGCAGAAGGCCGTGCAGATGAGTCACCTCCACGATGCCGTCCACCGCCTCCCGCTTATCCATGGACAGATGATACTCTTCATTTTTCTTTTCCTTCGTGCCGCCGACCATCTCAAAAAGCTCTTTCTCCACGGTCTTTTTCACAAAAAGAGACTGGGGATTCTGCGGCAGGACGCCCAGCATTCCCCGGAACAGTTCTTTGTCGCTGTACCTGCGGATATCTTTCCCTTTCAGGAGGATCTTCCCCCGGTACGGCTTTCTGAGACGGCAAAGCATGGAGAGCGTCGTGGTCTTACCTGTGCCGTTTCCTCCCAGAAGACAGTAGAATTCGCCTTCCCTGATGGAAAGATTTAGTCCCTTCACCACATCCGGCAGTTCTTTTTCATAGCGGAACCAGACGTCCTTACACTCCAGCAGAGGCGTTTTGCTGCCCGCCGGTACATTTTCCGTGTCGTGTCTCCCGGCTGCTTTCGGTATCTTCCGCTCCGCGCAGACAGCATCCAGCCATTTGCGCCCGTCGCGGACGGTGATCGGACAGGCAAGAGCCTGCCTCGTATCCACCCTGGCATAGATCTGCATCGGCACCGGCATGGAAAGGAACATCTCATGATTGCTTTCTTTCAGCACCTGCCCGATGTGGTCGGGAGTCCCTTCCGCAAAGATAGTCCCCTCCTCCATCACAACGACCCGGTCCGCCGACGGAAAGACTTCTTCCAGACGGTGTTCCGTCATGATGATGGTGGTTCCCAGATCCCGGTTGATCTTCTTGACCGTCTCCAGAAAGTCTGAGGCAGCGATGGGATCAAGCTGGGAGGTGGGCTCGTCAAGTACCAAAAGCTCCGGATGCATGGCCATGATGGAGGCGAGATTTAAAAGCTGCTTCTGTCCGCCGGACAGATCCGCCACATTTTTGTAGAACCAGTCCTGAATTCCAAAATAGCTTGCCATCTCCGCCACCCGGATGCGTATCTCCTGATTGGGACAGCCCAGGCTTTCCAGTCCGAAGGCCAGCTCATGCCAGACCTTATCCGTCACGATCTGATTATCCGGATTCTGGAGTACATAGCCGATCTTGCTGCTCTGCTCCCGGTTGCTCATCTCCTGAAGCGGCGTCCCCTTAAAAAGCACCTCGCCCTTTCTCTTTCCGTGGGGCGTAAGCGGAGTCTTCAGATGGGTGAGCAGCGTACTTTTGCCGCAGCCGCTCCTGCCGCATAAGACGAGAAACTCGCCCTCCTCCACGGTGAGATTCACATGATTGAGCGCCCGTTTCTCCTCGCCGGGATAGGCGAAGGTCAGCTCACGGATTTGTAAAAATGTATCTAAACTTCCCATAAACGGTATCCTCCCGCTACTTCTTTTCTTATGTCTCTTCTTCTGAGCTTCCACATCTGCCGGTCCACAAGCTCCAGCGCCACAGGCATCAGACAAAATGCCAGGTATGAGAAAAATACCAGGGCGCTTCCCGGCGTAAGCGGGAGTCCTTCTATAATGATCTTCGGATTATACTGCGCGAAGGCGAAGCCCTGCGACGCTCCGTATAACGTCACGCCGAAGGTCACAGCCATGAACACCAGGCAAATCTGATCCCTCTTGTCAAACCGGTAGAGGGAAAATGCCGTTCTTCCCTTCTCACCGTATCCCCGGCACTTCATGGAATCCGCCGTCTCGATGGCGTTTTCCAGCGCCCAGGTCACAAGGATGGAAAAAATAGTGATGCCGTGTCTGGCGCGTTTGATGACGCTGCCGTTTGACACGCTTCTGCCGATACATTTCTGCCCGTCGGAGATGACCCCCATCTGCCGGATGAACTTCGGCACGAAGCGCAGGCACATGGACAGGACCAGCGACAGCGCCGGGATAATCCTTCCAAACAGGTAGATAAACTTATCCGAGGTCATGACTTCCGTATAGCAGGAGAACCAAATGAGGGTGCAGGCCAGCATCAGTGCCATGATGACGCCGTACACGCAGCTCTCCAGCGTGAACGGATTGCCGTTATACAGGTATCCGATGATCGTCACACCGTAATGATTGAACATGGGATTAATCAATGCCACGATGACCATGGCCGGCAGGGAAAACAGCAGATTAAACCGCAGGGTGTGCTTCACGCCTTTCAGCAGAAAGGAGTACGCGATTCCCGTCACGAAGGAAATGCCCAGCAGAACCGGGTGGGTCACAAACACGGTCACCCCGATGGTTCCCACAAAATACAGCATATTCAGTATGGGATGGTAGGTGGAAAATGTGTCTTTCATATGTTGTCTCCAATCGTCTTACGTCGTTGTGCCGACAGCTGTCCGCCGGGCCGTTCCTTTTTAGTACATGGAGTTGTCGCCCACATCCTTGCCCAGGTCGCAGGTATATACCCAGTTGATAACATCGCCGTCAGAAACGGTATATTTGCTGCAGCCGTAATTCGGGAACCAGCCGTTTACGTTGTACATCCATCCGGAGAGCTCGCCGCAGTCAAATTCATAGAGCTGGTTGATGCCTTCCACATAGGCGGAGTCATACATCGGCGTGTAGGTGGATTCCATATGGATACCGTTGGCCTTGCAGACAGCCTGCAGCACGTCATGGACGGAATCGCCCTCGGAGAATTCCACGGTGGTCGCCGGGAGAATCCAGCCGTCCGAAGGAACGAACTCTTCCTTGCCTTTGGTCAGGTTATCCATATTATTGAGAATCGTGGCGCAGCTGATGGAAATCGTACAGGTCAGTGTGGACGTATCGTTGGCCACATCATCATTCTTGATGTCTCCGCTGCCCGAGGAATCGCTGCCGGAAGAATCATTTCCCGAGGAAATGTCATTCTGTGCAGAAGCGTCGCTGCCGCTACTATCGCCGGACACGGAACCATTGCCGGACGCATCATCCGTACCGGAACCGCTGCCGGAGGCACTGTTGGCTGCTGCGCTTCCCGATGCGGAACTTCCCGCCGCTCCTGTTTCTCCGCCGGCTGTCGTACTGCCGCCGGACGCACTGTTGGCCGCGTCGGCCCCTTTATTCTGCGCGCCGGTGATGCCGCCCACGATGTAACAGTCACCGTCCAGGGAAGTCACTGTCATGGTCAGGGTTGTGGTTCCGGCCACGGGAGCCGTGCCGGCCGCCGTGGCGGCGTTATTATCCGCAGCGGCTGTTGTACCGGCCTCGTCTGTGCTTTCTTCGGCGTTACTGTTGGCGGCATCGGCCGCATTGTCGTCCGCCGCCTCCTGCGGCTGGCTGTCGATGGTCACATCACTCATAGTAGCCAGACTGCCGTTCTGCTCCTTAAGGAGAAGCCCCGTGTCTGACTGCCAGCTCTCCGGCAGAGTTACCGTGAGGGTCGGCACACAGATGAGTCCCTGTCCTTCCATGGTCATCTTGAGCGCGTCATTGGCGTTGTTGGCTGCGGTCTTGATATCGTCAAGCCCTTCCGTTGTAAATGTGACCTTCAGATTCTGGTCTTCCGGATTCTGAATCTGACTGGCGTTGAACGTCCAGACATAGGAGATGCCGTCGCTCTCTCCGGTGAACTGAATCTCCCTGTTCTCTCCTGCCACGGTCTCAAACTGCTCCTTGGTGATGATGCCGTTTTCCGGGATCGGATTCACATCGCCGAGAGCCTCCACAGAAGATCCCCCACTGCTCCCCTCCGGCGCGCTGCTGCCATTTCCGCCGCAGGCGGTGAGCAGCACGAGACAGACGGTCATGAGCAGTGCCGCCAGCCGGTATTTTATTTTTAATCTCTTTCCAGTAGGAATATGTAGATGCATGTTATCTTCCTCCTCGTTTCTTATCCTCATTTATCTCAACGTTTTTGATTGTATGATTTCCGATTGCATTTATCTCAAACTGTATATGTTTCGGGTATTCTTATCTGCTATCCTTCGCCCCACTTCCGTCATCTCCGGCGCAGAACCCCCAGCAGCAGTCCCAGCACGCCCTTTTTCTTCAGCAGCCAGAGCAGTCCTTCCAGCGCGCCCAGACCGGCGGCGCCGGATAACGTATAAGCGACTTCCACCGGAATCTCTATGGTGATGGTTCCTTTCCCCGCACTGCCGTCGGCGCCATTGCCTTCCGCCGTTCCGGATGTGTTGTCGCCGGAGTCCGCAGAAGCGGAGCTTTCCGGCACGTAAGCCGCTCCGTCAAAGGACCAGCCGCCGCTCTCCGTACTTCCATCCGCCGTCTGCTGCGCGGTATTCTGTCCGGTACCCGCCGCCTGCGCGGAAGCTGTCGATGCTCCTCCGGCAGCCGTTGTGGCAGCGCTGCCGCCGGAGGTACTGCCGGTTGTTCCGGCTCCCGCCGAACCGGAGGAGGAGGCCCCGGAGGAACGGGAGCTTCCGCCTGCGGATGACGATTCGGAATTGGAGGAAGTATCTGTCACCTTGACAATGCAGACTGCTTTCTTACCGCTTCCGTCTTTGGCTTTTACTTTGATCCTGGCAGTGCCTTCTTTGACGCCCTTTACCTTTCCATTCTGATTTACGGTAACAATCTTTTTGTTGGAGGACGACCATTTGACTTCCTTATCGGAAGCGCTGTCCGGCGTCACTGTGGCCTTTAACTTGCGGGTCTTCCCCACTTCCACAGTGATCTGGCTGTAATCCAGCTTCACATTGGAGACCTTCACCGTAACGGCTCCGGAGGAGGAAGCGGCCCGGGTACTGCCGGAAGCATCAACGCCACCGGTATTGCTCGTGGATACATCCACCACTTCACCTGCCGACAGTGTAGTATCACTCATATCATAAAGAGCCGTTTTGCCGTCCAGCAGCCGTTTATAAGCCGCCGTAGCGTACATGCCCTGCTCCGTCGCCATGCCGTTTAAGGTTCCGGCCTCGCCGCCTCCGTTGTTGGCAGCGCCCGCCGCCACATGCATGAAGCCTCCCTCCGGCAGATAATACTGAAACAGTCCGGTCATCGGCCATTTGCCGTTCTTGATAAACCGACTGTCCTTCGCACAGTCAATGCCCACCGAACTGAGCGCCACGATAACCTGCGCCGCACTCTCGGACGTTTCCGCTCCCATGGTCCCGTATCCGCCGCTGGCCAGCTGCGTTTCCGAGAGCCAGTCAAGGGCCCGGTCGATGGCTCCCGTCACGTCGTCGCGCTCGCCGTAATACGGTGACAGCGCCTGAATGGTCATACCCGTGATATCCGCGTCCGGTTCCGTTCCCGCCAGGGTCCATCCCCCGTAGGCGGTCTCACCATTCAGCAGATAAGTGATCAGCCCTTCTTCCGTGGTCTGCTCCTGTGCACTGGCGTCGGTCGGAATCGTGTAGGACGGATGGGAGTTCAGCGCGATGAGCGCCCAGATGGGGCCGTTAAAGCCCTGCCGTTTCACATCGGTAAAATCAGAGAGATATGCCAGCAGATTATGACCGCCGATATTCTGTGCATCCTTTCCGATGGCCGTCAGTCCCACGATCAGCTTCGAGTAATCGGAGTATTTCGTTCTGGTCAGCACCCAGTCGTTCTCCACCAGATAGGCGTATATATTCTCATAAAATGTCTGTATGTAAGAGGATGGAACGGACAGTCCGCTTCTGGTCAGCCCGATCACATTCCAGATGCTGTTATAATCCGGATCCGTATCCACACTGAGCATATAGGAACGGACAGAATTCAACACCGTATCCACAGAAGGATTCAGCGTCTCCGCCGTCTCTGCCGCCCGGACCTCCGTTACATTTGCCGTTACAGGACTCAGCGCAGCGGGGATAGACATACTAAAAAGCAGCAGGCATATCATAAAAAAGCATGCCGCTGCCCGGCCTCTTCTCTTTTGTCTGTTTCTCTCAAAATACTGTTTCATCCGTCCACGCCTCATTTCTTCTATACTTTTGCTTCTCCCATTCAGGAATCCTGCCGGCCTTCTCACCAACAAATCTTCTTGTTTGTACAATATTTTCTCAGTTGTTCAGGAAATATTTTGTTGTTTCTCCTTATTTTTCCATTAAAAAAATACAAAAATAAGACTCGTTTCTCATTCTGCATCTTTTCTGCCTTTGTCTGCACGGCCCGGCAGCAACTGTGGGGCCGCGCAGAAAACTGCGTTGACAATCCAGAATGAAAACGAGCCTACATTGTGTACGCAATTCCTAAATAATATTTTAATATAGTTTCCACTATATTTCAACACAAAAAGGGTTCCTGTTTCCACTGACTTTTTCCCATTATTTTACATTTTATTTTATTTGAAACCAAATGGGCTTCTTATTTTCGGCGGCCTGACTGTTTGCAGGCTTCCGGGTAAAAACCGCTCCCCTTTCTATTTATTGTAATGCCGGCAGCTCCATTTTGCAAAACGGAAAACCGGTCCATTTTTATAGGTATTATTTTCCGTATATCGGAACAAAATAATACAGCCTGTTATCTTCATAATACAGGAAAGAAACTCTGCTCTGAAAATCAGTCCGCATCCAATTGTCATAAATCCACACATGGTCGATACACCGCATCATCAGACGGATTCTCTCCGCAAGGCTCTCCCCCTCGATATCTGCCTCTGTATTCTCAAATACAGCATATTTTCCGCCGGGAACCGTGACCGGATGCATATCTTCCGGAAGGTTCTCTTCCCCCGTGACCACCGGCCCCAGCACATAATTATATACAATCTTCTCTTCGTAAGTATCCTGCCGGCCGCTGGCAATGATTTCCGATTCGTAGAGGGCTGCTTTTCCACCACCCAGACCCGGAAAATCATTTTCCATCCAGAACTCCGCGATGCCCGGCACGTCCAGGTCGAGCTCCTGTTTATTTTCCCCGGATTTGATGATCTTTCCGGCGATCCGGAAGCTCTCCAGCATCCGCTCGGACTTTTTCAGACGCCGGAAGTTAAAAGTATAGTATTCTTTCAGATCGATCAATTCCAGGGTGACCGATTTGTATTGTTCCGGCTCCACCCCGAACTCTTTATAAAACTCTCTGCGGTACTGCTCCACTGACAGAAAACCATAGTTCTGAATCAGATCCTCCCCGGTAATCTCCCCGTCCTCCATTTTCTGACAGAGGACGTACAGCCTCTTCCGCCGGATATAATTCGGCAGGGAAATCTTATAGCAGGACTGGAACCGGTCTCTGCAGTAGAAGGAGGAGCGTCCGAAATGAGAGATGACCGTGTCGATATCAATATCCTCCAGAATGTGTTCATCCACATAGCGGGCCAGCTCCTCGATCATATTGCCGCCCATATCCTTCTCAATCTCGATACCGCCAAAGCCTTTCAGCAGCGGCACGAACAGATAGGATCTCTCACTGTCAAATGCCTCATAGGTAAATCCCATCTTATCAGTCTGTTTGTGATTAATCATCTGCCATACATGGAAAACGTACCACGCCATCTCCCGGGAGGTATTGGCTATATCAAAATAGTCCCTTCCCCGTTCTACAGAAAAGACCGCGTAATCGCCTCCCGTAATCTTTACCCGGACGCAGCCTTTTTCCGGCTCTTTCGTCTCGTCCGCCCGGATTCCCAAGACATAACAGAGATGATTCCCCCTCTCCCTGTCATGCCACCAGACGCCCCAGTGCTTTTCTTTACAGTGGAGATCTGCTCTGCTGCCGGGATGCCGGAAGGGGTACGCCACTTCATCGAGAAGATCTGTCTCGTCTCCATTTACAGCGCGCATGGGATATCCCTCTATGACGACATCTGGCAGCTTCTTATATTCCATGAAAAATGAATGTCCGTTGATCTCAGGAGCCAGCGGCATATCCGGGATAATGTCACTGTCCCTGAAGTTTTTCGGCGTGATACCGAACTCTTCCCTGAATGCTTCGTAGAATTTTTTCGACTGAAATCCATTCCTTCTTCCCACGATTTCCAGCGTTCCATAACCACAGTGAATCTCCTGCGCCGCCTGGCGAAGCCGGTATTTCTTCAGAAACTTTGTAAAAGACATTCCTGTGTAGCTGCTAAATGCGTTGCTGAACACGCTCTGACTGTACCCGGTTTTTTTCGCAGCATTTTCCAGGGTGATCTTTTCATAAAAATGGTCGGTTATATACTTCAGTACCACTTCCATTTTCTGATGCTGATTCATAATATATTCTCCTGTTCTTTTTAAGCAGTCCGCCGGCCTCCGTTCTTATCAAACCTGAACCGCCGGCCCCTTTTTCTCCATCTTCCGCAGCGCTTTTCTAAACTGGAAGTAAAACAACACAGCAGTAAAACATACTGCAAAGAAATCTGCCACCGGCTCTGCCATGTAGACCGCTCTTGCCTTATCTGCCGTGAAAATGTGCGGCATGATATAAATGAGCGGGATAAGAAGGATAAACTTCCGCATAACTGCTACCAGAATGGAGGCTTTTGCATTTCCAATGGCGATAAAAGTCATCTGGCACGCCATCTGGATACCAAAGAGAAGCATGCTGCCCATGTAAATACGCAGCGCCATCTGTGTGTAAGAAAGCAAGTCGGCGTCTGAGGTAAACATTGATGCGAACCCCTGCGGGAAGATCATCACGAACAGCCACAGCAGGCAGGAATAGATGAGACTGCATTTTAAGAGCAGCTTAAAAGCGCCTTTGACTCTTTTTACATTTCCTGCGCCATAGTTATAGCTGATAATCGGCTGCGCGCCCTGTCCCAGCCCCTGCATCGGCAGCATGGCAAACTGCATAACGCTTGTGAGGATGGTCATGGCTCCCACGGCGATATCGCCGCCGTAGCGAAGCAGGGAAGAATTGAAGCAGACGGAGATGACGCTCTCGCTGGCTTGCATGACGAAGTTGGACAGTCCCAGCGCCAG
Organism: Eubacteriaceae bacterium CHKCI004; assembly: GCA_900016875.1. Taxonomy (GTDB): domain Bacteria; phylum Bacillota; class Clostridia; order Lachnospirales; family Lachnospiraceae; genus Anaerobutyricum; species Anaerobutyricum stercoris. The sequence continues at coordinate 23,612 of FCNR01000024.1, read as the reverse complement.
ACATGGCAGGACGATAGCTTTTTCCAGCTTCATATTATCCTTTTTAATCTTCAAATGTGTTTTCTTCCCAAACAGGAACACGAGTACCCATACACAGGATACTGCCTGAGACATGATAGTTGCCAGAGCAGCGCCTCTCACGCCCATATGAAATCCGAAAATAAATACCGGATCGAGAACGATATTGATGACCGCTCCGATCAATACGGAAAGCATCCCCGTTTTGGCAAATCCCTGCGCTGTGATAAAGGCGTTCATACCAAGCGTAAGCTGCACGAAAATGGTTCCCAGCGCGTAAATATTCATATATGCCACGCCGTAATCTATGGTATTTTCACTGGCGCCGAATGCCAGCAGGAAATCACGGTTCCACAGAAGCAGCGCCGCTGTGAGCAGCACGGATATAATAATCTGCACGATAAAGCAGTTTCCCAATATTTTTTCCGCTGTTTTATTATCTCCCTTTCCCATGAAAATCGTTGCTCTCGGTGCGCCTCCGTAGGCAACAAAGGCGGCAAACGCCGTCACGATCATAATAAGCGGCATGCAGACGCCGACTCCGGTCAGTGCGAGCGCGCCCTCTTTCGGGATGTGACCGATGTAAATTCTGTCTACGATATTATATAACATATTGATGATCTGCGCGGCAACTGTCGGCACCGCTAATTTTGCCAGAAGCTTCCCAATGGGTTCCGTCCCAAGAAAATCTTTCTCTTCACTCATTTCTTTTTTCTCCTTCCACTAGTACGCTAACCTCTTCTCTCAATGGCCTTCTGCACATTTTCTCCTATCCGTTCATTTACCTCTGAAAATGTGTCAAGTTTCTCCGGACTGATTCCACAAAATACTTCCTCATGAAATTCCCGGCATACCTTCTCCACCGTCTCCACAACAGGCTCCGCCTTCTCTGTGAGAGACAGATGAATCTTCCTTCTGTCTCCGGCATCCTGCTTTCTGACCAGAAGCGATTTTTTCACCAATGACTCCACGGCCTGCGACACATTACTCTTCTGCAGCATACGAAGCTCCACGATATCCGCAGCCGTATCCTTCCCCGGGTTATTGTAAAGAAAGCTGATGACTGCTGCTTCCGTCAGTGTCATCGCATACTCCTGACAAACATACTCCTTCAGCATACTTTCATGCAGCTTAATGATCCGACGGATATTTCCCAGATATTCCGTTGTCCGATTCACACTAAGACCTCCCGCTTTAAAATAGTTATAAAAAGAACTGTTCTTTCAGAAACTATTATAGACCGCTGTTTTTATTTGTCAAGAAAAAGTATACTAGGAATTCCAGCGGAATTTCCTATAATATAAAAGCCGTCAGCGCTGTATCAAAATACATTACACTGACGGCTGACACTATTATTCTCTTCACCTTGTTTCACGCAGAAGCTCTCTTGACTACCAGCCGGTTCTTCCTTGCCAGTGCAATCGCCACATGACAAAATTCCATGGTGGCGCAAATCTTATCTGCAAGAGTTATAATCCACGCTTCCTTATTCTTCGGAAGGGGTCCCAGCGGAAACATGTGGCTTCTGATGGCTGCCTCTTCTCTTTCACTGATATCAAAAAGCCGGGTGCTGTTCTCAGCGGCGGCCTTTGGATGATAAAACGCCTGATGTTCACCGGTCGGCGTCTCCTCACTGAAATCATAAAGGCAAAAGTCATGAAGAAGTCCTGCCCTCGCTGCAGCTTTCTCATCGCACCCGAACTTTCTGGCCAGAATCCAGGACAGATATGACACGTTCACACTGTGCATAAACCGCGTCGTCCACTGATGCTGGGTAAACTGTTCCAACGCCATAAAGTCTTCATGGGAGAGAATGTGCTCCACCTCCGACAGGTAGTCCTGCGGCACTTCTTCAGAAATCTGAAGGCCCATCGGCAATCACCTGCTTTCTTTTTATGATAGTTTTATTATGACGGATTGCCGCGGAAAACTCAATGGGTTTCACGAAATTTTAAGAAAATCGAAAAGTGGGAATTGGTCGAGGTGGTAAGGAATATACACAGACGATGACGTAGGACCACAGACAGATTCGCCCGACTCGGCCCTCACTCGGCCTGACCGATAAAGAGGTCTGCTCCAAACTATAATTTGTAAATAATTGGAATTATTTTCATCTAATAACGAACCATATTCTTGTTGACATTTAAAATCAGATAATTTATATTATATTTGACGCATTAAATATTTCATATTCTGGTGAATTGGGTAAAGTAGACACCGTCACAGAAATGTTGAGTTTAACATGGTAAAGAATATACCAGGAGATAATATATGAAAGATATCAATTCTTTATTTCAAATAGTGCTGACAATTACAATAATATTAGTAGCTTTGAGCATAACAAACGTTCTAAATGATTTATTTTTCAAGATTAGTACAAGCATATTACTATTATTCATAGGGTATATATTGAAGGAAATCCTTCTTTTTTTGAAAAATAAAGAAACTTAGATATTTTTTCTCCTCCTTTCACTTCCGCCAGACAGTTTTCTTCTTGTCTGGCGGATTTTTCATTTCTTGTCTTCATTCTTTGGCACCTTATTTCTGTACATCTTCTCCCTTGGAAGCGGCAGCTTCCCTCACGCCGCTTCCCCGCAGCGCCTTCCTGTACACCACAAAGGCAATGGCCGCTGTGATGGCTTCGGCGATCCAGAATGCGTTCCACACGCCGGCCGGACCGAAGACGCGGCTCAGCAGGAAGGCCACCGGAATGATGACAACTACATAACGGAACAGGGAGATGATGAAGGACGGCACTCCTTTACCCAGTCCTTCCAGGGCGCCGGAGGAAGTCACGGAAACAGCGGATACGATAAATCCGGCGCAAATGACGCGAAGCGCGATCTTGCCGGCCGCAATGGTTTCCGGATTTGTGGTATAGATGGCGATGAGCTGTCCCGGCACCGCCAGGCAGATAATCGTGCCGACGAGCATAATGCCGGCGCTGATGGTCAGCGTGATCCGGTAGATCTGGCTGACACGCTTATGTTCTTTTGCTCCGTAATTGTAGCCGATGATCGGCCGCATTCCCTGCACAATGCCGTTGACCGGAAGATACAGGAAAGTCTGCAGTTTATAATAAATGCCGAGGATCACCACATAAATCTGTCCGTAGGCCGCCAGGATGGCGTTGAGGGCAGAGATCAGCAGAGACGGCAGCGCCAGGTTCAGCGTAGCCGGAATTCCGATGGAATACAGGCGCATAAACAGTCCATTTTCGCGGGTCAGGTACTGCCGGCCAAGGCGAACCGGTATCGGACGAACCAGATAAATGACCAGATAAATAACCACTGTCAGCACCTGACCGATACCCGTAGCCAGAGCCGCGCCCTCAATGCCCATGGCCGGAAACGGCCCGATTCCGAAAATCAGCACCGGGTCCAGGATGATGTTGGTCACACAGCCTGCCAGCATACCTCCCATGGTTACTTTCATCCGGCCTACAGACTGAAATACTTTCTCAAAGGCAAGACTGGTAACAATAATAAGAGAAAATGCAAACGCAATCCGTGAATAACGGATCCCATAATCGATGACCTGTTCCTGCGTGGTGAACATCCGAAGGAACGCCGGCATGATGGCGATACATCCGACCATCATCACCGCCCCGTGTGCCAGAGACAGAACAAATCCCCAGGTGGCGGCACGGTTTGCTTTCTCGTGTTCCTGTGCCCCCAGGTGATAGGCGATCACTGCATTGATGCCGACACCAAAACCGATGGCCACGGCATTGATGAAGTTCTGTACCGGATAAACCAGCGATAATGCCGTCATGGCATCCTCACTGATCTGTGCCACAAAAAAGCTGTCCACGATATTATAAAGAGAGTTGACCAGCATGGAAATGACCATAGGCAGGGACATGGATAGCAGCAGTGGAAGCACTGGTTTTTCTTTCATAAATGTTTCGTTCATCTTTCATCTCCTCCTCTTTGTATGGATATCCTTACAATAGAAAACGCCACACAATCATCCTCTCAATGATTGTGTGGCGAAAAATGGCATAATCCAGAAAAATCCACAGTAGGTTTTAGCAATATGTTATTTCCGGTATTTATTATAATATAGATATTCTGCCGCCGTCAAGAACATTTTCTTATTTTTCCCGGCGTCTGTCCGTACATTTTGCTGCGATCAGGCAGAGCAGAATCGTGATCACCATGTCCGGCAGCGTGTTGCCCAGAGGCAGATCAATGCGCATAAGTATTCTGTATACAATAAATCCGACTGCCCAGACTATGAGATTTGCGGTCTGCACAGTTTTTGCCTCCGCATTTCTTTTCAGAAAGAAGAAATCTGCAATCTGCACAGCGATCATTGGAGCAAATACAGAGCCGATGAGATAGAGAAAGTCGGTAATGTTATCCATGGGATATACGATGGCTCCGATGATACCGATGATCGTCACCAGCACTGCCGCATATTTTCCTCTGACTCCTGAAAAAATCGTCTCCGAAGATACGCCGGCAGAGTAGGCGTCCAGAAATGTGGTGGTCACAGTGGAGAAAATGACAATAATCAGACCCGCAATACCAAGACCAGCTTTTACCATAATAAGCGCAATGTCATATTCCCCGGTAAAAATAGCGGCGCCCATGCCGATTATGTACATCCAGCAGCTCACAAGTCCATAGACAATGGCGCTGGCCGCCGTTGCCTTCACCGGTTTTTCGGCCTCTCTTGTGTAATCGCTGATCAGCGGCAGCCAGGACAACGGCATTGCCACCGATAATTCCACCGCAGCTCCAAAACTCATGGAACCGTCGTCCACGGCGGCTCCTGCCATCCCGCTGTCAAAGAAAATCACCTTGCACAGCACAATAGTTAAAATGAACAGCGCTGCCATGGCGATTGTATTGATTTTTCCCAGATTGGTGACGCCCACCAGAATCCAGAGAATAATCAGAGCTCCAATGACCAGACACCACACCCAGCGGCCGGTGTGCATGATACCGTCTGCCGCAATGGCGCCATCATAGATCATAATGGCCGTCCACCCTACCAGCTGCAGCACATTCAATGCCGCAAACAGCAGACTTCCTTTTTGTCCGAAACTCATTTTTACGCTCTCCATGGCGCTTTTTCGTACTGTTCCTCCGATGACGCCGGAGAAAAACAGCAGCGCGCAGCCGATAACATGGCCAACGATGATGGCTGCCAGCCCTTTCTGAAAGCCCAGCGGAGCGATATAAGTCCCGGTGAGAATCTCCGCCAGAGAGACCGCCGCTCCAAACCAGATCAAACCATTTTCAAAAATTCCCGTTCGTTTTGTTTCCATCACTGCTGCCCTCCTGTCGTTTTCTGATTTGCGTTACCTTTGGCAACATTTTCTGTGCTTTCTTCAATAAATGCGCTCCTCAGATCAAATCCGTGATGCATCGGCCCGCTGCCTTTCCCCAGATCAAGCATCGCCGCCAGCGCGCCTGAAATATATTGTTTCGCTCTCTCCACGGACTCATCCAGAGAGAATCCTTTTGCCAGATTGGACGCGATAGCGCTGGACAGAGTACACCCCGTACCGTGAGTATTCGGATTGTCAATCCGTTTTCCATAAAACCACTGACAGGAGCCGTCCCGGTACAGAAGATCATTGGCGTCATTTAACTGATGGCCGCCTTTACAGAGGACGGCACAGTGATAGATTTCGCTGATGGTCTTTGCCGCCGTAATCATATCTTTCTCCGTTTTTACCGGTGTGCCGGAAAGCACTTCCGTCTCCGGGATATTTGGAGTCAGCACAGCGGCCATGGGAAGCAGGTATTCTTTCAGAGCAGACACGGCGTCGTCTTCAATGAGCTTTGCGCCGCTGGTGGCAACCATCACCGGATCCACCACAATATTATCTGCATGATATTCCTTCAATTTTTCTGCGATCATTTTAATCAGAGCCGCAGAAGAAACCATCCCGATTTTTACTGCATCCGGGCGGATATCTCTAAAAATGTTGTCAAGCTGTTCTCCGAGAAATTCCGGAGTTACTTCCATAATTCCTGTTACGCCGGTGGTATTCTGTGCGGTCAGAGCAGTGACCGCACTCATGGCATATACCCCATTACAGATCATTGTCTTGATATCTGCCTGAATGCCGGCGCCTCCGCTGGAATCACTTCCGGCGATTGTTAATGCTGTTCTCATTTTTCATTCCTTCTTTCGCATTAATTTTATTCCCTGCATTTCCGGCTGCCGGCGCTGTTTTAAAGCCACCGCTCAGCCGGATACAGGCAGCGACACAAGGTGGTGCCCCCAATGTGCCGCCGTTTTTTATTTTCTTTATGCGGAATCTGAGGGCATTTTTTGCTCACACTTCATACCGCATTTTTTTCATCAAATTTCTTTATCTGCTATCAGCTGGCGCATGTCTGTCACTGAAATATCGGCTTCCTCCTGAAGCTGTTTCCAGTCCTTATCAGCAGAAGGATCATACACCGCCACCGTGTAAAACCCCGCCTGCTTCGCTGTCTCCAGTGCGTGGATCGCGTCTTCAAACACATAAATATCTTTGAAGTCTCCGCCGATGTATTCTCCTGCTTTCTCATAAATCAGCGGGCGGGTCTTTCCTTCGCCCACCTCTGAGCAGGTAAATATTTTGCCAAAATAGTCAAGGACTCCCAGACGCCGCAAAGCCGCTTCCACATGGGGTCTCCCGCTGGAAGTGGCGATCACCATGGGAATATTTTCCGCCCTCAGCCTGTCCAGATATTCTCTCACTCCCGGCTTCAGAGGAGCCTCGTTATAATAAAAATCTTCCACGATTTTTAATGTGGCGGCTGCGATTTCTTCTTCCGTCTCGCTAAGCCCATAATTTTCTTTTATGTAGGCCGCTCCTTCCTCCACGGACATCCGTTCCAGTTTCTGCGGGAGATTACTCTCCGCCTCCACGCCGAGACTCTTCAGATAGCGGACGCTGACGTCTTCCCAGATAGGCATGGAATCAAGCAGAGTACCATCCACATCAAATATTGCTCCTGTCATTTAACATCTTCTCCATCTGTTCCTTCAACTCTTTTGCCGCCGCCTCGATATCCGGTTTTGCAAATATAGCGCTGATCACCGCTATGCCGCAGATACCGCTGCCGGACAATTCCATCACATTTCCTGTGCTGATTCCGCCGATAGCAATGACCGGAATCTTCACCGCCTCACAGATGGCCTTCAATGTCTCGTGACTGACCTCCACGGCGTCATCTTTGGAACCGGTCGGAAATACCGCGCCCACGCCCAGATAGTCCGCGCCTTTTTGCTCCGCCAGAAGTGCCTGTTCCACCGTCTGGGCAGACACGCCGATAATCTTGTCAGGACCGAGTTTTTCCCTCACTGCTCCCGCTTCCATATCGCTCTGCCCCACATGAACGCCGTCGGCATCCATAGCCAGAGCAATGTCCACATTATCATTGATCACAAAAGGAACCTGATATTTCTTGCAAAGTTCTTTAATTTCTTTGGCTTCTTCCAGAAAATGCGCCTCATCCAGATTTTTCTCACGAAGCTGAATAAATGTAGCCCCTCCTTTTATTGCTGCTTCCACATCCTGATACAGCGTGCGGCCTCCCAGCCAGCTTCTGTCGGTAACCGCATATAAAAGCAGGTCTTTTTTATCGAATCTCATAGCTGTCCTCCCTATCTGATTTCAAAACGGGCGCCTTTATCCAGGGTGTCTCCGTTCATATTGTAGATGGCGTCGATAATCCGGTTACGGTAAGTGGAATTTCCATCCCCTTCCTGCATCCGGCTCCATCCAATCTCCCCGGCCATTCCCATGGCGCAGACGGCAGCTGCAGCTGCTTCTGTCTGGTTATCCGGATTTGCTACCAGAAATGCGGTCATCATGCCGGAAAGCTGGCATCCGGTTCCGGTGATTCTGCCCATTTCCGGGCGGCCGTTTCGAATCACATAGCAGACTTCGCCATCGCTGACCAGATCGATGGCGCCGGTGATCGCCACGATACATTCCGCCTTTTTCGCAAATTCTTTGACAAATGCCACCGCTTCTTCAAGATTATCTTCCGTCACAGCATCCGCCACATCGGCGTCCACTCCTTTTGTAGTTCCGCTGCCATGGGCCAGCGTCTTGATTTCTGAAATATTTCCCCGAATGGCGCTAAGTTCCAGCTCCTTCATCAGTTCCACCGCAGTATCAGTACGAAGCGCGCTGGCTCCGGCGCCCACCGGGTCCAGCAGAACCACATGATCAAGAGCATTTGCCCGTTTTCCGGCAGCAAACATTCCCTGAATACTTCTTTCATTCAGGGTACCGATATTGATGTTCAGACCGCCGCAGATGGAAGTGATATCCACCACATCCCTCGGTTCATCAGACATGATCGGGCTGCCTCCGCATGCCAGCAGTACATTCGCCACATCATTGACCGTCACATAATTGGTAATATTGTGAACCAGCGGAACGGTCTTTCTCACATTGTCAAAACATTTTCCAAGCATTACATTTCCTCCTGTTCTCTGATATGCCTGATTGCCCTCCGGGACGCCAAAAGGCGGATATGCCAAACTGACATATCCGCCGAAATTCTTCGTGCCTGTATATCCCTACGTTGGCATTATCCAAATCAGGTAAAGGGTCGAGACGATTCAGTCTCCTCTCAGCCTGCTTGATACGCAAGCTCCCCGTTTTTATTATTACAAACATTTTTATTATACTACTTTTTACCGGTTTTGCAACTGTTTTTCAGACAATTCTTATTTCTCAGCCTTTTCCGGTCTCTTTTTATCCGGCACTAAAAACATAAAAATCAATGAACTGATCAGCAGCATATATGGATAAATCAGATTAGGCATCACATCAAAAGCCGATAATTCACTGCCCAGCTCCGCCGATGCAGACAGAGCGATGAGCATCTGGGCTCCGTAAGGAATCACTCCCTGAAAGATGCAGGAAAATGTATCAAGAATTGACGCCGTATTCTGTGGACTGATTCCATAATCTTCCGCCATATCCTTTGCTATGGGATTGGCCATAACGATAGCCACCGTATTATTGGCAGTTGCGATATCAAGCGCCCCCACAAGTAGACCGATCCCCAGCTTTCCGCCGTTCCGGCTCCGGAAAACTCTTTTTATAAAATGCAGCAGCGCATCAAATCCCCCGTATTCTCCAATCAGGCCTCCGATAGCTGACACCAGAATAGTCACCATGATCGTCTCATACATACCGGCCGCTCCTGAACCCATGTTGGTCAGCAGATCCACACCGGAAACATTGCCCGTCACCAGCATGATGAAAGCTCCCGATACAATTCCAATGAGCAGCACCACAAAGACGTTGATGCCGATGATTCCTCCCACCAGAACAAGCAGATAAGGAATCACCTGAATCAGATTATAATCCTGTACAATCCGCCCTTCCGGAACATTTCCGGAAGTCATAAGAAAAATCACCACCATGGCCGCCAGCGCTGCCGGCAGCGCAATCTTGAAGTTAGCCCGGAACTTATCTCTCATGGCACAGCCCTGCCCGTTACAGGCCGCAATGGTCGTATCAGAAATGAAGGACAGGTTATCTCCGAACATGGCTCCACCTACCACAGCACCTACACAGGCAGCCGCTCCGAATCCGGACGCTTCTGATACAGCCACGGCAATCGGCGTAAGCAGGGTGATGGTTCCCACCGAGGTTCCCATAGCCAGCGATACAAAAGCACTGACCACAAACAGCACAACTACCGCATACTGCGCCGGAATCAGTGACAGAAGGCAATAGGCCACACTCTCCGCGCTGCTTCTTCCCACAACGCCCACAAAAACGCCGGCAGCCAGGAAAATAAGAATCATTGTCACGATATTTTTATCACCCACACCCTTTGCCATAATTGCCAGCTTTTTATCAAAATTAAGCTTCGGATTCTGTATACAGGCCACCAGCAATGCCGCCAGAAATGAAACCACAATAGGAACATTATAAAATCCCATCGGTATCTTCATCACATACTCAAACAAAATCCCCAGGCCCAGATACAGCACCAGAAATACCCCGATAGGCAACAGTGCTTTCCAGTTTTCTTTCTTCATAATAATACTTTCCTCTCTTGCAAATAAATTTAAAAGTAGCACGGCATTTTTCGAAAAAAAACAAAGTTTTCCGTCGAAATACTTTATTTAAGAAAGAATCCTGCAGAGCAGGATTCTCCGCCTGCGGCGTCCGAAAAGGCACCGGGATTATTATACCATAAATGCACAGAGATTTATCACTGAAATGGGGATTTGCCGATTTGAATCTATAGGTTTTGAAATTATCCGTAAATCTTTATGCATGCAGATTCACAAGCCCTTCTTCACCGTCACCTCTTTCGGCGCCTCAATTTCATTGGCAATGGTGTGTTCTGTCAACTCTGACAACATCCGGATCTTTTTATTCAGCATCGGCCGCATACAGTTTGGCACGTGTTCCTGGTGGGCCCGGTGGATAGCCACGCATTCTTTACAGTTGCCGTGGTAACGACAGGCTTTTTTACAGGGGCAATGGTCTTTGTCTTTGTATTCTTCCCGAAATGCCGAGGCAAATTCTTCCTGGATGCGAAGACCTTCTTTCCTGTTGCCTTTGTGAAACTCTTTCATGGCTGCTTTTTCGATTTCATTTCCGTCGATGATCATATTTGTACTCCTTTTCTTTGATTCGTGGTTGCTTATTATAAGTCAGGTGCAATGGTAACAACTGTTCCATGCAATATAATAATAACGCCCTGACATCTTGTAAAATAGCGTTTTTACACCTATAATATAGAAAAAAAGAGCCAAAAACTATTTTAAAGGAGGAATCTTATGTCACAAACCGCCGGCGGTCAGCGCCATTTAAAAAATACCGGTGGAAATCCGCAGCCGGAGAACGGCAGATCTCCCATTTACTCCCATAACCCCCTTGAAGGCGGGGCCTTTCCTCTCCTGGTTCTTGACGTGGCAAGGCAGGTATGCACGCCTTCCAATGAAGGGTTCCGGGTACTTCACTGGCATGAGGAAGTGCAATTTATCCGGGTACTTCAGGGTGTGATTCAGACCCGGGTTTATGAGGAAGAGATTGAGGTTCATGCAGGCGATTGTCTGTTTATTAACCGGATGGTTCCCCATAAAACCATAGAAAAGGAAGACTGCCGCTATCACAGCTTTATCATTCCGGAGCAGATGCTCGGATTCTTTCCCGGCAGCATCATGGAAAAAAAGGATGTGAAATCTTTTCTCTATCATCCGGGCTTCACACATTTTCTTATAAAAAAAGCGGAGCCCTCCCACAGCGCTGCGCTCAATGAACTTAAAACTCTGGACAACCTTTATTTTTCTTCTTCACAGAAAACGAAACCACATTACGAATACCTGTTGAGTACGTCTCTCGTCTCTCTGTGGCTGGCGTTTATTTCCGCTCTGCCGCCGCTTCCGACGGCTGCGGCGGCGCCATCCAGAGAGCATCTTCGCATCCGGGAGCTTCTCACTTATCTGCACAGCCATTACCGGGAAAATCTTTCCGTAGAATCCATCGCCGCTGCCGCCCACATCAGCAAAACAGAATGTCTCCGTTGTTTTCACAGATATGTGGGAGAATCGCCGTATCAGTATCTCATAAAATACCGGCTGCATATGAGCGAGGCTCTTCTGAAAGATACAGAGCTTTCCGTCACGGAGATTTCTTCCGAAACCGGTTTCGCCTCCGCCAGCTCCTACATCCGGTATTTCCGGAGATGGTACGGATGCACTCCGAAAGAATATCGGACGGCACAAAAAAACAGCAGCTCTTCCGCTGATTAAATCATCATCAAAAGAGCTGCCGTATGTTTCGCCGTTACACCGCATTTTCATGCTGCACCGCATATTTCGGCATTTTCCGAAATTCAAAAAACGCCATAATAATAGTCACCGCAGCCGCCATAAAGTCCGCGATCGGCCCTGTGTAGATACATCCGTCCACCCCGAAGAACCGCGGCAGTATAAGCAGAAGCGGCACGAAGAAAATAATCTGTCTGGTAAGCGACAGAAAGATACCCTTGGCCGGTTTTCCAATAGATGTAAAAAATGTGGAAGTGATCGGCTGCAGTGCGTCCAGCCAGATAAAAAACAGGTAAATTCGGAAGAACCGCACTCCAAATTCAAAGTATTCCGGCTCGCCCGTGCCAAAAAGAGAGAGTACCTGCCGTGGAAAAATCTGGAACAGCGCAAAGGACAGGACCGAAATGATCACACCCGCTGTGGCTGCCAGGCGATAAGCCTTCCGCACCCGGTCATATTTTTCCGCTCCGTAGTTAAAACTTTCCACCGGCTGGCTTCCCTGAGCCAATCCGATTACCACGGAAAAGAATACCTGATTAACCTTAATGACGATTCCGGCGCATGCCAGAGGAATCGCTTCCCCATACACTGACAAAGCACCGTAATAAGTCAGAGTATTGTTCAGTACCACCTGCACGATCATCATTGCTATCTGATTAAAAAAAGATGCCAGCCCAATCTGCGCTGTCCGTTTTACGCAGGCGGCCTGCAGCTTCAAATGCTTCGGCAGCAGAGGCACCGTCTTAAAATGCAGCAGATAACGGATGACGATAATGGCGGAAACTACCTGTCCGATGACGGTGGCAATGGCCGCTCCCGCCATTCCCCAGTGGAATCCCATCACAAAAAGCGCGTCGAGAATCGTATTGATGACTGCGCCTGTCAGGTTACATATCATCGCCATCTGCGGACTGCCGTCGGCACGGATCAGATGACAGCCTCCGGTCGTAAGAATCAAAAACGGAAATCCCACGGCGGTGATGCGCACATAGGTCTCCGCCAGAGGCAGCACATCCGCCGGCGCGCCGAACAGCTTTAGCAGCGGCACCATGAAAACCTGTGCCAGCACACACAAAATCAGCCCGCTGCCCGCCAGGCATACCAGTGCATTTCCTACAAAATAAACGGCCTCATCTTTCTTTCCTCTTCCCATGGTCAGATTAAAGCAGGAAGCACCGCCGACGCCGAACAGCAGCGACAGCGCCACACAGGAAGTGGTCAATGGAAACGCCACGTTGGTAGCCGCATTTCCCAGAGTTCCCACCGCCTGCCCGATAAATAGCTGATCGACAATATTATAAAGAGCGCTGACCAGCATAGCGACGATACTCGGCACCGCGAACCGCACCATCAGGCTGGAGACCGGCTCCACTCCCAGAGGATTTTCCATCTGCGGCTCCCTCGAATTTTTCTCTTCATTCATACTTTCTCTCCTGTGTTACTATAATTATTCCGTACAGACCTCTGCCTCAGAAACTGTTTCTTCAGATATTCCTGCCAGAACATCCATCTTTTCTTTACAAAGATAATTAAAGGCTGCGACCGCCCGGCCTACTCCTATGACTGCAAACACTGTTCCGATACCGATACCCAGAAGGAAATGTCCTGACACAATACCGATGATAAATGTCATACAGATATTCATCAGATCAAACAGGTTCTTGGCAAATCCCATATCCCTGTGGATGAAATCCGCAATGGCTGCGACGATACCGTCTCCGGGATTTGGCACAAGGCGCATATTAACCGACATGGCTGCACCTGCTCCTGTGAGGATGATCGCTGCCAGAAGCAGGAGCAGATTGGCGGCAAAGGATTCCGACTCCCATTGAATCGCCGCATCGAACAGATTCAGAAATCTCGTAAAAACAATACTGAGAGGAATCTGCAGCAGGTCATACCAGCGCCGGTTTTTTCCGCGGATGATAAGCTGGGCAGCCACAAAGATTGTATACCAGATCAGCGTTACATTTCCAAAGTTCAGATGAAGCACCTGGGATACACTGTAGGAAACAGAAATAATCGGAGATACCCCCAGCCCTGTCTTTGTGTTCAGTGTAATCCCCAGTGCAAGAATCACCAGTGATAGTATGTAAAACAAAATGCGGAAACACCAGCATTGTTTTTTCATTTTTTTCATCCTTTCCTCTGTCCCGGCCCACGGCTGGGACTTATGTCATACTCTATGATGTCAGTTGTCCATACAGACGGATTATGCCAGACTCTCCGTTACCCGTACCAGTTCGTCCCGAATACTGATATGCTGCGGACATACCTCTTCGCATTTGCCGCACTTAATGCATTCGGACGCCAGCTTTCTTCCATGGCCGCCTACCAGCCAGTCTTCCTGGTGCTTCGCAGCGTCCTTATCCTTGTATAATGTCAGATAATTCAAAGCCGTAAAGGAACCGGAGATGCCGATATCCATCGGACAGACTTTAGCGCAGTAATTGCAGGTGGTACACGGAATCAGAGGAATCCTGTTGAGCGCCTCTCTTGCCTCGTCGAGCGTCTGCTTTTCTTCTTTGGATAATCCGGTAAAATCCTTCATATAAGAAAGGTTATCTTCCATCTGTTCCATATTGCTCATGCCGGAAAGCACCGTGATGATGCCGTCCAGATCTGCCGCAAAACGAATGGCCCAGGAGGCGCAGGACGCGTTCGGCTCTGCTTTCTTAAAAATCTCCTGCACAGATTCCGGCGGATTGGCAAGCATACCGCCCTTGACCGGCTCCATGATGATAACCGGTTTGTTGTGAGCCCTTGCCACCTCATAGCAGGCTCTTGACTGGATGGCCGGATTCTCCCAGTCGCCGTAATTAATCTGCAGCTGCACAAATTCCATCTCCGGGTGATTGGTCAGTATTTCTTCCAGTTCTTCCGGTGTGGAATGGAAAGAAAAGCCGATATGCTTAATCAGACCTTCTTCTTTTTTCTCCTTCACAAAGCTCCACATATCAAAATCATCAAAGAATTTTGTCCGGTGTTCGCCCAGATTGTGCAGCAGATAAAAGTCAAAATATCCGGCGCCGGTCTGTTTTAAAGAAGTCTCAAACTGTGCGATGGCTTCCTCTCTCGTCTTACAGTTGATCCACGCGGCGTTTTTCGTAGCCAGCTGGAAAGACTCTCTAGGATACCGCTCCACCAGCGCCTGGCGGATGGCGTCCTCGCTTCCCGCATAAGCCCACGCTGTATCAAAATAAGTAAATCCTTCTTCCATAAACCGGTCGACCATTGCCTTAGTCTGTTCCACATCGATCGCCTCGCCTTTCATCGGCAGACGCATCAGCCCAAATCCCAGTTTTTTGATTTCTTCTCCCAAATATGCCATATCATTTCCTCCTGTCTCTCAGTAAATGTATTGGTTGGCGGCGACAGCGCAGCTCTCTGTCAACTACTGTACTTTCTCTCTGCACGCGGAAACCGCTTCCTGATAAATATCCCTGTAGCTGCGTCCGGCAGCCAGACTGAGCGCCTTCACGCTCTCAAACTCCGGATAGTACTTTGTCTCCGCCCCGAAACGGCAGATCTTCACCTGCACCGGGCCGCTGGCGGTCATGACCTCCCGGCTCTCTCTGGCAAGAACCGTCCGCTCCATGCACACTCTTCGGATACCGATGGTCGTCGTCTCCCGGAAAATAATTTCTTCCATGCGGGAAATGTCCTTCTCATCGCAAATCACATTCAACTGCCATGCCGGGCGGTTTTTCTTCATATAGACCGGATGATAATGCACATCTCTCGCTCCGGCGTCAAATAATAACTCCATCACATATCCCAGTACTTCTCCGGCGCAGTCATCAATATTGGTCTCAAGCTTCCAGATGACATCCTTTAAAGCAGCATTTTTCGGCGCCGCCGGTTCTATAAGCATGGCGCGCAGAATACTCGGCCGTTCGTAGGTACGTTTTCCCGCTCCTATTCCGGTCCGTGTAATCCGGAAAGATTTTGGCAGCGCATCAGTAGTTTGCACTGCAGCCGCAATAGCCGCTCCTGTCGGCGTCACAAACTCACCTTTTATATCCATGATCTCCAGATTCAGACCGCTCTTTTCCACGATATTAGCTACCGCCGGCACTGGTACCGGCAGCACGCCGTGCTGGCAGCGCACAGTTCCCGTTCCCTCGCAGAGCTTCGGAATCACAACCTCATCAATATGAAGATCATCCAGGCAGACCGCCGCCGCCACCACATCCACAATGGAGTCAATGGCCCCCACCTCATGAAAATGCACCTGCTCCACCGGAACAGCGTGAGCTTTCGCCTCCGCTTCCGCGATGATATTAAAAATGCGCAGTGCGATTTCTTTGGCGCCATCTGTCATCTTCACGGCATCAATAATCTTCCGGATCTCCGGCATGCCGCGGTGTTCGTGATGATGATGGTGTTCATGTGTGTGCCCATGGTCGTCTCCATGGTGATGGGCGTGCGTGTGCTCATGGCCGCCTCCATGGTGATGGGCATGTGTGTGCTCATGGTCGTCTCCATGGTGATGGGCATGTGTGTGCTCATGGCCGTCTCCATGGTGATGGGCATGTGTGTGCTCATGGCCGTCCTCATGCGGACGCCCATGAAGGTATTCCATATCATGGTCGTGGTTTTCATGATCGGCGTCCAGCAGCACCGCAAAATCACAGCAGTCAATCCCTGCTTTTTTTACCCGGGTCACCTCCACGGAGAATCCGTCCGCCGGTATGCTGTCCAGCGCTCTCATCAGAACTTCCTCACTGGCGCCCAGATCAAGAAGGGCGGCAACTGTCATATCCCCGCTGATGCCGGAATTACATTCCAGATAAAGTATATTTGCCATTATGTATATTTCCTTTCCGTAAATCAAAATTGACATTTAAGAATTGATCGACAAGATGACTGCATATACAGTCTCATTTTGATGCATTTTCAGAAAAAATGGAACGCATTCTTTTTTTATTATATTTCTTATTTTTCCGGAACGCAAGCAGTCATTCGGAAAATTTCTTTCCTTTTCACTATTTTCTTTACAAATAGCGACAGAAATTATATACTTCATATTATACGCTTTTTACATTTAAAGAATCGTAGCTGCAAAGAAATGAATTTTCAACACGGAGCCGCCCGGGTGTTTTTGTTCCCACGGCTCTTTATTATGGAGGAAATTATGGTTACATTAATCGAAACAGTTTACAATTTTTTATGGGGAGACCTGTTTGTTCTCCCTCTTCCCGGAGGCGGATCACTCCCTCTTTCTATCCTGGTGATACTGCTGATTCCCACCGGCATTTATTTTACCATCCGGACGCGGGTGCTTCCGGTACGCCTGTTTAAGGATATGGTCGGGGCCGTCCTTGGCAAAAAAAATGAAAAAAACAGCGCTCTGTCAGTACTTCAGACACTGATCGTATCCACTGCAACCCGGGTTGGCATGGGCAATCTGGTCGGAGTGGTAGCGGCTATCTCTGCCGGCGGCGCCGGCGCGGTATTCTGGATGTGGGTCACGGCCATCATCGGCTCATCCACCGCTTTCATCGAGGCCACCCTCGCCCAGCTTTACAAAGAAAAAGACCCGCTCTACGGCGGCTGGCGCGGCGGCCCTGCCTACTACATTCACAAATATTTTGAGGAACGCAGCGGAAAGAAACGCCGTTACGTGCCACTGTCTGTGCTGTTTGCCCTGTCCGGCCTCATCTGCTGGTTCGGCATCAGCCAGGTGGTCAGCAACTCTGTGACCTCCGCCTTTGAGAATGCGTTCCATATTCCGCCGCTGTATACCACTATCGTCCTTGTAATCCTGGGTGCGGTTATCGTTCTTCGCAAAAATGCTACCGTTCGGGTGCTGGATATTATGGTTCCGATCATGGCCGGCATCTATCTGCTGATGACGATCATTTTGATAATCGTAAATATACAGCTTCTCCCATCGGTATTCGGAAGAATTTTTTCTGAAGCCTTTGGTCTGCGTCAGGTTGCCGCCGGCGGCTTCGGCGCAGTGGTGATGAACGGCGTTAAGCGAGGTCTTTTCTCCAATGAGGCAGGCTCCGGCTCCGCTCCGTGTGCCGCTGCCACTGCGGAGACAGACCACCCGGCCAAGGTTGGTCTGTCTCAGGCATTGGGCGTCTTCATCGACACCATCCTGATCTGCAGCTGTACCGCCATGATCATGCTTCTCACCCCGGAAAGCATCACAAACGGCCTTCAGGGTATGGATCTGCTGCAGACTTCCATGCAGTACCATCTGGGAGAGTTCGGCGTTATATTCATCGCCCTTATCATCTTCCTGTTCAGCTTCTCCACGTTTATCGGCGTGCTGTTCTACGCCCGCTCCAACGTGGCGTACCTGTTCGGAGATAACTGGACGTCCCAGACCATTTACAAGATTCTGGCGCTTGTGATGCTGTTTATCGGCGGTCTCGCCGCCTATTCCGTTGTCTGGGATCTGGGTGACGTGGGCGTCGGACTTATGACGATTTTTAATATTTTTATGCTCTATCCGTTATCAAAGAAGGCACTGGCAGCGTTGAAGGATTATGAGAGCAAGAGAGAACAATAATAGAAATGCAGCCCAACGACAAATTTTTCTGTCCGGGCTGCATTTCATTTTTTCATTATTTATTTAGACGTTAGCATAACATCATCACCTGAAACTCTTTACTTTAGCAGTATAACCCACCTTAATTGTTTTACTGTTTCACACACAATTAATTAAATCTGCTGAAACTAAGCGGCGTTCTGTAAGCCACGCTTTTCATACACTCTGCATTATACTGCGTCTCCGTAATCTGCGCGCCGTTCTTCCAGTAAGTTGTAACCGCATCAGAACTTCCATTCGGCCATCTTCTGAGCCGCTCCAGCTTCACAAACTGTCTGACTTTTCCTTTATTGACCTTATATCCGGTGATGATACTCTCGGTACTTCCGCCCACCTGCGCGTACATTTTCTTTCCCCGCAGGAAAAGGCCGTTCCTCAGTTCCTCAAAAGCAATCAGCGGCTTCACCTTTCCCTTGCGAAATGTAAGAACGAGCACCCGGGACTCAAACCCTCTTCCCGTAGAATTGGTGGACAGCAAAAGTTCCTTGGTGCCATCCTTATTGATATCCGCTACTTTGTAATAAGAGTACGACGACACATTTGTTCGAATTGTTTTATACGCATAACTATACTGATAATTCCAGCAGCGCACTTTATAGCTGCCCTTCTGCCGCTTCAGCACCTTTTTGTACCAGTTCTTTTTATTCATTTTCTTTGCCTGAACAGAAACTTTCTGTGTCCCAATATCCTGAAGCGATGTACTCGCTGCATCTGCCGCAGAAGTCGGAAATGCCATAGCCATACATCCGAAAACTACGCCAGCACACAATGTTGCTCCAGCCACAGACTTTTTTAATCTTCCCATAACATTTTCCCTCCCATATTTTTAAATCCTGACATCTTCATCGGCAAAGTAATTCTCTGCCTATTTTTATTCCCTGACATTTTCATCAGCAAAATATTCATCCGCCTGCTCCTGTCAGTACCGCCGGTCCTCATTAGTAATCTTCCTGATTACCCGGCAGGGATTGCCCGCCGCAATGACTCCGTCAGGGATATCTTTTGTGACCACCGAGCCGGAGCCGATGACCACGTTATTTCCAATAGTCACTCCGGGATTAATCACCACATTTCCGCCAACCCAAACATCGTCTCCAATGGTCACCGGTTTGGAAAATTCCAGATGCATGTTGCGAATCTGCGCGTCCACCGGATGACAGGCCGTATAAATACACACTCTTGGTCCCAGCATAACGTGATTCCCGATAGTCACTTTTGCCTCATCCAACGCAAGAAAACCGGTGTTGGCATAAAAATGATCGCCAATATAAATCTGCCCGCCCTTATCACAATAAAAGGGCGGCTCAATATAAACGTCCTCTCCCATGTGCCCGAAGATTCCCCGCAGCAGCTCCATCCGCTCCTTCGCCTGATCAAAAGGCATGTCATTAAACTTTCTTAACACTCCCCGGCTCCGCTCCCATTGCCCGTCATTCATCTTCAGGGGATGATAGAGACGGCCGGATAACATACGTTCTTTTTCGTTCATGCTTATCTCCATTACATTTTTTGCAAAAATTTATTTGGTGCTATATTTAACTGGCAGTTCCGTTTTAAAATCATATTTTCGCATAGCGCTCTGCCTGATAACGAAATACTTCTTTTTCTTTCGTATCTTCCTGTTCATCGAGCCAACGCAGAAATTCGTTCCAATCCACCGAAAATCCCTTTCCAAAATATTCATACATTTTTTCATGGGAACCGGAAAATGGTCTGGCTATCACTCGCTTTACATTTTCTTCCATGGAAAAATGCCAATTCACACTAAGATTAGCTGTCAAGAGAGAAACTCCGTTATCAAAAATCGGCGCTGGCCTGAACTCTGTCCCATCAAAAATAACAGCCAGGTTATTCACATGGCGATCCTCATTCAAAACAATCATATCTAGCATAAATATTTTTTTGAGATAATCCGTTACATCCAGTCCTGTCAGACTGCGAATCATTTTGAGCGCAAAAGCAATCCGTTCTTCCATAGTCGATATCTTAGCCAGTCGTTCTGCCAGATTGCCTCCAAATTCTGAATAGTACAGGCGATAAAATGTAACGAGAGATTCATTTTCTTCCAGAAAATTTTTACTTCGGCAGCCTCTTTTCTCATTAATATAGCCCTGTTCATATAAAATGTACTCCTCCGGCCGCAAATCAGTAAATGTCAGAAAATGTGACACCAGATATTCCGCCAGTCCTTCTCTGCCCCGGTTATCTTCTTTATACCAGTAATCACCTTTCCTGTATTTAACCTGCGTTCCCTCGCTGGTGCCGTCAATCAGCACAATATTATCTTCACTCAAATATTCCCGAAACATCTCTCACCTCACCAGCACATCTTTCGCCGTAATCTGCTCTCCCGGAAACCGCAGCCAGATAAAGTCATTCCAGCTGACGCCGTGGGTTTTCCTGACAATCTCCAGCGGATTATATTCCTTTATGCCCCGGACACGAAGCAATTCATTGATATCCGGCCTGCCCTCATCCCAGCATCTCGTTTTCAGTATTTCATTTAACTGGAACCGGCTGATTTTTCCGGCCGGAAACAGCCGCTTCCCAGGCTGGTCCGAATAGCTGGAAACATAAACGTCTTTCCCTTTTACCCTCACCTTCGCCGTCAGTTCATCCTTCCAATATACCTCAAAGGAATAATCTTCCAGCATCGGCTTTTTATCTATCTCTTTTTTTAATCCCCTCTCTGCTTTCCGGAAAGCATCACGCAAAGCCAGCAGTTCTTTCCTTTCCTCCAGAAGCTGCCTGCGTTCCAGAATCTGACGTTCCTCCGCCGCAGCACTTCCCGGCTTCACAGCCCCCAGCGACTTACTCTTCGTTCTCCCTTCCTCACGAAACTGCCGATAATAATATGGTTTTCCCTTCACCTTTTTGATAAGAATTGTCTCTGTGGGAAGTTCTTGCAGCCGTTCCTCAATTTGAGTGAGGCGTCCTTCTATCTTGCTTAGCTCTTTGGAACATTTTCTGTAATACTCTTCTATTCTTTTCATTTCTGACACCCCGCTATCCTGGACAATGCGCTGCCAATAGTTGACCGCCAGCAGCAAATCTTTGATTTTTTGTTATATTTTCAACTTTATTTACTTCTGCGGCCAGCTTCTTTCATTATCTTCTCAGAATAATTTATCATTATTATAACAGTTTTTCAATCTTTTAGGATAACATTTTCTCATTCTCCATCCATAAAAGGCCGGGGACAGAAACTCATCCGTTCCTGTCCCCGGTTGGAAACTATATTTTTACTAGATTTAATTAGTCTCTTTACCACATGGAAGCCTTCACACCTGTGTTTTTCTTAAATACTTTCTTGTATGCTTTTTTCTTATTCTTCGGCACTTTAATTTTTGCTTTCGGATTGATTTTTACAAATGCTTTGGCACCAACTTTTTTGAGCTTTTTCGATTTCACAATCACTTTCTTGAGACTCTTGCAGCCGATGAACGCTTTCTTTCCAATGGTCGTTACATTTGCTCCAATTGTTACTTTTTTAAGCTTCTTCTGTCCCTTAAACGCATTGTTAGCAATGGATGTTACCTTGTAGGACACTCCGTTCACTGTCACCGTTGCCGGAATCGTTACTGATTTAGCCTTTTTGGAAGTCGGACGCACATAAGTCACTGTATAACCGGAAGCTGCATTACCTGCCACCTTGTAGATGGAGTTGCTCTTGGCGTCCGTCACTGTCGTGTCAGCGGAAATCTTCTCTGTTGCTGCCGGGGCAGATGGGGCGGATGAAGTTGCCGGGGTCTGCGGAGCTGGAGTCTGAGTGGATGGGGTGGAAGGCTGCGGATTGATTGGGTCAGATGCCTTTTTCACTGGTATAAGCGTAAATTCTGCACTTTGCCATGTTCCAACATTGTAGGTATAGGTTACCTTTTTATCTGTAAATGTTAAGATGTTTCCGTTGAGTGTTCCTCCCTGCCAATTGTTCGCCTTGCTCACATCGAAGTGCCCCGGTAAGGTGGTTAAATCCAATGTATTCTCATCAGTCACTACAACTTCTGCTTGATTGTCTTCACAGGAGAAGTCGGCAACCTCACCAAAGCTTAAAGATGTCAGTTGATTTTCGCTGCACCACAGATTATTTAATACGGCTTCTGGGAAAATGTACAGTACTTTCAGTTTATTACCAGTGCAGCTTATTAATCCCAATTCTGGATTGCGGGAGAGATCCAGCACCTCTATCTGATTATACTCACAGCTCACACCACCTAATTTAGTATTCTTCGTTACATCAAGCTGTTTTAAATTATTATATCCACATGAAATAGTCCCTAGTTCCGGGCAATTGGAGACATCTATCTTGTCCAACGCATTGTTCGAACAGTATAATCCTGTCAACCCCGTATTCTTATTCAAATCCAAGACTTTCAATTGATTGTCTGCACACCACAGTTCTGTTAAATTTGAATTTTTGCTAACGTCCAATGAGGATAACAGATTGCCTGAACAATCTAAATAGTCTAATTGAATATTATGGCTTGTATCTAAAAATTGTAATTCATTATTGTTACAGCTCAACTCTGTTAAATTTATATTCTTACTGACATCTAATGTACTAATTTCATTATAAGAACATACCAAAGATTCCAACTTCGTATTTTTTGACACATCCAGAGACGTTAAATTACCACTATTACAATTTAAACTGATCAAATTGATATTTTTAGATAAATCCAAATGAGTAAAAAGATTTTGTCCACAAGCCAATTTTTCCAATTCTATATTATTTGATAAGTCTAATTCTGTTAATTTGTTATTTATTTCACAGGATAAATATTTCAAATGTTTAAAGAATTCAATACCCTCTAATGATTTTATTTCACCTTCATTATCAAGTACATAAAAATATTCATAAAAATCAATTTCTGTCGCTGCTGCAATTTCTGAATGTGACAAAACCTTATCCTGATTTTTATCAAAAGAATCTTCTACATACCCCCGAAACACTTCATCCGGAAAATTAGCTTCATTAATCGACACATCTCCCTCCGCAGCTTCCACTGCCTCCGGAACCACAAAGAACGCTCCTGCTAATATAAATACAAAAGCAAATATCCATGTTACACCTGATGATTTGAGTTTCCTCATAAACTCCCTCCTCCTCACTCACGACAAACGCATGAATGAATAAATTGTGAACATCCATCCTGATTTTCTGGTATACTCAAAGAAAAAAGGATAGGAGTTCTTCTATGAAAGCACTTTTAGATTATGTAAGCACAGTAACAGACAGCAGACAGGAAAAAAAGTTCGGCAT
>FCNR01000003.1 GCA_900016875.1 Eubacteriaceae bacterium CHKCI004 | reverse complement strand
GATGATTGTATTGCTTCAAGAGGTGGCTCTCAACAGCGGATTGCCCTTATAATTTAGGTGGCTCTATCGTTCGGAATAGATGGCTCTCTGTAACGGATTGAGTGGCTCTGAAGCCACGGAATACTCAATTGTGAACATCCATCCTGATTTTCTGGTATACTCAAAGAAAAAAGGATAGGAGTTCTTCTATGAAAGCACTTTTAGATTATGTAAGCACAGTAACAGACAGCAGACAGGAAAAAAAGTTCGGCAT
>FCNR01000062.1 GCA_900016875.1 Eubacteriaceae bacterium CHKCI004 | reverse complement strand
TTATAGTTCAGTACTCAACTTTTAGTACTGTTATAGAAATGAGGTGAGTCTACACTATGAGATCAGAAACATCTGTTGTAGCGACGCAGTACCGTCTCCAGGAATGGGCCGCACAGATCAAGGACTGCCAGAACCGTCCGGAAGGCATGAAGGTATCGGATTGGTGTGAGATCCATGGGATCTCAAGATCCAATTATTATTACCGCCTCCGCCAGGTAAGACGGGCATGTCTGGCAACCTGCCCCGGGGAGACGCTTCCCGGTCAGATCGTCCCGGTAGATCAGGGACTGCTCGCAAAGCTCCCAGCCGCCACAACTTCCATGGAGTCTGGACTGGATATCTGCCTCCGGGATTATAAGATCCATGTGACAGAAACAACGCCGCCTGGCCTCCTGTCCACAGTACTCCGGGTGATCCGGGATGCTGAATGACGCCACCTGTTTCCAGGCCGTCTATATCGTCTGTGGCTATACAGACTTACGTTTTGGTATGGACCGTCTGGCGGCAGTGATCGAAACAAAGACAGGGAATAGTCCCTATGTCCCCGGGACCCTGTACCTGTTTTGCGGGAGACGATCGGACCGCATCAAGGGATTGGTCTGGGAAGGGGATGGATGGCTCCTGCTATATAAAAGATTATCGGAAAGCCAGTTCCAGTGGCCGAGGAATGCGGAAGAAGTGCGGAAGCTGACAAAGCAGCAGTTCCGCTGGCTGATGGAGGGGCTGACGATCACACCGAAGAGGTCCGTCCGGATGGTGGAACCCCCGGAATATATCGGATGACTTTGTGCAAAACAGAGAAATCCCAGACAGCTGTTATCTCAGCGGAATATAGAGCCCCTGTCCCCGGCAGCAGGGACAGGCACAGGCGCATCCATCCGACCGCATATGCCGCAGGATCCCCTGTTTCTTTTTAGAAAAAGAGGAACGGGGACAACGGCTCTGTCGCTGTCCCCGTACATTTGCGGCCATAGGCATTATGACGGACAGCTTCCCATGCAGGGTTCGCAAAAATGGCCATTTTCTGTTATACTGGGACCAGTGGGACTACCGGGAGGAAATGGTTATGGGATATACAGAAGAAAAACTGAACAGCCTGGACAAAGAGACGATCATCCAGCTGTTCCTGGCACAACAGGAGCAGCTCAGACAGATCGACCAAAACCTCCAGCTTGTACTGGAGCAGCTGGCAGACCAGAAAAGACGCCGTTTCGGCAGGTCATCGGAGAAACATGAGACCGAGGGACAGATTGCTTTTATGGAAGTGGATGGGACGATCGTTTTTTTTAATGAAGCGGAGGCGGTCGCTGCAGAAAGCGCTGATGACAGCCTGGAAGAGGTTCCCCGGCAGAGGCCGAAAAAGAAGCGTGGGAAACGGGAAGAAGACCTGAAGGGACTCCCGGTCATTGTGGTCGAACATTCCATGGAGGAAAAGGAGCTGGAGCAACGGTTCGGGCAGGGCGGATGGAAGCAGTTGCCCGATGAGATATACCGCAGGTACCGTTTTACCCCGGCAAAGGTGGAGGTAGAAGAACATCATGTGAAGGTATATGCCGGGAAAAAGACAGAAGAAGTCGTAAAGGCCCCGCACCCGGGCTGCCTTTTAAAAGGGAGCCTCGTATCCCCGTCCCTGGAGGCGGCAGTGATGAACGCCAAATACGTCAATGCCGTCCCGCTTTACCGGCAGGAGCAGGAGTTCGCGCGGTACGGCCTGCATATCTCCAGGCAGAACATGGCGAACTGGACGATCCAGTGCGCGGAGAGGTATCTTGCAGTCCTTTATGACCACCTGCATGAGGCTATGTACCATTACCATGTGCTGCAGGCAGACGAGACCCCTGTACTGGTGAACAAGGACGGACGTCCGGCCGGGGCGAAAAGTTACATGTGGGTGTACCGCACGGGACAGATGTATGAAGGCCGGCAGATCATCTTGTATGAGTACCAGAAGACACGCAACGCCAGCCATCCCAGGGAATTCCTGAGAGGTTTCAGCGGCATCTGCGTCACGGATGGGTATCAGGTCTACCACACGGTCGAAAAGGAACGGGAAGACCTGAAGATCGCGGGATGCTGGTCCCACGCCAGACGCCGGTATGACGAAGCGGTCAAAGCCCTGCCAAAAGCAAAGCAGAAAGACAGCCGCGCGTACCTGGCGCTGACTATGATACAGGCTATCTATCGGGAGGAAAAGCAGTTAAAGGGTCTCCCGGCAGAAGAGCGCAGGGACCGCCGCCAGCGGAGCGTCCGCCCATTGGTGG
>FCNR01000006.1 GCA_900016875.1 Eubacteriaceae bacterium CHKCI004 | reverse complement strand
CCCTTTTGGATAAGTCGGGTGACGATAGGGTGCGGATTATTCCGCTTTGATACCTTGCCCTATTACTTGCTCAAGGTAAGATTATTACAGCCCCTTACGGGCGCACTACCATAGAATTGCTGACCGGTGTTCCAGTGGCAAACGTAATACCTCTGCCGCCGGTCAGCTCATCCATATACTGGCACTTCATGAACATATCCGAACTTTTCTGCGCATCCGTCTGTGAAATTCCCGCCACGTTCCTCATTTTTGTATAAAGGAACAAATTTTTATAATTATGCGACTCATCCACAAAAAGCCTGTCCACGCCAAGCTGCTCAAACGTGACCACATCGTCTTTTCTTTCCTGGTTGTTTAATTTTGCCAGTTTTGTCTCTAGGGTCTTTCTAGTCTTTTCCATCTGCTTGACGGTATATCTGGTTCCGTCTTCCGTGGCCGCCTCTTCAATCGCCATCATGAGCTGATCAATCTGGCGCTGTATGGAGATAATCTGCCGTTCTCTGGATAATGGAATTTTTTCAAATTGGCTGTGGCCTATGATAATGGCGTCATAATCCCCGGTAGCAATGCGGGAACAAAACTTTTTCCGGTTGGCCGGCTCAAAATCTTTTTTTGTTGCCACCAGGATATTGGCTCCCGGATACAGCCGGAGGAAATCGCTGCCCCACTGCTCTGTCAGATGGTTCGGCACTACATACAGGCATTTCTGTGCCAGTCCCAGCCGCTTACTCTCCATTCCTGCGGCAATCATCTGAAAGGTCTTACCTGCGCCAACGCAGTGCGCCAGCAAAGTATTGCCTCCATAAAGGATATGAGCCACCGCATTTTTCTGGTGCGGCATCAGCTGGATATCCGGCGTCATGCCCACAAAGCGGATGTGGGAACCGTCATATTCCCGTGGACGGGTACTGTTAAACAATTCATTGTAGGTCTTACATAACTCCTCCCTTCTTCCCATATCCTGAAAAATCCATTCTTTAAATGCTTCCCGAATCATTTCCTGTTTCTGCTGCGCCAGCATCGTCTCTTTTTTATTCAGCACCCGGCGGTCTCTGCCCTCTTCGTCTTCCACCGTGTCATATATTTTTGTATCCTTCAGATTGAGGGCGTCTTCCAGCAGGCGGTACCCATTGGCCCTACTGGTTCCATAGGTAGAAGTGACCAGGGTGTTGCCATAAGAATCTCTGGTTTTCCCGGAAATATTCCACTGCCCGTTTACCTGCGCATACTGTACCTGAATCTCTTTTCCCAGAAGATACCACGGGGTTTTGAACAGTTCTCCCATAAATTCCTGTATATATTCCGGCTTAACCCATGTCGCCCCAAGCCGCACCTCGATCTCGGAAGCATCCAACTCTTTGGGCTGTACCTTCTCCAGATACTCTACGTTAATGGCATATTCCTGGTGATTTTCCGCAAACTGCCGGGCAATCTCCAGTTTTTCCCGCACATTGCCGGACAGATAAGCATCAGAATTTTCATACCAGCCCGTCAGCGGGTCTTTGAAAATCACACCCTGCAGTTCCTCAATGATCTCCTCCTCGCTTTTCCCGGAAAGCTGCGCCATATAAGGAAGGTCAACACCCGCTTTTTCTCCAATGGAAAGCGCCAGTGCCTCACTGGCGGTATCGACCGACGTAACCGGCTCCGCTCTTCGAATCGTTCGCTTAGAAAAAATATCCGCCTTCCGCTCCAGGTTTCCTTCTTCATCCAGCACTTCCAGAGAAGAAAGCAGGCAGTAGCTGGAGTCCTGTTGAAAGGCCCGTTTATTGGCGTTGCTGCTGATCAACCCATACTGGGCGGTAAAACGGTCATACTGTTCATTCAGCTCTCCCTGCAGCAGAGCCACCTCCGCATCGCTGCCATTGCTTAACTGTACATCCATTAAGCGCTGCACCGTATTGCGAATTGCGATCATTCCAAGGACACGTTCCGTGGTAACCGCCGGCAGCTGCATCTGATGCATCCTGGAATTTTCCCGGTAATAGACTTTTCCCTCGATATTAGTAAAGCTGAAATTTTTCACATCCGGGTCTGCCGGAATGGAAACCTCCTCTTCATCATCCAGTTCCGAATCCGTCAGCTGTACTTCTTCAATGGTGGCGTGCAAATGTCCGATTGCTTCCTTTAGCTGCTCCGTCAGGTCTGCACCCTCGATGGGCTTTACTGTCACTTCCTGCCTGCCATACTGCGTATTTTCTTCGGTAAATTCGCCCAGCACCATCTCCGGATGCTGCGCAAAATAGGCATTGACATGATATCCTTCCGGAGTTGTGACAAGATGCACCCAGTCCGGTTCGCTCAGCGCTGCAAAATCTCGTTTCTGGAAAAACAGGATATCCGTTACCACGCCCGTGTTTGCGTTCCTCATAAAAGCGTTGTTCGGCAGCCGAATCGCTCCAATCAAATCCGCATGGTTCGCCAGATACCGGCGCACGGATTCGTCTTGCTTATCCATTGTCCCAGATGAAGTGACTACCGCCACCACGCCGCCCGGCCTCGTCAGGTCTAAAGACCGTGCGATAAAATAATCATGGATCAAAAAATGATACCGCTCATATCTGCGGTCATTAACCTGATACTGGCCGAAAGGCACATTCCCAATCACGCAGTCGAAAAAGCTGTCCGGAAGTTCTGTCTCCTCAAAGCCCTGTACAGCAATCTGGTTCTTCTGATAGAGCTGTCTGGCAATCCGGCCGGATATCGAATCCAGCTCCACACCGTACATCCGAACCCCTTCCATGGAATCCGGAAGAAGCCCCATAAAATTCCCAACGCCGCAGCTGGGTTCTAATACATTCCCGGACGATAAGCCCATGTTGGCAAGCGCCTCATACATGGCTTTAATCACAGTAGGGGAAGTATAGAAAGCGTTCAGTGTGGAAGCCCTTGCCTCCCGGTACTCTTCCGGGGTAAGCGCCGCTTTTACTTCCGCATATTCCCCCGACCATTCCCGGCTTTCCGAATCAAAAGCCTGTGGAATACCACCCCAGCCTACAAAACGGGAGAGGACTTCCTGTTCTTCCGGCGTGGCCAGCCTTTCTTCGTTTTCCAGCTTTTTCAATAGATAAATTGCGTCCATATTAGCCCGAAACTTATGCTTTGGCCCACCGGCTCCCAGGTCATCGTCCGTAATACGGAAGTTGACAGGCTCCTGCCCGTTCTGCACCCCGTCCGTTGTTTCCTCTTCTCTCCCTTCCGGAACATCCTCCAGGGGAAGCCGGTTTGCCGCCCGCAATTCATTGATCGCCGAAACCGAAACCTGGTTTTGTGTAATAAAATCAAACACTTCCCCCAGTGAAGCTTTGGCGTGCGCTTCCATCCTTGTCTGGATATCCGCAATAAGCTGTATCTGTTCCGGAGAAAACTCCGGATGACAGAGAGACTGCAACGACTGCCCCTGTTCCGCTGCGGCATAGATCACGTCCATCTGTTCCGGCGAATAGTCTTCGTATACTGTGCCAGCTTCCCGCAGCGCCTTAAATACCTGTTCTTCTATTTCCTGATCGTATTCTTGCCATTCAACCTCTTCTGCTGTCCTTGTTTCGCTTTCCTGTTCCTGCTCATCAGTCTCTGCTGTTGTTACCTCTCGGCTTTCCACTGCATCCACTGTATCTTCCGATTCTATACCAGCGCCAAAGTAGTCGAACAGATTCATCTGCCTGTTTGTCTCTATACTTGGCTCCGCTTTTTGAGCCGGCTGCGGAAACAGGGTATAAGCGCCATCCGCATAGCCATGAAGGTCTGATAAAATCTGCACCCGCCGTTCATAATCCTCAAATTCTTCCGGCAGCTCTGCCAGAGCGGCATCCATCTTGCCGAGCAGCTCTTCTGTCCCAGCCGGTTCTTCCAGAAAAGCCAGAACTTCTTTTTGGGCGTCATTGCCAAAAAAATTTTCTGTAAAGGGTCGTTCAATTTCTATCGGAAGACGGCTGTAAAAACGAACCACCAGGTTTGCCATCTGCTCCCGTTCATACGCCGGCATCCGGGCATAATCAGAGGCAGTCAGATAGCGGTCATTTTCCATTAAGTAAGCAATCCTCTGCGCTGCCTTCGGCCATTTTAAAAGTAATGTTGCGTCCGGGTCCATGAGGCTGCCCCTCTTCAGTTCCAGCCCTTTTCCGCTGTAATCCGCATACGATTGATCCGCCCCGGACAGAGCATGGCTCCGGCCACCTGTCCCGTACTGCTCTTTGACAAAACCGGTTCTCTCATGAGCGTCTTCATGAGCAAGATAAAACGCATAAATCGCCAGTCTTCCATCCGTATAACTTCCTCCGCCGGCAAGAAAGGCGTCCACTTCGTCCTGGGTAATAAACACCGGGTGCTCTTTCCACATAAAACCTTCCCTTGCCTGAAACGGGACTGCCTCTTTCGCAAACTGGCGGAACTGATGCAGCACCCGCTTGGGCTGGTAATGATGGAACCGCATCACGGAAGGGTCTTCCTCATAGGCTTCCGCCAATCCTTCCAGCCGCTCCAATAGTTCACTGACATTCCCCGGTCTGGAAAGATATTCCGCAATGCGCTTTGTCCTGTCCGGATATACACCGGAAAACAGCTCCATATCCTCAAAAACCAGCTCTGCTACCCCGTCTTCCATATCGCCTACCATATAGGCCAGAGCCTGGGCGTGTTCCGCCAACGCATTATCCTGCGCTGCGTCCAGCACGCTCTGTGGGGCGTACTCCCCCTGATTCAAAAGCTGACGGATTCTGCCGCTTACTTCTTCCCAGGAAAGGAATACCTTGTCCAGCGACGATTCCTGTGTGGAATGCCCTGCGGCAATCCGCATCCCCAGTTCATCAAACCATACTGCGTAATCTGTACCATCAATCGTAAGCCCCTTCCCGCCTTCTCCATATTCCCGGCGGAGAAACTCCGTATCCTCTTCCGCTGTCCCATCTTTCATAAACTGATAAATAATACGCAGCTGGCTCCGGGATTGGTTTCCTCCGGTACGCAAAATCTCGTCCACTGCCTCCGCCGTGACAGGACTCTCCCCGGCATAAACAGCCACCCGCTCCTCAATCATCCTTTTCTGCTTTGCGGCTGTGGGATATTCGGGCAAAGATAAAGCAGAGGCGATTTCTTCCTCTGCTTCTGTCATTTGCTGCTTAGTTTTCTCCTCGGTCAGCTGTAAACCAATTCCGTCAGCACGATTTCCTCGGCCCGGCTCCGGATATTGTTCATCCTCGCCGTCCAGTTCATGGGGTTCTCGGCTTTCAGCTTCTCCGTAACGTTCTCTGTCTGTGCCATCTGCTCCGTCATCTGTTCCATCCGTTCGTTCGCCTTCTCGTCGATCTCCGCCAGATGGCTGTCCAGTTTCCCGGAGAGCAACATGCTCTGGTACCAGCTCCTCCGGTTCTCTTTCAGAAACTGTCTGCGCAGCATCCCGTACTTCCCGTAGCTGACCGGGCTGTTCTCGATCATCAGGTTCGGAAACAGATAATCTCCCTTCCTCTGATATGTGATCTCCATGCTCTTTGGCATCGTCTTCGCCTCCTCTGCTATTCTTGTCTTTTTCGCTTTCACGCTTTAATGTGTTAAATTGATTATAACGCTGTTTATTTTCATTTGCAAGCTCTTTTTCCGTATTTTCACGCCGGTTTTCCCGATAAATCCCGGCGATTTCCAGGCCGATTCCCCGAAGAACCGGCTCCACCATCTCATGCACGGCATTTCCAAGAAACGCCAACACAGAAATCCGGTTAAAATCTGTAATCCCTGTGAAATCCTCGTCTTCCAGCGTCTCCATAGGATCAATTCCACAGCGCCTGGCCATCATGTAATATGACGAACAAATGAGCAACTCCCGAAACTGAGAGCGGACAGCCTCTTCCCCCAGCCCTTCCAGAAACGTATCCGGTATTTCATAGGCAAGTCCCTCCATGGCTTCTTCCAGGTTATCCTCCGCATACTGCTCCGCCACCTCCATCAACGCTTCCGAAAAGGAGCGGATTTTACGAAACTCAAAGCCATACGTTTCCACCAGATAATCGGTAATCTGCCGCTCGTATTCTTCTTTCATCTGCCAGAGCCACGGAGTACGTCCCCTCGCCGTCAGATGGGTATCGGTAATATCAAACACATACCGCAGACGCTTTCTCGGTCCGGTATCGTCAATCAGCGCAATCCCTTTAGCTCCCCGGTTGACCCAGCGTCCCATTTTATTATTCCAAGTTTCCAGCTGTGCACACGCAGTCGCCTCCGGCCTTTGGGCGTGGATCAGCATACTGTCTGAAAAGTCATATCGGTAAAGATTCGCCGCCGTATTCAGATAATCCATCCAATCCCTGGGAGAGCGGCTGATCTCCTGCGCATGAGCTTCCGCCAGCACACGGATATCCATATATTTTGACAAGAAATTTTCCTCCCTTCGTTTCGAGGCTCCGCCATTGCCTGAGCCTCAACTCCTGTTGTTTTATTGGTTTCTTTTTCCCTTCCGTTTGGGAAACTCCATTCGGAAAGAGGCTCTGCCATCCTGCCGAACCTCCAGAATCAGATCCGCCGCAAAGGTCTTTCCCGTCCGGGCAGAATAGAAGTCTTTCTCATGGCATTTCCCCTTGGAAAGTAATTCTTCCGCCATTATTCTGCTGATGCTTTTTTTCATGGAAGACAGATACCGATTTTCTTTCCAGAGCCGAAAAGAGCAATCACGATTTCCGCAGTAAAAGCTTTCCCTGCCCTCATAGACCGGCTCTTGGCATACCGGACACTTTCCGACTTCTCTTCGCCCGCTTTTTTCTGCCGCAAATTGATGTGTTTTCTCCTCCGGTATCTCCCGGCACTCCGCCAACATCCGATCCAGCAAATGAACAATGTCTCCCATAAAAGCGTCTACCGTTTCTTCTCCCCGTTCCATAGCAAGCAGCCGGTTTTCCCATTCTGCGGTCAGCTGCGAGGAAGTCAGGTACGGCGGCATCAGGGCGATCATTTCTGATCCGGCCTCCGTCGCTAAAATCTGCTTTTTCCTGCGCACAGCGTACCCGGAAGAAACCAGCTTTTCAATGATACTGGCCCGGGTAGCCGGCGTCCCCAGTCCTTTCCGCTCCACTCCTTCTTCCATTTCTTTTTTGCCGGCCTGTTCCATTGCCGCAAGCAGGCTGTCCTCCGTATAAGGGGCAGGCGGCTTTGTCCAGTACTGTGTTACCTTTGTCATGGCTTCCTCAAAAATCTGGCCTTCTGAAAGTTCCGGCAGGCTGTTTTCTTTTCTGTCCTCACTCGCCTCTTTGTCCGCTTCATCCTCCGCCTGCAGGAATTCCTTTAAATTCTCATCCAGTGCCTTCCAGCCATCCTCTAGGACGCTTTTCCCGGTGGCGTTAAACTGATCCTCCCCACTTTCCAGCACCGCTTTAACAGCGAGATATTGATGTTTCGGCGCTGCGGCGCAGAGTAAGCGGCTGGCTGCCATCAGGAGAATCTTCCGCTCGTTATCCGGCAATTCCCGGATATCGGCCTTTGCGATTTCAAGGGTCGGAATAATGGCGTGATGGTCGGAAACCTTCCGATTGTCCATGATCTTGTCCCATTCACAGGAGATGTCCATGCCGCCAAGATACGGCAGCACTTTTGGCAGAGCCGCCGCAATCTCCTCTGCCGTATTCTCCATATCCTCTGTCAGATATTGGCTGTCCGTTCGAGGATAGGTAAGCAGTTTCTTTTCATAAAGAGATTGCGCCAGTTCCAGCGTTTGCTTTGCAGTAAAGCCAAACATTCGGTTTGCTTCCCGCTGCAGCGTGGTAAGGTCATAGAGCTTTGGCGGCGCAAGTGCCTTTTTCTCTTTTTGAACGGAAAGTACCCTGGCTTCTTTTCCCCGGCAGCTTTCAGCTATCCGCTCCGCCTCACGCTGATCGGAGATATGCTCGGAAAGAGCGTCTATCCCATCTACCTGCAAATGGACGATATAATATTGCTCTTTCTTGAAATCCGTTATCTCACGTTCTCTGCGCACCAGCATTGCCAAAGTCGGCGTCTGCACCCGCCCCACAACCAGACGGTGCGAGTATGTTGTCGTATAGGCTCTGGTGGCGTTGATGCCGATCAACCAGTCTGCCTGCGCCCGGCAAACTGAGGCGTCCGCAAGGTTTTGATATTCCGCCCCGTTTTTCAAATGAGCAAACCCTGCACGGATTGCCCTGTCTTCCATCGAGGAAATCCAGAGGCGCTTTACCGGAATCCGGCTCTTTGTCAGATCATATACTCTCTTGAAAATCAGTTCTCCTTCTCTTCCCGCATCGCAGGCATTGACCACATAGTCCAGATCATCCCTGGACAAAAGCTTTTTTAAGACCATAAACTGCGCTTTTTTATCCTGTGCCACCTCCAGCTTCCAGTCTCCCGGAATGAGTGGGAGATCGTCAAACCGCCATTTCCCATACCCTTCATCATAAGCTTCCGGCATAGCGTACTCCGCCAGATGCCCCAGGCACCAGCTGACAATACAATCCCTGCCGGATAAATATCCGTCTTCCCTCTGATACGCTCCCAGCACTTTGGAAATGGTCTGTGCTACACTGGGTTTCTCACTGATCACTAAATACATGCGTGTCACTCCTTCCAAATGAAATCGGCGCAGGAAATCCTCTCCCTGCGCCCGCTACTCACATTATGATTCAGTTTCTTCGTCCTCATTTTCCGTTTCCAGCCCGTCGTCTGTTTCCATGCCTTCAGACTCATACTCCTGTTCTTCTTTTTTCGGCTTATAGACCTTAAAATAATAAATCGCCGCTCCAGCTCCCATAGCTCCCAGAATAAGAAGCGTTGCCATACCGGAATTGCCTCCTGATTTCTTCTCCGCCTCCGGTTTTGCTTCCGTCTTTGTCTCCGGCTCCATCTCTGCTTCCGGTTCCTGCGTTTCCTCCGGCACAACAACCACCGGGGATTCCTCTGCTTCTTCGCCTGCTCCAACCATAAATTCCGAAAGGTCATTTTCGTCAATCATGGAGAGCATATACACGTTATCGGTATTCCCGGAGTGGTCGATGACCAAATAAAACGTATTATTATTTTGGGTCTGGATCGTATAAAAATCTTTGTTACCAGAAGTGATTGCGTCTCCCAGCTCCCCGTTCCCCGGCGTGGAAAAGACGGCTTCCTGTTCGGAACTGGTATCGCTTTCTGCCTCCTTTGTTTCTTCCGTCTGCGTGCTTTCCGTTTCTCCCGTCTCTTCCAGGTTTTCTTCTACCGCCATAGTGGTTTCTTCCCAGTCCGGGTCTACCTGGGCAAATGCCGGCGTCACACTTCCAAAGAAAGCGCATACCGTAATTGCCGCTACTGCCAGCCATTTTCTGATTCTTTTATTCATAGATATTTTCCTCACTTTCCGGTGCTTTCTCTGCACCTGTAATTTTTTCACTGCCTGATTCTCCGTCCTTCGCATTCAAAACTTTTTTTGCATCTGTAAAGGCAGCTTCTTCCTCAACAGCTTCTTCCTCGTCTTCCACAGGAAGGGTCTCAATGGATATGCTGCCGCTCTGGATACCGGAGAGAAGCTCCATCAAATCCCTCGCTCCCAGTTTCATGGTACGGATACTGCGCACAATCTCCTGGTCTTCTTCCTGCTTCCGGGCAATCCGGACCTCTTTTAAGTGTGTCTGCAGCTCCTCCAGCTTTGCCATCGTCCTCTCTTCGTCCTCGATCAGCCTTTTTAACCTTTTACTCAATTCTTCGCCTCCTTCCGCCACCACTTTTTTCATGTGTTTCTTCCTAATATATTAGGGAAGCCTTCCAAACTGCAGGAAATGGTCTGTCCAGTACTGGCTAAGGGAAGTAATCTGCACTGGTTTCCCACAATGGATCATCTGCCCGTTCCCCAGATAAATTCCCACATGGCTTGCTCCGCTCGTGTTATAGGTACGTTCAAAGAAAATCAAATCCCCCGGCTTTGCGTCTTCCGGCGATACATACGCACAGGCTGATAACAGCCCGTCCGCTGTCAATCTTCCATAATCCCAACCGTTGCCGCAATGGTTAATAACCCAGCTGACAAAACCGGAGCAGTCAAAACCACTGGGCGAATAGCCGCCCCATACATAAGGCACACCCAGATACCGGATCGCTTCATTGTACATCCGTGCGAACCGCTCGTCTGAAAGCGCCTCCGGCGGAATACTGTAATCGCCCGAACCGTAGGATGGTAATGTATCCAAAGCAAACAGATAATTCCGGTTGCCATAGGTTGCGTTATAAGCGTCGTACCATTCCTCCTGTTCTCTGTTCAGACGGTTTCTGAGTACGGTATCCAGGTTATGGTTTGCCAGCGTCACACTGAGCTGGTTGACCGTTTCCGTTGTGGTCACTTCGATTTCCCGCTCTCCATTACTGTCCGCCAGATAGGCCTCCCAGGTCTGATGCCCATGCGCCTGCGCAGAAGCGTGATCACCATAGTACACGTCAAATTCAACTCCATACTGTGCAAAATTTCCGGTATCTTCCACCACATATTCCACACCGTTCATGATCACATGCGTGCCAATCGGCACAAACGGCTGGGAAGCGTCCACCGCTATGGTATGGTTGGCAGTTGGATATACGCCGCTGGCAGTTGGCCCACCGGCCCACTGACCGCAGCACGCAGCGCAGTTGCAGTAACCGCTGGTCACAACCTGTCCCAGAGACTCCCCGACCCTCACTGTCTTTGTTTCGGTAATTGTTGCCCTCTCGCCGGAAAGTGTCAGGCCATACTGTTCCTCAAAAATCTCTTCCAGCTCTTTCTCCACTTGTTCATAAGTAAATTCCCCATATTTGACGGTCAAGTAGGAGATCAGATGATAGGGATTATGGGAAATCTCATCAATCTGATACCGGAACTCATCATATTGGGAATACCGGCTTTCTATGCTGTCAATCTGCCGCTGCAGCGCCTGTTCCAACGCCGTATAAGCATCTTCCACCTCATAAATCTCTTCATCCGTTGCCGCATATGTAGTAGAAATAATGCTCCCGGCGCTCCCCTGGATGAAGGCGGAACAGCTCGCCACCGATGCAGCAAAGACAACCAGCAAAAGCCCCAGGATACCGACACCCAGCAGCACTTTGCTGTTCCGGCGGAAAGTTTCCTTTACCACCGCAGCCGCTTTCGCCGTAATACTCCGCTGGCTTCGCACTGCCTGCTCGACAGCTTTTCCCTCTTTTTTCGCCGCTGCGTACATCCGTCGATACCGCATTTTCTGGTAAAACTTACGGAGCACAGACTTTTTCTCTGCCTCCTGTCTGGCAGTTTGGGCCGCCTTTACCGGCTCTTCTCCAAAACGGAGTCTCTGAGCGCCAAAATTTTCCTCACGGATTTTTCCAACATTTCCCTTGGTTTTCTGCTGACGCAGCCGGGAAGAAGCCGCTATCCTTACGGATTGTTCAGCCAGCCGCTCCCCGGCATGAGCAGCCTGCACGCCGCTGTTTTCTTCCTCCTCTTCATCGACTTTACGGTGCAGCGCATAGGACCCCCTCTGTACAGCCGTTCCCGCCGCACGGGCGGCGGCCTTTCTGCCAAATCCGGCTCCACTTCCATATACAAAACTGTCCCTTTTTCCTTCCGCCTCAAAGGATAACCGCCTCCGTTTCTGTTTCCTTTGTATCTGCTCCCTTTCCCCGGAGAATAACTTCTCCTCTGCCGGTTCCTCCTGCAGTTGCTGTTTTCTCCGCTTTTCCTTCTGGGAATACTGCCTGATTTGTTTCTTATAATGGGAATGCCGGAGAATATCTTCTCCCCCGTCTTCTGATTGAGAGACCGATTTTTCCCGGACATTCCCCATCCGTGCGGAGCCTGTTACCGGCTGGCCTCCCTCTGCTTCCTGGGCTTCTTCGCTTCCTTCGTCCCCGGTATCTTCCCGGGAGAGTATTTTCTGCGTAATTCTGCTCTGCCCAGAAAGCTCTTCCTCTTCCGGCTTAAGAGAATTTCTTTCGCCCTTTTCCTGCGGATTTTTCCTGCCGGTTTTCTCTTCTTCCCATGGACGCCTGACATTTCCTTCTCCTCCTTTCACCACTGCCATCCGCCTCCTTTCCGGCCTGCGTTATTCAGATATATTTTTCACACATTCCCTGCCTCGCTTAATTTTGTGGTCATCAGTTCATAGAGTTTCAGTGATTTGTCAAAGCGGTCCTTAAATGGGATAATAATATTGCCATAGAACAAAAGACCTTCTCCCTCCCCGCTGTTGGTCACATAGGAAAGCTGATACGGGGAAATGTTCAGCTGTTTCGCCAGAATCTGCCGGTCGCCGGACGCTTGGTTGAGCATATAGATAAAATCGGAGTTTTCAAAAATATTTTCAATCTCCCGGGATGCCAGCAGGTCTTTGACATTTTGTGTGATGCCGGTCGGGATACCGCCCCATTTCCGGAACCGCTTCCAGATTTCCACGCTGTAGGCAGCGGTCTGCTCTTCCTTCAAAAGCAGATGGAATTCGTCCACATAGTACCGGGTGGACTTACGGGCGAACCGGTTAATGGTTACCCGGTTCCAGACCTGATCCTGCACAATCAACATACCCAGCTTTTTCAGCTGTTTTCCCAAATCTTTGATATCAAAGCAGACAATCCGGTTATCAAGCTGTACGTTTGTCCGATGGTTAAACACTTTCAGGGAACCGTTGACATAGATCTCCAATGCCGTGGCAATCCGCTGCGCTTTTTCTTCATCCTGCGCCCGGAGCGCTTTATAGAGGTCGCCCAGAATCGGCATATTTTCCGGAACCGGATTTTCAAAATATTTCTGGTATACTACCGGCAGGCAGCGGTCAATGACCGATTTTTCCTCTGCCTCAATCCCGCTCCGGCTTCCTAGGATCAGCTCGCATAAGGACAAAATAAAATCCGACTTGAAACCCAGCGGGTTATCGTCGTCGGAATAATCCAGGTTGATATCCATCGGATTGATATAATCGTGACTGGACGGCGAAATATGGATAATTTGTCCGCCCAGTTTATGAACCAGAGGGTAATACTCTCCCTCAGGATCACAGATAATAATATCGTCTTCTGTAACAAAGAAGGCGTTCGTGATCTCTCGTTTTGCCGAAAAGGACTTACCGGAGCCTGGCGTTCCCAGGATCAGACCGTTAGGATTTTTCAGCTTCTTCCGGTCTACCATAATCATGTTATTGGACAGAGCGTTCAGGCCATAGTAAAGGGATTCTCCCTCCATAAATAATTCCTGCGTGGTAAAAGGCACAAAAATCGCTGTGGAAGTTGTGGTCAGTGCCCGCTTAATGGGAATTTGGTTCACGCCCAGCGGCAAGCTGCTCATCAGCCCCTGTTCCTGCATATAGTCCAGCCTGCGGAGTACGCAGTTATATTTCTGCGCAATGCCCGCCGTCTGGAACACGACATTTTCCAGTTCCTGCCTGGTCTTCGCTGTATTCAAAAACAGCACGGTTACCAGGAACATTCTCTCATTTCTGGACTGCAGATCCTCCAACAGCCGCCTGGCCTCCGTGCCATACGTATTTAAGTCAGAGGGAAGAATGTCCATGTCGTATCCGGAACGGACCGCCTTTTTCTGCTCCTCGATCTTCATTTTATTGATATCCGTCAATTTGCTTTTGGCGAGCTTAATGGCCTTCATCTGCTCAACGGATTGGATATGGAGATTCACAATCAGATCTTTATCCATATCCAAAAACTCCGCCAGCATCTTGTCCGTCAGTTCCGGCGCTAAAATCTGCAGATAGCTGGCCGCTCCCAGCGTATCGCCCATGGCAAAGTATTTGCCGTTTCGGAACGTGAAGCTGGTCGGCGCAATATAATCTTTGGTAGACAACCCGCTGGTAAGCAGCTGATTATACTGAAAAGAAAACGGTACAGGCTGCTCCGGGTTAAAGGTCTCATATAAAATCTGGAGACGTTCTACACCGTTTAACGGGTATGCCGAAACGCCAAGTACTTTAAAGTTGGCGAGAATATCTGCTTCAATCCGCTCCAGCTTCGGCCTGGCTTCCCGTATATTCTCTGCCTCTATCGCAAAGGTAATATATTTGGACTTCATCAGACCGTTATTTCCTTTTGCCAGCTGATCTTTTAACATCTGCGCATACTCCCTACGCACATCATCGAAATCATCCTGCTGCGGAGCAATGCGGATAATCTTTTCATATTCCATCATGTTGCTCTTATGGTTGATAAAAGAAATCTGAAAGGAAATCATGCTGTCAAAATAATTGAGGAAATCACACCAATTTTCAAAGATAGCATTTTTATCTTCATTTTTTGCCAGCTGGTAGTTAATATCGTAAAACCGTATGGTCTTCGAGTAGAGTTTATCCTGCACCCGGCAGATTCCGTCCCTTCCCATTTCCAGGTAGGGGATAGACTGCTGGGCGGAGATATGCTTTTCTCTTACCGCCTGCTTTTTCTTGGTTTTGAAGTTTTTATCCGTTCTCCGATTTTTTTTCTTACTGCGTTTTATTTTTTCTGGCACGCTTAGCCCCTCCTTCCTTCCCTTCTGATGCCGGCGGCTTATCCGCTGCCCTGCGTTCTTTTGTTTTTTCATATAGATTTTCTGTCTCATAGCATCGGATAGCGGGCCGCAAAAGTCGCACCGTAATGATATTGAGAAGAACTCTTTCCAGGTGCATCCCATCCTTCTCATACATGGCAAAGAGGAACGCCGGCATCATTAAAATTACCATTCCTGTCGCCGCATTACTGTTGCCGATCATTTCTCTGGTCAGGAAATAAAAAGGCAGCCCTATGGCCGCCGCAATTCCGATGCAGATGATCTGGCGTTTTGTCAGATTAAACGCCACTTTATTTTTCACTTTCGTGAGGTCTTTTGGCACGCTCACATACGCCATCATTTTCCTTTACCAAAGGCGTTTTATGCGGGGTACACCGCCTTTTGGCTTCCCTTTCTTTTTGATTTCCCCTTTTAGTGGCTTCCAAAAATCTGCTTACTCAGGCTAGATGTTTTCATCAGCGTATAGCAGAGCAGGACAGTGTATCCTGCTATTCCGAAAAGAGCAACGTGCATATCGGAGGAAATCTGAATCGTAGCCACCAGTACGCTGTAAATTCCCACGCACACCATCATCAGAAATGCCTGAAAAGCCAGGGCAAACAGCCCTTT
This sequence comes from Eubacteriaceae bacterium CHKCI004, assembly GCA_900016875.1. Classification (GTDB taxonomy): domain Bacteria; phylum Bacillota; class Clostridia; order Lachnospirales; family Lachnospiraceae; genus Anaerobutyricum; species Anaerobutyricum stercoris. The sequence continues at coordinate 914 of FCNR01000006.1, read as the reverse complement.
GAAATAATTTGTCCCGATCTGTCCCCACTCCCTGTTAGTCATTGTGGCGAACGGAATCGGAGCAACCGAAGTATATAAGTAGATCTCGATCATACGCCCATAGCAGATAATCGTGATCACAATGGACATGATTTTCATACAGAGACTGACAAGCAACGTCTCCAGGGCCAGCACGACAAGCTCCCCGATCTCCATTGTCTCCATAACCGTCTCCATCTGTGTGAGCATGGAAGAGATATCAATGGCTGTATCCGACGATATGACGCCGGCGGCGGAATTTACCACCGACTGTCCCATATCGAATACAGCCATTGTAATCGTAAATGTGTTGCTGACCAGATATACAGCAATCATCATTTTGAAAAAATACTTGAAAAACATCCAGGTATCAATCTCATGCATGTTATTTTTTTCGGTCAGCATGGAGATCAGTTCGTAACACAGGACAAACGTGATAATCATACCCGCAATAGGCAAGATAACCGTGTTTGAAAGATTCTGAATCAGCGTATAGATGCTGCTGTTCCAGCCCTGCGGCGTTTGCGCTACCTGTGTAGCGATCTGACTGGTTTTGTCATTGACATCGGTAAACATTGTCGTGAGGTTGGAGTTGATCATGTTCGTCAGAAGAGTCCGTATCCATTCTTCGATTGCTTCAAATACAGAATCGAGCATGGTTCCTTTCTCTCCTTTCTCCGCTTAGAACAGGCTGGAAAGCTGCGGGATCAGCTGGGTGCCGATCAAAATTACGCCTCCTCCTGCCATGAGCTGTTTGATTCCCTGGCTTTTTGCTTATGTGTGATAAAGAAGTAATAGAAGTGTAAAAAATTTTGCCGTTCCTATCCGGCACTTGGCCATTGTGTCGGATAGGTCGGGCGTTAGGCTTCGGGCAAGTCAATCTTGCCGACAAAGCT
>FCNR01000019.1 GCA_900016875.1 Eubacteriaceae bacterium CHKCI004 | reverse complement strand
CTCTCATAGTGTAGACTCACCTCATTTCTATAACAGTACTAAAAGTTGAGTACTGAACTATTAGCACGGATTGATAAGAATCGAGTCTATTGTCTCACATATGACTATGATTTTCGAGGTACGGAGTGAATATTCTGCGGTGGCAGAGCCACCAAATCTCCTGGAATAGAGCCATGGAATCCGTTATTGAGAGCCAGTCGTCCGATGGTGGGAGCCATGACCTGTGTCGTGGCTCCCAGTAGGATGATCTAGT
>FCNR01000053.1 GCA_900016875.1 Eubacteriaceae bacterium CHKCI004 | reverse complement strand
TCAATTTCCATAGCCGCCATAATGGCGCCGCTCTCAAACACCAGATCAAGCTTCTCATGGATCGTATCCATATTCCACGGCTTGATGGTCGGGATACCTCTTCCGTTATTATCCTTGATAGCCCGGGTCGCCGCCAGGAATACATTCGGATCTATACCGTCCCCGGTAAACGCAGCGATGCCGTTCTCGGCACAAGCCGAAACCAGAATCTGATTATACTCTTCATCGTCATATTTATCCCCGTAATGCATCCGCATGGCTCCCACCGGCCCCGCAAAAAACGGATAGGCAAACTTATTGCCAAACAATTCAATACTGGTATCCGGCTCCACATTTTCTCCGATGGTGTCCATATTGACCCGAATCTGCTGCCACTGGTCATAATTGCGGATCGCCACATCACCGATTCCCTTGGCCCCCGGCCCCGGAATCTGGTTTTTACACGCCCGGCCGTTGCACACCGGACAGACCTTACAGTACGGCCCCACCTCAAATCTCGCCTGTTTCATAACTTCTTCGTATGTCATATCTATCCCTCCCATTTACTTGAATTTTATCATATCTTTATGGGGATTTCTATAATAAATAATTGGCGGGAAACTTGCCCCCTTTTCTTCGTTTATGATATACTGAGAATAAACCTGTTCTCAAACAAGCAGTTCCGATCATATTGGTTTTTTCTTATTATTTTGTACAAACTATTTTTTTACTATTTATTATATTATATCATCCAGAAAGGAGGATTCATTTATGGCATTTGCTCAGGAACAACTTTACACCCTTGAAGATATCTATTCTCTTCCGGACAATACCCGCGCTGAATTAGTAGACGGACATATATATTACATGGCTCCTCCATCCCGCAAACACCAACGACTTTTGCTTTCTTTAAGCCGGGCCATCGCCGATTATATTGATCAAAAAGGCGGCGATTGTGAGATTGACATTGCTCCTTTTGCTGTTTTTCTCAATCAGGATGCAAAGAATTATGTGGAACCAGACATCAGTATTATCTGCGATAAAAATAAACTCACTGATAAAGGATGTGTCGGCGCGCCTGACTGGATTATTGAAATTGTTTCGCCCAGCAGCCACCGAATGGACTATTATATTAAACTCTTTAAATATCGCACCGCCGGAGTTCGGGAATATTGGATTGTCGATCCTGACAAAAATCGAATTCTGGTATATAATTTTGAACATGAAAATATAGCAGAACATTCTTTTCATGACATCATAAAGGCAGGAATTTATGATGATTGCTTTATTGATTTCTCTAAATTGAATCTTCAATTATAAAATTAAAAAAATAACAAAAAGACCTGCACTTCTTCTGAACCGTCCCCCGAGTATTAGAATTCAAGTCTAACTATTGGGGGCAGCTCAGGGAATAGAACAGGTCTTTTTCCGATTCTTTTTAATACCTTAAATCTATAATCCTCCAACCATATTTTTTGCCCAAATTCTTATCCATCCCTTCTGGTACAATTATATTATCTCACCTTCACACTCTTCTTCTTCGACCAGTCAGAATACACGCGAATGGTCTGTCCGCTGGAAAACACATCTTTGTAAGTGCGGATACGCACATAATATTTCTTTCCGCGTTTCAGCTTTTTGATGGTCTTTATATTCTTTTTGTTGTTCTTAACCGTTACCGTTTTGACGGCTTTTTTGAATTTTTTGTTTGTGGAATACTGGATTTCGTAGCCGTCTGTGTTCTTCCTCTGCTTTTTCCATCTGACAGTTACTTTCTTTTTACCGGCGGTCAGCTTCTTGATGGATGTCTCTTTTAAATCCAGGGTCACCGTTACATTTGCGGAAGCCAGAATACTGCCGTCAGTCGGAGAGACCAGGTTGATCGCCGCTGTGCCGATACCCACTCCCCGGATATTGCCGCCGGCGTCCACGGTGCAGACAGCCGGGTTGGAACTCTGGAAGAGGAGCGTATCATTGGCAACCGGCACCTCGCCCAGCACATCTTCGAAGCACAGAGATGCTTTCGCTGTGCCCCCCAGATACAGTACATTTTTATTGACGCACAGACGAACCGATGCGAGCGTCTGGTCGAAGGAAATATGCGCAGATGCCCTTCCGTCCTGATAGTTGTTCCGGGACGCGGTTTCTTTCAAAGTGCCGCCGAAGCATTGTACCCAATAATATTTCCCGTTTACATTCACTGCGCCGACGCCGATACACACGAAATCTCTGTCCAAAATATTGGAGCGGTGCCCGTCAGAATTCATCCAGGCCTCCATAGCGGCCTCCGGAGAAGTATTGCCGGCAGCGATATTTTCGCCCATGGCCCAGCGTGAGGCTTCAAATGCCGACTGGAACTTTTCTCCATTCGGTCTTGTATGACTGAAATTCACGGAAATCTCGAAAGCTCTCTGCATGGCGGCGTCCAGAAGATCTCTGTCCATGACAAGCGCCGGAAGCCCTGCTTTTGCTCTCTCCTGATTGACAAGCTCGAGAATCCTCCAGGCCTTGCTGTAATAACGCTCTCCGGTCACCGTAACCTGTCCGGATTCCGATGCCTGCACGGGCTTAGCCATAAGAAATGTACCAAAGACCGCCAACAGAAAGATTGTCAGTATGGCAAAGGTTTTTACTGCATTTTGTTGTTTCATACAATTTCTCCTTTCTTCTCTCCGACAGCACAAGGACTGCCCTTTTATTTACAGGCGATTTTTATCTCCCCACTCGCACATTCCGTCCAGACTCGGGATAAGAGATTTGCCCCGCTCCGTTAGACTGTACTCCACCTTAGGCGGAATCTGCGGATACTCCTCCCGATGAACCAGCTTATCCGCTTCCAGTTCTTTCAGCGTTGAGCTGAGAGTTTCATTGGAAATGCATCTCTCCCATATTTTCTTCCTCCTCTTTCACATGCCCACACCTGCGGCTGAATATTCACCTACAGGTAAGTATATCACTTTATTGTAAGTATATATCTCCAGTGTAAGTACCATACTTAAATGTGCGTACTTGTTTTTTGTTTCATTCTTGTTATGATTATAATATCACAACACTACAAAATCAATCGGGGGGTGAATGAAATAAACAGACGGCTGCGCCCGGGCCGCTGCCCTGGCAGATAAACTGTAATTACATAAGAGCGATAAAGTTTGGAAGTAAACTTCCAAATCACTTAGGATTGACGCAGCAGATACGTCAGGAAAGGAGAAAATATGAACACTAAAAAACGGAGCAGAAAAATACAGCTTTCAGATTTTTCTGCTCCTGTTCTATCTTTATCATATGTATAGTACCTTTATTTTCTGCTATTCCTGTTCTTTTGCCATTGCTATCTTATCCAGAAGTTCAACGATTTCGTCCTTCGTATATTCCTCTTTTTCTCCGTTGGCAATTATCAGCCGTAACTGATATAACGTGGACATTTTAACCGTCTGCATTTCTTTTTCTGTCATTATATCACTCATTTTTCCTCCCCTCTCCGGTCTCCCGGGTATTGTCTTCCTTAAAAACAATACAATTATATCTCACAGCTGCTATGCAAACAACTGTTTTTTACATAATTGTTTTATTTTTACAATTTCGTATTTTGTTTGTATATGTAAAGTATAACACAAATATTTCTTTCCTAACATAAAAATCTACTGTATAATTATGCCAATTTTCCACTGCCGTCGTTCTCTCCTTGCAAAGCTGCCCCAGATTCATATATAATCTTTTTAAGATATTTTCTGAAATTTTATAGATATTGCCAGAAGCATTATTTCCATATGAGAGGATGTAAAAATCATATGAAATCCATATCAAAACATCAAAAACAAAAAAATCGTTTAATAAAATGTCTTCTTTTCACAGTCCTGTCGCTAATCACTGCAGCCGCTCTGATCATTTTTTACTTTTACACCTATCAGGCTTTTACAGAACAGGATTATACTCTGGTGTACATTTCTACTCTGGTGTATTCCATTCCTATCTTTTTTATCGGTGTTTATGTGTACATTTCCTTAAAGGAATATTATAAGAAAATCGACAATGATTATCTGCAGACACAGGAAACTGCCGCCAAACGGCAGGAGCAGCTTCTGATCCATGCCAGAGAACAGATGCAGCAGCGGATGAATGCTGCCTTGTCTCAGTTAAATGAGCTGGAGCACCTGCTGCGTTCCGGCCAGGAAAAGGAAGCCTGTCAGCTCTGCTCCAAACTGTCTTCTTATTATCAAAAGACCCGGTATCGTCATTACTGCCGAAACGATATCGTTGATGTGATTCTTCACACGAAAAAAGAGGAATGTGACCTGCTGCACATTGCATTTACCTGCCATATTCTTTTGCCTGAGCAAATGAATCTTCCGGCTCCGGTGCTGATCAGCCTGTTTGTCAATCTTTTAAATAATGGTATCGAGGGATGCAGCTCTTCCGGACAGGAGTCTCTTTTTCTGAAGCTTTCTGTCAATTACAAGGGCGATTATCTGTTGCTTCACATGGAAAATGCAAAGAATCCGGCGACCGTTTTCTCACATTCTTCCACAAAAGCCGATACATTTTCCCACGGTCTCGGCCTCCTCATCCTCGAAGAAATCGCCGGGCAGCGGGACGGTTCCTGCCATTGGCAGGACAGACAGACCTCTTTTGTCTCCGACATCATGCTGCGCTATCGGTAGCGTCCCGCTTTTAAACGTATCTCACAGAAAGGAGTATCCATGTTTCCGAAAACCTCTCCCTTCGAATTTTATTTTATATTTTTTGCCGTGACTCACGCTTTAAACGAGGCCTCCGTCCTGTTTTATTACAGGCGCACCCTGACTCCTCGTTTTACGCAGATACATCCGGCGCTGCAGAATCTGCCATTTCTGCTGATTCCGGTCTGCTACAAAGTGATTACCGGAGAAGTACACTCTCCCGCTCACATTTTCTTTCTGTACGGTTCCATGTTTCTGGCCTGTATGATACTGTACAGGGACAAAATCATGCAGCGAATCGGAAACTTTTTCTTCGGCGTCGCCTATTCGTTACTGGCAGAAAATATTCTGGCTTACATATACTGTTTCGGCATCCTTGAACTCTGGTTCGGCATCCCGTTTATCCCCAACAGCCTTGCTGATCCCAAGGATATTCAGAAATTATGTATCACCGGGATTCCTTTTGTCATCATCCAGTTCCTTCTGACGCCCCTGGCCATTATCGTATGGAAAAAATACTTAAGCAAAATCAATCTGAAGATTGTCATCCAATTCGGTCTTCTGACATTTATCAGCTTCAGCGGATTCCCATACATTTTTCCGAACCTGCTCGGCCGCCCCGGATGGATCCTGGCCTTCCTCTGCCTTCTCGTCTCCGTGGTCGTATTCTTCCGGGGCGTCATACAGCTCCAGAAACTGTTCCGTCAATCTTACTTCCGAGAAAAAGAACAGAAACTGCTGAAACAGCACCTGGAAGATTTTGAAAAGCAGCAAAATGACAGCTTGCAGCTCCGCAAACAGAATCACGATATGTCCGGACATATGCAGGCCGTCTCATACCTCATAGCGGAAGGAAAAACGGAGGAAGCGCTTCGCTATATTGAGGAGTTGAAGCAGGGGATGGGGTGACTGATGATTAGAATATTTTTTACAAAAAATAAGACAGGAAAACTCCCCGCTCTCTTAATCAACAAAATCTTCATCTGATTTTGAGAGGACGGTACGCTTTCCTGCCTTATTTGATAATAGTACGTTTCATTATTTTATCACTCTGTTTTTTCTTTTTTGGCCATTTTTCTCACATCATCAACGGCCTTCTTCACTTCTTCCATATTCTCGCATGATTCAAATTTGTCAGCCACTAAATTCAAAATTACTTCCAACTGCTTATCTGTCATATTCTCCTGCATTTTTCCTCCTTTCTCCGGTCTCCCGGGTATTACCTCTTTACAAAGGTAAGCTGATTATATACTACAAAAATTACATTTTCAACCATTTTTTACATTTTTTTACATTCTATTTTCTTTTTCTTTTTTAAACCATTCTTTACAGTAACTATATCACAGATTCCCTCACACGGCACATAAAATGTAAAATATATTGCCGGGGTATTTCTATTTTCTCTCTTATCTTTTATAATAAAATGAAATGTAAACCGCGCATATTTTTTACAGCCCATACATTTCCATTATTATAAAGAAAGGAGGCCGCCCTTTGCCATCCACACTCTTCATCTCAACATCACAGATTTACACTTTAATCTACCTGTTTGCCCACCTGTGCTATGCCGCCTCCATGGTTTTCTTTTTCAGCCGAACGCTTTCTCCGCGTTTTTTTGTGAGGAAACCTTTTCTTTGCAGTCTTCCTTTTCTGGGGATTCTTCTTTTGTATACAGGGATTACCGGTGACGCGCAGTCGCCTTTTTTCAAGATTGTTTTTTACTGTGTTGCTTTGGCGGCGAACGGGTTGCTTTACGGGACGCGTTTCTGGCGGCGGATGGGTAATTATTTTTTTATCGTGATCTGCCTGGGAATCGTTGAGTTTGTCGCGACGATTTTGTATTATCCTCTGATATTTCTTTTTCATCGGGAGATTCATTCCTTCCTGGATCCTGTTGTTCCGCGGGATAATCCTGTGGATTTGCTGGTATTTATCTGTCTGCCCATCGTGGTGCAGGTACTTTTTATGCCTTTTTTCATTCGTCTCTGGCAGAAGGCTGTTCAGTATATCAATTTAAAGATACTGATTCAGCTTGTGCTGGCCACGTCGCTGTCCGGCAGCGGTGTTTTGTATGTTTTTCCGCAATTTATGGGCAGGATCGGATGGATCTTCGTCTTTCTGGGAACGTTTTTTTCTATTCTTCTTTTCTTTCGGGGGATACGGCAGATGCGCCTGCTTTTGCATGTGCACCGGGCGGAACAGGAAGTTCTCGATGAAAATCTTCAGAGTTATAAGGCAGTGCGGGAACGGAATCTTCATCTTCGCCGGCAGAATCACGATATTGCCGGTCATCTGCAGACAGTCTCCTACCTTCTTGCTGAAGGGAAAACGAAGGAGACGAAAGAATATATTCGTGAGCTATTGAAATTATTGTAACCGGGTTATTGCGATTGGAATTGTGTAAAACAAAGAGAGCGGCGGCAAGTCCGCTCTCTTTATGTATTTTTTATTCATTTATCTTTTTCTGTTTGTGGATAGGTCAATCCCAAAATTGCCATTAAATTTCTGAGAGCTTCCAGCTCTGTTTTGCCTTCTGCATACTGTTGGTTCAAAAATCTCTGCATTTCCAAAACTGTCATCTCTTCCATCTTGTCCTCCTTTCCCCGCTTGCCCGGGTATTGTCCTGATGGACAATATTTATTTTATAATATTTTTATTTCTATAACAATATATTTCCCATATTTTTACATTTGTTTTCAGGCTGCGTGCCATTTTCGTTTCTATTTCTCTGCTATAGTCTTTTCTTTATAAGTATATCACATACTTTGTTTCAGTGACAGAAGAAATATACCACCTTTCCCGGTTTTCTCTGCTTCCTTTTTCCGATTTTCTCCCTTCCTGTTTTCCCTTTCCTCTTTTCCAGATATCCATTATAATAATGCTAACACAAAATACTTTTACAAGTAACACCATCACTCTTTGAAGGCCCTGCCCTTCGTACTCAGGAGGTTTTTCATGCAAAAAGACGTAAAAGATAAAGATACGACAAAACACTCGATTTTTTTCCGGCGGGCCGGTGTGATACTGGCGGCGCTACTTTTGACGGTGCCCCTTTTCATTTTCGCCTATTATCTTTATGTGTACCGGACGCACATTTCCATTGTACTGTTCTTTTTTATCTATATCAGCATCATATTGTTTATTGTGGTTTTTATTTTTGTTTCTCTGCGGGAATTTTACGCGAAAATCAACGTGGAATATCTGGAGATGCAGCGCCGGACGGCGCTTCGGCAGGAGCAGGGGCTCCGCGCGTCTCAGGCGGGCATGGAGAGGCAGATGGAGGATGTGCGGGAGCATCTGCGGCTGATCGAGCGGCTGCTGGAGGAAGACCGACTGGAGGACGCCCGCAATGCCTGCGGTGATTTTTCTTCGTCTTTTCAGAGTGTACGATATAAACATTACTGCGATAACGATATACTCGATGTGATCCTGCACGGAAAAGAGACGGAATGTGAGAATCTGGGCATCGCATTTTCCTGTGATATTCTTCTTCCACAGGAGATCGGGATTCCGGCCCCCACATTTATCAGCCTGTTTTTCAATCTTTTGAATAACGGCATTGAGAGCTGTGAGACTTCCGGGCAGGAGACGCCTTTTTTGAATCTTTCCATTACATATAAAGGGAATTTTCTTTTTATTCATATGGAAAATGCAAAAAATCCAGACACAGTTTTTGATCATAAAACCACAAAGTCCGATACATTTTATCACGGGCTTGGTCTGTCGATCATTGAAGAAATCGTCAGAAAACGGGACGGCGCCTGCCGGTGGCAGGATCACAAGAACATTTTTGTTTCTGACATTATGATTGATTATACCTGATGAAAGGAATCTGCCATGACACTGCATTTATCTTCTTCTCAAATATTCACCGCGGCCTTTATCGGCTCCCATATCATTTACCTGTCGTCCGTATTTTTTTACATCAGCAAAACTATGACGCCGCGCTCCCATGTCAGGCACTCTTTTTTGTTTAGTCTGCCATTTATGCTGCTTCCCATTATTTATACATTGCTGACTGGAGAAATCACCACGGCCTCCTATAAAATAATACTGCTGCTCCCCCCTTTTCTTGCCAGCATGCTTTTATACCGCGGCAGTTTGTTCCGGCACATCGAGAATAATCTGTTTGTTCTTCTTTATGCCAGCTGCATAGAGCTGAATATGGGAATGGTCTATTATGTGATCAGTTATGCTCTTCATCTGGATCTGAATACATCTTCCAATACCATAGCGCCGGAAAATGATCCCATCCGCCTGTTTCTCTTCATCTTCCCTCCGGTAATCGTGCAGGCGATTTTTACTCCTTTCGCCATCTGGCTCTGGAATACCTATGTGCAGAAAATGAATCTGCTGATTCTGATCAAGCTTGGACTGGTTGCTTTCTTCATCGGTACCGGCGTACTTTACGCTTTTTTGGAGCAGCTGGGCTCCAGCGGCTGGATTTTTGTGTTCCTGGGACTTTTCCTTGCCTCTGTGCTATTTGAACAGGGACTCCTTGAAGCCCGGCAGATACTGAAAGACTTTCATCTGCACAGAAAGAAACAAAAAATTCTTGAGCAAAACATAGCTGATTTTAAAGATATTCAGGAGAAAAATCTTCTGCTACGGAAGCAGAATCATGATATTGCCGGTCACCTTCAGGTCATCTCTATCCTTTTGCAAAAAGGAGATCTGGAAAAAGCAGAGAAATATATCCAACACTTCCTGTAAAAACGTGAAATAATTATGGCATTTTTTCTGTTTCATATATATTAAAAATCTTGTATAATAAAGATTATTATTTTGTTGATGAAAAAAATGCAGTAAATGTAATGTTTTCAGTCCGGGCGCCTCATGACAGCCGTTTCATTCCATTTTCTGCATATTCATCTCGAAAATGAGACAGAGAGGAGTTTTTTCATGCTGACAATCGCTGTCTGTGAAGATAATCCTATTACATCCGAAGAAATATGCCAGAAAATTAAACAGTATAGCCCTATGGAAGCACAGATTTTTTCCTTTTCCGATGATTCTGATATTCTCGCTGCCGTCAGAGAACGCCAGTTTGAGCCTCATATCGTATTTATGGATATTGAACTACAGGGTTCCTCCGGAATCCAGACGGCAAAAAACATTACTTCTTTGCTGCCTGACTGCCAGATTATTTATATCACTAATTATGTTGACTATGCCTCGCAGGTATATGAATCCTCCCACATATATTTCATTCTGAAAAGTCAGACAGACACTTATCTCCCGAAAGCGCTGCAAAAAGCGATTGCACGCCTGGAGGAACTTGGCCGTTTTTATCTCGCCATCCAGTTTGGAAAAACCACCGCGCGAATTCCGCAGAAGGACATCCTTTACATGGAACGGGTACTGCGGAACACGGAGATCCATACGAGAGAAACCATTTACAGAACGCCGGAAAAACTGAACGCCCTGAAAGACAATACCGAAAGCTGGTTCAGTTTCTCCCACCGCAGTTTTCTGGTCAACTGCCGGCATATCGTCACCATGAACCGGCAGACCTGCACCCTGTCTGACGGTTCAAAGATTCCCGTCAGCCGGACATATTATAAAGAGCTGCAGCACAACTTTATGAACTGCGTGTGGGAAGAAAATTGATACGGACAAAAACAGCCGCCCGCAGCCTGCCTGCCGGATCATCTTTCCTGACAACTCCCATCGGAAAAACATTGCCGGAATCATTATGCAGCAGACAGACCTCGGGCGGCCTTTCTTATTCTATATGTTTATTCTCCATTCTGCACTTCTGTGCTGTCTTTATATAATGGCTCCACCAGAGATTTATGGAAGGTGAATACATCTGATTTATTCAGAGTCATATCACTGTTTGTTTTACTCACCTGATGTATGACTATTTCATCGCCGTCTTTTAAGGCGCTGGCCTTGATCTCAAGGACCTGGCTGCTTTTCATGGTGGAATTTGTAAGAATCCCATTGATGTACACGCGGCTGAATTCGGTAAAATTCTCTCCAAGCAGCAGATAATTACTGTCGTTTTCCTTCACTTTCGTCACCCGTACAGGTTTCAGGCTGTAATTAAGAGTCGTTGGTTCCAGCTCTTCCTCATCCTCATGGGAAAAATCGGCCCCATAAAGCATATCATACTGAAGAAGCTTCAGATTCTTTCCTTCATTCTTAGTCCCTTTCATAGTCTGATGAAACTGATTGATGATTCCGCTGTGTATATTGACCTGAGAGAGGACCTTGGAGGCCAGCTCAAAAGCGGACAGATTCTCTGACTCCTCCTCTTTATGACTGCTGTTATATCCAAAGTTATCCCAGATAAAATACGGCGTCTCATATTTATTTCCTTCTTTTAAATCTTCCGTCTCGAAATCCAGCCCCGGAAGATGGTCTCCATAAGCGATGACCATGGTATCCTCGCCGCATTTCTCCAGTTTTCCGATCAATTCCTGCAAAAATTCATCCATCTCATGAATCTGATTGGCGTAATAGGTTACCTGATTAAGGTAGGATTCGCTGTATCCTTCACCAGACACCTGAATCTTCGCATCCTCCTGACCGCTTGTAGGATAATCGCCATGTCCCTGTACCGATATAGTATAAATGATATCTCTGGAACTGGTTTTCCCCAAAGTATCCATAATATAATCCGTCAAAATAGCATCCTTCGCCCATCCGGCCTCCGTCCAGCTTTTGACATTCATATTTTCAATGGTAATAAAATTGTCAAATCCCAGATTGGAAAATACCCGGTATCTGTCATAAAATGACGCGTTATTGTTATGAATCACCGTGCTCTCATAAGATAAATCTTTCAGCCAATACGCAATACTCTCGCAGGTCTTGTCCTTCAAAACGCTCCGGTACGGATACTCTCCCGTGCCGAAATATTCCGTACTCATGCCGGTGATCACCTCAAACTCCGTATTGATGGTCCCCGCGCCGTACACCGGCACCGTCAGCCTGCCGGAAGTGGTCTGCTCCTGAAGCTGATGGAAAAATGGAATAGGGTCCTCAGATATATTCAGATCTTTCACCTGGGTCAGATCAAAAAATGATTCCAGCTGAATAAAGATGATATTCGGTTCGCGGCTGTTCTCTGTATTTTCCTTTTCTTCTTTCTCGGAAAGCGCGTCAGATATCCTGCTCTTCAGCTTATTGATCCTGTCCCTGCTGTAATTGATAGGCCGGTCTATCCCGGTATCAAGAGCTGTCACGCAAAAACCGTAGGCAACGCCATAATCCTTGTAACCGTTGATAGGATTATCAAACTTACTGATAATCTGTCCTCTTCCCACTCCCACATAAGCAACGGCTCCGAAAAGCAGCGACAGCAGCAGTACCAGCAGTACATTTGCTCTCATATCAAAGGATCTGCCGCTGGACGGCGAATAGAGGCACAGACATACGAGCGCTATGACTCCCCCGATCATCAAAATCACCAGTAATACAATCTGCCAGAGCTCCAGATAACTATTGAGCACTGGCAGAATTGATTTGGCAACAGTCAGATCCACTGCGGTAAAGGGAGTCTTTCTTCCGTTCAGAACAATACCGTTCGTAGTTCCTATGAGAATCCAGCACCCGGTAATAACCGCATATACAAATATTTTCTTTCTGACAAGCAATATCAGAGAAAGAGACATGAAAATTATAGCCGCATTAAAAAGAAATACATAAGTCCTCTCATTGACAAAGGAAAGAACCTCCGCCACAGACTTTCTTTCCATCCATTCCAGGAAAAGGTTGAGAACAAGGGCAGTTATGATATTACAGCACAGAACCTTCCGATTGGAAGAATTCCACATTTTTCTCCACATCACATTTCCTTTCCTTACTGTGCGCGCACCTGAATACGGATCGCCTGTACGATAAAGCGGCCGTCCTCTGTATCTGATGTACAGGTAGAAAGTGTGAGCATCGGTTCGTAGGAAGAAATGTCCGTATCTGTTTCATACATGGAGGCGGCTTTTTGCTGCTCCATCCATGCCTGATACTCCTCCCGCTGCGCAAAGTCTACCATGTAGACGTCCGTATCCCGCTCCACACTGATTTCTCTTGCTGCAAATATCCGATATTCCATGGCCAAATCCGGAGTTACCACCCAGATGACCGGGTGTTTCTGGTAATCAGCCTCCTCATTATAATCGGTATCGTACAGCCGCTTCAGCTGCCCGAACATTTCACCGGTTCTCAGATTATGACCGAAAAGGATACTGTTGTCCGAAGAAAAATCCAGACTGCATGTAGTATCCATAAAAATAGCTCCGGAAAAATTCTCTTTCTTCTCAAAAGTATGATGAAGATAATACTCATTATCCTCGCCCTGCACCACCGGATAGTTCACTCCCGTATCAGGAATATACAGCCAGGCGACAATATCCTCGTTGATGGCCCGCAGAGAGTCAAAATCAACGGTGATCGGGCATTTATCCTTCTTTCCTTTTTTCGTCTCCTCCTGCTGTGATGTCTCCACATACTGCGTCAGCTCCTCGTATTCCTTCTCTCCGTCCCGGTAGCCCCGAAAATAACCATAGAGCTTCCAGGCGGAAAAAGCGGCCACTGCCAGGCAGATCAGCAGGATCAGGAGAGAAATCGGGCTTCTTTTTTTCTTTTTCATACCGTCACCTATTTCAGGCGCAGCGGAATACCGCTGATGGACATATAAACCTCATCGCTTAAAGAGGCGATGAGCTGGTTCGCTTTTCCTGTGATATCGCTGAAAATTCTTCCCAGACGATAGGAAGGAACCACGGACATCCCTACTTCATTGGTCACAAGAATCAGCGTCTTGTTGCCGTCTCTGGCGCCTTTGATAATATTACCCAGTTCCAGCATGACCTGTGCTTCCAGATCTTCAATCTCCCTGGCGCTTATCTTGTCAAAATCCCTCTCGTCTTCCATCAAAATATTAGTGACCAGCACTGTCACACAGTCAAGAAGGATCGTGTCCTTTTCCGTACTGCTCACCACATCGCCCAGATCGCGGTATCCTTCATACGTTCCCCACTCGGAATCCCTGCGTTCCTGATGGATGCGGATTCGTTCCTTCATATCCTCGTCTACAGGAATAGCCGTAGCAATGTAAAGCACGCTTCTTTTTCCATATTCAATCGCCTTCTTCTCGGCCAACACGCTTTTCCCGCTCCGGCTGCCGCCGGTAACCATAATAACTTTTGACATATTATCTCCCCTTTCAGGAAACTTCCGGTTTCAAAACAGAAACTTCCGCTTTAAACATATAACTCATGACAAATACAATGGATATCATAGATACCCAGAAACTGCTTATGATATAACCCAGACTGGCATTGACGCTGCCGATGATGGCAAAAAGAGTCTTGGCATACACCGCAATGAGGAACGAATCCTTGATGGATAGCGTCTCCCCCTCCGGCGAGCGTACGCCCACCCGGCAGATCAGTCCATATACCAGAGAGACTATCAGATACTGCACAGCCTTAGATATAAAAATCATTATAAAATAGAACAGCAGCATGACCATAATGGCGGGTATCGCCGCCGTGAGCACCTGATTGTCCAAATACAGACCGCTCAGGGCAGATAATGAAAGTTCGGAACCCGTTTCGCCCGTGCGGATCAACACATTTGTTTTGCTGACAAGAATTTCCTGCAGGTACTCTTCATCAAAATCTTCCTGTGTGAATTTCTCCACGCCCGAATTGATCTCCACCCGGATAGATGAGCCGATTTCAAAAGAAAGCGGCGATTCCATGGTGAGCGTTCCATTATCCAGAGTAAATTCCGGAATACGGTTCATAAACAGATTCCGGAACCCTCCCACGCTGGCTGTCCATGCTCCGAAAGGAATCAGCGTATCTACCACCAGAAGAAAAAGCAGAAGCAGACCCAGATACAGAACATGGCTGCCTGTCTTTTTTTCCAGCAGCAACTTATATTTCCCCGGCTGAAAACATGCGATAAAATACTGCCTGAAAAAGCCGGTTTGATTCTCCTGACTCATAAATTCCTCCTGATTACCGGTATACGATTGACGCGGCAATCTTCTCTGCCTCTGCGCGGCTCTCCAATACCTCGATGAGCGCAAGGGCAAAAGGTATCGCCGTACCGACACCCCGGCTGGTAATAACATTTCCGTCCACCGCCACAGGATCTTCCACATAGCTGCCGCACCGGGACGCATCCACACATCCCGGATAGCTGGTTGCCTTCCGGTTCTCAAGGAATCCCAGTCCTGCAAAGACCGACGGCGCCGCACAGATAGCCGCCACATATCGACCGTCCTGATACTGCTCCGTGAGCAGCTGCGCCAGTTCCCGGTGCTCTCGCAAATGATCCGTTCCTGGCAGTCCGCCTGGCAGCACAAGCATATCCGCTGTTTTTCCTATCTCTTCAAACACCATATCACACTCCACTGAAATATTGTGGGATCCGGTCACCGCTTTTCTTCCCATAACAGAAACCATTCGCACATCCTCGCCGGCTCTTCTTAATAAATCCACTGCTGTGAGTGCTTCTACTTCTTCAAATCCGTCTGCAAAAAAAACATATACTAAACTCATATGAAAACCTCCTGCAAATATGATAAGGCACTTTTTTCAGCGCTTCCTTAAATAATATCCTAAAAAAGCATATTAATCAAGGTCAGCCATAAGAAATTCATGGTTTCTGCAAATGTCAAGTTTTTTTGCAACATTTTTTTTGAAAAATTTTAAAGATTTATGGGCCTATCCCTGTTTTATCCTTATTATAATGTACTTTTACACAAAAATCCATTACATCTACGTGATAAGACGTTTTTTTCACATTGTCTCATAATATAATTTCCTCAATAATAAAAAAAGGTACGACAAAAAGGCTGTCTTTCGGCAGCCTATACGCATCTTTTTTGCTTTTTCTATCTCAATTATCAGCTAATTGACGCTGATTCCCAATTTTAATAATTCTTCCTGGAACAACTCTCCCGCCGATCGAAATCCGAACAACTTTCTGGGATAGTTGTTTATCCAGTCTTCTACGTACTGAATTTCAGTACGGGGCATAAAGTCAAAATTAATGCCTTTGGGGATGTGCCGACGGATAAGGCGATTGTTGTTTTCATTACTTCCCCGTTCACAACTGCGGTATGGGTGACAGAAAAAGAGTTTCGTCCGCTTTTTTCGACTTCTTTTTGACCGTTCTATTCCTTTTACATCGCTAAACTCAGTCCCATTATCTACTGTGATTGTCTTAAATATTTTACGAAAAAGCGTTGTCCCCAACTTTCTTTCCAGCCCATCCAATGCTCTGACAACAGATGCGGCAGATTTATCTTTCATTTTTCGTATGATTTCTTCCCTTGTCTTCCGTTCAGTTAGGACTAATAGTATATTTTTTGATTCTTTCTGTGCCCCGACTACGGTATCCATTTCCCAGTTTCCAAACTCTTCTCTCTTATCTATATGTTTTGGCCGCAGGCTGATACTGGTTCCCGCCTGTGCCCGTTTCTGTACCTTGACACGCTTTTTCTTCTGCTTCTTTTTTCTAATCGGAAGGTCTTCCATCGTAAGATTTAAAAATATCCCCTTCCTGATATAAGAATATAATGTATTCACACATATTGTCGTCTGGAATCCTTGGTCTGTATCTCTTTTTGCTGTGACAAGTGCTGCCTCCGGGGAATATTTATCTTCTATAATCTTCTTTTCCAAATAAGATGCATATTTCAAATCATTGCCTATTTTTAATTGTCTCCCCCGCTTCTGCAAATTTTCCTTATATTTTTCGTTCGCCACATATGGGTCATACACTTCTGATTCCGTCCAATCAGAGTTTCTTTTGGTAAATTTCCCCCGTTTTATCTCCCGATATATCGTTGTCTTCGCAACATGTAACAATTTTGCAATGTCTGGCACTTTCATTTTCCCTTTAAGACATATATCTAATTGCAAGCGATCTTCATATTTTAATTGTCGCCATTTTTCTCCCATTATATTTTCCTTTATCTATAATAAATTGGCCTGCTACATATACATAACAGGCCAACAAAATTTTCAATATATAACATATGGTAATATAATCATTAAGGTTCATTCCTTCTTATTCCCAATTAATAGCATCATGAGGAATCGTCCCATTCTTTTTTCTGTCTTCCCGTCCTTCCAAGAGGGCTTCCAGTTCTCCAGGTTCTGGCTCTACCTCTGGAACGAATTTCACAATCACACGGTATAATACTTCAATATCATTTTCCGGCACTAATTCTATCAGATTTTTTAACATTTCTCTACTCATGTTTTGCCTCCTATAATCTTTTATATGCCTGCCCTCTTGGGATGATATTATCAATATAAATTTTATCATCTTCCATTGTAAACAGGACTCTCAAATCACCAACACGGAGTCTATAACCTTCTCCCGCCCCTTGCAACTTTTTAATATCTCCAAATGGTATTTTTTCAATTGCTTCTTTCAGCCTTTTTTTCGTCGGTTTATCTGCTGAATTAATGTATTTCACTGATTTCTTACTATATTCTATTTGCAATTTCTTTTCCCCTCCCTTCTTTTTACTACACATATTTTATCACTATTTTTTGTGATTGTCAACATGTGTATCACAAATTTTTGAGAGATATTTTTCTCTGTCCTCATCTGTCTCTATATATTTTATAATGTCTCTTGGCTGCATTTCCAGAACTGCACACAATCGATTAAGGTTATCTAATGATATTTTAGTGTCTCCATTACGGAATTTTCTCATTGTTTCTTGCCCAAAAATTCCTGTACTTTTAGCTTTTGTTGTATTTATACCCACTTTTTCCAATTCACTGATTACATCTATTTTATATTGAAGCATTCTTTTTTCTCCTTTTCTATATTATATACTATTTTATTTTTTATAGTTTATCATTTTCTCACATATATAGTCAAGCATTTTCTCTATTTTTTGTGATTTTGCTATTGACATTCTCTAATATTAGAGATATAATATAGTCAGAAACACCGAAAGGAGATAAGTTTGGAAGTGAACTTCCAAATCTACCATTATTGACGCAGCAAATGCGTCAGGAAAGAGGAAAAAATGCAGGACAAAATAAAAGAATTAGAAACATTACTGGAAAAAGAATGCCCGAAATATGAAAACGATTGTACCAAATGCCCGTATAATGAAGAATGCAACGAATATGCAAGAATCGTGCAAGGTATAGAAGAGTAATCAAATATGATATTACACCGGAGACAATCAAACAAAGAACGTCTCCAGTGTAATTACTTATACCGGAAGTCGTACTGAATTTCAGTACGTTCCTTTTCCGGCTACAAGTGCCCGGCGGTACTGCCGCATCTTTACGGCGTCATGTAATGCAAAGTATGTCTTGATATCTTGATTACTAAGCCCGTCTTCCATACCGCCAATAATCTCCTCGATTTCATCCGGTGGCAATAAGTCTGCATATCGCAGCAAACAATCGAAGATACTGCCGGACAAATCCCATGGGCCGTCTTCTTCCGGTTCCTGTTCGTAATCTTCCTCATCAAGGAGGGGATAGGCGTCCGGCGGCGGTTCCATGGCGGTCGTGTCCTTCCTCCCGATATCCTTTATCATCTCCTGCAGGTCTTCCTCCGTCGGGCGTGGGTCTTCGTTCCAGTTGGTGTATAAAAACTGCTGCATATCCATTTCAAAAGTCTTGATAGAATCATCGTTCTTCTCTGCTTCTTTGTAGAAATCAAATTCCTCTTTGGTGAGGATTCGGAGTTTTTCTTCCCCTTCCAGCGTTTTGTACTGTCCCGTCTTTTCGTTATAAACTACGCGGACGGGGTTTTTATATCCCTGTTCTCCGGCTATTTCCTTTGCCTTTTTAAATTCGTCTGTGGCAAATGGCCATCTTTTCTGATCGTAAATCGGACGCCATCCCTCCACAAAAAGGATACAGTCATCCTTTGGCATCCGTGCCACTTGCCCTGGCGTCATAAGTTTGATGCCGCCCTTTTGCATCTGCAGATTGGAATTATTATTAGAGCTAAACATATATCCCAAATGCTCCGACCGGCTGTCAATGGTCATATCTTCCAGCATATCCGATATCCATTGATGGGTGGTATGGGCGGCTGGTCCGGAACCCAGATAAACCATGACGGCACAGTTCCCGCAGAAAATCTCCCATTTATCATTAGGAAATAACGTTTTAATTTGCGCTACGTCTTGCAGGATCGGCGCCATGGACATATTCCGGCTCCGGATTTCTCCCAGGAGCATTTCGGAATCTGCCGGTTTAGGGCCTGCATAAAATTCATCCGCCCATAATCGGACATGGATTGGCAATTTTCCGCCAGGACAGTCATTATCCGCGATATCCCGGAGTACCCGGAAGAGTTGGGTGTAAAACATGTTAATAAACAGGTTATAAGATGTATCCCCGGAGCGCATGACCAAAAACAGCGCTGTCTTTCTCTCCGGGTTGCCGTCCACTCCCAGCCCTAAGGACGGGATATCAATGTCATCATCTTCAAAGATACGGCGGATTTCCGGCAATTCAAACAGTTTGAGCTGTGCATTTACCATAATGATAATAGAGCGGACAGTCTCTGTCGCTCCCTCCTTCAGTTTCCGGTAATCCCGCACCGGCGGATAGTCTTCCCCATATACCATCGCCAGGCTATCCATCTCCTGCTGCAGGGCGGTTGTCCCATCCTCATCAATCTTTTTCGTTTCCATGTTGACCAGTTTCAGGATGTTATTCATTGTCCCTATCCGGCCCTGTTTTTGAGAAATAAGCCATTCATATTCAAATAATGCTTGTAGATACAGGGCAACTCCATCATCCCAAAAGGGGTCTCCTTTCATAGCGTCCGGCGGCTTTACCGACTGTTGAATATTAGTAATGATGCCGATTAGGTCACTATAATTTTTTATATAGCGGAATGGGTTATACCGGTGGGATTCCAGCGGATTTTTAAAGTTCAAGGCTTTTACCGTCACACCAATACTTTTCAGATAACCGCCGTATTCTTTTAGCAGGTCGCCTTTGATGTCGAGGATGATATTACTCATATTAGCTTGAAATAAATTTGGTATCAGCTCCGAAGTAGTCTTTCCGGAACCAGAGCCACCAATGATGAGCATGTTCATGTTGGATAACGCATCAAACCCAATCTTTACATTTTGGCTGACATAGGTATTTCTGTCCGGGTTTTTCTTATCACAAAGTATTTTTGACGCCTTTTTTAAATCCGCCCAATCAGCAACGCCATGCTCCGCCTCCGGGTGGAAGTTTCGGTGATAGGTGATGTAGTAAGAGACGACCAAAACCCACACAATCAGCCCCACCCCCATCACCGCCGGGGTATACTGGTTAAACCATGGGTATAGAGGATGCAGGATAACATACAATAACTTGTCCTGATAATTCTGCACAGTCACTCCATCCATGACAAATAAACCAGAGATAAAATAAGACAAGACTAAAAAAACAACCATGAGGGCAAACAAAGCTCCCCATGGCGTCTTCTTTTTCTGTGTTTCAGGCATGTTTTCCCTCCTGCTTACCGCCTCAATACTGGCGGCGGTATGATATGCTCTGGCCGTTTTGCCGGATCCGGTTTATATCTGACTGTGATATCCGATGTGCCCTTGGTCTTTTCCCTGGCAGATTCCGGCCCTTTTTCCGACTGCCGGCTGTCTTTTCTGACCGGGGAAGCTTTTTGTTGCTGACGGATATCCATTCTCTCCATATCCATTCCCTGTCGGTTGACAGCCTTCCCTCTCGCCAGACTTTGCGACTGGTCAAGATGCAGCGCGCCATCTCCGACTGTGTCAAAATACTGTCTGGCAAAATCACTCCCCGGCAGGTCTCCCCAGGCTTTTTTTCCTGTCGCCGCACCGATGACCTGCGGCGGCTCATCCTTCTTGATAAATGCCAGATAGGACTCTCCATCCTGTCTGACAAACACCTGCGATAATGGAAGGATGAGCAGGCGTTCCTTATCTTTGCCGCCCCACGTTCCTGGTACACGGCAAGCAAACTGTCCCTTTTCCCAAAAATCCTGCAGATGGCGGGAGGAATTTTCTACCAATGTCTCATGGTCGATACTAAGTGGCAGATACGCCGGGTCATTGGCATAGCTCTCAAAAGATGCTGCCGTCTCATTTTTCAATATCTGATTTTCCTGTACCGCCTTTTCTACCTCGCCTTTTTCTTTTCCTTCATATTTCTGGTTGGCTTCCTGATATTCTTTATCCGCTCCGTTGATATAGGACTGCTCTGTCATCTGACCGGTTTGCGCATATTCTGTCATACTGATCGTATTATAGTCCTCGATAACTGTCCCGTCTTTTGCTAAGTCATCTTTCATCAGCTTGTACCAATGTTCTACCTGCGGCAGATCGCTATTGGCAACAATGACCTGTACCTGTCCATCTCCGACCCGCAGGTCTGGTAGTGTGGCAAAATTGATCCCCATGGCTTTGAAATCATCCTGCCATTCTCCTTTCATTGCTTCCAGTGGTAAAGACAGGATGCTTGTCCGGCCATTTGTCAGGTTTCGCAAGTCCCGGATGCCTTTTTCACCACCCTTCATCTCATTTAAGATATGCCTTTGGTACCATGCGCCAAACTTATCTTTGTCCGATTGGTAGACGGCCACCTGCAGCATCCCGTCATCTTTATTGAGATCCGGTAAGACCATATGCCGGACACCTAAGTCCTGCAGCTCCTTTGTGATCTGCTCCGTATCCATCGTCGGGATGTTCATGATATCGTATTTTCCTTCCGTCAATCTGATAAACTCCGAAAAATCTTTCACTGTCCCCGACCGGAGTTTCTTCTCTGTAGCCTGACGGGCAAAATACTGCAATAGCATGATACCTCCCATTGTCGTCAGTTTAAAAAATGGGTCCATCCACCGGGCTGCCTGCTGGATACTCAGAAATACATCGCGGGTTTCCCGTTCCATTCTGTTCCCTCCTTCCAAAAACCTTTGTACTGAAATTCAGTACATCTTCTGTCGTAGGTTTTTATGAAACTCCATAGTCTATCATTATGCTGGATTCCCATATCACCTAAGCAATATTACCCGCGTACTGAAATTCAATACGCGGGCAGTATCCCTTACAGGCTCTTTCCCTGTTCTGGCGGTCGTCTCGACTCTTCCCTCTTTGTTTTTTCTGTTTGCGGCCGCATATCAAACCGCTCTGTGATACTTTTCTGACAGATGGCATCATAGGCCGGATCAGAAAAATCCATATAAGCTTCTAATCTGTTCTCCCGACATTCCTGTTTCAATGCTTCCAGGACCCCAAATGGCAGTGTGCCCTTATCAACAGCGTAAACGCTGCTGGCAGACGCCGCGCTCACTGCCACCATTCCCCGCAGGGCAGGGCTGACTGTATTGATATTGATTTGATGCGCCGCCAGCCATTTTTCTGCATTTACCAAGGCTTTGACCTGGCTGTCGTAAAACTGTACCTGATCGGACAAGCGATCCTCCACGTCCACATGTTCCCGATTAACGGTATGTACCATGTCCGACAGTTCTGCCACTGATATCTGCGTTGGTACAATGATGACCTCATGGATAGATGACGGCAGGACATAGTAGTCGCCGCCCATCAATTCTGATATCTTCTCTTTCATACCATCGTGAAATAGGATCCCTGCCCCATTATGCATTTTTTTGTTCGTCAAAATAAACATGGGGATCATCCCACTATCCAAATCCAATGCCCCATCTTTCCAGAGAAGGTTTTGGTATCCAGGCTGACCTGTCATGAGATAAATCGTATCTTCCATGTTTACTAAAACCGGCTCCCTTCTTTGATCTGCCAGAAGGGCGTCCTGATGTACTGTCTCTTCATCCACACCCCATACTGACAGGATATCGTTTGTGACCTGGAAATTCGCAGACGATTCCCCCATATCATATTCGATATGGTAGGTCAGGGCAAAATCCCCTTCCCGCCGATATAGCTTTCCCTGCAGGCGGTCTCTGTTTTGTTCGTAATCACAGGCACGGATCTGCAGGTGAGCTTTGACCGCATCATACCGGCTGATATTTGAAAACAGTTCTTCCCGTTCGTTTTCAACATTCGCCTGTACCCGGACTTCTGCCAGTTCCGACAGGCATTCTTCTGCCGGTTTTCCCCGGCGGTATGCATCATACAGATTATCCAGGTAGATTGCAGGGATCATTGTCTCTCCCGGACGGCGGATAAGCAGCGTTGTCAAGTGAATATCATTCAGCTTGACGTTTTCCGCCAGACTGATATCCGCGTATTGATAAGATTCCGGAAGATATTCCCGGATATTGTCCCTGATATAAACAAAAAATTCTTCCTTCCCCATCATGACTGCTCACCCTCTTCCTGCTCTTTTTCTGCTTTTTTTGCTTCCATCGCTTCTTTATAAGCGTCCATCCGTGCTTTCCCTTTCTCTTTGCTCTCCTGTACATTTTCCATATCATAGATATATTGCATCCTATTTCCTCCTATAATTTTGGCCCGTACTGAATTTCAGTACGTTTCTCTTTCTCTTGTGTCTGTTCCGGTTTCCTTTCCTTCTCCATAACGTCAAGCTCTTTCTGTAAAGCGGAATCATATTCCTGGAGCTGGCCGTTCTTTTCCTTTATCTTTTCCAGATAGCTGAGGATCTGTTTTGCCTGCTCCATGAACTCCGTGTCGGTTTTCCTTTTTACAATACTACCGGACGCCAGTGCATCCGGATAAACACCAAACACATACCCCGCCAGTGCCAATGTCATCTCATCGGGCGGGATACGTCCGGATTCCATGGCTGTGAGCTGCTTTGGCGTCAGCAGGAGCAGCCCGGCCATTGCGTCCACATCATACTCTTTTTCTTCCCGGAGCTGACGGATACAGTCCCCCGCGTTCCGTTCTTCTTTTCCATTTACAGGCATCGTACCATCTCCTTCCCTTTCTCCGGTTCTCCTGGCTTTCCTTTCGATATACCAGCTTCCGGCTCTTCCTGTTTTATTTCCCTTTGCTCCATTTCCGGGCTTTCCTTTTCGTATTCCCGACGCAGAGACAACTGATGGTCTATGGCTGTTATAGTGTCCCTTGCCGTATTCCGTATAACATCCAACGATGCCCGAAGTTCCGGCATCTCCTTCCCACTGCTCCAGCCGGCGACATACGCAAAGGAGTAATCAGACGTATCCAACCCGTAATGCTGGCAGACCACGTAGGCGACGCTCTCTGCCTGCACCTCCCTGGTAGACTGATTCGGCTGATCGGCGCGTTCTTCTTCCGGGGCTGCCGGGTCGATCGCGTGCAGTCTGGCATGGGCGGTCTCATGGATCAGCGTCTTGATGTTCTGCAATTCGCTCATTCCTTCCTGCAGGGCAATGCGCTTTTCTACCTGGTGGTAATAGCCATGAGCTTCCCCAGGGATATTCTCGAACCCCACCGGCACCGGGGAAGTCTCCCGGACTGCCGCAAAGAGATCTGCGTAACCTTCCACATCCCCGGATAATTCTTCCGCCCCATAATATTCCGGAAGTTCCTTCCCTTCTGTCTGGGAGATATCAAAAACAGAGACAACTTTAAAACCGGTGATGATTTTCCTTGTCCCTGTTTTCTGCTCTGAATCTTCTGCTTTTCCTGTATTCTCATTTTGTGAGCCTTCCTCCCTTTTTTCTTCTGCCTTGACTTTCCGGGAAATAGGAGCCATGATCTTGATTCCTTTTTCCCCTTTTTTTACGTGTCTGCCAAAATGATTTTTCCACGCAGAGAAACCGGCCACCAAAGAGGCGTCCGGTTTCTGCATGGCGATTAACAGTACGTTGTTAAAACTATAGTTATAAAATTTTGACATGACCGTCAGATATTCTTTATACTGACTGCTGCTAAAGACATCTTTCACCCCCTGCTCCAGTTTTTCCATCAGCTCCTGCATCTTATCAGCCGGATGCCCCGATGACAGGATGATCGGGCGCACCGGTTTCGATTCCGGTATCTGCGCATGTTCTGTTTCCGTTGCCAATCCAGTTCCCTCCTCTCTATCTTTTCCTTATGCGTTATCGGCTGTTCAGCCGGCGCATCCGTTCCATCTGCTCCACCGTTAGTTTCGGAGAAGCGAACTGCTGGATTTCCCGAACGCTGTCCCCTTCTTCCAGACACCGGAGCAGATACTCCCGTTGTTCCTGGCTGTACTCCTTATCGCTTAAAAATGTTTTGATAAATTCCCGGGATTCTTTTTCCCGCCGGCTCTTCCGGAAAAATGCCCGGAAGCCATTCCGGCGTGGTGGCTCTGCCTGTTCCTTGAGGACATCAGCCCTTTTTTCTGGCTTTTGGCTGGCAGAAGTTTCTCTTTTCTGATACAGAAGCGTCTCTTCTTTTTCTGTAGGAGCAACCGATTTTTCGGTTTCCTGTTCCAGAAGTTTTTGCCGTATCTGCCGGTTTTCTTCCCGGAGGGAAATTTCGGTTTCCTGCAGGGATTTTACTTCCTGCTCCAACCTTTGTATCTGCTTTTCCTTTTCCTGGATGACCTCCTTTTTGCTGGACAGTGCAATTTTATTGGATTCCTTTTGTTCTTCCAGCAACGTTTTCTGCATCTCTAAGGTATACGTCATGTGCTTTTCTACTGATTTCTGTATTTTTTCGCTCTCCAAAAAAACTTGTTTTGCTTCTTGATACAGTTTGTCGATCTGTGCCCCCATCACAGAAGTCTCTCCATAGAGTTTTTGCAGATAGCGCTGTCGTTCCTGTAAGACAGTCTCTGCTTTTTCCCGGCTGCTCCCTTCTAATGAAGTACAGATCTTTTGCAGGTCAGAAAACGGCATCCCGTCGATCACACAGAGGTACAGACACTCACAGACCAGGCCGTCCGGGATCTTTTCAATAAACTGCACGGTCTCACCGGAAACACGCAGCCACGACAAGATGGCACGGTGGTGTTGCCGAGCCGTCAGTTTTTCCAGTGTCTCTCCGTTTTTTTCTTCTGCTACAAGGACAGTTTCTCCCATCCTGTTCTCTTTTTTATTTGTATTTTCCATAAATCTTTTCCGCCGACGTACTGAAATTCAGTACACTGTCATCTTACCGGCTTCTGCTCCACCTCCTCTGTCTTTGTTGATCTCTTTCGTTTCTCTATTTCTTCTTTCATCATCCGATTGACCATCCGTTTTTCCCGGCGGACCGCCCGCAGTCTTTCCTCCAGTGACCGCTTTTCTTTGTTATATTCACAGAAAAACCCTTCTGGCATTTTTTCTTCTATCTGTGAAATCTCTTCCTGCAACGATTCAAAGCGGTCATCCCAGTCAGGGAGGGAATCCATCTCTTTTTTTAATCGCTGATATTTTTCCATCAGTCCTTTATCACATACAGATGTCAATGCGTTTTTTCTATTCCGGAGCGCTGTTTCTTCTTTTTTAAGCTCCGTCATACGCTTTTGTAGGTCATCCGAATTTTTGATCCCGGTCTTTAACATATACCGGCACTCTTCGTAGAGCCGGTCGATATGGATAGCATTTTTCCGGACATCCGCCTGCCGCATGGCGTAAGGGTTTTTCTCCTCAAGATAATGACCGGCCCGATAAAAAATGCCGAGCTTTTTCTTTTGATACGACGACAACGGAGCTACAAGATATTTTTCCAGCCCCGCCTGATAGGACCTGGAAAGTCGTGAAGATAATGGTGGCTCTCCAGCTAATTCCTTCTCTTTATGAGCGATCCTTTTTATGATGTCTTCCTTTGTATATCCTGGCCCCAGCCGGTAGTCCCGGCGTCCATTTCCATAGCCTGGCGCTTTGTACGTCACATATTTTTTCTGCCGGATCTCATATCCGCACATCTGCATCTGTTCGACAAGATCATCCCAACTGACGGCGCGTTTGATAAAATAATCAATATCCGCTTTGATGATCTTCGTTTCTGTGGGACGGCCTTCTTTTTCTGCGTAATGTTCCGCATAGGACTTCCCTTCCCTCCGTCCTTTTTTCTCATATGTGAGAGGCGGTAGGTCGTACCGTTCACAGATCCGGTCTGTGATGGGCTGGATAAATTTTTCCCAATCTCTTTTTTCGTACCGATATTTATATCCACTCATTCGGTTTACCGAATTAAAAATGATGTGCCCATGCATATGCGCCTGATCCGTATGGATGGCAAACACATAGTCATAGTTTTCTCCCAGATATTCCTCACAGAAATCCCGGATGACAGCATATGCCTGTTCCGCTGTGGCTTCCCCCGGCGGGAAAGAGATGACAAAATGATAGCCTTGTCGGCCGCCTTCTTTGTCCCATTCTCGCTTTGTATCCATCATAATCTGATAGACCTCTCCCGGCATATCTCCGGCGTTACCGCCAACCCACACATCCCCTTCTGTTTTATCTGGGTTCAGGATATAGGCGATGGCATTTTTCAGATGGGCAGCCCCGCCGCCTTTCGGCGTCCCGATGTAGTTTATTTTTGTGATGGCCATGATTTTTGTTCCTTCAGATTTTTTTCCAGCCGGAGGAACTCTTCCTCTACTTTTTTCAGATAGAAGAGCAGGTTCTCCATATCCACTGGGGTTGCATAACCGGCGTTGACTTTGGCCGCCACCTGATTGATGTTGACGCCGATCTTCCGCACCTGGTAGGCCAGCCCTTTCAGTTCTTTTTGGATGGCTGCCGGATTGTTACTCTGCTCAAAGATACATTTACGAATATACGCGGAGACATTTTTCTCCTGCGTTTTTCTTCTCTTTGTTCCAACGTCCTTCTCCGCCAAACGCACAATCTCCCGATACTCTTCCGGTGTAAAACGGATTAAAAATGTTCGGTCCCTTGCCAGCGGTATCCACCCCTTTCTGCTTTATTTGCTCCAGAAGTTTCCGGATTATTTTCCAGGGAAGACTTTCTCTCTTCCGAAAAATTTTCTGGCTCTGCAAATTTTGTCTCTGCAAATTTTTCTTCTGTTCGGGTCTCCTCCTCCGGAAAATTTTTCTCTTCTTCTACAAATTCCCCAGCGTGCCTGGCGAGGAAACTTTTAAGCGCCTGTAATTTCGATTCGCTCATTTCCCCAAGCTGCTCTTCTACCATCGCCATCAATTTCCGGTTATCATCTTCTTCTTTTTTCTGTCTGGCATTTTTTAATTTTTCCAAAAGCTCTTTTTCATCTTCCAGGATTTTTTTCTTTTTCTCTCTGACCTTATAGAGCTTTTCTTCCAGTTTATTGATCTGCTCCTGCCAATCCATCGGCATCACCTCCATCTATCCATCCATCATTAATACGAAAAATTTTCTCCATATGAATCATCAATGGCAAACTCTTTTTTGCAGAGTGCATGAAGTTCTTTTAGTTCCTGCTGGATATTTTCCAGTTTCTTTTCAATCTTTTCCTGTTCCGTAAAATGCAGGATTGCTGCATTAACATAACTGGCTTCTGTGGGATATTTTACGCTATCCCTTTTTTCCAGTTGCTCCACTGTTTCTTCCGGAAGGCGAAAATGTTTTTGTATCAACATCTATTTTCCTCCTGATCTTCTTATATTTTTTTTGTGTACCATTCAGGTATTTTGTGTACCTAACCGGTAGTTTTTTGTGTACCACTCAGGTATTTTGTGTACCACTTTGGTATTTTTCTATGTACCACATCGGTCATTTATTGTGTACCCATGTGGTAAATTGTGTACCACATAGGTATCTATTTGTGTACCTGACCGGTAGTTTTATCAGGTAAAAAGCCGCAGGCTTTTTGCAAGATACGCATTTTGTATATACAAATGCTCTCTTGTCAGGGGAGACCCCTGAAACCCCGGCATCAAAGGGACGCAAGAAGCGTCCCCTCATACAACACCTGTATCCGGGACATTCCCGAAGTTCTTTTGCATCCATTCTGTTGCAGCGTTTTCATAAAGGGCCTGCAATTTCTCCCTGTAATTGTCCAGGAAGAAGAGATAGAACCGGTCGGCGGC
This sequence comes from Eubacteriaceae bacterium CHKCI004, assembly GCA_900016875.1. Classification (GTDB taxonomy): domain Bacteria; phylum Bacillota; class Clostridia; order Lachnospirales; family Lachnospiraceae; genus Anaerobutyricum; species Anaerobutyricum stercoris. The sequence goes on along the minus strand of FCNR01000053.1, from coordinate 69,448 downwards.
TTCCGCCGCCTGCCACAGATACTCTTCCTTCTCCGGGAACGTCCCTTTATCTTTCATGTACTGGAAAAACTGACGCTTGCAGGTGATCTCCTCTGCGCGGGTATAAAGGTTCGTCTTGCTCTCTTTCATCAAATTGAGATAAAACTTATGGTACTCGTAGGCAAAGTCTTCTTTATTGATAGTATCCGCCTCCTCTCTGTTTCTTCATTTTTTTTCATGTCCTGTTAATCTACCAGAGAAAAATAATACTTTCCGCCTTCGTAGATAACCTCGATTTTTTTCCGGTCGATGCGGGCTGTTTCAAACTCCAGGATGGTTTTATAACCAGTCTCCGTTTTTTCTACAGAAGAAACAAACAGGTTCCTTCGCTCTTCCCCATTTTCATTTAGAAAAATTCCCAGGTCATGCTGCAGCGTTGCCATGTCTGCCACACTGGATAACGCCTGGTCCACATCTGTGATGTTGGCGTCGCCAAAATTAATGATCTCTGTTCCTTCACTGGAATATTCCGGTTCTGTTCCAGATACATTTTGGTTGGCTTCCGTTGTTGCAGCGCCGCCATATTTTTCCACATCCGGGATTGGAGCAGAGACAGACAAAGTAAATGTTTTTGTTTTTTTATCATAAGCTGCCTGGAGGATTGTTCCCGCCGCATCATCAAGCTGGAGAAAAAAATTTGCCGTTCCATCGGCGTCTTCTTTATCATCTTCTATTTTTCCCAGCGCCAATACCGTTGTGGCGGTCAAATGGTTATTTGCAATAAATGCCGCCACCTGGTTTTTGAAATCCGTTGTATCCAGCGGGAGATAATAAATCTTCCCCAGATTTAAAAACGTAAGTTCACTTTCGATTTCTTCCGTAGCGGCTTCCGGTGCTGTGGCGGCTTCTGTCATCTCTTCTTCCGTATCTGTCTGTGTTGTTCCTGTTGTTATCTCCATCCTGTCTGTTTCCCCATTGCCATCCTGCCGCAACAAAAAAAGCCCCAGACAGATGCACAGGGCGGCAAGGAGAAAGGCGGCCAGAAGTCCAAACAGGAGCGCTTTTTTTCTCATCGGATTCTCACTTCCTCTCTGATTTTTTTATTGCAGATGTTCTCCTGCGTACTGAATTTCAGTACGTTCTTTTCGTTGGCTTCTGAAAAATCCTCTCTATAATTTCAGCACAAACATTTTCCCGTATACTGAATTTCAGTACATTTTTTTCGCTGGACTTTGAAAAAATCTTCTCAAAATTTTCAAGTCTGATATTTTCCCGCGTACTGAATTTCAGTACATTTTCTCACTTGTCTTCGGAAAAACTTTTCAAAATTTTCCACACGGATGTCTTTCCGTGTACTGAATTTCAGTACATCCTTCTATGCCGTCAGTCATCAAAAAAGTTCTTCTGCAGGTTGACGGCTTTCACAACAGTCGTGTTTGCCCACTCCGGATGATACCTGGTGATGCTCTTTCCGGAGCCATACCATAACGCTTTGTTGACGCAAAATTCCACGACACAGTGGCCGTATTCATGGCCCCAGGTATTACAGTCAGGATCATCAAAACTTTTGTATTCTCCGATAATGGCATGGATGACCTTTCCATTGCCCAGGACAAAATCTACTTCATCCCCGATTTCCCCAAAGGTAGAAGTACAGGCGATCACATACCGGCCGTTGATGACACCAAATCCATTCCGGTCATAGGGTTCCCCGCTCTGAATACGCAGCTCATACTGCCTTGTCCCGCGATAGGTGATCATCTCCCATCCCATATAGGAATACACATCACCCAATCCCTTGGGCAGATTGATCGTCTTACCGGAACCGTAGGAATCCTGATCTTTCAATCGAAGGACAGTTGTAAGTTCTGTCCATCCCATGTTCCCAACGCGGATACCGCGGACAAACGGTCCGCTCTCTGCTTTATTGTCTGACGTTTGGTTATGTCCCAAATCATACCAGAGTTTCTTCCCCTGGCTGTCTTTCCCGGCATAGACATTGGTATGCCCTTTCCACAGACAGATATCCCCGGGTTTGATATCTTTTTCAGAAAAATCTTTCCCGATCTGATAGATGTCATAATATCTCTCCAGACGTTCTCTCACGCTGCTACTGCAGGTAAGCTTCCCATCCCAGTTGCTGTAAAAATACTGTCCTTTTTTCAGTGTCCCAAACTCCTGCATACACCAGGCGACATACATCGCACAGTTTGTCTTCCTTGCTTCCTGCCTTGCTTCTTTGAAAGTATTTTTCAGATTGGAATTAGAATAGATCCAGTCCCCGTCTCCAACGATGGTATCCGCAATCTCCTTACATTCTGCTAAAAATTCAGAGGCTGTCCCGTATTCGCTGACACCGGTATCCGGATAAGCCGGCTGCCCGTATCCCATGATGCCGGCGTAATTTAAGTCATAGTGTGCCCGCATGACCTGGTCGTTTTTATTTCCTTCGATGGTATGTACCACGCCGTTTTCCGTATATTCCACGATACCGACATGATGGGAAACACCCACGTGGTCGTAATCAAAGTAGATGATATCTCCCGGCTGTGGTTCATAGGTTCCATCCGACGCCTGGTATTCCTGATGACTGATAAACCATTGCCGGCCGGTCTCACAAGATGCTGTCTTTGGAAAAATACCCATATCAACAAACCCGCACTCATTGGCGCACCAGCTCACAAAGGCGTGACACCAGGACATACCGTTGGTACCAGTGTACTCCCCATACTTTGTCTGGTTCCCAGAACCTTCGTGATAGCCAATCTCCCCGATGGCGACAGCGACGATACTCTCGCCAGTTCCATACGCATAGGTCGTATCTACCGCAGAAAAGATACTGGTAAGCAATGCAATGACCGTCGTAATAAGGACTGCCAGGACAAGAAGCGGGATCAGGATCAATAAAAATACAGACAGGACGGCGGCAAACGCCTGAACAGCTATCACAGCAACTGCTAATAAACCTGTGGCGGCTACCGCCGCCGTATAGGCAAGAACATCTGCCGGCTTTTCCATCTGCTGATGAGATTCTTTCACATTATCAATTTTTGATTGCAGACGGATTCTCTGGTTTTCTACTGCAGCATTTTGGAACCGGATTCGTTCTGCGAACATACCGGCGGCTTTCTTTGCTGCCGCCCCAGTGATACTGGCCTGCAGGGGGATAGAAGCTGCCTGCACTGCCGACTTTCCAGCAGTACCGATCGAACCCATAGCTGGCTGTCCGAACGAGCGCACGGCTGACTGGCTGTTCTCGCCCTCGGCTGCTATCCTGCCGGCTGTCTCCTGCCCATGGCTTATGTCTTTCCCTGGCACCTGTTTTTTTGTGTCGGCCACCGCCGCCGTGCCTGTCCTCTTTCTGGCGGTCTGTCCCGGCAGTCCGCCTTCCCCGATGATCTTTTTATCTTTTGGCCTGCGCCATCCATGCGTCAAATAGGTCTCATCCTTTACAAAGAGCCGGGCGGTTTCCTGTCCGGTCTCCCTGCCGGATATGCCGGACAGCTCCTCACTGATTGCCGGCCCCTTCTTCCCGGCTTTCCTGTGGACGGCACGCACCGCCTGCTCTTTATAATATTGCTTTTTAGCTTCGGGCAGCTTCTCCCACTTTTTCTGCAGCTTTCTCGGCAGGAACTGGGCCGGGTCCTGCCCCTGTTCTTCCTCCTCTTTTCCCTGTCCCATGGGGTCTGCATATTTCCCGGCGCGTCGGATACCATCTTTCGAAACCTGGAACCCGCTCTTTACGACTGTAAACGTGGAATCTCTTCTTTTTTTAATTCCCATACTCATCCCGCCTTTTTGTATCGTGGGATTCCCTCTGCCTGGGTCTCCACAAGTTTTCCCTGCTCTACTAAATAGGCAAGCTGTGCTTCTGCTTCGTCTTGTGTGATATCTAATACCGATAAGATATCCCTTGCACTGATTTCAGCGAAATCTGCCATTTGCAAAATAATCTGCTCCGTCCGGTCAGTTTCTGTATATTCTTCCGCAGGCTCTTGTCCGGCCTTCTCTACTTGTTGCGCTGCCCGCTCATGGAAGTTCGTAGAAATCAAAGAATACAAAGGGTTTTCTTTTGCAATACGCATATCAAACAGGACGACTTTTTTCCCCCAGACCATGACGCCCTGCCCTACCTGGTCGGTACTTAATGCATCAAACTCCGTCTGGGACAATTCCTGTATTTCCCGAAGGGCGTTGGCATCCACGCCGCCCTGATCGAGAAAACACTTGTAATCGCAGTTACTAAATAGCTCTGTCAGTTTTTCATCATTAAGCGCCGCCGTCAGGTTCTGCATCGACATGGTACAGATTCCGCCGAATTTCCGGTAAGTTGTGACCGCCGTATTGAGCTGTGCGGCCGATGTCCCTTTCTGGCAGATGACCTGTGTCTCGTCCACTACGAAATGGACGGCTCGCTGAAACGCCTGGTTGTATTCAATCCGGGAAGAAGTATAGTGCATGACTGTCAGCATGACCGCCTCCCAGTTATCCTCCGGAACATTCTTAAGGCCAAACCCCACCAGCCGGTTATCCAGACGGATAGTGGATGGATGGGCCAGCATGTCACAGCTTCCTTCCGTATATTCTTCCAGGCAGTTATAAATGGTCTGCAGGATTTCCCGGTTATGGCTGTCCTGCCCGGCCTCCCCGGACAAGATGGTATAGATCTCTTCCCGGAGCATCTTTAAGGTAGGCTGTTTCTTAAGCTTCTTCTGTGCAAAAATCTTTCCATACATGATGGATGTAGCCCGGCTCACATAAGTAGCATGTTCCTGTGTAAACAGGATGTTGTTCATCGTAGCCGCCACAAGGCTTTTGGCGTAAGCAGTCTGGGTCGCCACAAATTTTTCCTTCGTCTTTTTATCGGCATAGAAAACTTCCTCTGTCACCTCGAATCCGTTCAAATTCATCCCGCTTTTCGGCGTCAAGTCAAAGTAAGCGCCGCCCAGTGCGCGGATAATCTCTTCAAACTCGTTCTGCGGGTCTAAGACCAGCACATCATCATCGGTGGCAATGAGGGTCTGTAAGATTTCCGTCAGCTTGATGATGACCGATTTCCCGGACCCTGTATGGCCGATGATGATACCGTGGGGATTCTTTAACAATTTCCGGTTGCCGAAAATTAACCGTTTAGTCGTTCGGTTAATTCCCATAAAATATCCACCCAGGTCGATGATATCCTGTGCATAGTATGGCTGCAGGGCGACCACAGAGGATGCCAGAAAGAAACGCATATAGTCCACCTGCCGCCCGCCATACGGAAGGGCGGTATTCAGAGCTTTCAACTGGAACCAGTCTGCGGTCTCAATGACCACACCTTCTTTCCGTCCGATGGCCTCCATTTGGCCGACACGTTCCGCCAGTGTCTCTTCATCCGGCGCGGTGACGACCAACAAAAAGTTGACAAAGAAGCCGGTCTCATCGTTGTCATTGATCTGGTCGGCGTATTCTTCGATCTTTTCCTTCCGTTTCTGCAGGCGGTAGGATGGACCGGTAGAGATCTGGTTCCGTTTTCGCTTTTTTTCTTCCTCGTTGCTGATGGCACGCTCATTGTTCATGGACGCAGACCCCAGCTTGTCCTCGATAATGTCCGGAAGCACCGGCGCATAGTCCAGCGTCAAAAAAGACGGGAACTCCATATGGGAAAAGCTCCGGATAAAACTGTCCGCGTCGATGGATCCCCGGTATTTATGCCCGAACAGGACAGACACATAGGTATCGTCCAAAACAAGAAAGTTGCTTTTCTGACGGATGGTCCGGGGCAGGATGTCATTCTTCCAGTCGTGTCCTTTCCCAAAAGACAGATAGGCTTCCTCCTCCTTTTTTCCCGGGCGGAGCAGGGAATGGAGACAGAAAAGCCGTTCTTTGGCTGACAGCCGCATGACTTGTCCCCGCCATGCCCGGAACATGTCGTGGATGACCGTGTCGATGGCATTTAGCAGGATGACCGCCTCCGCCTGGGTCTCCGCCCGGCAGGAGACGGTCAGATACCGATAGGTGGTCACGTTGGGGTTGGATTCCCCCATTTTTTCCTCGATCCAGTCCCGGATCCCTTTTTCCGTCTCCGGATAGCTTTCTTTATTTTTGTTGGATCGGTATTTCCGGATAAAATCTGCCGCAGATTGATACTCATTAGCGACTGTCATTTTAAAATCCACGTTCATGGCCTTCAACCAAGCCATAAACTGGTTTAAAAAACGGGTCTTTTCCCCATCATCCTTGTTGATGTAATTGATCTCCTCAAACAGATAACATCGGTCATACAGGCAATTCTTCTTTCCCTTTTCCAGTTTGGCGATACCATTCTCATAGAGCATGTCAATGTGAAAGGCTTCCCGGACATTTTTCGGGACTTTGACAACCGGCAGGCTCATCCGTTTCTGGTCCCTGAACCGGACGTCCGCATTAAATATGGCCATGGCCTTTCCTCCTTCCTTTCTTCCTTTTGGGCAGGTTCCTCTTCATGGTAAATACCCGGCCTATATTTTCCGGCTGCTCCGCCGCCTGATAGGTCAGGCGCTCCGTCTGATGGACGAACCATATCTCTTTTAAAATTTTTACAGGAGATTTTCCCTGATATGTGAAAAAGCCAGCCGCACAAAACGGTACCATTACAGGCACTACGATATAGGTACACTGAACGATCGGAAGGCCCGTATAATGATACAAAGCAATCGCGGAACCAAACCCGGCCACCAGCCCAATACCTGCAGCAACGCACTGTTTGAGTGTAAATCCGGCAAATATTTCATTCTGAAACGTCGTATCAAAATCATCGTTTATGTCAATCTTCATCGTATCTTCTCCCTTCTTTTCCTAATCAAAACTCTATAATGCCAGGGCTTTTGCCAGCAGGCTGTTTACTCCTTTCACACTGGCCGTCATAAAGATCATCGTAAACAGGGCGTTCAATGCATCCCAAAATCCATCGACTGCTTCCCCCATCAGGCCGGAGCCTTCAAAAACGGAGATGCCGGCATTGATGATCTTAAATGATATCGCCATGGTCAGGGCGATCGCCACGATCTCAAATGCATTTAACAAAAAAGTTTTTAGCCAGGCATAAAATGTCCGCTCCGTTTCCCTGCCACCGATGAGTGTCGGCAAGGCAAATGGCGCCAGTACGATCAGCAGATAAATCTTGATATAGCGGCTATAGACCGTCAGTAGGAGCAGAAAACTGCAAACGATCGCCACCAGTACAAAGAAGATACCGAAGAGCAGATAAAACAGTGTCGAACCGATATCCATCTCATCTACGATCAGATCTGCACTCTGTGTTGTGAATACTTCCCCCACCATAGCTGCCGCAATCGACAGGATCAGCCGCATCAGAAGGAACAGGTTCAGGAAAATGACATTGGCAACCACGATCTTGACAAAGGCTTCAATCGTCATTTCCAGGGTGATGTTATGGTGGAGGTCACTGACTGCCCGGCAAATGGCGATGAGAAAAAACAGGTTCAGCAGGGATACCCCAATGGATAGAGACCACGGATACAGCGTGCGTTCGACAAAGTTCCAGGCATCCGGCGAGAAATCCTGCGGCGGCGTTCCTAATAGCCCACCGATTAGTGCCATGGCTGCCTTCCAGATTGTGTTTGCCAGCCCAATAGAAAATCCACCAAAAAAGTTTGTCACCCAATCCGGCATAAGGCCGCACCTCCTTTTTAGTTGGCTCCAGTATTAATGAGCGGGATGATCTGCGGGGCGATACAGGCGATGAGGCCGCCGCCCACCCGTTTAAAAGCCGATGACTGCGCCATACCGTCCTGGGTGTTCATGCTGGCGGCCATCTCAAAGACACCCCATAATAAAAATAACTGTCCGATATTAGATACGATAGACGCCACCACATCATACAGGGAATTAAAACCCGTCGTGATGATATTCCCATTGGTCGCCTGTACATGGATAGAGATAAAAAATGCAGCCACACAAAGGGAGATCCCCATCCTGGCTGCTTCTCTTCCTACTTTTTTTATGTATCTCTTTATTTGTTCTTTCCGCATTTATCTGTCCCTCCTGCTAAAAAAAACAATGAGTAGTACAATGACCACAGATACAACGATCTGGATCAATACTGCCAGAAGCCCTGTCATCGGCTGCAAACCAGCCGGGAGGATATGTGGTAATACCACTGTCCGTGCTGCCACATTTGCTATGATCCCGATGATAAATGCAATAATGACTGCTATGATCTGTATAAAGCTATGTTTTCTCATGAATGGCCTTCACTCCTTTTTCATAGGAAGCCCACGTTTTTTTTGGACTTCCAGTTCTATGATGTATGTAAACAATTTTTTGCAATCCGGAGAACCATCCGACGCAAAAAGATATAGCGCCGTCTCATAATCCCGGTAACGGCTGCCCTTTAGGTAACTCCCCGCCGCACGGAACCGTTTCCGTGCCTTTTTCTGGCGGCATTTCCGGGACGCAAGCAGCAGCATTCCCTCAATCGTCCCTGCTGCCCGGTAAGCACTCTGCAGGCACTGCACGGTCTCCTGATGATACCGGACAGCCGGCAGGGGTCGTTTATATCCAGGCACTGCATCCCGCATCTGCTGTACCCAGAAAATAAACATGGTCAAAAACAGAGCAAATCCAAAAGACAAACCCAGGATGATAATAAGTTCCCGGCTCATTTCTCTTCCTTATTTTGATATCCAAAGTAAATGCGGGCTGCCTGATATACAGTATAAACAAGTTCGTCCGGGGACATAGAAAGCGAAAACTCCCCGGAACCAATGAACTCTTCTTCTGTCTCATCATAGGTAAATGTTAGCCCCGCCTTGTTCTCGTTATAGCGTTTTAACAATTTCTTTATGCTCCAGCCGCTCTTTTGTTTTTTCCGGATATCAAACCGGGGCGGTTCCCGGAAGGAAAACATGATCTGTAAATTATCAGCAGTAACAGCGACCAGCTCCCCCTCGCTGGAATGGAGGAGGCGGGTATCCGCGCCATTTTCCTCCAGATACTCCTGCAAAACTTCCGCCGTCAAAGGTTCTTCCACCGGCAGGACGTCCGCTTGTCCAGGCCCTTCCTCATCGGCGTCCCTGTCATCTTCTTCGATTTCTTCTGTATTTCGGGATGGCGTCACACCGTTTTTTTCTTCCCGGTCCCTTTTTTCCTGCCAGCCTTCTCTTTCCTGCGTTCCCGGCTGTGTACCTGCCATCAATTTTTTGAACAGTTCTCCCTTTTCTTCCTGTAGACGCCGGTTCTCTTCCATTAGACGTCTGTTTTCCTCCTCAAGGGCCTCTTTTTCCTCTGTCAGCTCCTTTGCCAGTGTATGGAGGGATTCCATATCCTGTTTCTGCTGTTCCGGCAGGATCTGGCTCAACTCTTCCAATTCCTGGTTGGTTTTCGTAAGGTATTCATTTTTTGCCTTTAACTGCCGGTTCTCTTCTTTGCCCTTTTCCAGTTCTTCCTTCTGTCTGCCCACCGTTCCCTGCAGAGCGGCGATCTGCACCTCACGGCCCTCGTTCTCCGCCTGCATCTCTATGATCGTCTGTTCTTTTTGCCGGAGGGCTGTCTCCATCGCAGCAATCTTTTCTTCCATCTGTTTTCTGGCTGCCTGCCCGGCTGTCTCCTGCAGAACAGAAAGGTACGGGCTGTCCGCCGGAAGTTTTGATAACTTCTCCTCATACTCCCCGGCCAGGCGCTGGCTCCGGAGCTTTTCGTTCCGGGCCTCTTCCCGGAGCAGAGAGACTTTCATCCACTGTTCCGTTTTTTCCTTCTCCAGCTCTGCCTGCGCTTCCTGCAAGGCAGCTTTCTCTTTTGCCAGGCTCTCCATCTTCTCCTGAAGCTCTGCTTCTTTTTCCCGGACATTTCCCTCCCGGGCAGTGACAACCGAAAGTCGGTCTTCCAGACCAGATAACGTCTCCAGCAGGGACGCTTCTTTCGCGTCCAGGATCTCTTTCCTTTTCTGGTACGCTTGTTCCATCCGGGTATACTCTGCGTCCCGGTCGGCAAAGATCTGCCGCATCTGCTCCAGCATATCCGGCATAGTGGCTGCCTGGGGCCGTCCCCCGCCGGCGGCCTGCGCTTCCTGATACATCTTCATCTCATCCATCCATCAAACCTCCTATCTTTATCCAAAAACACACCGCCGGAGGAACAGGAGCAGGAACAAAAAGACCGAGACCAAAAACAGAACCGCATATCCCACAAATACTGTCCAGTCGCCAGTCTGCGGCGGCGTAGTGCGCACCGTCTCTTTTTTATCCGGCATGGTTTCTTTTTCCTGCCGTCTGTTTGTCTCCTTTTCCCCACGGGTGTTTTCTCCTGTTTTTTCTTCCGGGCGTTGTACTGTTTCCGGGCTGTCTGCCGCCGTCACGGTGCAGGTAGTCTCTATCTCATGGGTCTCCCCCTGTACGTCAGTATAGCGGTAAATGATGGGATATTCCCCGGCTGTCCCGGTATCAACGGCACCGGTGTCGATCTCCACCCGTTCCACCGCGTCATTGACGCCCAGCCCTTCCTTTAAGTCGGGCAACGTCTCTCCCACGCCGATGACGACATCCCTGGTCCCCACCAGGCGGGCTGCTTCCTGCCTTACAGCCGGCTGTGGCTCCAGATGGAAAAAATAGCCGGCAATGCCAGCTCCGCAGAGCAGACATAAAAAAAGGAACAGGGCGCCGGGCAATACTTTTCTTATCTTCATATTTCAATATCAGCCCGTACTGAAATTCAGTACGGGCTGCCTCCTTTCCGGTTTTTGGGTACAAAAAAAGCAGGCCCTTACTTTCCTGCTGTATTGTCCCTTATTTATTTCATTTTTTTCCGTCTTCTCCGGAGGAGGAAGATGCCGGTCCCGCCAAAGGCGGCTGCCGCCAGCGCAAACCATCCGGCATAGCTTGTAACGCCGGTCTTTGCCCCTTTCGGGCCACTCGTTCCTTCATCATTGTCTTTAGACGAAGCTCCGTCTGGATGAAATGTTTTTTCCACTACCTTTTCCAGTGTGGACTTTGGAACCTTCACAGTGACAGTCGCTTCTTTTTCCGGTGTCTGGTCGGTGATGACAGTCGCCGTGTTATGGATCTTCTGGCCGGTCAGGTCTTCACTGGTAATGGTTGCGGTAAATGTAATTTCCGACTGTCCGGACAGAGTTGGGTAAACCACCTTGAATCCTCCGTCTGTGCGTACCATGTGGATTGTATCCGCGTCCATTTCCACTTCATCTTTTTCCGGTACGGCTGCGCCGTCTACCTGAATGGATGCGTAATCAATATCCACACCGTCTGTCAGGTCTTTATCTTCCACGATGGCGTTCGTTGCTGTGGCCCCTTCGGTATTCTGGCTCACCAGGATCGTGTACTGGATGGTCTCACCCACAGAATATACGGTGGCGTCGGCTTTCTTTTCGATGGACACATCCGGAGTTCCCACGCCAACTTCATGTTCGGTCACGACCCAGTTATCCAGTGGATGCAGGGTCATGTTGGTATCGTGGAATTTATCACTGTTCCAGATTTCTTCCGGTACTGTGCCGTCCACCCCTACTTCATCCTCTGTCGGTTCATAAACCTGTGCCACGTTTTTGATAACCTCATCCTTATCCACATCTTCATTGACAGTCACGGAGAAGGAAACGTTCTGTTCTTCCCCGGCAGCGATGGACGGGATCACGAAGCGGACATATGGCTGTTCATCAATCGTAAACAGTTCTCCGCCACTTCCTTCCACGTAAGTAGTATTTTCCGGGATGGCGTCACGGACAAGGACATTCGTCTTCTCTTTATCAGAGGTATTTTTTACAGTGATCGTATACTGGATCGTCTCTCCGGCTTCTACGACGGTGCCGCTCACCGGATCGGCTTCTTTTTTCGCTTCAAGGCCATCCCCTACAGGTGTCAGCGGGACTTCATGGTCCGTTTCTGCATAGGCGTTATCAGCCTTCGCTTTTGCCGTATTTGGCACCGTGCCGCCCATCAGACTTTCCGATACAAATACGACATCGTAAGTGACTTTAATAACGTCTCTGTCTGTAAGGTCCATGCCGGTATCGATTAAATAGCCTTTGGCGTCTGCGGTCACGGATACCGGCGTGATCTCCGTATCGTTAAAATATACTTTGATGGTATCCGGCTGCATTTCTGCGCCATCTACCTGCAGGTCATCTTTGACTACTACCTGTTTCGCCGTAAGGTCTTCTTTGGTCTGGGTAACAGTGACCGTATAGTGCCCGGTCTCTCCTACCTGATAGACGTCTTTATCTGACGTTTTTTCAATGGCCAATGCCGGGGATACCACATCGACTTCATGGTCAGTGATGACCCAGTCGTCCAGCGGATGGGTGATGGTGTTGGTGTCCTCAAACTTGTCGCTGTTCCAGATTTCTTCCGGAATCGTTCCATCTTCCCCGATTTCTTCTGCCACCGGTTCATAGACCTGTGCAGTATTGCGGATGACATCATCTTCCGTCGCTTCTTCATTGACGGTCACAGAGAAAGAAACCTGCTGCGCTTCGCCTGCCGCAATAGATGGGATCACAAAGCGGACATATGGCTGTTCGTTGATCGTGAACAGTTCCCCGCCACTTCCCTCTACATAGGTCGTCAGTTCCGGGATCGCGTCACGGATGAGGACGTTCGTCTTTTCCTGATCGGAAATGTTCTTAACAGTGATCGTATACTGGATGGTATCACCAGCCTTCACCACCGTGCCGCCTGCCGGGTCCGCCTCTTTTTTGGCTTCCAGGCCATCTCCCACTGGAGTGAGCGGTACTTCCCGGTCGGTTTCTGTTTCCGTATTTTCGGCCTTTGCCTTTGCTGTGTTCGGCACGGTCTGTCCATTGAGACGGCCAGACTCAAAGTAGACATCATAGGTGACTTTCAGGCTGTCTTTATCGGTCAGGTCTTTTCCAGTTTCAATGGTATAGCCGTTCACATCGGATGTGATTTTTGCCGGCGTGATCTCCACATCATTGAAATACAGCTTAATGGTGTCCACTTGGATCTTTGCGCCTTCCACCTGCAGGGCGTCTTTGATCACGACCTGCTTTGCAGTCATGTCTTCTGTTGTCTGGGTAACGGTAACGGTATAATGCCCAGTGTCCCCTACCTGATAGACTTCTTTATCTGACGTTTTTTCAATCGCCAGTTTCGGCACCTTTTTCTCCGGGATAAACGGTACACTGTCATACTTCCATTCCGGGTTATTGCTGCAACTTACACCGGCGGTATTCATCAATTCCACGTCCCCGGCTTCCGGAAGCACCTTTGCCCGATAGGTTACTACGAGGGTATCATCTTCGGTCAGAGTAATGCCGGTATCAATGTCAAATCCATCCATCGTCTCATTGTAGGTGATCTGTACCTGATCGGTGACATCCTCGTTATTCAGCTTCACGGACATAGATTCTTCATAAATGGTAATCATCCCGGTCTTATCCAGGGAATCCGTGATCTGTATGTCTTCTGCTGTAGTATTCTGGTTTGGATTCGTAAAGGTCAGGGTGAACGTCACGTCTTTTCCGACTACCGGGGAAGCATTGTCGATCTCTTTTTCTACCTTCGGGTTCGGGCCGTCCGGGATGACCGTCTCATCGGTTGTGACCTTTAAAGCTTCATCGGATACGGCGGTCGCGGTATTCAGGATTTCCTTGCCTGCCAGGTCTTTATCCGTGATCTTCATGTCATACTTGATGGTCATTTTTGTCTCGCTGGTGACATTCACATACGGCGGATTCCAGGTTCCCTGTTCCTCCGGGTTCTTGCCATTTGCCAGGTCATAGAGGTCATAATTGCCATCCACTACAAGGTGCTTATCAGAACGCAGAATAAACTCATCGACTTTGGCAGTCTTTGTGTAATCGTCTTCCCCGGCCAGGTCCGTACCTTCCCGCAGCTCATAGCCGTTGGTATCATACAGGGCGATCGTGCCGGTCAAAAATTCCACGCCTTCGGTTTCCAATTTATCGGTAAAGACAAGGTTCCGGGCGATGGTTCCCTTATGGGTGTTGATCACGTCGATGGTATAGGAGACATTCTCCCCAATTTCATACTCATCAGAATCGGCTTCCTTCACGATCTGCAGACGAGGGGAATTGATGTAAACAGTGGTAGCATCTTTTACCACTTTATAGCTGCCGTCTTCCTCTTTCTCCACGTTTGCCGCGGTCGCCTTTGCTGTATTGGTGATCTCTGTACCATTAACGTCCACTTCGTCATTCTCCAGGGCGTTGGCGTCATATTTGATGGTCAGAGACGCGCCTTTTTCCAGGTAGGTATCTTTGACGATAAAACCGTTCCCGGACTGCTCAATGGTGATGACCGGGGTACGTTCCTCCGTTTCATCATAAAGCTCCGGATTCAATTTATTTGTCTCGTCTTCGGTGCCGGCAATCTTATACTGTATCGTCTTGCCGTTTCCACCGGACGCTTTCTCAAAGGTAATGGTTGTCCCATCCGCAGCAGTCTCTGTGATGACGATATCCTCATAATTTAATACCAGGCCATCCGGCAGGGTCAGGTCATCAATGACCACATCCTTTGCCACGGTGCCATCAGCGCCAGCGCTTGTGACGACGACCTGATACTGGACTTTCTCGAATCCTGTCTCTTCCTCGTAGATTCTGTATTCATTATCGCATCGGTTATCGTTTTTCTCCGCTTTATACGGATTGATATAAGATTTGTCGATGGTAAGCTGTGCCGTATTGATATAATACTCCGCCTCATCCTGCGCCTTTAGCGCATTATCGGCGGTCACGGTCACGATGTTCTGGGCTTCCTTGCCGTTGCCTTTCTCATTGGCTGTGGCTGTATAGGTGATGGTCGCTGTAGCTCCGGCCGGGAAGTGGTTGATGGTATACTTCCAGCCATTATCCCCGCTCTTTGCCTTGTCAGCGGTGACATTCCGGGTTTCTGTCTCATTGCGGTACTCCGGGTTTAAGGCATTGGTCGGGTCTTTTGTCCCTGCCACCGGCACAACAACGGTTTCCGGCAGGCCGGAAATTTCCACGGAATCATAGTCTAAAGTCATGCCCTCTGGCACATCATCCGCGATGACAACGTTATTAGCCGTACCTGTACTTGTGTTAGCTATTTTTACCGTGAAGGTGGCAGTATCGCCAATCTCATACTCATACTGATCGACCGTCTTATCCACCGTCAGGACCGCGCTGTTGATATAAGTTTCTGCGTCATCATCAGCATGGCCGGATGGGTTCTTGATATTCCAACATGTTGAACTGGCTTGATTGTAAAGTTCTTTGGTGTTGCCTGATTCCAGTGCCTTACAAGTCACTTTTACGGTCAGTGTCTGGTTGGCTCCCAGGTTTACCCCTGTAACACGGACGTTCTGGCCATCCACAGAGCCGGAGCCGGCACTCGGCGTCACGCCAGTCACCTGCAGATCTGACGGGATGGCGTCGGTCATGACCACATCGTAAGCGGTGGAATTGGCCGTTACATTTTTTACGGAAATCGTATACGTAACCGTATCGCCCACCTTATACTCATAGGCATCCGCCACCTTATCCAGGGTCAGCTCTGCCAGCGGGACGCGGACCGTAACGGTATTGGAATCCGTACTCACAGCATCCTCTCCATCGTTGGTCGTCAGCGTACACTTATTATTGATGACAGCGTAATTCCTTGCCGCGTCATAATATGGCGCGAGGTTCGCTCCATCCTTAATTTTCGTGGCTATATTGACAGAAAATGTCCCGGCCGGGTTTGTCGCCAGATACGAGGATTTCGCACTCACCGTTACCGTCTGGCCATTGATACTGTAATCAAAGTTTCCGGATACATCCGCGCCGTCTTTGGTGATCGCCGTAATGGCAGTCGGCTGTAAAACACTATCCAGAGTATCGGTCACAGTAAACTGTGTTCCGCCTGTGGAACCGGCGTCAATGACAGCATTTAACGTATAGGTGAAGCTTTCCTTCGCATTGGACAGGACAGCATCCGTCGTCCCGTTAACCTGTTTGGATACACTGCCGGAAAAGAACGGGTCGTCTTCCACATCCAGGTCTAAGTTTCCATCAAAGGAGAAGAAGGCACCATTTTTCTGTGTTCCAATCTCATCCACACCTCCAGAGTAATATCGTACCTTAAAGGTATTCTCCGCATTTGAGCCTGGGGTGAAACCTAATGTAAAGGTATGGCGGGCGGCTGTCTTGTAATTAGCGGAACCTACTTTTGCCTGAATCCAGTCATCACGCACATCGGTTGGTCCATTGTACCATACGGTATTGCCATACTCAGCGCCGATCTCATCACACTTATTTTGACCCATCCAGGACAACTTGTTTCGTTTATACGCCCAATCAACACGGCTAGGTGTTAAAACCTCAATAGCCTGATGACAGTCAATATCGATAAAACGCAGATGCATTTTTCCATCATCGCCA
The DNA here is from genome assembly GCA_900016875.1 of Eubacteriaceae bacterium CHKCI004. Lineage (GTDB taxonomy): Bacteria > Bacillota > Clostridia > Lachnospirales > Lachnospiraceae > Anaerobutyricum > Anaerobutyricum stercoris. The sequence goes on along the minus strand of FCNR01000053.1, from coordinate 53,109 downwards.
GTCACCAGATTTTTTGTACCATGTTCATATACAAAGATTTCACAATCTAAGCTTTTGTAACCACGAAAACGAACTGCGCCAAGCTGTCCGTCGAACACGGCAATATCTTTACCATAAGCACCGCTGATAGCTCCTTTTGGATTACTGAAAACCACACGAACATCGTAAGTCCCCATTATAGTGGTCCCTTCTTTAAGTTCAATACCATTGTACTGAATCCAATAGTTGTCATCTTTCAGTTCCGCAATATAAGCATTGCCTAATCTTTCTTCTCCAATAGCTCCGGTTGCTCCCTGATCTCCCGGTTGCCAGATCCAGTCATTGCCGGAAGCTTTCGTAAGGTTTTTTGAATGCTCAACACTGTACTGGGAGGCATTGGATTCTAAATCGAAAGCACCATAGCCCTTGACTGTGGCATCTTTCAAAGTGGTAACTTCTACATTTCCCTTTAGTGTATCTGCCGCATATACACTCACTGGCGTTATAGTCGCGGCTAGACTTGATATAGTTAAAAGGAATGTTGTAAGGAAAGACAACATCCGTTTTAACTTTGTTTTTAATCTACTCATAAATATACTTCCTCCTTCTACTTTTTGTTCTATTCGATTAATGGATTATTTATGGTGGCGATCTTTCCCTTTTGATAATATCACTTCCCTTCTTTTAAATTTATATCAGATTTCAGCGACAATGACTTCTTTGTCACATCTCTGAAAAATAAAAGGAGAACTCCTCTTAGGTAACAATGATAAATTTACCTCTTTTAAGGTGTTCCCCTTCTAAAAAGAAATCCCAGGATTTTACTCCCGGGATTTCTAGAATTATTTAATTATTTTGATACTTCATAAATACCAGTTTCAGGATAATAATAAATGAGTGCATCTTTACCATTGATGGAATAGGTTAAAGAGGTTCTATAAATATCTTTTTGTAATTCTACCCCACCTTTTTCAGTAAATCCATACCAAATAGTTTTAGAAGATTTTGCAGGAATTTCCACATCCTGATTATCTCTAGTTGGCCAATCATCCCAACCTCCAGTCTGTATACCGAACTTTTTACTTACAAAAATTTTCGTATCAGAGTTGTTAGTTACTGTAACATTTATATAGTTAAATGCATCTGGAGAATTATATCTAGGTAAATTGAGTTCAAGATATTTAGAATCCATATTTAATAAATCCCTATTCAATCCAAAAGACACTGTGTAGGAAACATCACCTACATTGACAACTTCAGCCTTGAGAGTATTTGATTCTCTCCATTCTCCGGAACGATCTAAATATTTAAAGGAAAGATTAACCTTACCTTCTTTTTGGGGCGTGGCAACACCATACTTATCAATAGATACAATTGAATTGTTGGAACTAGTCCATTTGTAACCTTTTACTTTTGCTTCATTAGACGGTGCGTTAATTCGTTTACCTGCATAGTAAACATAATCAAATAAATTAGCAGGTTTTCCTACTGCCATTGTTTCCGGACCATTCAAAACACGGTACTGTTTAGCAGATGGCAATTCTTTTTCCACAGCTTTACTGATCTTATTGTTACCTTTATTTTTTCCATTTGATTTTTTCTTAGTATCGGCTTTTTTCACAACGACCTTACATTTCAGCTTCTTTTTACTGACTTTGGCAATAATCGTAGTTTTGCCTTTTTTCTTACCTACTACCTTGCCTTTCTTATTTACAGTTGCAATGGCCTTGTTTTTGGAAGACCATTTAATCTTTTTCTTTTTGACATTCTTCACTTTCAGTTTCTTTTTCTGTCCGACTTTCAAGGTGATTTTTTTACTGGACAGCTTCGGTGCCGTCTTTGCACTAGCCGGGACTGCCGCGCCGATCAGGAAGACAGCCGCCAGCAGCATACAGGATTTTAGTATCGCAGATTTCCAATTCTTCATAACGATTCTCCTTTCTTCCCTCGTACTGAAATTCAGTACGCTACATATTTTTTCTGTACTGAAATTCAGTACATACCACTTATTTTTACTCCCAGCAGGATTACCATTTTCCTCTGGCCATTCTTTTTCTGATTATATTGTAACAGCTCTGATTTTGACCTTCAAGTCCCACTTAGTTCCACCCTTTTTTGTCATCAGGCTCAAAATAGAGTAATCTATTGTTCTTTTTCCTGAAAAGTGTTTTTTCTGTGTCTTGCAGGTGTATTTTTTTGCATTATCATTTTATGGATGTTCTGAGTGATATTTTCCGGGTCTCTTCCGGGTATTTTGTACTGAATTTCAGTACGCGATTTTCCAATCCCACTTAAATCCACTTTTTTAGCCTATTCTCTAAATTTTGATATGTATGCTTCCTCATATCTGAAAGAACCCTGGCCATAAAATCTATTGCACTAAGATATTCTTTTTCCAATTTTTTCACCTTGATCCAATCTCTTATCATAACAATACACCCTATCCATGTAGTTATAGGAAAAAGAACTCTCAAAAACAAAATAAAGAAAAAGATTGAAAATATAATAATCACAGGCCATTTAGATATCCGCTTAAATATTGTTTTCACACCAAAAAAGAAACCTACACTTAATATCATTACCACAACACAACTTACTTTTTCTGTTGTTTGACTTACAGCAGGCACTCTGGAAATAATAATTAAAATTACAGCTAAAATTATTCCCGCAATCGTGAGATTACTCGTTGACTCAAGAAAACTCACATATTTCTCTCCTTTATGTACCGTATCATTATGCAGGCAGTCTACACATATCACTCCTTTATCAGTTCCAATTTTATAATCATTTGTTATATCTCTACTACAGTCATAACAATATACCGTTTTTTTATTTCCATCCATCGTATACTTCCCCTTTGGAAACTCTACTTTGTACTGAATTTCAGTACATTTCCCACCTGACAGCAGATTGCATGTATTCCTTCCAGGATGAGAAAACAGCAGTATACGCTGAAAATCCATACAACTATTGTATAAATCAAAGATATCTTTCCACTGGCTGCTGTAACAATGGTTCCTTCAGCAACTGCCACAATGAACATGAGTAAGAAGCTGAGTTTTATCCCTGTTTTTCTATTTCTCACAATAAAGATTGGTGCCAGAAATAAACACACAATCCCTGCTGGCAGGATAATACTGAAAAAATAAATGGACGCCATATCCAAAGAGATTTGTTCAACTTTGATAATCTCCTGTAATCTCCCCTGTGAAGACAAGAGCCAGTTCTGGCAAAGAATATATAGATAAAATGCCAGCACACTTCCCGACCCAAAACCTCCAAGAATCGTTCCTGCTTTTTTCATTGTCATGCTCTTTCTTTCCCCTCCCTCCATGTACTGAAATTCAGTACGCGCTGTTTGATTTTCTTCTGTATGGAATCGATTCCCCCTATCCGTCCCATACTATTCCTGATTATACTGTACCATCCTCATTTTTTACCTTCAAGTCCCACTTAGTTCCACTTTTTTTGTGTGTTCCCTGCGTACTGAATTTCAGTACATCCTTTTCCTCTCTTTCTTTCGTTATGGCGAAATAATTCTTTATAACGAAACATAGGATTTATATCCATGCATATAATCAATCTATATTCCGTATATTATTATCTAAAGGAAAGGGATCATCTCATGCAGAAAATCCGGCCAGATATGGATATCGGCCATAACATCAGCCTTCTCCGTCAGCGTACCGGCTTGACACAGGATCAGGCCGTCGCCCGTCTCCAGCTTATGGGGATCAAGATATCAAAGAGCAGTTATGCAAAAATTGAAACGAACAGAATGAACATCAAGGTAAGCGAACTTGTTGCACTCTGTAAGATTTTCCATGCGGATATCTCTGAATTTTTTCAGGGGTTGCTGTGAGTGATGGATTGCAGCTCTCCTTCCTTTTCTCAACGGCGTCGGATAATTCCTCAAGGGTTTCCTCATCCGCCCCCTCGTTTATGATGGATTCCAATAGCTCTTTTAATAACAGGCTCTCTTTTCGACTCTCCTGCTTCACCTGGTACAAGCTCCATTGTTCCCTTGTCATTGTCGGCTCAAAGGAACGCGCATAATTTTTCGTAGTCTTTTTAAACCCGGCAACACGGATCATCTCTTTTTTTAACAATGCATTGATCAGGATGTGGATATAACTGTCTTTCCATCTCCGGTCTACTGACAACCTTATAATCTCGCTGGAGGTCAGTGGTTCTCCAGTATCCCACAGCAGGTTCATGACTTCCCATTCGCTGTCTGTAAGCTTTTTCCTCTTACTTTCCATGATCTTCTCCTTCCATCATTCATGATACTTTTCTATCCATGTCATTATGTTCCTATATGGATATATGTATAAATATCCATACACACCATTATAGCCTGGTATTTTCTAAAGCACAATATCCAAACAGGAATATCATAGACGTATCGTTTCAATATCCCTTATTACCATCTTATTGATATCCTATGTATCAATATTCGTACATACCGAATTTCTGTACATACTCATATAATAAAACTGTATGAGGTGCAGGCATGATAAGTTACGAACCACTCTTTGAGACTATGAAGAAAAAGCATATCAGTTCTTATGAGCTTGAAAAACGGGGCTTTTCCCGTTCTACTTATTATGCCATGAAGTACGGAAAGAGCGTCACCGTCAATACCATCAACCAGCTCTGCGCCATCCTCGATTGTGAGGTATCTGATATCATGAAATATGTAAGAGATACCGATTAACCTTTCATGGCGTACTGAAATTCAGTACGTTTCTTTTCTATACCTGTAAAGTTGTTTCATGATATGTTTTTCTTCCATATCTCCATGTATTTTATAAATTTTTGCAAACCCTTCCGTTTCTGATGGCTCCGACAGCGTTTGATACATCATACATATCCCGATCATCGGGACATGGCGTTTTCGCCGCCGGTTATTTTTCAAGGCTGTCATAAGCGGAGTATCCAGATAGATTGCTGCCGCCCGGATCCCTGATGGCAGTTTATCCAGCAGCGCTTTCCGCCGGCGGCGGGTGATATTGGTGCAGTCGATGACAATATCATTTCCTGTAGATAGTGCCTCCTTCATCCGGTCATAAAGGATACGGCGCACTCTTTTCCTCCCCCGTAGGGTCAGTTCCCGTCCATACAGTTCTTTCCGGATGTTGTCTGTCCCTAGATAAACGGCATGGGACAGATATTTTTTTGCAAAGGTTGTCTTCCCGGCTCCGGGAACACCAACCATGATATATATTGTCTGCATGATACGCTCCTTATGTACTGAATTTCAGTACGCATTGTCTTCCTGCCGGTCTATCCTGACCATTTCCGAAGAAAGAATCGTGTTAAGAGGAATCTGATAGTTTTTCTCACTTACAGTAAAATAGAGCGTTTTATTCCGGGTGCGGAAAAAACGGTGATATCCGATCACATTTCCATGATAATTGGGATAATCCGAATACAGGAGATGTTCAATGACCATCCCATTCATAAGTGTGAGCCTGAAACGGTAAGTATATTTTCCATCTTTCTTTTTTGTACTTATGAATGTCATACTGTTCCCTTTCAGGTATAAATAGAGTAAAATAATTACTATCAATATTACTACTATAACTGATAAGATTGTTTTCATAATCACTCATCCTTTCCGGCAGGGTGAACGCCGGACGACATTTTCTCTGCCTTTTCTGGTATCAGCAGGCTTTTTTGTTGACCTGTATTCATCCTGTGGGTCTGTGATTATGATTTCATCTTTCTGTAATTTATTCAGGATGTCCCGTATTTTTAACTGATAAGACATGGCTACTCTATTCATAATCCATCCTTTCCGTACTGAATTTCAGTACAAATGGTTTGCTATCTTCTCCCCTGTCTGCTATACTTATCTCAAAAGTCAGGAGGTCTGCGTATGGATAAAGATTTATCTCCGGAAGAAAAACAGCAGGTAGTCGAAGAGTTTGATAGGTTCATGAAAGAATCCATCCTTCAGATCGGTAATGAAATCCGGGAAGAGGAAGGATTGCCGCCGTTGTCCATGGAGGACATGCTGGAAGGTTCCGGAAAAGACTGATACTTTTTAAAGGGGCGCTCCCGTGCCGGGGAACGTCTCTTTTTTGTACTGAAATTCAGTACATTACCCTGTCAGGTAGTCGGACAATTCCATCTGCCGGTTCTCTTCTTTCATCTTCCGGGCTTTTTTCTCCCGGTACTGCCGGCGGTACTGAAGCGGCGTCGTCCCCATATATTTCTTAAAAGCCGGCACAAAATGAGAGTTTGAGTAGAAGCCGATATTTTCCGCGATCTCCTGGACAGGTAGATCTGTCTGCTCCAGCAGGGCTTTCCCTTCCTGCACGCGGCGCTGGTGATAATACTCGATCGGTGTCATACCATACGCCGCACAAAATGCACGGTTTAACTCTTCCCGTTCCAGCCCACATCGTTCCATGAGTTCCGTGAGAAGGATCTTTTCCCGGAAATGCGCATTGATATAGTCCCGGATGTCCCGAACAGCATCGTTCTGCTTTTCCGGGCAAAAACAGGCGGGTGTCCGTCCATACCGGGACAATTCCATCAAAAAGATCTGGATATATTTCTGACACACCATTTCATACCCTTGCACTTTTTTCTGTATTTCCCGCCGGATGGCGGATAACGCCTGTTTTGCTGTCCCCGGCGGCACGGTATAGACCGTCTCATCGATCCCGGAGACATGAGCCGCAACAGTCAGAAAGAGCAGCTCTGTTCCCGGCTGTACCAAAAGCGTTGTTTCCGTCCCTGTGCCAACAGCAAAATACTGGTTTTTTCCCACAGACTGGCTGCGTCCGTCCCTGTATCGCTTTCCCTGTCCAATGAGCAGGATAACAATCCCCGGCCCGTCAGCTGCATATAAGATTGCCCTGTCTTTTTTTAGGGGCCCATGGTAGCTTATTTTATCAACCACTATGGCAGCCTGTCCTGCACACAGGGGTTCCCGGATGATCATTTCGTCCATAGCATCCTCCTCTGTTTGTTTTTCCACCCATCCATCGACTGCATCCTGTATTACCACGGATGGATGGATAGATTATATATATAAATATATTTATTTCTTTTGTATCTATTTCTTTAGAATCGTCATTCCTGCGATTCTAAAATCGCAACTTTGACGATTCTTGAATCACAAGTTTAACGATTCTAAAAGCCGTTTGATAGGCTTTCCACCTTATCTTTCTGTTTAAGAATCGCAACTTTTGCGATTCTTAAATATGTATTTTATCCCCCTTTATCTGAGTCTTCCCAGTTGTTCCCGGCGGTGGGGGATTCATTATCTGGATAACCTGCAAAGACACCACGGGACATATCATGGGCTGCCAGGGCATTATAGTACGTATTGATGGTAGCCGGGGCGTTATACAGGGCTGTCAGTAAAAATAGCGGCGGGTTCACGATCTTTTTCGTGCTTTCTTTCATGCATCGAAGGATGTATTCGATATGGCTGGCATCAATCCGTTTCAGTCGGTTCTGGACCTCGTTGACTTCCCGGTTATCCCCATTGACCCGCAGGTATTTTCGCTGTGTCGTAAAAGCATCCACCATAACAAACAGGATCTCATTGATAAGTTCCGCATCAAGAGGATGATTTTTTAGTAGATAAGAATAGCTGATCTGCTTCTCCAGGATATCTCGGTATATCTCTGTGACAGATATCTCGGTATTTTTATCTGTTTTTTCTGTATGATCGCCTTTTTGCAGGGACATTTCCGGTCCGGTACTGGCCGGTTTCTCTGATCCTATACCATTGACATCCTCAGTTTCCTGCCGACTGTCTATTTTCTGCCCTTCTGCCTGCGGCTCTTCTTCCCCTGTCTCCTCTTTTTTTAGGTCGCTTTCCTTGTTGGCTTTCGCAGTTGTAAAATCCATCACATACAGGATATCCGGCAGCCCCCGGCCCCTCCTGCGACGCCGGAGCAGGCCGGCTTCACATAACTCTTCCATGGCGCGGGTGATGGTATTTGCGCTGTGTCCAAGGCACTGTGCAAGATTCCTCAGATTATAATGGATATAGATTCTCCCGGTCTCCGGTTCCATCCACCCATTTTTTCTTGATAAGGAGAGCTGGGATAATAGGACGCCATACAGGAGTTTAGATGTATCCCGCAGTTTCCGATAACAGTCTTCTTCCAACAAAAGGGCTGGAATCTGATAAAACCGGAAATGTTCGCTGGCAGAACCATAAAAATAATCCAATTGCATATTTCCTCTCCCTTCATCTTCTTCCATAAAGGCCGGCTCCATCCAGCATCCCATAATCCGGGGATGGCGGCTGATTTTCAAACGGTGGCTGCTCTATCGGCGGCTGATAATCCCTCTCATCCAACTCCACATTTTTTTCCTTTTCCACATAGTCAATGACCTGCAGGTCTGTGACAAACAGTTCCACTGCGTATCCTTTTGTGCCATCTTTTCTTTCGTACTGCCGGCTCTGCATCCGTCCGCAGACAGCAACACGGCTGCCTTTTTTGGCGTAAGACGTCAAGTATCTTGCTTTTCCGCCAAAAGTGACACAATTAAAGAAATCCGTCTCTTCTTTCTGGGAAAATTCCCGGTTTACCGCGATTCGGAAACGGCACCAATAAGTCTGGCTGTCTGCTTTGTCCTTCATCTGCAATTCCGGCTCATGGGTGAGCCGTCCGATAAATATAGATTGGTTCATAACATTTCCTCCTCCTTCGTACTGGGATTCAGTACATTTTGATATTTTTTATCTTGCTGTGTACGACATACCGGGAATCTGCACTCCGCCCTGTAGAACAGGTAGACAGGGTGATGACCCGGTCCCCCGCAGAAGGGATAGCAGTCCCTACATCGTAATAATTTTCTTCGATAGTCATGTTAAGCCAGTCCTGCCAGGCTTCCGGCGTCTGAAAATCCGTGATATAGGTCTCACTGGCGTCCTTACAGTCATAGGTGCTGTAGATCTTTGCATGTATCGTCCGTCCCGGTTCATAGATGTAGACATCCGGATGTTCCCTCCCAAAATCTTCGTCCTCGTAATCATGCAGGCTGCCGAACATGGACCGGCTGGCCATGTTGTGGCCATAGATGACGATGTGCTGGTCAGAAAAACTGGCGCCGGGCTGTATAAAGATCGAGCCGGGATAACTGTAGTTTCCCTCATGATCCTTGTGTAAATATTCATTCCATGTTGAACATTGCAGGACAGGATAATCAATCTTTGTTCCAGGCACTGTGATCCACGCTACGATATCCGGGTTTTCTTCCTGCAGCTTTTCCCATTTGATATCCGGCATCGTCACGCCATCATCCAGAGTGTTCTCTTCTGCTGTCCCTTTGACTGCTTCCCGGAGCTTATGTACTTCCCAGTCACTTTTGATGAAAGGCAATGCATCACGCAATGCTAACGTCCCAAACGCCATGGCTGCTGCGAACAATCCCATGAGCATCAGATAAAACAGAAACCGTTTTAATATGTTCATTTTTCATCTATCATCCTTTCCATTCCATATATCCGGACAGAATTAAGATACAGTAAAAGGGTCTCTGTAGCAGGAAAACTTTCTTCTATCTCTTCGCCTATCAGGTTGTAGAAAAGGGCATGGATTCCGTCCTCATCTTTCCGGAATCCGTTCTCCTCTGCTTCCGCCCACTCTTCTATGATATCTCCAAGGGACGTTATGATATCGTAAAGCCCATAGGTAAATGGCCCGTGTGTCTGGACCGTCTGGGATATATAGCGTTTCCATTCCATGTCAAGGACCAATAAGATCTCATAGTGATAAGTAAATCCTACATTCATGCAGGTATCCAGCGCATCGTCTGTGAGTGTAGGCTGCAGGGAGGAATGGCCGGCAACATCCCGTAGGATATAATGATCTTCACAATCATAGGTCTCTCCGGTTTTTCTGTCGTACATACTATGTACATGTGGATACGTCACATTTTTTGCGAGCATCTGGTCAAAAAGTTTGGTACCTCCCTGCTCCTGGTCTTTAACGAAAAAAGATTCTTTGCGGCCATCCAGATAGATCCGTCCCACCCGGTCACCGTATGAATGTCCATACCACGGTTTTTCTGACGTAAGTTTTTCTACCGGCTTCAATGGAATATCTCCAGGTAGTTCCTGGCTTAATTCAAAATGATAGGTATATTTGTTTTCCATGTATTTCTCCTTTTTAGTGACGGGAACATCCTGGAAAGGGACGTCCCGCCTGATATGAAAGTATACGTTGTACACAGTTCCCTGTGTACAGGCCCGCCTGTGCTTTTGCAGACCACGGCCCAGGATATCCTGTCCGCAGGCGGGCGTTGTACTGAAATTCAGTACGCTATTGAAAGATACTGTTCTTTTGTCTCATACAAGGGCTTCTCCGAACGCTGGAACCATTATTCCACAGGAAGATACCCATTGTTTTGCTGTATCTTGCATCACAACAACAGGTACGCGCTCCTTCTCCACCCTTTTTCAACTCTTTTCTTTCTCTTTGCAAACATACCGGAAAACCCATCTTCATAGGAAAGGTACAGGTTCCCATCTTTATCCATCCAGACATCGTGGATCTCCCCATGTATCCAGCTATCCAGATAACCGTTATGTTTTTTCCGGAACTCATCTGCCATTCCATGCATCAGGGCATAACACTGTTTATATTCCTCAATGGTCTCTACACCTTTGATGATGATATGCATCTTTTCTTCTCCTTTTTGGCGTACTGAATTTCAGTACAAGTCATCTTTCCCTTCCTGCCGGCTTTCCCCGGTCTTTTTCCCCTGTCCGATAAATCCCAGGAGATAAAGACCGGCAAACAGCCAGGCAAGGATAAGGATAACGTGGAGGAAACTTTTCAGGGTCAGGGACAGCTCTGGCGTCCCCGCCTGCTTCAGACATATTGACAGAAAAAGGAACAGCACAAATACCTTTATCTTGTTTCTTGCCTTCTTTGGCAATCTTTTCATTTTCATTCCTTGTCTCCTCTCTTTACCACGGTATGTTCCCCGGCCAGGAAAAAGATCCGGCGGAGCTGGGATGTAGTAAACGCAGCCTCTTCCCCTTCCCGGAGCGGTGGCGCTGTAAAGACACGTTTTGCCAGATATGCCGTCTGGTATAATGGGTCTATCCCCTGCTCCTGCATAGCATAGATATCCTTCATTAAGTCCTGCATGAAATCTTCCATCTGTCGGCTGTTACGTAGCATTGCGATCATACTCCCACCTTCCTTCCCTTTTTTGTTCCTGGCTGGCTCTCCCACTTTTCTCCCTCTTGCCCCAAGGGGTATATGGCTGTCTGTCCCCGGTAAAGGATGCCTGCGGCACCGCTTCCGCGGCTACCGTCCTTGACAGGGGACAGACAGCCATATATCAGGCAGACAAGAGGGGAAAAGCTTTTTTGTGTCCCCGCAGGGGAGGACACAATGGCATGATATAGGGACAGGGTTCCGGCGCAGGCATTGGATGGCCGGAAATATACGGATAAAATATAATTCAGGGGACATTTTTGCCGGGTGAGCGTTGTAATCATCCCCATAAATATACTTTTATCATACTCCTTTTTTCCGAGCATACTTTTCCTGCAAAATATACCGGGATTTTTTCTGCAGGGGCTGGTCTCCCAGCCCCGTTTGCAGTATTTAGATTGCGATGGCCTGCCCTTCTCCGTCTACCTTTTCTAACAGCCATTTTTCTAATTCCTGCGGTGTCTTTAAGGTGACACCGGATAAATTATTTGATAAATATTGTGCCATTTCTTTTTCTGTCAATGTTTCCATATATTTTTTGCGGCTGACCTGCCATGGAACCGGTTTCTTTTCCGTTTCCGGCTCTTTTGGCATCTCGATAATCGTTGCTGTTGGTTCCGATGGTTCGGATTTTATTTCCGATTGTGCCGGTATCTCTTCTGACCGTTCTAGTTCTTTTGCGGCATTTTCAGTATTTTCCGACGCTTCTTTGAAGGATTCCTTTTTTTGTTCCCAGCGTTCCGTTGTTGGTATCGGCTCTGGCACTCCCTCTTTTGGTTCTGGTTCCTGGCTTGTCATTTTCGGGCAATGTTTATTGATAAGCTGTACAAACCGTTCCCATGTGACCTTTTTCCCGGATATCGTGATGTGCTTTTTATTACACTGGATGGCAACCTGCCCCTGTACAGTCCCATAAAATGTCTGTCCGAAATTTTCTTTTAGGTATTTTGCTAAATCTTTACGGTCAATATTGGCATTATCATAATCACTAATGTCTAAGATATGATATGATACACGGATAAGCACAGCGTCAGGCTCAAGATTTTCCTCTTTGAATTTTTTAATGTCCACATCTTTGGTCAATCCCTTTTCGATGACTTCCCTCTGTGCATCTTCCGGCATCCGGGAAATGGTGACTGCCGCCGACTTATCCAGCCGCCCCTGTTTAAATTCTTCCATGGCTTCATCAGTCAGATTTTTGGCGATAGACTGATATTCTCCTACGGTCGCCCGTTTCATGTTCATCTGCTTTGCGAGACGTTCTACCATACGTCCGGTCTGCAGGTCTGGAAATTCTTCCGGGTAATTTGTCAGCAGGTACTCCATCTCTTCCAGCTCATGCATGATCTCATATGGTGTCTTTTCATGATGGGTATTGCTGGAGTATACCTGAAACCGTGCCCGTACATCGCTTATATCTTTGACGATACACGGGAGCATAGCGAACTCCGGGCGGTTCCGCCTTTCTACAAGGAACTTACAGGCTTCCCGCCGTTTGTGGCCGCCGATGATTTCATATTCATCAGCATCTACTTTGCGGATAAGCAAGTCCTGAAGGACTTCCCCGTCCGCTTCTATCATGTCTGCCAATGCTTCTATTTCTTCCGGTGTAGCGTCACAATACTGGTGCGGGTTGCTCTTTAATTTGCTGTAATGTATCCATTTCGTGATACGTTTTGGATGTGTGTCCCTCTTCTTGATTTCCTCTTTGTTATCTTTACCAAAAACATTTGTCAGTTTTGCCATAACCTTTCCCCCTTATCCTTCCAAAAGCTCTTTTGCTAAGTCTATAAAATCTTCTGCTACCATACTGCCGGAACGGTGCTTTGCCACTGGTTTATAGAGCGACAATGCGTTATCTACGACGGCTGTGCGGCTGATACAGCTATCCATAAACGGATAATCATGTTTCGCCAGCAAATCCATTGAGGATACTCTCTGTGCCTTTGCATTGGCAGTCATGTTGGCAAATACCTTCCATTCCAGTTTTATATTTTCATCCATAATTTCATGGTAGGCATCCTCTACCATGGACAGATTATCCCGGCAGAAGTTATCAAATTTTACCGGTGTGAGCAGGACATCCGCCGCATACAGGGCGTTTTTCGTCAGGCTGTCAAAGACTGGCCGGGTATCAATCAGGCAGATATCATAATCTTCTTTTATGATATCCAGAGCAATCTTTAACCGGTCTGTCGCTTCCTCTTTCATTGACTTTGCAGAGCCTTTGATAATATCAATCAACAGATACCTTGTCTCATAGATTGCGTCACAGATACTGTCCGGTTCATCCAGCACATCCCTGACCGTATGGTCATACTCACTGGCTTTGGTAAAAAACGGGGTACAGTTTTTCTGCGGGTCAAGGTCAATGACTAAGACCTTTTTTCCCAATCTGGCAAAGCTATATGCCAGGTTCACAGTTGTGGTGGTTTTTCCAACGCCACCCTTGAGGTTTCCGATTGCGTATACTTTCATGTTGCATCTCCTTTGTTTTATATTTTACGGCGTTTTATCGCCGCAATTGGCACTGTCATCCAGCCCGAAGGATAACTGTTCATAGCTTTCCTGCTTTTTAGGGGCTGTCTTTTTCTTTTTCTGCTTTGATAAAAACTGTTTTAAGAGAAAATCATTGGAGAGGTCACTGTCATACATCCGTTTGATATCGGTTAATCCCCGGTTTATCGTCCGAAAAAATGTTGTTTTTGTCTTCCCCGATTCCAGCTCTACCTGTTTGCACATCTGCTTATTGATGTACACCTTCGTGATAACCTGATATTCATTATCCGGCAATATCCGATAACACAGCCACACACGCCGGAGCATTTCTTCTTTCGCAAGGAGCAGGTCAATCTCATAAGAAATTTCCCTATACCATTTCTTTAGCTGTTTTTCATGCCGAAGGACAATGTCAGATAAATCTTTTTTACTGCTCCCGGGTGGCTTTGGCATCCTATCTATCTGTATGCTTTTTGTCGATATGACACGGATTAATGTATCAGTATCAAACAAATCATTATAAAGGTCGATAATCTGCTGTTTCGTCTGCTCTTTGATAGTGTCATAGTCCATCAGGATTTTTTTAATATCGCTGATTTCCAGCTCATACATAAGCATCACCTAAATAGATTTTGCTGGGCGAGTTCTGCGCTGTAAGTATGGGTTCTGTTGTCCACCCCCCTTTTGTAGTCCCGATATATCGTTGAGCGTGTAACGCCTAATTGTTCGGCCACCTGTGCGATACTCATGCCCGTTTTGTACATTTTTTCAGCTCTTAAACGGTCTTCATACGATAATCTTTTGTATTTCCGTCTCTCCAACTGCATCCCTCCAATCTCTCGATAACCGCTTAAATAGCGGATATTCAGGTAAAAAAATAAATGCAACAAGAGTTTTTAAATATCTCTTGTTGCATTTAATTATACAATGTACGAGAAATTCATGGTTTCATTTTTCTTAAAAATCAGTTATACTTTTATACTGAAATGGTTTATTTTTCATTTATAAAAGGAGGTTGACATGGAAATTGAGCGCAAATATTTAATCAAGCAGTTACCAGAGCATCTGGATTCCTATCCGCATGATATTATTGCCCAGGCTTATGTCTGCACCTGCCCGGTCATCCGTATCCGCCGGAAAAACGACGACTACATTCTGACCGTCAAATCTGAAGGACTGCTTGCCAGAGAAGAAGTGGAGATGCCCCTCTCCCGGGAGAGTTTTACCCATCTTTCCGCCAAAACAGACGGCATTATTATAGAAAAAACCCGGTACAAAATCCCGGAATCCCATGGTTACCTTATTGAGCTGGATATTTTCCACGGTTCTTATGAAGGACTCATCATGGCTGAAATTGAATTTCCGGATATAGATTCTGCCAATTCTTATAAAGCTCCCGGCTGGTTTGGTCCGGATGTCACCATGGACACCCGTTTCCACAACTCCAGTCTCAGCCAGAACTCACCGGAGGAAATTCAAAAATTTTTATCGGATTTACAAGGTTATCACAAAGATTTAACATAATTGTAAGGTTTAACCGGTATGATTTTTCCTATGGATGTACTATAATATTATACGCAAATTTCACATACGAAAGGATGTACTCATGAAAAACGAGAAACAAACTAAACAACCGCAGGGCGGAAGGAGAAGCCAGGCCAGAAAAACGGCAAAGGCAAAGAAAAAGTCCTCCTTACCTGTCAAATGGATAATCGGAGCCGTTTTCGTTGTCATTGTTCTTGCCTACGGAATCGGTGTTTACCATTATAAAGACCATTTTCACCGCGACACTTATGTAAACGGCATCAGCCTTGGTGGAATGACCCTGGACGAAGCAGAACGCACCTTTACCGACGATCTGGAATCTCACAAGATCGCGCTGGAAGAAAAGGAACGCACTGAAATAATCGATCCACAGGACATTGATACCGTCATCTCTGTAGGCACACAGATTGAAGATCTCTATAAATCACAAAGTCCATGGAACTGGTTCACCCATTTCTTCGGTAAAGATGAGAGCACAGTAACTCTTGACGTTTCTTTCGACGAGGACAAGCTGGAAGAGGTCGTTGATTCTCTGGAATGTTTCGACAAGGCAAACGTAGTAGCTCCTGAGGATGCCTACATAAAAGCCGGCGAAGCTCAGTTTGAGATTGTTCCGGAGGTTCTTGGTAATACCATAAAGAAAAACCAGCTTCTGGAGGCTATCAAAACCGGTCTTGCCACCGGGGTTACGGTCATCAATCTGGAAGAAGAGAACCTTTACAAACTGCCGGAATATTATGAGGACGACGAAGCCGTACAGAACGCTCTGGCAACAGCCAACAAGTACGCTTCCAGCAATATTACTTATGATTTCAGCTACACCACGGAGACAGTAGACTACAACACCATCAAAGACTGGGTCAACATTTCCGACGACTTCGAAGTGACTCTTGATGACAGCAAAGTAGGCGATTATGTAGAAGAGCTTGGTTCCAAATATAACACCATGGGCGCTTCCAGAAACTTCACCACCTCCTCCGGAGAGACCATTAACGCTTACGGCGGAGATTACGGCTGGAAGATTTATTTTGACGGCGAAAAATCCAAATTAATGAAGAACATCACCAACGGCAAAACTGTCACAAGAGAACCGGAATATTCCTACACCGCCCGGTGCCGGAATTCTGCCAAAGATGATATTGGCGATTCTTATGTGGAGATCAGTATTTCCAATCAGGAAGTATGGCTCTATGTTGACGGCGAATGTATCCTCAACACTTCCTGTGTGACCGGAACGCCTGGAACTTATGACACATACACCGGCGTATATTCTCTTACTTATAAGGAGAGCCCGTCTACTCTGACCGGAACTAACGCCAACGGAAGCGGATACAGCTCAGATGTTACTTACTGGATGCCATTTAACGGTAATCAGGGCATGCACGACGCCACCTGGAGAGACAGCTTCGGCGGTTCTATCTACAGAAGCAACGGCTCCCACGGCTGCGTGAATCTGCCGTATTCTGCAGCGGCTACCATCTATAAAAATGTAGAAGCCGGTTTCCCGATTGTTATTTATTAGTCGGGGCGGCAAGCACGGCGGCCGTCCTGCGGGCTTATCGCACAAAAAAAGAACTGATTCCTGAAATTATGGGAATCAGTTCTTTTTTTATTTTATTTATTTTTTTGTCTACCGCCGCACTTTCACACCGCGGCTGTCTCTCGACATCTGTTTTATTTTCTGGAAATACAGTTCTTTATCTTTATAGAGAATGGAATCCCCTGCTCCGGCTGTCGTCACATACACATGCCGGATCTGATCGCCGTCTCTTAAGCTCATTCCCCGGATGCCCAGGGCATTCTTCTTCTTTTTCGTGATCTCTGCCAGCGGGAACCGCAGGAAATATCCGTCCTCGCTCTGCATCACCACGAAGCTCTGCTCCTCATTTTCCGGCGTCAGCAGCACCACAGCCGCCAGCTCGTCGCCTTCGCCAAGCTTGGTGGCGGCCACCGTCTTCTTCTGCACAAGAAATTCTGTGCCGTCCACAATCTTTGAGAGGGATGAACGGGCAACAAACAGGAGCGCATGATCCTTCAGCGCATGGTCCGGAACGATAAGAAGTATCTGTTCCTCCCGGCTGTCGTAGTTACAAAGATTATCCATCGGACTTCCCTTCTCCCGCAGCCTGCCGCCCGGGATATCCTGCACCTTCACCTGATGCATCTGTCCGTTATGGGTAAAGAGGCAGAGCTTATCTGTGTTCATACACGGAAGAATAGTGCGGTACTCTTCTTCAACCGCCTCCTGATTTCTCTCGTAAATGTTTTTCTCGAGAATCTTGCCATATCCAAAGCGGTCCATGACAAAAATGACTTCCCGCTCCTCGACGGCTTCCTCTATGACCACCGGAGCCTTTGCATTTTCCAGTGCGGTTTTTCTCTCAAAACCGTACTCTTTTTTAATCTTCTGCAGATCTTTTTTGATGACCTTTTTCATGGCTTCCGGATTATTCAGAATCTCCTCATATTCCCGGATTCGCTTGAGAATCTCCGCATACTCCTCCTGCAGCGCCAGAATCTCGAGACCAATGAGCCTGTACAGACGCATTTCCAGAATCGCTGTGGCCTGGCGCTCCGTAAAGGACAGCCGGGACGCGGCTTTCTTAGACTTCTGCGTCTTAAAGGTGATCTTCCCGGTATCTCCCGTCATCAGACAAGCCTTGGCCTCAGCGAGGCTCTTGCTGCCCCGGAGAATCTCGATGATCAGATCAATGATGTCGCAGGCCTGAATCAGTCCTTCTTTGATCTCCTTCTGCACCAGTTCCTTCTCCAGCAGGGTCTTATATTTTCTGGAAATCACCTGATAGTGGAAATCTGTATGCAGACGGATGATGTCTTTCAGCCCCAGAAGCTCCGGCCGCCCGTCGGCGATGGCCAGCATATTGACGCCAAAGGTATCCTCCAGACGCGTCTTTTTATATAGAAGATTCTTGAGTCTCTCCACATCGGCATTCTTCTTCAATTCCAGCACAATGCGGATGCCTTCCTTGGAAGATTCATTGGAAACGTCCACAATATCCGTGGTCTTCTTGCTCTCGATCAGTCCCACCACATCAGAGATGAACTTTCCGATATTGGCGCCGATCATGGTATACGGAATCTCTGTGATGACCAGCCGGTCTCTCCCGGAACGTTTCTTCGCCTTCTCAAAGACCACCTTTCCTCTGAGCTTGATTTTACCGCTGCCGCTCTCATAAATGGATCGCAGTTCTTTTTGATTTACCACCAGACCTCCGGTTGGGAAGTCCGGCCCTTTTATGTATTCCATCAGCCCTTCGGTGGTAATCTCCGGATCATCCATGTAGGCCACTACCCCATCGATGACCTCCGAAAGATTATGAGGCGGAATACTCGTCGTCATGCCAACGGCGATACCCTCGGCGCCGTTGATGAGCAGGTTCGGAATCCTCACCGGAAGTACCTCCGGCTCCTTCTCCGTCTCATCAAAATTCGGACGAAAATCCACCACATCCTTATCCAGATCCGCCAGATACACATCCTGGGTAAACTTCTGCAGCTTCGCCTCCGTGTAACGCATGGCGGCGGCGCCGTCTCCCTCGATGGAACCAAAGTTTCCGTGGCCGTCCACCAGCGGCATCCCCTTCTTAAACTCCTGCTCCATGACCACCAGCGCTTCATAGATGGAGCTGTCTCCGTGGGGATGATACTTACCCATGGTATCGCCCACGATTCTCGCGGACTTTCTGTGAGGCCGGTCCGCCCGCAGCCCCAGCTCTTCCATGGCGTAGAGCACTCTCCTCTGCACCGGCTTCAAACCGTCTCTCACATCCGGCAGCGCTCTCTGACAGATGACGCTCATGGCATAATCGATATATGACTTCTGCATGACGTCAGAAAACTCTGTTTTTATAATCCGTTCTGACATAAGTTCCTCCGTTCTGTTTCTATCTGAAAATATCTGAAAAATCCGGTATTACACATCCAAATCCGCATCCTGCGCGTGGGTGTGAATGAACTCCCTTCTCGGCGGCACCTCGCTGCCCATGAGCATGGAGGTCACCGCGGACGCCATACGTCCGTCCTCAATCTCCACCTGCTTCAGCACCCTGGTCTCCGGATTCAGAGTAGTTTCCCAGAGCTGCTCTGCGTCCATCTCGCCAAGGCCCTTGTATCTTTGCAGGGTAAACGGCCCCTTATGGGTCTTGCGATACCGCTCCAGCGCTTTATCATCATAGAGATACTCTTCTTTTCCCCGCTTTGGCACCGCCTTGTAAAGAGGCGGCGTCGCCAGATAAACGTGTCCATGATGGATCAGATCCGGCATGAACCGATAGAAAAATGTCAGAAGCAGGGTTGCGATGTGCGCCCCGTCCACATCGGCATCGGTCATGATGATGATCTTATCGTAGCGAAGCTTGCTGATGTCAAAGTCGTTGCCGTATCCTTCGGAAAATCCGCAGCCAAAGGTGTGGATCATCGTCTTGATCTCCGCGTTGGCAAGCACCTTGTCCATGGACGCCTTTTCCACATTGAGAATCTTACCCCGAATTGGCAGGATCGCCTGTGTTCTCCGGTTTCTGGCCGTCTTGGCAGAGCCGCCGGCGGAATCTCCCTCCACGATGAAGACCTCGCACTCTTCCGGCTTCCGGCTCTCGCAGTTGGCAAGCTTTCCGTTGGTATCGATGGAAAATTTGGACTTGGTGATCAGATTGGTTCTGGCCTTCTCCTCCGCCTTTCGGATCTTCGCGGACTTTTCCGCGCAGGCCAGTACCTTTTTCAATTCCTCCAGATTCCGGTCAAAATAGAGTACCAGTTCTTCTCCAACCACATCGTTGACCGCCTTGCCCGCGTCAGGATTATCCAGTTTTGTCTTCGTCTGTCCCTCAAACCGCGGGTCCTTGTGTTTGATGGAAAGCACCGCAGTGAGACCATTCCGCACATCCGCTCCGGTAAAATTCGGATCCTTGTCCTTCAGGACGCCGATCTCCCTGGCATACTGATTCATCACCGAGGTAAACTTCGTCTTAAAACCGGTGATATGGGTACCGCCCTCCATGGTACAGATATTATTACAGAAACCGAGAATCATTTCCTGAAACTCGTCCACATACTGAAAGGCGATCTCCACCTCGATATCGTCCACCTTCTTTTTGAAATAGACAACCTCGCTGACCGGCGGCTTGCCCTGATTTAAATCCTTCACATAAGCCTTGAGACCATCTTCCTCATGGTAAACCACCGTCTCCTCCTCGCCCGGACGACGGTTCTCAAAGGTGATGGAAAGACCCGGATTCAGATAGGCGGTCTCATGGAGACGGCTCTTGATGGCCTCCGCCTTAAAATACGTTTTATCAAAAATTTCCCCGTCCGGAAGAAATGTAACGGTCGTTCCCGTGTCGTCCTTCCTGCACTTGCCGATAACCTCCAGCGGAGCCACCGGCTTGCCCTGCTCGTACATTTGCTGATAGATTTTTCCATCAGAACGCACCTTGACCTCCAGCCAGACCGATAGGGCATTGACCACGGAAGCGCCCACGCCGTGGAGACCTCCGGAGATCTTATACCCGCCGGTGCCGAACTTTCCTCCTGCATGGAGCATGGTAAAGACCACCTCCACCGCAGGGAGCCCGGTCTGCTCGTTGATGCCCACCGGGATACCCCGGCCGTCATCGGAGATCACCGCCGTGCCGTCCGCTTCCAGAATCACCTGAATATTATGACAATATCCCGCCAGATGCTCGTCCACGGAATTATCCACAATCTCATAAATCAAATGATTCAGTCCCTTGGTAGACACACTTCCTATGTACATTCCCGGACGTTTACGGACGGCCTCCAGCCCTTCCAGAACCGATATACTGTTCGCATTATATGTCTTCTGATTCATGAAAAAACCTCTTCTTCCTGCTATACTTACTTTTTTATTTCTAATCTGCTTCCCGCAAGACTATCCGATGATCGCCTTCGCCACCTCGGACAGCTTCATGCCGTTGGACGCCTTAAGAAGAACCACGTCCTCCGGCTGCAGCGTCTTAAGCAGATAGGCCGTCATGGCGTCCCGGTCTTCCACCTGTGTGAGCCGCAGCGCGCCCGGTTTACCGTCTGCCGCTCCGCGCAGCAGCTCCCGAGACAGTTCACCGAAGACTACCAGCTCGTCGATGTCCTGCGACGCGATATATTTTCCCACTTCATAGTGATATTCTTTCTCGTCCTCGCCCAGCTCCAGCATGTCGGAAAGCGCAGCTATTCTGCGTCCCTTTACATTTTCCATGGAAGAAAGCACATGGATGGACGCCCGCATGGAATCCGGACTGGCGTTGTAAGTGTCGTCGATGACCGTACACCGGTCGCAAGGCACGAACTTCAGCCGCTGTCCATGGAACTCCCGCAGTTTCTCTGCCGCTGCTTCCAGATCGACGCCCATCTGATGCGCCACCCCGAGAGCAACCAGCGCATTTCTCACATTATGCTCGCCCATGGTACCAAGCACCACCGGAATGCGCAGCTCTCCGGCACAGAAGGTAAAGGAAACATGGCCGTCGCCGTTCCGGATATCCTCCGCCCGGTAATCGCAGTCCGGACTCATGCCGTAAAAATACGTCTTCTGCCGAAGTTTGCCCCGGTAAGGAACCAGAAACGGATCATCCCCGTTTAAGAAGACCATGCCGTCCTCCGGCACGCCTTTTACGATATCCATCTTTTCCAGGCAAATGTTCTCCTGGGATTTCAGCTGTGCGATATGGCTGACGCCGATGACCGTCACCACGGCGATATCCGGGCGGATCATGGTAGTAAGCGTCTCAATCTGTCCCCTCTCGCTCATGCCGATCTCCAGCACTGCCGCCTCATCCTCTTTCGACATATGCGACAGAGTCAGCGGAACGCCAATCTGACTGTTCTGATTTCCCAGAGTCTGGAACACTTTTTTTCCTGCGGAAAGCGCCGCCGCGATCATCTCCCTGGTCGTGGTTTTTCCCACACTGCCGGTGACTGCAACCACCGGAAGAGAAAGACGGTTTCTGTAAAACGTGCCCACCTGCTGCATGGCCTTCACCGTATCCTTCACATAAATCCACGGCTTCACCCGGCCGGTTTTGGCGGCGATCTGCTCCCACGGTTTCTCCTCGTCTGCCGGCAGATGCTCCGAAGTAAAGGTCGCCCCATTTAGGGAAAGCGCCCCCTCAATAAACCGGTGCGCATCTACTCTCTCCCCGATGATCGGGACAAAAATGCTGTCCTCGCTGCCTTCCCTGGAATCAATGGAAAACTCGCGGATCTCCTTATTTTCATCCCCACACAGAAGGACTCCGCCGGTCACTTCCACAATATCCTTAATCGTTACATTTTCCATAATCTATTTCCTTTCCTGCCCTCCGGCAGTTTCCATCGACCGTCCTCCGGTCTTATCGCACAAAAAGGATAAATACAAATGATTCTCATCTGTATTTATCCTCTCTTGTTATGAAATTGCTGTAAATCACTGACTATGATATCTTACAGCAATCCCGCTTTTGTTTCAAGTTTTTTATGCTTCGAGAAGTTTCTCCACACTCACAAGCTTCACACAGGTGATAAATAGCTGCATTGCTTCTTTGAGTTCGTCCATGGTCGGCATGGTCGGCGCAATACGGATGTTGGAGTCTTTCGGGTCCTTTCCGTAAGGAAATGCAGCGCCGGCGCCGGTGAGCACCAGACCAGCCTCTTTACATTTTGCCACGATCTTCTTGGCACAGCCTTCCATAGCATCAAAGGATACGAAGTATCCGCCTGTCGGATGGCTCCACTGCGCAATCTCAAGCTCGGAAAGCTCTTTATCCAGAGTCTCAATAACCTCCTCAAACTTCGGACGAATGATAGCCGCATGTTTCTTCATGTGCTCTCTTAATCCGTCGGCGTCTCCGAAAAATCTCACATGGCGGAGCTGGTTGATCTTGTCCGGGCCGATGGTGGACCACTGTACCTTGGACTTGATATCCGCAATGTTGGCCGGAGAGGAAGATAATGCCGCGATGCCGGCTCCCGCGAAGGTTACCTTGGATGTGGAGCAGAACTGATATACCATATCCGGATTGCCTGCTTTCTCACACTCTTCCAGAATGTTCAGCACCTTAGCCTGCTTCTCCTCTTCATCAAATAAATGATGTACGCAGTAAGCGTTATCCCAGTAGATTCGGAAATCTTTGGCCGCCGGCTTGAGGGCTGCCATTCTCTTTACTGTCTCCTCGGAGTACACGCTTCCGGTCGGGTTCGCATACACAGGTACGC
Organism: Eubacteriaceae bacterium CHKCI004; assembly: GCA_900016875.1. Taxonomy (GTDB): domain Bacteria; phylum Bacillota; class Clostridia; order Lachnospirales; family Lachnospiraceae; genus Anaerobutyricum; species Anaerobutyricum stercoris. The sequence goes on along the minus strand of FCNR01000053.1, from coordinate 29,656 downwards.
ACCAGATACCCTTCACTGCCGGGTCATTGTTCACATATTCTTCTACGATATCCATATCCGGGCCGTCCGCCAGGATCGGAACATTGATCATCTCAATGCCGAACTGCTCTGTCACGCCGAAATGTCTGTCATATCCCGGTACCGGACATAAGAATTTTACCTTGTCAAGCTTTGACCAAGGTGTGTTGCCCATCACGCCGAAGAGCACGGAGCGTGCCACGCAGTCATACATAATATTTAAACTGGAATTACCCCATACAATCACCTGAGAAGGATCTGCTCCCATCATATCTCCCATCAGCTTCTTCGCTTCCGGAATACCATCTACAAGACCGTAATTTCTCACATCGGTTCCGTCTTCCGCATGCATGTCAGAGCTGCTGCTTAACACATCCAGCAGCGGCATAGATAAATCCAGCTGTTCCTTGCTCGGTTTACCTCTGGAAATGTCCAGCTTCAGTCCTTTATCCTTCTGACTCTGATATGCCGCCTGCAGCTCCTTCTGCAAATCTAAGAGTTCTTTTCTGCTGAGTTCCTTGTACGGTTTCATCCTGATACCTCCTGTATTCTTTCAAACATGTCTGTCGTTCTTGCGTTTTCTTTCTGTCAATCTTTCATAAATGCCCGCAAACGCGCACGTTTTCAGGCACTTTTCATATTGTATGCCATCTCTGAATAAAATACAAGCCATTTCTTCATTTTTTTGCCAGAAAAAACGGATTTCTTTTTTATAATCAATGAATCTGAATTTTTTCTCAGTATATCCTTCTATTTGTATACCCGTTTCCCTGATCGCACATTTTTTGGAAACATTTCCTGTGCCAGGCATAATATAAACTGTAAATAAACCTTGGAGGTAACACAATATGAGTGATTTAGCTGCTACAAACTGCCAGAACAGAGGAAATGGATGCGACGGAGGCTTTGGTTTCGGAAACTGCCTGTTCCCTCTCTTATTACTTTGCTGCTGCGGCAACGGAAGCGGATGCGGAAATGACGGAAACGGATGCTGCGATATCATCTGGCTGCTGCTCATCCTCTCCTGCTGTGGATGCGGTAACGGATTCGGCTTCGGATTCGGCGGAAGCAACAACGGATGCTGCTGTGGATGAGAAAACAAAAAGAAAAATTTCTAAATAAATTAGGAGGGGCCGTTGCAAAATAGATGAGTAATCATCTATGGAGCAATGGCTCCATTTTTATGCCTGAAAACAGAAAACGGACCCCGAAGAGTCCGTAATCCATGGTATAATTAGATATGACTACTAACCAAAAATACCATAAAAATTATACTGAATTCGGCGAGCCTTATCAACTGGTTTTGCCATTAAATTTGGAAGGTTTGGTTCCTTGTTAAATCAGGAATACATACAAAGTTTCCGTACGCCAAAAAACGGAAGTAAGCCACAGTACAGGTGAGATTACTTCCGTTTTTTCCTTTAGATTAAGCGAGGGAGTCGCTCTATCATCTAATTTGATAATTTTGCGACATCCCCTCTATATAGTAATAATTCTGCAATTATTTTTACACTTATTCTTCCCTTTTCACCATATCTTGTATATTTTTTTAATAATTTCCCACAGCTTTCATTGCTTTTTCCACTTTTTTTCTTTCTTTTCTTTTTGGCAATGACATCAGCTGCATAAAATATCTCCCTCCCTTATATGTGAATCAGATTTCCCCCGCAAATGAAGAATGGTCGGCATAGTACAGGTATTCATCATTACTCTTTAGTATGGCAATTACTTTATCACGTACTTAGTACCTCTTCCCCTTCCCTCAATTTTCACAACACCCTTTTTTTCCATATCTTTCAGCAATTGTGTTGTCTTTGATTTGCCAAACGGGGCGTAAGGAGCAATTTCTCTGATTGATTTTAACATTGTCCTGCTTAAATTTTTGTATATTTTTCTTTCGTCTTCTGTTAAATTCAGGTTTTGCTCAAAAACCGGGAGTACAATCTTAATTGCATTTTCAGACACTTCAAAATCTGGTTGTTTCAAACCGTCTTCATAGAGTTGTTTTATTCGTGTAATCCCCGTACCGAATATTTCAACAAAACCCAGCCTGTAAAATACATTTGCAAGATTTCTATTTCTCAGAACCGAAAGTTTTCCAGATAAATACTCGTCTTCTGTTATTCCGGATGGCAATCCACCCGGAGAAACAATTTCTATTCTATCATCAAACATTGAAACTTTTATTTGTGACTCGACATCCCACACTCTATGAATCAATGCATTCGCAATTGCTTCTCTGAATGCAGCCTCCGGTATTTTTTCTACCTTTTTCCTTTCGGCACCTTGTATTTCTTCATACTGATAATAATCTTTGAATACCTCCAATGATTTTTCATATACTGCCAAAATGGATATATTGTCAAACGTTGCTCTCTTATGAATCACACTGATATTTTCACCGAACTTCGCAATATCAATTCCCGGAAAATGATTTTTATCTGCCAAGATACCAGCCGCATTATTGTATCCAGTGGCGCTGTTATATAAATTCAACGTTTTCAAAGTATCCTGATTAAAAATTTCAATCTGAATGCATTCTTTCAATTTTCGGCATAAGGTATCAAATGTCAATTCCTGATCTTCACACGACAATTCTTCAAATCCAATATTTTTCCCTTCTAAAATCAGCCTTGACAACTCCAGCGCGTCAACCTCTATTGTTGCAGTATCATTTCGTTTATATGCTTTTGATTTATATAAATATGGCTTTTGAAGCCCGCTTTTTACAGTCAGTTTTATCGTTTTGTCATTATTCTGCAATTCCAGTGTGTAATCAGGCTGCGGAATAATACTGTCGTTAATCTTGTTTTCAATATCCAGACACGCTTGTTCTGCATTCGGCAGTTCTTTGATATTACCGTTGTCATCAATGCCAAAAAAAATTTCTCCACCATCATAATTTGAAAAGGCGCTTACGGTTTTTAAAAATGTATTTGTAATCTTTTCTTTGAACTCTGTTGTTCTTGTTTCACGCATACGCAATGCTTCCTTTCCAATTTCACTGCTTATATTATACTCAGAAACGCGCAAAAAATCAATCGTATTTTTTTGCGATTGATTTCGTGGCTGTTTTTGTCTATTAAGTTTTAAATTTTCGTCACATCAAGACGCTCTCAAAATGTTGTATTAGTGGTGTAGTAAGCGCCTTATTTCATTTACCATACCATAATTATCACAAAATTACTATATGAAAAGCTCAATAAGCAACACCTGTTTTCAACAACACCGCCGTCCTGAAAGACGGCGGTGCCAGCATACCTTCTATATGAAAACATCAATACAGACGACTGTCATCAGAATCATCATCTGCTGCAAAAATGCTCCATTATCTGCCGCAAAAATTATTCCGTCCCCGGCGCTTTGCCTGGCAGCCCGCCAGAATCAACGCTCCGAGAAGGGCACAGGAGCTTCTGCTGCGGCTGCCGGAGCTTCCGCATCCAAATTCTTCATATTCTGCCCTCCTGTCGCCCTCTGCTCCAGTTCCTGTGACTCCCCCTCCTGCAGCCTGTCTTTGCTGCGGCTGCATTTTCATCCTCATACAGTCCGGGTCGATTTCATAGATGGTATTTCCTTCGAGAATCAGATTTTCATTCATAACTTCTTCTTCCTTTTCATATGATGGTGTAAAAATAACAGGAAATGTTTCCTGCATATATTACTATATGACAGATGTTCCAAGGAGGATATTATGAATTCCAATTTTTCCGGTCAGAATTCCCCTCTCTCCCGTTTTCTTGAGGATGATACGCTTACCATCATGGAGACGGTCATTCCTTACTGCCACCCGCCTCTGGCAAAAGTTCTCGCCGTCCAGATGAAGCTTCTGGAAATCCGGAAAATCATGGACGGTTTTGAGGATGAATCCCGTCTGCAGGCCTGCGGGTTTGAGGATTCCCCTGTGGATGTGGAAGCCGTACTCCGGTCTCTGCGCAACTCTGTGTCCGGGGAAAAGGCGCAGCAGATTGACAGTATCTTAAACTTTATCCGCTTCTCGCGGATGTACCAGAACTGGCAGGAAACCATGCAGAGCCACCCGGAACTAATGCAGCTGCTGAGCCAGAGTTTCTCCTCCGGGAATCGGAATCCCGGCGATAATAATTCCGACGAAAAAGGGGCCGGAACCGGGAATCCCCTGTCCGACCCGTCGTTATTTATGATGCTCAGTTCCGCTATGAACCGCAATAGCAATACAGATATGGGCGAAATACTTTCTTCCCTTATGAAGAAGCAGACGAACTGACTGAACCTGAAGGCAGCGCTGATTCCTCCGGCGCTTCTGTCTCAGGCACATTGGTGATCAGAGACAGAGCTTCCCACAGGGAATCCGCCTGTCTCCGATAACTGCCGACCTCCATGGTTTCCGCTTTCTCGCCGTACAGCTCCGTGATCCGGATAACGAACTGATTCCGTTTGATGTGCATGAGCCCAAGCCGTTTTTCTTCCTTTTCTTCGGTGTCGCTCATGACCTCCGCCCGGCCCAGTTCTCTGGCCTGGCCGTCAAACAAAAGTAACGGACTTCCCTGTGGGATCTCCCCCTTTACAATCTCGCCCCGGATCAAAAACTTAAGGAGGCTGTTTGGTTCCGGCTCCACCTCTTCATAATAAAAGAGAAACGCCGCATTTTCATGGAGCGCACGGACGTCCTTTTTCCACTGCTCCATTTTTTCTTCTTCTGCAGCCTCGTATCGTTCCTTTGTCTTTTCTCTGAAATTACGAATTGCCTGAATCAGCATCTGCTTCCTCCTGTTACTCTGCGCTGTCCCCATTTTCCCATTCCATAAGATTTCCAAGCTTCTGACACGCCTCACAGCGGCTGTCCTTTCCAGCAATCAGATAAAATTCCATGCCGCTTTGCCGTCTTTCTTCCAACATGGAGAGCGCTGCCTGAAAGACCCGGTCGTTTTTCAGGCGGCCGTCCGCCAGGGCGTACATGCGAAACACATTACTCTTATCGTATTGTTTCATCGTTTCCTCCATGAGATTGGCGGCAATCATCAGTGCCTCGGCGGCGGAATAATCCTTGATCTCCTGCTCGCACTGACAGCGAAATCCCGGCGGATAAGAGGAGAACTCCTTCACCGCGATGCTGCCGTTTCCAAAGACAAATGCCTGCCGCCATTGCCAGTGGGCAAGCTCCGTTTCTGTCTCCAGCTCGTCCTGGAGCTGATAGAGCATCTGGCTCATGATTCTGGAATCTTCCAGTTCCGTCCGGAGAAGAACGATCATGGAATACAGCCGCTTCTCTTCCGAATTGCCATCCTTCTCTGGTCTGGCGTCATGTTTTCCTGTAAACATTTGCTCCCCCAGCTTTTTCTGGGCTTTATCATCAAGTCTTTCTCTGGCTTCTTTCGCAAAGCTTTCCTCCATCTCGATGCATTGGGCAAGAAGCTGATCCATGATCTCATATTCGCAATCTGGTTTCCTGGCAAAGAGCTGTTTCCACTCATCCGGCAGCGCCTTATAGAACAGTTCCGAATAATCCGCCTCGGTAAACTTCGGCGGCATCTTTACATTTCCTTTGGAACTTGCCACAAGAATCTTATAAATCAGCCGGACGTCGGCCTTTCGCTGAGCTTCGGCGTCGAAGAGCTCCAGATCTCCGAACAGCCTCTCATCCTCCGGATACCATTCGTAATCCTGCTCGTAATGAAGGAGCTGAAACTTCTCCGGATGGGTCAGATACACCTGCACGCTTCCCGGCAGCAGATCCACGAAGAAGTCGCCGATCTCGATCAGCCCCGGATGGATACCTTTTTCCGCCAGCGCTTTCAGGATGCGCAGCACCCCGGCGGCGATCCGGTAAAGAACCAGACAGTCCACATGGTTCTCATCCATCTGCTTTCGGGAAAAAAGCTGTTTTAAGGAGACGGCGGATGAAGGCAGCGCTTCCATATCTTCAGGAAATACTATCCCCGGAATCTCTTTGATCTGCCGGATGACAGGATGTCCCTGCGCAAACAGTTCCTCCTTGGAACCCCGCAGCATTCCCACGGTTTTTCTTTCATCAAGCACCAATCGATACTCCCTTCATCAAATCCTTGAGCGGTTTTACAATGTTATCTAAAAATTCTGTGCTCATGGGTTTTAACAGCTTCTCAATGTCCAAAAACATCGGGGAAGCCTCCTCGTCCAGCTCTCCGTCCGCCTGCATGAAACAGAACCGGAAGTCTTCTTCGCTCATTTCCTCCGTGGAGAAGAAGATCACCTGTCCCAGCGGATCATTTACATACTCTTCGTAATCGTTGCTGCCGTAGGCGTCGGTGAATACAAAAAGCGCCCGGTTCCTCCCCTGGAACGGAAACTTCTGCAGAGACTTTCCAATGGCCGTATGCACCGATTCTCTCCCGTCTTCACCGCCGCCATAGAGCTGCACACTTTTCAGTTTCTTTAAAAATAACGGAATCTCTCCGGTAAAATATGCTCCGTTTTCAAAAACGGCCCTCTCGGTCTCCTCACCCTGCCGCTCATTGCGGATGACGGTGAGTCCCACCATGGGGTACACCTCATACTTGGACAGGCACTCCAGAAAATGTGCCGCGGCGTAGTAGACCGCCGGAAATATCGTATACATGGACGCGGTCCCATCCACCACAAAGTCAAGATACAGGGTAAAAGCCTGCTCTTTTTCTCTTGTAAACTGCTGCTGTATATCCAGAGGAATCTCCGGATTCCATCTCTCGTTCATGTATGCCTCCTCTTTATCTGTAAAACCTCAATATTTGTTCCAACGTAAGAAAAAATGTCTCCTTCACTGACATGATCTTCCGCTTTCACGACCACCTTATGGCAGTCCTCATGGAGAATCACCGCGCGGATCTTATCGCCGGTCCGGTAGAATGACATAATATGTCCGCTCATTTTTCCATTTTGACTGCGCTCCTGTTTTCTTCCAAATTCAATAGGCACAAAGCGGTAATTTTTCATGTACGGGCTGTATTTTACATCTCCTACCTTATAGGAAAAACGGATAGTGTCGCCGCCGTCCTTTTCCCTCAGAAGTTCCGGCAGCTCCGGCATGCGCCCGGCGGATCTCAGATAATTCTCCATATCCGCAATTACCTCTCTGATATCACCGTAGCGTTCTTCCTCTCTGGCTATCATCCTTGCGATAATATGCACCAGCCTCTCGTCAATGCCTGGCATCTCCTTTAATTGATAGGCGTAATCATCGCCAACCATATACCTCTGCAGTTCTTCGTTGCCAAAGAAATGATGATGACCGGTATACAGGTAATAAAGCACCAGTCCGGCCGAATAAATATCCATCTCTTTCCGGCAGATATAGCTGTTCCAGTAACGGGGATCAGCATAACCCGGCGTTCCCTTCTGCTCCCGCCTTGTCATGACAGTCACGTTGGAGGCGTGGAGATGCACCCAGTCAAAATCAATGATCTTTACGGTGCTGCCGTCCGGCGATGCCAGAATATTCTCCGGCTTCAGATCCCGGTGAACGATAGGGTCCTGCCGGTGCATGGACATATAATGATCGATGCCATACAGAAATTTCAGGGCAATGGTGTTGCAGCTTTTCATTTTTTCGTTCCACGTATGTCCGGCAATTCCATGACTGCTCACCAGATCCGACAAATCTCTCTCATTAATATATTCCACAAGAGTGATAAATCTCTTATTTTTCTCATCCAGCATTCCACCGTAAATCCGAATGATATAGGGTGAATAGAGCTGTACCTTACTCTCTTTTTCCACATAAATCTGTTCGAGATTACTGCAAAACAGCACCTTCACAAAATATTTCTTGCCGGTACGGATATCGCTGGCGATCATCGCCTGCTTATTTCCGGTTCTGTGACTTTCCTTTATCATTTTGAGAGGAATAACCAGTTCCTCTCCGGAACGCTCGCGGTCACGGATCCAGGTAAAAGTTTCTCCCTCCTCAAAGTAGCAAATCATTTTTCCTTTCCTCCCGTAAAGCGGTGACGGAGAAGCATATCCTTAAAGCTGAGCTCCTTTTTTTCTTCCGGAATCTGTGTGTAAGAGCAAAACGGCGTCACAGCGCTCTGAAAAGAGTCTCCCAGCTCCAGATCCTGAAACAGATCCTCATGAAGTATCTCAGGCGCTGTTTTTTCTTCCCTCACAAATGCAATGGCCGTCTGATTGTCATCTTCCCCGGACATTCTGGCCTGCTCAAATAATTCTGTGATCATCCGCTGCGATGGTCTCTGCTCGTTAAGAACCCGCTCAATCTCTTTCATAGAAAGATTGCCGAAGGCTCCGTCTGACCCCATGATGATCAGATCTGCCGCTTCCTGAGGCAGACGATTGCAGCACGGGTGAACCTCTCCTCTTTTTCCCAGATACTCCGTCAGGCGGTTTTTATTCTGATAAAACAGCGTACTTCCTTCCCTGGCAGTTCCTTTTTTTACCATTTGACTGGCCACATTCTGAATCTCGCCCAGCAGGGAGAGTTCCCCGTTTTTCAGACCATAAACCGGACTATCCCCACAGTTGGAAATAATCCATGTGTCCCAGAAATGAATGGCCGCCGACAGAGTTGTGCCGCCTTTCACTCCTGTATCCAGACCTTTCTTGTAAAGCTCACGATTGATCTTTTCAAAGATATTTTCGGAAAACTCCGACAGAACATCAATCTGCTGATGCAGGGAACAGTCTCTAAAATTTTCTCCCATCATAGTATCCAGAAGTCCTTTGTACCACAGTTCCAGCGCCGCTTCCGAATAAAACTTTCCGCCGGCCAGTCCTCCCATGCCATCCGCCACTACCATGGCGCTGACAGACGCTTCCAGATTAATACGAAGTTCCATCTGGCAATAACTGTCTTCATTCACTTCTCTTTTATTTTTCTCACTTGCGAAATAGAAAGCCACCCGTCGCCCTCCTTTCCCGTATGTCCGTCTGTTTTTTCACAGAGCTCATCTTGACGCTGCTCGTATGATCGGCTCGTCGCCCTTTCGCTACCAGGCTTCTTCCTCCATATATTCTCGGATCTTTGCATCCAGCTCCGGCTTCTCTTTTTTCAGAGAAACAATATTGCCATCTTTCGTAAAGCAGCTTTTGGAATAAGCCGTAGTGCAGATTTCCCCATCTTTACAATTTCTCATCTCATACCCGACCTCCAGCCGGATTCCATTATATTTCTTCACATAAAGCCCAATCTGCACTTCATCGTCAAAATCCACCGTTTTCTTATAGCTGACCGATATCTCGACAATTGGGGAAATAATTCCATCCTCTTCCAGTTTTCGATAATCAATCCCTATCTCCTTCAGAAAACGTATCCTGGCTTCTTCCATCCATTTCACATAATTGGAATGATGGATCACCCCCATCTGGTCTGTCTCATGATATTGTGCTCTTCGGGTATATGTATACATTTCGTTCTTCCTTTCTGTCCTGTATTTTTGCCATGTGCGCTCTGTCCGCGTCCGAACCATTTGGCTCGCTGTCCGTGTCCGGACTATTAGGCTCGCTGTCTGCCAGCCTTCCCAGAGCGTCCGGCATGTTGCCGTCCCGTCTCTCTGATACTTCTTCCGGCGGTTTGCCATTTTACTTCCTTTATGTTACACTGTTTTCATTACGAACAGACGGAGGTTTACATGGTTCCCACACATTTTACATCCATTGAATTTTTTCAAAAGAAAAAGGATATCACCCTGTACCGGGCTGCAGATGAAACCCAGCGCTATATTCTGAAATCTATTATAACAAAAGATACCTCAGTTAGACAGGCTTTTTATGATGAATATGAGACTCTGTCTGCTCTGAGGCATCCTTCCATTCCCGTTTATTACTGGCTGCGTGAAGATTATCAGGTTCCCGGTCAGAAATCCGGCACACTCACTCTGTGTATGGAAGACTGTTCCCAGCCGGCTCCGGTTTCCCTTTTTTCCATCGGGGAATTATGCCGGATTCTGTACAAAACAACAGATATTCTTTCCTATCTGCTGGAAAACGGCGTTCTCTACACCGATTTAAATCCCTCCAACCTGATTATCTCCGAAGCCCATGGGGACTATGCGGTCACCCTGGTTGACTACACATATTGTTACTATTTTTTAAGGAATCCATACCCGGCGTACCCGCTGCGCTTTTCCTATAACATCTCACCGCAGCTAAAAGGGCAGCAGTTTCTCATTCAGGCTCTCACTTTTTTACTGTATGACCTGGTTGAAGAAAATCACATAGAACAATTGCCATCCCCTGTGTATCAGCTTCTGGAAACCGGCCGGAATCCATCGGAAGAACTGTCACTCCATGATTTTCAGGAGATGCTGCGGCATTGCGGCGCCCAGCAGCGCAAATAACAGTTTTCCGGCTGCATTTATTCTTCAAATAAAGTCTCGTACAGTGATTCCGCAATTAGCGCCAGTGATTTTCCAATTTCTTTTGTTTTCAGACGGTTCAGTACAATCACATACTGAGGATCATCGGCCGGTGCAAAAGTTACAAGCCATGCATTATTGTAACCATCGCCCCGCTCGGCAGTTCCCGTCTTGGCAGCGATCTCGTAACCGTCTCCGACCGTTTTAAGTCCATAGGAATCTCCGGCTTCCGTCATCACTTCCCTGATTCGCTTTGCAATATTTTTTTCCATGGTTTTTGTCAAAACCTCAGATTTTCCTTCCTGAGTGGTTTTTCCTCTCCCGTTTACCACTGATTTGATCAGATATGGTTTAAGCATCTCTCCGCCGCCGGCGACACTCTGTGTGATCATCGCCATATGAAGAGGCGTGATCAGAGTCTCTCCCTGTCCAAACGCTGTAGACGCGATGACATTATCCTCGTAGTCACCCAAGTTAAAAGAAGAAGTTATCGTTGCGAAATCCAGCTTGATATCCTGACCGATCAGAAAGCTGTCCGCAGCTTCTTTCAGTGCCAGGCCGCCCAGCTTTAAGGCACGGTCCATAAAATATACGTTGGATGATTTCACAAACCCTTCCTCAAAAGAGAGGGTCCCATGGGCCGTCCCGCCGTAATTCCGGATGGTCTGCCCGTTGATCACGAGCTTTCCGTTATCCTCCACTTCCTCGTCGTCGATGCCGGCTTCCAGAATCGCCTTGGAAGTTACCAGCTTAAAGACAGAGCCCGGCGCCACCGGATTCTGATAAGCATTGGAATAAAAAACTCCATCCTGTTTATTGATTTCTTCCCAGTCCTCCTCCAGCGCGTTGGCATTAAAGGACGGAGAGGACGCCAGTGCAAGGATTTCACCTGTTTTTGCATTGAGCACCACTGCGGAACCGGTAAAATCAGAGATCAGATCATAGGCTTCCTTTTGCAGATTGGCGTCAAGCGTCAGCGACACATCCGCTCCCCTCTTATCCTCTTCCTTCGAATCGCTATGTAAGAGCACATCATTCATGGTCTTTTCTATTCCGTATGTCCCGTATTTTATGGACCAGTATCCCACCACGTTAGAAAATGCATACGGGTCGCTATATGTCCTTTTCCCTTCCGGCTCTTCGGACGCTGCGAGAATGTTTCCCTCTCGATCTAAAATTTTTCCCCGAACGTATTCCTTTTGATACGTGCTTTCCCTGGCTTCCTGTTTCTGTCTGTCGGCTTCCTCGGAGACGCCCGGCAGCAGCGCGGATGTCCGGATGAGGGATATGATCATTAAGATGACGCAGATAAGCGTTGCACTTTGTAAAAACTGCGTTCTCTTTAAAAAACTCTTCTTCATTATCTGTAAGTCCTTTCCATTTCACGTTGCTGGATACGGCAATCATAACGCCGGCCATCATAAAGGTGACCACCAGAGAGCTTCCTCCGCTTGAAATAAACGGAAGGGTAATACCGGTCAGAGGGCAAAGTCCTGTGCTTCCTGCTATAATAATGAGCGCCTGATCAAACAACATGAATACAAAACCTGCACCCACCGCCTGATGATACCTGTCGCCTTTTCTTATGAACAACCGGACTCCTTCCAGCCACATTAATATAAAGATGAAAAAAACAAGAATCGCAAATATCATGCCGCAGCGCTGAATCAGCGCCGGGTAAACCAAGTCGCTGGTCTTGACCGGAAGATCTGTCACCGACGAGGTGCCGAACCACCCTCCCAGCAAAATGGATTCTCTCGCTTTCAGAAGCTGATATCCAAGTCCAAGAGCATCTTTTTCAGGATTCAGCCAGTAGATGAAGCGATTGGCGATTTTATCATAGTTAGAAAGGAAGAAACTCGACAGCGGATTAGTCCCGATGACAGAACCGGCGTCCGCCAGTTTGCTGAGCTGCATTCCCGTTACAATGATCAGCGCTGCAAGCACAGCCATGACGGCAACTGTTTTGATGAACACCTTAATATCCGGAATAAACAAAAACACATAGGTAAGAAAAATTGCCAGCAGCAGGAGCATCGTACCAAATTCACTCTGCACTGCCAGCAGCAGGATTTCCAGAACCGTAATTCCGTAAAATACCCGGATTCTCTGCCTGGACGGCTTCTCCGTCGTACCGAGAAGCGCCGCTGCAATAAAGACGTACAGTACCTTCACCAGCTCCGTGGTCTGAATGGACATACCTCCGATATGGATCCAGTTCCGCACGTTGCCCACCGCCCTTGAGGCTACCAGCGTCACGATGGATATGCCCAGGGACAGCGCCACAAGGAACCGGCACATTTTCATATCGGATATCTGTTTCCATTTGAGATAACATCCCGCTGCCAGCAGCCCCGCTGCAAATCCCAGCAGATACTGCAGCTGCAGCCCCGCTGCCGGATTACCGTTATTAAGAAGCTCCGGATTCTTAATGATCTGCTCCTGCTCCATGATACACTGCAGCATAGTTCCCACCGTGAGAAGAATGAGCGCGCAGATCAGAATCCTTTTATTTCCGTGAATCACTGAAGTAAAAAACCAGGAGACAATGGTGATCAAAAACAAAATCCCGATCATATCCCGGTATATGGTGCCGGCTCCCTTTGCGTGCACTACGATAAACGCCGCAATCTGAAAAAGAAGAATCGCCAGCACCGGGCCATTTCTGAAAGAATAAAAAGCTCTCTGCAGCTCCCACACAAAACGTTCTGTGGAAAATGCCTTCTGCTTTTCTTTTGCCCTGCTATTCATAGTATCTCTCTCCTGCTCCCTGGTAAAGATGCGTGCTGCCGCTTCTGGTCATCCCCATCTCCACTCTGAATTCTACATTGCCTATATAAAAAGTGGTCTGATCAGACAGTACTACATGATCTGTGACTGCCCCGCCCGCAAAAAGCTTGTTTGCCGTTCCCACATCCTCCAGAATAAATGCGCCGTTCTTTTCCACGATCCGGCAGTGCTTCCTTGCCACACAGAGATCGTCAAGCACCAGCATATTATCTGCACTGCGCCCGATGGTAAAAGGCAGCCGCGTCACCCGCACACGGGCAGTCGGCCGGTGCGCCTCATCAAGCTGTACAAGGACAATACCCGGATTCCGGTACTGGTCCATGGAGATGATCTTCTCCCGGCCGGCATTCCGGTCACCAGCGCTTTGTTCCGGCTCACTGTTCCAGCCGTCTTCCTGATCATTGTCAGCGTCCTCATCTCTTTCTTCTTCACGGTCCCAGCTCTCTTCTTCCTCATAGAGCAGTTCCTTTTTATTCTTTTTGCTCTCTTTTTTATCTCTGAGCCGCTCTGCTTTTTCCTGCCGGCGTTCTTCTTTCTCCAGAGCCCGTTCTTCCTTTTTCTGCTGGCGGAGCGCCCATTCGTCCACAAAATGTTCACCTTCCTCGGAAGCCTCCTTCAGCGTCTTGTTGGAACGAATCAATATAAAAATAATGCATCCTATGAGCACAACGATGCCTATCTGCGATAAAATCGACATAAAAAATCAGCTCCTGTTCTACATATGTTAACAGGAGCATATCACAGTTCATTTTTTAATTCAAACGTTCTTTTTCTTCATTTTTACGCAAATGTGTCCAAAATCGTCATTACATGGCAAACAGCGCCGACAGCATATGAGCGATATCGCAGTCTTCCTGATATTTCGCTCCATCCATAAGATTCTCTTCCATCATATGGAGGAGCCGTTCTGCCTGCAGACCGCCCACGGCAAATTCCTCCCGGAGTTCCTCCACCTCTGTCTCTCCAAAGTCTTTCTGGAAACATTTTCCGGTCCAGATAGAATAGAGAAGAGCAGAATAAAAATATACATCATTCATGATGAAATCTTTGGAAAACCGGCTCGGACGGCGCATATAGCAATAATCCTCAAATTTCTCCAAATCAAAAGTATCCGGCTGAAAGCCTTTTTCGACAGCAAGCGCCGGCACTTTCTGCCAGTCATCGATCTCCTGCCACGGTATCTCCCCGCTTATAAACTGAGATGCATTTTTACGGAAAACCGTGCTCTTTTTATTGCGGTTCATATCGTCAAACAGGACCTGATCTACCATGATATAACGGCAATATCCGTTCTTTTCATATCCGTAATCTTTTCTTTTCTGATTCTCCAGAAGCTGATGGCCCACACAGGCAGAAAACCACCATTTCTGCTGGAACGGCACATCGTAGACGGAGTCGTACTTCCGGCACAGATCATCCTCGATTTCGTAGCCTTTCTCCCGAAGCTCCTTCGTCACAGACTCGATGAGCATCCAGATCTTCTGGCTGTCCGCCACGGAATCCGCCTTATATTTGGCAATCATCTCGATGATCACCTCCGCCGGCGTGATACCCAGCGGTTCCATCTGGGCCTTCGCCAGAAGCTTTTCAATGGATTCCACGCTTGGCTGCAGAGCAATGCAGAACCGCAGCAGCCACTCCCTGGTCACCACCGCTTTTCCTGCTTTTATCTTGGAAAACTGCGCCTCACAATGCATGCATCCGATGTCCCTGAGCAGCCAGGCCGCTTTCTCATAGTAGCCGTACTCCTCCTCTATAACTTCTTCCAGACACTGGCCAAACCGCTTGGCTCCGTCCTTAAACTCTTCCCGGTACATGCGGACGATATTATAAAACTGCTCCAGCGACCCTGCCTGAGACAGCATCACCCAAAGATCCATAGTCGGGAGACTGCGGGTCTCTGACTCCTCCGGCTCCTCGGACAGCATTTCTTCAATCCTCTCCTTAACCTCTTCCATCTCGTCAATGTCAAACAGTCCGTTGATGAGGGCGATCCAGAGGGCGTCTTCAATATTTTTACAGTAAAGACCATAGCCCATGTATGTCTCCAGAAGAACATAATTAATCTCATCAAGCCCCATATCAAATGCCATACCCAGGGTGATATATATTTCTCTGGAAGACGGCATGGATCCTTTGAGCCACGCCCCGATGGTCTGTCTGGTCACCGGGACATAGCGAACCACATCCTCTCCCTTTTTCTCTACTCTGTGGAAAACCTTTTTAGCGAGAGAAGTATTACTGTAGTCGAACTGATCCATTTTTTCTTCCAGAAACTGCGAAAAAGGCTTTCTGTTCTTCTGTGCTCCGGACAGCTTTTTTTCTATTTCTTCCAGAAAACGATCTGCGTTATCCTGTGCTCTCATTTAATCTTCCTCTTCTTCCATTCTTTTCCTGAAAATGTTTAACGCCTGCACGGCAATAGCCGCAATTCCCAGAATAATAAAATAAGACAGCCGGATCTTCTGGGATAAAAACAGGGATGCAATAAATTCTATCACATAACCTTCCAGGATACACATGCCAAGATTTTTCCAAAATGGATATTTATGTTCCTTGTGCATCATCAGGTAGTAAAAATTCAGCATGAAAAGCAGCCACATGCCTGCCATACCCACCGCAATCTTCCAGTGGCCGATCATCAGCGCATAATTACACAGATAGAGGGCGCATCCTGTAAGAAATCCCTGCGGATACCCCACCAGAAGCGCTTCTTTCAGGGTTCCCGGTTCCGTCATTTCTTCCGGATCTTCATCGTCTTCCTCCTGCACCTCATAGGCAGCCTCCTGAGCCTCCTCCGACGGCAATTCGAGTTTCCGTCGTTTCTTCCGTTCCTCAGCCAGCAGGCCGGACACTTCCTTTGGCGCGTACTTCTTAAGGAGCTGCTCCACATAGCAGGCAGTCTTTAACTGATTGTCGTCCAGATTCTCCGCCTCCGGCTCCAGCTGATTTCTCACAAAATCTTTCAGGATTTCCACCCACTGGTCTTTTCTGGAAAGGCGCAGCATCAAAGCGTCGAACTGTACATAGTTTTCTTTTTTAAAAAGATTCTGATTCAGCAGATGAATACCCGCCAGAATGATCTGATTCTTCAGCTCCGGCGAGATCTCCGCCTTCTCAAGAAATCCGACATAATCCTGCATTTTGGAAAAGGACTTTGTATTTTCGTTGAAAACAGCTCTCTGCCATGAATCTTCCTGCTCTGTATTTTGAGACAGCAGCAGCGCATAAACCAATGGGTTTTTCTCTTTGATCACTGCAAGCTGCTCCAGAAACTTCTTCCTGTCTACCGCATACATGGAGGACAACAGCCAGTGAATCTCTCCGCATACTGATTCCTGAGCCCTCTTTGTAAAGCCCTCCAGAAGAATACGAATGTATTCCTCCTTTTCTTCCTGACTGAAACTTCCCTTATGTATCAGTGCCCTCACTTCTTCTGTAGTAGTTTTTAACGCCGGCTCCCGTGATGCCCAGTAAAACAGCTCCGGCATACCCGGAAGAAGTTCGTTCTTTTCCAGAGATTCTTTCCCGTGTTTCTGGCAGAACATATAAAACAGCCACTGAAGTTTCCTTTCTTCATTGCCTCCGGTACTTGTCTTTAAATACTGCTCGGCCTCCGACCAGAACTTATCATAAAGGTCGTCCTTCTTCACAAGGAACTCCGACAGATGATAGAAGAAATACTCCTCAAGTTTCGAGGTCACCGGCGGAAACTCCTGTTTTTCAAACTCTGACAGATTGATGCAGTTTTCTCCTAGAGGTTCTCTGGAAAAATAGAATGGCTCCCGTCCCACCGGCTGCTCCGTATAAGAAACATAACCAGCCTTTTTTCTCAGCGATTCCGGAAGGATACTGTGGATAGCATACATGAGTACGCCGGCATTTTCGGCAAACTCCTCCTGTTTCCAGGAAGGGGCAGCAAAATTCAGTCCCTGCTTTTTCTCAAACAAGCACCAAAAGACCGCCCGAAGAAAATCAGGCAGTCTGTCATATACATGCATTTTTATAAAAATGTCTTCCGGCCTTTCAGTTCTCTCTTCGATTTTTACCGCTGGAAGATAGCCATCCTGCGGCTGATCTTCCCAAAATCCCCGGGGCGCCATGTATACTCCCGGGCTGGCGGATGTTTCCTTTGGCTGATACAGAAACACCTTTTTATTTTTGCGGTTGTCCTCACCGGAATCCCATGGTATCACCGTCATCTTGACAAAACCACAGAGAGGGACAAAGGAAAGTTCCTCTACCGGGATTCCTTTTGCCCTCTCCGGCTCCGCAGCGGAAGCTGTCTTTTCCAGCTCCCTGAGCATATCTCTGTCTTTGGGGCAGGAAGACGCTGTCATCCCCCATCCCAGTACATTTCCTGTGATACAATGATTGGACCATGTATACTCATGTCTTAAATATTCCGATGTCATTCAAGCCACCCTCTTTCCTGCATATATTTCATGACCATCCAGAGCACTGGTTCTTCCACCCGGATCGGCCGTACTTTCCCAACGGTTTTTGTCATTTCTCCTTCTTCATCTCTGACTTCTTCAGTCTCACAGCCCAGTGCGGACACCGCAAACAGGCTGCTCTCTTTATAATCATCCAGATTTCTCTGCAGACGAAATACTTTCTGGTCAAAAATCTGTTTTAAAATCTCCTGGCGCAGGAAATGATGGTCCATATTCATAAAACCATAGACCGGGCGGTTTCTCTCAAACAACAGACTGCTTCCGCGAAAGCCCCGAATCTCGCCCAGTTCTTCCAGCAAGTCGCTCTTTGCAATGGTCAGCGCCATATATTTCTTCCCAAGTTCATGATCTCCCACACCAGTTCGAATGGCCTCCAGAATACTCTCCGCCTTTCTCTCGTAAATGTACTCATCACTGACGGCACGTTCCACAAGGAAATCATCCTGACTCATGACCTGCTTTCCATTCTGATTGCTCATCCTCTGAATGGAAATCTGCTCCTCCTTCGTCATAAGGTGAAGTTTCTCAAGAACACGCTCCTCATCGGGAATCTGCTTGGTGATGAACGAGTGCTCCAGATGCATCTGTGCAGGATCCACCAGACAGATATATCCATCCATGTGGCGAACAAAGCCTGTCCGCCCCACGCCGGCACTCTCGCGGATCAGCTCGCCCGCCACGTCATAGACGGCTGTCAGCAGATGAAAGACCTGTTCGCTGATCCGGTAGGTAATCTCAAGAAATATTGGTTTGCGGAAAGTTTTGTTGGTTGATTCCGGGCAGATTCCCCGGCGCAGAAGCCTTTCCGCGTTTCTCTCCATTTCCATCCGGTAGCTGTCGTTCGGATTGCCTCCGGCATTTCTCACCGTGAGATTCTCCCTCTGCATAGCGTCAAAGCTGTTCATCATGAGAGAAGAAAGGTAAACAGTCTTTCCCGAAGCCACGCTGCCTGCCAGCCCGATCATGAGCATATCATAACGGAAAAAATTCTGCGGCAGTTCGTTATGGCAGTAGGGGCAGAGCATGGTATTGGAGTACAGCGTTACAGCACCCTCCTCCACATGAAAAGAATATCCGAAGCTGTCCGGATCAAAATGCTTCACTGCCAGCTCATGGCCGGAAGCCGTCAGCTCCTGATTGAGCTCTGTCATGATCTGATTGTCAATATACACCCGATTGGCATCCACCTGCTCTTCCGGAACTCCCATGGCATTCCAGAAATACAGATAGGAGAGATCTGTTTTCGGCGCAACCACCTCATTCAAGGCCGGGGACAAAAATCTGGCCCCGTCGGGCCGCAGCAAAAATCCCACCTCATCATTAGATATCTTCCGAAAACAATACGGACATTTTTTTATTTTCACAGTTGTTGTTTCCTGCATTTTTATCCTCCGCCCTTAACATGTTTTAGTCGCTTTTATGGAAATCTCATGCTTGGACTCCAAAATAATATAATATAAAATATCTTTTTTCAGAACTGCTGACCGTGTTTTTGTTCCCTGGTCTCTTCCAACGCCCTCTTCCCGAATCTCAAAAGGCGCGTCTTTAGAGCGCACGATCAGAGCATCCGGATCATCTGAAGCGCCTATTTCCAGACCCTGTTCCTCAATATAATAAGTAAACTCCTTGCCGGAAGGATGCTTTCCATACATCAAAATGTGATCCAGTGCCACAGCTCCCCGTCTTCTGCGTCCGTCTGCACAGGTAGCGCAGCATCCCCCGAAGGCAGACCCGTGGGTAATCATGAAATCCAGATAGAATACCCGGTATTTCTGCTTCTTCTCTTCCGCCTGCTCCTGCTGTTTCTGCTCTTCTTTTTTCCGGGTTTCCAAGTCGGTTACTTTTTCCGCATATTCCAATATATATTTTTGTTTCTCGCGTCTGCTGCTCTGAACCCTCCACTGAACAACGCCAGCCACAGCCAGAATCACAGCCAGAACGATACCTATCTGCATTGTCAACATTTGCTGTGTACCTCATCTTAATCTAAAATCGCATTTTTCATCCATTATAACACGAGTATCTGAAATCTCAAAGGGATGGTTTTATTGATTTTTACCGAATATTGTTATAGAATGATTATCATAGATATTGAGAAAAGATTACGGATCGCTGCGGCGCAGATATGGCTTTGACGCCGCAGACAAAAGATATATGATTCACAGTTTACATTCATTGAAAAGGGGTACAGACATGCCACAGGAAACGATTCATTTAAAACAGGAGTTTATGATCTCCGCCGTATCATCTATTCATTTTTTTGAATATAAAAGTGATTTTATATATAAGAGCGAATATCACGACTGCTGGAAACTCCTGTATGTCCAGGAAGGATCCTGTGATATTCTGCGCTCCGGCCACGAATCCTCGCCGGTTTCCCTGGAGAAAGGCCAGCTTTACATCCAGGCGCCCAACGAATATTATTCTTTCAAGGCGGCGCAGCAGACCACCCCGCTCCTGTTTACCTGCGGCTTCTACTGTGATTCGCCGAATATGTCGCTCATTGCCAACCGCATTTTTCACTGCGGCAGCCGGGAACTTCGTCTTCTGTCTTCTCTGTCGGAAGAAGGACGCAGCAACTTTTCGGTACGGGTGGATGATTCTGCTCTCTACAGCCTGGAACGCAAGCTCAACCAGCCGTTTGGCGGTGAGCAGCTCATCGGCATGTATCTGGAAATGCTTCTCATCAGTCTGATGCGGCAGTACATTTCCCCTTCCGCTGCAAAAGAAAAGGCGACTTCCTCTCTCTCCAAGGCTGACTCCATCCTTCTAAACCGAATCACCGATTATTATGCCGCTCACATTTCGGAGAAAGTGAACATTCAGCAGATCTGCAAAGAGTTCGCAATCGGCCGTTCTCATCTTCAGAGGATCTTCCGGGAACAGACAGGACTGGGCGCCATGGAATATTTCTGTCAGATGCGGATTCGAGCCGCCAAGCAGCTTATCCGGGAAAATAAAATGAATCTTACGGACACCGCTCACGCCCTTGGCTATACGTCTATTCATTATTTTTCCAAACAGTTCAAAAAAATTACCGGGATGCCGCCGTCCCAGTATCAGAACTCGATTCGGACGGCTGGCAGCGACCCGGTATGTCATCATATAGATTTGGAACAAAAGGAACTCATCTCCAAAGCTCCTGCGGATACAGCCCCGCGTTCTTTTTAGCCTGAATGGCTTCAACAACGGTGCGCTTATCTTCCTGATAAGTGACACCGTACCATTTTTCTTCAGACTCCAGCACCTTCACCGATGCTTTTCCTTCTTTTAAAAGATCCCCAACCACATTTGGCAGGAAAAATTCTGCTTTCAGAGGATTCTCTTTTACCTCATTGTCAAGAAATACCGGGAACATTGTCTCCAGTTCACGTATAATTCCTGGTGTAAATCCCCAGCAGTTCATGGAAATGAGGGTATGTTCCGGGATATCCTCCCAGGTTTTACCGTCATCCAGCGTGAAAGCTGCACACGCACCCCTTTTCTCAATTTTGGTGCGCTCTACAATGTCCGTCAGATAATTATCCTCATCCACATGGCAGATACCTCTGGCTACAGATCCATTTTCGGTAATCGTATTTTCAATATAGAATCCTATCATGGCATAGCTGTATTTGTCTCCATCCTCATGAGTTGTCAGAAAATCATACATCATCTGAAAAGCTTTCGGGCCATAATAATCATCAGCATTGATCACCACAAAAGGCTCTTTTACCACATCTTTACAGCACAGCAGCGCATGGCCTGTCCCAAAAGGTTTCTCTCTCCCCTCCGGTACCGCGTATCCTTCCGGCAGCTTGTCAAGCTCCTGAAATACATACTCCACTTTCATAAACGGTTCTATTCTGCTGCCGATCATGCGGACAAAGTCTTCTTCGATAGCATGTTTTATAATGAATACAACTTTTTTAAATCCGGCTCTTTTCGCATCATACACAGAAAAGTCCAGAAGGGTATGTCCCTCATGATCTACCGGATCCATCTGCTTCAGTCCGCCGTACCGGCTTCCCATGCCCGCAGCAAGTACTACAAGTGTTGGTTCTTTCATCGCATTTTTCTCCTTTTTTTGTCGTTTTTCTTATTTTCCCACAAAAAAGAGTAAAGTGCAATTACATTTCTTTATTTTTTCTTAAGATTCTTCATTGAATTGTTTAAAATATTTATATTTCTTTTCTTGCAGACTCCAGCATTCGGCAATATAATAAAAGAATTACAAAGGAATTAGAGCAAGGAGAGACATATGAAACAACTTAGACACACTATTCAACATCATAATCTACACATGCAGGCTCCTGTAAGACTTTCTCATATTAATCTTTACCATTGTGATACTCCGACATCCGATGTGTTTCCAGGTCATCCTTATGCCAAACTGATTTTTGTGCAAAAAGGCTCCGGACAGCTGCATTATGAAAATTACAATATTTCTTTTCAGGCCGGCACCCTGATTCTCATGAATCCGGAACGGCAGAAATTTTCCATTGAAATTAACGAAAATCCAACGGACATTGCCATTCTCGGTATCGAGTATTTATATTTTTTAAAAAAAGACAATATATTAGAACAGCCTTTTGTTCTTCATCAATGTCCTTCAGAAATGTACTCCTTTTTTATCAACAAAATCGTGGAGGAAGTTCAGGGACAGCCACTTTCTTTTGAAGATGTATGCAGCCACTACACGGAACTTCTTCTCATCTTTTTGCAGAGAGACACAGAAATACAGTTTACCTCCTTTTTGGAGGATAAATCCAGCCAGGACTGCCAGAATATCAAGGATTATCTTGACAAACACTATGCCGAAAATATTACCCTTGATACTTTGTCCGAAGAAAGCGGCATGAATAAATATTATCTGGTACATTCCTTCACCAAGAAATATATTCGTTCCCCTATCAGTTACCTTAACGAAAAAAGGATTGACGAGAGCAAAAAGCTTCTGGAAAACACCGATTACTCCATCGCCGAGATATCCAAGCTCATCGGCTTCTCTTCTCAGTCCTACTTTTCACAGGCCTTTAAGAAAAAGACTCTGATGACGCCAAACGAATACCGCAGATCTGTGAAAAAGGATTAAAGGTTACAGCAGCAAAACAGCGAGACAGTTAAAGCTGCCTCGCTGATGTTGTACTGATAATCTTTTATCCTGTTATAATCATTAAGCTTTGCGTTTCGCATATGCATCTCCACGCCTTCATATCCCAGGCGTTTTGCGTGATCAATACATTGTAATATATCACCTTTCAGGACACATTGGGAATATGGTCCTACACAATCTGATATTGTAATGCTTTGGATCATGGATGCCTCCTGTTTTCTATTCGTTCTCATGTATCTTTATGCCAGACTTATATCGTTTTCCATATAACATGTTTTTCTTCTCAACTCATCCTCGCGCCGGTCACATCAAGTATTTCTCCGCTGATATAGCTTCCCATATCTGTCCTTCTAAAGATACTTCAAACATGAATATTTTCCTTTCCTCAACAGCATCTTCTTTATCCGTTCACATGTTTCACCATCCGATGCACCAGATCATTAATCGTCCCGGAACCAACTCCTATGGGCAGCCTGACATCTTCCGGCATAATCTTACTGAGTTCTTCAATAAAGATCTCATTGGTATGCATTTCCTCATGAGGGAAAATGTAATATTCCACCGGATAACCTGCCTCTTTTACAATGTCATAAACTTTCTGTCCTCCCACCTGCCAGGTATGTACATCCGCAACCACGTAAATTTTATCGGTCTTTTTTAACGGCTCTCCATCCTTCATTTTTTGGTCGGCCAGAAATTCCGGCAGTTTACCAACCGCCCCCTTTCCTACAGCAAGGTGATCGATTGCCATATGATGATGTCTCCCGCAATTACAGCTGTAATCAACGGAGATCAACTCATCTATGGACATTTCACAAAGTCTCATCATAATCCCCTCCAATCTCTTTTTTGATTGACAAACGTCATAATTTGCATATAATTGATAAATGGTTACTATTTTATCAGTGGATTTCCATTGCATCAGCCAACAATTCGTCAGAAAATATCTTATTATAATTTTAAATTTACTCATTATTCTTTACAACTCTGAAAATATTTTTATACTTTTAGGTATTGAAAATATTTTTACCCTATGCTTTCATGCATTCCGCACAATTTTTCAACTTTCTCCTGTTAATTTTTATCTGGAAAAAAAGCAGGACCTATAGTATAATGGAATAATTAATGTGAGAAAAGTGAAAAAACAGGAGGATAATCCATGCCAGTGAAATACGTATTCGTCACAGGTGGAGTTGTTTCCGGTTTAGGAAAAGGAATCACGGCAGCTTCCCTTGGACGTCTTTTAAAAGCAAGAGGTTACAAAGTATTCAGCCAGAAGTTTGACCCATATATCAACATGGATCCGGGTACTATGAACCCGATTCAGCACGGTGAAGTTTTTGTTACCGATGATGGAGCGGAAACTGATCTTGATCTGGGACATTATGAACGATTCATTGATGAAAAGTTAAATAAGAAGTCCAATGTTACTACCGGTAAAGTTTACTGGAGTATCCTGAACAAAGAACGACGCGGTGATTTTGGCGGCAACACTGTTCAGGTTATCCCACACGTTACCAACGAGATCAAAAGCCGTTTTTATCATAATGAGGATGCTTCTGAAACAGAAGTAGCTATCATCGAGATTGGCGGTACTGCCGGAGATATTGAGAGCCAGCCTTTCCTTGAAGCTCTGCGTCAGTTTCAGCATGAAGTAGGCCATGAGAACTGTATCCTCATTCATGTAACATTAATTCCATATCTGAAAGCTTCCGGAGAGCTCAAGACCAAACCGACACAAGCCAGCGTTAAAGAACTGCAGGGCATGGGCATTCAGCCTGATATTCTTGTCTGCCGTTCCGATCTTCCTCTTGATGACAGCATCAAAGAAAAGATCGCGCAGTTCTGTAATGTCCCTAAAAAAAGAGTCATCCAGAATCTTGATGTGGATATCCTTTATGAACTGCCTCTCGAAATGGAAAAAGAAAAGCTCGCCAATGTCGTCTGTGACTGTCTCAACATGGACTGTCCACAGCCGGATCTTAATGACTGGATTGCTATGGTGGATGCATGGAAGAATCCAAAACATAAAGTTAAGATTGCTCTGGTAGGTAAATACGTATCGCTGCATGATGCCTATATCAGTGTTGTGGAAGCATTAAAGCATGGCGCTGTTGCCAACAATTCCGAGGTTGAGATCAAATGGGTGGATTCCGAACTGATCAGCGATTATAATGTTCACGAATTTCTCGCTGATGTGGATGGAATCATCGTTCCGGGCGGATTCGGTGACCGCGGTATCGAAGGAATGATCTGTGCCATTCGTTACGCCAGAGAACAGAAGGTTCCTTATCTTGGCCTGTGTCTTGGCATGCAGCTTACCATCGTTGAATTTGCCCGCAATGTGGTCGGCCTTGAAGATGCTCACAGTAATGAGTTCAGCACGATGACCACCAATCCGGTGATTCATATTATGCCGGACAAGGAAGGCATCACCAATCTTGGCGGTACCCTTCGTCTTGGCGCTTATCCTTGTAACCTTGTGGATAATTCCAAAGCTCTGGAGCTTTACGGTTCCAAGACTATTGAGGAACGCCATCGTCATCGTTATGAAGTTAATAACAAATATCGTGAAGTTCTGCAGGAGTACGGTATGCTGTTATCCGGTTTCTCTCCTGACGGACGTATCGTAGAAATGATTGAGATTCCGGATCATCCATGGTTCATTGGAACTCAGGCACATCCGGAGTTTAAGTCCAGACCGAATAAGCCGCATCCTCTCTTTAAGGGATTTCTCTCTGCGGCGCTGGATTATCAGAAAAAGAAATAAATAATACAAAAAACGGGTTTCCCGACATCCTTTTTCCTACGGATGACGGAAAACCCGTTTCTGATTATCATAAAAGAAATTCATAAGATACCGCAATGACCAGACAGGCCGCACAGCTTCCCCAAAATGTCCTGTCAGGCTTCCAGGGAATTCCTTCTTTCTGCATGCTGTTTTCCTGTGTGGTGCGCTGACTCTGTGCTATATTTCCATTGCTCTTTTTCAGCAGCCAGAGCAATACAGCCGCTGCAGATAATGCTAAAATCACTATTACACTTCCAATACCCATCAGCTGAAAACTGTATTCCCCGGATGAATCCGTGAGAGACGCTCCAAGCAGCTTATACCCGCCAATATTGAGAGTCTGAAAAAACACCGCCGCCGGATTTTCCGGAAATGCAGCTGTAAATACATTATACAAATTAAACAACAGATGAACCAGCACCGGCACAGACAAATTATCCGTACTTCTTACCAGAAGAGCAAACAGAAGTCCCATGATAAATGCATAACTCATCTGATTAAAGTTCATGTGCAGCAGCGCAAACATCACGGCAGAAATGATGACAGCGACATTTTTATCTGCAATTCCTCTGAAAATGTATCCCCGAAACAGGATTTCTTCCGTTATGGCAGGAAGCACCGCAAAAACCAAAACACTCTGCAGGAATATATCTCCTGTACCCTGGAGCGATGCAGCGGTGCGATTCTCAACAAATAACATGGACACTGCATTTATATAGGAAGCAATAACCAGAAATACAAAAGTGAGCAGCAGAATAATGCCTCCCTGTACTGCCGGAATCTTTTTAAATGCGCAGTATTTCCACAGAGTTACCTCCCGTTGCCGGCAGACGTAGTAAACAAGAAGCAGCATCAGCAGATTCATGAGCAGACTGCTCCCGTAGGAAATCGGCATGGTGAGGATTACTCCGCCGCTTATGAGCCATCCTGCAAGCGCTATGAACATACTTTGTCGTTTTTTATCCGACAGATGTATATATGTTCCCCACAAGGCCGCAAGACAAAAAAGCGTCCCCAGCGGCAGCAGGCCCATCACGCTGAATACAATCGAGCCCAGAATATGCAGCAAAACCGCACAGAACCAGAATGCATTTATATCAAAGGCCGCTCTGTTCATACGCTCTTGATTCCTTTATCTGTGATTTCTATTTTATGCCCTTTGTACAGTCTTCCAATGGCTCTCTTGAATTCATTTTTGCTCATACCGAATTCTTTTCTGATATCTTCCGGCGCAGATTTATCATGATATGGAAGAAATCCATGATTCTCTGACAGTTTTTCCATAATTTTGGCTGAATCGATGTCCATCTGGATATATCCTTTCTCTCGGATGCTGAGATTCAGCTTGCCGTCTTCTCTCAATGCAACAACTCTTGCCGATACTTCCTCCCCGATTTCCAGCTTTCTAACCACTTCATTTTTGGGAATCATCGCATTGTATCTGCCGTCCACAGCTACGAACACTCCGTATTCCGGATTTTTTCCAAATACGATACCTTTAACGGAATCTCCTTTTTGATAGGAAGAATCTGTTCGAAGAAAATCATATATTTTCATAGTTGCGCAAAGTCGTTCACTTTTGTCAATGTAGAGACCTACCAAATATTTTTCGCCTGTTCTGACTTTCACAGTCTGCTCGCTGAACGGCAGAAGCAGATCTTTTTCCAGCCCCCAATCCAAAAAGGCTCCGATTTTAGTCACATCCACCACTTCAAGTACCGCCAGCTCTCCCAATGTTATTTTGGGAATCTGTGTAGTGGCAATAAGTCTGTCCTGAGAATCTCTGTACAGGAAAACTTCCACGCCGTCACCTTTCTGACTGCCTTCCGGAACTTGTCTGCCCGGCAGCAGCACACAATCTTCCTTTTTCTTTCCAAGATTCTTTTTTTCACATAAATACACACCAAAACTGGTGGTATGGTCAATATAAAGTGTCTGTTTTACTCCCAGTTCAATCATTGTTTTCTCCTATCTACCTGATATTTTCAATTTTTCATTTTTCATCTATCGTTTTTTCAGTTCCACCAACGCAATCAAGGTATCGTCCTGATTTAAAAAACGGACTCTCCAACCGTCTTTTTCTTCTATATAACTGATATGAATCATATCATTTAAAAAGGCTGACTGCCGGTAGTCTACCTTCACCTCTCCAATCTCATAGCATTCTGGCAGGACATCTTCCGCCCACAGCACATAATACGTATTATTGACATGTCCGTTAGAATCAAGAAAAATCTTCGTCACCGTCAGCTTTTCTCCCTCGGTCCAGACGCCGTCTGCAGACAGCTTTCTTTTTACTCTGACCGTCTGATCCTTCACAGGAGCAGAAATGTACCGTTCTGCCAAATCCTGTGGTATCTTTACCGGAATCATTTTTTTCGTATCCATGAATATCCAGTTGGAATCAGCCTCCACGAGCACTGTTCCCTGTGCATCCAAAATCCTGAAACGCCGGTAACCGTAAAAGCCGCGCATTTTATAAGGCTCTGTCACTATTGTTAAATTCTCAGCCATCTGTGGATACCGATGAATCCGGATGTTCCATGCAATCAGATACCAGGCCCGGTCTTCCTGTTTATCCCCACGGATTCCCAGTCCGACAGCCATAGAATGAAATGTAACGCAATCCTGAAAATACTCCAGTATCTGATGAAGCTTTACCCTGCCGCTCTGATCTGTTTCACTGTATCTTACCTGAATTTTCATTTCATACATTCCGTCAATCCTTCTTTCCGTTTCCTGAATTCCATTCCCTTTATTCACAAATAAAGGGTTCTATTAGACATAACTTATGTTAACAGAACCCCTATCATTCCTTTTATCAATGACTATTGTGATTCGCTCACTGTTAAATGAGACGATTCTTTCTTTCTTTTTCTTCCTGTATCACCATCTTCATGGCGGTCTCCACTGCGGCTGTCTCACCAAAGAAAGCCAGTGTAATAATGTGCTGCGGGCAACTTCCGTTTATCTCGACCGGATAAACGTTGCTTACCTTTGCAACACGGTCAGCATAATATAATACGCCTGACACCGTAGTCTGAAAAAGTCCAACAGCGTCATATTTTCTCTCTGCCAGTTCCTGCCTGGATTCCTGGTTCATCTTACGATAAAACATCTTCATAACCAGCTTACCAGGATTGTAAATAATACGTGCCTCTGCCATATCTGATATCTATCCCCTTTACCTTATATTGTGTAATTACCGACCATCACATGCTGTTCATGCTAAAAGCCCCTGTAAGAACTATTTTGTTTATCATACCATATCGGTCATTATAACACAATATGTTTTCTTGTCCTCAAGAGGTAAAGGATGTGCTGCCAGAATAATTCTGACTGTCTGCTTCTGATTTTTCTGTTTTATATAATAATTTATAAAACAGAGTAAAAGAAAAAGACACAAATCTGTGTCTTTTTCTAACAGCGCTACCAGGATTCGAACCTGGAAATGCTGGAATCAGAATCCAGTGCCTTACCATTTGGCGATAGCGCTTTATGCTGTTGGCTCACTATAAAAGTGAGAAGCGTGGGCAAGAGGATTCGAACCCCCGACCTTCTGGTCCGTAGCCAGACGCTCTATCCAGCTGAGCTATGCCCACGTATTCTTTTGGTATGCCGGCGATCGGAATCGAACCGATACGGGAGTATAAGTCCCGCAGGATTTTAAGTCCTGTGCGTCTGCCAGTTCCGCCACGCCGGCATATGGGACCTATAGGGCTCGAACCTATGACCCTCTGCTTGTAAGGCAGATGCTCTCCCAGCTGAGCTAAGATCCCATGCTATGAAATTAATCATCCTTCACAAAAAAGGATAAGCGACCCGAATGGGATTCGAACCCACGACCTCCGCCGTGACAGGGCGGCGCTCTAACCAGCTGAGCCATCGGGCCAGATAAAGTGGACCTTCAGGGACTCGAACCCCGGACCAATCGGTTATGAGCCGACCGCTCTAACCAGCTGAGCTAAAGGTCCCCAAATAATCCAAAGTAATGTTTGGCAAAGCCGATGAACGGACTTGAACCGTTAACCTGCTGATTACAAATCAGCTGCTCTGCCAATTGAGCCACATCGGCATATGACTCCTAGGAGATTTGAACTCCTGTTACCGCCGTGAAAGGGCGGTGTCTTAACCACTTGACCAAGGAGCCAGAACTCCCCGAGTAGGACTTGAACCTACGACAGCGCGGTTAACAGCCGCG
>FCNR01000021.1 GCA_900016875.1 Eubacteriaceae bacterium CHKCI004 | reverse complement strand
CGCAAAACGCAAGTCGTCTGCGATTATGCCATAGGTCCCACGCTTATTCAAAAAAATATGGCAGCGATTCCATGCAAAGCATGAATCCCTGCCATAGGGCATAAGCTGTTTTTGGTGCGACAGCCCCAGCACTTAAAAAAGGAGGAAGCCCATATGCCTTAACCTATGGGCTTCAAAATATGAAAAAAATCTTTAGCCACAAGAAATAGAGGGATTTCTTTGTTGCTGACTGTAGTATAATAAAAAAGTATGTCCTGATTTTGAACTGTTTTTGAACAAAGTGTGAAATAAGTCGAAATATTTGGATATAAGGAGGGTGTTATGGGAGTTGTCATAGGGAGAATGGACAGTCAGGTGGAAAAAATCTTTTTGGGAAACAATTTAACAAGAAGTACAAAAAATTATGATAAACTTCTTCAGGACGAAAATCTGTCAGAAGAAGAGCGGAAGCGGATTCTGGCGGCGCAGAGAAAGAAAGAAGAAGACGATATCATTTTATAGGAGGGCATAATGAAAGTATCAGTAGCCATGGCCTACTATAATGGCGGAGAATATATACAGGAACAGCTCACGTCCATTTTGGAACAGCTGGGAAGCGGGGATGAGGTCATCGTGTCGGTGGACGCGGCATCGGACGGTTCCGGGGAGCTGCTGGAACGTTGGGCGCAGGATGATTCCCGGATTCATCTTCTGGCAGGACCGGCGCAGGGGGTGGTGAAGAATTTTGAAAATGCAATTGCGCATTGTGACGGTGATATTATTTTTCTTTCCGATCAGGATGACATCTGGAAAGAAGGCAAAGTGGAAAAGGTCATAAAGGCTTTCCGGCGGTCCGGTGCAGATGCGATTCTTCATAATGCGGAGATTATGGATGAGAAGGGGAGGATGACAGATCAAAAAACAATGTTTGAGATGCGCGGAAGCCGGAGCGGTATTTTGAAAAATCTCGTTAAAAACAGTTACGTGGGATGTTGTCTGGCTTTTCGAAAGGAACTGATTCCCGTGCTTCTTCCCATACCGGAGAAAATGTATATGCATGATTACTGGATTGGAACGGCAGCAGAACTTTGCGGAGGCGTGGGACTGCTGAGAGAACCATTGATCGGATACCGGAGGCACGGAGGCAACGTCACGGAGCTCCGTCACGGAAGTCTCTTATTTATGATAAAAAAACGAATGAATATACTTTGGTGCCTGCTTCTTTTAAAAAAGAGAGTGAAAAAATATTTTGAGCCGCAAAATTCAGAAACTGATTCATGAAAGAAGACATCGTAAGGAGACAAACATGGAAATCAAAAAGAAATATCTTTTATTACTGTCCTTCTGTATCCCTCTGGCGGTAATGATCGCCTGTATGGCGATTTTTCAGGTGGAGCCTTTTGGAAATAACTCTTTTCTGATCATTGACGGTCTGCATCAATACATGCCGTTCTTTTCGATACTGTATGATAAGCTGCAGGAAGGAGGAAGTCTGTTTTACAGCTTCCGGGCAGGGCTGGGGATCAATTTTTTGTCCCTGTTTTCCTATTATCTGTCCAGCCCGCTGAATTTTTTTATTTTGCTTTTTGATAAGACGCAGTTAAATATGGCGGTCAGTCTGCTGATCGTGTTGAAAATTGCACTGTCCGGGCTGACGGCAGGCATTTATTTTTCATCCAAAACGAAAAAGCCTGGAGTTACGGTACTGGTCTGCTCTGCTGCCTATGCGCTGAACAGTTATATGGTGGGCTACTGCTGGAATGTGATGTGGCTGGATGCGGTAATGATTTTTCCGATTGTAATATTGGGAATTGAGCGTCTCATTGATAAGAAAGATGGAAGACTGTATGGAGCGGCATTATTTTATGCGCTGTACTGTAATTACTATATTGCATTTATGATATGCATTTTTGCCGTGATCTGGTATCTCTTTTATTCTTTCCGAAGTGTCCGGCAGTTCTTTTTCCGGGGAATTGCTTTTGCCTTTTATTCACTGTTGTCAGCGGGGATGGCGGCGATTCTGCTGATTCCGGCATACCTCGGTATCCGGCAGACAGCGTCAGGTACGGATATGGGGCTTCCGGAGCATGCCTGGCAGACAGGATTTGCTGACTTGCTCACCAGGCAATTTGATATGGTACATCCCGTAAGTCATGATAATTTTGATGGAAATGCTAATTTGTACATCGGCATGTTTGCTGTTTTTGCCGTGGTTCTTTATCTTTTTAACCGGGAAATCCGTCTGCTGGATAAATTGAAAAAGGGACTGCTGCTGGTGTTATTCTATCTGAGTTTCAGTGAGGATATTCTCAACTTTATCTGGCATGGTTTTCACAATCAATACGGCATCCCTAACCGATTTTCATTTTTGTTCGGTTTTGTGCTGCTTTGCATGCTCTTTGAGGTAATGGAGCACAGGGATTGTATAAAAAACTGGCAGGTGGTCCTCAGCTGTCTCGTGGGTGTGGGGCTGCTTTTCGTCAGCAGGAAATGGGCGGAATCCCCGCTGGATGACGGCATATACGGCGCGGCGGGAATGCTGATGCTGCTTTACGGCCTCATTCTGTTTGTGATGAGCTTTGACAAAAGACACAGGAAATGGCATGTGACGGCCTTTAGTGCAGTAGCTGTAGCGGAGCTGTGTGTGACGGCAGTGCTGGGGTTTGATTATATCGGACAGATCAGCGTACCTAAGTTTTTTTCCGGTACGGAAGATATGGAAGAGGCAGTGGACGCTCTGGATAATGGTACTTTTTACAGAAGCGAACTGGCAGATGCTAAAATGGTCAATGAAAATGCATGGTATCGGCTCAATGCAGTGGGGCTGTTCGGATCCACCGCTGCCGACGGTATGGTGAAAATCATGGATTCTCTTGGATTTTATACAGGAGCCAATGAATATCTGTATCAGGGAGGAACGCCGGTGACCAATCTGCTGCTGAATGTGCGGTACATTTACTATCATCCGGAAGATCAGATGAATACAGATTTTGCTTACAAAGATACTTTTGGGGATTTTGACGTATATGAAAATACGACCCGGGGAATGTCCATAGGGTATATGATAAATAATGATATTGACAACTGGTTTTATGAGAGCGCCTACCCGTTCAGGGTGCAGAATGAACTCTGTGCCTACGGCTGGGGGATTTACGATATTTTTGAAGGGCTGGAGATTCCGGATCCTGCGGTCAATGGCTGTACGGCATCCAGGACCAACGATGGGGAATATTATTTTGAATATGAAGAATCATCCGAAGATAATATGGTCTTCAGTATTCCTGTTGAGAAGGATATGGATGATCTGTACATTTTTTATGACGGTACACAGGTGGAAAATGCGGAGATTTCCATCAACGGCAGCGTTGTAAAGCAGGGAGACCTTGATAGTTATATGCTGCCAGTGGGTCAGGTGGAAGAAGGCAGCGTTGTGACGGTAAAGTTTGAGCTGAAAGGCGAGACGCCAACGGGATATGTCCGGCTGTCCGCGGCAGATTTTAATGCCACATTGTATGAAAGTCTGGTAAAAATCATGACTTCCAGGGCTTTTCAGATAGACGAAATGACCGACCGGTATATTTCCGGAACGGTCAGTGCCGGAGAAAATCAGAAACTGTTTTTGTCGGTTCCGTATGATGACGGATGGGAAGTGCTGGTGGATGGCAAACCGGCGGATACGGAGAAGATCGGCAGCGCGTTTCTGGCAGTTTCCCTGACGCCGGGCGAACATCATATATCGCTGACATTCACGCCGTCCGGATTTTCGGCAGGATGGAAAATATCTCTGCTCTGTTTTGGTATTTATATTCTCATATGTATCTGTGCTCCTGTAATCCGCAGAAAGAGACAGGAATGGGAACTGCGAAAAAATGAAGAAATGCCCACAGATGATGAGCTTGCCAATCTGTGATACAATCGGACAAACGGAGACGGGATATTTTAGTAGGAGGTTTTAGTATGAAGAGAAAAATAATGAGAATATCAGCCCTGGCTATGGCGGGGATCATGCTGTGCCAGACGCCGGTTCTGGCGGATGGAGTTGATCAGCCGTACCTTTCGCTGGGAGCAGATTTGAATAAACAGGAACGCCAGACAGTTCTTCGGCTTCTGGGAGTAAATGAGTCAGAGCTTGACAACTATACAGTAGTGCAGATTACAAATGCGGATGAACACGAGTATCTGGATGATTATCTCAGCGCATCGGTCATCGGAAGCCGGGCTCTTTCTTCGGTTCTCATTGAGAAGACGGGGGAAGGGAGCGGAATCAATGTCACTACCAAAAACATCACCTACTGTACGGAAGGAATGTACGAAAACGCATTGTCCACGGCGGGTATCGCTGACGCCGACGTGGTAGTTGCCGGACCGTTCAATATTACGGGAACAGCGGCACTGGTAGGAGCTATGACTGCTTATGAGGATATGACAGGAGAAAATATTACGGAGGAAAGTAAGGATGCGGCTACCAACGAACTGGTAGTCACCAGTGAACTGGCTTCCGCATTGGATGATTCACAGAAAGCGGAGCAATTTCTGGCACTTGTAAAAGAGGAAGTCGTTTCCGCTGACATCAGCAGTGTGGAAGATATCACACAGGTTGTGCAGGACTGCGAGGAACAGCTGCAGATTGAGCTGACTGAAGAGCAGCGTCAGCAGATTGCCGAGCTGATGGAGAAGATCAGCAATCTGGATTTAAATGTGGATAAGCTGCGTGAGCAGGCTGCCAACATTTATGACGAGCTCAGCAAGTTGAATCTCAATACAGAAGGAATCTGGCAGACTATCAAAGATTTCTTCTCAAGGATTCTCAGTTTCTTTGGAATCGGACAGGACAGTTCCGCTCCGGAGGCCACCACAGAGTAAGACAATGAGAATATGAAAGGTTTTTACAGAAAACGCAGCAGATTTACTCCATAGGCAAGAAGTACGCCGGGGATTCCGAGAAAGGCAGACAGCCCGAAAGTGATCAGGTTGATGCCCAGATGAGTGGCGATTCCTCTGGCGATGCAGAAAGAATTAAACAGATAAATGTAAGACAGGCCCGCAGCGCCTCTTCCCAAAAAGGAGAGAAGCGCCGCGGGTCTTTTTCTGATGTAGGAAATCAGGTAAATTGCCAGAGCGGCTGTGGATAATAGAATAATAATCTGATTCTGATTCATGAAAAAGATCCTGCTCATTATTTGTACATACTATGCGGAGAAGAAATAATTATTCCCTCAGCAATCTTTGAAAATGTAAAAATTTAGAAAAAATGTAAAATACTAATAGACAAGAAATAATATTTATGGTATAGTGTGGATGGGATAACAAAGAATAATGGAGGAAAGGAGAAGGAGGCAGCTTATGTTTACTATGATAATCGGAGAGGAAGGGGAATATGGATGCCGTCTGAGAAAATATCTGGAAACACACTGGACAGGTTCCCTCCGGCTGCACAGTTTTACCAGGCCGGAGACTCTCCGGGCATCAGAGGAGAAAGCGGATTGTTACCTGCTGGATGAACATTTTTTTCATTGTATGCAGGAGGAACTGCCGCCCTATATTGCAGACAGATGCATTCTTCTTACCAATGAGGAGAGAGAAGGGAGCTTTTGCAGGTATCATCCTCCGGAAGAATTGATTCAGATGATTGAAGAAAGACAGAATGGCGCCGCCGGAGATTCCCGAGGAGGGGGAATCAACTGCACGGTGACGGCGCTGTATTCGCCGGTGTTTGAACCGGAGCTGGACAAGATCGCATCTGCCGGAATGAAGCAGGGGGATCTGTATCTGGGGATGGAAGATGTCGGAAGCCTGACCAGCGGAGGAGGAAACATGGGTGATTTATGTTATTTTATCGGATTGAAGAACAGAGAGATAGCCGGCCGTGTAAAGGAGACGGCAAGAGAAGCGGACGGTATCTGGTATGTGGATTCTCCGGATCTGAGTCTGGATCTGCTGGAATTGACGCCGGAGGAGTATCAGTGGTTTTTCCAATGCCTGAAGGACAGTGGAGAATATGGAGATATTTATGTGGGACTTGGCAGCGGAATTTTTACACAGATTTCCCTGAATATGCTGTTTGACCGGTTTGTCCTCATTGATTCCAGAAACAATGAGCGGCAGCATGCCTGCTGTGGTTTTTTGGAACAGGCACTGCAGTCTGAGAGCCGACGTTTTCAGGGTGTATATGAGAGGAAATACCGGGAGGACCTGTTGGATGCAGCCGTTCAGTAAGCAGAAGCTTCGCCGGGAGGTGCTGGAAAGACTTAACGGCAGTATCCGGACAACAGATGAAGACATTTATCATGCCATTGATCAGACTATTCTTCAGGAGGGACATAGTCAGTACGGAACACTTCTGGAAAAAAGGGAACTGCGGGAGCAGCTTTTTCATTCCATACGGGGTTACGATGTTCTTGAAGAATATCTGCGGGATGATACAGTGACTGAGATCATGGTTATCGGAGCTTCGAAGATTTTTGTGGAACAGGATGGAATCCTTAAGAAGACAGACAGGAGTTTTTGCTCAGAAGAGGATGTATATCGTCTTATTGATCAGATGACGGCTCCGCTGAACCGCCTGGTTAATGAATCGGTGCCTATGGTGGACGGAAGGCTTCCCGATGGTTCCCGGGTGCATGTCGTGCTGCCGCCGGTTTCCCTGGAAGGACCGGTGATAACCATCCGGAAGTTTAAAAAAGGAGGCATGACCATGAAGCATTTGATGGACTGCGGGGAGTTTCCTCCGGAACTGGCGGCAGTGCTCGCCTGTCTGGTGAGAGGAAGATACAGTATTCTAATCAGCGGCGCAACTAATTCGGGGAAGTCTTCCCTGCTGAACGCGCTGGCTGAATATCTTCTGCCTGATGAACGGATTATCACCATCGAAGATTCTGCGGAGCTGCAGTTTTATCATGTGGATAATCTGGTGCGGCTGGAGACCCGCAATGCCAATATGGAAGGGGCCAACGCTATTACAATGAACGATCTGATCAAGGCGAGTCTCCGCATGCGTCCAACCCGGATCATCGTAGGTGAGGTTAGAGGAGAGGAAGCCGGTGCCCTTCTCAATGCCGCTTCCACCGGACACAGTGGATTATCTACGATACATGGCAGCTCCTGCAGAAACGCACT
The DNA here is from genome assembly GCA_900016875.1 of Eubacteriaceae bacterium CHKCI004. Taxonomy (GTDB): domain Bacteria; phylum Bacillota; class Clostridia; order Lachnospirales; family Lachnospiraceae; genus Anaerobutyricum; species Anaerobutyricum stercoris. Next base: position 108,197 of record FCNR01000021.1, on the reverse strand, counting down.
CCGCCGTCTGGAGACGATGGTTCTTATGGGTATGGACATTCCTCTGCGGGCTGTACAGGGGCTCATAGCTTCGGCTATGGATATTCTGATTCATCTGGGGCGTCTGTCCACAGGGCAGCGAAAGATTCTGGAGATGTATGAACTACTTGATTTTGATGGGAAGGAATATCAGTTGAATCCCCTGTTCCTTTATGAAAGAGGGGAAAGATATGAAGAAGGGAGGCTTGTGGCAAAGGGCAGGCTGGTCCGGGTGGAACGGTTAAAAGATTACGGACAGATGCAGGCATATCTGCAGGCCATGGAGGTGTTTGATGCGGGATATGATATACAGTGAGCGCTGGAAAGAGTTATTTTTTTCCGTTATGGCGGGAGAAGGTATCATCATTTTGCTGGCGGTGATCGGTTATGACAGTTTTATCTGGATACTGCCGCTGCAGATTCTTCTGCTTCCGGTACATAAAGTGCTGAAAGGTAAGAGGAGGAAGCGCCGGAAGCTGCAGCATATCGCAGGATTTCGGGAAGTACTGCAGTCGCTGATGACTTCCCTGCAGGCGGGATATTCCCTGGAGAATGCATGCCGGACTTCTCTGCGTGAGATTTCGGATTTGTATCGTTCCGGGAATCATCCGACAGTTGAGCAGCTGCAGCGGATTGTCAGAGGAATTGAGCTTAACCGTCCGGTGGAACAGATGTTTATGGAGTACGCGCAGGAATCGCAGGCAGAAGAGATTTATGAGTTCGCTGTCGTACTGCACATAGCAAAGAGCACCGGAGGCAACGTGGTAGATATTCTGAAGAATTCTATGGAACATCTCCAGAATAAGATGGAAGTGGCGGAAGAACTTCAGGTCAGTCTCAGCGGACGTATCTTTGAGAAGAATATCATGCTCTTCATGCCGTTTGGAGTTCTGCTGTATCTGCGTCTGGCCAATCCGGGATATGTAGATAGTCTTTACAGTATCCCGGCGGGGAATCTGCTTATGACATCCGTAATTGCAGGTACGGTGCTGTGTTATTTCTGGACGGAGAAGATCATGGCAGTGGAACTGTGACATCCCGGGTCAGCAGTCCGGAAAAGTATGGCAGACAGAAATAAAAAAAGCAGAAGGATTTTGAGGAAGCCTGCGGAGGTCATGTTTATAAAAGTTCCTTTTTCTATACGGCGGCGTTTGACTGACGCTGTGAAAAGAAGAATAGAGGGGCAGTACGCGGAGACGGAAGAGCAGACGGAACGGAGAGCAGAAGAGTTTCTCATCGGAGAAGGGATGCTGATTTTCTGGGGAATGGCTCTGCTTACGGTGCTGCTTGGCAGTCTGCTGGTTTATCACCTTCTGGAGCCGGGGACTCTGATTTTTGAGAGAAACGGTTTTGGGGAAGGGGACAAGGAGATTTCCGTTATACTGAATAAAGAAAAACAACAGAAAGAATATTCCCTGACTCTGGGAGAACAGAAATTGTCGCGCAAAGAAGAAAAAGTGCTGAGGAAAGACTTTTTTCATGAGCTGGCAATGCAGATGGCAGGAGCGAATGATTCCTTACAGCAGGTCAATCAAAAGCTCTGTTTTGAGGAAGAACTGCCAGGCTGGCCATTTTATATCTCGTATGAGCCCCAGAACACCGAGTATCTGCATATTGACGGCAGTCTGGGAGAGAAAAGCCGTTCCCTGAGAGGGCAGGAGAAATTAAGTACCAGAGTGGCGGTTACGGCGGAATATGATATGTATGTCTGGCGCAAGGAGTATAAAGTACAGTTTAAAGCGCAGGAGAAGGCGCAGAAGGCGACTCCTTTTTCAAAAGCGATGGAAGTTCTGAGAAGAACCGAAAAAGAAACAAGAGGGGAGAAAACTTATACTGTGCCGTCACTCTCCGATGGAGTCAGTGCCGGAAGAAAGCAGAGGATATCTCCGGCCGCCCTGCTGCTGTTTGGTATGGCAATTCTTTTGTTGCTGCTGCTGCGCAATGTGTCAGAGCTGAAAAACGGGGAAAAGCTGTGCAGAAAGGAAACTCTTCGGGATTTTCCGGTGATTGTTCATCTGCTGGCGCTGTATATGGGAGCTGGTCTTTCCTTCCCGTCGGCGGTGCATAGAATCAGTGTGGATTATATGTCCCGTACAGATAGAAAAAGAACCTATGCCTTTGAGGAGATCCTTCATATGGATACCTGTATGAAACTGGGGGAAGGGCAGCAGGAAGCATGTATGCAGTGGGGGAAAAGATTTAAAGAACCGGCCTATCAAAAGCTTTCCCTGACGCTGCTGCAGGTGATGGCAAAGGGAACGAAAGAAGGAAGAACATTAATGAGCCATATGGAACAGGAAGCGTTTCGCCAGAGGATGGATCAGGCAAAGAAAGAGGGGGAGGAGGCTTCTACGAAGCTTTTATTTCCCATGATAGTACTTCTTGGAATGGTCATGCTGCTTGTGATGTTTCCGGCCATTGTACGTTTCCGGGGATTCTGACAGCAGCACCACAGAAATGATAAAAACAATATGAGTGCAGGAAATGGAATAAAACGACATGACAGGAGCATAAAAACGTCAAAAACAGTGGGAGGGATTGTTATGGCAGCTTTGAAAAATGCATGTATCTGTTTCAGAAATCGTCTTCGCAGAGCATTGACAGCGGAAGACGGAATGGGCGTTGTTGAAGTGATCTTGATTATAGTTGTGCTGATCGGTCTTGTTATCATCTTCCAGACAAATATTAAAAGCGTGGTATCCACGATTTTTTCCACCATTGAAACCAATGCGGGAAAGATACGCTGATGCTCAGACAGGAAGAAGGACAGATTACCGTTTTTCTCTCGTTAATATTTTTTGTACTGCTTGGTCTGACTTTATGTGTGCTTGAAGGTATGTACAGTTTCATGGAATCTTCTCTGGCGGAAGATTCCATGAGAAGTGCGGGAAATTATGTCCTTGCTAATTATAACAGGAATCTTTTTGACAGATATCATATCTTTTTTCTGGATCCTAGAGAGCGGGGATTAATAGAAAGTGATGGAAAGGAGTATCTGTCGATGTGTCCTGGAAAAGAGAGTTTTTTCCGCTATTCCTGTGACAGTCTGGAAGTGACGGAAGAGAAAACGGCTGTGGATGAGGATGGGTTGTATCTGAAACATCAGATTCGTGAGTGGATGAAATACCGGGAGGTTACAAAGGCAGGGGAAGAACTCAAAAAGCTTTTTTCTTCCGCTTCTGATACCGGAACGGGGACGTCCCTGGCCCGGGCAGACATGGATAAGGCGGAGGCGGCCATTGAGGAATCGGAAAAGGCAAAAACAAGTGATACGGCGAATGCGGGCGATTCGGACGGGAACAATTCTTCCGGAAAGTCCGGAGAAAGCGGCGGCAGCCAGAATGTGCAGACAGGAGGAAAGACCGGAGTAAAGTGGGAAGAATTAAAAAGTCTTTTAACAAATATTACCCAGGCGGGAATCCTTGTATATGCGGCGGATGATGTGGGAGCAATATCAAAGCTCTCGATTTCCACAGACGGCCTTCCTTCCGGTCTGCAGTCGGCTGAAAATGATATGGTAGATTATTTTACGGGCGTTTTATCTTTTCTGAAAGTAGATGAGTGGAAGAAGATGCTGGGAGAGATACGGATGGAAGAGTGGAACGGAACTGCTCTGACCGATGAATTTTATCTTTTGGAATATATAGAGGAAAACTTCAGAAACTACATGGATGACAATGGAAACGGGACGGCGCAGGGCAGCAGGATGGCGGAGGGAAAAAGAACCGATTCAGGAAATGCACTGTTGTATGAGGTGGAGTATCTGATTGCGGGAAAGGAATCGGATATGGATAATTTAAAGACGGTCGCAGACCGGATACTCTGTTTTCGCTTTTTGTCCAATTATATTTATCTCTCTCAGGATGCAAGATGGAAAACTGTGTCTGGCAGTGCAGCGGCCGCATTGACTGGGATACTTGGATTTCCACAGGCCCGGAAGGCGGTGCAGGTACTTCTCACTGCCGCCGTTACGTTTGGTGAATCTATGCTGGATATCCATGCGCTCCTGGCGGGAGACGAGGTTCCCATAATAAAAGATGCATCTACCTGGAATCTGACCCTGGAAAATGCGGCCACACTTCTGCGCAATAAGGGGCCGGTTAAGCAGGGCAGAGTGAATGCGGATTATGCGGACTATCTGAAATTGCTGCTGTCGGCCAGAATGCAGAGAAATCGTATTTTGTTTCGTATGATGGATATTATGCAGCTGAATACGGCTCTGGAGGAGCCGGGGTTCCTTATGGAAGAGTGTTTGTTCGCATTTCGATGGGAGTCTGAATTTTCCTGTGGAGGATGGTTCGATTTTTTTCCAGGCACCGGACAAAACAGTCCGGGAGGTTTCACAGTAAAGCTGGATCGGCTGAACAGCTATTGAGAGTGTGAAGGTTTTATTCAGGAGGAGGTGAAACGGGGTGTTCCTGATAAGATACGGCAAAAGCAATACCCGCCATGCGGTACTTATTATAAATAAAATAATAATTTTTTTTATGCGGTCTCTCCAAGCGCAAGTCGAGGCATGGCTGCAAAAGAGAAAGGGAGCACTCCGTTTTGTCTCCTGTGAAGGTACCGCCACAGTGGAAACCGCGCTGGCACTGCCATTATTCCTGTGCGCCGCTGTTGGACTGCTCATGCTGGGTAATCTTCTTCTTACAGAAGCTAAAATTCAGTATGCTCTGTCAAGAACAGCAGATATGTATGCAGTTAAAATGGCTCTGGATAATGTGGCGTCGAACCGGAATGATGATCTGACGGATGCACGGACGAAAAAAACAAGTATGCAAGATACCGCAGAGGATGCGGCGGATATGCTGCTGACGAACGCTGGTCTGCATATGATCTTTACTTCTGTGTATGAAGATACTTTGTCAGATGACACTTCTATATATGGAGGAAGAGCCGGTATAATTTTATCTGCGTCCCTGCTGGGAGAAGAGGAAACGGCTGTCAGGGTGCGCGCGTCTTATCGTCTCAAAATAGAAATTCCCTTTTTGGGAGAATATGCTTTTCCTGGGAAGGCGGAAGCAGTACAGCGTGTCTTCAGCGGGTATGTGGAACACGGCGGCGAGGCAGGAGGAAACAATGGAGGGGACGTGGTGTATGTGACAGAACATGGGAGCGTATATCATACCAGTTTATCCTGCAGCCACATCTGTCTTCGCATAGACGGAGACAGCGTAAAAAAAATATTGCAGGAAGATAAATATCAGGCGTGTGATAAATGTATGGATAATGGAAAGATTCCTTCTGTTCTTTATGTGACCAGATACGGAGATAAATATCACTCTTCCCTGGGCTGCAGCGGTTTAAAGAGAACAGTAAAAGCAATTCCCAGAGATGAAGCGGAGGGAATGAGGATGTGCAGCCGATGTGCGGCGGGGCAGAAATGAGAAAAGGAATTTGGAAAGGAAGCAGAGTGTTATGCGGGAAAGATTATTAAAGGAACAGGAGGGAATGATGACAGTGGAAGCGGCTGTGATTGTTCCCGCTGTATCCTTTATCCTGGTGGGAGTTGTTTTTTTCTTTCTCTTTTTTCTGGATATATCGGTGGCTAAAAGTGAGGTAATGCGTATCGCAAGTGAAACTGCGGCGGCCTGGAAATCAGATGGAAGCCTGATAACCGGTGTATATGATGAGAAGAAACTGTTGTCGAGGGATGTGTATTTTTTGGTGTCAGGAAACCGGAGTGAAATGGAAGGAAAGGCACAAAAGAGAATGGCTTCCAGAATGGATGAACGACTTCTGGTCAGCAAACGGAAAGAAAATTCAGTGACTGTCCGCATGAACCAGGTAAAGGTGGAAGCAGAGCTATGCTTTCGATGGCCCCTTCCCGGTGTGGAAAAGCTGATGGGAGAATTGTTGTCTTTTTCCTGTACGGTAGAATCTCCGTTGGATAATTGGGAAGAACAATTGAGATTGGGGGCGAGTTTGAAATGGAAATAGAAAAAGAAGGACTCCATACATACAGGGTGTCAGATTCTGTGCAAAATGAGTATTTCCTTTCAGTTGAATATCACACAATCCGATACAATCATCCGGATACTTTACTGCCTGTTCTGCTTCGGGAACAGGATGGAATGATAAAGCTGTTGTATGAACTGTCTGATACCAAAAGTCTGGAAGAAATTTCCGAAGAAAATAATTCTCATGGAAATAATTTTTCAAAAGCGGATTGCAGGATGCTGCTGCAAAGTCTGCGTCAGCTTTTAAAGGATCTGGATGAACTCCTGCTGGCCCCGGAACATATCAATTTTTCGCCGGGATGCATTTACAGAACAGGAGAAAACGGATTTCGGTGGATGTACTGCCCGGATGAGAGACATGATTTGGAGAAGGAAGTACAGCAGTTTTTTTCCTGGATGCTGTCTGAGATCAATTATGGGGATTCAGAAGCAGTACGTTATATTTATCATATTTATTGGATGATACGAAACAAAAAGTTTTCAGAGAAACTGATCGAAGACTGCCTGAATTATGAGGAAGATGTTCCGCGAAGCACTCCTTATGAGAGTTTCTTTGCAGAAGAAATTGCACAAAAAAGCAAGAAAGATGAGAGCGGCCCATCGGAAAAAGAACGGCCGATGAATCCAGGAAAAAACATAAATCCAGAAAAAAGAATGAATCCGGAAAAAAACATGAATCCGGAAAAAAGAATGAATCCGGGAAAAAGGGAGACGGAAGGGAAAAGATTGCCGTTTATTGTGGAAATTATTATGGGAGTTTCAGCTGCGGCTTCTGTCATAATGGTGACAGCTTTGGGAATTTATTTGATGCGGAGCGGCAATGTGCCGCTGTATGACCGCTACTGGATAGCCGGCGTTCTGCTGGCTGTGCTTTTGGTTGAGGGAACTTATCAGATACACTGCCGGAGAAAAGCGGCAGTCCCGGATCGTGGAGAACAGATCGCAGAAACAGCTCTTTTTTTTCAGGAGGGAGAAGGAGACGAGGACACTGTACGGCTGGATATGGGAATGAAGAGAAAACAGCCGGTTTTAAAGGAGGAAGCCACCGGAGAGTTAATACCCGTTCAGAGTTATCCTTTTTATATAGGCAATGACAAGGGGCTGAATCAGCTGACTATTTATGACAATACGGTAAGCAGGAAGCATGCCGTTATTGAGCGGGGGGATATGGCGGGCAGCTATGTTTTAAAGGATCTGCAGTCGACCAATGGAACATGGGTGAATCATACGAGAATAGAAAATGATCAGGTACAGTTAAAAGACGGAGATGTACTCCGGTTTGCCGGGCATACATACCGTTTTGAAATTACAGATGGCTTTGTGTAGAACAGTTTATATGTAAAAAACAGGTCGTGGAAAGTTCTGCGGCAGGTTTACTGATTTTGCGGTTGCTTTTTTGTAAAATCCTATTATAATCATTTCCAAGATACTTTACTGTATTAGAAAACGAAATATGTTAAAATGCAGAGAGAAATATGCCGGAAGTGGAGGTAATATGGATTTTATAAATGAACTGCAGAGATTTCTGAACCGGCAGGGATTCGTAAGAGTCAAGGCCGATGGAGGTCTGCTGTGGATGAAGGAAAAGGAAACAAGGATAGAATTGATAGAGATTATACCGGAGAGGCTGCCCGGGCAGAACAGGCTGCCGGTCGCCCGGCAGGAAGAGCGGATCGGACGGCTGGAGAACCAGATCATGATTCGTCTGGGAAAGAAAACAGAAAGGCTTACGCTGATGCTGTTTAGGGGAATGCCGGAAGGAAGAACGGTGGAAGAAATAATGCCGTATCCAAATATCTGGTGTCTGGATATGAGCGGCGGACGACTGTTTATATATGAGCATCAGAGAGGAGATTTTTATGGTATGAAAGATCGCCTGGAGCAATTTCTTGGCGATTATCGGAAGGCGGAACAAACTGCAGATAAAAATGAGCTGCGCCGGATGTTCCGGCCGGTCAATACAGTTCTGGTTGGCATAAATATTATGGTATTTCTTATTTTGAGCCTTATGGGTAATGTGATGGACGCCGTTTTTATGGCGGACCATGGCGCTATGGTGTGGGATGCCGTGGTTGAACAGGGCGAATATTACCGGCTGTTCACCTCAACATTCATGCATTTTGGTGTCGAACATCTCGTTCAGAATATGCTCATTCTGCTCTTGATTGGTCCGAGACTGGAGAGAATCCTCGGAGGAGGAAAATATCTGGCGGTATATCTGGGATCAGGGATCGCCGCATCGTTAACCTCGTTGTTTGTCACACTGGCAAGAGATCCATACACTGTGTCAGCAGGCGCATCCGGAGCAATTTTTGGCGTTATGGGAGGACTGCTGTTTTTAATCATCAAGGATGTTGTACAAAAGAAAAGAAAACGGATGGAAGAGATTGGCCTAAGCGGTATGATATTTGTTATTGTTTCGGCATTGTCGTATGGTTTTACGACAACGGGGGTCGACAATGCAGCTCATGTGGGAGGTCTTGTGTGTGGATTCGTATTAACTGGAATATTGTCAATTCGGAAATGATTTCGTCAGAACTTAGTAAGTTTTCAAACACACAACGGTCACAACTTTTCTTTATACTATGACTCGTAAGATTAATTCTTATAAAAATCCTCTCCCCTCATAATGGATTTTGGCAGGCTGCTTCGGCAGCCTGTCATTTTTTAGGAGTTCTGCCAGACAGAACTCTTTTTATATAAAAAAATCCCGGCAGAGAAAAAATTCTCCGCCGGGATATATTTTCGGCAAAATCAGTCTCCGAAGGAGATACCGAGAGTTTTTGCCTGTTTTACGATCTGATCATCCGGAGAAACGTATTTCAGTTTACCGGCTGTTTCTTTCAGTGGGATAGAGGAAACTTCATAACCTTTCATGATTACCATTTTGCCGTAATCTTCGTTATGGATGAGTTCGGCAGCAGCAGCACCCAGACGGCTGGAGATAACGCGGTCGAAAGGAACCGGGCTTCCGCCTCTCTGAGTATGTCCAGGAATAGTCACACGTACTTCCTGGCCGGTTGCTTCCTCGATCTGTGCGGCCAGCTCATAACCTACAGTGGAGTGCTGACGGTTAGCCAGTTTCTCTTTGTACTGTTTTTTGGATAACTTGGCATCCTCTTTGGAGATGGCGCCTTCTGCCACCGCAAGGATGGTGAAACCTTTACCCTGCTCGGAACGACGTTTGATGGCTTCGATGACATGATTCAGGTTGTATGGAATCTCCGGAATCAGAATAACGTCAGCGCCTCCGGCAATACCGGCATGTAAAGTTACCCAGCCAACTTTGTGTCCCATGAGCTCAACAATAAATACACGGTCATGGGAAGCGGCAGTGGTATGAATACAGTCGATGGCGTTGGTTGCGATATCAACGGCACTCTGGAAACCAAAAGTCATATCAGTTCCCCACAGATCATTGTCGATGGTTTTTGGAAGGGATACAACATTTAAGCCCTCTTCACTTAACATATTGGCGGATTTCTGGCTTCCGTTTCCGCCGAGGACTACCAGACAGTCGAGATCAAGATATTTATAAGTGGATTTCATGGCTTCCACTTTGTCCACACCGTTTTCATCAGGAACACGCATTAATTTAAATGGCTGTCTGGAAGTTCCGAGGATAGTTCCGCCCCGTGTCAGGATTCCTGAGAAATCTTTGGAAGTCAGACGTTTATAATTACCGTAGATCAACCCTTTATAACCGTCTTCAAAGCCGTAAAATTCTACGTTGCCTTCCAGGTGAATCAGTCCTTTTACAACACCACGCATGGTGGCATTTAAGCTCTGACAGTCTCCCCCGCTTGTTAACATACCAATTCTCTTCATTGTACCATTTCCTTTCTTTTCATCTGAGTAATCAGCAGGTGAATGGAGCGTGAATAGGTCACGGACCATTGGTTAATAAGTGTATTAAAGGTTAGTTAAAGCTCAATCCGGCCATCCAGAGCCCGCGAGAGAGTCACTTCATCGATGTATTCCAGCTCGCCGCCGATCGGCACGCCGCTGGCGATTCGCGTAATCCGGATACCTCTGGGCTTGACCTTCTTTGTGATATACATGGCGGTAGCCTCCCCGTCCAGACTGGAGTTGGTAGCCAGAATCAGCTCTTTGACAGGGGTATTATCCAGACGTTCTTCAAGCTCTTTGAAACGGATGTCGTCAGGTCCTTTGCCAAGGCTTGGGACGAGAGTACCTTGAAGAACATGGTAGACGCCGTTATACTGCCCGGTTTTTTCATAGGCAGCAAGATCCTGCGTATGTTCTACCACCATTATGGTGCTGTGATCCCGTTTGTCGCTGGAACAGATCGGGCAGATTTCCCGGTCTGTGAGTGTACAGCAGCATTTACAGTAACGAATATTTTTTCTTGCACTGACGAGAACCTCAGCCAGATGTTCCACATGCTCCTCGGGCATGTTGATAATGTGAAATGCAAGACGCTGCGCAGACTTGCTGCCGATACCCGGCAGACGGCGCAGCTCTTCGATCAGATTGGTAACCTGAGTGCCATAATAATTCATTAGAAGCCAAGACCTCCGCCAAGGCCGCCAAGACCACCGGTGAATTTTGCCATCTGATTCTGAGAATCGGTCTCCATGGCGCGGAGCGCTTCGTTGGCTGCAGCCATGATCAGATCTTCCAGCATCTCGATATCGTCAGGATCAACGACCTCTTCTGCGATTTTCACAGCGGTCACTTCACGTTTGCCGGAAACAGTAACGGAGACAACGCCGCCGCCGGCAGAAGCTTCATAGGTCTTTTCTTCAAGAGCCTGCTGAGTCTCCGCCATCTGTTTCTGCATTTTCTGTGCCTGTTTCATAAGATTATTCATGTTTCCCGGCATTCCGCCAGGAAAACCACCTCGTCTTGCCATAATAAAACCTCCATAAATATTAAAATGAATCCTTTGTAATCATTTATTCAAAGATTACAGTCTGATGAATTTTGCTTAAATCAATAAAGCTGGATGGCTGTCCTCCAGTTTCCTGATTGTGGACAGAACATTCAAATTTGACACGTTTGCCCGTTTGTTCAGCGACAATATCGGAAAGAATCCCCAGATTATGCTGATGATTTCTCTCGAAATAATTTTTCTCAATGTCGTCCCGCTCAAAAACCAGCTGAATAATGCTGCTGTCCTCCGAAACCGCAATGCGGGCGGCCTGTAGGAACTTCTGCATAGGCATGGCGGTCTGAGCCACAATGGTGTTCCAGCTGGAAGCAATGGCCTTTAAGTCGGCGGCCTCCGCCGGAGAAAACCGCTCCTTAAGGGCGTTCGCAGCATTTTCAGAAGAATTAAGAGAATCTTCGCTGCCGCCATTCATACTGCCATTGCCTGCAGCACCGGAACCATAAGCTGCGCCGCTGCCCCCCATACCGCCTGTGCCCGGACCGGCAGCACCGTATCCGCCCGGACCGGCCGACTGTACGGGAATCCCCTCGGCTATTTTCTGTTCCAGTATATGCACTCTGTCCAGCAGACTTCCGGTATCAGTCTCCATCTGCGGTGTGCAGAGCCGGATAAATCCCACTTCCAGAAGAATCCTTTTCTGGGTGGCATTGCGAATCTGGCCGGATAAGTCAGACAGAACACGGATAAACCGCAGCAGGGTGTTTGTCTCGATCAGTGACGCTTCTTCCTGCAGCACTGCAATGGATTCCGTGGACAGATCCAGACTGTCCTCCATGCCATTCTGATCTTTGATGATCAGAAGATTGCGGAGATACCAGAGAAAATCTGCCAGGAATTGTGATAATTCCCGTCCTTCCGTGATCATCTGGTCGACAGTATGAAGAACGGCGATGGTGTCGTGCGCCAGAATATTCCGCAGAAGCTGACTGAAAACAGCGGTATCCACGGTCCCCAGAACCTCAAGGACATTGTCGTAAGTCAGGGTCTGGTTTAGATAAAAGGCGATGCACTGATCCAGAAGGCTCAGAGCGTCACGCATGGAACCATCAGCAGCCCGGGCAATATAACGGAGAGCCTTCTCCTCGGCAGGAATGCCTTCCTTTTCCATTAAATGTACCAGATGACTTGTGATGGTATCGATGGAAATGCGTTTGAAATCATATTTCTGGCACCGGGAGAGTATGGTCACCGGAATCTTGTGTTTTTCAGTTGTGGCAAGGATAAATATAACGTAGGACGGCGGTTCTTCAAGCGTCTTTAAGAGAGCGTTGAAGGCGCCGGAAGATAACATGTGAACTTCGTCGATGATATATACCTTATATTTACCCTCAACGGGAGAGTACTGCACCTGCTCACGGATTTCCCGGATATGATCCACTCCGTTGTTGGAAGCGGCGTCAATCTCCAGAACATCCAGAGAACTCTGATTATTGATGGCCTGGCAGGACGGACACTGATTGCACGGATTGCCGTCCACCGGATGCTGGCAGTTCACTGCCTTTGCAAAAAGCTTCGCGATGGATGTTTTGCCAGTTCCCCTTGTGCCGCGGAAAAGGTATGCGTGACCGATTCTGTCATAGAGGATCTCATTGCGCAGAGTCCGCACGATGGCATCCTGACCCTGAACCTCATCAAAATCGTTCGGGCGCCATTTTCGATATAAAGCCATGTAAGCCATGAAAATCACTCTCCCCAGTAAAGTATCTATTACCCGAACATTTTAGCATATTTACACAGGAATGACAATTTTCATTTCAATAAATACCGGGAAAAATACTGTAAAAAGCTATGTCGTTCCTGGTTCTGTGCAGGAATTTTCTCCAGTTTTTCCAGCATCTTCGGAGAAATCCAGCTTTTTCGGTGATTGTAATACTGATTGGAAATCTTCCAGAATTTTTCCGGATATAAAAAGAGAAGATAGAGAAAGCGAAGGTCATGGACATCTATGGAACGCTGCTCTGAATATCCGGCTATTCCCCGCTCAAAAAGCCGCCAGTCATAATGATTTTTTTCCATGGTTTTGCGCAGGAACAAATAGAGATCCATGAGGTAAGGCTGATAGCAGATGGATTCAAAACCCACGGTGGCCACCGTGCCGTCCGGGAGTATTAAAATGTTATGGTGATGGTAGGCGCCGTGGCAGACTCCGCAGGCTGAGGAATCATCCTTCAGGTCCATCTGCTGCAGCGTATCAAAAGCTTGCACAGCCTCCTCATAAAACGTATGAAAATACTTCATGTATAACAGCTCAAAGGCTTTTTTACGGTTTACTTTGCCTATATAGCGCCGGATAGTCCGAAGTTCCTGATTACGCCGGGCAAAAATAAGAGAGACAGGTTCGGTGCGGGGATTTTCAAAAGGTATATCAGAAATACTGGCAGATGTTTTGTGAAGAAGCGCCAGATTCCGGCAGGCGGCGTAGACGTCTGTTTCACTGTGCAGATCGCATTCACGTCCGGGAAAGTAATGTTTTAAAACAAAAGGGGTATGGTAGCGGTCATAGACCACCAGACTGTTCTCTTTTGAGATAAAATATCGGTCCGTCAGGGAAAATCCTGCTTCTGAAAGCTTTTCCTTCCATTCATATTCTATGGCGAGCTTTCGGAGGGAACTGTGATACTCCTTCAAAAGGGCAAGCCCCTGGTCAGTCTCGCACTGAAAGGTTCCCCGGCTTCGAAAGGTGGAAATGACCTTCACATCATACTGCTCTAACAATTCACGGTACTTATCATTCACAATGATCCCTCCAAACAAAAAAGCAGGTTTCCGGTGGCATGGTCTATCCTATGACCGGCGCAGGAGGGTTATGACAGAAAGTAAAAAGTAAAAACAGCCCCGCGTTAGCGGAGCTGTCTGTAGATCTTAAGAGCAAGTTCCTTAAGATAAGAATATTCATTTAATTCCGGATGTTCAAGAACCATGGAAAGAAGCGTGTTAAGAATCGCTCCAATGACCTTGCCTTCCCTGATTCCCAGTGCCTTTAACTGATTTCCGTTGATCTTCAAATCCTTTAGAGAGAGACAGTCCTGGTCTTTAAGAATCTCCTCGTAGGCTTCCCAGGTTTCTTTTAAGATGGCGAGTTTTTCCGCCTGATAATAATCGCTCTGAGAGCGGACATCGGCTTCCATGACCTTCAGAAGGTAAGGAAACAGCGTTGGTCCGATAGAATGCATTACCTTGCGGACGTGCCGCCGCCCATTGGTTTTCGGATCCTTGAAACGAATATCATGATGAGAAATGAGCTGGCAGACAATCTGAATGGTCTTATTGTCAAATTTAAGACGTTTCAGAATCTCTTTGCTCATATCTGCGCCCACTTTATAGTGATTATAAAAGTGGTCAATACCATATTCATCTGTAGTTTTGGTAGCAGGTTTACCCACATCGTGAAGCAGCATGGTCAGCCGCAGCACCGGATTGGGTTCAATGGTGCGTACTGCGTGGAGCGTGTGTTCACCCACCGAATAACAGTGATGAGGATTCCGCTGCGCCGTGTCCATCATCCGGTCAAATTCCGGAAAGAATACAGCGGTCAGTCCTGTGGAATATGCCTCCTTCAAGATCTCCGGATGGCTGGAGATCAGAAGCTTCAGCAGCTCCATCTGAATCCGCTCGGCGCTCACATCCCTGATATTCTCGCAGCAGGCGGCGATGGCCTCCCGGGTGGAATGTTCAATGCGGAAATTCAGCTGTCCCGCAAAACGGACGGCACGCAGCATACGAAGGGCGTCTTCTTCGAAACGGTCTTTCGCCTGTCCCACGCAGCGGATTACTTTATTTTCAAGATCGTCCATGCCTCCGAACAGGTCGATAAGACCGTCCGCATCGTTGTAGGCCATGGCATTGATGGTGAAATCCCGGCGCATCAGATCCTCCCGCAGGCTGGTGGTGAAGGTTACATCATTGGGACGGCGGTGATCTTCATAGGTTCCGTCAATGCGGTAGGTGGTTACTTCGTAGCCCACTTTGTCCATCATCACCGTGACCGTACCGTGTTTGATGCCGGTGTCGATGGTTTTGGCAAAGAGAGCCTTCACTTGTTCCGGCCGGGCAGAAGTGGTGATGTCCCAGTCAGAAGGCGTCTTGCCGAGAATGGAGTCCCGGACGCAGCCGCCCACCACAAAGGCTTCGTAGCCATGGGAAGAGAGGGTCTGTATGATGCTGGCAGCCTGTTTTGGAATATATAATTTCATGGGAAAACCCTCCTGTCATAATAAAATATCTTTCAGCACTTTTAAAAACAATCATACCACATTTTCTGGTATTTGCTAAGGGGGATTTGCATATATATAAGCGAGATTGTACGTATAAGCGGGATCTATGTGAACATGAATCAAAAACGGGAGGTTTCCCATGATAAAAAGAAACTTGCCGAAACCGGGATGCGCGTGTGCGGCAGCGCGCATCGCCGTTATTCTGTGTATGACGGCCGTTCTCTGCCTGGCTGCCTGGGGGTGTGTCAGGACGCTGAATCTGAACGGGCAGAAGAAAAATGTGGAATATGTCATTTGTAAAGACAGTAATCTTCCCGATCAGCTGAAAACTCTTCTGGAAGAAAAGAAAAAAAATCCCGGTACATTTACTTACAGGAATTCCCGGTACATTTATCTTGTAGTTTGCTACGGGAAAAGAGCTTACAGTGGATACAGTGTCAAAATTGAAGAATGCTGGCGCAGCGAAGAAACGCTTTTTCTCCGGACACAGCTCATGGGACCGGCCGCCGGGGAAGATATCGTAGAGACGGACACCTACCCATATATTGTGGTGCGGTGTCAGCAGATGGATGTTTTCTGCGTGATTGAGGACTGATAAAAGGAGATTCATATATAACGGTGACGGAGAGGCGGGAGTTTCGGGGAGGAACATGATCCGGGATTCCTGTGCATATCGCAGGATTCCCTCGCATATAATGCATAGAAAGGTATAAGGGAGGATTTTATGAAGATTGAAAAGAAAACGGTACAGTCCGGTATTTTAAAGCTGGAAAAAAATGTACAGATTACCATAGATCAGGATATGAATGTGCCGGATACAAAGCCGGATGTGGAAAAGGTGGTGGAGAGCCGCGGAGAGGTTCATGTTGATGAGATTGAAATGCTGACGGACCGCATCCGTATCCGGGGGATGTTTTTGGTTCAGATATTGTATCTCAGCGCGGAAAAAGAGCAAAAAATCTCCTGTATGGAGCATGAGTTCGCTCTGGAAGAATTTATGAACGTGGAGGGTACCCAGCCCACGGATGCAGCGAAAGTATCGGTGGATCTGGAAGACCTGACTGTCTCTGTCATCAATTCAAGAAAATGTGGTGTGCGCTCCGTATTGTTTTTCCACATACATATTTCCGAGACTAAGTTTGTGGAGTGCAGCGTGGGAGTAGAACAAAAAGATAAAGTACAGTGTCTTTATGAATCCACGCCGATGACGGAAGTGGTTCTCTACAAAAAGGATATTCAGCGAATACGGGCGGACGTGACACTGCCGGCAGGAAAGCCGAATATCCGGGAAATCCTGTGGAACTCCATGCAGCTTCGGGATGTGGATGTGCGGATGATGGAAGGAAAGCTTCTGATCAGGGGAGAGCTTTTTCTGTTTATACTGTACCAGAGTGAGGAGGAGCAGGAGCCGGTACAATATTATGACTGGGAGATTCCATTTACCAATGAACTGGAATGTTCTGACAGCCAGGAAAATCTGATTGGAAATATTGCGGTGACTCTGGGCAGTCACCAGTCTGTCATAAAGCCGGATGAAGATGGAGAGCCGCGGAATGTGGAAGTGGATGCGGTTCTTGAGCTGGATTTGAAGGCATATAAG
The DNA here is from genome assembly GCA_900016875.1 of Eubacteriaceae bacterium CHKCI004. Taxonomy (GTDB): domain Bacteria; phylum Bacillota; class Clostridia; order Lachnospirales; family Lachnospiraceae; genus Anaerobutyricum; species Anaerobutyricum stercoris. The sequence goes on along the minus strand of FCNR01000021.1, from coordinate 91,490 downwards.
GAATTGCAGATGCCGGTGTTAAAAGATATGTATGCCAATAACCGTAAACTGCGGTTAAAGACAAGACCGGTAAAATTTGAAAATCTCATATTCCAGAATAATGCAAAGACCAAAATAACATACCGGGTAAATTCCGAGGGAAATCCTTATAAGCTGCTGCAGATACTCAATGTAGAAGGAACAGTAAAAATCGAAGATGTTAGATTTGAGGAAAACGGCATCGCTACGGAGGGGCTGATTTTCTGCAGGGTGCTTTATATTGCGGGAGATGACGGCACGCCGATGCAGGCAAAGGAAGTGGTGATTCCATTTGAATATCTGGTTGAAACGCAGTCGGTCAGTCCGTCTAACCGTTGTGAGATCCGCGGGGTTCTGGAACAGATCGGCGGTTATGTGGTGGATGGAAACGAGCTGGAAATCCGCGCGGTGGCAGGCATATATGTGACTGGATTTGCCCAAATGGATATGGATATGATTGAAGATGTGGAAGAGATGCCGTATGATGACGAGGAGCTGGCACAGATTCCGTCCATAACCGGTTATGTGGTAAAACCAGGCGACACGCTGTGGATGATCGCCAAACGTTATGGAACTACCATAGAAAAAATCCGGCAGTATAATGAAAATGTGGAGGAACCGCTGGAAACCGGACGAAAACTGTTTCTTATTAAAGCTATGGATGCGGTCATCGGGGAGTAAATTTCACTGGAACAGTTGACGAAATCATAGAATAGTGCTATGATAGGAATCAGAAAAATCTGTTTCAGGGCGAGGTGAGATTCCTCACTGGTGGTGACAGGCCAAGACCTTAAGTCCACGAGCCAAAAGCGTGCGTATGCGCGCTGAGGTTGAATGGGTTAGAATCCCATACCAACGGTATAGTCCGGATGAAAGAAACGATAGTTGATTATGTTTTTTTGTTGTCCTGAAATTTATATTTCAGGACTTTTTTTATTGGCGGCAGTTCCATCGGGATTTCCGTTCCACAAAAACTTCAATCAGCGAAATACCTGGCAGATTCTTCGAAAATATTATTTTTGAGGAGGAATTTGCAATGTCAGACGAAAGGATGCGCCGCCCGCAGGCACGCGCAAAAGCAGAAGTACACCCGCAGGCAGGAGCCGGAGCCCTGGAAGGCGTCGGCAAAACGAAGAAAATGGTGACCATGGCAATGATGGTGGCAATTTCAGTGGCACTTGTTTATCTGGTTCATTTCCCGATCATGCCGATGGTTCCATTCCTGGAATATGATCCGGCGGATATTCCGATTCTTATCGGTACCTTTGCATTTGGTCCGGCAGCCGGACTGATGCTTACCGTAGTGACTTCTGTTGTACAGGGATTGACAGTCAGCGCCGGCAGCGGATTTTACGGCATTCTGATGCATATCATCGCTACGAGTGCTCTGGTGGTGACAGCGGGTACTGTATATTACAGCAGAAAAACAAGACGGACGGCATTGATCGGACTTCTGGCAGGTATGGCAGTGATGGCGCTCATCATGATACCGGCCAACATGATCATTACCCCGGCTTTCATGGGCGTTCCGACCGGAACAGTCTGGAGCCTGATGCCGTTTATCATTGCATTTAACGTGATCAAAGCGGGTATCAATGGTCTTGTTACATTTTACATTTACAAAAGAATTTCCAATTTTCTGCACAGCTTTTTAAGCAGATAGATGCGATGTAAAATGTGATACGCAGGCAGAGATAAGAAAGACATAATAAAAGGCTTTCGCCTCGGAATCTAAGAACACATTTTCTGAGATTTCCGAAAGGCGGAAGCCTTTTTTGCTGTAATAGGTTTAAATGTTATCAGCCGGATGCCGGGGAAATCTTTCTCCCGGCTTACTCTTGTATTGCCTGAATAACGCCTTCCTGCTGGTTCTTCAGGTGGGTCCGCATGATCTGTTTGGCGGTCTCGCTGTCCTGGTTGAAGATGGCGTGAAGCAGTTGTTCATGTTCCGTCACCAGCACGGAATGCTGCTCGATATCCTTGACATATTCCATGCGGTAGCGGTAGAACTGTTCCCGAAGATTGTTGATGATGGTGATCAGTCTGTCATTGCAGGTCGCCTGAAAAATAGCGTCGTGAAACTGCTCGTCCTTCTCCACAATGTCGATGATATCATTGGTCTGGGCGGCCTCGACAAACTGCCGGTGCGCCTCTTTTAATTTCTCTTTCCCTTCCTCGGTAATCCGCTCGCAGGCGAGAGAGGCGGCAAACTCCTCCAGCACACAGCGGATTTCTATAACGTCCCGGAGGCTTTTTTCCGTAATCTTCGCCACCTGCGCGCCTTTCCGGGGAATCATGATGACAAGTCCCTCCAGCTCCAGCTTCCGGATGGCCTCCCGCACCGGTGTGCGGCTGACGCCCAGACGGTTGGCGAGAGAAATCTCCATCAGACGCTCTCCCGGGGCGAATTCGCCGGTAATGATGGCGCGGCGAAGGGTGTTGAAAACCACGTCCCGGAGAGGAAGATATTCATTCATGGTATCTTTTAAATGGTCCTGATTCTGATTCATATGAAGTCTCCTGTTTGTGTGTGATTTTTAGTGCTTTACGATAAAAAATGTATCAATGTGCCGCCGGTCTCGGATGCAGCGATTTGTTAAAAGGCCGGACCACGGCGGTCTGCCGTACGGCCGGGTGACGTCTACATGCTCTGGCGGCATGTTCCGCTTCTTCTTTTGAAGTGAAAATACCAAAAACGGTCGGGCCGCTGCCGCTCATCAAAGCGTTCAGAGCGCCGTTTTTCTTCATGATGGTTTTCAACTCGTCAATGGCAGGATAATGCTGCTTCGTCACCTGTTCCAGTACATTTCCCATGCGGTCGGTGACGCCGGTGAGATCGTGGTTTTTAAGAGCGCTGACCATACCGTCAATATCAGGGTGGGATGTATGTTCATCCAGAGTCAGATGTTCATAGACAAACTTTGTGGACATGGAAAATCCCGGTTTAACTATGAGAAACCAGCAGCCGGGAACCGGAGGCAGAGGGGTGAGAATCTCCCCGATGCCTTCGGAGAGCGCCGTTCCCCGCATGATGCAGTAAGGAATATCTGCCCCCAGGGAGACGCCGTATTCCATGAGCTTTTCCTGTGTGATGTTCAGGGAGAAAAGCTGATTCATCCCCACAAAAGCGGCAGCCGCGTCGGTACTTCCGCCTGCCATTCCGGCGGCTACAGGGATTCGTTTTATGATATTTGCGCTGACCCCGTCCTTGATGCCATACTCCCGGCGTATGATATCAATGGCGCGGTAAACAAGATTTTTTTCATTAACAGGAAGATACGGCAGATTTGTCCGCAGAGAAATATTGCCGGAATGATTCCGTTCCAAAATAATCCGGTCGTAAAGCTTGACTGTCTGCATGATCATTCGCACTTCGTGGTATCCATCTTCCCGTCTTCGGATAACGTCCAGCCCGAGATTCACCTTTCCATAGGCTTTCAAATGTAAGGGTTGTGCCATAAAATTGTTCCTCCTGTGTATCTTGTATACATGAATTATATCTTATTTTGGGCAAAAATCAAGAAAAGAAGCGGAAGAAGTGCAAGAGATTACAGGTATATTTTTTCATTATCGCCAGATACTACAGGAAAATGCTGTTTTACGATATTTATATTTCCGGAGAAGGAGAAATTATGGATACGGTATACGGAAGAAATCAGAAAATAAAAGGGAGGCTGCAGAACAATTTTGATCTGGATTATGCATTCCTGGAAAAAGCGCTGGAGAACAGCGGAGACATGGTAAAAAATGTGTTTTACGCCGGCGATGGTAAAACAAGGGCGGTGGTCATCTATGTGGACGGGCTGACCGACTCTCAGACTCTGCAGGATTTTGTGATCCGCCCGTTGCAGGAGACAGTCCTGGAGGGCAGGAATAATCTGCTGTCTTTTGTGGAAAATCATGTGCTGGAAACGGTGGACTGGAAGAGTGTGGAGACATATGAGGATGCCCTGACGGACATTTTGTCGGGCAATTCTCTTCTGCTGGTGGAAGGCTGCGAGAAGGCGGTGTCACTGTCCACCAAGAATTTTCCCAGCCGGGGTGTGGGAGAGACGCAGCAGGAAATGGTCATGCGGGGGCCGAAGGACAGCTTCACAGAGAATTTCCGCACCAACACGGCGCTGATCCGCCGCCGCATCCGGGATCCGCGGCTGAAAATGGAGCACACAAAAGTGGGAGAACGCTCCAAAACTGATATTGCCATCTGTTACGTGGAAGACCTGGTGGAGCCGGAGCTTCTCGATAAAATCCGAAAGAAAGTAAAAGAAATCAGCCTGGATGGTATTTTTGACGGAGGGATGGTGGAGCAGCTCATGGAGAAAAATCCCTGGACGCCGTTTCCGCAGTTTCAGCATACGGAGCGTCCGGACAAAGCTGCCAGCGGGCTGCTGGAAGGACGCATTGTGCTGGTCGTTGATAATTCGCCGGGAGTGCTGCTTCTCCCTGTGACCTACGGTATGTTTTTTCAGGCGGGCGACGATTATTACAGCCGTTTCGAGGTGGCTTCCTTTGCAAGGATCCTCCGGTTTGCGGCGGCGGTATTTGCCATTGGATTTCCGGGGCTGTATGTGGCCATTGCCGGATTTCACACGGAAATGCTCCCCACAGCATTTTTGCTGTCCATTGCTCAGGCGAGAACCGGAATAGTGATTCCGGTTGTTCTGGAAGTGCTGCTGATGGAATTTCAATTTGAACTGCTCCGCGAGGCAGGCATTCACATCCCGGGCCAGCTGGGCGGCACCATCGGCATTGTCGGAGGACTGATCGTGGGGCAGGCGGCGGTGGACGCAGGAATCGTCAGCACCATTGTGGTCATCGTGGTTTCCTTTACGGCCATTGCGTCTTTTATCGTACCCAGCGAGGCTTTCGGGGCGGTTTTCCGTCTTCTCAAATTCCTTTTTATCTTTGTGGCGGCGTTGTGGGGAATCTACGGTTATCTGCTGTTGTTTGCGGCTCTGCTGTTTCATCTGGCTCAGCTGGAATCTTTTGGCGTTCCCTACATGCTTCCATCTGTGTGCGGCGGACATCTGGACTATGACGCCAGAAAAGATGAATATCTGCGTTATCCGCTGCGCTTTATGAAAAAAAGGCCGTTATTCACGAGGGAGGGCCGGCGGATACGAAGAAAACCGGCATCGCAAGATCCGCAGAAGAAAGGAGAAGGAAATCATTGAATGAAAGTAAAATCTCAAAACGGCAGCTGACAAGAATGATATATATAGAGGGAATCGGGGCGTCGGGCCTTACATTTCCGGCGGCAGCGGCGCTTGGCAGCCGGTCGGAAGGGTTGTTCCCCATTATCCTCTACGGCGGATTATTATTTTTGTTTTCCGCCTGGCTGCTGTTGCTGATTCACAGGCTGGAAAAGAGAAATCCTGCAGGAATGTCCGCCGGATACGGATTCGTATTAAGCAAATGGCTGGGAATCCTCTACATGTTCCGGCTCTTTATAAACGCTCTGGCGCTTTTTTACTTTTTCGGTCTGTCCATACAGCAGATTTACATGCCGGGCGTGAGCCTCTTTATGATACTTCTGCCTTTCGCATTACTGCTCTGGTACTGTACCCAGACAACCCTGCAGAAACGGGCGCGTTTTCTGGAACTGCTTTTTCCGTGGATTGCGGGTCTGTTCGTCATACTGATATTCTTTGCAGTTCTGGGACTGGAAGGAAAATTTCATCTGCCAGAGCTTCAGGATGCCGTCTCAACAGTGCTGGGCAACGGATATCTCCTGCTGCTGTGCACCACGCCGCTGGAGTTTCTCCTCTTTCTGGTCCCGGCAGTGACGGAGAACCTCTGGGCGAAAAAAAGCCCTCGGGCGCAGCAGGGAGAAACGTGCGGAGAACCGGAAGCGGGCGAAGAAAATGCGGCAGGAAGAGAACCTGTTCCCGAGGAATTGGAGAGCGGAAAAGAAATTTCTCCGGATCCCTGGTGGAAAAAACGGAAAGCCTTTGTCTGGCGCGCGGTGGCGGGCGTTTTTATCTGGAACCTTCTCCTTTGGTTTGTGACCATAGAGAATCTGGGCGGCGAGCTCACCGCCTCTTCTCCGTGGCCTGTCATAAAAGTAATGCAGCTGATCCGGCTGCCGGGCGGTTTTCTGGAGCGTTTTGATATACTGCTGGCAGTCTTCTGGATTCTCTGTCTGGTGGGCGTTTTAAGCGGATATCTGTATTACGGCAGAAAAATAGGCGAGGAAATCTTTGGCGGCAGAATCCTGGACGGCAGAACTCTTCGCCTGAGAGTTTCTGTCATTACTGCTGCTGTCATAACCATTATGCTTCTCATTTCCTGTTTTGTGGCGGGACAGGATGGATCCTGGCTTTTCACATGGTTTGTTTTTTATAAGAAATGGATTGATTTCCCCCTGTTGATTCTGCTGCCTCTGCTGGCGCTGCTGCGGAAACCGGGCGGTCGTCTGCCCCGGCGTGTTGTGGCGGCAGGCGCCGTTTTAGTGGTGATGTTTACCATGTCCGGCTGCGGCAGGCAGGCCGATGTGGAAGAAAAAAGTTATGTTTTATCCCTATATGTGGAGGATGGTGGAGAAACATATGAATATTGGCTGTCTACAGCAGACCTGGCGTCCATGGAGGCACAGGAAGACAGTATTCCATGTATCACTATCCACTTCACTGCTGAAAATATGGAAGCCATGGAAGAAAAGTTTGCCAAAACGCAGACAGGCATTCTGGAATGGAATCATATTGACACTATATTTCTGGGACCGAAATTGATTGGGAATCCGGAGCGTCTCGATACATTTCTAAAAGAATGGGAGGCCTCCTGGCAGAAGTCACCCAACGTCCTGCTCTCCGTCTGCCTCCAGACCCCTGAAGAACTTCTTGACATCAAAAATATTCCCGAAGGCGCTGCCGGTCAGGAAATCAGCCGCCTCATGGAGCAGACTGAACAGGAAGGACAGCATATTTTTGGATGGAACAATCCCGGCGAAGGAGGCATCTATTGCCGCACCCCAATCGAAGTTCTCAAGGCAAAGTCCGGGGGCGAAAAAGACATTTATCTCTACCAGACCAAAATCCAATGGAGACGGCTGGTGCTGAAACGGGGGTACCGGCTGCCGGAATGAGGGGAGACGCCCGATGTGCAGCGGACAGCAAACGGCTTTGACATGAGCTCGGCGAATCGCGCTAATCGGAGGGGGAAGGAACTTCCCCTATCCGATTTAAAAAATGGAAGTATTAATATGCATGTTATACAGAAAAATATGCGAGCCCTGATTATATATAATAAAGAATGTTTTTATAAAAAAAGTATTGATAAATCTGATATTTATTATATAATAAAAATACAATTGCAATTGTAAATAAAAAATGCGGGGTGAAGTTTTGGATTATACAGATACAATTCTGAACAAAAAGATAAATAATCCACAAAGTACCGCATCGATAAATGATAATAACGACAAGATACCAAAGCATACGGTGAGAGACAGTGTATTCAGACATCTGTTTCTCGAGCCCAAATATGCGCTGCAGTTATACCGGATATTGCATCCGGAGGATACAACGGCAACAGAAGCGGATATTTCATATCTGACTATCACAAAAGAGATAACGAATGGCATCAGAAACGATCTGGGCATGTACATAGGCGGTAAGTTTCTTATTATGATAGAGGCTCAGACGACGTGGAGCGAGAATATCGTAATTCGGATATTCATATATCTGGCAGAAATCTGGAAGAATTATATTGTTCAGAATGGTCTGGATGTGTTTTCGTCAAAAGATTTGAATTTGCCGATACCGGAGTTATATGTAGTTTATACAGGGGAGCGCAAAAGCAGACTGACGGTGCTAAAACTCTCTGAACACATATTCCACGGCGCCTGTAAAGATGTTGAACTGACCGTTCACATGATATATAATGGGAAAAAAGAAAAGGATATTCTAAGCCAGTATGTTTCTTTTACAAAGCAGGTAAAATATTTTTTTCAAAAGTACGGAAGAACAAGTAAGGCGGCAGAAGAATTATTCAGATACTGTATAGATCATAATATTTTAAAGGAGTATCTTCTCAGCAGACAGGAGGAGGTGACAAGTATGCTGGATGTGATTTTTGACGATACGATTCACAGAAGAAAACAGCAGGAAGAAGCCTTTGCGGCGGGAGAAGCCCAGGGAGAAGCCAGGGGCAAAAAGGCCGGAGAGTTGAAAAAGGCCAGAGAAACCGCGGTGGAGATGGCACGGATCGGAATGGAGGAAGATGTGATTGCAAGCGTATTGAAGGTGGATGTCTCCCAGGTGGAAAAATGGCTGGCAGCAGAGAGCATTCTTTCTTCTGCAGAGCAGTGAGTGGGAAGCTGCAGGACAATAATTGTAAAAATGAATACCAATGACCGGAATACATTTCCGGCTGCAAAGGAGGGAGGCCCGGTTTCGGGTGCTCCTTCTTGTGTTTTCTGTTCTTTTTTGCCGCGCTGCCCGTCCGGCAGTTTAAAGCTCTCATTTTCTGTCTATCCTTTTCCTATGAATGCAAAAACAAAATGGAATACAAAAAAGGAATGGAATATAAAGACAAAACGAAATGCAAGAATAAAATATATGACAGACAAAACAAGCTGCGCGGGCAGAATTCGCCTGCGGGCGGCTGTGGCCCGTACGGTGGTGGCAGCGTCTCGAATCATGGTCCGCACAGCCATGGCGATCCTTTTCCTGCTTACGGCAGTGCTGCTGTATCAGATTTATATGGAAAATCATTTTCAGATTTATGATTCCGCGCTGCGCTTTCATGTGAGAGCGGCGTCAGACGGGGCGGAGGAGCAGGAACTGAAGCTTAAAGTGCGGGACGAGGTGCTTGCGGTGCTGCGGCCTGCTGCTGACCGGGCGGAGAGTGCCGGGGAACTGAAAACGGAGGTGGAAAAAATGCTTCCCGATATTGTGCAGACGGCGGCGGAAACCCTTAGGGAAAACGGCAGCGAAGATGCCGTCAGGGTGTCTGTGGTGCAGGAGAGATTTCCGGCGCGCAGGTACGGGAAAATGTTCTTCCCGGCGGGCGTTTATGAGGCGCTGCGGGTGGATATCGGAGCGGCCCAAGGACATAACTGGTGGTGTGCAATTTACCCGGAACTATGTTATAATGCAGAGGAATCTTCCGCTCTGTCAGAAAAGGGCGGAGAAGACGTGGAAAGAGATCTTTCCAGGAAAGAAAGTCAGGTACTTTTTGGAAAAAAGGGACGCTTTCGGATAAGGATACTGGAGTGGTTTTCAGAGCTGGCGTCCTGATGGCTGTCCGGCTGATGAAAATGCGGAAGGCGGCGGCAGGCTTGCCGGAAGGGAAATCGGCGGGACGCCGGACAGAAGATACGCGGTTTTGCCGCTTTGAGGATGAAAGATGGGAAAAGTATTATCAAACAGTGAGAGGATTCTTTTCTGCGAGCAGATGGGGATGATTTTGAAATCAGGAATTTCTGCGGCGGAAGGAATTATGATTATGAAGGAGGACGCCGGACAGGAGGAGAGTCCCCTTCGGGAGCTTTATGAGGAGATTCAGAGGAATCTGGACGAGACAGGCATTTTTTATGATGCGCTGGAGGAGACCGGAGCTTTTCCGGATTATATGATCCAGATGGCCCGCATCGGAGAGCAGACAGGTAATCTGGATGAGGTCATGGAAGGACTGGCGGCCTATTATGAGCGCGAGGAAAATATGGTCCAGGACATCAAGAGCGCCGTGACCTATCCGCTGCTCATGCTTGGCATGATGCTAGTCATTTTCCTGGTGATGATTGTCAAGGTGCTGCCGGTGTTCGCGCAGGTTTATGAACAGCTGGGCGGACAGATGACCGGTATGGCGGCTGTTCTGCTGCAGGCGGGAATCGGAATCCGCCGATATTATGGAGTGATTCTGCTGATTGTTTTCCTGCTGGCTGCCGGATGTCTCTGGCTGTTCTGCACGCCGCAGGGCAAGGAGCGTTTCAGGAAGATGGCAGGAGGTTTCTTTGGAACCCGGAAGATTCTGAGCCGGATGCAGACGGCGCGGTTTGCTTCGGGCATGTCTATGGCTCTTCGCAGCGGTATGGATTATACCGGTGCTTTTCATATGGTGGATTCCCTGCTGCAAGGGGATGACAAAGTGAGGAAGAAACTGGAGGACTGCCGGGAGCGCGTCGAGGAAGGCGAGTCATTTTCCGCGGCGGCTGTGCAGTCGGGCATGCTGACCGGCCTTTACGGCAGGATGCTTTACATAGCGGAGAGGACGGGAGATACGGACGGCGCGCTGAAAAAGATTGCGCTGCAGGCGGACAGCGAGGTGACGGCGCGGATTCAGAACTTTATCTCCGTGCTGGAGCCAACGATGGTGGCGATTCTGTCCGTGCTGGTGGGCGGAATCCTTCTGTCGGTCATGGTGCCGCTGATGGGAATATTGTCCAGTATAGGATGAGACTGTACAGGGAGGCATAGATGGAAAAGTATATCCGAAAGAACCGACACGGGCAGCTTTTTTTGTCCGTGTGCATCTTTCTTATATTTATAGCTGTGTTTTTATATGGAATCCAGTCGGTTTCCTCGGTGACGGAGGAGACCGAGATGGAAAACATAGAAAATGCGGTGGTGCAGTCGGCGGTGTTGTGCTACGGGACGGAGGGCGCGTATCCGGAGAGCATCGAGTATCTCAAAGAGCATTACGGGCTGCGTTATAACGAGGAAAAATATATTGTGGATTATGAGATTGTCGCGAAAAATATCCGGCCGCAGGTTCGGGTGCTGCGGCTGTCCCGGGAGGAAAAATGAAAAAGAACGGCGGAAGCATACATACGATAGATATTTTATTTCCGCTGCTGTTTATCCTGCTGTTTTGTTTCTGCGCGCTGCTGGTGGTGCTGCAGGGCGCAAGGATTTATGAGAAAACGGCGGCGGGTCTGGAAGAAAATTATACGGTTCGGACGGCGGTATCCTATCTGCAGGAAAAGGTCCGCGAGTGCGGAGACTCTTCCAAAATAACGGTGAAGGAAATGTCCGGGCGGCAGGTGCTGGTCATTGAAGCAGATGTGAACGGCGAGAGTTATGCTTCCTACATCTATCAGGAAGACGGATATCTGAAAGAGCTCTTCACAAAGAAAGAAACATTTTCCGGGCTTCAGGGTGGGCAGGAGCTGGTTGCTCTGGACACATTTTCAGTGAGCAGACCCGAAGAAAGCCTGCTGCAGTTTGACCTGTCGGCGGACGGCCAGGAGGAGACCGTCTTTATCCGGACCGCGGCAAATGGAGTGGCCGCCACGGCTGAAACCGCGGAAAATGGTTATGAGAGCAGTGGAACATCTGTCGGAGGGATGGAATAATGAGGATACGAAGACATTCCAGATCAGGATTATTTCTAATTGAATTGATGATAGCCATTGCGTTTTTTGCCATGACCACGGCGGTGTTCCTGCAGGCTTTCGCAAAGTCAAATGCCATCAGCCGGGAGGCGGAGAATCTGTTTCAGGCGCAGAAGCTGTGCTCCTCTGTGGCGGAGATACTGGGAGGCACCGACCAGGATGCCGAAGAGCAGGCCGTTGCCACCGGACAAAATACCGGCGATGTGGATGAGTCTGATCAGTATGACTCCAGCCAGTTCTTTTTGCAGGAATTGCAGCAGTATTTTCCGGAACTGGAGACCGCCGGGAGCGGAGCCAGCATATATTACGATGAGAACTGGAAGATCTGCCGGGCTGAGGACGGGGTATATGTGATCTCGGCTGCCTGGCAGCAGGACGGAGAGATGTGGAATGTGACTGTCGGGGCAGGTGAGGTAAATGTTTCGCAGACAGCGGCTGGTCAGTCATCCATCTATCAGCTCACACTGAGATTATATCGTCCGGAAGCGGAAGGAGGCGTCTCATGAAGAAAAAAGGAATCCCGGTTATGAATGTGGGGATATCTCTGCTGATTTTTATTTTTATGACTCTGGCTCTTCTTACGTTTTCGGTGCTGTCGCTGGAAAATGCGGTGGCGGACAGGCGGCTGTCGCAGAAGGCTGCGGACCACACAGCGGCTTATTACGATGCGGCCAACCGGATACAGGAGCAGATCGCGGACCGGATGCAGGAGGCGCAGGAGCAGAATCTGGCCGCCGGCACACAGTTTTCTTTTCAGGAAGAAGTATCCGACGGACAGATACTCGTCGCTTCTGTGGTTGTGACAGGAGACGGCGAAGAGAGAGATTTTGATGTGGTACAGTGGCAGCTGCAGTCCTCGGAGGACTGGGAGGCAGACCGCTCGCTGGATGTATACCAGGGAGAACAGTAATAGAAACGGAGGCGAATGAAATAGTATGGAATTGCGGGAATATCTGGAAAAGGCCACAGCGCAGGGAGCGTCAGATCTGTTTATTGTCGCAGGTCTGCCGCTGACCTGTAAGGTCAACGGTAAAATGATACATATGGGAGAAGAAAGGGTTATGCCGGAAGAGACAGAACGGCTTATCAGAGACATTTATGCCCTGGCTTCTAACCATAGTCTGGAAGAGCTGCAGAAAAAAGGAGACGATGATTTCTCCTTCTCTATTGCAAATCTTGCCCGTTTTCGTGCCAGTATATATAAGCAGAGGGGATCTCTGGCAGCAGTGATTCGTCTCATTGCGTTTCAGCTTCCCAATCCGGAAGAGCTGGAGATTCCGGCATCTATTTTAAATCTGGCGGATTACCGAAAGGGGCTGGTACTGGTAACTGGACCGGCGGGAAGCGGCAAATCAACCACATTGGCATGTCTCATTGACAGAATTAACAGTACGAGGGAGAGTCATATCATTACTCTGGAAGATCCGCTGGAATTTCTTCACCGGCATAAAAAGAGTATCGTGAGCCAGAGGGAGGTAAGCTCTGATACGGAAAGCTATCAGACAGCTTTGCGGGCGGCTCTGCGGCAGAGCCCGGATGTGATTCTGCTGGGAGAGATGCGGGATTATGAGACTATTCAGATTGCCATGACGGCGGCTGAGACCGGGCATCTGGTGTTTTCCACACTTCACACAGTGGGGGCGGCTAATGCGGTGGATCGAATTATTGATGTGTTTCCGCCTAATCAGCAGCGGCAGATTACAGTACAGCTGGCTTCCGTATTAAACGCAGTGGTATCGCAGCAGCTTGTGACAGGAACAGACGGCAGGCGTATTCCAGCCTTTGAGCTGATGACGGTGAATACTGCCATAAAAAATATGATTCGCGACGGTAAAGTGCACCAGATCGACGGTATGATTTATTCTTCTGTCGCGGATAATTTGTTTTCGATGGATTATTATCTGGCAGGTTTGTGCGGAAAAGGAAAGGTAGAAAAAGAGACTGCGCTTGCGAATGCTATGAATCCCGGAATGCTTAAGAAAAAGCTCGTTTAGATTTATTGTCATAGTTCATTACATTTTTCGTTTCAAAAGAGTGGAAAACTCTGGATTAATATGTAAAATGTAATGGGAATTGTTGACAGAGGGCGGTTGCTGTGCTACTATTTTTAATATAAAATGGATTCAAAATATACCAGAAGGGAGAGTTGAACAATGTTTCGTAAGTGGTTAATGGTACCTGCAGTTTGCCTTGCAATGGCCTTAATTATGTTCGGAGGTGTTTTGGGCAGCACAGGAGGAAAGGCTACATCTGTAGCAGGTATTTTCGACAGTTTTTATGAGAACTACTGGAAAGAGCAGGGACCAGAAAACGGAAACCTTGATATCGTATATGATGAAGAAGTACCTCTGTAGGCTGCAGAGAAGAAAATAATTATTACGGTAAGCTGCGAAGAGAGCTGGGTCTTTTACAGACCTGGCTCTTATTCTTTGCAATAAAAATGCTGCCGCACTATTTTTTTATGGACAGCCCCCTTTCGCTCATGTGGAAGCGAAAAGATGTTATAATGCGGAAAAGCGAAAGAATAATGTAAAGTGTTCAAATGAAGGAGAATATGATATAGTATTGCAGAAGTGAAAAAAGATAATACGGAGAAGTATTCGAAAGGAAAGGAAAAATGGCAGAGAAAAATATTGTTGTAATTATGGGAGGCAGATCATCAGAGCATGAGGTATCCCTCATGTCTGCCGCCACGGTAATTGAAAACATTAATACTGATATCTACAATGTGATTATGATAGGAATTACAAAGGACGGTCAGTGGAAGCTGATTGATTCCATGGACAAGGTGAAGGACGGCACCTGGGTAAAAGGCCGGGTTCAGGCGTTCATTTCCCCTGAGACCGGAAAGAATGAACTTTGTCTTGTTTATGGAGACCGCGTAGAACGGCTGAATGTTGACGTGGTGTTCCCGGTGCTCCACGGCATGAACGGAGAGGACGGAACGTTGCAGGGACTGCTGGAGCTGGCGAAGATTCCATATGTGGGATGCGGCGTGCTGGCTTCTGCCTGCTCCATGGATAAGTTCTATACGAAGATCATCGTGGACTCCATCGGTATCCGCCAGGCGAAGTTTGTAGGTGTTTACCGCTGGCAGTTAAAAGATATGGATGCGGTCGTTGCCAGAGTGGAGGAGAGTCTCCCGTATCCTGTTTTTGTGAAGCCGTCCAAGGCAGGTTCTTCACAGGGAGTAGGCAAGGCAGGCTGCCGTGAGGAGCTTGTAGACGCGCTGGAGCTGGCGGCTCGGCATGATTCCAAGATTCTTGTGGAAGAAAATATCGTGGGAAGAGAGCTGGAATGCGCGGTGCTTGGAGGCATTGAGGCCAAAGCTTCCGGTGTGGGAGAGATTCTTGCGGCGGATACGTTCTATACCTACGAGGCAAAATATAATAACGCAGATTCAAAAACCATCGTGGGACCGGAGCTTCCGGAAGGAAAAGCTGAGGAAATTCGCAGAGATGCGGAAGCGATTTTTAAAGCGCTCGATTGCTATGGACTTTCCCGTGTGGATTTCTTCCTGAAAGAGGATACCAATGAAGTGGTATTCAACGAGATTAACACGCTGCCGGGCTTTACGGCCATCAGCATGTATCCGATGCTCTGGGAGGCGGAAGGTGTTGACAAGAAAGCACTGGTGCAGCAGTTGATCGATCTGGCGATGATTCGCTATGAAGGATAGAGGGATATAAATATGACAAAAGAAAATGGCGGGCAGGCGCCGCACAGAGAAGAGCCGGAGAGAGCAGGCCGGCCAGGCGGCGCAGTCCATAAAAAAAGAAAGCTTCGATTGACGGTAAAAGGAGTACAGAGAGGATTCGGACAGGAAGAGGTCTCGGAGATTACCACGTTTGCCGATTATTTTATGAAAAATGAGAAGCATTACATTTTCTATTCCGAAACTACGGAAGAAGGGCGGACATTAAAGAATCGTTTGACTGTTTCTCCGGATGTGGTGGAACTGAAAAAAAGCGGCTGTGGAGATTCACTGCTGCGGTTTCGGGAGGGACATTCGGAGACCTGTGTGTATCAGTCACCGGCGGGAGCGCTGGAGATGGTATCAGATACCAGGCGGATAAAAATGCACGCAGGGGAAGATTTACTCCGGCTGACGCTGGAATATTCATTTTATATGTCAGGAATGCTGGTGTCCGACTATCATCTGACAGTGGAGGGAAAACCGGTGCCGGAAGAAACAGAATAAAAAAAGGTGCATCACAGGTGAAATTACTTTCCTGCTGTGATGCGCCTTTTTTGTTATTTTTTCTTGCGGTCTTTCTTTGCTTTTTCTTGTTTAACTTTTGCGGCGTCAATGTTTTCCTGTGCTTTGTCAGCTTTTTTGCGGATTTTTGCAACAAAGCCTTTTTTCTCCGGTTCCGGCACAGGAGCTTTACGGAAGTTATTGATGCTTGTGATATAGATACCACTGATCATAGCCTTGACCTCTGCCTTTACAGGAATCAGATCGTATACATCCTCATCGGCAATCAGGGACATTACTTTTGGACCGATTTTTGCTTTGACTACAGGGACTTTTGCCCGGCGCGCTCTTTTTGGAGTCTGGTCGAGAACCGCCTGCGGGAGTCCTGAATCAATCAGCGGCATTCTTTTTTTGTCAATGACAAGAATGGTGGCCTGCTGTGCCGCATCGACAAGCTTGCTTTTCTGTTCGGCCTGCTGTTTCTGCATTTTGGAGCCTTTGTAATAAAGGAACGCGAGAACGGCGATGGCGATAACCAGAATGACAGCCGTAATAATCCATGGATTTACACTCATGTCTCATCCTCCTAAGTTATATATGTCCGGAACCGGCAGAAATGTATCTGCTGATTCCGGGCAGTTCATTATTACAAACAAACATTGTAACATTTTTTTCTTGTTATGAAAAGATGAATCAGGAAAAAAAATGAGAATTCCTTATAACTCCTTTTGTTCTTCCTGAATGCTCTCCGTATGTCTGTCAAGCATTTCCTGAATTGCAGCCCGTGTGTGCTCGCTGATGGTCTTTTTCTGCTCTTTTGTCAGCTCTGAAAATTTGAACGGAGTTCCAAAGGCAACTCTGACATTGCCCGGCTTAATGCGGAAACCTCCGTTTTTTTCAAAGATACTGCTGGTACCGGAGATGGCCACAGGAACAATTGGAGCGCCGGCTTTCTGGGCCATTTTCAGGCTGCCTCCTTTAAATTCACCGATATGGCCGTCGCGGCTGCGTGTCCCTTCCGGGAAAATAAACATGGAATATCCCTCTTTCAGATATTCAGCTCCGGTGGTGATCATTTTAAGACCCTCCCGGACGTCGGTTCTGTTTAAGAACAGACAGTGGATCAGATACATCCATGAGGAAAGGCCGGGAATTTTCTGCAGGCTGTCTTTGGATACAAAGCCTGCTCCTGTCGGTATGACAACTTCGCTCACGAGAATATCCACATAACTGTTATGGTTGCCCACGTAGAGGCAGGATTCATCAGGAATATTGTCAAGGCCGCTCACTTCAATTTTTACTCCGGCAATCCGCAGCATATTGCGAAACGCTTTTTTCACCTGCAAATGTGCAATTCGGGAGCTTTCTGCCGGATCGGTCTCTGCCAGCTTCCGCAGGCGTTTTCTTTCCGGCGTGGTCACTATAATAAAATTAACTACATAAAATAGAACAAAAAACGCACGTAAATTCATAATATTCTCTCCTATCTGCCATAAAGCCGGGTAATGTCATAGAGACGCTTGGCGATATCGGAGGTCAGCAGGCCGTTTTTAATACGGTAGGCCCAGTTTCCGTCAGCAACGCCCGGAATATTCATGCGGTATTCGCTGCCCTGGCAGAGCAGATCCTGAACCGGAACAATGGCGATGCGGGCGGGAGAGCCAAAACAGGTGCGGATAAAATCCCAGCTGATCTGGGAACCATCCGTATTCATATAACGGCGTACTTTGTCCCGGATATGTTCTGGCGCATGTTCATACCAACCGGTGCTTGTATCGTTATCATGGGTGCCGGAATAACAGATGCAGTTATATGGCTGGTTATATGGAAGATAACTGCTGTTATCATCCTCAAAGGCAAACTGCAGTATTTTCATACCGGGCAGATGGTAGCGGTCCCGAAGAGCCCGAACCTCATCGGTGATAATACCGAGATCTTCTGCGATAATCGGAAGATCTGTCCCGAAAATCTCTTCGATCCGTTCAAAGAAGGCGTCCCGGGGACCTTCCGTCCATTTGCCGGAAAGCGCGTTCTCAGCATCAGCAGGAACCTCCCAGTAGCTTTCCAGTCCGCGGAAATGATCGATGCGGACAATGTCGCTCATGGTAAGCTGCGTCTCAATACGTTTCATCCACCATGCAAAATCAGTTTTTTTGTGATACTTCCAGTCGTAAAGGGGATTTCCCCAGAGCTGTCCGGTGGAACTGAAATAATCCGGCGGTACTCCGGCCACCACAACTGGGAAACCGTCTTTATCCAGCTGGAACAGTTTTGGCTGCGACCAAACGTCGGCGCTGTCTCCCGCAACAAAAATCGGGATATCTCCGATGAAAAGAATACCCTGTTCATTGGCATATTCCTTCAGAGCTGTCCACTGCCGGAAAAAAAGCCACTGCAGAAACTTCTCGTAGCAGATTTCTTCATACAATTCTCTTTCAATGACCGCCTTCTGGGATTTGGTCGGTTTCCGGTATTTTTTCTCCCAGTTCAGCCAGTGGGCTCCCTTCTTGCTTTTTTTGATGGCCATGAACATAGCATAATCAGGAAGCCAGTCTGTATGCAGGCAGAAGGCGTCAAATTCTTTTTTCAGTGTGAGAATTCGCTCCTGCGAAGACATTTGGAACTTTGCAAATGCTTTGCGAAACAACGTGTCCTTATATTCTTTTACCAGCTCGTAATCCACCTGCTCCTCCGGAAAATCCGGTTTATCCCGCAGATCCTCCCCGGTCAAAAGGCCGTCCTTCATCAGAAGCTCCGGGCTGATCAACAGCGGCTGACCTGCGAAAGACGAATAGCACTGATAAGGACAGTTCGTTTCGCCGGTAGGACCGAGAGGCAATGTCTGCCAGATATGCTGACCGGCGTCTCTGAGAAAATCTACAAAACGGTAAGCCTCCGGGCCAAGGTCCCCGATGCCGTATTCCCCGGGAAGAGAAGTGGGGTGAACCAGAATGCCCGAGAGGCGGTGCATGTGTTTTATCGTGTCTAATTGCTCACGCATACTTTCCTCCTTTTTTATTTTTCTGATATTTCGTGATATCTTCGGCTGCAAAGCTTTTGATGTTTATATCACATACTTCGTTTATTATACAGAATTTTCTGAAAAATCGCAATCAAAAGAGCGATATAAAAAGGCTACAAATTATTTTAATAAATGTAAATGCCCATTGAAAAGAGCCTTCAAAAAAATTATAATGACTTTACTATATGGAAAAGGTCGAATTGACGGGAGGATATACAATGGTTAAAAGAGTTATTACGGTGTTGTTTATGGCTGTGGCGGTATCGATATCGGGTTGCGGAAAGGCCGACAGGCAGAAGACTTCCACAGAAGAAGTAACGACGGCGGAAAAAGAAGAAAATTCGGCGGAGCAAGTGACGGAAGATATTTTAAATGATAATGCGGAGCAAAAGCTGTTATACTGCATTACATCGTCTCCTGATGACTCTGACGCAGTTGTTATGCAAAATGCGTGTATAGAGGAAGGAGAGAAGGCTGGCTATACGGTAAAATGCGTTTATCATAACGGCGATACAGCAAAACAGGCAAAATTATTTGATGAAGCTGTTTCTGAAAAGGCATCGGCTGTTATCTGTAACAGTGCGGATGCAGATTCTGCCATCACAGATGTACAGAATGCCAGAAATGCCGGAATTCCTACCTTTCTGGTAAATAGTGAGATAAATCAGGAAGGCACTGCTGTAGCTCAGATTTTGTCAGATGACAGCCAGGGGGTTGCAGAAGCGGCCGGGTATCTGGCGGAAACTACAGGAGGGGAGGGACTCTATGTAGAGCTGTTGGAAAAAGAAAACCGAAAGTCTCAACTACGTTCTGAGGCTTTTCACGCTGTTATTGACCGGACTAATATGGAAATGGCGGTTAGGGAAATAGCCGGAGAAACCCGAGAGGAAGGAATGAAGAAAACAGAGACTCTGTTGAAACAATATCCGGCGATTCGAGCCGTGGTCTGTGAAAATGATGAGCTGGCCTGCGGCGCTGCTGACGCAGTTGCATCGGAAAATTTGGATCATGAAGTCTATATTATCGGTTTTGGTGGGACGGATGATATGAGGAATTATATTAAGGATGGTAAATGTTTGGTAACAGTATTGCAGCAGATAGACAACATGACAAGGGACGCTGTCGGTCAGGCTGAAGAATATCTTAAAACGGGATCTACTGGACTTGAGGAGAAACAGTTGACGGATTGTGTATTGATTACGACAGATACAGCAGATAATCTGAATAATTTTGCTTATCAGAATAAGTAAATGAGACGGCGTTAATAAACTCTTTTAAAAACCAGAAAATAGTGCTATAATAACACAATATATTCGCAGGTCTATTGAAGTTTGGCTGACAAGCCATATGTAAAATGATTTATCTGGTGAAGGAAATGAAACAAAATAAAAAAGTCTCAACACAGATCAAGTTTAGTTTATGGCTGTCTATTATCATGGTAGCAGCCTTTCTTATGGTCGGATTTTCTGTCATGACCATTCGTCCGTTTTTTGGATATATGACCATAGCGGGGGCTTTTGTTTTTTTGATAGCTGCGGTGGTTCATTACGAATACTTTGAGAAGCTGGCGACAGCGGAGCTTCTTGCCGCAGGATTTGAGCAGGGGCAGATACAGAAGGATCTTCTGAAGGAGCTGCCCGTCCCCTATATTCTGACGGATGATGAAGGACTGGTCATCTGGTATAATAACAGCTTTGCTGAGATGGCCGGAGAAAAAACTGAGAAAAAGAATATCACGCAGATGTTCGCTTCCCTTTATAAGAAAGTGTTTCCGAAGCCCGGCAGTACGAAAGAGTTCTGTATTACGATGGAAGACAGAAAGTTCCGGGTGGAATGCAAAAGCGTATGTATGACGGAAGAAGAAAAAGAAAAAGGGGAGACAGATCCTGATAATGTGCTTCTCGCCTTCTATTTCTTTGACGAGACTCAGTTGATGGAATACCGGGAAGAGTCCAAGAGCAAGCGAATGGTCGCCGGTCTCATTTACATTGACAACTATGAAGAAGTTCTCGAGAACATGGAAGAAGTGCGGCAGTCTCTTCTCCTTGCGCTGGTAGAGAGAAAGGTCATACGGTACATGCAGGGACTGGACGCCATTGTCAAGAAGTTCGAGAAGGATAAGTTCCTCTTCGTTTTTGAGGAGAAGAACCTTCAGAAGCTCATGGAATCGAAGTTTTCTCTGCTGGATGAAGTACGGATGATCAACATCGGTAATGAACTGTCCATGACTTTGAGTATCAGTGTGGGAGTCAACGCGCCCACCTATGTGGACACCTACGAGAGCGCCCGGATCGCCATGGATCTGGCGCTGGGAAGAGGCGGCGATCAGGCCGTTGTAAAAGACGGGGATTCCATCTCCTATTATGGAGGAAAGACTCAGAAAGTAGAGAAAAGTACGAGAGTCAAGGCGAGAGTGAAGGCTCATGCATTGCGGGAGATCATCATGACCCATGACAAGATTTTTATTATGGGTCATAAGCTGCCGGACGCCGACGCAGTGGGAGCTGCGCTGGGAATTTACCGGCTGGCACGTACATTTGATAAGAAGACTTATATCGTCATGGATAAGGATTGCGCGGCCATACGGCCCATTGTAGAAGGGATGATTAATGACAGCGGAGCAGAAGATTTTCCGTTTATCACCAATGAGCAGGCGTTGTCTCTGAGAGACGCTTCTTCCATGCTGATCATAGTGGATGTAAACCTGCCGGCCATGACGGAGTGTCCGGAGCTGATTAAACAGATAGAAACCATTGTGGTGCTGGATCACCATCGGCAGAATAATGATACCATCAAAAAGGCGGTGGTTTCCTATGTGGAGCCGTATGCTTCTTCATCCTGCGAGATGGTGGCAGAGATTCTGCAGTACATCCCGGATAAGCCGAAGCTGCGCCCTATTGAGGCGGACGCACTGTATTCGGGTATTCTGGTAGATACCGATAATTTTGTTGTAAAAGCGGGAGTCCGGACCTTTGAGGCAGCGGCATATCTCCGCCGTGCCGGAGCAGATGTAACGAGAGTACGGAAAATGTTCCGCGAAGATATGGAGAACTGCAAGATACGTGCGGATATCATAAACCGTGCGGAGCTGTTTTATGATGAATTTGCGATCTCAACTTTTGATGGAAGAAATGTGGATGGAGCGACAGTGATCGGCGCCAAAGCGGCGAATGCGCTGCTGGATGTGCAGGGTATCCGGGGAAGCTTTGTTATCACGGAAATTTCCAGCTGTATTTATGTGAGCGCCCGTTCCATCGATGACTTAAATGTACAGATTATAATGGAGAAATTTGGCGGCGGCGGTCATCTCACAGTGGCTGCGGCACAGCTTAAAGATAAAACCATGGATGAAGTGGTCAATGATTTGAAAAATCTTCTTGCTTCAATGAAAAAAGAAGGAGATATTTAAGGAGGATTAATTTTATGAAAGTAATTTTATTAGAAGATGTGAAAGCATTAGGCAAAAAAGGAGATCTGGTAGAGGTCAACAACGGCTACGCAAGGAACTTTATCCTTCCGAAGAAGCTGGGTGTGGAAGCCACCGGCAAGAATATCAACGATCTGAAGCTGCAGAAAGCACATCAGGATAAGGTGGCTGCAGAGCAGCTTGCCGCAGCGAAAGCACTGGCAGAAGATCTTGCCGAGAAGTCTGTGGAAGTAAAAATGAAGGTGGGCGAAGGCGGAAAGACCTTTGGAGCCATCTCCACCAAGGAAATCGCGGCGGCAGCCAAAGAGCAGCTTGATATGGAGCTGGATAAAAAGAAGATTTCCGTTGACGAGCCGATTAAGAGCCTGGGAGTACACAATGTCAAGATTAAGCTTCATCCGAAGGTGACAGCGACTCTCAAGGTAAAAGTATCAGAGATGTAGGTCAGTCAGGAAATGGTTTCCTGTGGATGCGTGCGTATCCTGTAAATATGACAGATGATGATAGAGATGTGATGATATGCCGACAGTAGACGAGAATTTTATTAAACGAATACAGCCTCACAGTGAGGAGGCGGAAAAATCTGTGCTGGGTTCCATGCTCATGGACAGAGACGCCATTGTGGAGGCGGAGGATATCCTTGTTAAAGAGGATTTCTACCAGCGGCAGTATGGAATACTGTTTGAAGCCATGGTGGAGCTTTATCAGGAGGGCAAACCAGTGGATCTGATCACTCTCCAGGATAAGCTGAAGGAGAAAGATGTTCCGGAAGCTCTTTCCAGCCTGGATTTTTTCCGGGAACTGGTGGATATTGTTCCCACATCCACCAACGTGCGGCAGTACGCGCAGATTGTCCACGATAAGGCGACGCTCCGGTCCCTCATCAAGGTGACCGAGGATATCGGCAATGCCTGCTATCTGGGCAAAGAGGAGACGCCGGCTATTCTGGAGAAAACGGAGAAAGAGATTTTCGGTCTGCTGCAGAACCGGAACAGAATGTCGGATTTTGTACCTATCCAGGATATCGTGCTGAATTCCTTAAATGCCATAGAAGATGCGGCGAAGACCAGAGGACGGGTCACAGGTATAGCTACCGGGTTCACAGAGCTCGATTATAAGCTTACGGGTCTCCATCCGGCGGAACTCATACTGGTGGCGGCAAGACCGGCCATGGGTAAGACGGCATTTGTCTTGAACATTGCCCAGTATGCGGCGTTTAAGGATAATCACGCTATTGCCATGTTCAGTCTGGAGATGTCCAAAGAACAGCTTGTTACGAGATTGATGGCGTCGGAGTCAATGGTGGATTCTCAGCAGATTCGTACCGGAGATCTGAGGGATTCTGACTGGGAGAAGCTTCTGGAGGGAGCCGCTCTCATCGGCAATTCCAGACTGATCATCGATGATACGGCGTCTTCTCTGGCGGAGATTCGTTCCAAATGCCGGAAGTACAAGCAGACTTATGATATAGAAATGGTTGTCATCGACTATCTGCAGCTTATGAGCGGCAGTAATACAAGAAGGAATGAATCAAGGCAGCAGGAGATTTCTGAGATTTCCCGTGCTCTCAAGGTGCTTGCCAGAGAGCTGAATATTCCGATCATCGCCCTGTCTCAGCTTTCCCGTGCGGTGGAAGCAAGGCAGGATCACCGGCCGATGTTGTCGGATCTCCGTGAATCCGGAGCCATCGAGCAGGATGCCGATGTGGTGATGTTCCTGTACAGAGACGAGTATTATAATCCGGATACAGAAAAAAAGAATATAGCGGAAGTCATTGTGGCGAAGCAGAGAAATGGTGCCACCGGCAGTATTGAACTTGTCTGGCTGGGACAATATACGAAATTTGCAAACAAGGAGCGGATTCAGTAGAAATCCGCTCCTTTTGTCTTTTTTTAGAAGACGAATATCATTGAGAATGTAGCCTGAACCTTGCTATACTATGAATATGCCGATATTAAAAATTATAGTATGACAGGAGCGAATAAGAATATGAAGGAAAAAAGATATTCCATCTCGGAGGCGTCCAGACTTCTGGAGGTGGAGAACCACGTTCTCCGGTATTGGGAGGAGGAGCTGGAGCTTACCATTCCAAGAAACGAGCTGGGACACCGCTATTACAGAGAAGAGGAAATACAGCTTTTAAACTGTATTAAAGAATTAAAGAATAAAGGCTTTCAGCTGAAGGCAGTGAAGGAAGTGCTGCCGGATCTGGAACAGAAAAAACTCATTGACGTACATAAGCTGCTGGCCACCCAAGTAGAGCTTGAGAACATGGGCGTTGAGGAGGACAGGCCGGAGGCAGACGGCTTATCGGAAGACGGGACAGGACAGCAAAGCGTGGAAGTATCCGATGAAGAATCAGAGAGCGAAGAGTTCCGGATAGATACTTTTCAAAAAGAAGACTCAAAGAAAACCGGACACAACGGAAAGGTGGTGGCCATGAGAAAAGGGAATGATTATACGGAAAGTCATCCTGCAGCGAGGGAAGCAGCATCGGGTTCTCTCAGGAGCAACGAGGAAAAAATGCGGGAGTTTGAGTCGATCATGGGACGGATCATCGGAAAAGCGCTGCGGGAACAGGCGGAGATGATGGGGGATGTCATGAGCGACCACATCAGCAATCGGGTGATCAGAGAGCTGGATGATGTGCTTGAGGAGCAGGAGGAGCGGGAAGAGGCCCGCTATAAAAAATTAGATGAGGCGATTCGAAGTCATCAGAAAGCGAGACAGGAAATCGCGGTGTCCAAAGATGAGGGAGGACGGAAGAAAAGTCGTTTTTTCAGAAAGAACAAGAGGAAAATATAACTATCTTTAATATAAAATAAAAAACAAAAAGAGTGCCTGCAAAACAGACACTCTTTTCTATGCCCGAAGGCAACTTAATATTCCAGATTATTCCTGGCTGATAGCACCAGATGGGCAAGCACCTGCGCATGTTCCGCAGTCGATGCAGGAATCAGCGTCGATTTCGTATTTGCCGTCGCCTGCGCTGATAGCGCCAACTGGACATTCACCCTCACAAGTTCCACAGTTGATACATTCATCAGAAATTACGTATGCCATTAGTATATCCTCCTTTAGGTTTAGATTATTACAAAACTGTCTTGTTCTGTATTCCCTATTTTATACTAGATTTCCGCCAATATCAAGCGGATTTCCAAGAAAAATACTGGTAAAATTGTATTATTTTCAAACCAAAAACGAGTTCACTGCGTTTATCTCAATGCCTGTAAAAGGGAGAGAATCTTGTTGAGAAAAATTATTAATTACGATTGTGTTAAATTACAGTGAATAATTACCATAAAGGGTTGATTGAACCAGTGTTATCCATTATAATAAAAAACAAGAGAAAAAATGTGTTATTAGAGATTAAAACACATTTTTTTGTTTTGTAGAAAATCTGAGAAGAGTTTAGGCGATCGAGACGGAAAATAAAAATGAAGGGGGGATTTGATGTGGAACCCTGGGGATGATAAAAAAACAGCGGGAATGATGATCAGTGCAGTGGTGATCGTATGTCTTGCGCTTATTGCTGTGATTTTTGCTTTCGTGATGCTTCAGAGGAGACATGAGAGCGAGATCTCTGCCGCGTCGGATACGGAGGGGCAGACGGAGATCACCATTGAAATAGGCAAGGCAAAAAAAGAAGAGGAAACTGCCGGAGAGGACGGAGACGAAGCAGAGGAAGATGCTGAGGACAGTACGGGAGAGAGCGAGAGTGTGTATCTGGTTAAAGGAAAAGATACCGGATCTAATCCTTACGAAAAGGCTGACCATCTGGCATATACGGACAGTGTCCGCTATACCTGGAAAGAATTGTCCTGGCTGGACTCCTATGGCCTGTGCATTACAAGAAATGAGATTTATGCCCGCCATGGCAGGATGTTCAATGATCAGGATATTCAGGACTATTTTAACCGGCAGGATTGGTATGTGGCGCAGACATCCTCCGCAGATTTCGACGAATCTGTCCTCAATGATGTGGAGCTGTATAATGTGGAATTGATTCATTCTTATGAGCTGAAGCAGGGATATTAGATATGAGTGGTGGAAATGTGCGTGGAAGTCGAATGACCAGCATGCCGGAAGAGAGGGGAATCTTAGATGGAAGAGAAAAAGAAAAAAGCAGCGGTCATATTTCCGGGCGTCGGTTATCACACGGATAAGCCGCTTCTTTATTACAGCAAGAAGCTGGCGGTGGCCGGCGGATATGAGATTCTGGAAGTCAGTTACGGAGAGCTGCCGTCCGGCATCAAAGGCAATGCAGCAAAAATGATGGAAGCCTTTGAGATGGCCAGTGCCCGGGTGGAAGAGCAGCTTCGCGACGCGGCTCTTGACAGCTTCGAGGATGTGCTGTTCATTTCCAAGAGTATCGGCACCACCGTTGCGGCGGCTTTCGCCCGGAAGTATCAGATACCTGCCGGACAGATCTACTACACGCCGGTGGAAGAATCCTTCCTTGCCATCGGTACAACGGGCATTGTGTTCCACGGCACCAGTGATCCGTGGGCAAGAACAGAAGTGATCGAAACGGAATGCGCGAAAAGAAACCTGCCCCTTTATGAGACGGCGGGAGCCAATCACTCTCTTGAGACAGGAAATGTACAGGAGGATCTGAAGAATCTGACAGAGATTATGAAGAAGACGGAAGAATATATAAAAGCACGCCAATGACATGCATTTTTAGCGCATATCATTGGCGTGCTTATTTTAAAATATTTCTGAACTGCGGCGGATTATTTGCGGGATACAAAGGCCGGAAGACCGTCTTCTCCCAGAGGGACATCTACCTTGCCCTGAATCAGAGGGCGGGCGTAGGAGATAAATTCTTCTGTCACATCAGTACCGTCAGCAGTGATCCATGAGAGAGGTACTGCTTTCTCTTTGTTGCACACTTCAGTCACGTCAACAAGACCGCATTCCATCTGATAGGAACCGGCGGTATCCTGACGGTTGAAGGAAACCATTTTGCCAGTCTCTCCTCTCAGGGCAGCCTGCACGCCGAAAGTACCGGCAGCAGCGGCTTCCTGCTGATCGGTGGCGGAAAGCATGGAGGCAGAACAACGCTGGCTTACGTTAAACTCCACGGAGCGTGCCTTTACGCCCAGACGGGAACGGACAAGATTTTCCAGATATTTTCCGCAGCCGGCAAGCATTTTATGGCCGAAAGTATCTGTGCCCACAGAACTGTCATATTCGCAGATAAATGTGCCGTCTTTGTCGTGGATACCTTCAGATACACATACAATGACGTTACAGTTCTTCTTGAGACACTGACGGACGCTGTTTAGAAACTCTTCGGTGTCAAAGGAAGTTTCCGGCAGGTAAATAAGCATCGGGTTGTCACCGGTATATTTCCGCGCCAGAGCAGCGGCGGCCGTGAGCCATCCCGCATGGCGGCCCATGATCTCCAGGATAGTAACGGATTCTTTTTCGTAAACATTAGCGTCCAGAACAATTTCACGAACGGTGGAAGCTACATATTTTGCGGCGCTGCCATATCCCGGAGTGTGATCTGTCTGCACCAGGTCGTTGTCTATGGTCTTTGGCTGACCGATAATGCGGATATCGCTTCCGACGGATGCGGCGTAACGGGAAAGCTTGCTCACGGTATCCATGGAATCATTTCCGCCGATGTACTGAAAATAACCGATATTCATTTCTTTGAACTTCTCAAAAAGCTTCGGGTAAACCGGATCATCCAGAGATTCCGGAAGCTTATAGCGGCAGGAGCCCAGATAAGCGCCCGGCGTATATAAAAGGGCGTCAAGTTTGTCTCCTGGCAGAATCTCGTCGAAATCGAGGATCGTATCATTTAAAAAGCCTTCGATGCCATTGACCATGCCGTAAACATGGCTGATTGCTTCAGGATGACGGCGGGCTTCCGAGACAACGCCGTAAAGGCTGCTGTTGATAACTGCCGTAGGACCGCCGGATTGACCGACAATAAGGATTTTTTCTGACATAGTGTACCTCCTAATTATGAATCAAATGCCATATGATTCTTACATCAATAATAAGCATTGGTTAAAAAAGATAGTATTATTATACTATATGAAAAGGAGACTGTCTATTTAAAGGGAGAGAAAGAAAATATTTTATAAATACAATAAAAAATTACGATTTTTTTACGATTTGACCACAGACCGGACACAGTTTTTATGTAAAATAACTTACCTTTGAAATCAATTTCCGCTTCCGGGATTAATATTAAGGTGAAATATACGAAAGAAAGGCGGGGGGACAGCCCCGGGCATAAACAAAGATGAAACCTGCATTTATTTGTATCGGATTCCAGAAATGTGGAACCACTTCTTTGTATGATATCCTGCGGCAGCATGAAGGTATCTGTCTGACGGAGGGGGTCAAGGAACCCATGTTTTACAGGGTTCCATTATTTCGTTTCTTCCTTGGAGAAAAATGGTATGAAAAAAGATATTTTGGGCATGTCCGGCCAGAGGACGGGAGGATGGCCGGAGAAGTGAATGCCGGACTGGGTTTTCAGGGCTGTGCAGCTAAGATCGGGAAGGATTTTCCGGAGGAGACCCGTTTGATTTTTCTCATGCGCGATCCGGCTGACCGGTGCTATTCTGCTTACAAATATTTTCTTGCTCTGGGATTTCTCCCGTGCCGGACGGTGAGGGATGACAAAAAAAGAGGGCATGCGGCAGCATTTGACCGATATGTGAATAGCATTCTACACAGCCGGTTTCACCGGAAAGGCATTATGATCCGGAGACTGAAATACCTCTGTTTTTCCCAGGGAAATTATGCCTGGTGTATTGAAGAATATCTTAAATATTTCCCGAAAGAAAATATGAAGTTCGTTTTCTTTGAGGAATTGATCGAGGATGAACAGAGAGTTGCGGAAGATATTCTGGATTTTATCCGGGTTGAGAAGAATTCCAGAATCAATTATAATATCAAGAGTAATGAGAGTGTGTTCTGCGCTGTTTCACCCCTGCGAAGCAAAGTCATATATCTTTTTCAGGGCGTCTATCATATTTTGATAGATTTCCTGCATCTGGGCAGATTCCCTAAGGTACGTCATGTCCTGCGCAAGTTCTTCCGGTGGATTCAAAATATGTGCATTCAACGGGACGCGGACCGTTCCAAAATGTTTCCGCAGACCCGGCGCATTCTTAACCGCTATTATCAGGACGAGATTGCCCGGCTGGAAGAGCTGATTGGACGCAAAGTGCCGGAAAGCTGGGGGAGAACGGCGTAGTGCGCGCCTGTATCACAAAAGATTTACTTGAAAACCCTCTGATAAAGAGTTATAATAACTAAAGAAATGAAAAACGGTCTTCAGGGCGGGGTGTAAGTCCCCACCGGCGGTAATCACAGAGAAGTGCGAGCCCGCGAGCCGAAAGGCAGGATTCCGGTGAGATTCCGGAGCCGACGGTATAGTCCGGATGGTAGAAGATGTTTATATTTGTATGCGTGTATTTTATTTACGTGTATTTATATGGCGGTGATAAGCCCTGAGATTAGTCGCAGTGAGCGGCTGGTTTCAGGGCTTTTTGTATTTAAAATATTTCTTTCTGGAATCTTTCCAGGATTCTTATCGTAAACGACCCTGCAGTCATCCGGCAGAATCTGCCAATATTCCTGTTCCTGAAGCTCCGATCATACATTTTCTGATATATATTGCGGAAAGGAGAAGAAGTCAATATGAACGGCATTGAGAAATCAGATGCGGCCGGGCCATATCCGGATGAGCAATATATGCGAAGAGCCATAGAGCTGGCGAAGCGCGGCAGCGGCCATGTGAATCCAAATCCGCTGGTGGGAGCGGTGATTGTCCGGGACGGAGAGATTCTCGGAGAAGGCTGGCACGAAGAATATGGAGAGCTCCATGCGGAGCGAAATGCCATTGCCCATGCCAGAGCGGCCGGGCACCGTCTGGAAGGCAGCACTATCTATGTGACCCTGGAGCCCTGCTGCCATTATGGAAAGACGCCGCCCTGCACAGAGGCGATTATCGAGGAAGGAATCACGACGGTGGTAGTCGGTTCGGATGATCCCAATCCCCTGGTGGCAGGCAGAGGATTTCGGATATTGAGGGAGCACGGCATTACGGTGATACCACATTTTCTGAAAGAAGAATGTGACGCTGTCAACGAGGTGTTCTTCTATTACATCAGTACTGGGCGCCCTTATGTGGCCATGAAATATGCCATGACACTGGATGGGAAGATTGCCTGCCGGACGGGAGATTCCCGATGGGTGACCGGAGAGGAAGCCAGAAATCATGTACACAGACTGCGCAATCATTTTAAAGGAATCATGGCTGGTATCGGAACGGTGCTGGCGGATGATCCTATGCTGAACTGCCGCATGAAAGGAGGCAGAGATCCGGTGAGGATTATCTGTGACAGTCATCTGCGGATTCCTCTGGAATCCAGACTGGTGCAGACCGCGCGGGAACAGCCTGTCATTGTGGCGTGTCTTCCCGGAAAGAACCGGACAAAAGCAAAGCAGCTTGAGAAAAAAGGGGTGACGGTCTGGGAGATACCTCCGGAAACGGAAGCAGAGCCGCACCGGAACATGATAGATTTGAGTTGTCTCATGCAGAAGCTGGGTGAAAATAAAATCGACGGTATTTTGCTGGAAGGCGGCGGCACGCTCAACGAGAGCGCTCTTCAGTCCGGGATTGTATCTAAGGTTTATTGTTATCTGGCGCCCAAAATATTTGGCGGTGCGGACGCGAAAACTCCGGTGGAAGGCCGCGGCGCGGCGCTGGTAAAGGACGCCTGGATGCTTGAACGGTGCGGGCAGCGACAGTTTGGAGAGGATATTCTGCTGGAATACAGGGTAGTGCGCTAGAAAAACGGGAAAGGAGATAATACAGAGATGTTTACAGGTATTATCGAGGAAATAGGAGTGATAAGAAGTATCAGGATGGGGGCTCATTCCGCCGTCATCACCATTCAGGCAGATAAGGTGATGGAAGATATCCATGTGGGCGACAGTATTGCTGCCAATGGAGTATGTCTGACAGTCACATCGTTTGACAGGAACAGCTATGATGTGGATGTGATGCATGAGACACTGCGGAGGACCAGCCTGGGGAAAATGAAAAGCGGAAGCCGGGTGAATCTGGAGAGGGCTATGGCGGCGGATGGAAGGTTTGGAGGCCATATGGTGGCGGGCCATGTGGATGCTCCGGGTACTATTGCATCCATGGAAAAAGATGATAATGCTATATGGATAACGGTCCGGACGCCGCCGGACATCCTGAAATATATCGTAGAAAAAGGCTCCATTGCGATTGACGGTATCAGTCTCACAGTGGCGCGGGTGGATGATAAGAGCTTTGCAGTGTCAGTGATTCCTCACACGGGAGCCAGTACTACTCTTCTTGAAAAGAAACCCGGGGATATGGTTAATCTGGAAACGGACATGATAGGCAAATATGTGGAAAAGCTTCTGGGTTTGAATAGGGAAGAGGAAAAGCCGCAGTCGGGTATCACGGAGGAGTTTTTGAGAAACCATGGATTCTGACGGTAAAGCATAACTCAAAGGATCATACATCACAAAAAGACGAGGAGAATGAAAAATGAATGAATTTCGATGCAATACTATAGAGGAGGCTCTGGAAGATTTTAAACAGGGCAAAATGGTCATCGTTGTGGATGACGGTGATGTGGAAAATGACGGTGCGCTTGTGGTGGCAGGCCAGTTTGCCACGCCAGAGGCAGTGAATTTTATGTTAAGTCATGGAAAAGGAATCATGACCATGCCGGTTTCTGAAGATGTGGCAAGGAAAATCGGTGTGGAGGAACAGATTTGGGAGAACCGGGAGTTATCCCGTTCTGTTTCTACAGTGACCATTGACAGTGTACATGCGGCGAGCGGCGCTTCGGCGGCGGATCGTTCTCTGACTGTGATGACCGCAGCGGCGGAGACGGCGGGACCGGAGGAGTTCAGACGGCCGGGGACCATAGTGCCTAAGGTGGCGCTGCAGGGAGGCGTGCTGAAACGTACAGGTTTTACAGAAGCGGCGGTGGATCTGGCACAGATGGCAGGATTGAGGCCGGTGGGATTGCGCTGTGGAATCCTTGATGAAGAAGGGGCGGTGGCAAAAGTACCAAAGCTGCTGAAGTTTGCGGAGAAATATGACCTCAAAATCATAACCATAGCGGATATGATTCAGTATCGCCGGCGGACTGAAAGTTTTGTAAGCTGTGAGGCTGAGGCGGATTTTCCGACTCATTACGGTCATTTTCGGATTTTTGGTTATGTGAACAAATTAAACGGGGAACATCATGTGGCCATCGTGAAAGGAAATGTGGACGACGGCGGGCCGGTGCTCTGCCGGGTACACTCAGAATGTCTGACCGGGGACGCGCTCGGTTCGAGACGCTGCGACTGCGGTCAGCAGTACGCGGCTGCTATGAGGATGATCGAGAAAGAAGGACGCGGAGTACTTCTTTATATGAGACAGGAAGGCCGGGGTATTGGATTGATAAACAAGCTAAAAGCTTATGAGCTGCAGGATCAGGGTATGGATACAGTGGAGGCCAATATTGCTCTGGGATTTCCGGAGGACCTGCGGGACTATGGCATCGGTGCACAGATTCTCGCAGACCTGGGCGTTAAGAAACTTCGTCTCATGACTAATAATCCGGCAAAGGTAGTGGGACTGTCCGGGTACGGCATAGAAATCGTGGAGCGGGTGCCAATCATCATTGAGGCAAATGAAGATGACTTCTTCTACCTGAAAACCAAGCAGGAGAAGATGGGACATTACACAAAATATTAAAAAACATTTCATGGATAAGAACAGGAGGAAATATCATGAGAGTAAACGTATTTGAAGGAAAAGTAGTAGGCGGAGAAGAGAGAGTGGGAATCGTGTGCGCGAGATTCAATGAGTTTATCGTTTCCAAGCTTTTGAGCGGCGCCATTGACGGCCTTGTCCGCCACGGCATGAAAGAAGAAAATATTGATGTGGCGTGGGTACCGGGAGCATTCGAGATTCCGCTGATCTGTGAAAAGATGGCGAATTCAGGAAAATATGACGCGGTCATCGCTCTCGGTACGGTTATCCGCGGCGCCACCAGCCACTATGATTATGTGTGCAGCGAGGTTTCCAAAGGCGTGGCGCAGGTGGGACTTCAGTCCGGCATTCCGGTATTATTCGGTATCGTCACCACGGAAAACATCGAGCAGGCCATTGAGCGCGCCGGCACAAAGGCGGGCAACAAGGGGTATGATTGCGCGCTTGGCGCTATTGAAATGATCAACCTCATCAAGGAGATTGAAAAATAATAACTATTGAATTTTTTGATTCCGTGTATTATACTGAGTAAAGTACCCGATAAACAAACAGGATTTTTGAAGTAATACAGGAGGAATAGATCATGGCAGCTCAGGTTGTTACAAAGAATACATTAATCGGAGAGATGCTCCAGATGGATATGGGGATTGCCGCTATTTTAATGGCAGCAGGAATGCACTGTGTTGGATGCCCGTCTTCCGCTATGGAGAGTCTGGAAGAAGCATGCATGGTGCACGGTATGGACGCAGACCAGGTGCTTGGCCGCATTAATGACTATCTGGCAAATAAAAATAAATAAAAAGCAGATACAGCAATGAACGGTGCAGCCGGAAAGATGTCACGATGCTTCAGATATCGCCCGGCTGCGCCTTCTTTTTATGTCAGAAATACCGTTTTTACGTCGTAAATACCAGAAAAGCACAGCTTCGAAAAAAACAAAGCTGTGCTTTTTGTATCGTAATATTTATTTGGTCGATGTATATTTAATTAAGCTGGTTCAGTGTTTCCAGGGCATTTTCCCGGAATACAGACTGAAAATGTTCCTCAAAATAGGAAAGTGTAGAGTATGACGTGTTCAGAACAGTACCATAATCAGAAGCAATGGTACAGGCTCTTTTAAAAATGTCATGTTCACACTGGTTTTTTATCAGAAACAGGTAGTAGGTCTGGCTGGCGGCGTCTTTGTACAGACGACTCTCACCGGTGTAAAATGGGGTGAGGAACGCACTCAGATGTGTGATGGTATCCAGATCAGAAAAGGTGTAGATCTGAAGGTTATGTTTCTTCCTGGATGCCTCCTGTTTCTTTCTCAGAACTTCCTTTTTTGCCTGGGCAATAGCCTGAGTGAACGGAGCGATCAAATCGAGCGCATCATCGGCGGCCTGCCTTCCATCGTCTTTATCGGATGAAGTTTCGAAAGGAAGATCTTCGTCCGAACTGCTGCTGAAAGAAACAGATTCCTCTTCGTAGGAATCAGTGTCAGCAAGATCTTCATCGAAAACATCGGAAGAATAATCTTCGTCAAAATCATCCTCATCAAATGGACTGGAAAATCTGGAGAATCGGGTATCCAGTTCATCCGGATCCTCCACTTTGGTGACCACAAGTACCAGGCATTCATTGGAAATCGGAATGGCCTCAATCATGAGAGGAATATTATCCGCCTCAAAGCCAAGCTCAATGGAAGCCTGCTGAATCATATCACGAAACAGTGCTCTGGCTTTGGCAGAACCATAAGCCAGTTCGGAAAGCCGCAGCTCCCGTTTATCTAAGTCAGATTTATTTAATGTACATCGTATCTGATTATCATTCAATTTTTCTAATTTCATGAATTCACTTCCTTTTTGATAAAGTCATATCAGGATATTATATATGGAGAGTTCTGTCCCATGGAAAATATGGGACAAGAATATGTGGTGTGTATAGTATAAACATTATTCTGAAAACTGTAAAGTGTTAAAATCACCCACATATCTGTAAACGGGCATGTTTTCACAAGGAATTCACAAAATTTATTGTAAAACAATAAAAAATATAGTAATATGATATACGAAGCCGGTTATCATAAGCCAGAAGCAGACATGAACTGATCTCGAGATGCATCAGGAATACAAATATTGCATAATCCCCATGGCAATAGCGAAAGCAGCCTTTTCCTGCATGTTCTCATCCGCAATCATCTCGGCTTCAGAGGGATTGGAGAGAAAGCAGATCTCTGCGATTACTGTGGGAACAGTGTTGTCCCGCAGCAGGTAGTAATCGGAATTGGATTTGATTTCTCTCTTATTTTCCTCTCCTGTCAGATACAGAGTCTGTGCCTGTATAAGAGAGGCGAGACGCTGACTTTCTTCGCTGGAAGTCTGGTAGAAGACCTGCGCGCCGTGCTGAGTACTGTCAGGAAAACTGTTCTGATGGATACTCACCGCACAATTGGGGGAGGATTCCGTGATGATGGATTTTCGGTTTTTCAGATCGCTGGCTTTTTTATTGGAGACGGCGTCATCCTCAAGGCTGCAGTCCGTTTCTCTTGTCATGACCACGTGAATGCCGTTTTGTTCCAGAATGGTTCGGCATTTGAGGGCAATGGACAGATTAATGTCCTTTTCCTGAATGCCGGAAGCACTGACCTTTCCCGGGTCTTCCCCGCCGTGGGGCGGGTGCCGGAAGCGCGGATGATCATCCGGAATATGCCTTGCCCTGACGCGTCAACATATAAAAGGGGGAGGCTGAATCGCCTCCCATCCCTGAAGTAGTTATTCTGATTCCTGAATAGCGTCGTAACCGGTTTCCTTCGTACGGATTTTTAATGCGGA
Source organism: Eubacteriaceae bacterium CHKCI004 (assembly GCA_900016875.1). GTDB lineage: Bacteria > Bacillota > Clostridia > Lachnospirales > Lachnospiraceae > Anaerobutyricum > Anaerobutyricum stercoris. The sequence goes on along the minus strand of FCNR01000021.1, from coordinate 55,891 downwards.
GCGGATTTCATAGGTGAAGATTTTGCCATCTCCGATCTCTCCGGTGTAGGCTGCTTTCTGGATAGCGTCCACGGTTTTTTCCGCCCATTCCTCCGAGGAAACAGCAATCTCGAATTTTACCTTTGGCTGCATCTGCATATCCACTTCCATGCCCCGCACGATTTCCTGATATCCTCTCTGGATGCCGCATCCCATGACCTGATATACGGTCAGTCCGTTGACATTGAGGTCATCCAGCGCTTTTTTTACATCTTCAAATTTTTCTTCTCTTATATATGCTTCAATTTTAAACATCATTTTTCTTCCCACCTTACTGATCTAATCCGTTAAAGCTTGGATATGCGCTTTCTCCATGCTGCGTGATATCCAGTCCAATCTGTTCCTCTTTTACTGTGACGCGGAGAGGAGTAAATATTTTTACAACAGCCACGCAGATGAGCGTTCCAACAATAGCCACAGCGATGGTGACGACGATACCGATGAGCTGGGCGGCAAAGAGATGAAAATCACCGAATACCAGACCGTCCCACTGGGCGACGCTGTTGATGGAGGACTGACCGAACAGACCTGTCGCGATGCCGCCCCAGATACCGCCGATGCCGTGACATCCAAAGGCGTCGAGCGCGTCATCAATTTTCAGTTTCTTTTTCACAAGAGCTACGCCAAAGTAGCAGATCGGACTTACCAGAAGACCGATGATAAATGAAGCCCAGATTGGAACAAATCCGGCTCCCGGCGTGATGGCGACGAGACCGACGACAAGGCCGGTGGAAGCGCCGACCAGCGTAGGTTTGCCGGTCTTGATGACGTCAATGGCCATCCAGGCAAGAAGCGCGGCAGCTGCGGAGATGGCGGAGGTCATAAATGCGTGTGCAGCCAATCCGTCTGCTTTTAACGCGCTTCCTGCGTTGAAGCCGAACCATCCGAACCAGAGGAGAGAAGCGCCAAGGGCTACAAATGGAATATTGTGAATACGGTAGGTGGTGTGTTCGTACCCTCTTCTTCTGCCAAGAATAATAGCGAGGACAAGGGCGCTGACACCGGAGCTGATATGTACAACATTACCGCCCGCAAAGTCTACAGAACCGATGGATGCAAGAAATCCGCCGGAGCCCCATACCATGTGAGCCATTGGATAATAAACAATGATGGACCAGAGGGCGATAAAGAAAAATAACGCTTTAAATTTCATACGTCCCACCAGAGATCCCGTAATGAGGGCCGGGGTAATCATGGCGAACATCATCTGGAACATACAAAAAACCAGGTGCGGCAAAGAATCGGAATATGGACCCACATCCATTCCAACGCCATTTAATCCGAACCATCGCAGATCACCGATGATTCCGCCGTGATTTCCGCCAAAGGCCAGGGAATAGCCAAATAAAGCCCACATCACAATGGAAAGTCCCATAATAGCAACGCAGGCCATCATGGTATTTACAACATTTTTTCTCCGTACCAGACCGCCGTAGAAAAACGCCAGTCCCGGAGTCATTAAAAATACAAAAGCTGCACAGATCATTACAAAAGCTGTATCTCCTGAATTCATATCTTATCTCATCCTTTCCTTCTTCAAAATGCCGGCTTAAATGATTGTTTCAGACTGTTTTCATGAAAAAAGGCGTCTGCAGTATGAGTAATACTGTAAACGCCTTTGTCTTGTAATGCAGTCTAGCACAGTTCCAATTTTTGCACAAGTAAAAAAAATATAGTATTTTTTTAAAAAATTCTGCAATAATAAACAATATTATGGTGGTGAGAAAAAATACACTTAATTTGTTATTGTAATTCGGACGATTTACTTAAGATATGTATGTCATCAGTCCGTTTTACAAAATACTGCCCGGGGAAAAAAGAAGCGCCTCCCGGGAAATTGTAACAGATATGAATGCGGCGGTTTTCGTAAACAGTAATTTTAGCAATCAACGCTGACAGCAATGCCCGGTCCAGGTAGGAGACTGGTCTGGCTGCCGGTTTTTCATTTAATAAAGGAGATTGCCGGACTTTTTTCCAAAAATCAGCACGTCGGTTTGTGAGTTCTTCCTGTTTAGAACGGCAGAATTGTTCCTTCCGGCGGTATTTTTCCCGGCAGACCAGAAATTCTTCCCGGGAGAGTAGTCCTGATTTGTAATCTTCATAAGAAGTAAGAAAAATGTCCCGCGCCGCTTTCCGTTCATTTTCCATGAGCTGCAGCTCGGATTCGATGCCCGGCTGGTCAAAAAACTGTTCCGCCTGTTGCCATACCAGCCCGGACAGCTTTTCGCAGCGGGACAGAAGAAGGTTCAGATCGTTAAGGACCGCCTGTTCCAACGCCCGGGCGGGAATGGTATGCGGGGTGCAGAAATGTCTCCCATGCCGCTTGCAGGTACCGCAGGTGAAAGAATATTCCGGACTGCCGTCGGCGTGCCGCCAGATTGTTTTTACCATGGGACGCCCGCAGCCGCCGCAAAAGAGGAGACCTGCAAAGAGATGACGTGCCGGAACGTACGCTCCGGCCGGGGAGCGGACGTTGCTTTTCAGGAGTTTCTGAGTTCGCCGCCACGTTTCTTCATCGATGATGGCCTCGTGAGTTCCCTTGACTACGATCCAGCGTTCCCGCCCGAGCATTTGCTGTCTGCCCCGCAGCTTTTGTTCTCTCGTGCCCTGTACCATATTTCCCACATATATTTCTTTATGTAAGATGTGATTAATGGTAGAATAAGACCAGAGGGAACCGCAGCCGGCTCCGGGATTGGCATAGCGGAGTCCTGACGCCCGTTTATAGGCGGAAGGACAGAGGACGCCCTCGCTATTTAAAAGCCGGGCAATCTGCTGTTTGCCGAAACCCTGCAGATAGAGAGAGAAGATCCGCCGGACGACGGAGGCGGCGTACTCGTCGATGATCAGCTTGTTTTTATCTGTGGGCGATTTCCGGTAGCCATAGCTGGCAAAGGCTCCGATAAACTCTCCGCACTGCCGTTTGGTCTGCAGGGCGGAATGAACCTTGCCGGATATATCGCGCGCGTATTGCTCGTTAAAAATGTTTTTAATGGGAAGAAGCATATCATAGGGCTGCCGCAGGCTGTCTATATGGTCGGAGACGGAGATGAAACGAATTCCTTTCTCTGGAAAATATCGTTCAAGATATCGCCCGCTCTCGATGTAGTCTCTGCCAAAACGAGATAAATCTTTGACAATGACACAGGTGATTTTTTTGTTTTCAATGTCTGCGAGCATCCTCCGAAAGGCGGGACGCTGAAAAGTGACGCCCGAATATCCGTCGTCGATATACATATTATATAGAAGAAGCTCCTCTTTTTTCTCAATAAAACCGGTGAGAAGCTTTTTCTGATTGGCGACGCTGTCGCTTTCTTCCCGGTCGCCGTCCTCACGGGAAAGGCGGATATAAGCGGCGGTATAAAAAAGATCCGGCATATTTTTACCTTCTTTTTCTTTTATAGTGTTAAAGGGTACAAGTGATATAAGCTTACAGCAGATGCAGGGATTTTTATGGAGGAGCGGCGGATAACTGCCGCAGATGCGCCCGGATAATCTGGATAAGCGCTTCATCTTCTGTGATGGAGGAGAGAAAATCCCTCTCCACAGTGATGAAGGGAGACTGTTTTATCCTGCCGGGCAATGAGTATTTTTCTGACTTTTCGGATGGCAGATTGAATGAAGCATTGTATGGAGAAATGTTTCGGGGGGTGTTTTGTGGCATAAAGGGCCCTCCTGATCGAGCGATATTTCTGTTTCTGTAACAAATATACGCGGAGTGCCTGTCTTATATGAACAGGGCGCCGGGAACATGTCCCGCGTGCTTCATCCGCACATCTGACACCCGCCGTGCCCCGGGTCCAGGACGACGGTGAAAATGCCGGAGGTTTTAAAAATCGGGGAAGTTCTGGCCATGTCAGCAAAAACAAGGGCGGACAAAAACAGAAAAAGAAAGAAAAGAGAGAGATTTCGGGGAGAAAGTTTGTGAAAATAGAAATTTATCATAAAAACAATCCTGAAATGAGGTACGATTATTAGTATGCTTCTACAAAGCAAAGAAGAAGCAGCAATACAAAAACGTTAATAATATGACAACTGTAACAAAAAATAAGACATGTTTTTTGACTTTCTGCATAAAGCATGTTACACTAGCAAAAGCCAAAGACGGGCTGAATGACAGAGGTGACTGCAATGAAAACAAAATTGGTGAAGATGGATGCTTTGAAGGAGGCGGGTGAGATTATTCGTGCCGGGGGGCTGGTGGCGTTTCCTACCGAGACGGTATACGGTCTTGGTGCGGACGCCATGAACAGTGAAGCGGCAGCAAAGATTTATGCGGCGAAAGGACGGCCTTCTGATAATCCGCTCATTGTTCACATAGCGGACATGGAGCAGGTAGATCTGGTGGCGGAAAATGTGCCGAATCAGGCAAGGAAGATTATGGAGGCTTTCTGGCCCGGCCCGCTGACCGTGATTCTCAATAAAAAAGAAACGGTTCCGGACGGTACCACAGGGGGGCTTAAGACGGTGGCAGTGCGCATGCCTTCTCATCCCGGCGCAAGAGCATTGATTCGGGAGAGCCGGCGCGTGATCGCCGCTCCAAGTGCCAATACTTCCGGGCGGCCGAGCCCGACGACAGCAGGTCACGTGATGGAGGACATGAATGGCAAGATTCCGATGATTTTAGACGGAGGGCCGGTGGGAATCGGTATCGAATCTACAATTGTGGATATGACAGGAGAGGTTCCTATGATACTTCGTCCCGGATATATTACAAAGGCCATGCTTGAGTCAGTGATCGGTACTGTACAGATAGATCCGGCGGTATCCGGCAGAACAATGCCGGAGCATGTGGTGGCAAAAGCGCCAGGCATGAAGTATCGCCATTATGCACCGAAAGGAAAACTTATTCTGGTGGAAGGAGAACCGGATAAAGTGATAGCGGAGATTAACCGCCGGGCGCAGGAAAAAGAGCAGGAGGGCTTCCGGGTGGGCATTATCGGAACCGATGAGTCCATCGGACAGTATTGCACCGGAATCCGCAGGAGCATTGGAAGCCGGGAACATCCGGATTCGGTTGCGGCTAATTTATACAGTATACTCAGGGAATGCGATACGCTGGCACTGGATTATATTTATTCGGAAAGTTTTTTTGAGAAGGGTCTTGGGAATGCTATTATGAACCGGATGCTCAAAGCAGCCGGATATCATCTGATCACAGTATAGGAGGTGGAGGTTTGGGATATCGTAAGATTGTTATAATCGGAGAGAATAATCTTTGCCGGAGTTTTATGGCGGAAGTGACGCTGAAGGGACTCATAAAAAAGAAAAATATTACGGATATTGAAGTGATTTCCAGAGGTCTGGTCGTTCTGTTTTCCGAGCCGGTTTCGCCTATGGCGGTTGAGATTCTCGGGCGGCATGGCTATGAGATCGATCAGTTCCGTTCCGCGCAGCTTACGGAAGAAGATCTGGAATCTTCGGATTTGGCGCTGACCATGACGGAAGCACAGGCAGAGCAGGTGCGAAACGGTTTCCAGGCGCAGACAACCTGTATGTCCGTGGGTACTTTTATCGATATAGAGGAGGAAGTGCCGGAGGTCACAGAAGATACGCCGGAAGCATTTGAGAAATGCTTTCAGTCCATCGAATCGCTCATGGAGGCGGTGGCAGACCGGGTGATCGGAGAGCTGCTCCCATGAAAAGGAGGAAGAACCGCAATATATTCCGCATGCTGCCGCTTATCAGCCAGCTCGGGATCTGTATGCTCACCTGCATTTTCATCTGTGTTTTTCTGGGTAGTTTTCTGGCCCAGGAATTACATCAGGAGCTGCTTTTTCCACTGATGCTGGTGCTTGGTATTCTGGCTGGGATGCGTTCCTGTTACAAAATGATACAAGTATTTTATAAAGAAAAGGAATCAGATCATCATGAAACGGATAAAATGGATAAGGGAAACCAATGAGACGCTGCTTGATTTAATCTTTGGCTGCCTGATCTGGAGTCTGCTGGCGGAGATCGTGGGACTGTTTATTGTCAGTGACAAGCTCAGCTACACCATCGGTATAGTGCTGGGAACGGCAGTTGCCGTGAGTATGAGCGTCAGCATGGAAAAAGGACTGGAAAAATGTCTTCATATGAGCCAGACAAAGGGACAGTGGAGTATGACGATACGGAGTATTCTCCGGTGGCTTATTATGCTGGCAGTCGTTTATGCAGGCCTGCGTTTTGAGGCCATCAGCTTTCCGGGAGTGATTCTTGGTATTATTGGATTAAAGATCGCAGCCCTTCTGCATATGTACACGAACACATACGTCACAAAAAAACTAAGAGGGGAAGGAAGGTGAATCAATGGGAGGAATATCTGCCGGCACCTCTGCGGGAGCCATGCTTTTGAGCAGTGGCGCCGATGTGGATTTTTTCATCCACAGCTACTATGAGTTTGAGCTTTTTGGACAGACTCTGTCCATCAATACAACTATGATCTCCACGGTCATTGTTTGTCTGATCTTATTGGGGCTGATTCTTTTTGCCAGACATGAGATCATGAAAGATTATGATGAACCGAATGCCGTACAAAATGCGGTGGAGATGCTGGTAGAGACCATGGATGCCATGGTGGAATCCAGTATGGGCGCCCATGCGCCAAAATACAGGAATTATGTCATTACCCTGATGGCATTCATTTTTCTGTCAAATATTTCAGGGGTATTCGGGCTCCGGGCGCCTACGGCGGACTTTGGGACAACCTTTGCTCTGGCGCTCATCACCTTTGTGATGATCGAGTATGCATGGATCAAGAGTAACGGCATCCGGTTTGTCAAAGATTTGTTCGAGCCGTTCCCGATCTTTTTCCCGGTTAACGTCATCAGCGAGTTTGCCACGCCGGTGTCCATGTCCCTGCGTCTTTTTGGAAATGTACTGGCGGGAACAATCATGATCAGTCTCTGGTATACGTTGCTGCCATGGTTTATGAAGCTGGGGATTCCATCATTTCTGCATGTTTACTTCGATCTGTTCTCCGGAGCGATTCAGACATACGTGTTCGGAATGCTGACCATGACGTTTATTACAGATAAGTACGCGGATTAATTATTTTTTGTGGATGAAAAGTTTAATATTTAGAAGGAGGATTTTACTATGATGTCACAGATTACAAACGAAGGTTTAGTATTAGCATGTTCCGCTATCGGAGCGGGTCTTGCCCTGATCGCAGGTATCGGGCCTGGTATCGGCCAGGGAATCGCCGCCGGATACGGAGCATCCGCCGTGGGACGTAATCCGGGTGCAAAGGGAGATATTATGTCCACCATGCTTCTGGGACAGGCTGTTGCCGAGACGACAGGTCTTTATGGTCTCGTTATCGGTCTCATCCTGCTGTATGCGAACCCGCTGATTGGAAGATTATAATCGTATGATGATGAGACAGCGGAAAGGAGGCATGAGGTGCTATTATCACTGGATGACCGTATATTCGGTCTGGATGCGCAGCTTATTTTCCAGCTCATTTTTATGGGAATCGCCATCTTTCTTTTATTCCTGGCTGCCAGCTATCTGCTGCTGGACCCGGTGAGGAAGAAGTTAAATGACCGGAAAGAACGGGTGATGCAGGAACAGCGGGAGGCTCTGGAGAACAGGGAGGCCGCCGTGCGCATGCGGGAAGAATATGACGGTAAGTTAAAAGAGATTGATAAAGTTGCGGAACAGATTCTGAGCGACTCAAGAAAAAAAGCGATGCAGAGAGAGAACGAGATCATCGTGAACGCCAAGGAGGAAGCGGGGCGGATCATCGCCGGCGCCCGTCAGGAGGCGGAGCTTGAACAAAAGCGGGTCAACGATGAGGTAAAGCAGGAGATTATCTCTGTGGCGTCCCTGCTTTCGGAAAAGCTCGTGGCGTCGTCGCTGGATGAAAAGAAACAAAATGAGCTCATAGAGCAGACGCTGAAAGAGATAGGTGATGACACATGGCGAAAAGGGTGAGCAGTATTTATGGTGACGCGCTGTTTACTCTGGCGCTGGAGGAAAATACCGTGGACCAGTTCGCGGAGGAGATTGCGGCGGCACGGGATGTTTTTCTGGCAAATGGAGAGCTCATGCGTCTTTTGAATCATCCTGAAATTGTGAAGGAAGAGAAAATTACCCTGGTGGAGAATGCTTTTCAGGGACATGTATCTGAGGAAGTAATGGGGTTTTTGCATATCATCATACAAAAAGACCGTCACAATGATATTTTGTCTATTTTTGAGGATTTTCTTCAAAGGGTAAAACGTCACAGAAAAATTGGAACAGCCAGCGTGACCTCCGCCGTAGAGCTTAACGGCGAGCAGAAGAAGGCGGTGGAGAAGCGTCTTCTGGAGGTGACCGATTACATTTCTTTTGAGATTGCATATATTGTGAAGCCGGAGATTATCGGCGGGCTTATCATCCGTCTGGACGACCGGGTGGTGGACAGCAGCCTGAAAACACAGATTGACACGCTGAGCCGGCAGCTTTCCCGGATTCAGTTATCATAAAACAAAGAAGAAAGAAGGTGCAGGGAGTTTTGATAAAAATCAGACCGGAGGAAATCAGTTCCGTTATCCGGGAGCAGATAAAAAATTATGTGACTAAGCTGGAAACCGCTGATGTGGGAACGGTTATCCAGGTGGCTGACGGTGTGGCCCGGATTTATGGCCTTGAAAAAGCCATGCAGGGTGAGCTTCTGGAATTTCCCGGAGAAGTATACGGCATGGTGATGAATCTGGAAGAAGATAATGTGGGAGCCGTGCTTCTTGGGGATCACAGAAATGTCAATGAAGGAGATACCGTCAAGACTACGGGGCGCGTCATAGAGGTTCCTGTAGGAGACGCTCTGACCGGCAGGGTGGTTAATGCTCTTGGACAGCCGATCGATGGGAAAGGTCCGGTGGAGACGAAACAGTTCCGCCCGGTGGAACGGGTGGCTCACGGCGTCATTGACCGTCAGCCGGTGGATACGCCGGTGCAGACCGGAATTAAGGCTATTGATTCCATGGTGCCTATTGGAAGAGGGCAGAGAGAGCTGATTATCGGAGACCGTCAGACGGGAAAAACGGCCATTGCCATTGATACGATCATCAATCAGAAAGGGCAGAACATGCACTGTATCTATGTGGCTATCGGCCAGAAAGCGTCCACAGTGGCGGGTATTGTGAAAACTCTGGAAGAGTACGGCGCCATGGATTACACTACCATAGTGGCTTCCACAGCCAGTGAGCTGGTGCCACTTCAGTATATTGCCCCTTATGCCGGATGTGCCATAGGAGAAGAATGGATGGAACGGGGAGAAGACGTGCTGGTAATTTATGACGATCTGAGCAAGCACGCGACGGCCTATCGTACATTATCTTTGCTGCTTCGCCGGCCTCCGGGAAGAGAGGCTTATCCGGGAGACGTGTTCTATCTTCATTCGAGACTCCTGGAGCGGGCGTCCCGGCTGTCGGAAGAGCTTGGAGGCGGTTCCCTCACGGCGATTCCGATCATTGAGACCCAGGCGGGAGACGTATCCGCCTACATTCCGACCAACGTGATCTCCATCACGGACGGACAGATCTATCTTGAGACAGAGATGTTCAACGCCGGCTTCCGTCCGGCCATCAATGCCGGCTTGTCCGTATCCCGCGTGGGAGGTTCGGCGCAGATCAAGGCAATGAAAAAAATCGCCGGGCCAATCCGTACGGAGCTGGCCCAGTATCGGGAGCTGGCGTCCTTCGCCCAGTTCGGTTCCGAACTTGACGATGATACCAGAGAGCGCCTGGCTCAGGGAGAGCGTATCAGAGAGAGTTTAAAGCAGCCGCAGTATAAGACTCTTCCAGTGGAGAAGCAGGTGCTTATCATTTATGCGGTGACAAAAAAATATCTGTTGGATATTCCGGTTGAGAGAGTATTGGAATTTGAAGAAAAATTTCTGGAATATGTTGATACGAAGTTCCCGGAGATTTATTCCGCCATCCGGAATACAAAAGATCTCAGTCCGGAGACGGAAGCGCTTATCCGGAAAGCAATCACGGAATTCAAGGAGACATTTTAATGGGATGCGCATGGGAGCCGGAACCATGGACACTATGGCGGCAGAACCATGCCGCGCGATATGATGCGGCGCAAATAAGGTGGTGATACAAAATGGCGTCCATGAGAGATATTAAGAGACGCAAGGACAGCATACAGAGTACGCAGCAGATAACGAAAGCCATGAAGCTGGTTTCCACCGTAAAGCTGCAGAGAGCAAGATCCAGGGCGGAAAATGCCCGGCCGTATTTTGATAAAATGTACGAGACCATTCAGTCTATTTTAGCGAAATCGGAACGGCTGGATCACCCGTTCCTGACAGGAAGCGGTTCAGAGAGGAAGGCGGTCATCGTGGTGACTTCCAACCGGGGACTGGCCGGAGGCTATAACAATAATGTGACCCGCCTGATCGTGGACAGCGGATGGCGGAAAGAAGATGTGGATATTTATGGCGTCGGAAGAAAAGGCGTGGAGACTCTGGCACGCAGGGATTATCACATCGTGTCGGACGATTCCGAGGTCATGAACGCCCCGTCCTTTGCCGATGCGGCTGCCATCGGAGAGAAGGTGCTTGACGCCTTTGCGGCGGGAGAGATCGGAGAAATCTACCTGGCCTACACAAAGTTTAAAAATACAGTGGTGCATGTGCCGACGCTCATACGGCTGCTGCCGGTGGATGTGGAGGAGAAGCAGGAAGCCGGGAAGCAGACAAAAAGCGAGACGCTCATGAACTATGAGCCAGGACCGGAGGAAGCTTTGGATCTGCTTATTCCGAAATATATCAACAGCACGATTTTCGGTGCGTTCATTGAGTCTGCAGCCAGCGAAAACGGAGCAAGAATGCAGGCCATGGATGCGGCGACCAGCAACGCTGAGGAGATGATTTCCACACTGTCTCTGGTTTATAACCGGGCAAGGCAGGGGGCGATCACACAGGAACTGACGGAGATTATTTCAGGAGCGGAAGCTCTGAATGGATAGAAAAAGGAGTAGAATAGATGACAGCACAGAATACAGGTACAATTACCCAGGTTATCGGCGCTGTCCTGGATATCAGATTCAGCGGGGGCGTACTGCCGGAAATGAACGATGCTGTCTGGATTGAGAAAAAGGACGGCGGCAGACTGACGGCAGAAGTGGCTCAGCATCTTGGGGACGATATCGTGAGATGTATCGCCATGGGCCCAACAGACGGACTGGTCCGCGGAATGGAGGCGGTGGCCTCCGGGGGACCGATTACCGTACCGGTGGGAGAAGTAACTCTCGGGCGGATCTTCAATGTACTGGGAGAGCCTATAGATAATAAACCATTGCCGGAAAATGTACGGCGCAGTCCGATTCACAGAAAGGCTCCGGCCTTTTCCGAACAGTCTACCAAGACAGAGGTGCTGGAGACCGGCATCAAGGTGGTAGATCTGCTCTGTCCATATCAGAAGGGTGGAAAGATCGGTCTTTTCGGCGGCGCCGGCGTAGGTAAGACGGTGCTCATCCAGGAGCTGATCCGCAACATTGCCACGGAGCACGGCGGTTATTCCGTGTTTACCGGCGTAGGCGAGCGGACCCGTGAAGGCAACGACCTTTACCGGGAGATGAGCGAGTCCGGCGTTATCGATAAGACAGCCATGGTATTCGGACAGATGAACGAGCCGCCGGGAGCCCGTATGCGAGTGGGCCTGAGCGGTCTGACCATCGCGGAAGATTTCAGAGACCAGGGAGGAAAAGACGTCCTGCTGTTCATTGATAACATTTTCCGTTTCACCCAGGCAGGATCTGAGGTGTCCGCCCTCCTGGGCCGTGTGCCTAGCGCCGTTGGTTACCAGCCGACGCTGCAGACAGAGATGGGCGCGCTGCAGGAGCGTATCACCTCCACGAGAAACGGCTCTATCACATCGGTGCAGGCGGTTTACGTGCCGGCGGACGATTTGACGGACCCGGCTCCCGCAACTACATTTGCTCATCTGGACGCAACCACGGTACTTTCCCGTGCCATTGTGGAGCAGGGCATCTATCCTGCCGTGGATCCTCTGGAGTCCACCTCCAGAATCCTCGACCCGCGCATCGTGGGAGAGGAACACTATCAGGTGGCCAGAGGTGTGCAGGAGATTCTGCAGAGATATAAGGAATTGCAGGATATCATTGCCATCCTCGGTATGGACGAGCTTTCCGAGGACGACAAGCTGCTGGTATCCCGTGCCAGAAAGGTACAGAGATTCCTGTCCCAGCCATTCTTCGTGGCAGAGCAGTTTACGGGAACCAGTGGACGCTACGTGCCGCTTTCCGATACGATTCAGGGATTCAAAGAGCTGCTGGCAGGAAAATATGACGATATTCCGGAAGGAATGTTCTTAAATGCGGGCAGCATCGACGATGTTTTAGCAAGAGCAGATAAGTAGGTGATGGGATGGCAGAAAAGACCTTCAGACTGGAAATCATCTCACCGGACCGCATTTTCTACACCAACGATGTGCTGATGGTGGAATACAACACCGTAGAAGGGGAAGTGGGCGTCTATGCGGAGCATATCCCCATGACCCAGATTATCGCGCCGGGCCGCCTGATCATAACTGAGGAAAACGGACAAAGGACGGCTGCGCTCCTCTCGGGGTTTGTGGAGATTACTCCGGACAAGGTGACCGTCCTTGCCGAAGCTGTAGAATGGCCGCAGAACATCGACATAGCCCGTGCCGAGAGGGCCCGCGACCGGGCGCAGCAGATACTCAGCGCCGAGGAGGACGAACAGACCCTTCTCCTGGCCGAAGCCGCCCTCAAGCGGGCGCTGGTGCGGCTGGATATCGCAGGGATGGAATAAAATAAACCAGGCGACGCGCGGCGCGCTACAATAAAATAATTATTATGGGAAAACGGCAGAAACCTTCGGGGTTGAGCCGTTTTCTTTTTTTAGGTACAATGCAGGCGTAAAACCCTTCTGAATTTTCGGAATATTTCTGGACAAAGCTGCCAGAATCCTTATAATTAGATATATGGGCGCACGGCATCAGCCAGCCGCCGTAAACGTTAAAAAAGGGGGAGCCAGAATGAAAGCACAGGAATTACTGACATACGTGGAGGAACTGGTTTTTAAAACATCCATGTTCGGTTATGATAAGGATGAAGTAGATATCCAGCTTGATAAGATCTGCGATGAGATCGAGGCCATTGTAAAGGCAAAGGATAAAGAGATCGAAGCTCTGAAAAAGGGGCAGACCATCATCATTTCCGATGAATCTGTGCGGTTGAAAAAGGATGAGGAAGAATCCGATGCACCGCAGCCGGAGCCGGATGAAGAAACGGAAGTGGATGAACTGAAGAAGCAGATGGAAGTGCTGAAGAAGAAGCTGCAGGAAGCGCAGGCACAGGCGGAAGCGGCTGAGAAACAGGCGGAAGAGGCAGAGGAACGCGCTGCCACAGCAGAGAAGAAAGCTGCCGCAGCGGAAGGCCGCGCAGCCGTTGCCAGAACAAAGGCAATGGCAGAAGCAGCCGCAAAGGCAGAGTCCGCAGCGCAGACTGCGGCGCAGGCAGAAGCAAATGCAGCGGAAAGCACCAAAGCTTCTCAGGCCGGCGCGGAGGCGACAGCGCAGGCTGGCCCGCAGACCCGCGATGAAGCCTACGAACAGTACATAAGAAATGCAGACCTGCTCTGCAAACAGCTTTCTGATATCCAGAGCAAACAGGATTCTATCATCAGAGAAGCGGAAGAGAAAGCGGCCAGCAGTGTGAAGGAAGCCGAGGAAAAGGCAGCGGCCAGCGTGAAGGAAGCGGAAGAGAAGGCGGCAGCCAGCGTAAAAGAAGCTGAAGAAAAGGCAGCGAAGATCCTGGAAGACGCGCAGGTGCAGGCCAATGAGATTCTGGCAGGCATACAGGAGCGCCGTGCAGAAGAGCAGAAGAAATATGACGAGCTTCTGGCGCAGAAACAGAAGATGATCGCATCTTTGAGCGATATGGCAAAAGAGGTAAACAGCCTGATGGAAAAGGTACAGGGATAACAGACCCTATTCTTAAGGCGGCGGAAGATAAAAGTGATCACAAAAGAGAAGCAGGAAAAGGGGCGTATCGTTCCAGAGAGGGGCGGTACGCTTTCTTCGACATGGGACCGGCGGCCGGTTTCGGACGATCGCATGAAAATAAAACAGAGAAAATAGAGGAGAAACGATGATAAAGTTAGTAATTTTTGACATGGACGGTTTAATGTTTGACACAGAGCGGGCAACGTACCGCGCATACATGGAGAAGGCAGCAGAGTGGGGATATGAGCCGACCAAGGAGCAGTATCTGCAGTTCCTCGGACTGAACGCCCAGGCGATTCAGGCAAAATACTATGATTTCTTTGATAAGGACATCGACGCGCCGGAGCTGTACCGTCAGGTGGGCGAGCGCAAGGTGGAGATTCTGCGTACAGAAGGTATGCCGATAAAGAAAGGTCTGTTTGAGATTCTCGATGTGCTGGATAAAAAAGGCATCAGGAAAGCGGTGGCCAGCGGCTGCGAATTCGAGGGCATTGAGCGGAATCTGGCAGACGCAGGGCTCACCGGCCGGTTTGATCTGCTGATGACCACGGAATGGGTGGAAAGAGGCAAGCCGTATCCGGATGTTTTCCTGGCCATCTGTGAGAAACTTAATGTGGATACTTCCGAGGCACTGGTGCTGGAAGACGCCCAGAGCGGCGTCCGCGCGGCTCTCGCGGCCGGTATCCGGGTCATCAATGTGCCGGATATGCTGCCGATACCGGAAGATCTGGCGGCCCAGTGTGTTTCGGTGAAGGAATCTCTGCTTGATGTGATCCCATATATTGAGACAGAAACAGAATAAAAAATCACAGTGGGACAAACACATATGTTTACCCGGCGCATAAAGTAAATAGAAGTCATAGGAAAGCAGGTTATGCTGTGAATCGATTGGATGACAGATATGATTTTGACTGGCTGCCGGGATTTAAAGAGATGATGGCGTGTCAGGAAGAGAAGCCGGAGATGGAGGAAGATCAGCAGATGCTTCCTCCGGAAGAGCTGCAGCAGGAAGAGCAGATGAACTGGAACGACTTTGAGTACATGATCCGGATGCTGCCGGCAGCGGCCAGAGAGGTGTGGGCAGTGGTTGACGCTCTTCTTGACAGGTTTGAGTTCGAGGGAAGTTCCATGTATGCGGAGTACCCGGATAAAAATGCAGTACTGAAAATCGTCGATATGATTTACGACAAACTGAAATATTATGAAACGGAGCAGATGGAAAATAAGGTGGACGGAACCCAGGGGAAAAACTGTTATTATATGCCTCCGGAAGAGCGGGGCGTGCAGACGCCGTTTAAACATCTCATTCTTATTATTATCTGCTGGAATATGGCATACCGCAGACAGCGGTACCGCCGGAGAAAAAAGATATTTCCACATTCTTAACAAAATATAAAGATTTGGTGACGGTTGTGACCGGTTTGACGCGCTTATATTGCGCAGAGTGTGGAAACATGCTAAAATCGGTCACAGAACTGTGGGTACCGCTTCTTCTGACGGAAACGGCGGACTATGAATAATACCACAGAAATTTTTATTATAAAGAAGGATTATCTATGGATGATTTGATGAACAAACTGGAAGAGAGTCTGAATGAGAATCTTTTGAAAATAACAGTCAGTAATCCCCGGAGGTCGGAAGAGATAAAAAAATACAGTATCCGTCCGGTACTCATAAAAAATTGCCTGACGTTTCAGATGGAACGGCATACAAAGACGCAGGTATTTCATGAGAATTTAGATAAGAGGCAGACTGTGGAGAAACTGACGGACATACTGCCTCTGTATAAGCAGGTACAGATACAGACCGTGACAGAGGAAGTGACAGCGCTCATCAGTAAAAAAGGCAGAGCTTCCATCCGGACCGCTGCGAAAAAGCAGACAGGAGATGCCTGCCGTCTGATGCATAACCGCCCGAAGCATTATATTTTGGAGGAAGGGAAGAAGGTTCCGTTTCTGCAGGATCTGGGAGTTATGACCGCAGAGGGAAAGATCGTCCGGACCAGATACGATAAGTTCCGGCAGATAACCGCTTTCTTGAATTTATCGAGGATGTGCTGCCTCATCTCAAGAGAGAAAAAGAAATCACCATTCTGGATTTCGGATGCGGGAAGTCCTATCTGACCTTCGCGGTCTATTATTATCTGAGAGAACTGCAGGGATATGATGTGCGTATCATTGGCCTGGATTTAAAGAAGGATGTCATCAGGAAATGCAGCCGGCTGGCGGAAAAATACGGCTACGGGAAGCTGAAGTTTTACGAGGGCTCTATTGAAGAGTTTGAAGGTGTGGATCATGTGGATATGGTCATCACCCTTCACGCCTGTGATACGGCTACGGATTATGCGCTTTATAAAGCGGTGCGCTGGGGAGCGGATGTGATTTTGTCAGTTCCGTGCTGCCAGCACGAGCTCAATAAGCAGCTTTCCGGGGACAGGCTGCGGCCGGTGACCGATTACGGGATTCTTAAAGAGAGGTTTGCCGCCATGGCTACGGATGCGATTCGGGGCGGCCTCCTGGAAGGTGTGGGCTATGAGACGCAGATTCTGGAGTTTATTGACATGGAGCACACGCCTAAAAATCTGCTGATCCGTGCAGTTAAAGGGAAGCACGCTTCGGCGGAAAAATGGAACAAGACACTGGAATTTTGTGAATCTTTTGGATTTAAACCAACGTTGAAAACACTTCTGGAAGAAGAAAGAGGTCGGTGAAAATGAAAGAAACCATGCGAATTGCAGTTGCTCACGCCCTGGTCGGCGTTCTGGTATTTATTGCGGCACTGGTATTTTTTAATTACAGAATATCGGCGGAGAAGGGCAATCCGGTGACAGAACTGCAGAATTCCACTTACCCGGTGATGGAAATAGGGAACAGTGTTTCGGATTATAATGTGATGTCCGCTTACCGGGGAGATATTGATCTGTCGCT
Source organism: Eubacteriaceae bacterium CHKCI004 (assembly GCA_900016875.1). Classification (GTDB taxonomy): domain Bacteria; phylum Bacillota; class Clostridia; order Lachnospirales; family Lachnospiraceae; genus Anaerobutyricum; species Anaerobutyricum stercoris. The sequence continues at coordinate 38,955 of FCNR01000021.1, read as the reverse complement.
GGTACGAGATCAGATCACGGTGGTGGATCATTCAAAAACTCTGGAACTTAAACTGCATAATTATGATTACGATATCACCGCCATTCAGTATGTTTTATTTGAAAATAATCCGGACGAACCTCTGGAGGAAGGAACTGTCAATAAGCTCACGGATAATCCGGAAGAAAATGTACGGACAGGAACGCTGACCTTTGAGACGGATCTGACTCAGGGGAAGAATTACTATCTGCAGCTTGCTGTCCGGCTGGACAACAGCACAAGAGTTTATTTCTATACAAAGGTGCAGAATGGAGCAGGCTACAATCTTGACGAGTATTTTACATATGCTCTGAATTTTCACAATAATTTGTTTGACAAAACTAAAATGGAAGAAAATGCCGCATATCTGGAACCGACGGCCGGAGTCACTGATACCTCGCTGGAAAATGTAAACATTAATTCCAGTACTGATGCCGTATTTTTTGGAAGCATGGAGGTAAAACAGGTATCAGAACCGCGAATCAAAGTGAGAGAACTTAATGATACTTATGCGGTTCTTGAGCTTGACACTGTGCTGTCCAGCGAGATCAGCGACGGCGTTGTGCAGTATTACGACGTCAGTGAGACTTACCGTATGCGATATACAGCCGAGAGGATGTATCTTCTGGATTACCAGCGGACCATGGACGCTTACTATAACGAGGCTGTCATTGATGCCTCCAACAGCTATCTGGGACTTGGTATCCAGAATGAGGAAAATGTGGAATATTTGTCTGCTGATAAAGGGCACAAGCTCGCCTTCAGCGTGCAGGGGCAGCTCTGGTATTATAACTATGATGATTCCGATGTGACAAAGGTCTACAGCTTTGCCTCGGAGAACCTGGCGGATATCCGCAACGATCAGGACGAGCATGGTATTAAAATACTGGACTTTGATGATGACGGAAATATCCTTTATTTAGTGTATGGGTACATCAGCCGGGGACGTCACGAAGGGGATAATGGCATACAGATCATGCGCTACGATGCGGCCACAAGCTGCAATGAAGAGCTGGCTTTTCTGGCGTCTTCCATACCGTACAGCAGTATGCGGGAGGATATTGAGAAACTGACTTACCTGAATTCTTCGAACGTATTTTACTGTGTACTGGACGGCGACCTGCATCAGGTGAATCTGGATGACAGGAGCGATGAGATTCTGGTTTCCGGTATGATCAATGAGAGTCTGACGGCATCTGCTGACAAGAGTATCATTGCCATTGAGAGTGACTCCTCAGTCTGGAACAATACGGAGATTCAGATGATCGATCTGGAGAGCGGCAAGACCCAGACCTTTAGCTGCGGCGACAATGAGCGAATTCGTTCCGTGGGATTTTTGTCCAACGATTTTATTTACGGTGTTGCGGATGCGGCGGATGTGTCCAGGGAAGACAGCGGCGCCGTTACATTTCCTATGAAGGAGATCCGGATCATGGATATTGATGGAAATGAAGTAAGAAATTACAGCCAGAATAACCGGTATATTCTGGAAACCAGCATCAGCGGCAGCGTGCTTGAGATGAATCTTGGAAAAAGAGCCAACGGAAAAGTACGTTCTACGGGAGATAAAGATTATATTCGTTACAAAGAGGAAAATAAAGAAGACGGCGTTTCTCTGGTAAGTAAATATTCAGGAACTTTCGGAGAACAACTTTACTTCAAATTTCCGGAGTATATTTATATACAGGTGGAGCCGGATTTGATTCTGGCAAAGATATTGTCCAGCGAGGATGACGCGTCCCTGACCCTTTCCCGGAGTGGAAATGCCGTGGAACAGTACTTTGTCTACGCAGACGGAAAGACCCTGGCGTCCTATACCAACTTGCCGGAAGCTGTGCAGGCTGCGGCGGAAGCCAGAGGAAATGTTATTGACAGTGAAGAGCAAGTGCTCTGGGAATGTGTTTTTGATGACTACGCCATTGTGGCGGGCATGGATGATGTGACAAAAGTGTCCGGAGATGGAAAGTCTCTGGCAGGCTGTCTGTCAATGATCGCCCGGGTCAACGGACAGAGCGTTTCCACGAACAGCATTGATACGCAGTCGGCATCGGTGATGGAGCTTCTGTCTGAATACAGCGGACAAAATGCCCTGAATCTCATCGGCTGTTCTCTGGATGACGTTCTCTATTACATCAGCAAGGGAAGTCCGGTGCTTGCTCAGTATACGGGCGGAAGATATGTGATCGTAATGAGTTACAATTCCACAAAGATTCGGTATCTGGATCCTGTGACCGGTATTTCCACTGTTGGAGACCGGAATCAGATTACGGAGAATTTCCGGAAAGCGGGAAATGTTTTCTACAGTTATCTGGCGCAGTAGCATGTGCATGTATAAATTTTTATGCTCAGGCAGATACTGGAAAAGGTGAAGTACAGAAAGCATCATGGAGGTAGATATGAGCAGGAATCAACAGGGGGGCGGCAATCCTCGGCCCCGAAGTAGAAAAAGAAAAACGAACAGCATGGGATGGAGAGTTATTAAAACCATTGCCATCTGCCTGCTGGTAGCTTTTGCCGCGCTGGCGGCACTTGCCGTTGTGCGGGTGGGAATCCCTGTCGTATCCATGTACAGAAATGCCATGGAAGTCGTAGATCAGAGCACGGAGGATACTTTTAAGGCCGAGCAGACTTCCCTTGTCTATGACGTGGATGGAAATGAGATAAAGAAGCTGAAGGGAGAGAAAGATGTCCATTATCTGGAATACGAGGACATTCCTGATGCGGCAAAGCTGGCGATTATTGCCATAGAGGATAAGAATTTTACTTCTCACAGAGGAATCGATATTGAAGGTATTGCCCGGGCGGCGATCGCGCTTATCCAAAATCACGGAGAGATTACTCAGGGAGGAAGTACTATCACACAGCAGCTTGCCCGGAATGTTTTCCTGAATTTTGAAACGACTTACAGCCGGAAGATTCAGGAGATGTTTATCGCTGTTGCCCTGGAACAGAAGTATACGAAAGAGCAGATCCTGGAATTTTATCTCAATAATGTATATTTCTCCAATGGGTATTATGGCATTGAAGCGGCTTCGGAAGCGTATTTTAATAAGAGCGCAAATGAACTGACCATCTCGCAGATCGCATTTCTTTGCGCTATCCCAAACAGTCCGACCAGATATGATCCGTATGAGAACCCGGACGCCACTCTGGAGAGAAGGGACCGGATTCTGAAGAATATGTATGAAGAAGGCTATATCAGTCAGGATCAGTATGAGAAATCTCTGTCGGAGGAGATTACTGTGGAGCCGAGAAAGGAGACGCAGTCCAATGACTATGCGGAGACATACATTTTGAAGTGCGCCACAGAGAGCCTGATGAAAGAAAGAGGATTTGAATTCAAGTATACTTTCGATGATGCTGAGGAAGAGGAGGCATACAATGAAGAATACGACCAGCTTTATAATGTATGCCGTCAGAGTCTTTATACAGCGGGATATCGTATCTATACTTCCATTGACATGGATATGCAGAGTCGGCTTCAGGAATCTGTTTCCTCACAGCTTTCCATGTTTACGGAGAAGACGGATGATGGAATATATGAAGTGCAGGGTGCGGCGGTCTGTATAGATAACAGCACCGGACGGGTAGCCGCCATTGTGGGCGGACGCGAGGAGGATCAGGAAGGATACGGTCTCAACCGTGCCTACCAGAGTTACCGTCAGCCGGGAAGCGCCATCAAACCGCTTTTGGTGTATACGCCTGCCCTTGAACAGGGATATACAGCTTACAGCACCGTTGACGACAGCAGAATGACAGGAGAAGATGCGGTGTCCAATTCCGGATATTCCTATCTTGGACCGATTTCCCTTCGCCGGGCGGTACAGAAGTCCAGCAATGTGGCAACATATCGTCTGTATCAGGAACTGGGACCGGAAGAATGTCTGAAATATCTGGAAAATCTGAACTTTGCAGGTCTTGAACCGGAAGATTATGAATACGATACCACCTGTCTGGGCGGTTTCACAAAAGGTACCACAGCTGTGGAGATGGCAGCGGGATACGCAACCCTCGCCAACGACGGAAAGTACCGCACGCCGACCTGCATCGTGCGTATCACCGATGCGGACGGCAATGTGATCGTGCCGAATGAGGAGGAGAGCAAAGAGATTTATTCCAGCAGCGCAGCCCGCAGTATGACGGATATTCTGGAAAGCTGCGTGACGGACAGCTCTGCCACAGCTTCCGGCTGTGACCTTGATGTGGACACGGCGGTGGCCTGCAAAACGGGAACCACCTCTAACTATGTGGATGGATGGCTTTGCGGATATTCTCCGTATTACACTACCGCCGTCTGGGTGGGACGAGACGTCTATGAGCCGGTGGACGGACTGACAGGAAGCTCCTATCCGGAGGATATCTGGAAGAACTTCATGGATAAGGTGCATCAGACCCTTCCGGAGAAGGGGTTTGATTCTACCATCGGAGAGAGCGACGAGACAGACAGTACACGGTCTACCCGCGCGACGACGGAGGAGGAAGCGGAGCAGGATATCAGTATGGATCAGGGCAGCCAGGGACTGGATGAAGAGAAGCAGAAGGACAGAAATAATAATAATTCATCCGACAGCAATGATCAGATTTCTAACGGCAATGCCGGTAATAATAACGGCACATCCGGCGGAAGCAACTCCGGCAGCGCCGGAAATAATGGCTCCGGAAGTGGAAGCTCCGGCGGCAGCAGTTCAGGAAATACCAGCAGTGATTCCGGAAGCGGCAGCTCCGGCAGCGGAAATAACTCCGGCAGCACAGGAGGTTCCGGAAGCGGTAGCAGCGGAAACACAGGAAGCAGCGGTGGTGAAACTTCCGGCGGAGGCAGCAGCGATAACGGCGGTTCATCCGGCGGTGACTCCGGCAGTGATAGCGGCGGCAGTGGAAACGGCTCAGACTCCGGAAGCGGAGACAGCGGAAGTTCTGGAAGCGGCTCGGGCAGCGGCAATTCCGGCAGTTCATCCGGCGGAAGCGGCGGCAGCTCCGGAGGAGCGTCAGCTCAGGGAGAATAGCCTGTGAGAAAAATTTAGAAAAAGAAAGGGGCTGCGGCAGATCAAAAGCCGCAGCCCTTTTGCAATGTGTGTCGATATTTATTAATATCTTCCCATGCCTGTTTCAGGTAGTTATCTTTAAATATAGTTCTTAGTTGTTATCCTCTTTGATAGTGTGTGTCACTGCGTACTCAGCAAGACGGTTCTTAATTCGGTCATGCGGATCAAGAAGTGCGCTGATGGAAGCCTCGTGGTTCAGAGAATCAATGAGAAGCGCGATATATTTGGATACATCACAGCTTACATACCATGGACGCTCCAGAAGCTCCGGTGTCTGGTAGGTGCAGTTTGTGGTGATAACCTTGTAGATAAGGCCTTCCTCGTACGCTTTGTCAAAGGAGTCCAGACCATTGGTGAACATTCCGAAGGTGGAGATACAGAATACTCTTCTTGCATTTCTTCGCTTCAGCTCTCTTGCCACATCAAGCATACTCTCGCCGGAGGAAATCATATCATCAATAATCATCACGTCTTTACCTTCTACGGATTCGCCCAGGTATTCATGCGCCACAATCGGATTACGGCCGTCGATGACTACAGAATAGTCGCGGCGTTTGTAGAACATACCGATATTTACTTCCAGCACGTTGGCAAAATACATGGCTCTCTGCATAGCTCCCTCGTCCGGGCTGATGATCATCATATGGTCAGCGTCGATCTCGAGATCGTTGGTGGAACGGAGCAGCGCCTTGATAAACTGATAAGTCGGCATGATGTTGTCAAAGCCTTTTAATGGGATGGCGTTCTGTACACGAGGGTCATGAGCATCAAAAGTCAGAACGTTGTCTACTCCCATGCTCGCCAGTTCCTGCAGCGCGAAAGCGCAGTCCAGAGACTCTCTGGAGCTTCTCTTGTGCTGACGGCTCTCGTAAAGGAACGGCATGATGACAGTGATACTCTTCGGCTTGCCGGAAGCAGCAGCGATCAGGCGCTTTACATCGGCATAAATGTCATCCGGGGACATATGATTCTTATGTCCGCAAACGGTATATTCCAGACTGTAATTCAACACGTCGGCAATAATATACAAATCTGCTCCTCTGACAGAATCGGAAATCAGAGCCTTCGCCTCGCCTGTTCCGAATCGGGCGCAGGTAGACGGGATGATGAAGGAATCCTTCTCATAATCCTTGAAGACGACATTGCTCTTATGGTTATGGTTACGCTCTTTGCGCCAATTTACAATATACTGGTCAATCTTATCGCAGAGATCCTTGCAGCTTGGATGTACGATAATTCCGAGTCTTCCTACAGGGACAGTTGAAAACTTGCTATCATCTGGCTTCATAAATAGTCTCCTTTTTATCTTATCTTGGTGAATGGAATCAAATCCTGCTCCCGCGCTTTGGCGGAAAGCATCTGCATGATGGGCATCTGCCTGTTAAATGGATTCCTGCCCATCGAATCAACAGCCATAACGTTTATAACATTATCCCGGCTGATTAGTCAAGAGAAGAAACAGCCTTTTTGATACGAATATCTTCTCCGTAGATATGGAAATATTCATAAGATTCAATAAAACGGGAAGAAATTCTCTCCGTGTAAGCCTGACTGAGCTGTTTCAGAGATAAATTTGTACTGATAATGGTTGATTTCCTGTGGAGAATGCGTTCGTTAATACACAGAAAAAGCTGTGAATTAATAAAACCGTTATTTAGCTCCGTACCTAAATCATCAATGATCAGCAGGTCACAGTTTAATAGAAAAGTCAGTGTGTCGGAATTGCCCTGATTCCGTCGGAAAGTGTAGTCGGCCAGTTCAGAAAAGAACTGATGGGCGGTCATGTAGATGACGCTGTGTCCTTTTTCTAAAAGCTCCGCCGCGATGCAGTTGGCAAGAAATGTCTTCCCAACGCCGGTGTTGCCCGAGATGAGAAGATTATCTCCGGGTACCGCCTCAAAGGTATCAATGAAACGGCGGCAGCGGGCGAGAATTTCCCGCATGTTCTCCCGGGGCGACGGACAGCCCTCCCGTTCCGGACGCTCCGAATAGTAATCCAGCCGGAAATGCCGGAAGTTCTCCGTGCGCACCAGTTCCCGGAGATTGGACTGGTCGTACAGGACATCCAGAATATGCTGCTGGAAACAGTGACATTTCTCCTGTCCGATATAACCGGTATCCCGACAGTCCGGACACTGGTAGATGTCGTCCAGATAATCGGTCGGATAATGGTGGACAGCCAGCAGATTCACTTTCTCCATGGACAGCTCATAAATCTCAGATCTGAGAGCGGATCTGCCGTCCGTATCCGGATGAAAAAGCTGATATTTTGCAGCTTCTATGGAAATATGAGCGATCTTTTCATCAATGGCCCGAATCTCCGGGATGGCGTCATAGATCTCTTCCTTGCGCCGCTGATGCTCCATCTGATTGGTATGACGGATTCGTGCGTAGGAATCCATGATCGCCTGAAACTGTGTTTGTGAAAGTGCCATAGCCTACCTCCTGTTTTTCTCCAGCAGGCGGGATTCAAGGTCATCGTAATCATAGCTGCGCTGCTCGAAATTGTGAAAAGCATTTGTGGTATTTTTATTAAAGTTCTGGTTCTGGCGGTTCTGTCTGGCGGAAGACTTATCCTGAGAACCGTCGGCCTGCGCCGCCGCATGGAACCGCTGATCCAGAGAGCGTATATCCGCCACGCTGCGGACTCCGGACTTCTTCCAGTCATTTAAAATACGGTTGGCATAAGGAAAACTTGCCTGATGAGTCGCCAGAAGCGTCCGGTTGCAGGCTTCAATGATAATATCCGTTTCAAAGCCCAGCGAATTCCACTTCTTAATATAATCAAGCTCCGCCGGGCCAGGATTCCGGTTGATTCCAAAAGCCTTCATGACAGGAAAAACGTTCTGAGAGTACTGGCTGGATTCCGCCTTAGCCTTCTTTATGGTGTCAATGCCCTGCTGAAACCAATTGATGGCCACGCTCTCCATATAGCGGACGCTCTTCTTTCCTCTGCCCACGCAATACTCGATGAGATACTCCAGAAGTTCTGAGGAGAAATGCAGAGAATCCGTAATATAACAGAAACTGTTGAGCTCCGAAGCCGACAGGGGCCGTCCCAGATACGTCTCAGCCATATAAAGCGTCTGTTCCAGATCTGTGCCCTTGATAGACTTCTCCATCTCAGACATATTGCGGCTCTTCTTTTCCGGAACCTGCGGCAGCGTGGGATAGGAATCGCTGTCGCCGGCCGTCTGTGACGCCGGAGCTGTGGAAATCGTCCGGTCTGTCTGTACCATGTCCGGTGCGGAACTGTTTTCCGTATCTTCCATAGCCAGGAGTCCTTCTTTTTCCCAGTACTTTAACGCCCGGAGAATATCTTTTTGAGTAAGCTCCAGCATATCTGCCAGCTGCTCGATCTCAACAGGAAGATTCTGATTCATCAGCCGTAGAATCAACAGATATATTTTCACATATTCACCGTCAGCTTTTATCATATAGTGATCTATAAATTCGTTGGGAAGTATGGTTGTCGTATGATGCAGTGTATTCTTCAGAGTAATTTTATCCATCGTCTTCACCCTCTTTTATATGGTTGCGCATTTTCCTGCTGCAAATGCATACTCCTGCGGCGTGCGCATCATGGTTTGCAGACTTGTTATGGATTATTATGATAGCATATTTTTGAGGGAAAATACAGGTGTTTGAGAAGGAAATAGAGATTTGTCTCCAGCTTGACGGCATCTGTACCATTACGGCTTGCTATTCAGTCTAACATATTTCCTGATGAAAAAATAACAGCTTTGTGGATAAAATTGTGGATAACCCGGGGATATACTGTGAGTAAGTGTTGTGGTAGGAAATTGTGGATAATGTGGATAACTTTGTGGATAAATTGGGGCTTGACCTGCATTTAGGGGTGTTTGCCAGAAAAAAACGGGTAAAAATTGCAAGATATAGGGGTAAAACACAAAATATTCAATGTGGACAAAATGTATATAGGGTGGGGATATGTTGAAAAACGGCGAAAATTGTAAAATACTTCCTGTGGATATTGTGGATAACTTTTTGATAAAAAACGAGGGGAAAAGCGCAGTCCTGCCGGCGGCTCTTTTCCCCATTGTGTTTGAATATAATCTATTAATTTTTAATCCCCATTTAAAATCCCAGACTCCCAAATTCTCCTTCCGGTACAGTCAAAGACATATCGAAGCCGGTATCCTCCCCGGCGACGACCTTGATGCGGTTCTCGCCCGGCTGCAAGGTAAAGGAGACGGTGCCTGCCGCGCTTTTCCCGGAATCCAGCTCCACCAGTGTGGTCACTTCTTCGTCCGGTGAGATGAGTGCCAGTTTAACCTTGCCGCTGTACAGCGTGATATCATAAGACAGCTCTGTCTCAAGGGCAGCGTCCGCACTGCAGTCCCAGATGGTATCCATCCCCTCCATATTCTCCACCTGCGCGGAAAATGTATCGCCTTCATTGGACTGAGTGACATTGTTGAGGTTGTAAGAATTGACATCGCTGGCGATGCTCTTTTCGTTATTGTAAGCTCCTGCGCCCAGGCCGCTGCATCCGGCCAGGGAGAGGATGGATGCACACAGAGCTGCCAGTAAGAAATGTTTTTGGCTCATAAAAAATACCTCCTGTTTTTGACAGTATATCATATTTTATTTGCCAAAACAGGAGGAATTGTATTTTTCAGGATGTATAGTTTGTCACGATATAATTATATATGTATTTAAAATACATTTTGTCATTACAATGGAGACGCAGTCTTTAAAACGCCACCAGCATGGTGGAGATAAAGTTCCCTGCTCCGTGGAGCAGAATACTTGGGAGAATAGAACCATTAAAGATTTTCTCGTTGAGCCAGCCCAGAAGCAGAGCGCCCATGCCGGTAAACAGGAAAGTCAGGGTGTGGTACCACAGGCCTACGTTCAGTCCGGCAATGATGTATAAAATATTGTGCATCAGACCGAAGAGAACTGCCTGCAGCAGGATCCCTACGACGGTTCCCAGTTTGCCGCAGAGACGTTTGCACAAGAAGCCCCGGTACAGAATCTCTTCTGCTACGCCGTTGGCGATGAAGTTCTCAATGAGAGCAGGAACGATGGCGGCGGCGCCGAGACCCGCAAAAGCGTTGGCTGACACGGCGGAGCTGCTCTCGATGTAGGCGAGGGTGTCCGGGTCCACCAGCCGGGTGAAATCAAAATTATAAAAGAAGTAATATACGACGGCAAAGACGATCAGACCCCACCATTTGCTCCGTAAGTGCGGGCGGATGAAGCCCAGCCACCGGAAAAATCCGGTTTCCTTCCGGTGACGGAAAAACCACCAGAGAAAAGGAATCAGTGAGAATACGATGAGATTGATAACTGATGTCGAGATGTTGGATATGATAAGCTCCATGATGAGAAATCTCCTTCTAAATCATTATCGGATTATAGAAAATTCACATAGCAAGGACTTTATGTCATGTCAAGTATACCATATAACGTTCAAAATAACAAATCGATTAAAATGTAATAAAATATAACAAAAATTAAAAAAATAATGTAATAAAAAGATTTATTTTTTTGAAAATGTGATATAATATAAACATAATGATGAAAATGCTTATGGAAGGGAAATGAATGTATAAACGAAGAGGTAGATAGTATATACCATTAGAGGTAGCGGAGCTGTTGTTCAAAAAATAAATAGGAGATGAGTGTATGATAAGTTATGTCAGACTGAAAAACTATCGTTCTTTGGTGGATTTTTATGTTGATTTTACAGGGAAAAGAGGAAATGTAAAAAAATTTATATTAGTTTATGGCGAAAATGGAGTGGGAAAATCAAATTTTGCATCCGTATTTTATACTTTATATGAAACCCTGAGAACAAAATCGATTAAAGATATTCTAGAGCGTTTGATTGAACAATCGGAAGAAGAAAAAGAGGAGGACTCTTTTCAGAATTTTTTGAGAAATAATTTTAAAGATATTGAAGCAATCATAAAAAGTTCCAAGACCATAGGTTCCCAACAGAATATGGTTTTGGAATTTGGAATTAAAATTGGAGGAAAGAAAGGAAGTTATTATTTAGAAACAGATGATACAAAAATTGTATCTGAACGATTGGAATATGTAATTAATAAAAATAAGACAACTTTTTACAGTTTTGATGATAACAATAAGTTCATTAATAACAGTATTTTTAAAGATACAGAATATGCCAAAGAGATAGATGCCCTTTTAAATCAGTATTGGGGAAAACATTCCTTTCTCTCTTTGTTATCGGCTGAAATAGAAAATAAAAAAGATGGATATGTAAAAAAGAAAATTTGTAAAGGGTTATATGATGTTATTGCGTATTTTATGACATTATCCATTCGGGTGAAGGATGGATACCGAGTTGAAAAAGGGAAAATGGGGATATCACATAAACTACTGGGAAGTTTAGAAAAAGGAAGCATTAACATAAATGCGGAGGAGGAGTTGGATAAGGCAGAATGTTTCTTAAATGAATTTTTTACACGTTTATATTCGGATGTCAAGCAAGTTTATTATGAAAGAGATATTGTAAATGATAAACTGGCATATCATTTGATCTTTAGAAAACAAATATATGGAAAAGTTATTGATGTTGATTTAAAAAAAGAATCAACAGGTACGCAATATTTGCTGGAAATGATCCCTTTTTTTATGGCGAGTGTGGAAGGTCAGACAGTAGTTATTGATGAAATGGATACAGGAATACATGATTTACTTGTTGATACATTATTGGAAAGTCTTTATGATGCTGTTAGGGGGCAAATTATAATCACAACACATAATACTATGCTGTTAGAATCTGGTTTACCAAAAGATTGCATGTATATATTTAATGTTGATGAGAATGCCGATAAAGAATTATTACCAATCAGCGAATTTGAGGAAAGGATTCACCCGAATCTCAATATTAGAAAAAGATATTTAAAAGGTATGTATGGTGGAATACCGATGATGATGGACATTGATTTTGATGAGTTGTTGGATATTATGGAATAATAGGGAGGTGGATTATGGGCAGATCTCTTTCCTATTTGAAAGCAGTTGTAATATGCCATGGTAAGTCTGAAAAACAGCTTTGTGATTTTATAAAATCAAATTTGAGAATTAGGATAGCTGTTGAGAGTGACAAAAAGGGTGAAAAATCTATTCAGATAACAAGTGTTATGAATACATTAAATGGAAAAAAATTTAAGACAATGGCAGGCTTCATGCGTGAATTTTCTGATGTGGAGATTCGTATAATTAAAACCAAAAAATATTTAACGGAGGAATTCAAAGTTTTTATAATCATGGATACAGACGATTGCACTGATAAGCAGAAAAATGATTATATCAATAAAGAAATGTTTCGCAATCATTGGTTATATCCGTATATTGGTCCTATATTTAATAGTCCGAATTTGGAAAATATTTTAGAAAAAGCAAAAATAAAATTTGAGAAAAAAGGAAAGGAACGTAAAAAGGAATATATCAAAATTTTTCCTACGGATTCAAAATATAAAAATAATGAAATGATTCAAATCAAAGATTTCTGTGAAAATTTAAAAAAAGTAAACAACACAAACATGGAGGAGTTCATAAACTTCTGCATTGAATTAACAAAATATCAGAAATAGTAATTATTATAAAGAGGCTGTACGCATAAAAAGAATATTCTTGCTTATTAAAAGAATAATCTCTACGAAAATAAATTGTGCGACAGCCTCTAATTGTTTTGCTCTTTATTGAGATTCTTATAGAAAATTATTTATTTTTCTCCGCCGTCTTCTTAAGCAGCTCTTCCCCGATGGTCACCACATCTCCGGCGCCCATGGTGATGAGCAGGTCATGTCCTTTCACGTGGGAGAGGAGGTATTCCTCGATCTCGCCGAAGGTCGGGAAGTAATGTACGTCGCAGCCGGTGTCTTTCATGAGGTTTACGATATCCATGGAAGATACCATGCCGGTGTCCGGCTCTCTGGCCGCGAATATATCTGCCAGAATGACGTGGTCAGCTTTGGAGAGCACTTCGGCAAACTGCGGAAGGAAAGCCTTGGTTCTCGTGTAAGTGTGCGGCTGGAAGACTACCCACAGCTTGTCGTGCGGGTATTCTCGGGCGGCGTTTAAGGTCGCCTGAATCTCTGTCGGGTGATGTGCGTAGTCGTCGATGACGATGACGTCGCCGATATTCCCCTTGTATTCAAACCGGCGGTGGGTTCCCGTGAAGGAGAGCAGGCCGGCAAGAATCTGCTCCATGGACAGGCCGATGGCGCGGGAGCAGGCGATGGCGGACAGGGAGTTCATGATGTTGTGGGAGCCCTTCACCTTGAGGGTGATGCGTCCGATTTCCTCGCCGCGCACCACGAGGGTATAGGAACCATTTCCTTCGTTGTCATAGGAAATGTCTTTCGCTGTGTAGTCATTGTCCGCACCCAGTCCGAAGGTGATGACTTTCTGGGACAGTCCGGCGAGAATATCCGCCGTGTGAGACATATCGCCGTTGATGATGATTTGTCCGTCCGGTGCGGTCTGGGAAGCGAAAATGTGGAAGGAATGTTTGATATCATCAATATCCTTGAAGAAGTCCATGTGGTCTTCCTCCACATTTAATATGATGGAATACAGTGGATGGAATGCCAGAAAACTGTTGGTGTACTCGCAGGCTTCCGTCAGGAAAACATCGGACTGTCCTACGCGGATATTGCCGCCGATGCGGTCCAGCATACCGCCGACGCTGACCGTCGGGTCCATCTGACCCTGCAGAAGAATGTGAGTCAGCATGGAAGTGGTCGTTGTCTTGCCGTGAGTTCCGGCCACAGCGATGGAGCGGGCATAGTTATCCATAATCTGTCCGAGGAGTTCCGCGCGGCTCATCATCGGGATGCCCTTCGTCCTTGCAGCGGCAAACTCCTCGTTGTCTTCGTGGATAGCGGCAGTGTACACTACCAGATCGATATCGTCGGTGATATTTTCCGCCCGCTGTCCGATGGCAATGCGGGCGCCGATATTTGTGAGATGACCGGTGATATCGGAAGCCTTCATGTCCGAGCCGGAGATCGGGAAACTTCTGTCAATGAGAATCTCAGCCAGGCCGCTCATGCTGATGCCGCCGATGCCGATAAAGTGAATGTGGATTGGTTTCTGGAAGTCTATCTTATACATTTCTCTACCTCTGTTTCTGTCTATAACTACTATTTTAATGTGTGAACCTTTATTTTCTACGTTAGTATACCGCAGCAAAAAGGCAGATTCAAGTCTTTCTTCTTTAAGGAGATTCGAGGAATTTCCCACGGCGGCGGAATAATTTACAGGCTGAATCCAGCTTCCAAAACTTTGTTCCGCGTCATATATCAACAAAAAACCAAAATATAGAAGAAAAAAATCCAAAAAATGCATACAAAAGCGACAATTCGTCTATAAAAAATAAAATACGAAAGGAAATATGGTACAAATTATATAAAAAAATTTAAGAAATGATTAGTTTTTTGTGCTAAAATACTTTTAATTTAGAAGGTTGAGTGCTATAATAGGCATATATGTGACAAAGGGGTGATTCTTTATGATAAAAAAAGAAATGATAGCTATGTTACTGGCTGGCGGGCAGGGCAGCCGTCTCGGTGTTTTAACATCTAAACTGGCAAAGCCGGCGGTTGCTTTCGGCGGCAAATACAAGATTATCGACTTCCCGCTGAGCAATTGTATCAATTCCGGTATTGATACAGTCGGTGTCCTGACCCAGTATCAGCCACTCAGATTGAATCAGCACATAGGGATCGGTATTCCGTGGGATCTGGACCGTAATATCGGCGGTGTGACCATTCTTCCGCCGTATGAGAGAAGTGAGAATACGGACTGGTATACAGGAACGGCCAATGCCATATATCAGAATATGGAGTTCATGGAATATTATCATCCGGATTACGTGATTATCCTTGGCGGCGACCACATTTATAAGATGGATTATGAACTTATGCTCGAGTTCCATAAGAAGAACGACGCCAAGATCACTCTGGCTACCTATGAAGTCCCGTGGGAAGACGCCAGCCGTTTCGGCCTTGTTATCACCGACGAGAATAATCAGGTTCTGGAGTTTGAAGAGAAGCCGGCGGAACCAAGAAGCAACAAGGCATCCATGGGCATCTATATTTTCAACTGGGATGTTCTGAAAGATGCGCTGGAACGCCTGAAAAATCAGTCTGGCTGTGATTTTGGTATGCATGTCATCCCTTATTGTCATGAGCGGGGCGATAAGATTATGGCCTACAATTATCAGGGATACTGGAAAGACGTAGGTACTCTTTCCGCATACTGGGAAGCCAATATGGAGCTGATCGATATTATACCGGAATTTAATCTGTATGAAGAGTTCTGGAGAATTTATACCAAGAGTGAAGTGCTTCCTCCGCAGTATTTCTCAGAAAACGCAAAGGTGAGCGGATGCATTGTCGGCGAAGGTACGGAGATTTACGGAGAGATTTATAATTCCGTGATAGGTTCCGGCGTCACAGTGGAGGAAGGTGCATTTATCACCAACTCTATTATCATGAACGGCACCGTAGTGAAAGCCGGCGCGCGAATTGAGAAGTCGATTATCGCTGAGGATTCGGAGATTGGAGAAAACGCGGAGCTGGGAGCATTTGAAGAGGCGCCGAATAAGTTTAAACCGAACATTTACAGCGGCGGGCTGGTAACTGTCGGCGAAGGATCCGTTATTCCGGCAAATGTAAAGATTGGAAAAAATGTAGCCATCGTGGGCAAGACCACCGCCGAAGATTATCCGAACGGCATTCTGGCAAGCGGTGAATCCATTATCAGACAATAGAGGGCAGGTGACATAGATGAAGGCGATAGGTATTATTTTAGCAGGCGGCAATAGTAAAAGGGTTGGTAAGTTATCAGATAAGCGGGCCATCGCGGCTCTGCCGATTGCGGGCAGCTACCGTGCCATTGACTTTGCGTTGAGCAATATGACGAATTCCAAAGTAAATAAGGTGGCGGTATTTCCGCAGTTTAACGCCCGTTCTTTAAATGAGCATTTGAGCTCCAGCAAATGGTGGGACTTCGGAAGAAAACAGGGAGGACTGTACGTTTTCACGCCGACAGTCACCAAGAGCAATAATTCCTGGTATCTGGGTACGGCAGATGCGCTGTATCAGAATCTGGATTATCTGAAAAAAAGCCATGAACCGTATGTGATCATTGCAGCCGGCGATGGCGTATATAAGCTTGATTATGGCAAGGTGCTGGACAGACATATTGAAAAGAATGCGGATATTACGGTGGTTTATACGACCATGTCTGACAAAGATGATGACCTGACCCGTTTTGGAATTCTGAAACTGGACGAGAACGAGAGAATTGTTGATTTTGAAGAGAAGCCGCTGGTGGCAGAGTCCAACAACGTATCCATCGGCGTATATGTAATCCGCAGAAGACATCTCATTGAGGTGCTGGAACGCTGCGCAAAAGAAGACCGGCACGATTTCGTAAAGGATGTCCTTGTCCGCTATAAAAATGTCCGTAAGATTTATGGATATAAGCTGGATACATACTGGAGAAATATTGCGACGGTAGAATCCTACTATAGGACCAACATGGACTTTCTCAAGAAGGATGTTCGGGATTACTTCTTTAAGCAGTATCCGGACGTATATTCCAAGGTGGACGATCTGCCGCCTGCCAAATACAACGCCGGTTCTGAAATCAAAAACAGTATCATCTCTTCCGGCTGTATCATAAACGGTAAAGTAGAGAATTCGGTTCTGTTTAAAGATGTTTATATCGGAAACAACTGTACGATCAAGAATTCTATCATCTTGAATGATGTGTACATTGGAGATGATTCTTATATTGAAAACTGTATCGTAGAGAGCCGCGATACCCTTCGTCCGGGTACGAACTATATAGGAACTGATGGGGAGATTAAAATAGTAGTAGAAAAGAATGTTCGATACATTTTATAATTTCAGAACGTTCTTCAGGAGGATTACACATGCAGATTACAGACATACGCATTCGCAGAATATCAAAAGAGGGCAAAATGAAAGCGGTCGTATCCATCACATTTGACAACGCATTTGTGGTACACGACATTAAGATCATTGAGGGGGAAAAGGGATTATTCATTGCCATGCCGAGCCGCAAGGCAGCCGACGGTGAATACCGTGACATCGCTCATCCAATCAACTCCGAGACCCGCGATACCGTCCAGAGCATGGTGCTGCGCCGGTATGAGGAGCTCATGGAAGAGGTGGAAGATGAAGGCGGAGAACCAGCCATGGAACCTGCTATGGAAGCGGTGATCTAAGTTTATATCAGATAAGTAATAAAATGACCTTCCGTACGGTCTCTTTGCAGGGGTATGGGAGGTCATTTTCTTAAGGCTGAAATAAGAAGTTTCACAACTTTTTTGTGAGCTCTGTGGTATAATCACATTAATTGAAAGAAAATATTCTTAAAAAATATCCATGGCAGCCGGGGAAGATACGGATAGATCCAGGGCGTGGACCGGGCAGGAGGAACTATGAGCGGATATGTCGAGTTAAAAAATGTAAAGAAAATATACCACATGGGTGAGGTGGACATCGAGGCCGCCGCCGGCATCGACTTTGAGATTCAAAAAGGCGAATTTGCGGTCATCGTCGGTCCCAGCGGCGCGGGCAAGACCACGGTGCTCAATATCCTCGGCGGCATGGATACGGCCACGGAAGGGCAGGTGCTGGTGGACGGACAGGATATCGCCGGGTATTCCCAGAAGAAGCTGACGGCATACCGGAGAGACGATATCGGTTTCGTTTTTCAGTTCTATAATCTGATCCCCAATCTGACCGCCCTGGAAAATGTGGAGCTGGCGCTGCAGATATGCAAAGACCCTATGGATGCGGGAGAGGTGCTCCGGGAAGTGGGGCTGGGTGACCGGATGGATAATTTTCCGGCACAGCTTTCCGGCGGCGAGCAGCAGAGAGTGTCCATCGCCAGGGCGCTTGCCAAGAATCCGAAACTTCTGCTCTGCGATGAACCAACAGGCGCGCTGGATTACAATACCGGCAAGTCCATTCTCAAATTATTGCAGGATACCTGCCGGGAAAAAGGCATGACGGTGCTTCTCATCACCCACAACTCGGCCATCGCCCCTATGGCGGACCGGGTCATAAAAATAAAGAACGGAAGAGTTTCCGATATGAGCGTCAATGCGCATCCGGTTTCTGTGGAGACCATAGAGTGGTAGACAGGAGCGGCCTATGAAGAAAAAAGCAATGTGGAAAGATTTTTATATGGAAATCAGGAAGAGCCCGGGGCGTTTTCTGTCCATTTTGTTTATTGTGGCGCTGGGCGTCGCTTTTTTTTCCGGTATCCGCGCCTCGGAGCCGGATATGCGTATCACTGGCGACGCCTATTTTGATTCGGAAAATCTCATGGACATCAAGGCGCTGAGCACCTATGGTGTGACGGAAGATGATGTGGCGGCCTTCAGCCAGATTGAGGGTGTGGAAGCGGCGGAGGGCAGCTACAGCGCTGATTTTCTACATAATACGGAAGACGACCAGCGGGTGCTTCACGTGATGGGGGAGCAGAAGGAAATGAACCGGATCACCGTCTCGGAAGGAAGGATGCCGGAGACAGTGGGCGAATGTCTGGTGGACGACGCCTCTGATTATCAGATCGGTGACGAGATCATTCTGACCTCCGGAACGGAGGATCCGGTATCTGATACCCTCGCGACAGACACTCTGACAGTAGTCGGGAGGGGCAATACTTCTGCCTACGTCTCTTTTGGAAGAGGCAGCGCCGCCATCGGAACGGGAAGCATTTACGCCTTTGTGGTGGTGCCGGAAGACACCTTTGTTCTTGATACATTTACAGAAGTATACCTCAAGGTGGAAGGGGCGCAGGCACTCACATCCTTTACCGACGCTTACGATGACAAGATTGCGGAGGTGCAGACTCTGGTAGAAGACAGCACCGAAGAACGGGGAGTCATCCGCAAGAACGAGATTGTGCAGGAGGCCGAGGACGAGATTGCCGACGCCGAGCAGGAGCTTCAGGACGGCAGAGAAAAGGCGGAAAAGAAGCTGAAAAAGGCCAAAGATAAGATAAAGGACGGCAAACAGCAGCTTAAAGACGCCAAAAAAGAGATTGCCGACGGCAAAGAGCAGATTGCTCAGGCAAAAGAGACACTGAATGCACAGCAGAAAAAACTTGATAAATCAAAAAAAGAATATAAAGACGGAAAAAAAGCATTAAAAAAAGGTTGGAAGAAATACAAAAAAGGAAAGAAAAAGTTTGAGAAGAAAAAGCCGGAGGCAGAGAAGCAGCTGCAGAGCGGAAAAGAACAACTGGATGAACTGGCGGATCAGATATCTGAGGATGAGCAGACGTATCAGAGCCTCCAGCTGCAGATAGATACACTGGAAAAGGCGATAAAGAGCGGGCAGGGTACTGCTGAGATGGAAAAACAGCTGACACAGCTGAAGACGGCAGCCAGTGGCATGAATCAGAAAATCACCGCGGAGAAAAGCGCTTATTCGACGGCAGAAAAACAGTTGTCCGCGGCGGAGAAAGAACTCAGTGACGGAGAAAATGAGCTTGCTTCTACAGAGAAGACACTGACTGCGCAGGAGAAGAAACTGGCTTCTGCTAAAGAACAGCTGGATTCCGGACAAAAGCAGATCGATGACGCCTGGGATGAACTGGAGAAACAGGAACAGGAGCTTATCGATGGCGAGGAAGAAATCAAAAAAAATGAAGAAAAGCTTGCCGACGCCAGAAAAGAATATAAAGAAGGCAAAAAAGATGCAAAGCAGGAGATTGCCGACGGGGAAAAAGAGATTGAAGACGCCAGACAGGAACTTGCTGATCTGGAAGATCCGAAATGGTACGTGTACGACCGGACTACACTGATCGAGCACAGCAGTTTTGGTGAGAATGCAGAGCGGCTGGGAGCTATCGGAAGAGTCTTTCCGGTGCTGTTCTTTCTGGTGGCGGCGCTGATCAGTCTGACCAGCATGACTCGTATGGTGGAGGAACAGAGGATCTCCATAGGCACTATGAAGGCGCTTGGATACGGGAAGCTCTCCATCGCTTCCAAGTACCTGGGTTATGCGCTGCTGGCCACCCTGGGAGGAAGCGTCATCGGCGTTCTGATCGGGGAGAAAATACTTCCGTACATCATTATCTATGCCTACAGCATCCTGTACCCGAATCTGCCGCAGATTCTAGTCCCTTATGACTGGGGCTACGGACTGATGGCGTCCGGCATCGCCATTTTCTGTACTATGTTTGCCACATTTTTCTCCTGCTGGCGGGAGCTGGGCTCGCAGCCTTCTGTACTTATGCGTCCTCCGGCGCCGAAGAACGGCCGCAGGGTGCTGCTGGAGCGTATCCGCATTGTGTGGAATCACATGAACTTTACATGGAAATCTACGATACGGAATCTGATGCGGTATAAGAAACGCTTTTTCATGACGATTTTCGGTATCGGCGGGTGCATGGCGCTGATGCTCGTGGGCTTCGGCCTCAAGGATTCTTGTTATGAGATTGCCGAGCTTCAGTACAAAGAGATTCAGTTCTACGATGCCAGCGTCTATCTGGACGAGGACGTCACCGAAGAAGAGAGAAACCGTCTGCATGAGATTCTCAGCGAGGAAAACAATGTGGAGCGGTATATGGATGTGAACATGCAAAGCCTGACGCTGGTAAATGAAGAGGGGACCGAGAGGGAAGTTTACGAGTGTGTCTTCCCATCCGATAAAGAAGAGGTCGCCCGCTTCGTGGACTTCCATGACCGGAAAACAGGAGAAAAATACACTTTATCTGACAACGGTGTCATCATCAATGAAAAAACTGCAAAACTGCTGGATGCGAAAGTGGGAGATACCATTTATATCAAAGATGAGGACGAGGGAAATAAACCTGTGCGCATCGAACACATCTGCGAGAACTATCTCGGGCATTACATGTACATGACGCCGGAATATTATCAGAGCGTATACGGGGAGGAACCCGACAATAATACCATCTTGTTTATCATGGGCGAGACCAGCACAGACTCGTCAGCCGCCTCACAGGGAGCTTTGCCGGAAGACCAGCTGGAGGCAGTGGGTAAAAATCTTTTAAAAGAAGACGGCGTCCTGAATGTCAGCTACATGAGCGACATGGAACAGCAGCTGGACGATATGCTGCGAAGCCTTAATCTGGTTATCGTTGTTCTCATCATTTCTGCCGGTATGCTTGCCTTCGTGGTGCTTTATAATCTTAATACTGTCAACATTGCCGAGCGGAAACGGGAACTGGCAACGCTGAAAGTTCTGGGCTTCTATGATAAAGAGGTGGCCGAATACGTATACCGTGAGAACATCCTCCTGACTTTTATAGGAGCTGCTCTGGGCTGTATTCTTGGCAAGGTACTGCACCTGTTCATTATCGAGACGGTGGAAGTGGACACCGTCATGTTCGGGAGAATTATCCATGGTACCAGTTATCTCTACAGTTTGGTGTTTACAGTGCTGTTTTCGCTGATCATCAATGGAATCATGTATTTTAAGTTGCGTAGGATTGATATGGTGGAATCACTGAAGAGTGTGGAATAAGTCCGGCTCCATGGTAGAAAAAATGCGAGGAGAGACCGCTTCAAGTTTTGTGTAAATTGATATAAGATATGTCTGGTTATCAGGGGCAGAACCATTTTGCTGGTTCTGCCCCTTTGGTTCCTTGTAACCATTATCCTTTGGTAAATTTATCCTTCTGTGCCCGGTTTGTGTTTATCGTACCTTTACAGTTATTTTTTCAGATTGTCCATTCAGAGCCCGGACATAAATCGTACAGGAGCCTTTCCTTTTCGCAGTGATTTTACCGTTTCTTGATACGGTCGCAACAGATTTATTGCTGCTTACGTAAGAAAGCTGTGGGCCGTGTCCTTCTGAAAGCAGGCGTTTATTTCTATTCTGTTTGATAATAGATGCCCGGATTCTGGATGTATTTCCGGCCTTTATGGAATACTTCTTTTTGCTGACGCGGACTTTCTTTGCGTTGGTGTATACCGGGTTTTTGTCAGATACCACATGAAGAATTGCTCCGTCGGCGATATACTCTTTCTCGCCGCCGGTCATACGGTAAGCCCGCACCTGCATTTTATAAATTTTATTTCTCTTAAGCTTCTTTCCGGCCACTTTTTTGATCGTTGCCCGCATCACAGACCTGTTTTGATTTCCGGTCACAGATGCGGTTACGCCTTTAAATTTCTTTCCGCAGACTGACACATAGATATCATAGCCGTCGACTCCCTTGATTTTTGGCCAGGTCACTTTCAGGTTTTTGTTTTTAAATGCAGTGTTTGTTTTCCGGTTAAGCTTTATGGCGTTTCTTTCTTTTTCCTCTGCTGAGACAGCAGTATCCGCTGGTGCGGAATCCGGCGTTTTATCTTCCAGAGGTCTGATTGCCCGGATGTCTTTTGTGGCGTCGCAATATTTGCAGTGGATGGACTGCCTTCCCTCTTCCGTGTAGGTAGGCTCCTTATCCACAGTAAAATGGTCCTCCCAGACATGATTGTCAGGATCAACATCGCCGTACTCCCGGCCGCAGTCAGAACAAATCGCTTTATCGTGGCAGGTGGCGGTTCCGCCTGCATGGATATGTTCTCCAATACGAACGTAACGGTAGGTGGTAAGCTGGTTCATTTCCTCATCACTGAAAGACACTTTGGCATCATAAGGAGATTCTGCGTCTGCCTTAAAATGCACGGCAGCGGAACCGTCCCAGTTGGAGTCGTCCACTTTGAACTCTGCCAGTGCTCCGTTATCAGGAGTGATGGTGAAAGATCTTTCTATTGCTGCGCCGCCGGACAAATCCCGTAATTGTACGCCGCCTTTGGCAGTCATATCGGAAGCGGTAATATTCAGACAGTTTGTAATGATAGCAGGTGTTTGATCATCAGGTTTGCCGGAAGCCGTCAGGTTGGAATGGTCGACGGTCAAAGATTCCACTGCCACCAGTCCTTCATAAGTGGTGCCGGTCGCCATTATGGTGCTGCCGCTCACGGTCATGCTGCCATCAGTAAAAATGCCCCGCATACCAGAACTTTCTGCTGTGACAGTGCTGTTATTTTCAACAGTGATACCCTCCCAGGCATAAACAGCAGGATAAGCCAGTTCAGATGTTCCGATGGCCCTGACGATGGAATTACGGATTGTTATGTTGCCAGAATTGCTGTTTATGGTGTTGCATTCCTCTCCGCTGGCGACGGCGTCTGCGGTACTGTCGGTAATGGTAATACCATTCTCACCAACAAGGGAGAGTTCATAGCTGTTCACAGTAATATCAGCGCCATTTTGTATGGACAGAGTACCTCCCCACGCCTGAATGCCGCCCCAATTGTGTGAGGTTACATTGATGGTACAGCCGTCAATGGTGAGATTGTTTTGATCTACTTGTAAGCTGTCTCCATCACTTTCCAGAGTAAGGGAATCTTCTTTCGTTCCCTGAATTGTAACATCGGACACTGAGCCGTAAATACATCTGTAATTCTTACCGTGAGCAGTTAACGTATTGTCGCCGATCAGCCGGATAGTAAGATTGTCCCCCTTGAAAAAACGAATTGCAATGATGGCACCGTACTCTTCAGAACATTCGATGGTGGCGTTATCCAGGGTCAGTGTTTCCGTGACCGGGTCATAGGATACCCGGCCTTCTTTGATGAATTCGTTTGTAATGTTGCTGCAGTTTTCATCGGTGATTTCCGTTCCGGCTATGAAAATGCCGTAATAAGTTGGATTTGCCGCGAGGACTGTTGCCGGCAGCAGCGTGAGCAGCATGCATATGCATACACATGCGGTCAATAGTCGTTTCGTCATACTTTTCCCTCCTTTTTTTGCATTTTTTGACAAAAAGACCTTCTACTTATACAGGTACAAAATTCACGAAAAACTCTCACCTGCAAATAAAATTTTTAAAAAATTTTGCAGAAAAATTTGCGCAGAATAAAAAACTTGCAGAATAAAGAATTTTATACACAAAACCCCATGATGAGCATGGACGCTTATGTCACAAAAAAAGAGCTGTCTTACGACAGCTCAGTAGGAAATCAGTATTTGTCTGAATGCAGATGGGGAAGTAACATTTTTCCGGTCGAAATGCCCAGTATGATGATGACCATGGGCAGAAGATAGGCGATGTACTGTATTCTGCCGCCGTAGGCGATGAGCAGATTATAGATTCCATGGAAAACAATACACACCCCGAGCAGACCGAATGTTCCGGCCAGCTTCAGCCACGTCCTACGCCATACATAGATAAGTCCGTATCCGATGACAGCGCCGCAGAGAATGTGCATGGCTCCGGTGCCAAAGCCGCGGATTAAAAGAAAACCAAAATTCGTCGTTCCGTTTTGTACCAGATAACAGATATTTTCAAAGGTGGCAAAACCGGCGGCGATGCTCAGTATGGAAGGCTTAATATGCTCTGGTTCCGGTTCAAAGATTAAAAGATAAAAGAGCAGCGGCAGAAGCTTCATCACTTCCTCAATGACCGGAGCGATTTCTGTGGCGGCGTGAAAGGCAGTGGTCTGGTAAAGGGCGGCGATAAAAGTATTGATATAGGCCGAAAGAAGGCACACGCCCATTCCTGTGAGCATAAAAAAAACAGGATGAAAATATTTTTTTCCCAGACAGAAAGAAGCTGCCAGCAAAGGTGCGGCAATGCAGACAAAAACATTATTAATATCGATCATGGATTCACCGCCTTTTTTACAGAAATTAAGAAAGAAAAAAGAGTGGCAGTAACGGCAAAATCAATCCAGAAGTAAGGGTTTGTCCACCCGTCACCCAGCCATGGATAACTGGAGAGCCACAGACAGTTTTCCAGAATCACAAAAATAATGGCGGTAAGATGAAAAAAGATTTGTTTTCGGTTCTGCCCCGGCTGCTGTTTCCAAAAGATAAATCCGCGCAGAGAGCGCCTCAGAAATAGCAGCATCATACAGCCGGTAACCAGATTATAAACAGCATTTCCAATACTCATATAATAAATGGTCAGCGGTACAACGGTCAGTGGGGCAAGCCACATGCTCCGGCATTGAAAAGATCGCTCTTCCGTTAGAGTAAGGGAATCCTGGAGAAGGAGCAAAAAGAGAAATCCCGCAATCCAGCCAATGTCCGATACATAGAATATGGGTGATGTATCAGTGATCAAAATCGCATAGAGCAGCCAGTATAGTCCGGCAAGGGCAAAGCAGCCGTAAAAACAGAATAGGATGAAGTAAGGCTGCCTCCGGTCTTTTAGATAGAATATGCCTGAGAAGATACAGCCCAGCAGCATAGCGAAAAGTTGAGATAAATTATCAATGATTTCCGGCATTGCTGTTTTCCTCTTTTTTATTGTTCTGCTGAGATCTGCTGAGGCGGAAACACAGGATTGTGACGCATACGCCCAGTAAAAAAGAAAGCACGCCGATTATGATATAACCAATAGATTCGCTGCTGCTGAATATACTTGCCGTTGATGCGAAACCGGTGTAATTGTCTGTGGTAATCTGCGAAATAACGCCGGGCATAAGAACAGATAAAGTGATGATTAATATAAGGCAGGCTGCCGCGGAGCAGGCAGTGATAATCTGACTGTGATGCAGCTTCTTTTGATGTTCTGCTTCTATGATTCGCTGTCTGACAGCGGCAACCCGTTCTTCATGACTGCGCATCAGAAATGCCCTCCTTCTCTAAAAGTTTTCGTAAAGTTTGTTTTCCACGATATACGATGTTTGTGATCTGCTTAATGCTCTTTCTCATGACTGTTCCCGCCTCCTGGTAAGTCATATCTTCAAAATAAATCAGGTAAAGCGCTTCACGGTAAACGGGATTCAACTGTTCCATGCACAAACGCAGAATGTGATGTTTTTCTGCAGTTATGACAATTTCTTCTACCAATACTTTACTTTCGGGTTCTTCTTCCAGAATATCCAGACTGAAACAAGATTTCCATTTATGTTTATGACGAAGCGCCATATGCCGGGCAGTTTTATAGAGATAAGATTTCAGCTTTCCATCCTGAATGCACGGCTTTTTGGTAAACAGATAAGTGAAAACATCGATCATCAGATCTTCCGCCGCGTGGATATCATGTAAATAGCCAGTTATGTATAAGATCAGTGAAGTCTCATGACGCTTCATTAATGCATCAAGGCATTCTTCATCGCCATTCAGATAGCGGCGGTAATATTCTTCGTCAGTTATGATTGCTGCCTCTTGTTCGGAAAAATACTCTTTCAAGATTATACCGCCTTTCAAAAAATCATGTCATAAAATGAGCAGAACAAAAAGAAAAATGTCTTTGCCCTAATTATTATGTGTCACAAGGCTATAGTACATATTCTATATGAAGATCGGTATTTTTTCAACCATATATGAGAATCATCCTGAATGCTAAAATAAGCACGATACCGATTGAATATTGTAAAAACTATATTGTATAATATCTAAAATAAAACCGATGGAGGGAGGTTCTGCCAGATGAAATTATCTGATATTTCAAACGGCCCGGACTGGGTCCTGTGGGTTGTGATTATTCTTTTTGCCGCTTTGTCCGTTCTTTTTCTGTCCGGCCGCGGAAGCTGGCTGATCGCGGGCTATAACACAGCCTCCAAAGAAGAAAAAGCAAAATATAACACGAAAAAATTATGCAGAGTATTCGGAATAGGGATGACGGTCATTACCCTGCTGCTCGTCGTGACAGGTCTCTTTGAAAATGTACTGCCAGCGGAATTTGTATACATCGCCGCCGGGATCATTCTGGCGGACGCCATCATTATGATAATCCTGGGCAATACAATCTGCAAAAGAAGACAGGACGGGAAACGTCATACGGAGAGGTAAAAAAGAACATTGTACATTTACAGAGGAGGGATGACCATGGAAATCAAAAAACTGCCCGGTACTTTTTCTGTGTGCAAGGTCGAGGATTACTCGCTTGTGGACGAACATACGGAGTTTTGCTTTACAGGCAAAACCGACGAGGAAAATTCACTGGTGTGTCCGACAGATAAGGCACCAGATAACACGACAGATCGGGAAGACGGATGGAAAATGTTTCGGATTCAGGGTGTGCTGGACTTTTCGCTCATCGGAATACTGGCGGACATTTCCCGGATACTGGCAGAAAACAAAATCGGAATCTTTGTCATATCGACCTTTAACACCGATTACATACTGACAAAAGAAGAAAACTATCAGAAAGCGCTGGATGCCCTCAGCCGGGCGGGTTATAAAATCATAGAAATATACTGAGAAAGCGAAGGTACTATATGGAAATAAATATCAAAAAGATAAATAATACGCAGATACCCGACGCCCTTTCCCTCATATGGACGACATTTCTACAGTTTGAAGCTCCGGATTACTCAGAAGAGGGCATACAATCCTTTAAAGATTTCATCGAAAACGAAGAGATCATTCAGACGCTGGAGTTCTGGGGCGCATATGACAAAGACGAGCTGAAAGGCGTGATAGCCTCCAACGAGAACCGAAAACACATTTGCTGTTTCTTTGTGAAAGCGCAGGATCACAGGAAGGGCATAGGCAGAAAATTATGGGAACATTTTCTGAAAAACAGCCCTCAGGAGACAATCACGGTCAACTCTTCACCATACGCCGTGCCAGTTTACCATAAACTGGGATTCTCTGATCTAGACACAGAGCAGCTGGCCGACGGTATGCGATATACGCCTATGAAGTTTGAGCGGCAGGAAGTGAGATGACCACAGCCAAAAGAGAACTGAAAGAAGAAACAGGAGCGGTAGAATTTCATATGGAACCGGTTTGCGTATATTCGGTTACGGGGAAAACAAGAGTAAATGATAAGGCAGACGAGGAAACATTCGGAATGCTTTTCACTGCCGACATATTTTCTTTTGAACCAATACATAGTGAGATAGAAAAAATTTTGATTACCGAGCATTTAATCGATGATTGGACATATCCTCTGATACAACCAAAATTAATCAGAGAAGCTCGGAGAAGGGGCGTTTATGAATGAAAGAGAAAGAATTATCCGCTTATGGTTTGATATGTGGCTTGTTCAGCGGGACACAGGTATTGACGATATTTTTACAGAAAATGTAATTTACACAGAAAGCTGGGGACCAAAATACAATAATCGAAAGGCCGTAAAACATTGGTTTGAGGAATGGAATACTCGCGGCAAAGTTGTTGTCTGGGAAATCAAACAGTTTTTTCATAAAGGAGATCAAACAGCTGTAGAGTGGTATTTCAAGAATGAGATGAACGAAGGCAGAACAGAAGAATTTGACGGGATATCTCTGGTAGAATGGACGGCAGACAATAAAATAAAATCATTAAAAGAATTTGGATGTAACCGGCATAATTATAATCCATATGAACATGGAGAACAACCTGTATTCACAGATGAAGAAATAAATTGGTTTTAAAATTTTGTGACGGGTTAGAAAGGAAAACTTGAATCATGGAAACACTTAACCATGAGAAAGAGGAAATGTTCGAAATTCAAAAATACAAAAAAGAATACGATGACAGTCTGCTGATATTTCTGCGGACCTGTCTGCCCGAATCAGGAAGAAGGCTGGAACTGCATGGGCGCCATAAAATGTATGGAAACATCGAGGCTTTCTTTGAAGATTTCTGGTGTCTGCTCGACGGAGAAAATATAATTGGAACCGTTGCACTAAAGAGATTAGATGAGGACAAATGCGAACTGAAATCTTTGTATCTTTTACAACAATATCACGGCAGAAAACTAGGATTTCGTCTGCTGAAAACAGCAATATCCAAAGCACGGAGCAGCGGCTACAAAGAAATGTACCTGGACACATTATCCACAAGCAGAGAAGCTATTTCTCTATATAAGAAAATAGGATTTGTCCTGAAAGAGCGTTATAATTCCAATGACAGAGCCGATGTGTTTATGGTATTGCGGCTTGATGCTGCTGAGGACGAAGAAGACAAAATGTTGGAAAAATAATTTTTGAATGAAACAAGAATAATTCTGTTGTGATATTTTTTATTTTTGTGATATAATTTAAGGGCTACCACCCCTAGACGGGTAGAGGAAGGGGGTGAGCTGTATTGGGTATATTTTCGTCATTTTTAATCTCTGTTATGGCAGGTATAGTCGCCTACTATATTTGCAAACGGCTGGACGGAGATGATTAGGCGGTAGCCAGCCGAAGGTATAAGCCACCTTTGCCAAAACGGAATAGGAAAACCCGGAGACCGCCATCTCCGGGTTTTCTGCGTGCTGTATTGAGCATTTCTCGTCATTTTGCCTGAACCTAGTATAGCATAAGCGTTTTTTTATTTCAAGTATTCCCTTTTTGAAAATGAAAAATTCAAATTTATTATAATGGAAAAATTGGAGTGCTGCTCACAGAGGACATAGCTGTCCGATAATAGTGAGTTTAGATAGTTAAAGACAGCGACCTGTGTTATACTGATGTTATAGAAAACTGAAAATAAAAGACAAATATAAACATTTGTTATAATTATTTAGGGCAGGACAGAAAAAGAGGATATCTAAATATAGAGACAGGGTGGCTTTTATACATTTGGCAAACAAATTTCGTGAAAAAAGGAGGAAGATTATGGAACGCTTTAAAAAGATTTATCAGCAGGGAACCATTGATGTAATTGAAATCTGGCTGGACACCGAAACCGGCGTACAATATGTATTCCACAGAAACGGAAACGCGGCAGGCTTCACGCCGTTGCTTGACAAAGATGGCAAGCCGGTAGTGACGCCGTAGCGTGGAGACATAGAGAAGGGCGGCAAGTGCGAAAGGCTGTTGTTCAGCGAGGTGAAACACGATGGTGAGAGAAGCAACGAAAAATGATTTGAATGATCTGCTTCAGTTATATCTACATTTGCATGAAGATAAGATTCCGGAAGACTCGAAGAATTTGAGAGAAACATGGGAGACGATTCAGGGCGACAGAAATCATCATATCATTTTAAATGAAGTAAATGGAATCCTTGTGTCCTCCTGTGTGTGCGTGATTATCCCGAATCTCACAAGAAATGTCCGGCCATATGCCTTTATAGAAAATGTAGTTACACATGAGAAGTACAGGGAACGAGGATATGCAACGGAGTGTCTGAACTACGCAAAACAGATTGCGATAGAAAACAACTGTTATAAAATGATGCTCTTAACAGGCTCCAAAAACCAAAGTACATTAAACTTCTATGCAAAGGCCGGCTATAACAGTACGGACAAAACAGCATTTATTCAGTGGCTGGAGTAACAGTCGTCATACAAAATGAGACGGAATCCCTTTGATAGAGTTCCCGTCTCATTGTTAAAGCTTAAAAATATCCGAATGTGTCCCGGTGTCTACGAGCGTAAGTGTCAGAATATCATTTTCAATCAGATAAACCAAAAGCCAGTCCGGTTTGATATGGCATTCTCGGAAACCTTTGAATTTGCCGCTTAATTCGTGATCATGGTATTTCGCATCAAGTTGTCTGCCCTGCCGGAGTGCATAGACAACATTGTCCAGAAGGGAAAGATCAAGACCATGTTTCTTCATAAGCTTATAGCTTTTCTTGTAAGCGGTTGTGAATTTTACTGTGTACATTTATTCTTCAAGTGCCTTTCGCAGTTCGTCCATGCTGGTATATCCTTTGACGTCAGGATCACGGGAAATGCGTCTGGCTTCATCCATGGCATCAAGTGTGTGTTGGCTGTAAGAAGGCATCTCTACAGTAAAAGGAAGCCCACCTCTCAGGACGCACTGATGGAGAAAAAGATTAACTGCGCTGGACATATCCAGACCGAGATTGTTGAAAAGGTCTGTAGCTTGTTGTTTAATATCTGCATCAATTCTGATTTGAGTAGGTGTTTTAGCCATGTTATCACCGCCTTTCAATTTTATTATAGATATTTTGGTTTACAATGTCAATCAAAATAAAAAAGATTAATGGGGTTTGGGGGTATAAACGACGACTATAACGATTTTGATGATGTAAAAGCAAAAGAAAGGAAGAAGACTATGGACCGCTTTAAAAAGATTTATCAGCAGGGAACCGTCGACGTAATTGAAATCTGGCTGGATACCGAAACCGGCGTGCAATACGTATTTCACAGAAACGGAAATGCGGCAGGTTTTACGCCATTGCTCGATAAAGACGGCAAGCCGGTAGTGACACCGTAGCGTGGAGGGGACATATGCGACACAAAGAGGTACAACTCATTACAAAGCAGACCATGGATTTTATCAGTAAAACTATTTCGCCTGGAATGAAATTAACTCAGGTAAGAAAGCTGTGTGAAGATAAAATGCTGGAACTGGGTGCAGATTCGTTCTGGTACTGGGATATCGGCGCATTTATTTTTTCCGGAGATGAGACAACAAAGTCTATGTCAGGAAAAGAGTATAAGACTTCTGATAGATACATAGAAGAAAACGATATCGTAACCATTGACCTCAGCCCTCAATGCAATCATATATGGGGAGATTTTGCCAGAACTATAATTATTGAAGAGGGTTATGTGGTTGATAACATAAATTGTATTCAGAAGGCAGAATGGAAAGCTGGTCTGTTGATGGAACAAAGACTTCATCAGGAATTATTAGATTTTGTAGATGAAAGAACAACTTTTGAAGAACTGTTTTATCATATAAATACCAGAATTGTTTCGGAAGATTTTATCAATCTTGATTTCCTGGGTAATTTAGGTCATTCTATCGAAAAGAGAAACGAAGACCGTATTTACATTGAAAAAGGGAATCAGACAAGATTGGGAGATATTCCGTATTTTACTTTTGAACCCCATATTTCCAGACCGGATTCCGCATTCGGGTATAAGTGGGAAAACATTTATTATTTTGAGAACGGAAAACTGAAAATGTTGTAAAAATATCGTTCTGAATTATTGAACTGAAAACAGAGTTTTTGGAGGTACCCCTATGAAGAGAGAACTTGGAATCGCGAGATGCGGACTTGCCTGCTGCCTGTGTTCTGAAAATGTAACCTGCACTGGCTGTGATTCGGGTGAATGTCCGGATAAAGACTGGTGCGAGAACAGAAAATGTTCCATCGAAAAAGATATTGCGCATTGCTACGAATGTGACGAACCGTGCAGAAAAGGGTTGCTGGGTAAAATCAAACCCTATGCGTTTACAGAGTTCGCCAGAAGATATAGCGAGGATGAACTCCTGGACTGCCTTGAACGGAATGAGAAAAATGGAGTGGTTTATCACCGGGAGGGTATAAACGGCGACTATGACGATTTTGATGATGTAGAAACACTGATAGAGTACATAAGAACGGGGCATAAATAATCAGGATTTAGGAAGTGGAGATAAAAATGAGCATAAGACAGGCTGTTTTATCAGATATAGATACAATCAAATACATTTCAGAAAGAACAATCTCTGAGATTTATCCACATTATTATCCGGAAGGAGCGGTAAAATTCTTCCTGGAGCACCACAGCGAAGAGCATATTTTAAATGATGTGAAAGCAAACAGGGTATTTCTCTGTCTGAATGTCTCGCAGAAAGTCATTGGAACCATCACTATAAAAGCCAATGAAATATGCCGCCTTTTTGTCCTGCCCTCCTGCCAGGGGAAAGGATATGGCACAGAGATGCTTCAGTTTGCAGAACACAGAATCCTGACTAAATATCCAACCATCATACTGGACGCATCCCTTCCGGCCAAAAAGATATATCTCAAGAGAGGATACAAAGATGTTTCATTTCATATCATCCCCACAGGAAATCAGGATTTTTTGTGCTATGATGTTATGGAAAAGAAGACGGAATCATAACGCAGTACGGATGATTTTTGAGCAAATGATTTGGCAAAAGGACAGAAAGCAGCGGGAGGAAAAAGGTGTTTCAGGTATTCGTGATTATATTTGATTTGTTCATGGCATTATTGATGTTTTTTATGGGAAGATACTTCTGTAATTCCAAAGGCAGAGCAAGTAACCTCCTGACCGGATATAATATGCGCTCCGAAAATGAACGGAAGCAATTCGATGAAGATGCTATGTGCCGCATTTACGGAAAGAGAATGATGGGGATGGCGGTTCCTTTTGTATGCGGAGCAGCTATTGACTTTTTTAAACCCGGCGCAGGATGCACGGCCGCGTGGGTCGTGTGGATCGTTCTTTTTGTAATGCTGTGTATAAAAAGAACATCCATGGAGAAGAAGTAGTGCTCTGAACGGTACAATCGCGGAAGCAGCAGGCAATCCGGCGGAATTTCTCTCTAATGTCTGAACTGAGGGCGTCGGCGGCTGAATTTTTATGTCCGTCCTGCCATCGTCTGTGTATCATTCCTTATCACCTCGACAAATCCTTATTTTTTCATTGAGAGAATCTCCCGGGAAGTGTATAATAATCCAGATACAGACGTATAAGTATAAAGAAAAGAGAGAGCTATCATGAATACAAATAAAATCTTCGCCCGGGCGTTTAATTTTTTCCGCCACTGGAAGGTAAGGGAGAACCGGGTGACCCTCATTGAGAAACTGGACACCGGCGGCGTCGGCAGTTTGTTTGATATACAAAAGGAATGTGAGAGACGGGGGCTGCCCCTGTCTTTTCATGTCATCCGACATTCGGATTATGAGGTGAGCCTCCGGAATCTTCCGGGCCTTTTTGCGCTCTTTACCAAAAAGGCTTACTATATGGCGACTTCCGCCCACATTTTTCTCAACGATAATTTCATGCCTATGGCGTACATGGATATCGCGCCGGAGACCACGGTGGTGCAGCTCTGGCATGGCATGGGTTCCTTTAAGAAGTTCGGCGGTTCCACCGAGCTGGAGCCGGAGCTTCTTGCCGAGCTTAAGCAGGTCAATGAAAATGTAACGCACATCCTGGCAAGCTCCGAACATATCCGGGAGAATTACGCGGAGGCGTTCTGTGTGCCGGAGGGCAAGGTGCTGGCCATCGGCTGTCCGCAGGCGGACTATTATTTCAGACAACATAATGTGCAGGCCATAAGAGAGCGCCTGGAGCGGCAGTTTCCGCAGCTGAAAGGACGGAAGCTGGCCCTCTATGCGCCGACCTTCCGGGATGATGAGCAGAGAGACCGGGAGCTGCTCTCCCATTTTGATTTTGAACGGTTTGAGCGGGAGTGCGGAGATGAATACTGCCTGGCTGTCCGTCTGCATCCGCAGATACAGTCCTCGAAGGTGCCGGAGCAGGTGCCGAATCTGACCGGATGGCCGGATGTGCGGGAGCTTCTGCTGGCGAC
This sequence comes from Eubacteriaceae bacterium CHKCI004, assembly GCA_900016875.1. Taxonomy (GTDB): domain Bacteria; phylum Bacillota; class Clostridia; order Lachnospirales; family Lachnospiraceae; genus Anaerobutyricum; species Anaerobutyricum stercoris. Next base: position 4,709 of record FCNR01000021.1, on the reverse strand, counting down.
GGATCTGCTCATCGCCGATTATTCTTCCATCGCTGTGGAATATTCCCTGCTGGAGCGGCCGATCCTGCTCTACGCGTTCGATAAAAAATGGTATCTTGACCAGGACCGGGGATTTTATTATGATTATGAAGAAACTGCGCCGGGACCAATCCTCACGACCATGGACGACCTGTGCGCCAGTGTCCGGCAGCAGAGCTGGGACATCGGGAAGGTGCGGGCCTTCGCCAGACTGCACAACGACTACTTTGACAGTCAGTCCGCCCGCCGGGTGGCGGAGTTCTACTTCCCGCCGGGATGCGTGGGAGCCGACACATTTGCCAATGAAGAAAACCAACGAAAGGAAAAGATTCAAAATATGAAGATTATCGCAGGTCTGGGGAACCCGACCGATAAATATAAAGGAACAAGACACAACGTGGGATTTATGGCCATCGACAAGCTCAGCGAGGCGCTGGGCATCGCTGTAAATCAGCACAAGCACAAAGCCATGACCGGCAGCGGGTTTATTGCGGGTCAGCGGGTGCTGCTCATGAAGCCCCTGACTTACATGAATCTGAGCGGGGAGAGCATCCGCGCGGCAGCGGACTTTTACAAGGTGGAGCCGGAGGATATCCTCATTATCTATGATGATATCAGTCTGGACCCGGGGATGCTGCGCATCCGGAAGAAAGGCAGCGCCGGCGGGCATAATGGAATCAAGAGCATCATCAGCCATCTGGGCTGCGATACATTTCCTCGCATCCGGGTGGGCATCGGCGGAGAGAAACATCCGGGGCAGGATCTGGCCGACTATGTGCTGGGGCATTTCTCCGGCGAAGAGAAGGAGAAGCTGGATGAGGCTCTGGAAAATGTGGTGAAGGCCGCGGAGCTCATCGCCATGGACGAGATTGACGAGGCCATGAACCGTTACAGTGTGGGAAAGAAAAAGAGAGCAAAGAAAAATGAAGAGGTGTAACTGTGGGGGTATTAGCGGAACCGCTGCGGCGGCTGAGTGAATATCGGGAAATAGAAAAAAATCAGAAAGAGGGCCGGTATCCTGTGGGGATTACCGGCTGTGTGGACTCCCAGAAAGGCCATTTTATCGCCAATCTGGGAGAAAAAGCGCCCTGCCGTCTGGTCGTGACCTGGAAAGAGGAAAAGGCCAGGGAAATGTACGAGGATCTGAGCTTTTTTGACCGGAACACCATGCACTATCCGTCCAAGGATATTCTGTTTTACAGTGCGGACGTGCACAGCAATCATACGGCCATGAAGCGTATGCGGGTGCTGAAACGTGTGGCGGAGAGGGAGCCGCTGACCATCGTTCTCTGCTTTGACGTACTCATGGAAAAAATGATTCCGCCGGAGGCGTTTCAGGAAGCCAGTCTGACTATCGGTCTGGATTCGGTCATAAAAACCGATGAGCTCCGGAGGACTCTGGTGGAGATGGGATACCAGAGCAGCGGACTGGTGGAAGGCCCGGGCGAGTTTTCTGTGCGGGGCGACATTGTGGACATTTTCCCGCTGACAGAGGAAAGTCCTGTCCGCATTGAGCTGTGGGGCGATGAGATTGACTCCATGCGCTCCTTCGATGTGGAGAGTCAGAGAAGCATCGAGAATCTGGACGAGGTACGCATTTATCCGGCGTCGGAAATGATTCTTCCTCAGGACAGGATGCCGGAGGCCATCCGGCGGATGAAGGAGGAATACACCCGGCAGGCAGAAGTATTTAAAAAAGAGAAGAAACGTCAGGAAAAGGAACGACTTCGGAAAATGGTTGAAGCGACAGAAGATGAACTCTCTTCCCTGGGCACCGCAGCCGGAAGTGAAACTCTGCTGTCGTATTTTTATGAGAAAACAGCGTCGTTTCTGGATTATCTGCCGGAAGATACGATGATTTTCATTGACGAGCCCCATCGGGTGGAGGAGAAAGGCAGAACCAATGAGCAGGAGTTTTCCCTGTCCATGCAGAGCCGTCTGGAAGGCGGCTACGTACTGCCGTCCCAGGCAGATCTGCTCTACGGCTGTGAGGAGACGGTTTTCCGCATCCTGCAGCGCCCGACGCTGTTGCTGTCCGGTATGATACAGCAGTATGAGCTGTTCAAACCGAAGGAGTCGGTGCATATAGAAGCCAAATCCATTTATTCGTACAATAACAGCTTCGACCAGCTCATCAAGGATTTGCAGCACTGGTGCAGGGAGAAATATGAGATCATGCTCATGTCCGCCTCAGCCACCCGTGCCAGAAGACTGGCGGAGGATATCCGTGAGGAGGGACTTCTGGCTTATTTTGTCGACGACTATGAGCGGGAAATGCATCCGGGCGAGGTGATGGTCACCACCGGCCGGCTGAACAGCGGTTTTGAATACCCGGCCATCAAGTTTGTGGTCCTGTCGGAGAAGGACATTTTCAAGGAACGCAGACAGAAAAGCCGGAAGAAAAAGAGTCAGTACAGCGGTCAGAAAATCCGCTCCCTTGCCGATATTTCCATCGGAGATTATGTGGTTCACGAGAAATACGGCCTCGGCATTTACCGGGGTATGGAGCAGATTGAGACCGACGGAGTGGCGAAAGACTATATCAATATCGAATACAAGGATTCCAGCAATCTGTTTATCCCGGCGTCTCAGCTGGAGATCATACAGAAATACGCCGGCGTGGGGGCGAAGAAACCGAAGCTTAACAAGCTGGGAGGAAATGAGTGGGAGAAAACCAAGTCGAGAGTCCGTTCTCAGGTACAGATTGCGGCCAGGGATCTGGTGGAGCTTTACGCCCAGCGGCAGGCCAGGGAAGGCTACGCCTACGGCCCGGATACCGTCTGGCAGACGGAGTTTGAAGAGCTGTTTCCGTACGAGGAGACCGAGGACCAGCTTACCGCCATCGAGGACACCAAGCGGGATATGGAGAGTCACAAAATCATGGACCGGCTCATCTGCGGCGATGTGGGCTACGGCAAGACGGAGATCGCCATCCGGGCGGCTTTCAAGGCGGTCATGGAGAGCAAACAGGTGGTGTACCTGGTACCGACCACCATTCTTGCCCAGCAGCATTATAATTCTTTTGTGGAGCGTATGAAGCATTATCCGATAAAAATCTGTATGCTGTCCCGTTTCTGTACGCCGAAAGAAACGAAGCAGATTCAGGAGGCGCTGAAAAAGGGAACCATGGATATTGTGATTGGCACCCATAAGGTGCTTTCCAAGAGTATCCAGTACAAAAATCTGGGACTCCTCATCATCGACGAGGAGCAGCGGTTCGGCGTAAAACAGAAGGAAAAAATCAAACAGATGAAAAAAGACGTGGATGTGCTGGCTCTGTCAGCGACGCCGATTCCGCGGACGCTTCACATGAGCCTGGCGGGCATCCGGGACATGAGCGTGCTGGAAATGCCGCCGGTGGACAGGAGGGCCATCCAGACCTACGTCCTCGAATATAACGAAGAACTGGTGAGGGAGGCCATCGAGCGGGAAATTGCCCGGGGCGGACAGGTGTATTACGTGTACAACCGCGTCAATAATATCGACAGCGTGGCCGCCGACGTGCAGAAGCTGGTGCCGGGGGCTGTGGTTGAATTTGCCCATGGGCAGATGGGAGAGCGGCAGCTGGAGCAGATTATGTTTGCTTTCGTCAACAAAGAGATTGACGTGCTGGTGTCCACCACCATCATCGAGACCGGACTGGACATTTCCAATGCCAACACGATCATCATTCATGACGCCCAGAACTTTGGCCTGTCCCAGCTTTATCAGCTCCGGGGACGGGTGGGGCGTTCCAGCCGGACGGCCTACGCCTTCCTCATGTACCGGCGCAACTCCATCTTAAAGGAAGAGGCGGAAAAACGTCTCAAAGCTATCCGGGAGTTCACTGATCTGGGCAGCGGCTTCAAGATCGCCATGCGGGATCTGGAGATCCGCGGCGCCGGCAATCTGCTGGGGGCGGAGCAGTCCGGCCACATGGAGGCCGTGGGCTACGACCTTTACTGCAAAATGTTAAACGAAGCCGTCATGGAGATGAAAGGCGAGAAGCACGAGGAAGATACCTTCGAGACCACCGTGGACTTATCCGTCGACGCCTACATTCCGGCATCCTACGTGGGAAATGAAAGCCAGAAACTGGAGCTTTACAAACGGATCGCCGTCATCGAGAATCAGGAAGAATACGAAGACCTGACCGAGGAACTCACCGACCGTTACGGCGACGTGCCGGCGCCGACCCTGCGGCTCATGGATGTGGCTCTGGTAAAACAGCAGGCCCACAGGGCATGGATTCTCGCCATCGAGCAGAAAGGCACCGCCATCTCCTTTATCATGAACGCCCGCGCCAAAGTCAAAGTCGACGAGATAGACGACTTCCTGAAGACCTTCCGCGGCCGCATGCGCATCCGGCCGGAAGTGAACCCGGTCTTCGTCTACGACCCCGGTGAGATTCCGAAAAAAGATCTGCTTCCGCGGGTGAAAGATATCATCGGGAGCATCAGCGGGCTGCTGGAGCGGTAGAGGACGGTACCATGGGTGCGTCTGGCGATGTCAGAGCAGCCGGAGGGAATGTACGTGCAGGAAACCTGTAGACCGCACCTGCGTCAGAAATATATTTTGACCATAATATGATGTTGGGGTCGAAACTATATAATTAGTTGCGCCCTGTACCTATAGTACCTTGAAAAATTCATATTTTGTAGTATTATGCTGGGATTTCTGGCATATATGCCGGGTATTTCCCTCCTTGTTTT
>FCNR01000001.1 GCA_900016875.1 Eubacteriaceae bacterium CHKCI004 | reverse complement strand
TGCGATGCATGTCTCTATTATAAGGCTCTGAAATATGATTTCCTGTTCCGGAACAGTGATTTCCGTTTATCCGGAATGGTGATTTCCTATCGCCGGACTGGTGATGGAAAATGCCCCGGAATACTCATACGATACGGGAAATGACAATGGAGGAATATCCACTATTAAATGATTTTCTATACGAAGCGATTTTTATTCCAGACAGTATAACGCCGCCACCAAAAAATATTATCGCTTCTCCTGAATTACAAATTTATGTTAATCAATTTGGATTATTAAAAGATGATTTTGCATTAGTTGCAGAAGTTGAGAAAAAAATCGTTGGTGCCGTATGGGTACGCATTATGCACGACTACGGACATATTGATGATGAAACTCCCTCCCTTGCCATCTCTCTATACAAAGAATACCGTGGACAGGGGATAGGAACCAATATGATGAAAGAAATACTGTCTTTATTGAAAACACATGGTTATAAACGTGTTTCACTTTCCGTTCAAAAGGTTAATTATGCGGCTAAGATGTACCGAAAAATCGGTTTTAATATTATACGGGAAAACAACGAAGAATGGATTATGCTATGGCAGGAGGACAGACATTGATATACTATATAAACGCATACACAACACTAATCAGTGCTACTCTGGGCGTTTGCTTCTCAATAGGAGCAGTTATAGCAGAAAGGGAAACCAGCCGGACAAACGCCCTGTATATGTTCACCAGAAGTTTTGCTCTAGCGTGTGCCGCTGCCATTCCCGTATGTAGAAACGCACCTACCATTTTATTTGTTGTCACAGCGGCAATGCTGATAGTACAGATAATTGACTGTATTATTGGTATCGTTATAAAAAGCAAAATGCGAACAGTCGGTCCGTTTATTATGGCGACTTGCCATGCGGTATGTTTGTTGCTTTCCATATAATTTTTCAGAAAAGACACAGGATTATAACACTGTGAGAACAAACTAAGCGAATCCGCACATTTCGAGGATTAACAAAACGTAAACTAGTCTTAGGGCTGGGATATGAGAAACATCATAGTTAAGATGACAAAGTCTCATGACCTCAATCCATAAAAATCTTATTGTCATATCATTGTCACGGAGCCTTTTTTCATCCCCTCAGATGGCTTATCTAAGCCCTCTAAGGGAATTTTTTCCACTATTCAAATTCGGCTCTGCCATAGCAGAACTTAACGGAATTAATTAAGGTTTTGCTTGCAATATGCCTAGTTTATATTTCTATTACATAATTTCCACTGGCTTTCTGAAGAACTGTTGCCAGAATGTTGCCATGGAATTATTATAACAAAGGAGCACAGAAAAGCAAAGACTTCTTTTCGGCAAGTCCATCGCAGACACTAAAAACACTGAATATTGTTTAGTTTTAACATAATTCTTGCCATTATCTTATCTCTGTTACATATATTATTGGGGCTTACTGGTTGACCGTTGCCATGCTAATATTATACAAATCTCAACTGAGTAAAAAATCTTTTACTGATATTTAATGCGCTGTAAAGCACTCTTGTCATCACAATCACTATTTCATAGCCTCTCAGATGACGCAAAACTCATTTCTTTTCCATTTCCTTTAACCCATTTCTGAAATAACACTTTTAATGTATTGTTTGAGTTTTCTCCGATAATTGCAGTACTCCTGGATCAATTCATTCCTACCACTAAATCTCCTGAAAATAGCTACACAGCCGCCTCCACAATCTGCAAAATCTCCACATTTTTTGCATGGATAATTCATTATATCCATGTATTTGCTCTCTGCATCAGTAAAGATCTCAGATACTGAACTGTACTCAAACGGCTCAACACCTAATGCATCACATATTGTAGATTGTCCATTGGGATAAACTGAAATAAACTTACAACAGTTGATATATGGCTGTGTTGTCTGTGATAATACAGCTTCAATTTCAGATTGGATAGGATCAATTCGCACAATTCTATATGTTCTATGACGAATCCAGTAATCGACTAACTTGATGGTGTACTCCAAGAACTGTAAAGGTCTGATGGCATAATCGGCTAAACCTTCATCATCCATATCAAAGCATGGATTAAATCTAACCTGTTTAATATTCTTGTGAGACAAAAAATATTCCAAAGTGCCTATTGGATCATGTACATTTGCAGAATTAACTGTTGCAATACATTTTATCTGAATACTATGCTGTGAAAAGAAGGATATAGTTTCATCTACCCGTTTGAATACAGGATTATTGTAATAGTCAACTCTTAACTTGTTCTGATTATTTGGTCCATCAATACTGATGCCAATTTTCAGTATATCACTATTTTTCAGCAATAAATCTTTCATTTCAGCATCAATGACTCCATTGGTCTGAATGGACAGCTTACTTTTCGTCCCTCTTTCTCTGAAAGCTGAAATGGCTTCACATACGGCATTGCAGTCCAGAAGTGGTTCCCCTCCATGCAATATTATGTCACAAGCAGTTGGCAACGCCGACATTATATCCTTACACTCTTCACGACACATGGATTCTTTATAGGCCTTCTTTGTCTCTGAACAGTATCTGCAGTTCAAATTACACTTTGTACCATTTATTTTGAACAATATCGTATTAGGATCAAATCTATTATGTGAACATACTTCCATACAAATCCTCCTTTGCGCTATGAGATACTTACAGAATTACTCACTTTGGATAATGTATTATATCTTGAAAAGTAAAGACATACTGTACTAGATGTAATACCTTTTCTAAATGCATTTACGAAAGCACCTGTATAAAGAAAGTTTGCCTCCCCAGAATACGAAAGATACTTTTTGATAAACAGAGTTTTCATTTTTTGCTTCAAATAATTAGGACAATCACCTATAAGTTGAAGATAATGATTTCTTGCTACACCTTGAATATGTTCCTGCTCAGCAACTTCACTTACTGCATTCTGCAATTGTTCGACTTGAGGTATTTCATTGCCTTGAATAATTTTTTGAAACAGTGGTTTAGCCTCATTACCGTCAAGCAGTTCTGATACTAAATTCCATAACGTCATCCAATTCTGGTTCTCTACGGCATACGCATAATGTTTCCCAACCATTTCCTCGCTAGTATAGCCTATTGTATATCTTGGTCCGAGATCCAACAATACCAACTTCTTATGCTCAAACGACCAATAGAACTCCACATCAAACCCAGAAATACCTAAGCTGTGCAGTTCAGCAATAGCTTTAGCTGCACAGTTTATAATCAGCTCCCGTTCTACCATTCCATTTCTCATCAAAAAGCTGACTGGATAAATGCTATTAAGTCTTTCCATGATAAGTATTTCACCCCAAGTGTCATTATGTTTGTCGTATCGAATGACTTGTGGCGTCACAAATGATATGTTAGTATTTTGACAAGTCATTAATGAATCCACCTGCAATGCACAGCTTATAAATCTTTCAGCATCATGAGGCACTTTAACTGCACATTCTTTTCCGTCTATATAACAGGAATAAACTTTACTATTGCTCCCTTCTCCAATCAATTGCAAATTATCCAATTTATTCATAAGGTTTCACTCTCCGAACAGGGATAAATTCCTCCCAGCCAAATAGTTTCGGATATTCTGCCCAAGGGCCCTCACACATAGAATAGAACAAACATTGCTCACATGCTTTTGATTTTGTTTTCAGACAATTCTCTCTATGTTCTGAGAAATGCATTGCCCCCATCTTATCCAAAACAGTAATATTGTCCAATTGTTCAAGCTCCGCTACATTTCTTTCGAATCCTCTCATCATACAAAACGGAATTGCTTCGCTCTTAACGTCAATACCGAGCTGTTTTCCAATAGTCATTGCATTCCGAACCGCTTCAGCTGCCGAAGATATAGTTGGAACCAGTTCGTGATGCTGGTCTGCACGTCCGGTAATATGAATAAAAGCAAACTGAATGCTATTTGCCAAGTGATTCTCAGCCACAAATGTGACTATCTCCGACAAACTGTTCAAGTTATACTTTGAAATAACACAGTTTAACGCCACCGGTATTCCAAGGTGTGATAACTTGGTAAGATTATTCACAGTGTTAATAAACGATCCCTCTGTTCTAGTAAAACTCTCATGCATCTCGCTGTTACACCCATGCAATGATATTCCAAAGCTTGTGACTCCAGCTTTCACTAAATCATTCACACTTATCGATAACGATCTTAAAGTAAGATTGGTTTGGAGTTGAATCGCCGCAAATCCTTTATTCGTAAATTCTTTAATAATGCGAAGAATATCGGGGTGTAATGTTGGTTCTCCTCCAGTAAGTACAACCTTAGTATCATGGATTTCATTGATGGTCATTCCCTCTATATACGCAAATATATCTGATACAATAGCTGTGCTTTCATCATTTTTTATCTTATAATCCTGGCAACAAAGCGAGCAATGATTATTACACTTATATGTCAGTTTTATATCTAAAATATTCATATTACTTACGCACACCCTCTATTCTACTTTTAATGAACTCAATCACTCTTTGCATTTCGGTGCAATATAGCTGACCTTCTCCATTTTTGCCGTAAAGCAAGTATCTGCGTCTTACAGCCAAACATCCTCCATGGCAAATACTTTGATACCCACAACTTTCACATTTTGCAAGCAGAGAATCCAGTTGATCAAATAATGGCTGCGGTTTCTTTTTCAAGAGTTCCTCAATACTGTCTTGATCATATAAATTAGGATACATTCCATCTTCCAAGGTAAAGTTATCACAAGCAATCACTCTACCACCAGGATAAACACTCAGGAAGTGACTGCATTTTTTTTCACAAAAATTGCAAAAAGAGTTTTCTATTCCCTCAAGACTCTTAATTATGCTCAGACTTGGTTCCACATTTAGTTTTCCAAAGTAGTGGTTATCAAACATAATGTTAAAAAAATTGATAACAAACTGAGCATACTCATTAGGGAGAATTCCCCATTCAGGAACGCTTCCATCAGACCACATGTCATAGCATGGATTGAGCTTCAAAAACCGGATATTGCTAAATTTAGATACAATATCAAATAATTCTTGCTCTCGTCCCAACGCCTCCTGTGTCAATGTTGCAATCATTCCTGTGGTCAGATTTCTGCTCTGCAGTTTTTCCAAGGCACGAATCACATCCGGATATGTGGGTTTTCCATCCTTACCTTTTCGATTAGAGTTTGCAGATTCATCTCCATCAAGACTAATTGAAATACCTACAATATCTCTGTTTGTCTCAAAGAAATCAAGCCATTCATCATCAATCAGTGTAGCGTTTGTCTGAAAGCCGAAATAAACGTCGTCACGCTGTTGACGCCATTTCTTGATTATCTTATCGTAATATTCAATAGAAAGTAAGAGGGGTTCTCCTCCATGGAACAAAACTGTCACATTTTCCACAGAAGCAGTTTGCTTCATAAGCATGTCTACATCATCAAAGGTAACAATAGTATCTTCACTTAATTTAACTAGTTTCTTCCGTGCCTCGGCACAATACTTGCATCCGATATTACATGCTGTTCCAGCATTTTTGAGAATTAATACTAAATCATGATCACTGATTTCCATAAGCTTTCTGATAATCCTTCCATATTCCTTCGCAGTTATTGTTGTACTGACATGACGTACAATGAGAAAACTTCCTCTTATCAAGCTTTCTGAATGTATGCCACTGCTTACCTTCCTTCGTCCTGAATTGATGCTCAACTATTTCCAATGCCAAAAAATCCTCTTGTTCCTCTTGAATAACGGCCTTAGTCTGTTCTCCCACGAAACATCTTGGAAATGCTTGAAGAATAATTGGCATACAATATTCATTCTTGAAGAATTCGCAAAAAATTCTTTTCGTATCCTCTTTCTCTAAATCCACTTCCCTAATAACATCTACAGGAAAACTAACACAATGCGGGTAAGCAATAATAATACTTGAAGCACCAATATCTTCATAAACTCTACAAATATCAGTTAAACTATCCGTAAATTTTGTGAGTACGATTTTACCTATTATCCGGACTCCAGCACGCGAAAGCACTTTCAAGCTCTCAATTGCCTGACTGAAACCGTTATTGCTTCTGCAAATAAAATCATGTTTATCAGCATTTGCGCTATGAAGTGGAATCATGAACTCAAGCATATCTAAATGCTTGCCACAACGTCTACAAATTTCTTTTATCTTTTCAGGCCTCGAACCATTGGTCTGAACCTGCACATTACACCCACTATTCAACGTATATATTATGAGATCAGTCAAGTCCTCTCTCAACGTTGGCTCACCACCAGTAAATACAATTTTAGTCGCACCATTATTTATCGCTGTCTGAATTGCCTTAAGCGCCTCGTCTTTGGACAAATCACTTGCATTCTCTTCATCAGCACGAGTGCGCTTCACTTGCACAACGCAATGTCGGCAGTAATGATTGCATTTATATCCCATTACAATATGCGATTCAACTTCCTTGTGATTTAATAAATAACCCATATGGTATTATTCCCTACCTTTATTAATTATTACTGTACAATTTTGAGTCATTTTCTTCAATACGACTTCAACTGATGCACAAGAGCTAATTATACTACCATCAATAGCAATAATAGAATCAAATATAGGATGAATCAAATAAGCTGCAAGCTGAATTAAGGATTGTTCTTCTTTACTCAAATTGGACATCTTGGTAAAACAGTTATGATTTCCAAGTCCAAGAGTCACAACCACTTCGAATGCTCTAATCAACTGATGATTTGCTGAAATATCATTCTTTATATCTTTGAGTAAATCAATAAATGAACAACGCATAAACTGCTTGTATCCTACAGCAGAGCGATCCAGGTTCCTGTATGTTTTACTCAGGAGTGCTCCATTGCAGGCCATGCAAGGAGAAACACATTTACTTTTACGAATTTTCTCTGCCAGTGTTTTGTCTTCCATGTAACGCAATTCTTTCATTACAAGCCTATTCAAACCCTCCCAATAGTACTCTTTACTTTTATCATAGAACTTTCGTTGCCTATCTCCAAATAGGAGCACTGTTTTTTCTTCTTCTGTTAAATTTCCCAATGGTCTGAAAATATCTAATCCGTAATCCTTTTTTAGATGCTTCTTCGCAATGGTATAATTTGTCCTCTTTCTTAGCAATTCTTCAACTGACAAATGAATCGTTCCATTTGAGAAAGCTAAAGAAAAATCAAACTGCTCAAGTTCTCCAGTTCCTTTACATATAGAACATTTTCCCAATGAGCTTGAAGGAGAAAATGCATCCGGTACAAATCGCTTACCAATCACAGGTCTTAATGATATAGGCATAAAGTATCTTGAAATGAGAGCATGAAGTCCTAGTGCATCAACAATACGCGCCTTTTTACCAAATGAAACATTACCGATTCCCACTGGTCGAATAACAGGGGTCTTGCATCCAATGAGTTGATTAGCATCATTTTGCTGTTTCAAAAAAAATGTATTTGCAGGCAATGCCGCCTTCAGGTACTCTCCATTTGTATAAGCGAAGAGTTTATCCATATCAATTGGTCGAACACTAACATAGTTAATAACATTCTTCTCAATGGTAATATTGTTAGGAATCTGTATGTCAACATTTCCATCAATTGTATCTAAGTTGAAATCCTTATTATGCTCAATCTGAATTTCTCTTCCCTGTAATGCTCTACCTGTAGGTGTGTCTGCACATTTAAGGCTATTTACATTACCAGAAAATACAACCCTTCCTCCATTTTTCCCAGATGAAGGTCCAAATTCAATGGCATAATTACAACGAGAAATGAAATCAACATTGTGCTCAACAGCAATTACTGTATTCCCGCTTTTGATGATTTCAGAAATGATACTCAGTAATTTTTCAATGTCAAATGGATGTAATCCTTTTGATGGCTCATCGAGGATATATATGTTATCCTTCTCAGCATTAGAGAGGACATTAACAAGCTTAATTCTCTGAATTTCACCTTTGGACAATGTCTTTGAGGATCTGGACAAAGAAAGATAGCCGACTCCTATTTGTTCACATAGGCTGAATAGCTTGCTCAGTTTTTTGTCATCCTGCACCAAAGGAATTATTTCTTTCAAAGAAGTTTGCAAAAACTCCAATATGTTTAATCCTTGATACTTGTTCTGTAGAACTTCTTTGCTAAACATTCTGCCCTCGCAATTAGGACAAGTCTCAACCACACCTTCTTCTATTGGAATGCGGCCTTTTCCACCGCACACTGGGCACTTTCCTTCGTTAGAATTAATCATAAAGTTTCCTTTGCGAATTCCACTCGCTTTAGCATAAAGCTGTGCAATCTTGTCATTAATTCCAAGTAAACTACCAACATTAGATATTGCAGTTCTTGTAGCATTTTTTTGCCCAAGGTTCTCAATATGTTTTATCCCAAGTTTCTTGCCATTGTCGTTGAGGTATGGCATTAAACAGTGGTTAACAAAAGTAGATTTTCCGCTACCAGATACACCACAAACAGCAATCAAATTATTCATTGGAAATGCTACTGATTGGTGCTTTATATACAATGCCGAAAAATCATCCATACGAATGATTTTTGTTTTGGAATCTGGAGGAATTATAACCGCTGGATTATTGTTTGTAGTGATATTACTCAATACATCAAATTTCTTACAATCCGTATCGGTACCTTCCAGCCAATCACCAATCAGTATTTCACCCCCCTCAGTTCCTCCACCAGGTCCTAACTCCAAGATATAATCACATGTAGCTAATATTTGTTTATTGTGTTCAATGAGTATTACAGTATGGTTCATTGTTTTAAGTCTGTGTAGTAATGCCACTAGTTTCTCAATATCCTTTTGATGTAACCCAGTAGTAGGTTCATCCAACAGAATACAAGTATTTGTAACATTACTAGAAAGGTATGAACACAATCTTAAACGTTGGAGTTCTCCACCACTTAGTGTTGTTGACTGTCTGTTCAACTCAAGATAGTCACAACCTACATCCTCATATACACTAACCCTTGCTTTTATCTGCTCAAGTATGACTCTTTCGTTAGGTGCTGCCTCTGCAATCCATGAATTAACTTTCTCTCCAAGTTCACGAAGATTCAATGATAACAATTGCCTTAAAGTTGTTCCACGGTAGGTAATATACTCAGTTGTCCCGTCTAAACGATTACCTTTACACTCAGGACAGACTTCATCCTGAACATACTTACTGAGCGTGGCAGTTCCTTTTCCTGTTCGGTAACTCTCCACTGTGTATGCTCTAAAACCTAAAAATCGTTCTGACTTCCTTCCTCCGTTGGCTCCACGGCGATCAGTAAATGTAATCAACTCTTCAGAACCATCCAATATGATATTCTGCTGTAGTTCATTCAGTTCTCCAAATGTGCTATTCCAAGAAAAGCCATATTTTAAAGCAACAGCATCCAAGAATTTCTCTGTAACAGTTGTATACTGAATTCCTTTATCAGTTATTGTCGGTATACCTCCGCTATTCATTGGTACATCCCAGCAAACGAAAGACTGAACATTACAAGTCAAAACTCGCCCAGACCCAGAACAACGTGTACATGCCCCACCACCATCTTGTGCTGAAACGTTGAATGAAAATAGTCCCATACTTTTCTTCGAAAGAACAGTATGACAATGCTCACATATAGTATGAATTCGTGTATCAACTATAGAATTATTCTCCGAAAGCATTATCCGCAGCGACATATTTGCGCAACTTTTTAATGTTTGAGCAGCTGTACCAAGTTTATTAGGTTCAACCTTAAAAAACAGCCGAACATATCCATCTACAACCTTTTTTGTTTGACGCTTATTATCTTTATCATAATACTCAGTTTTTTGAATGATAAAATTCTCTTTAATCGCATTTACCCTTTCATTATAACGAGCATCACACTTTACCTCAGCAAAAGCAGAATGTGGTATGCGTGAAATGATGTCAAATACGTTATTTTCAACTTCATTATTGCAAGTTGGGCAGTGATAATCTCCATAAAAAAAATATAATTTTCTAAGCAATGAATGGATACCTGTAATTGTTGACAATGTAGAATTTGGATTATTCACACTATTCACAACATCTATCATCAATGTGGCAGGAAGATTATCAATGGAATCTACTGGCACAACTGTATTACTTGCAATGAATCCTCTTTCAGATATCGGAAGCGAAAGGGCATAGTTCTGGGCACCATATGCTGAAATTACATCCTTAACAAGTGTACTCTTTCCCGATCCAGATACACCAGCAATGCCTATCACTTTACCAATTGGCAACCTTGCATCAATATTTTTAAGGTTATTTGCATACGCATTGTTTACTAATATTTCCATGCTATTCCCCTCTCTAATTTCATATCTGAATTATCCCAAAAAAGAAACTTAGCTTTTCCCACATAGAATCTAGATTTAAGGAAAAAGCCGTTGAAATAAATCCACAAGAAGCTCTTCAGCTTACATGATAATTGGACTATTACAACGACTTCATACGTTTTCAATTAAATTTTACCAGTTGTTGTGGTTAGAATGGTTTGTATGGGATACAACTCCACAATTGTGTTCTTTCTCATGCAACTCGTCCAAAAACTTAAGAAAATCCTTCTTAGCCTCATCCGAGAATTCACCAACAAACTGATATTCCTTTTTAGCAGCATTATCCACCCTGTGCACGCCCCTCTCTCTGCAGATTTAAATCCATAATGTATGTTTATTATACAGCTATTTACTTTACCTGTCAATTGAGAGGTTAGTAATATTTATGCCACGAATGATGTAGAGACAAGGCATGACACAGTTACACAATCACTCTCAAATAGAAGCAGATACCTACAACATCAAAATTAGTGACTCATTGCCTTGACCACAACAATATTTCATACCGATTTCAACACAATATTTAATGGACTATCCTACAACAAATAACCCTGGATCAACAGTTTTCATTCTGCCATCCAGGGTTTTACTTATCAGTCATATTCTCCAAATATATACGAGTTATAGTTCCATTCCACTTCTCTGCTTCTTCTTTTTCGGATGATGCTCCACGATCTGTTTTTTCTCCTCCAATCGTTCATGAATATTTCGTCTTTGCTCGGTACTTTTCTGAACTTTTCTTTTTTCCACACTCTGAAGATTCGCCGGAATCCTCAGATACATTTTCTCCAATTCTGGTTCCGGCGCATCCCATACTTTCTGAGCCTGTTGAACCTTCTTTAATTCCGATTTCGCAAGCTTCATTGCCTTTGTAAGTTCCAGTGCATTTTGATATCCATGCTGTGCCGGAATCAAATCCAATGTAGCCTTTGCCTTTTCCAGCTGTACTTTCTTAGTCTCAATCTTTCTTTCCAGTTCTTTCTGCTCTTTTCGGTGGAACCATTTCTTTTTCACTTCCTTCAGATCTTTTTCTAGTTTCACGATCGCTTTCTCAATGGCATAGATCTTCTGTTCCTGTTTTTTCATCTTATTCAGGATTTGTTGCAACCGCATAACCTCTGCTTCCTGCTTTTCGGAAGAAGGACGTTCTCCTTTTGTTTTTGCTGGCAATGGTTCTGGCGTAATGTCAATCCGCACATCATGATCAAGCAATGGATTCCCCTCCGAATCCCTATCGCAGTATTTCGTCTCCCGCAGAAATTCTACAAATCCCCTCAGGTATCCGACTGCTTTCTGAAGAATCCCGGTAAATAATTTCGGATTCTGCCCATGTTCCCGGAGTGACTCCGCCACCGGTTCATCAATCTGTGATTGCTTTGCCATCATCACTTCTACTTCTGATGCACCTGTAAGCAATGCCCGATCTACATTCCGGTTCCATTCCTGCCGTAGATAATTGTCTGCCCTGATCTCCGCTTCTTTGGGATTGTTTTTCCCAATCTTTTTGGTAGCAAGATAAAGACTGCCTTTCTGAAACACCTGCAGCTTCTCATTTTCATCTTTCACAATCTCATTGATGGCATCCGTCATGACTTGCTTCATATTTTCCAGAAACGCATTGGACTTAAATTCCTCTTTCTTTGGATGAAAGAAATTCGTCTCATACACTTCCCCTTTTTTGATGATCTTACATCCGGGACGGAGCTTTCCACCCTCATCCAAAATCTCCTTTTTCGTCCGTACATGCTTTCCGAATTCATTATAGAACATATTTCTACTGGCAATTTTTCGCTCCACTTTCTGTCGGATTTCCCTTTCTGAGAAGATCAGATGGATATGTAGATTTGTTTTTCTCTTATTATGATGCAGAGCTGCACAGCATCCCACATCATATTTCTCCAGAAATTTTGATGTCATATATTTCAACAGAAACTCATGGTCATAATCGATCAGACTCGGCGGTAACATAATTATCAGCTCTCTGGCTTCAATACACGTTCCTTCTGTTCCGCTTTTTGCAAAATCCCGCTGATTCTGTTCTGCAAGCAGCTCCCAGTAGCTGTCCTCCACATTGGAAAAGACTGCATATAGATTTTCCTGCCGCTTGAGGCTGCTGATATAATCCACTCTGCCTTTTACATCATGCAGCTTACTTTCCATCACAAAACTATGATTTCGCCTGTTCACACTTTCTCCTTTCCGTCGAATACGCTGCCATTAGAAATCACCACTGCTATTCGCTTTTACAGAATACTTTGGTAGGCAAAACTCGCCCCTGCGAGACCCTCCGGGAGGACGAAAGACACAGAGCATAAGCTTCAGCTTGTGCGATGGGTGTATTTCGCTCTCAATCGCCGAGGGCTCTTTTGGGCATACCCGGATAATTCTATATGTACTGATGATTAATTTTTTCTGACTGGCGTATCCGCCATTTTTATTGATGCCCGTTTCCGGGCTGTTTCTCGTTTCTGCTTTGTTTTCAAAATTTTTTCAATCCTGTTCACACCTTCTTGTTCACATTTCGCCCGGATATTTGTGAACAGAAATCTGTGAACAGGGCTCAAAACATTTTAAAAGTAATCTTTAATCAAATGGGATTTCCATGTACTCATCCCCCTTCAGGAATCCATCCTCATCTTTTTTCGGCTGTATTCGTTTCCACGACCTCTGCGTTCCAATAGTGCCACCAAACCTGTGATTGCCATGTTTGGTCCAGCCAATAATCTCGTTATCCATCAAATCTCCGATTTCTTTTGACTGCCATTTAGGTACAATTCCTTCCTGATGAAATACCTGCTGATAGATAATGGTCGAACATACATAATCTTCTTCGTATGCATCAAGGAATGCCTGAATCATACCTGTCTGGGTATCTTCCGGCATGAATTCCCTCTGCAGAAGTTTGACGTGATCTTCCATCTCCGGCGAAAAGGTCATCGGATAGTCTCCGCTTCGGTAGATCTCCATTGCCTCTGCCCATGCCTGGATAATGTATGCTCTAGATTCTGCTTCATTTTCATAAATGGTAGTTTCCGCTTTTTTCGGAAATACTCTGACCGGGGCAAATCTCCGGTTCCCTGTACGATCAAAAGGGAGAAAATTCAGATCATTGGAAGTGCCACAGAAGACACACTGTCGGTATCTGTCCTCTGCCCGCCTTTCATATGGGATTCGATAAATATCCTTCTGACGGCTCAGGAACGATTTCGTCTCTTCAATGCTCTTGGC
The DNA here is from genome assembly GCA_900016875.1 of Eubacteriaceae bacterium CHKCI004. Lineage (GTDB taxonomy): Bacteria > Bacillota > Clostridia > Lachnospirales > Lachnospiraceae > Anaerobutyricum > Anaerobutyricum stercoris. The sequence goes on along the minus strand of FCNR01000001.1, from coordinate 27,759 downwards.
ATTTGCCACTGCATTCATTTCTGACATTTCCACGATCCAGTGTCCCTGCAGATATTCATAAACCTTCTTATCATCAATCCGTTTCATATCGTCTGTAAACCATTCATCTTTGATTGCCAGATAACGGAAGAATGTGGATTTTCCGGTCCCCTGTCCTCCGACCAGACAGAGCATGATGTCATATTTGGCTCCCGGCTCATACAGCCTGCGGATCGCTCCCATCATATGCATCTTCATCACTTCCTCGGTATATGCAATATCTTCTGCTCCAAAGAAATGTGTCAGCATATGCTGGATTCTCGGAATGCCATCCCATTTCAGGCTCTCCAGATATTGAAGAATCGGATGGAAACTGTTTTCATTCGCCACGATATCTATCGCTTTTGCAATCACCCTGTCACTGGTCAATCCATAATTCTTTTCCAGATATAACGCCAGATTGTTCATATCGGTATCGGTCATATGGACACCTCGCCTTTTCCAGGGCATTTTCTTCATGATGTCAATCTGACAGGTCATTTCATTTCTGCAGATAGCTCCTCTCAGACACGGATCATGTTCCAACGCATATTTGCAATTCTGGATGGACTGACGGATTTTCCCCTTTTCCGTGGTATCCAGCCGTTCCCTGATATCCTCCACCGTCAGAAGCTCCGCCACCACAATCTCCTCTAAGTTCTGCAAGGACTCCTCGTTCATATTCTGCAATTCTCTGTTCATACCGCTTCACCTCCTCCCTTCCATTCCGGAAAAATTCAAAATCTCTTCACCCGTTCCAAACATCAGCAGGTCCACCAGATAACTGATCTTACTTTCATTCTGTAAGGCTTCGGCAAATAAAGGATGCCATTCCGCTTCCATAGTTTCCGGCTTGTAAAACTCCTTCCAGAATTCCATCCATCGCAGATACCGCAGCAAAACATTCGCAGCATCCCTTGCCCATCCGTCAATTTTCTTTTGGACAAATTGAATCCGTTCCTCTTTTGTTGGAACCTTCTCTATTTTCTTAAATCCAGAATTTTGTTTTCTTTTCGGTTGCTCGATTGGAATTCCCAGAGAAAAGTCTTCAATAATCTTCTTCGCTGCTTCGAACTGGGATAATCCAAACAGCACTGCCACATAATTGACCGCATCACCTTTTGCCCCACAGGCGAAGCAATAATAATTCTGATCAATCTTCATACTGGGGTGTTTGTCATTATGAAAGGGACAGCACGCCATCCCGTTCCGTTCGACTTTCAACCCATATCTCTCTGCCACCTGCTTTGCGGTGACACGTTCTTTCACTTCCTGAAAAATGTTCATGTTCCATCCTCCTGTATCATTTGTTATTAATTTCAGTAATTTCCCTCTTTCCGTTGCAGGAGAACTTTGCTATACTACACATAAAGCTATATGCGTATAGGCAGACTTCTCCCGTAAGGATTGAGTTTTTGTCTATGAGGCTTTACCAGAGCCTGCATAAGTTTGTATGAGTTTTAGAAATGTCCTTGTTACCAGCAGGGGCATTTTCTTTTTTAAAGATGTTCCGGGGATTCCACATGCTGCGGTTCCTCCTTCATCCCATTCAATGTCACAGCAACCATCTGGATAGTCTGAAGCAGTTCTTCCTTTTCGTCACTGCATGCTTCCAACCGTTTCAGTTCCCTATAAATCTGTTGCATCTGATTTTTCAGAGCTTTATAAACTCTTGGATTTCCCTGCACAGTCACTTCCCAGTCCATCAATTTTCTCAGGATATACTCCTGTTTGGTAAGCCCGGATAACGCCACCATGCGGTCAATCATTTGTGCTTCTTCCTCGGATACCCGGAATCCCACCGTCCGGTTTCTCCATCGTCCTTTTGCGTCCAACGTTCTCTCCATCAGATTTCATCCTCCTTTTCCATCCGTTCCACATCCAGCTTATTCGCCATTTCCGTTTGCACTGTCGGAAACAGATGTGCATACCGATACGTGATTTTTTCTGCTTCATGCCCTACTCTGTTTCCAATGGCAAGAGCTGTAAATCCCATATGGATCAACAGAGAAACATGGCTGTGACGAAGATCGTGAATTCGTATGATCGGAACTCCTGTCTCTTTGCATCCCCGTTCCATTTCATGTTTCAGATAAGATTTGGAAAATGGGAAAATCCTCTGATCCGGCGCCAACGAATAATACATCTGGAAATAATCCTGCATCTCTTCACAAAGAAACTCCGGCATCACAACAATCCGATTACTTTTCGCCGTCTTTGGTGAAGTAATAATGTCTTGCTTTTTCATCCGATGATACGTTTTATTGATCCGCACCGTCTGTTTTTCAAAATCAAAATCTGCCGGTGTGAGGGCAAGCAACTCCCCTTCCCGGATTCCGGTCCAATACAACATCTCAAAGGCATAATAGGATCTGGGCTTGTCCATCATTGCCTCGGCAAATTTCAGATACTGTTCCTTTGCCCAGAACTTCATTTCCTTCGGGATTTCTTTTCCCATACTTCCTGCCTGTCTTGCCGGATTGCAGGGCAGATTATAATAGTTGACTGCATGATTGAAAATTGCTGTAAGTTGTGCCTGAATCGTTTTCAGATAATCCACGGAATAGGGCTTGCCCTTTTCATCCCGGTATGCCATCATCTCATTCTGCCAGGCAATCACATCTGCCACAGTAATCTCATTGATCTTACGTTTTCCAAAGTAAAGAAGGATTTTTGTACGCACAATGTGGCTTTTCGTCTCAAATGTACTTTCCTTTACCCTCTGACGTTTATACTCGGAATAAATCTCATAAAAGCTATCAAACGTCATATCCAGCTTATTTCCTTTTCGGAGCATCATCTCATGTTCCCATGCAGTCGCTTCCCGTTTGGTCTTGAAGCCACGTTTCTGCGTCTGCTTTCTTTCCCCGGTAAAATCGGTGTACCGGAACACCACTCTCCATGTACCTTTGTCTTTTTCCTGATATACAGCCATCTTAAGTACCTCCTATTTTTCTTCATAAAACAACTTTTTCTTGAAATAATTGGCATCCACTCGCCCCGGCACTGTAATCAGTCCCATTCCGCTGAGTTCTTTATTCAGCTGGCGGATAATCTGGTATGCCTTTGACTGCTTGACCTGTAAAATATCCATTACCTCTTCTGCAGTCAGAAATCCATTCTTTAATTCAGACATTCTATTCACCTCCTTTCCACGAGCTTCAAAAAATGCCCCTATACCTATCCAATCTCTCAAGGCACCTTATACAACCTCATTTTCAAATTTTCTTGAACTTAACTTTATTCAGTTAAGTTTTGATTGTATTATATTAACTATTTTCCGTTAAGTCAAGTGGTTTGAATATCAATAATTAAATTTTTTTGTTTAAGTTTTTCTTGTGTCTCATCTTTCCATATGCTATACTGATTTAAACAAATATCGTTAACCACCGATTCCTATTCATTGCACAACAGTAGGAGCTTATATTCAAAAACGAATAAAAGATTTCAGGAAAAAGGAGAGATCCCTATGGCATTTGGAAAACGTATTAAATTTTTCAGAAACAGAAAAGGTATGAAACAGAAGGAGCTTGGCGAATTTCTGGGATTCCTTGGAAAAACTTCGGATGTCCGTGTGGCACAGTACGAAACAGAAGCCAGAACCCCTAAAGTTGATTTGGTCAAAGAAATGGCACAGATCTTCGGTGTCAGTACCAGAGCCATCAATGTTCCGAACATTGATTCCTATCTTGGTCTCATGCATACCCTCTTTGCACTGGAAGATATGTATGGCATCAAAATCGGAGAGATTGACGGAGAACTCTGTCTCCGCCTTGACCGGGAGCACAAAGAATATCAGCATCTGTTCGAACCTTTTCATGCATGGCAGCAAATGGCAGCAAAACTGGAAGCCGGAGAAATCAGCCAGGAAGAATACGATAACTGGCGATATAACTATCCGGAATTAGATACCTCTGAGATTCGGGCAAAGGTTCCGTCTCATGAACTCTCTGACGAACTCATAAAGGCTCTGAAAAAAGAAAATCAATAAAGAAATGCAAAAAGAAAAACCTTACTGACTGCTCTTTCCAATTTTGGAAACAGTTCATCAGTAAGGTTTTTATGTTATAGAAATATAATTTTATTCAACGGATATGGTTAGAACGTTGCCAATCCGTTGCCACAAATTAACGGAATTTGTTTGGAATCCGCATAAATACTGGGGCTATTTTCGCAAAATCCTATTCGAATTCTATCGTTCCCGGCGGTTTACTGGTCAGATCGTAGAATACACGATTGACTCCTTTCACCTCATTGATAATCCGGCTCATGACTTTCTGCAAGACTTCGAACGGAATCTCTGCGGCTTCTGCGGTCATGAAGTCGACGGTGTTGACGGCGCGGAGCGCTACGGCGTAGTCGTAGGTACGTTCGTCTCCCATGACGCCGACAGAGCGCATGTTGGTGAGGGCGGCGAAGTACTGGCCAATGGTTTTGTCGAGGCCGGCGTTGGCGATTTCTTCGCGGTAGATGGCGTCGGCGTCCTGAACGATGCGGACTTTTTCGGCGGTGACTTCGCCAATGATGCGAATGCCGAGGCCCGGGCCCGGGAATGGCTGACGGAAGACGAGGGCTTCCGGGAGACCCAGTTCGAGGCCGGCTTTGCGGACCTCGTCTTTGAAGAGGTCGCGGAGCGGTTCGATAATTTCTTTAAAGTCTACGTAGTCAGGGAGGCCGCCCACGTTGTGGTGGGATTTGATAACGGCGGATTCTCCGCCGAGGCCGCTTTCAACGACGTCCGGGTAGATGGTTCCCTGGGCGAGGAAGTCCACGGCACCGATTTTTTTGGCTTCTTCTTCGAAGACGCGGATAAATTCTTCGCCGATGATCTTACGTTTCTGTTCCGGCTCTGTGACGCCTGCCAGCTTGCCGTAATAGCGTTCCTGGGCGTTGACGCGGATGAAGTTCAGGTCAAAGTCGCCTTCCGGACCGAAGACGCTTTCTACTTCGTCGCCTTCGTTTTTGCGGAGAAGGCCATGGTCCACGAATACGCAGGTCAGCTGTTTGCCGATGGCGCGGGAAAGGAGGCCGGCTGCCACGGAGGAGTCTACGCCGCCGGATAAGGCGAGCAGGACTTTTCCGTCGCCGACTTTTTCACGGATGGCTTTGATGGAGTCCTGTACGAAGGAGTCCATTTTCCAGTCTCCGGCGCAGTTACAGACATTGTATACGAAGTTGCTTAATATTTCCTTGCCGCGGACGGTATGCAGCACCTCCGGGTGGAACTGGATGGCATAGAGCTTACGGCTGCGATCTTCTGCTGCTGCCACCGGGCAGTCTTTGGTGTGAGCACAGATTTCAAAGCCCGGCGCCGGCTGGGAGATGTAATCGAAGTGACTCATCCAGCAGACGGTGGTCGGCTCCACGCCGGTGAATAACGGTGATTCTGTGTTGACAAACACTTCTGTCTTTCCGTATTCGCGCACTTTGGCTGACTCAACTTTACCGCCTAAAATGTGCATCATAAGCTGTGCGCCGTAGCAGAGGCCAAGCACAGGGATGCCAAGTTCAAATAATTCTTTTGTATAGGTTGGGGAATCTGCCTCGTAGCAGCTGTTCGGGCCGCCGGTCAGAATGATTCCCTTTGGATTCATTTTTTTGATGGTCTCAATGTCCGTTTTGTAAGAATAGATTTCGCAGTATACGTTACATTCCCGTACACGTCTTGCCACCAGCTGATTGTACTGTCCGCCGAAATCGATAACAATGACTGTTTCTCTTTTCAATGGGCTTTCCTCCTGTTTATCTGTAATTTCTTTATCTGAAATTGCCTGAATATCCGGCAATCATAATCATTTTATCTATGAAGTGTAACATTTTTTTGCTGAGATTTCCACATTTATTTACTTTTATAAATACGGAGCTGCAATCTCTCTCAGCTGTTCCGGATTCTCCGCGTACCAGGTCTCAAAGTCTTTGCCGCTGGCTGACACTTTTTCTCCCAGAGCTTTCATGAATGCCGGGATTTCTTCTTCCAGAATGGTTCCCAGCTGTTCTCCGAACTGTGCCGGTTCGCCTTCCTTACCATTGACATAGAGCACAAATGCAGATACCGGTTTGCCGTCCACTTTCTTCATGCCGCCGCGGAAGCCGATACGGCCAATCTGATGGGTACCACAGGATGACGGACATCCGGAAATGTGGATGCGCGGCAGGGTTCCTTCCGGAAAGTTCCATTCTCTTGCCGCTGCCACCAGGGCTGCCAGCAGCTTCTGGGAGTCACGCACGCCTACCTGACAGATGGATGAGCCGATACAGGCAACGGAGGTCTCAAACAGGTTGGCGGCACCGTCATCGGTGACTGCCAGTAATTTTTCTGCCTCCGTTCCGGTACAGTTAATGATATAGACCGTTTCGTCCGGCGCCACCCGAAGCTCCACCTGCTCCATGTCCTTGATGGCGTCATAAATCTCTATCAGTTTCTCCGGGGCGGGACATCCGCCGATCGGGTGATATTCCACGGCATACAGGCCGTCCTGTTTCTGCGGGATGATACGGCTGCCTTCCACTGTGCTGCCGTCGCCGGTTTTTCCTGCCGACTGTACCGCTGCGGCAACGCCTGTTCCATCGGCCTCTGTACCGGCACTTGCCAGGTCATGACCGCCAGCTTTCGTAATCCTTTCCTCCGGAATATCCATATCGACTCCGCTGGCAAAGACGGCGTCCAGTTTCTTCCGGAATTCTTCTGTGTATTTCTCGCCTAAAACGTCCTGCATATAGCGGGTTCTTGCTTTTGCCCGGTTTTCATAATTGCCGTAGGTGGTAAACAGATTCACCATGGCGCGGATATAGTAAAGAATCTTGCTGCCTTCCACGCCTTCCGCCACCAGCACGCCCATTTTGGCATTGTTGCCGAGACCACCGGCACTGTATACGTCGAAGGTTCCGTCCTCTCTCGCCACGAATCCCAGATCACGGAAGGTGGCGTGGGTGCGGTTGGCCGGTGAATTGGAAAATGCAACCTTCAGCTTGCGAGGCAGTTTTACGGTTTTGATCAGGGTCATCAGGTACTCTGCTGCCGCTTCCGCGTACGGGCTCACATCGAAATATTCACCCTGTTCCACACCGGACAACGGGGATACCATTACATTTCTTGGAAAATCTCCTCCTCCTCCGCGGGTGACGATACCGTGTTCCAGCGCTTCCACGGCGATGCTGCAGACGGCGTCCGCGTTCAGGTTATGAAGCTGGATGGTCTGGCAGGTGGTGAAATGTACCTTGTCGATGTGGTATCTGCGGATGCTGTCTGTGATAAACTTCAATTTGTCTTTTGTGACTCTGCCGCCCGGCAGACGCAGGCGCAGCATGCTGGCCTTTCCGCCTCTCTGGGCATAGCTGCCGAAGCCGCCGGAAAAGCCTTTGTATTCGGGAACAGAAATCTTGCCGTCATAAAAATCGCGGGTTACTTTTTCAAACTCTTCGTAATCTTTTTTCCAGTTCTCAATATTCATATTTTTCTCCTTTTCATGCTGCATTGATACATAAATGTATCATCTCTTCATGTCACGTTCAATTCATAGATTCATCTTCTCCCGCTGGTTTTGGATTCATAAATCTATCTTCTTTTGCCGCCTGGAAACGACCTGAAAAGGGCGGCGCTGTCTTTATTCACAAAAATATATGCCAAGAGTTTCCTTGTCCACATCTTTACCCACATAAGAACCAATGATCATACAGAGCAGTGAAACCACAATACCAATTAAAATCTGATGAATTTCCATGATTTTTATGCCCATAAGCATAGTCAGACAATACACGACTGTTCCTCCTGCCATGGCCCAGATAGCTCCGGTTTTGTTGGCTTTTTTCCAGAACATACCGAGTATAAACACCCAGAAAAATGCGGTTTCCAGCCCGCCGAAAGCGAACATATTGATTTTCCAGATAACATCCGGCGGGTTAATTGATATAAAGAAAATAATCAGGCCCAGCACAAGGGTACAGAGCTGACTGAGCATGCTCGTCTTCTTCTCCGAAATTTTCTGCTGGCGCTTTTCTTTTTCATACATATAGACATCCTTTATAATGGAAGAAGTTGCCGTCAGAAGCAGGGAGGATATGGTGGATATGGACGCTGCGATCGGTCCGATGATGGTAATTCCCGCTACCAGAGGCGACAGGGAGCGGACGATTGCCAGCGGCATAATGTTATCCACACTGTTTCCATAGGCTGCCAGGTCTTCCGTCAGGATCCCCTGGGAGAGCACGCCGATAAAGTTCATGCCGATGTTCATGGCGCCGATGACAACGGTACCGATGATAATAGCACGATGCAACGATTTCGTATCCTTGTATGTGATACAGCGAACCACTGACTGCGGCAGTCCCACTGTGAAGATACCCACTAACATCCACTGGGAAATGTACAGTGTGTACGGCATATTTCCTCCGGACAGCGGTTCCAGCAGTTCCGGACGGCGCACAGTAATCTGCTCCATAATGGCTTCGTAGCCGCCTCCGGCCTGAAGGATTCCCACGAGCAGAATGAACATGCCCACCAGCATGGCAATGGCGCAGAGCGCGTCGGTCACCGCCACACCGCGGAAACCTCCCACGGCAGTATAGATGACTACTACCAGACCGAATACCACAAGGCCGACCACATAAGAATAACCGGTCACAGCCTCAAACAGCTTGGCACCGCCCACAAACTGGGCTACCATCGTCGCCGAGAAAAACAGCACGATGATAATGGCGGACAGATTGGCCAGCAGATCGGACTGATAGCGGTGACGAATCACATCAATGACTGTTACGGCGTCAATCTTACGGGATACAATGGCCATCTTCTTGCCGAGGATTCCCAGTACAAGAAATAATGCCGTCACCTGAACCACGGACATATATATCCAGCCGAAGCCGATGTCCCACGCCTGTCCCGGTCCGCCCACAAAAGAGCTTACGGAGCTGTAGGTGGCCACAGTAGTCATGGCGAGAACAAAACCTCCAAGACTTCTGGAACCGGTAAAATACTCATTGAGGAAATTACCGGAACTCTTTTTTGCCGCTGCATTTCGCAAATAAATACTCACTGCCAGCATGGCCATCATAAATATAAATACCGGCAGCAATCCCCATATATTACCGTTCATGTTTCTCATCCTCATCTTCCAGATCAAAATCTTTAAATACTTTTTTTACCATCCAGACAACCATTATAATGGAAAAAATCCACGTACCGATACACCCGGTGATGGCCCAGAGCGGTGTATGGCACACGGTTATGTTCAGATGGCTGACGCCAAATCCCGCGATTGCCCAAAATACGATCAGGACGAGGAGGGCGGCGACGCAGGCTCCGGCTTCTTTTTTTATCTGCCAGTACTTTTCTTTCAGTTTCATACTTTTCCCTCTTTTCTCTTCTGTCCCAAAACAGCTTTCTCATAAGTCTGTTCCGGAACCCTTGGTTTTATATTACCACATACTGCTTATATTTTTTCAAATCTTTCAGTAGACAATTCATGGTCAGCTTCGTTCCTTCCGCCAGATATTCCGTTTCCTTTACGGTTGCATTCTCACTGAAGTAAGAGACCAGGGCTCCCTCCGTATAAGGAATCAGCATCACGCAGTCCACGTAATTCTGGTAAATGTGACTGGAAATCATCTCGACCAGCTCCTCCAGACCAATACCTCTTTTGGCAGCCATATATATGTCATCTCCTCTGATCTGAGGCAGAGGTTCAATAATACCGTCACATTTATTGTAAACATGAATACACGGAATCTGTTCCGCTCCCAGCTCCCGAAGGGTATCTTCCGTCACTTTCATCTGATCCTTATGATTCTCGTCGGAATAATCTACAATTTCCAGCAGCAGGTCCGCATACTTGACCTCCTCCAAAGTAGAATGAAACGCCTGAACCAGATTGTGGGGAAGCTTGTTGATGAATCCAACGGTGTCCGATATGAGAAACTCTTTTTTGTCCGGCAGGTGAATACTCCTGATGGTCGTATCCAGCGTGGCAAACAACATATCTTCCGCCAGCACCTTTTTTTCATCCTTCTGCTCGTATTTATCCAGAAGCGCATTCATCAAAGTAGATTTGCCGGCGTTGGTATATCCTACCAAAGCAACCTGCGGTATTCCCTGAATCAGACGGCGCTTTCTCTGTGTTTCCCGGTTTTTCTCTACTACTTTCAATTCCTTTTTCAATTCGGAAATGCGATGACGAATCTTCCGCTTATCCAGCTCCAGCTTCGTCTCTCCGGCACCCCGATTTGACATGCCGCCGCTGGTTCCTCCCTGACGGCTCAGCACCTCGCCCATGCCGGTCAGTCTCGGAAGTTCGTACTGCAGCCTGGCGGTTTCCACCTGGATTTTCGCCTCCCTTGTCTGCGCTCTGGAAGAAAAAATCTGCAGGATCAGATTCGTCCGGTCCAGAATCGGTCTCTCGATAATATCCTTCAGATTCCGCAGCTGCATAGGAGAAAGAGTGTTGTCAAAAATGACCACATCCGCGTTCAGCATGTGCGCCACGGCCTTAATCTCATCCACCTTTCCGGTTCCCACATAGACTCCGGTATTGATCTGACTTACATTCTGTGTCTCTACGCCGACAACTTCCATATCACAGGCTTCCGCCAGACTTTCCAGTTCTTTCAATGCATTTTCAAAATCAGGGTCGTCATTGAGGTTCACGCCAACTAATAAGGCTTTTATTTTTTCGTCCATTCCATCTCCATCTTCTTAAAATAATATATTCTTTCACTTAATACCGAAAACATAAACAAAACATTGATACCAGCAAATGTATGGTAAATATTTTAAAGGAAATACATTAATAAATATTTCTTTTTCAAATATACAGGTTTCCGGTAAAATAATCAACCTTTATGCGCAATCTTGCTTTTTAAAAACCGCATAACGAAGGCTTCCTGAGAGTTTTTTTATCTTTTCGCTATCTTTATATCCCACCATATGATCCGGGAAGCGGCCGTTATGCCAGATATTTTTTCAAATACTGCCCCGTGTAGGATTCCGGCACTGCCGCCACTTCCTCCGGCGTTCCTGTTGTAACGACGGTTCCGCCGCCGTCGCCGCCTTCCGGTCCCATGTCAATGATATAATCGGCGGTCTTGATGACTTCCAGATTATGTTCAATGACCACCACGGTGTTGCCGCCCTCGGTGAGCCGCTGAAGAATCTCCGTCAGTTTCTGAACGTCTGCAAAGTGCAGACCGGTGGTCGGCTCATCCAGCACGTAGATGGTCTTTCCTGTGCTCTGGCGGGAAAGTTCCGTGGCAAGCTTCACCCTCTGCGCCTCGCCGCCGGATAAGGTCGTGGACGGCTGGCCCAGTTTAATATAGCCAAGTCCCACGTCACGCAGTGTCTCGATTTTTCTGCGGATGGACGGCAGGCTGTCGAAGAACCGGCAGGCTTCTTCCACCGTCATATCCAGCACCTCGTAAATGTTTTTGCCTTTATATTTTACTTCCAATGTCTCCCGGTTATACCGATGGCCGTGGCAGACTTCGCACGGAACGTATACGTCCGGCAGGAAATTCATCTCGATCTTGATGATACCGTCGCCGGCGCAGGCCTCGCAGCGCCCGCCTTTCTTATTAAAACTGAAACGCCCCTTGTCATAGCCTCTGGCCTTGGCGTCCTTGGTCATGGCAAAAAGCTCCCTGATGTGGTCGAAAACGCCGGTGTAGGTAGCCGGGTTGGAGCGCGGCGTCCGCCCGATCGGGGACTGATCGATGTTGATGATCTTATCCAGCTGCTCCACGCCCAGAATATCCTTATGTTTTCCCGGCTTGATGCGCGCCCGGTTCAGCAGGCAGGCAAGCTTTTTGTATAGAATCTCATTGATCAGAGAACTCTTGCCGGAGCCTGACACGCCGGTTACGCAGGTCAGCACGCCCAGAGGAAACTTTACGGTAACATTTTTCAGATTATTTTCTGCAGCGCCTTTCACGGTCAGCCAGCCGGTCGGCTTTCTGCGTACCTCCGGCACAGGAATCTTCCGTTTGCCGCTTAGGTATTCTCCGGTGATGGAGTTCGGATTACGCATCAGCTCTTCCGCCGTTCCCGTGGCGACTACCTCGCCGCCGTACTCGCCGGCCTCCGGGCCGATATCTACGATATAATCCGCCGCCAGCATGGTATCTTCGTCGTGTTCCACCACAATGAGGGAATTGCCCAGATCCCGCAGACTTTTCAGAGCGTGAATCAGCTTGTCATTGTCCCGCTGATGCAGACCGATGCTCGGCTCGTCGAGAATGTAGGCAACTCCCACCAGGCCGGAGCCGATCTGGGTGGCGAGACGGATTCGCTGCGCTTCTCCTCCGGAAAGGGTTCCTGTGGCTTGAGAAAGACTCAGATAATCCAACCCCACATCGTTCAGGAAACCAATCCTTCCCCGGATCTCCCGGAGAATCTGTTTTCCGATCATGAGCTGACGGTCGTTGAGCTGTACATTTTTGAAAAACTCCACCAGCCGTTTTACAGAAAGATTCGTGAGCTCTGCGATATTGTAATCTCCCACGGTCACCGCCAGGGATTCTTCTTTCAGTCGCTGTCCGTGGCAGGAATCACACGGCGTCACCGTCATGAAGTTCTCATATTCTGCCTTCAAACGTTCCGAATGATTCTCTCTGTATCTTCTCTGTACATTTCTTATGAGCCCTTCAAAGGCAACGTCGTAGTATCCTTCGCCACGTTTTCCCTTGTAATGTACGGTCACCTCTTTGCCATTTGTGCCGTAAATCAGCATATCCTGCACTTCCGGCCGAAGATCCTGAAACGGCGTGTTCAGGTCAAAATCATATTCCTCTGCCAGAGCGTCCAGGATGGCTCTCGTGTAGCTTTTCGGGTCGGTGCAGGACTGCCAGCCGAGAACGGTGATGGCGCCCTCCGCAATGCTCATCCGCTTGTCCGGAATCATCAGATCCACGTCAAACTCCATCTTGAAGCCAAGGCCATGGCAGACCGGGCAGGCGCCGAACGGATTATTGAAGGAAAAACTCCGCGGCTCAATCTCATCGATGCTGACGCCGCAGTCCGGACAGGAGAAGCTCTGACTGAAATTCATCGGCTCTCCCCCCGGCACATCCACCAGCAGCAGACCGCCGGTAAGAGCCATGACGGTCTCCACGGAATCGGCCAGACGCTGCTCAATGCCTTCTTTTATCACCAGACGATCCACCACGATCTCTATGGTATGTTTTTTATTTTTTTCCAGTTTGATCTCCTCGGACAGATCATAAAGATGCCCGTCGATCCGCACCCGGACGTAACCGCTGCGCCTTGCGTTGTCGAGAATCTTCACATGCTCGCCCTTTCTTCCCCGGACGATAGGCGCCAGCAGCTGGATCTTCGTCCGCTCCGGCAGTCCCATCAGCGTGTCCACGATCTGATCCACCGTCTGCTTCTCAATGACCTTGCCGCATTTCGGGCAGTGTGGAATCCCCACCCGGGCATAGAGCAGACGGAGATAGTCATAGATCTCCGTCACTGTTCCCACGGTGGAACGCGGGTTCCGGTTGGTGGATTTCTGGTCAATGGAAATGGCCGGGGACAGTCCCTGAATGTCGTCCACATCCGGCTTCTCCATCTGTCCCAGGAATTGTCTCGCATACGAAGACAGAGACTCCATGTATCTGCGCTGTCCCTCCGCATAAATGGTGTCAAAAGCAAGAGAGGACTTTCCGGAACCACTCAGTCCCGTCAGCACCACAAATTCATTTCTCGGTATATTTACATCAATATTCTTCAGGTTGTGCTCCCTGGCACCCCGAATACGAATATATTCTTTCTTTTCACTCATGTATATCTCCCTTTGTCTGTCAGACTTCTGACCACTGTATAAGCCCGGTACATTTCCCGGGAAAATGTACTGCGGGCAGTTCATCCCCGAAAATGTATTAGTGTACTGACATGTTCATTTGCCAACGAATGTGCCAGTACACTAAGCTCTGTGTTCTTGTTATAACTGCTTTTGGTATCTTACCTTCTTATAAAATATTTTGCAAGAGATATTCTGCTTTTTTGACCCTTCGTCTGCCGGTTTTGACCCTTTACCTGCCGGTCAGTCAAAATCCCGCAGGGCAATCTTGTATTTCTTCAGCTCGTCACGCAGCTCTGCCGCCTCCTCGAAGTTCAGCTCCGCGGCCGCGCGGTTCATTTTCTTGGTGAGCTGAGCAATCATTTCTTTTAATTCTTTCTTGTCCATGGACTCGATGTCCTTCTTCAGTCCCCGTCCGGCTTCCTCTTTTTCTTCCTCGCTGGTAATGGAAATCACGTCCCGGATGGCCTTCTGAATGGTCTGCGGCGTAATGCCGTGCTCCTCGTTGTACTCCATCTGAATCTTCCGGCGCCGCTCTGTCTCGCTGATGGCCGCCCGCATGGAATCGGTGATGTTATCGGCATACATGATTACGTGGCCTTCCGCGTTCCGGGCCGCTCTCCCGATGGTTTGCACCAACGAAGTCTCCGAACGCAGGAATCCTTCTTTGTCAGCATCCAGTATGGCGATGAGTGTCACCTCCGGAATATCCAGTCCCTCTCGCAGCAGGTTGATACCCACCAGCACGTCAAAGACGTCCATACGCAGATCCCGCACGATCTCGATTCGCTCCAGAGTATCGATATCGGAGTGCAGATATTTCACCCGGATATCCAGTTCCTTCATATAGGAAGTCAAATCCTCCGCCATCCGTTTGGTCAGAGTGGTCACAAGAATCTTGTGCTTTTTTTCCACCTCTTTATTGATCTCGCTGATTAGATCGTCGATCTGCCCCTCCACCGGACGCACATCAATGAGCGGATCCAGAAGACCGGTCGGCCGGATGATCTGCTCCGCCCGGAGCATCTCATGCTCATCCTCATACACATTCGGCGTAGCGGACACAAAGAGCATCTGGTCAATGTGTTCCTCAAACTCGGAGAAATTCAACGGCCGGTTGTCAAGAGCAGACGGCAGGCGGAACCCGTAATCCACCAGAGTCTGTTTCCTGGAACGGTCTCCGGCGTACATACCCCGCACCTGCGGCACAGTAATGTGGGACTCGTCCACGATCATAAGAAAATCATCCCCGAAGAAGTCGATAAGCGTATATGGCGCCTGTCCCGGCGCAAGGCCCGTCAGATGTCTGGAATAGTTCTCGATGCCGGAGCAGAATCCTGTCTCCTTCAGCATCTCGATATCAAAATTGGTCCGCTCCGCAATCCGCTGCGCTTCCAGAAGCTGGTCATGTTCCTTAAACCATGCCACCCGTTCTTCCAGTTCCTCCTTGATGGATACCACCGCCTTCTCAATCTGCTCCTGCGGCACCACATAGTGGGACGCCGGGAAAATAGCCGCAAAGTTGAGACTCGCCTTAATCTCCCCGGTCAGAATGTCCACCTGCACAATCCGGTCGATCTCATCGCCGAAGAACTCCACCCGGATGGCGTCCTCAAAGGTGGACACCGGCAGAATCTCCAGCACGTCTCCCCGCACCCGGAAGGTTCCCCTCTTAAAATCCAGTTCATTTCTTACATATTGAATGTCAATCAGTCTCCGCACGACCTCATCCCGGTCAATCTCCATGCCCGGCCGGAGCGAAATCATCATCTCCGCGTAGTCCTTCTTGCTTCCGATACCGTAAATACACGACACCGAGGAGACCACGATGACATCCTTCCGCTCAATGAGCGCCGCCGTGGCGCTGTGCCGCAGCTTATCGATCTCATCATTGATCGACGAGTCTTTCTCAATGTAGGTGTCCGTGGACGGCACGTAAGCCTCCGGCTGGTAGTAATCATAGTAGGAGACAAAATACTCCACCGCATTATCAGGGAACATCTCCTTGAATTCTCCGTACAACTGAGCAGCCAGTGTTTTATTATGGGCGATGACCAGTGTTGGCTTGTTCAATGCCTGGATCACGTTGGCCATCGTGAAAGTCTTTCCGGAACCCGTAACCCCCAGTAAAGTCTGGCATTGATTGCCTTCCCGGAAGCCTTTTACAAGCGCCTCGATCGCCTGGGGCTGGTCGCCGGTGGGCTGATACGGGGCCTTTAAAACGAATTTATCCATAGCGAAATCTCTCCTTTGTGACTTTTGATACGTTCAATATCAGCCACCCTCAAAAAATTCATTCGTAACGAAAATGTCAAAATAATAGCCTTATAGGACACCATTACGAATCCAGAAAGGCAAAAGTCACAAAACACTTTTTTGAGGACTAAATAGCACAAGATAACCTTAACGGGCAGAGCATCTCGAAAAACCTCCGGTCTTCTTCTGCCCTTTTCGGATATTATAGCAAAGATAATAATAAAAGTATATAGGACGAAAGCTAAAAAAAGTACAAATGTTCGATTATACATCTGTACTTTTTCATGGTTTCTTCCTTATATTGTTGTCACGCTGCTGCTAAATATTCCTCGGCTGCCTCTTCTATTTCCTTCAGATCGGAGTAATCGTAGTATTTTTCTTCTCTACTTTCCGGAAGAACTTCTTCCATAAATGGTTCAATAGCATATAAGCAATCTTCAATAATTTCAGCAGTATCCCCATAGACGTCTGCTGATATAATCTCTTTTGAATGCCCTAACATATGCGATATTCCTTTGATATTAAAGTCATGTTTCAAAAGAATGGTCGTATATGTATTTCTCAACTGATGGAAATGAATATCTGGAAGTCCTAAAGAAGCAAGCAGTTCTTTATAATATTTCTGATGATAGCTTTTACTTCTTGGATTTCCATAAGTGGAACAGCAAATGTAATCCCAGTCACGGAACTCTTTACTCCTTCGCCTGCGATTCTTCTCATAAATGCGCCGCTGTTCCAGAATTGCTTCAAACACATAATCCGGAATCGGTATCTCCCTGATACTGGATGGAGTTTTTGGCTTGATCTCCTGTTTTGTCAGCATTTTAGGCGGTACATCTTCTGCTTTGGAATTTGGCTTTTTCCCTAACTGCCGCTGTATTTTCAACGTGCGGTTGATATAATCCACATCACTGTATTTCAGTCCGTTGATCTCTCCACGCCGCAGGCCCATCAGCACTGCAAATAAAATCTGCATATGGATCGGTGTCGCTTTGCTCGCCTCTACCAACTGAAATACCTGCGGGAGCGTCAGCGTCTTGCTTACATCTATCTTTAATTCACGGTATGGTTTTTTCTTTATCTTCTTTGGCAGCGGAACACCCTCCGCAGGATTTACCGCTATTACATTCTTCGATTTCGCATAATCCAGTGCAGTATTCATAACGGTTTTCGCCAACCGCGCAATAGACTCGTATTTCTCCGCAATCAAATTATACAGCTTTCTGATATATCCCTGGTTCAGCGTTGCCATATACATTTTCCCCAGTTGCGGATTCACATAGTTGTAAACCACATTTTTATAGCCATTGTAGCTGTTATCCGCTATCCGGGGACGCATAATCTCTTCCAGCCAGAACTCCATGAAGTCCGCAACTTTAATCTTTCCATATACAATGTAAGTTCCCGCATGAAGCTGCCCGATGATTTCATCTCTCTGTGCATTTGCCTCCCGCTTGCTGCAGAACCCGGCGTGCTGCTGGGTAGTATCGGAACCATCTGCAAATTTCAGCAGAACACGGAACCCATACCCTTTCTTTATGGTCGTAACAGAATACACTTTAAATTCCACATATTTTTTAAAGTCGAATTTCTTCATCCTGTTATCCCTCCGTCCCTGTCCGCTCCGGAACAAACGTATCGTTCATAAATGCAATGATCTTATCTTTCTCATCCATAACCTCACAGTAGTATTCGTAAGTGGTATGAATGGAATTATGACCTAACAATCCGGAGATCTTTACCAACGGGACGCCCCTCTCGATCAAAATAGTCGCAAACATATGGCGCAGTCCGTGGACAGTGATAACGGGAAGTCCGTTTCTCTCGCAAAGTTTTGTCAGCGCCTGGTTCATGGAACTTAACCCTCTCGGCTTTCCGTCCTCCCGGCTGCTGACATACCCATGATCTTCATAATTTCCGGCGTACCATTCTTTCTTCATCTCTACATAATGGAGCCTGCGCTCCACCTCTTTCATGATCGCCTTTGGAACTTTCAGTATCCGGAAACTGTTCTCTGTTTTAGGATCACGCTCGACAACCGTATATTCTTCAATTTCAAATCCTTCTTTTACTTTAGGGTTTGCCACTAACTGGCGGCTGATCCTGACGGTCTGTTTTTCAAAGTCAAAATCACTGAATTTCAATCCAAGGATTTCTCCTTTTCTCAGACCGCAGAACAATCCCAGTAAAATTTCCAGATACCACGGGTTCTTACTGGCCGCCTGCAGGAACACTTTCAGCTTCGCTTTACTGAATATTCTGATCTTAGGCTTTGTCCTCGGATAAGGCTTTGTCTCCGGAACCGGATTATAATTGATAAATCCGTCAAACAGAGCGTCTTTGAATGCCAGACTCAACAGTTCTCTTCCTTTATTACCTGCCGAAGAACAGATTTTTGACACCTGCTCCAGTAGCTGATCCAGATATTCCACTGTAACAAATTTCAGCTTTACGTCTGTCTCCATACTGGGCAGGATCAATTCATACAGCGTATAAGATCCCAACATTCTTGTCGTAGTCTCAATCCGCAGCGAATAAATATGTTCAAACCAATATTGAAGGTATTCTCCAAACAGAACTTCCTTACTCTTTA
The DNA here is from genome assembly GCA_900016875.1 of Eubacteriaceae bacterium CHKCI004. Lineage (GTDB taxonomy): Bacteria > Bacillota > Clostridia > Lachnospirales > Lachnospiraceae > Anaerobutyricum > Anaerobutyricum stercoris. The sequence continues at coordinate 9,105 of FCNR01000001.1, read as the reverse complement.
AAAAGGCAACTTGAAATTCTCTCTGCTTTTCCTGGTAACGCTCCTCATATTCCCAGTAGCTTTTCTCTGCCTCTTCCGGAGTCTTAAAACCACCCTTTTTGCTGTATTTGGTGGTCAGATCATCCATCAGCTCTTTCGTCCTATGATACCAGGAATTCCCTTCAAAAAAGACAACCCTTTTTTCTTCCTGTACTTCTTTCTTTTCCGCTTCTGTCAACTGATTGTTCTGATTCATTGATTTCACACCTTGCTTTTCCTATTCCCCATACAGCCATCTGTCAAACAGGGCACAGGGAATTCTATATAATTTCCCAATCTTGATGACACGGAACGGTTCCTGCTTTTGAAAAACCTCATCCAGAAATTCGTAGGTTTTTGATCTCCCCAGTCCAAGCAGTTTCTGGATGTCCTCCGCTTCATATACTTTCTTTGATATATCAATAGAATCTGTCATGACTGCACCTCCCTTCGCTGATCAGGCAATAAAGGGACTGTACGCCTATAAAATAACGCACAGCCCTCTTACCGTCCAATGTGCGATTTTTTTCAATCGCATACTTGACAAACTGATTTTTCCTGTTCTCAATAATATTTCTTCCTTATTAGATAATCGTATCCCTGCCGCACATTACAGAACATGCATGTTTCCTTTATTGTCTGGTCCCGATCCGCACGGATGATAAAATGCTCCTTTGAATTGTAAAATGGCTTTGCACACACCGGGCATAAGCACATCAGAACCGGCTTGTCCAGTTTTTTGATCTCCATGCTTGTACGAAGCGCTTTCTCTATCTTATTCATCTGTTCCCGGTTTAATCTGCCAACATAATCATCTAGCCGTACTTTATCCAGTGTCCGAATCTGCTCCAATAGGACAAAAGACTCTTTCTCAAGTCCTTTGATTCCATTAATCGGTACATGTGTCGGCAGTTTTGTCTTTGGTCTGCTCGTGATAGCTGCAACAATGACCGTTGGACTATGCCGATTTCCCCGGTTGTTCTGGATGATCAGCACGGGGCGGTATCCACCCTGCTCACTCCCGAAAACCGGATTCAGATCTGCGTGATAAATCTCTCCACGCCGCATTACTTGTTCTTCCACAATCACATCTCCTTCCGCTATACGCCTTAAAACTTTCTCTGTCCGTAAGACGTTCTCCCGCTCATTGGAAACAATCACTTAGAACGGATATGTATCAGCCGGACGCAAAGCATTTCTCTGTATCCGGCTACCATAAATGCCTGTTTCAGCCTATTTGTCCTCGACACCCCGGCTGTTATCGCATGTACTTCATTTCATGCAGGGAAGTCATCAAGCGGCTGACTGCTGATCAGCTCCACGGGCCTGTGCCCCTCTGAGGTTCTCCCAAAGCTGCCCTCACTTGTTGCGACATCTTATATGCTCGACTTTATGACCGGACAGGAGTATCATGATACCTGTTGCCTGTTATCGCCTTATCAGTAGCAATCTGACAGTTATAGCCGGGTATTTTCCGCTCCCTGGACAGATAAAACAGCCGCAAACCGATTCTTCTATATCAGGTGGGATTTCGCTGCCTTTACCCGTCCGGATCATGGCGTACCCGCTAACGTGGCTTACGCTCATCACGATAGCAACAGGAACGTACTTGATGAATGGGTATGAACTTTTCAAGGTTCCTGCCCGCTCTTCCCTTACGAAAAAACAGGCGAAAGATTAGCTCTTCCACCTGTTTCCTCAGTCTCAAGCGATTTTTCTACCCGCTATTCTAAAAGTTTTTTCAGTTTCTTCTCTGCTGTTGTCACAGACTTTGCTATGGCCTGGAAAGAACAACTTTCCATCTCTGCAATCTGCTCATAAGTCAGTCCGACAAAGTAGTAAAGGACTAACCGGCGTTTCTGAATTGCAGGCAGCATGGATATGGCAGTATAAAGTTCTTCCAACGCAATCTTCCGGATTGCCTCATTCTCTGCAGATTCTCCCGCCTGTCCGGAGCGCCTGTGTAAAGTGATATCATAGATCTCTGACTGTTCGATATGCCGGTCAACGATATTGAGATGTTTCAGATCATCCAGTTCAAACCTGTCAAACGCCTCATACAGTTCTCTGCTGATTTCCATGCAATGCTCTTTTCTTTGTCCATCTGCAAACTCTATGTAATATTTTCCATCTAACTCAAATATACTATAAGGATTATATTTGTCCTTTCTTCTTTTTGGGTGGTTGCCCTTCATTTTCTTTCCTCCGATCTGAAATTTTTGAAAATTCAGATCGAAGCGGCGGTCCCCGCCCCTGGTAAAAAAGAAAAAGGCTCTTTAAATCGTTACAAAAAAGGCGTACCTGTTTTCTTCCAGATACATCCTCTTGCAGATTTATGTAATCATTTGTAAAAAATGGTAAGACTAAGCAGAACTTTGTCGAACAAAAAAACGCCGCACTCCTTATAGGAATTACGGCGAACCGACAATAAAAAAGGTTACTTTTTGATTGGTATGTATTCTGCTTTACCCTTATCCAGCTCTTCCCCTTCCTAAAAGAGGAAGTAATATGACATATCTATACAATATTCTCCTCTCATTTTGACAATAGGAGAAGTATAGAGTAGAAAAACGATGGTTTAACTACGATATAACTGCGTTTTCGTTAAGAAAATCGCAAATTACGACAACTAAAACAGCCTGACCGTCAAGATCAGACTGTTTTTTTCTACTTAACCTCGAAACAATATCCCACTTCACGCACACACCGGATCGCAAATTGCCGATCCGGGCAAGCTTTGTATAGTTTTTCTCTTAATTTGCATACATGGGAGCCAATCGTGTTGTTCTCTATATCCTGCACATAATTGCCCCATATCTTTTGATAAATCTGTTCGTATGTAAGAACCCTCCCTTTGTTGGCAGCGAAATAACACAATAGGTTAAACTCTTTTGTAGCTAAAAATACTTCCCGTTTCCCGCAATATACCTTTCTTTGATCTGGAAATATTTCAAGATTGGGAAAAGAGATTGTCTGTGTGTAGTCTACTTCATATTTTTGAAAATCTGGATATTTACGGAACACTTCTATGATTTCATCGAAAAGACGTGTTTCATTTCCTTTAAACTCTGCAACTAATAAACGTCCTATATTATCTTCCTTCTTTCCATTTTTACTCTCAGTTTTCTAATATGCAATTACCAAACTAATTTTCCCCATATTATTACCTACACCTTCTTTCATATCTACTCATTTATCTTTAATGCTGATACCATATCAATAGATTTCACTTTCAGAGATAACACCTTATTGATTATCCACGAAAGAATAAATGTACCTAAAATACTGACACCATATACATATACAGGAGCGTATGTTTCCATATCTATTGATGTCTGTACTGTACTTACCATAATACCCAACAATCCATATCTGATAGCGATAATCCTCTGGCTTTTATTCCAGCTTTTAAAACAAATTTAATATCACGCCATTTAAATCTAACCATAATATCCTCTTATCCTAATGTCTTTAAATTTTTTCTATATTCTGCCATTTCTTCTTCACTAACCGTATCTATAATATTTTGTAATTCACTAATTACAATTTCTTTATCTCTAGGTAAATAAGCAGTTGTAGGGTAAAAATTTGATAGGCTATTCGCAAATAAATGTACTTTTAAGTGCAAATTTTGAATGAAAATTTGTAGTTCCTTAATGCGTTCTTTTTCTCCAGCGGGAACAAACTCTCCGCTCTGTGCCATTTCGAACAATTCTGTTCCTTCAAACAAAGTTAATGAGTCAACAGAGATAAAACGAGGATTGACTTTGCTGAAGACTTTTGCGCTATTTATTGCATTTCTGTACCCATTTCCTTTTCCCGCAAGCCCTGTCATATAAACAAAATAATATTCTATACCAGCCTCATCTAATTTACGGCACTGGTCTATAATATCTTTAGCTGTATATCCTTTATTTGCTAGTTTTAAAGTAAAGTCATCGCCAGACTCTGTACCAATACTCAATCCGTTAATACCTAAAGAGCGCAATCTTCTTAATTGCCATACCTTTTTATTTTTAATATCTCTTATACTACTAAACATAGCCATTGTCTGACATTCCGGTAAATAATCATATACTGCTAAAGCTCTTTCTTTTAAATTCTCGTAGCTCATTACAAATGGATTTGCGCCAGTCCAGTATATTCTCCTTGCATATGGCTGGTATGAAGCTAATTCTTTTAAATCTTCTCGCCACTCTGATAAAGGTGTCATTTTAAAGCATTCATTTTTGTATAAATTACAAAAACGACATTTATTATGTGTACAGCCAGATGTGGCTTGAATTATAAATGAACTTGCTTCATATGGTGGTCTCCAAGTACGTCCTGTAAAATGCACAATATCACTTCCTTATTTATAGATGATAGACGCTATCCCTATATTTTTTTAGTTCATCTTCGCTAACTGTATCTATAATTTCATCTAGTATAGATAATAGTTTTTTCTTATCTTTTGGTAGCTCTCCTTGTAATTGAAAAGCATTTGAAGCACCTAAAGCTCCAAAAATTGTAGGGATTTCTAAATTTTCAACTAAAGTCCTAATCTCTTTATACTTTTCTATTTCACTTTCTTCTTTCCAATTTCCATGTAGTATTTCTTGATAAAGTTCGGAATCAGGATATATAGTGAGCATATTTGCTCCAACTTCTATTGGGTGGAGCTGATTACATATTTCAGCAGTAGCTTTTGCTCCAATTTCTCCACGTCCTGCACCAGAAATACTTGTCAAATAGAAAAAGCTATAATGGATACCCGCTTTATCCAATCTTTTACATTGAGTAACAATATCAGAGGCTTTATATCCTTTATTCATAAAGGCAAGAGCTTCGTCATCGCCCGTTTCTATACCAATAGTCAAACCATCATAACCAGCTTCATGCAGTTTTTGAAGCTGTTCATCTGTTTTTGGCGTAACATCTGTTACTCTGGCAAAAGAGCCTATAGTTTTAACATTCGGCAAATATTTATGAATTAAACGAGAAATATCCATTAGTTTCTCAAAAGACAATACAAATGGATTTGCACCTGTTAAAAACACTCTATTACTTCTAAATCCACCCCAGCGTTTATAAATTACTGACGCTTCTTTCAAATCAGCTTCTATATCTTCAAAAGGGGACAACTTAAATTTGAATGGCAAGTCGTTATACAATGTACAAAATTTACATTTATGATGTGTACATCCTGCCGTAACTTCTAAAAGTAGTGAGGTAGCTTCATATGGTGGTCTCCAAATTGTTCCTGTGTAATGCATTTTTATTTCCTCCTTTGCGTTTCTTATACAAAGTATATCATTGTACACCAAAAATAAAAGTACTGAACTTTTTTGTAGTACATTGATTTTTGCTGTTATAAAGGCTATAATATCTGCAACGGAGGTAATCACATGAGAAAAAGTCAGTTTGCAATCGAACGCTGTAAAACAATGTCCACATTACAAAAAGTATTAGGTGGAAAATATAAATTGGAAATCCTATATTATATTGCTCTTAAAGATATACACAGATTTGGAGAATTGCGACGTTGTATAGAAGAAATTTCTGAGTCTTCTTTAACAAAACAACTTCGAGAGTTGGAAGCTGATGGATTTATAACGTAAGCGCCAAATATTCCTGCGGATTTCCTGATCCTTAAGTTTTGCCTATAATTGTAGTCGATAGATATTTAGACTATTTCACTACAATCATGGAGGATAGATTATGGCAGGTACTCGCAAAGCCCGTGTTCCGATGGCGGAACAGATCAGGCTTATCAATGAATGCCGCCAGAGCGGCATGACAGATGCCGACTGGTGTCGCGAGAATGATATCGCAGTAAGCACCTTTTACAACTGGGTCAGCCGCTGCCGGAAAGCCGCAGCGGATCAGATCCCAGCAGCGAATTACGGTCATCTTGAGGTCCCCCGCCCGAAACAGGACGTGGTCCCCATTGACATTGTTCCGGATCACATTCCGGAGCAGCATACAGCATCACAGATGCAGAACCCGTACCTTGACAATTCGCATACGATTGAAGTTGCTATGAAGAACATCACGGTCCGCATCAGCAATGATGCAGATCCTGTCCTGCTCACCAGGACATTTCGTCTGCTTCAGGAGCTCTCATGTTAGGTGACATCTCCGGACTTGAGAAGATCTACATTGTCTGCGGCTATACGGATATGCGGAAATCCATTGACGGACTCTGCGCCGTTATCGAAGACCAGCTTAAGATGGATCCGTCGTCCAGTGCTCTCTTCCTTTTCTGTGGAAGAAGACGGGACAGGATCAAAGCCTTGTTCCGTGAACCGGATGGCTTCGTTCTGATCTACAAGCGGTTGTCTGTCCACGGCGGATATCAATGGCCCAGGAAGCAGTCGGAAGTCCGGAACCTTTCCTGGCGGGAGTTTGACTGGCTGATGTCGGGGATCGATATTGACCAGCCAAAAGCACTCAAAGCAGAGTAAAAATCTTGCATAGAAAACCCAGGAAAACCCTTGTAAATTCGGCGTTTTTCAGCAGTTATTCTTCTTTAGTAAAAGCCCCGTTTCTGGTATAATAAAGGTATCAAATCCGAGGAGAGAAACAATGGCTTCCAGTGCGAAAGATATCCAGCTTCGAGAGCTGAAAGATACCGTATCACAACTGAAAACAATGATATCTGAACAGACTGAGCTGATCAAATCTCTCCGTCTTATTATTGACGAAAAATCCAGTCACGAGAAAGCGCTTCAGGAACAGGTAGATTATCTGACCAAAAAGCTTTTCGGCTCATCCAGTGAAAAAAGATCCGATAACATTCCGGGACAACAGAATCTCTTCGATGAAGCGGAAATGGAACAGGATCCCTCTTTGCTGGAAGAAGAGACCGTGATCCGGGAGCATACCCGTAAAAAGAAGGCAACCCATGAGGAGCTTTTCAAAGGCCTGAAGGTTGAAAAAGTAGTGATCCCTCTTCCGGAAGAAGACCAGATCTGCCCGGTCTGCGGTACGCAGATGGTTTTGATCGGTGAGGAGTATGTCCGCCGGGAACTGGAATTCATTCCTGCCACCTGTAAAGTGATCGAATACTACAGCCAGAGTTACGGATGCCCAGCCTGCAAGGAAGGACTCGGCGATACGGAAAAGCCTGTGATCGTAAAGTCTCAGGTTCCGGCGGCTCTGGTTGGAAAAGGTCCTGCCTCAGCATCCACTGTTGCATGGACCATGTACCAGAAGTATGCCAACGGGCTTCCCCTTTACCGGCAGGAAAAAGACTGGAAGCAGTATGGGGCTCAGATCAGCCGCACTACACTTGCCAACTGGATCATCTACTGTTCACAGAACTATTTCCAGCCAATGTATGATTACTTCCACCGTGAGCTGCTGAAACGCAGCTTTGCGATGGCAGATGAAACCCGAGTTCAGGTATTGAACGAGGAAGGGCGCCGAGCCCAGACTCAATCATTCATGTGGCTGTTCCGAAGCGGCGAGGACGGGCTTCCGTCGATCATCTTGTATGGCTATTCTCCGACCAGAAGCGGCAGCCATGCGAGGAAGTTTCTGGAAGGCTACAGCGGATACCTGGAAACGGATGGATATCAGGGATACAACAATCTCCCTGGGATCAGACACTGCTCTTGTTGGGCGCATATCCGTCGATACTTTATCGACGCCGTTCCCAAAGGAAAACAGTATGACTATAGCCAGCCGGCAGTGCAGGGAGTCCAGTACTGCAACCGGTTATTCGCCATTGAGGACTCCATTAACAAAAAGTATCCCGGTGATTATGAAAAGCGGAAGCAGCTGCGTCTCGAGAAGGAAAAACCTGTTCTGGAGGCTTTCTGGTCGTGGCTGGATCAGCAGAAGCCTGTCCGGAATACGCGGATGGATAAAGCCATTAATTATGTTCTCAACCGGCGTGATACAGCGGAGACCTATCTGGAAGACGGGCGGTGCAGCTTTACCAATAATCTCAGCGAGAATGCGATCCGACCATTTGCAGTAGGCCGGAAGAACTGGCTGTTTAGCAATTCCGTAGAGGGAGCGAATGCCAGTGCAGTGACCTACACAATGGTTGAGATGGCAAAAGCACATGGGCTGAATATTTATGGATATCTTAAATTTCTGCTGGAGCACCGGCCAAGTAAAGATATGACCGATGAACAGCTTGCAGAGCTGGCACCTTGGAGTGAAAAACTCCAATCTATCAAAAATCGCATGTGAATTATAGTGAATTACTCCAACTCGCAAAGGGCTGGGGTAATTTTGTATCTGACCGCATTAATATTTGGCGCTTACTTTATAACAAGGCATGATTTTCATGAAGTTCCCCCTCGTGTCGAATATCAACTTACAGATTTAGGAAAGAATTTTATAACTGTATTGGATTTTATGAAAGAGTGGGGAGACAAAAATTTAAAATAATTAAAAGGCTTGCAAACTATTTTCTTGAAATAAATGCAAGCCTTTTTCGTTTTATCCTATAATCTTCCAGTTGCTATCCTTATGAAGCGTCAGCTCATACTGTGATACCTGTGTTGCCTTTGTCTGATTGTCAATGAATTTCACTGCAACGCTCACTTTCACGTTGTTGCCGTCACCCGTAAAATCGTAGTAATTTAAAGTATTTCAACCTTTGAAATTGCTGATAGATACAGTGTTTTAGCGGACAATCCGATTTTTAGTTGGTTTTAAATAAATAAATTATTTCAGTAATTACTATAACTAACCAATGAAATACAATGAAAGCAAAAATCACTTCCACAAAATACATTGGTACAAAAATAAGTATAAATAAAGAGATAGGAAAGATAATGGTCATAAAAAAACCATTTAACAACATGATTTTTTCCAATGCCATTATTTGATACTCATCATATTTTTTTCTTCTTAAAGCAGATAATGTATCAATAATAATTGCTACGCTTATCATTCCAAGTCCTATAAATTTCATATTTTTATTTTGAATGAATAAGGACCACCAACTTTCAGAAAGCAAATATAGTGGCTCAGTTGTCAAGACAAAAATCTAAGATTTTTATAATGAACTGATATGGTGGATAAGTTACAGGGAGCAGGATGGTGGAATACTCCCATTCCCATATATGCTAAGCTACATAGGGCAAC
>FCNR01000011.1 GCA_900016875.1 Eubacteriaceae bacterium CHKCI004 | reverse complement strand
CATAAAGATTACCTTCTTTTCTAGGATAGCTCTATTATACAGCAAGAGAAGCATTTCGGCTTGTATTTACTACAAAATATATGAACTTTTCAAGGTGCTATAGACAGGCTTTTGACCCCAATATCATGTTATAAATTCCATGATAAATTCCTCCTATGCTTATGATTCTGCGTGATTATTCTTATTGATTACTTCTGACATATGTCTTTCTGACAGTTCACATTGTACGTCTTTTTCCAACAAATGTACAATGCCGATTCAGCAGAACTTTATAACTAAAACGCATAGTGAAACCCACAGTTTAGTCGTGAATCTTCACGCTGTTGAGCTGTCTCGCCGTACAAAAGCACCGGTGGTCGATGATCTCGCTGTGTCCGATATCCATAGCGTCGATCATCTCCATCTCTTTCTCGCTCAGGACGAAATCCCGGATGGCAAGGTTTTCCTGCATCCGCTCTTTATGCACTGTCCGCGGGATCGCCGGGATTCCTCTTTGCAGATGCCACCGGAGAACAACCTGCGCGGTGGTTTTGCCATGGTTCTCTGCGATCTTTACCAGTGTCTTATGATGAAAGATATCCTTCTGTCCTTCTGATAGAGGCCCCCATGCTTCCGGAATCACGCCGTAGCTTCCCATGACCCGCACCGCCTCCTGCTGGTGAAAGAACGGATGAATCTCTATCTGATCGACCATAGGCGGTATCTCCTGATTCATGCACAGGTCTACCAGCCGTTCCGGGGGAAAATTGCTGACGCCGATGGCCCGGACGGCGCCTTCCTGATACAGACGTTCCATGGCGCGCCATGCGCTGTAATAATCGCCGAAGGGCTGATGAATCAGATACAGATCCAGATGCGAAAGGCCCAGTCTCTTCATGGATTCATCAAAGGCCCGCAGAGTGCTATCGTAGCCCGCGTCCTGTACCCAGAGCTTTGTGGTGATAAACAGCTCCTTCCTGTCAACGCCGGAAGCCCGGACAGCCTTTCCTACCGCCTCTTCATTATAATAGGCAGCCGCCGTATCGATCATCCGGTAGCCGGCCGCGATGGCGTCCCCGACGCACTGCTCGCACTGCGCCCCGTCGGTGATCTGAAACACACCGTAACCAACCATAGGCATCTGCACGCCATTACGCAGCTTCACAGATGTCATAACATCTGTGCCAGTATTTTCCCCGGTTTCCATGCTGTCCGTTTTCTGCCCGGCGCTGCTTTTTACATTTCCCATGCTGTTCGCCTCCTTTGTTATTTGATCTCACCAATCATTCTAAGAGCTTTCCCGGGAAATGTACAATACCGATTGGTCAGAATACTATAACCAAAACGTATAGTAAACTTGCGGTTGTCCGGCGGGCATGGTACAATATACAGTAAATATGCGAAGGGAGGATATCGTCTATGTTTGAATTACACCAGCTGGAGCAGCTGATTACCGTGGCAGAATGCGGGACTTTGTCTGCGGCGGCGGAAAAGCTTCATCTTTCCCAGCCGGCTCTGAGCCGTTCCATGCAGAAGCTGGAAGCTGAACTGCAGGTTCCACTGTTTACCCGTCATAAAAATAAAATTGAACTGAATGAGAACGCCGAAATGGCTGTAGATTATGCCAGAAAGATTCTCTGGCAGTCACAGGATATGATCGACCATCTGCGGGCCTTTGATCTGAGCAGGAGGACCATCCGTGTGGGCTCCTGTGCTCCGATGCCGCTCTGGGAGATTCTCCCTGCCCTTTCCAGTCTGTATCCTGCCATGACAATTTCTTCAGAGATGAAGGAGGAGGAAAAGCTTCTTCAGGGAGTGCTGGACGGCACTTATCAGTTTATATTTCTTCCATTTGAAGTGAAAGAAGATGGAATCCGGTGCCGCAGATACATGGAAGAGCATCTGTTTTTCTCCCTGCCTCCGGCACATGCCCTTTCCGGCAGCAAAACGCTGCGTCTCCGGGATTTGAACGGCGAGACTATGCTTTTATATTCCGGCATCGGTTTCTGGAAAAAGGCTCTGGAAAAAGAAATGCCTGACACGCACTTTCTCATCCAGACGGAAGCCTCTGCTTTAGGGGAACTGGTCAGAGCATCCGCCCTTCCCTCTTTCATCACAGATCTTGTGATGGAGAGGGAAGGAGAAGTTCCAAACCGCGTTAATATCCCTATATCTGACCCGGAAGCCAGCGTCACTTTTTATCTGGCATATCCGTCTGATTTGGAAAAAATATATCATAAATTTCTGGAATACTTCCTTACTGATTCAGCCAGTTGATAATCCTTGACTGACTGCGTCCGATATTATCCCGGTAAATGGACAGACCGTCGTCGGATACGGTCGCACCTGGTTCCAGATTGGATAGCATACATAAATCGTGTCATACTGAGACAGATTTCTCAGCCGGTTTCTGATGGCCGGGCGGGCATCCTGATCCTGCTCTCTGGACGCCTGATTGACAAGCGGAGTATGTCTGGTTGGATATGCCACCTGCGGACGAATGCGGAAAATATCCGAGTGGGTACGCTCCCGGATTACTGACGCCGCATATTGTACATTTCCCATGGTTCTACCGCCGGATGTGGTGATGCTTGCGCCGGTGGCTGCATCCACATTTGAAGTGTTCTCATCTGTTTCCGGCATGGAAAAATATACGACCAGCGAATTGGTGCGGGCAGATTTTTTGTTGATGCGCACCCGGCAGGTAAGGGTCCTCGTCCGTCTCTCTCCGTCTCTCTCAAAACGTACCCGGCTTCGTATGGTGACGGTTCCTGCCTTTCTGGCCCGCACTACGCCATTTTGTGATACGGTAGCTCGCCTGCGATTGGAAGACTTCCAGGTTACTCTGGCTCCTTCTGGAAGGTTCCGCACCCTGAGACGGAAGCGCTCGCCCTTTGTCATGGTCAGCGTGTTCCGGTTCAGACGGATTCTTGACGCTGCCTGTATTTCCGCGGACATGTCGCTGAAAGCTGCGGCAAAAACCAGCGCAAAGGTCAGCAGCAATCCCGCCGCTTTTCTCATTTTCATGTTCCCATGTACCTCCTTTACATTTTTATCTGTATTATAGCGGCGCTGCGTCAAGAAGCTTGCCCATATATCCCGGCACATCGATACTCTGCGGACAATGACTGGTACACTGGCCGCATCCGATACATTCCACCGGACCGTTCTCCGCCTTCATGGCTTCCTCCCAGCGTTTTCTGTCTTTTGTGAGGGAAAGCTCATTATAGAGATTCATCCAGACCGGTATATCAATGCCCGCCGGACAGCCGTCGCAGCAGTAGCGGCAGGCGGTACACGGAACAGCCAGCTTCGACTGATAACCGGCCGCAATATTCATGAGAAGCATCGCCTGTTCTTTTGTCAGCGGTTCCTCTTTGGCAAATGTCGCCACATTATCTCTGATCTGATCCATATCACTCATGCCGCTCAGAATCATAGTCACATTGTCAAGGCTCATAAGCCAGTGAAAAGCCCACGCCGGCACTGACCATTCCGGTTTCGCCGCCTGCAGCATATCGTCGTATTTTCTGCCCAAAGACACCAGTCTTCCGCCGCGCACCGGCTCCATGACCCACACAGGCAGTCCGTGCTCTGTGATGATCTCATACTGCTTTTTGGCGTCCTGCATGGTCCAGTCCAGATAATTGAGCTGAATCTGCACAAACTCAAAACAGTCGCTCCAGTTTAAAAATTTCTCCAGTGTCGCCGGCTTTCCGTGGGACGAAAAACCGATATGGCGGATTCTTCCTTTCGCCTTCTGTTCCATAAGAAAATCAAGATATTTTCTCTCCGGCTTCATATACGCGTCGCAGGTCTCCTCATTGACACAGTGAAGCAGGTAAAAATCAATATAGTCTGTGTCCAGTTTTCTCAGCTGTTCCTCAAAAACCTTTTCTATATCCGGGTTCGCCATCACATAAAACTTCGTCGCCAGATAATAGCTGTCCCGGGGATATTTTTTCAACGCCTTCCCCAGAAAAGACTCTGACTCGCCTGAATGATACACGTAAGCAGTATCATAATAATTGACGCCCTGCGCCATGGCGTAGTCGATGATCTCCTGCGCTCTCTTTTCGTCAATCCGCCCCCGGCTGACCGGAAGCCGCATATTGCCCATGCCCAGCCGGGAAAGGCTGATGTCCTGAAACTTTTTGTAGATCATAATTACTCTCCTCTGCTTTTTATCTTATATTTGGAAAAAATGTGCCGGCAAATATAACCGGTGAAAACAATGCAGCATCAAATATAGCTTGTAAAAACACTTCATCAGCGGATATAATTCGTACCGATTCTCTCTTCTTTTTCCGGCTCCTGAAGTCCCTCCCGGCGGTCGGCGTCGATGTGCTATTTGCCAAAAAGCCATCCCATGATATCTTCGTCCTCGGCGAAAAGTCCGCCGCCTCCATGCTGATTGGTCATGCCACGGCTCTCAAAATATTCTGCGTCTTTTACGTCCAGCACCAGCAGTTCCCCGATTTCCTCATCGGAAAGTCCCTGCTCCCGGTACAGATTGTACAGATTCTCATAGGCTTCCCGGGAAGGCTCCTGTCCGTAATACTCGTCGCTCTCTCCCACCGCCAGATAGACCGGCGTCCGGCTCTCAGCCACCGGTTCATAGTCGCCGTCCCACTGCGAGCTGCATTGGAGATAGGCAGTAAAAAGCTCCGGACGTTTTTCCATCACCAGCGACATGGTCTCGCCTCCGCCGGAAAATCCTTCCGCATACACTTTATCCTCATCAATATTATAATTGGCGAGGAAATATTCCACCAGAGCAATGGTCTGGTCAGCGGAGGTCTCTCCCCAATCCGACAGCTGTGGAGCCACAACGATCATCTTCGGATTATATTCCTGTGCCGTGAAGGCAAAGTTCTCGCTGTAAAGATTCTCCCCCACGCCCTGAAAATACAGTCCCTCATATCCGGGAAGCGTGAAGAAAATGGCGTACGGCTCACTGCCGTCATAGCTGTCCGGCACATACAGATGATAATGAATATCGCCATCATTCTCCGAATGAAGCACGTTATCCATGAGAAATCCCCGATATTCTTCAGTACCTTCCGTCACGGAAGCTGAGCTGTTTTCCGCCACAGCGGCGGTACTGTCTGATGCAGAGCCGGTCGATGTACTTTCCGGCGCAGTAAGGATCTCGTCCGCTGTTGAGCTGCTGTCTCCGGCCGCCGTACTGGCTCCGCTGGTTTCTTCCGCCATATTTTGTTTATTGTCTGCTGTGCCGCCGCATCCCGCTGCCAGCAGCAGCGTACCTGCCATTAAACAAAACAATATCGCCCGCTTCATTTTTCCACCTCACTTCGTCGAAAATATTATGCTGATCTGTCGTATGGATTCATCCTGAAACGATTACATACACTCCATCAGAATCTCATAGATTTCGTTTCTTTCAAGCTTCCGTGGATTACACGGGATAATATTGCATGTATCCGCCACATTTTTCAGAAGCTCCGGCGTGATCTCCGTTTTAGATTTCAGCTGGCTCATTTTTGAAGGCAGACCACATTCTTTGATAAAGGATGCCAGCGCTTCCACGCTCTCCGCGGCAGAATCCACATCAAAAACTTCTTTTCCAAATCTCCTGAACTTCTCTTCCGCATCTTTTACGATATGACGATAGTAAGCCGGATGAATCACCGCCAGTCCCTGTCCGTGATTACAGTCCGTGTAAGCGCCCAGCTGATGTTCGATCTGGTGAGCCTGAAAATCTGTCACTCTGCCGACTTTCAGAATACCGTTCTCTGCCATAGCGGAATCCCACATGAGATTGCCCCTGGCCTGAATATCGTTGATGTCTTTAAGAAGACGCCGCATGTTGACAACCGTATTTCGCATAATGGACAGAGCCACATCATCGGATACATTATCCGCGTCAGAATTGCCAAAATAGGTCTCCATGGCATGGCTTAACGTATCAAATGCCCCGGAAATCACCTGCATTTTTGGTACGGACATGGTATATGCCGGGTCCAGAATGGCAAATCTCGGAGCGGCTGCCGCCATACCTGCTTTAATGACTTTTTCCTCATTGGTGATCACCGCGCCGCCGTTCATCTCTGCGCCGGTGCCGGAAGCAGTGACAATGGCTCCCATAGGGAGCACCTCTGTCGGAAACTGATGCTGATTCATTTCCATATCCCACAGATCTTTTTCCGTCTTTGCCTGCGCTGCAATAATCTTACAGCAATCGATAACGGAACCGCCTCCCACAGCCAGAATAAAATCAATATTTTTTTCTTTTGCAAGCGCAGCACCTTCCTGCACTTTTGCGTAGGTTGGATTGGACATGATACCGGAAAAGTCCGTCACCGTCTTTCCTGCGTCTTCCAGATATTTTTTTACCTCATCATAGATACCATTTTTCTTTACTGAACCACCGCCATAGGCAAGCATGACATTTTTTCCGTATCCGGAAACTTCCGCCGCCAGGTATTCTTTAGCAGCTCCCTCTCCAAAATAAACCTTCGTTGCATATTCATAAACAAATTTCTGCATGATAATTTCTCCTTTCCTGATCCTGTATGATAATATTATAAAACCATTGCTTGCAGGATTGAAGAAACAATAAGTTGAGTGAGTATATACCCTGTGGTTTTCGCCGGTGCGGAATCTGATGACTTTCCGCCCATATCCGCTCATCTTTCCTATACTCTCATCTAAATGTACTGCAAAACAAAAAAGAACCATCGGCGCAGTTCTCTGATCAAAAATGTGTTCATTAAAAAACGCAAATAGTTCTTTTTATGTCTATTTTTTATTTTAGCAGCACAGTTTTTCATTTCTGCAGCCGTTTTCTCTTCGGGAATTTAAAACAGTGTTTTCGGACGGTTCACCACCCGAAGCAGCATTTCCCCTTTTGAGAGCCGCTCCAGATTCTCCCAGATCATAGCATAACCCCGGCGGAAACTGGATGCAGTGATACCGCCGATATGTGGAGTGAAGAAGATCTTCTCAGCAACTTCCGCCGGTTGATTTAACAGCGGATGATCTTTTTGTACCGGTTCATGATCGAGAGTGTCAAGCCCAGCCATGGCAAGCTTCCCACTCTTTAAGGCTTCCGCCAGCGCTTCATCATCCACCAACTCGCCCCGGGATGTATTGACAAAATAAGCACCCGGTTTCATTTGCTCAAAAAACATATGGCCGCACATTTTTTCTGTGTCCTTTGTGACCGGCAGATGAAGACTGATAATGTCGCAGAGCTCAAGAAGATCAGAAAGCGGCAGGTACATAGCGTGGTATTTCATTTCTTCCTCCGCTTCCAGACGATGGCGCTTATAATAATACACTTCCGCGCCGTAGGCCGCCAGAAGCAGCGCGGTACTCTTGCCTATATCGCCAAAACCCACAAGTCCTACCTTACAATCGGCCAGTTCTCTGAGACTGCCCTCCGCCATATACTGCTCTTTTACGAGAATCTGCCTGCCTTCCCGCACGGCCCGGTCATTAGCTATAACATTTTTCAGCATGCCCTGCATGAGAAGAATCGTCTGCTCTGCCACAGCGGAAGCATTCATGCCGGCACAGTTGCACACGGCGATATTCCGCGCCGAGGCAGCCTCCACATCAATGCGGTTATAGGCCACACCCTCCGAATGAATCATCTTAAGCTCCGGCAGCCGCTCCATGAGCGCACCCGGCACGTCGGCGATGGCGTCCGCCACGATAACCTCGGCATCCGGCATGGCCGCCGCGTATTCCTCCGCCGTATGTCCCATGGTCATCTCGGCCACTTCCACCGTCCCGGCAAAGTCCGTATCCGGACGATATCGTTTCATGTTCTCCGCTTTTCCTATATGTAATATTTTCATAGTTTTCCCGCACTCCTCCTCTTTCATTTTACGAGTCTACGCACAGCAGTTCCCGCAGAATCGCCGCAAATTCTTCCATATAATAGTTTCCCCGTTCTTTGAGCCAGAACACACAGTAATTTCTACGGAGAGGCTGTCCGTTCCGGACAATGGGGATTCGCCGTATGGCCGGGCCGGCAGGCGGCAGAGTGCCGACGCTCTCTACAGGAAGGAATCCCCGGTTGCCCGCCACCATAAGACGGCCTTCCTCCAGATTCTCCGCAAAAAGAAAGCTACCGCCGAAGCCCAGCGTATTTTTAAAATATTCTTCTTCCGTGTTCTGCTGTTCTCTGGAGGCAACCAGAATACAGCTCATGTGTTTCAAGTCGTCAATCTCCACAAACTCCCTTTCAGAGAGGGAACTGCCGGCAGAAACTTCCGCATGGCAAATGCACTGCAGAAGCTGATAATTCACATACCGGTCAGAAAACGCCCGACGCTGATCGTTGATGATCAGATCCACACCGCTGAACCGCAGCAGATCATAAAGCTCTTCGTGAGTTCCATTAACAATGTGAATGGACACTTCCGGATATATACGGGAAAATTCCGCCACCGCCTGATAAAGCTCCTGACCGCTGTAACAGCGTGGATACCCGATGCGGAGCCTCAGCTCATCGTCCTGTCCGATACGGATGGTTTCCTTGCTTACACGCTCCACTTCCGCGAGGATTCCCCTGCTCTGACTGTAGAAATATTCTCCCGCCGGAGTGAGGGAAAATCTCCGGTTCTCCCGGTGAAGCAGGGTTACTCCCAGTTCCTTTTCCAGAGCCTGAATCTGCTGGGAGATGGCTGACTGGGAAATGTAACACTGCTCTGCCGCCTCTGTAAAGCTGCTGCAGTCCACCACGGCGGCAAAATATTTCATCTGCCGAAACAGCAATGAGACCACCTCCTGTCTGCATATGCAGCGCTCATTGCCGCGTGTTTTTCACCCAGTCCTCCACTTTATCGCGGGACTGTGCGGCTTCCGCGCCGTGAATGGACAGTCCTTTTCCTATGGTCGCTCCCGGACAACTCTTCTTAAGGTCGTCCTCGCTTCTTCCCATGCCGCTTCCTTCATTGGTACAGAATGGGAAAATTCGTTTGCCGGACCAGTCATAATGCTCCAGAAAAGTAAACATTACCATCGGCATGGTACCGCACCAGTTTGGAAAGCCGACAAAAACGGTATCATAATCATCAATACTTTCCTTAAATGTCTTAATCTCCGGACGGACGCCGGTCTGGAATTCTTCCTTCGCTTCCTCCACACATTTGCGATATTCCGCGGCATAGTCTGTAATTCTTTTTACTTCAAAAAGCTCTCCGCCAGTCAGCTCCGCAATCATCTCAGCCACAATCTCGGTATTTCCCTTTTCAAGATTCTTCATACTACCATTCCAATAATTTTCTCCTTTTCTGGAGAAATAAACGATTAATGCTTTACCCATTTTTATTCCTCTTTTCTATTCATTCTTTTTTTCTATTTTATTTTGCTTTTCAGTAATTGGCAAGTTTTTTATTTCTCCGGTTTTAGCGGCCCATAGAAATAAGACGCGGTAGCTCCGCCGTCAATGAGGAAATCTGCTCCGGTGATAAAAGCTCCTTTGTCGCTCATCAGCAGCTCCGCCGCATTTGCTACCTCATCGGCGGTTCCAGGACGGCCTGCCGGACAGTTGGCGAACATATTTTTATAAAAATCACCGCGCGGACCGTTTAATTCATCCACTGCCAGCGGAGTCACGATAATCCCCGGTGAGATGGAATTAATTCTTGCGTTCCGTTTCCCCCATTTAACAGCCTCTGCCATAACACGCTTTTCATTACAGCGTTTTGCCATCTGGTAGGCATGGAGGGTGTCACGGATATTTTCCAGCTGCAGAATATCAAGCTGTAAAAGCTCTTCCGCAGTCGCCTGGCTCGGAGATACGCCGGCGGCGTTGACCAGCATGGAGATATCGCCGTATTCCATGGCCCGGGCGATGAGATTCCGGATGGATTCCCGGGAGGACAGATCCATCTCCACGGCTTCCGCGTCGAAGCCCGCGTTATTCATGATCTCCGCAATCTTCTGTGCATTTTCCAGTTTCTTATCACCGATCACAATCTTTTTGCCATATCCCATGCGGCGGGCAATGGCCATGCCAATCTGCCCGGCTCCCGTTAAGATCATAACGTCTTTTTTCACTTTCATAACCTCTTTTCTTCCATACATTTTCTGAAAACCTTTTTGAGCCTTTTATCCGTCTGCCATCATTTTTCAAGGCAGACTGATTGTTATTTTTTCGTAGCTGTCATCTGAGAATGAACCATTTTAACTTTTCCTGCAACAGACCTCGAAGATAAACTATTTTACCCTTTCAGCTCAGCGCCATCTGTAATTGTAATCGTTTCAGGATGAAAAGAGCAATTTCCTTTTTCGATGCATTTCATAAGTAAAACTTATGCGACAGTAAATGACATGTTTTGGATTATGTGCTTCTGTTGAAAGTTGAGAGGATTTATAATAAACTGATAGGAAAGATTATGGACAGAAAAGACGTTATTTGTGCATAAATTCTGTTCGAAACAGGGCTAAAACGCCTTGTCAAAAGGCTTTGACAGAGGAATTTTGGCCGAAGTCAAACTCTTTTGGTAGAAACCGTGTCTGTTGAGTGTTAAGATTTCGTTGGTTCAAGAGAACGAATCAGACAACACAGACAACAAACGAAAGGAGAAAGAACGTTGGAGATTGGCACACAGATAAAAAAGTACCGCAATCATATGGATATCCAGAGTGCGCTGATGCTGAGTTCGGTATTCAACATATCTCTTGACCAATTAATTCTTTCGTCCCGCTTCCAGCTCTCGCTGCTCCCGAAGCGGACGCGCCGCCACCAGCATCCCCATGAGGAACGGGAACAGGGAGACAACGACCCGGTACAAAATGACCAGGGAAACTGCTTTTGCTTCTCCCAGCAGCGGATAAAATAAAAGAATAATCATGGCATCGAGAGAACCATAACCGCTGGGTGTTGGGATCACGCCGGCCACCATGGTCGCCAGAGCCATGAGTACCAGAGAAACGAGGAGCGTCAGCCGTTCCTCATCCCCGTACAACACGTAGGGAGTCAGGAACCAGCAGAAATATTTGGCAAGGTCCAGAACAAAAGCTAAGGCGAGGCAATGTTTTTTGTGATACAGCTTTTTCGCGCCGTCCTGCAGGATATCCGCCTGTCCTTCCGCCTTCTTTACTTTGTCATTCCAGCTCTCTTTGCCGGCGGTCGCTTTGCTCAGATAATGAAATAACAAATCCTTGCCCTTCTCAAAAACAGTGATCATGAGGATTCCCGCTCCAATCACCATAGTAATCAGCACAGCGAGGGCAATATATCCCTGATAATCGCCGATATACTGGCTCACATAGCGGAAACAGAAAAAGAAACTGACGGCGCCCATGAGACAAATGGTAATCTTCTGTATCAGATACTGCACCAGACTCATGCCAGTGGCTTCCGCCGCCTTCATGCCCTGCCGGTTGAGATAATATACTTCCGCAATGCCCGAGCCGCTACCGAATGTAATAAGCCGGAAGAAACTGCAGTACAGAGCGCAGGCAACGCCGCTTCGGTACGATACGGTATTTGTGTACGATCTGGCAAGGACGGCAATGATGCCTCCCTCCGCCAGAAAATATCCCATGGACAGGCAGAGAAGGAACACCACCGTCTCGGCGGGAACCTTCAGGATCTCCCGCAATCCTTCCGCAAAGCTGTCACGAAAGAACACCACCAGAATAACCGCGATCAAAATCACAACTGCGACTTTCCACCATTTCCTCTTTTTTACTGTCAAACTCTTTCACCTTACTTCTTTTCAATATTCTTTGCTATTTTTTCATCCATTCATTGCTATGGTTGACATCTTCCACATGGCTCATACCCCTGACTGGTCAGATCTTCTCTGGATCCGGTATACTCCTGCCGGTTCTTCGCTTTGATGTCGGCAGCTCCAGAACATTCCGGCAGGTGAAATTTATGGGTGTTGGTATTTAAAATGTATGTCTGTTCTTCATTCTGTGATGAGGAAGACTGTCCGGCTCCGGTTTTCTCTCCGGTGTCTGCGGCAGAAGCCCCGCCGCCCACGGCATTTTTCTCGTTTTCCGGGGTCTCCCAGTTATCGCCGGTGGCATAGTCGATGGTAATGTCCGGCTGTACATTATATACATAGACGTTAAAACTGATGCCTTCTCCGTCGTCCTCCACGGACTCCGCCTCCATCTGCACGCCGGAGGCCACCAGATCGTCTCCCTCAAAAACGGGAGTGACCCGGTACATCACATGATTTTCCGTCTCATGGACATACTCTGCCACCATATCCTCAAAAGGAAGCATCCCTTCTGTATTCATGTAGCGGGTGCCGGTGATCAGATTCTCTTCGTTGGCGTTCTCTCCGGAGAGCTGATATCCGATCAAATGGCAGCGATTATAGAGATAGCCGCCGTCCACGCTGTCGTATTTCTCATTTTGCCAGCCTGTGGGTTTTACTGAGCTGATGCTCTCCCGGTCTTTTGTTGGCATCAATTCCTCCCCCACACATGCCTCCGCCTCTCCGCATCGGCCCAGTTCATCGAGATCACTGTATTCTTCATATACCTCTGTCGTCAGCTCTTCCTCCGTAAAATCTGGTTCATTACCATTGATTTCCACATAAGGCTCACCATCATACTCCGGTACTTCAGCAGCGCTGTCATACTGCGATATGTTCCCTGAATCCGGCAGCATTGTATCAGGAACTGACGAACAGGATGTGAGCGCCAGCACACAAAAAACCGCCAAAATTATTGTATGCTTCTTAAAATGTCCATTCATATTTTCTCTCCTTGTTATCCAATGTATTTTTTCGACTCAGTGCGATCTTCATGGCGTATTTTTATTTCATAGAAAACAGCTTTCCGGAAATAAAAATGCCCGGCAAAAAGCCGGGCCGAAAATGTTTATCAACATTTTCAAATTCTTTCACACATCATTTCACACATCCTGATGACTACTGTGCGGTGCTTCCTGAATTTGTACTAGGCGCATTGAACGCTCTGTTGATCGTGATATAAGAAGGTACGGAAGCCTTAAGCATTTTTCTGATTGCTTTCGTTGATACATTGATCACAAGATTGCTATTCACATTTTTGAATGCGTTTGCCTTTACATCTTCCAGAACAGCAGAGTGGATATTTACAACCCGCAGGGCTTTACATCCCTTGAACGCACATTTACGGATAACCTTAGCTCCTGTTTTAATGCGGACAGTCTCCAGATTCTTACACTGGAAGAACGCTCTCTTTCCGATGTCTGTCACATTTTTACGGATAAGAACTTTCTCAATGCTGCTCTCTTTCATGAAAGCTCTCATTGCGATAGAAGTTACATCATAGGTAACGCCGTCGTATGTAATCCGGTTCTTAACTTTTACATAAGTTGCCTCATCATCGCCGGCGAATCCCATTAACTCTACTGTATTGGAGCTTGTTACCTTATATTCATAAATACCTTCTGTAATGACTGTTCCCACAGGCTTCGGCTCTGCTGCCGGAGTTGTAGGAGTCGTATTCTCGGTGGTTATAGTTGTTGCTGTGCTGTCCTCTGTAGAGGCAGTTGTTGTTTCACTTGTTGTTTCAGTTGTTGTCC
This sequence comes from Eubacteriaceae bacterium CHKCI004, assembly GCA_900016875.1. GTDB lineage: Bacteria > Bacillota > Clostridia > Lachnospirales > Lachnospiraceae > Anaerobutyricum > Anaerobutyricum stercoris. The sequence continues at coordinate 30,824 of FCNR01000011.1, read as the reverse complement.
CGCTGTTATCCGCAGAACCGGTTTCATCCTGATTGGAAGAATCGGTTTCACTCTGGTTAGAACCAGTCTGCCCTCCGCCTTGTGTCTCATCCACAGAATATACAGAGATTCCGTCCTGCATTACCTGCACGTCAGCATTTTCCTTAGCGAACAACTGCACTGATGAGAGTGAAAACGCCATGGTCGCAGCAAGCGCCATTGCAAACATTCTCTTCACAATTGTTAATTTCTTAAACTTTGTCATAATTCATCTTCCTCCGTTTCTTTTTATTGATGTGTGATGTCTGATGGCTGTTTAAGATTAGCAATTACTGGATTGTGTCTTGATTCACACAAAAGCAATAATTATTTAATATTAACTTAACATTTAATTATGAGAAAAATAAGGACAAACCTTACAAATATGTAAAAAACTTTGAAAACCTTCAGTGATTACAAGAAATAAATAAAAGATTTTGCAGTTTTTTCCTTGTTAATCATACCACATGAGAGCTATCCCTTCAATATAGTTTTATGTTTTCTTTGCTGTATCTTTACCAATTATGTTCATCTATACACAATTCAACTTTTTCTTATTGCAAAAAATTACTCAATAACATCATTGACAGATATACCCTATAGGGGTATATTGTACCTATACCCCCTATGGGTATTATGCAAGAAAGAAGGTATCATTTATGAAACTGATGAATAAGTTAGAGCATTTGCTGGATTGGGGAGGTATAAGACGGGACGTCATTTTCCTTATTATTTCAGGACTTTCCCTTCTCGCCAGTATTTTTGATCTTTTTCCCCTGCCTTTTGATGCGGCATGGATTGCCATTATTCTCTGTGGCATTCCGATTATCCTGGAAGCTGTCATCGGACTTGTCACTGCCTTTGATATCAAGGCAGATGTTCTGGTATCACTTGCCCTGATCGCTTCCATTCTCATTGGAGAAGATTTTGCCGCCGGAGAAGTGGCATTTATCATGCAGCTGGGAGGATTACTGGAAGAACTGACCGTGGCAAAAGCACGGGCGGGTATTGAAAAACTTGTCCATCTGACGCCTCAAACAGCAAGGATCATCTTCGATGGCAGCGAACAGATGATTCCCGCCGAAAAAGTAAAGATCAATGACGTCCTCCGGGTTCTTCCGGGAGAAACCATTCCTGTGGACGGCATCATCCTGTCCGGACAGACTTCCATTAATCAGGCCGTAATGACCGGAGAATCTTTACCTGTCGATAAGGCGGAAGGCGACGAAGTATTCAGCGGTACTGTCAATCAATTCGGCGCTTTTTTGATGAAGGCCTCAAAGGTCGGGGAAGACAGTTCTATTCAGCGGATGATCCGGCTGGTACAATCTGCTGACGCCGGGAAAGCAAAGATCGTTGGACTTGCAGACCGCTGGGCCACGTGGATCGTAGTCATCGCACTGACTGCCGCCGCTCTTACATGGCTGGCCTCCGGCGAGATTATCCGTGCAGTCACCATTCTTGTTGTATTTTGTCCCTGCGCTCTGGTTCTCGCTACTCCCACTGCGATCATGGCCGCCATCGGCAATGCCACCAGACACGGTTTTCTTGTGCGGGAAGGCGATACGCTGGAACGTCTGGCAAATGTATCAAAAATTACCTTTGACAAAACCGGAACACTCACTTTTGGAACACCGGAAGTTATCGCTGTAAAAAGCGTAAACGCTCCCAAGATGCAGCTCTACTCCCTCGCTGCATCTGCAGAAAGCCTGTCAGAGCATCCGTTGGGCAAAGCCATTGTCCAATGTTATAAAAAAAATGCAGGACAGGATCCTGTCCCGGCCCGGGATTTTCAAATGATACCCGGACAGGGCGTTTCTGCCCGGTCAGGCAATACTTCTGTCCTTGCCGGAAACACAAAAATGTTCAGTCAGCACCAGATAACAATTCCTGACAACATAAAAACAGAGACGAAAAAATATCTGTCCAAAGGATGTACCGTCATTTATCTCGCCACGGATCATACATTTGCCGGTTATATCGTTTTATCTGACACAGTCCGTCCGGAAGCCGGACCGATGATTCAACAGCTGCACAAGCTGGATGTGCAGCCAGTCCTTCTTACCGGTGATAACGATAATGCCGCGGAAGCTATCGCCGGGCAGCTTGGCATCCGGGAAGTACATGCCGGCTGCCGGCCGGAAGAAAAACTGCAGTGGATCCATTCTTATCAAAAAAATCAGGCATCCGTCTGTATGATCGGTGACGGCATCAACGATGCTCCGGCCCTGAAAAAAGCAAATGTGGGCATTGCCATGGGAGGCATCGGCAGCGACATCGCCGTGGATGCGGCAGATATTGCTCTGGTGGATGATGAGGTAAAAGAACTCCCTCATTTATTTGCTCTGTCAAAACGAATGATGACAACTATCAAATTAAATATGAGCTTTTCTATGATTTTGAATTTTGCAGCGATCGCTCTTGCAATCACAGGAATCTTAAATCCTGTGGTTGGCGCCCTGGTACACAACGCCGGTTCTGTTCTTGTGATCGTCAACTCGGCATTTCTGTTAAAATGGCGGGCGAACAGCCCCGCATAAACGAGATCAAAACGGGAGGAAACCAAAACATTTCCTCCCATTTTCTCTGTCTTTCTATCTCTGCCGGTTCTCCCGGCTTCTTTATCCTTGTCTATATTATTTTAAGCTTGCCTGCGACTCTTTCTTCTCTTCTGTTTCTTCCTCTCCGCTCTTACTGTTCATAATGAGCATCTGGAGGCGGTTCTCAATATTGGCAAAGCTTACGTCCGGATCGTAGTCCAACGGCAGAATCTGGGCATCCGGATACATTTCCTTTAATTTTTTTGAAATTCCCCGTCCTACTACATGATTTGGCAGACACCCGAACGGCTGCAGGATGACAAAGGCACGACAGCCATGTTTAGCATGATGTATAATCTCACCGGGAATAAGCACGCCCTCTCCCGCATCAAAAGTATGATGAATGATGGAATCGCTGTCCTTCACCATGTCCTGCATACGGCAGGCCGGAGTATACAGAGGATGCTCCACGGCAATGGCGTCGGTCATGTTATGAGCCAGGTTGAAAATATTATCTGCCGTGCGCAGCCACAGCTTCTTGGCGAGTGGAGTCTTTAATTTGTATTCCTGCACCTGGGCGTCCTGATAGAAGTAGGTCTTCCGGATGACGTCGGTCATGCGGGCCTCAATGATCTCAAAGCCGTTCCGTTCCAGATAATCCTCGATATCATGGTTGGCGCCCGGGTGAAAGTTCAGCAGATACTCGCCCACAATGAGCACCTGTTTTCGCGGATGGGAACGGTCATACGGTATTTCCTTCATGATAGCGATAGCCTTTTTAAACCCTTTTTTTGCCCCGCGAATACCGTGATAACGCAGACCGTGGATCACTTCATCCATGGCTTTCTCAAATGCTTCATTGGCGCTTCCCTTTACAAGTTCATATGGGCGGATTTTCCGAAGAAGTTCCTCCAGGACATCGATCATTGGAAGGGCAAAGGCAATACGCATGGCTGATAAAAGATTCATCTTAAAGCCCGGATGCATATTATGGTAATCCACGTCATCGTTGGTGATAATCGGCACATCTGCAAATCCCGCGTCGTCGAGAGCCTTTCGCAGCAGGGCGCTGTAATGGGTCAGACGACAGTCGCCGATATATTTACCCATGCCGATGGCGACTTCTTTATCGTCGTATTTTCCGCTCTTTAAAGCAGAGAGCGCCTCGCCAATGACGATTTGCGCCGGGAAACAGATATCGTTATGTACGTACAGTTTTCCCAGACGGATGGCGTCCTCTCTTCCGATGGCAAGAGGCACCGCCCGGATACCCTGACCGGACAGAGCCGCCGACATGACTCGGCTGAAGGCGTGGGAGGTGTTCGGCACAAGCACCACCTTCTCCTTCCGGTTCTTCTTCGTAAACTTCACCGGATACGGGTCGTGAAGCTCCTTGGCGTTCAACTGTTCCTTGCGCTCATGACGCATGGAAACCGTCTCGATGAAAGAGCGGACACGGATACGCAGTGGTCCCTGGATGTCACTCTCATCCAGCTTCAGGATCAATGGCGTCTTTCCGGATATCTCTTTCATGAGCCGGATAATCTCATCGGAAAGGTAAGCGTCATGGCCGCAGCCGAAGCTCACGATCTGCACATACTCCAGATGCTCGTTCTGGGCTGCCAGAATCGCTGTGGAAAGCATTCGGGCATGGTAGTTATTGACCACATCCAGACGGCTCATGGAAAGATCCACCTGGGACGCTTCCTCCAGAGAATCCGCCGTCAGCACCGGAATACCGAGACTGGTGAACATCTCCGGCAGATCATGATTGACCAGAGCGTCATTTTGGTACGGGCGGGACGCCAGTACAACGGCGTACGTGCCTTTGCGCTTCACTTCCTCGCAGACCGCCTTTCCGGCCTGGAATAATTCCTGTCTGAACTGCTTCTGGGCGGCGTCCGCCTGGGCGATGGCCTTTCGCACGGTCTCCGCTTCCAGATGGAAGGTTTCTTCCATATAATGGGTCAGCTGCCGGTCTCTGTCTTCCGGCGTATACCAGTGAAACAGCGGCGCGTCAAAAGGAATCCCCCACCTCTTCTCCGGGTTGTCGGAATTACGGATGACAATCGGATAACCTTTGACGATGGCGCACATGGACTGGCTGGTTTCCTCGGTGTTTTCTGAGGAAACGGTGGTGATGGACGGCATAAAAATGCGGTCCACTCCGCTTTTTACCAGCGCGCGGATATGTCCGTGCACCAGTTTGGCAGGGAAACAGACTGTATCCGAGGTTACGGCGGAAAGTCCGTCCTCATAGATCTTTCTCGTGCTGTCCGGCGATACCTTTATCTGAAAACCGAGGGTTCGCCAGAAGGTGCGCCAGAACGGCATCGTCTCCCAGTAGGAAAGCACCTTCGGCAGTCCGATGGTCACATCTTTCTTCTCCTCCAGCTCCTCATAAGGATAATCCTTCATCAGGAGCTTCTCCCGCAGAGCAAAGAGATTCGGCACCTGCTCTTTTTGCTTCTGTTTCTCCTGAAGCATCCGCCGGACGTTGCCGTCCTTCGGGTCGCCGAGAATCTCGCCCCTCTCACAGCGGTTGTTGGTAATCCAGGAATTGCCGTTGGAAAAACGGATAATGGTACGTTTACAATGGTTGCCGCAGAACGGACAAGGCGAGTTGGCTTCCTGGGTGTAGGTGAAATCATCCAGCTTGCCAAGACCCATGAAAGTCCGTCTCCCATTGCCTGCCCTGAATCGCTCTTTTGTAAGGAGCGCCGTTCCGATGGCTCCCATGATGCCCGGATATGGCGCGCGGACTACCTCTCTGCCGATGTACTGTTCCATGGCCCGCAGTACCGCGTCGTTAAGAAATGTACCGCCCTGCACCACGATCTTATCTCCGAGGCTCTTTACATTTTCTATACGAATTACTTTTGTAAATACATTTTCTATGATGGAACGGCAGAGACCGGCCATGATATCCGCCGGCTGCTTGCCGTTTCTCTGCTCTGTGATGATACTGCTGTTCATAAAAACCGTGCAGCGGCTGCCGAGCACCGCCGGATTCTCCGAAGAAAAGGCGGCTTTCGCAATCTCCTTCACCGGAATATGCAGGGAGGAAGCGAAGTTCTCCAGGAAAGAACCACATCCGGAAGAACAGGCTTCATTGACCACAATGTTAGTGATGATGCCGTTATCCAGCCATATGGCCTTCATATCCTGTCCGCCGATATCCAGAATAAAAGACGCGTCGGACACATATTTCTCCGCTGCGCGGGCATGGGCCACGGTCTCCACCACATGACACTCCAGATTAAACGCCTTGGTAAACAGGAGCTCTCCGTAACCGGTGGCTCCGGCGGCGATAATGTCAAGCTTTACCCCGGCCTTCCGGTAACGCTCCCGCATGGCGATCAGCGCATTTTTCGCCACCAGAAGAGGATCTCCCTCATTGGCGGCGTAGAAAGAATCCAGAATGTTTTCATCTTCATCCATCAGCACAAACTTTGTGGTTGTGCTTCCGGAATCAATGCCCAGATAGGCGTGGATAATCTCACCCTCATGCAGCTCGGCCGCGCGGTTCTCCGGCAGACGCTGGCGCTCTTCAAACTGACGGCGCTCTTCCTGAGAATTAAAAAACGGAACGCCCGCCGCCTCCTGTCCGGGAAGATTTCCTCCCCGGTGCTCTTCCAGCGCAGTAATAAGCTCTTCCGCCGTATACTGCCGTGTTCTGTCAGCGAACATGCCGCTCAGAGCCAGAGCCGCGCCGTAGGCGATGATAATCTCCGGCCGTGCCGGGTGTATGATATCCTCTTCCGAGAGATGCAATCTTTCGGCAAATACTTTCACCAGCGTAGGGTGGAACGTCAGAGGTCCCCCTTCAAAAGCCACCGGTTTCTCTATATCAAGCCCCTGCGCGAGACCGCCAATGGTCTGTTTCGCAATGGCGTGAAAAGAAGACAGCGCCAGATCAGACTTCGCCACTCCCTGATTGAGAAGAGGCTGAATGTCCGTCTTTGCGTACACGCCGCAGCGCCCTGATATATCGTACACACAAGTTCCCTTTTCTGCCAATGTGTTGAACTCTTCTACCGGAACCTTCAGTATAGAAGCGATCTCATCGATAAATGCTCCGGTTCCACCGGCACAGCTTCCGTTCATGCGCATGTCTGATACATTCAGAGAACCGTCCGTCTCATCCCTGTGGAAAAAAATAATCTTCGCGTCCTGGCCGCCCAGCTCAATGGCAGTGCGCACATGAGGATAATCCTTTCGCAGAGCGATGGAATTCGCTACAACTTCCTGAATGAACGGAACATCCAGGACTTCTGCCACAGGTTTCGCCCCGGAACCGGTCAGAATCAGCCGGACCGGCGTATCATCAAACTTCCCCCGCAGCCGCAGAAGCGCCTGATACACGCTTTCCAGCTGCTTGGCGTTATGTCTTCGGTAATCGGAATACAAAATCTTATGCTCTGTCTCATCTATGGCCGCGATCTTTGTTGTTGTTGACCCGATATCAATGCCAACAAGAAGGACTTTTAGTGATTTGTTTTCTCCTGCTGTCATGTCTCTACCTCAATATCTTATGTATTATGCCCGGGAGCAAATGGCGGAATACCCAGAATCTCCCTGTTGTTATTACCTGCTTCCCGGGTTCTTTTTACTCTAATAAGGGGGCTGTATACATCAACAAAGTTAATGTGAAACAGCCCCAATTTGTTCTAGTGACACTATAACATCTTAAGTTAGTCCCGTCAACCAGGACTTGCAATTTTTTTAATCTGTCCTTCATTTTATCAGCAGAAAAATTTAATATATTTTAAACCATATTTTTCTTATTCCGTTGAGATGCTCATAGAGATATTCTGACGTCCTCCTATACATTTCCCTCGCAAACACCGTTTCTTTTTCGTCTGCCTCATGCCTTCCGAACGCCTGCCGCACATCCATACGCCTGTCCGCCGCCCTCTGCATTTCTCTGTAAATGTAATACAGCGTCCCGGCAAAAAGCAGGAGAAACAAGGCAATCCATCCCGGGGACGCCTCGTGATAGTCGGCCGCAGGCTCCACGGAAACATTTCCTCCCGATTCCTCCTGAGACTGTTCTTCCTGCGGCTGCGCATCCTCGACAAGATCACTCAAATTCCATTGCTGTTGTTCCTGGATATCCAGAAGAGTTTCTTCATCCATCTGCGGCTCAAATGCATCATACCCTTCTCCGGCAGGCGTCACTTCCACCGGCGTCCAGCCCAGATCTTCGATAAATATCTCCGGCCAGGCGTGGGCGGAAGCGTCAGTGAGAACCGCCCGGTAACCGCCATCCGTTACCTCTTCAAAATCCGATGGTTTCACCGCATATCCCGTCACATACCGGGCAGGAATCCCATAGAGCCTGTACATCAGAACTGCCGCCGATGCAAAATGCTGACAATAGCCTTCCCCGCTCTCAAACAAAAAATATTCCACGGGATCCGCATTGAGCGGGGTAACGCCAGGCGTAGTGGAATAAGTCGCCATATTCTGCAGGGTATACAGGATAAACGCCGTAATATGTTTTAGATCTTCCTGTGGATTGGCAGCGCACAATCTCACAAGACGCGGAACCACATTCTCCGGCACTGCCGTGTAAGCAGTCTGCGTCTCTCTTTGGTACGCCTGCTGTATGTCGTAATACCAGGAAGCTCCGGATTCCATGGTCGGATTCATATTGTCCCAGTCAATATCCATCTCACTGCGCTCATAAAAACGAAAAGTATATCCAAACCGTCCCCAGCGATTTTGTATACTGTAATACGGTTCATACTCCACTGGCTGAACCTCAATATCTTCCAGATTGCGTATCATCAGCATATGCTCCTCCACCGGCTCATCACGAACTGTATTTTGATTCATCTCAAAATACAGGTTAGAAAACATGCTGGCGATGCTGTCCTCCCAATACCTCCAGTGAAGGCTATTTTCATTCATCTGCATAAAAAGCTCCTCATCCATAGCCGGTTCCCATTCACCGCCTGCGTAATCGCCTCCGCTGAATCCTTTCAAATAGATAGTTTCTCCCGGTACGTCGCTGACCCATATCTCAATCTGGTCCACACCCGCAGGATAAAGATTTCCCCGGTTAATCGTCCCTCCTTCCGGCTGATTGGTCCAGCCGCTCAGACGCTTTGCCGTCTGTTGTACAAAACCTTCCGCCCCATAGGCCGTACCGTAAAACCACTCCGGACTTTGGCTCACCACAAAAAGCGAGACTGAGAAAATCGCAGCCACCGCCGCCATGACCATGGCGCCGATTTTCATGGCAGACTGCATATTTTCTTTTCTTCTCTTTTTTCCCTGCCGGCTCTTTTTCATCAGGGTGTGTACTGCCCAGAAAGTAATCTGAAAAATTCCGATACAGAGCACAGCGCCGCTTCCCGGAACGATTCCCATCAATGGGGCCGCCAGGAGAAGGACGCTCATAAAAATATACAGAAACCAATGTACACGAAACACAAACTCCCACAAAAAAAGCAGATAAGAAACCGCCCATAGAATCATCAATACGCCCCGGGTCACATCCGTCTGTCCCGCTTCTGCAAATCCAGCTGTCTGCAAGGCGGCCGAGATGATTTCTCCGATTACGGAAGGGTGAAAAAATAAAACTGCTCCTATCAGTATCGGCACTACGATTATCCCAGCCGGCAAAAGCCCCCTTCTATTTGTTCCTTTTTTTCCATCGAGATACCATAACAGCATTGCTGGCAGCGCTGCCAGCAAGAATACCGCAGCACGGTTCCACCGCAGCTGCGGCACTGCAAGAAACATGAGATAAACACCGTATATACCGCTTAGCAAAAAGAACAGCGAAAAAGGGACAGCCGCCACATTGCTCCCCCTCTTTCTTCCATATATTTTCACCGGATCATACCTCCTTTTGATAATACTCTGTCGTAAATTGCCAAATCGTCCTTCCGGAACGGGAAAACCTGAGGTTTCCGTCAAAACAGAACTCTTCCGTGTAATCAGGCACGGCTTCTTCCAATTCATCTTCCCACTGATAGAGTGAAAGGAACAGCATATCACACTCCTCTTTCTGCCGCAGCTGCCGGATCTCATCCATATTGGCTCCAGGCAGAAAATCAGCATCCCGAACGGACTGCTGCATTTCCTGACGAAATCCTGACTCTTCGCCAATACGCAGAGGATACCCCCGCGGCAATATGGCGATCTGCATTTCCTCTTTTTCTTTTCGTTTCCGCTGAAACAAAGTCAGATAATCATACACATATATTTTCTCCATACGGACGGAAAATAAGCCGCATTGCTGCTTCTCCATGGAAAGCCGCACTTTCCGGCTGGTTCGCCGCCTTGTCCCTCCGAGAAGATTAATCCGGATTTTCCGGCTCCCTTCGGGATAAAATGCTTTCATCCGCAGACTGACAGCGCCCACCGGTAGGATGCCCTTGCTTTCTATCCAAATGGAACAGGATGGTTCTTCTCCCTTCCGGCAAACTGTCAGCTGCCGCCCAAAACCGGCCCGGACGCGAAATCTAAAATAAAAGGACTGCACCCACATTCCCAGAAAAAGTATCACTTCCGTTATAGTAAGCGCCATCAGCGGAATCGAACGGTACATGGCGGCAAGATACCATGTGGCGGCAGTCACCAGAAGAAATCCCGCCTTTTTCATCGCCGGATCCCCATCGAAGGACGCCTTGTCTGCTGCAGAATCTCACCAATGACCGCATCCTTCGTCCTGCCGTTCATCCGGGCGGCAGAATCCAGCGTAATCCTGTGCCGGATAATGTATGGAAACTGCTCTTCCACATCCGAAGGAATCACATAATCCCTTCCATTAAGGAATGCAGCCGCCCTGGACATACGCACCAGCGCGATAGACGCCCGGGGACTGCCGCCACAGCTAAGCTCCGGGTGTTCTCTCGTTGCACGGACGAGACGTACAATATAGTCCCCCACATTTTCCTTCAGATGCACCTGATCCACGGCATTTTGTATGTCCCGGAGCGTATCTCCCTGAAACACGCTCACGATATCTTCCACACGGCTTTTTCCCCGGACGCCGAGAACCATGGCAAGCTCACTGTCATAATCCGGGTATCCCACAGAGAGACTCACCATGAACCGGTCCACCTGAGCCTCAGGCAAAAGCTGGGTTCCGGCGCTTCCCTGAGGATTCTGCGTCGCAATGACAAGAAATGGCTCGGGCACCGGCCTGGTCACGCCCTCCACCGTCACCCGCCGTTCTTCCAATCGGATTCCCCCTTCTTTTATTTTATCTGCCTTTTACGCCCCGCTGTACATTTCTGCAGAAGCTTCATAAGATAGTAGGCAACGCACGCCCACAGACCCATCATGGCAATATACTCTACAAAAAACTGCAGCAGCGTTTCCTCAAAGTCAAAAAATACAAAATGTGTCCGCAGGAACAGATAATCTGCGATATTATGTTTCAAAAAAGCATAGACGCCGTACACGGAGATGGCCGCAGCCAGCAGGCGGAGCACCACGGTGCGGGACGGTGACGCCTGGTTTGCGCCGTTCTCTCCCCGCAGCTTCCGCACCATTCCCATGACCATGCCCCAGTGCATGCCAAGATGCATGCTCATGAGGATAAAGCCCCAGTAGGAAGCCAGCATATGAACGGTTCTGGCAAAAGCGGTTCCTCCCTCGATAGGCAGGAAATCAAAGACAATTCTTGACATGATGATTCCGCTGACCATCAGACCGAGCATCGCCAACAGCAGTAGTACATTGACGATCACCTGCATCACCCTGAACGGGGTGTATCTTCCCTTAAAAAGATTGCCGTACCACCGGCGGTTTACCACATGATGGGCGATAAACAGCACGAACATCGCGGTTCCCACCCACTCGTGCAGGTCTTCTCCCACCAGCATATATGCCATCTGGCAAAGGAGCATGACAGTCATCGCGATATCGATGATCATTCTTCCTCGCTGTTTCATGAATAAATCTCCTCCCCGTCATAATATCCCTCCAGATACCCGGAGATCTCTATCCTCTGCACTCCGTCATCCTCTTCTTCCAGAACAAAAACTTCGGATGAAACGGTGTTTGAAGCAGAAGGTTTTTGCCTGGTCACCTCCGAACTGCTGGTACTCTCACAGCCGGTAAACATAAGTCCGCATAAGGGCATCAAAAACAAAAACATTTTTTTATGAAGATTCACTGCATGTTCCATACTCTTGTCCTTTCCTGTGTACTATTTCTCTTGTATTTAATCGCCTTCATGAGTATTATTTCTCTTGTGTTGTTTTCTACTCACAATCTATTATATATGGACATAACGTCCGGAGCAATGGACACAACATATAACTTCAGGGATTATGCCTCATATGCGTCTCCGATGATGTATAAGAGACATATCCCTGCGTTATGCATATTGTAACAGAAAACATTTTCCGCCGGAAGTTCAGATCAGTTGGCACAGTGTATAGCTTCAGCTTATGACAGAACTTCCCGGCGTCCCTTGCACAAACACATAAATATGTATTTGTATAAATATTTGGTATAACAACAAAAAGAGGTGTTCCCCAAAGAACAAATCAGGAAACACCTTTATTATAAATATGATATGTTATTGTGTCTAATACCTTTATTAAATGTCTTGATATGCGCAGGATGCATAATTGACATATGGGCGGACTATTATATTTATACCACTTCATATTTATGCAGTTTCATCAAAGCCAATAATCGTCAGATAATGCTTATCTCTGGCAAACAGCTCCTCATCAATCTTCTGCTTGATCTCCTTATGCTTCTGGCGCATGGAATACGGCACCGCCAGGTCGAACATGAGCTTTGTCTGTCTGGAACTTCTCACCACCCGGAAATCATGCATGGACAACTTTGCATCGAGGCCGGCGATGATCTCCTCCACCATCTCCTTCATCTCGTTCCACTCTGCGTCATCAAGGACTACCGGGTCATAGTGAATGACTAGATGCACATTCATCTGTTCCAGTGCGTCCCGCTCAATGTCGTCAATAATGTCGTGGCAGACCAGCGGGTCTTCCTCCGCACTCAGTTCCGCATGCAGCGTCGCAAAGCACTGTCCCGGGCCGTAATCATGAACCAGCAGGTCATGGATGCCAAGGATCTTCTCATGGGAAAGCACGAGATTACTGATTCGCTCCACCAGCTCCGGGTCCGCCTGCTTGCCAAGCAGCGGGGAAATGGTCTCTCTTGCGATATCCACACCGGAATACAGGATAAACACCGCCACAGCAAGACCCACGATTCCGTCGATATTAATATGGAAGAAATAGCCCGCAAAACAGCCAAGCAGCACGGCAGAAGAAGCGATCACATCATTGCGGCTGTCAACAGAAGTCGCCTGCAGTGTGGTGGACTGAATCCGACGGCCAAGGCTGCCGAAAAATCCTGCCATCCAAAGCTTCACCGCAATGGAAAGGAGCAGCACCACGAAGGTCGCAATGGAAAACTCCACGGCCTCCGGATGGATGATCTTCTGCAAAGAGGACTTCGCCAAATCCACGCCGATGATGAGGATCAGCGCCGCCACCACAAGGCCCGACAGATACTCATAGCGGGCGTGGCCGTATGGATGCTCGGCGTCCGCCGGCTGCTGCGCCATCTTAAATCCGAGAAGCGTCACCACCGAAGAAGAAGCGTCCGACAGGTTGTTGACCGCATCGGCGATGATGGACACCGAGTTGGCCAGCCAGCCCACGGTGAGCTTACCGAGAAATAACAAAAGGTTACACACGATCCCCGTCAGCCCCGCCAGCTTACCGATGGCGGAATGCACGGCGGCCGACTCCGTATTATCATAATCCTTCACAAACAATCGCAACAAAAAGTTCGTCATAACAATCATCCCCGTCTCTTTTTTCATTCTTTCTTTTATACTAAAAGTCAGGGGAAATGTCAATAGTTACCATCCCTTCTTTAATACTGCCCCGCCTTTTCCGCCCCGGACTTCCGTTTGCCCGTTCCGTCCGGACAACACCATAAGCAGCAGGACAGCTGCCAGCAGAAAGATTGCCAGCACGGCCGCCGCCGGCGGCGCCTGATATGTGAAATCTCCTAAATCATAACCGCTGCCGCAGTACGGGTCTGACAGGATCATCGCCGCCTTGACAGGATACCAGTTCATGATCCGCCCCTCAAAGGTTCCCAGATAGCCGTACACAAAGACGAAGGCCACGCCGAACACGCTGATTTTCAGAAGAAATGTATTGAGAACGATCAGCGGAAGCACCGCCACGTAGATCAGTACATTTGACAGGATGATCCGCCCGGCAGCAGCGGCCACCGTCTGCACCGTCATACCCAGCAGGCCCAGAAAACCGTTGACCATCACGGCAAAGACGATATTGCAGAGACTGAAGGCCACGGTCAGAAACAGCAGAAGAATCAGCTTGCCTGTCAGCAGATTCCTGTAGGAAACAGGGATTGTCAGGATGGATTTTAACGTGTCATCCGTTCTCTCCCGGGCCGTCAGAAAAACCGCCATGAGCATGATAATCACCGGGAAAAAATACGTACAGTTGGTACTGATGATCTCATGAATATAATAGGAGAAATCCCAGCCCTCAGAGGTACTCGCCGTGGAATAAAAAAATCCCATGAATACCGAAAGAACCGTCATAACCGCTCCCGCCTTCACCACCGAATACCGTTTGATTTTCCAGAATTCCGTAACAACACAGTCTTTCATCTTGTCCACCTCCTGTAAAACCGAAAGATCAGAAACAGGCTGACCGCCAGCGTAACGCCCAGCACCGCAAAGGCCTCCGGATTCGACGGAATCATGGCATAGGCTTCCGGAGCCAGATTCTTCTGAGGACTGTGCCGCAGCAGCAGCCCGCTGGTCCAGTTCATGACACATAGGATTGGAAAGCAGTTGATGATCCGTATGAGAGAAAGATTCATGGACACCACCGCCAGCATGCCCCAGGACAATATCGCGTAAAAAAACGATAACAACATGGAGATCAAATAGGTCTTATTAAAATATACAATACACACGATCACCGGCAAAGAGGCGACAGTGATCCCCACGCTGAACAGGCAGGCAAGCCCTATCTTAAATCCCAGCTCATATACTGTCCCTGCCCCGAGAATCCAGGTAAACAAAACGGTGAACAGTACATTTGCCAGCGTATAGATCAGACTGTAGATCAGCAGAACCAGAATCTTTGCCAGCACCAGTTTCGTGGTCGTAACCGGGATGACCCGGATATTTTTGAATGTGTCATTATCTCTCTCCAGGAAAAACAAAAGCGACGCAAGAATACCCAGCAGGCAGGGTTCCAGCAGAACCAGGCCGTAAGAAAGCATCAACGAGTAGGAGTAATCAAACCGCTGCTGCAGATAGGCTGCGCTCATATCGCCGCTCATGCCGGACTTTGTCACATATACCACCAAAAGAGGAAACAGCACTGACAGGGCAACAATGGCCGGAATGAGCTTCTTCCTTTTCAGCTTCATAAACTCGCATACAAGAAGTTCAGGCAATCCCCTCACCCCCTGTCACCTTCTTAAAATAATCTTCCAGGGTGTCCTCGCAGATCTTCGCGCAGGAAACGGAAAGGCCGTTCTGCACCAAAACCGGGAGAATGTCCTGAATCTGCACCTGCATATTGTAAATGTGCAGGCCGTTCTCGCCGTCTGCCTCATAGTCCGCAGCCGGGAGTGCCAGCCTTTCTGCCAGAAGATTTCCTGCCCGTTCCGGTTCCGACACTTCCAGATAAATGTACCGGCTGTTCTTTCGTTCCAGCTTTTCAAGACTCTCCTCTTCCAGCAGTCTGCCGTGGTCGATGATGCCGATATCATCGGCCAGCAGCGCGATTTCCGACAAAATGTGGCTGGAGATCATGATGGTCTTCCCTCTCTCCCGGCAAAGCTTCCGTATGAAATCGCGGACCTCCGCGATGCCGATGGGATCAAGGCCGTTGATGGGCTCGTCAAGAATCAGCAGATCCGGATCATGCATGATAGCAAGGGCGATGGCAAGCCTCTGCTTCATGCCGAGGGAATACTGGGAGAACAGTTTTTTATCCTTGTAGGGCAGATTTACGAGGGCAAGGGCTTCCCGTATCGCCTCCGGATTCTTTATCCGCCGCAGTCTGGCAAAAATTCTCAGATTCTCCGTGCCGGTGAGATTCGGATAAAATCCCGGCGACTCAATGAGACTCCCCACATGGGGAAGAATCCGTGTTTCATTGCCCGGCAGCGGTTTCCCGAATATCCGTATCTGCCCCGATGTGGGCGCTGTCAGCCCCAGAAGCATCCGCATGATGGTCGTCTTGCCGGCTCCGTTTCTCCCGAGCAGCCCGTAAATCCTCCCGGGCTTTATATGCAGGCTGGCTCCAAACACCCCCGACTGCTCCCCATATTTTTTAGTCAGATCATTGGTTTCTATCATGTACTGGCTCATGGCTGTGCCTCCTTTCCTTCGGATGAATTCATATCGCATTTTCGTGAATTACTTTTGCTCCTGAAGAAAGAATAGCACGTGCCCCTTAAAAGAAGGATAAGGCAGCCTTAAGTTCTCCTTAAAAAAGGCTGCTGTACCGTTTCAGTACAACAGCCTTTTTAAAGAAAGAAAAACAAAGACATGTATTTATTTGTATTTATCTTTTGTATGCCGGGAAGCGAGTCATATTACCCGTTACATCTGCGCTTCCCAGAAGGCCACCGCGTCGTTGATCCAGCCCTCCGCCACGGTGCCTGTTCCCAGACCGAAGCCATGCCTCAGTCCATTATAAACATGGAATTCTGTCGGGATTCCATAGCCTTCCAGCGCCTCAAGACGGCGCTGCATGGTTCTCCAGCTGGCGATTCCGTCATTGGTTCCCACACAGGCGTAAGTCGGCGCATCCTGCGGGGAAGCGTCGCTGTAGCCGGTGTACTGCATGATGACCGCAGCTGCCTGCGGAATATCCGGTCTGCCGTAATAGGCAGGACCGTAGCTGGCGTTGCCAAGCTCCGCCGCCATTCTGGCTCCCGCGGAACCGCCCCAGAGTGAGTACCCCTCTTTATCCACCTGAAGCTCCTCTGCGTGGTCATAAATATAGGCAATGGCCTGCGCCAGATCTTCATAGGCGTAATCCGGGCGGTATATGAGAGCAAATGCGTTGTAGCCCTTTTTGCTTACCTCAAGGGCGTGAGGAAAGCTGTCGTGCATGGCTCCCACATACATAAACCCGCCGCCTGCGTTCATGATGGCAAATTTTGCTCCCGGATCACCCTTAAAAAAGAAGAATCCCGTATCTGCCCTGGACGCGTCTTCTTCTATCTCATCATCCGAATAGATGTTATAAAAAACCTGCTCGCCGTTTTCGGCTCTCGTTTTCAGATCGTTGACAATCTCAACGGTCTTATCTGCGTCAATATTGGAGTACCAGACATACACATCGCTGCTGCTGATATCCGCCAAAGTCATGTCCTCGCTGATATAGCGGTCCACCGGGAAAAGCAGCCGGCCAAAATCCCCGAAAGCAGGGTCATGGATGACTTCTCCCACTGTGGTGTCCTGCGTAAATAGCGCAGTTTGAGTGTTCGCCTGGGCGGTGGCATTCCCTGCCGCTTCCGTTGTCTGCTCTCCGCTGCTCTGCCGCGCCTCGCTGGTTCCGCAGGCACAGAGCAGAGCGGTCATAATCATTATCATCGATATCATTATCACATTTTTCATATTCTTCACGAATTCTTAAAGTTTCGCAGATACTTCTTCCTCCTGCCTTTTCTTTCTGATTATTCCGGGCTGCAGCTGCGCGTTCTTTCACGCGCCGCCGGCGATTCCCGGGTTATCTTTTCATTTCTTCTTACAAATGTATTGTAGCCGAATCTTTCCGGGAATAGAATTCTCGATGTGTTATAAAACTGTATACCTGAAGGTGTTGACTGCTCTCCTATGACGAAAAAAGACCCGGCAAAACGCCGGGTCGAAGACACAGGTATACTATATGATTCTATATTTTTGTTCCGGCGCCTTTGTACGATTGGCATCTGCCGGAATCATCAGCGTCTTTGCACCGTTAGAATCCGCCGAAATTATCAGCCTTTCAGCTTCGCTGCAAAATCTGCCATGGCTTCGGATATCTTAATCTGCTGCGGACAGACCTTCTCACAGCTTCTGCAGCCGATACAGGCTGACGGCCATTTCTCTTCCGGCACCGCACTCAATGCCATCGGTGCGATGAAACCGCCGCCGGTAAAGCTGTGCTCATTGTAGAGTTCCAGAAGATTCGGAATATCCAGTCCCTTCGGACAGTGACTGACGCAATAATGGCAGGCAGTACAAGGCAGTGTGCCGTTCAACATACCGTCCGCAATGGAAAGAAGTGCTCTCATCTCCTTCTCATTAAGCGGTTTATCCGTCTCAAAGGTTTCGATATTAGCCTTCATCTGTTCCACGTTGGACATACCGGATAATACCATGGTCACCTCCGGAATGGACTGCAGGAAACGGAACGCCCACGCCGGAATATCCTCATCCGGACGCAGAGCCTTCAGAGCAGCTGTTTCTTTCTCCGGCAGCGTTGCCAGCTTACCGCCCCGCAGCGGTTCCATTACCCATACCGGAATATTATGTTCTTTTAACAGTTCCACTTTCGCCTTGGCATCCTGGAATGTCCAGTCTATGTAATTCAGCTGAATCTGGCAGAACTCCATGTGCTCGCCGTAAGCGTCCAGGAAACGTTTCATTACATCATAGCTTCCATGAGCAGAGAAACCGAGATGTCTGATCCGTCCGTTTTTCTTCTGTTCCATGAGATACTCGAAAATGCCGTATTTCTCATCAAGGTAAGCGTCGATATTCATCTCGCACACATTGTGGAACAGATAGAAATCAAAATATTCTACCTGACATTTTTCCAGCTGTTTTTCAAAGATTTCTTTTACCTTCGGCATGTTGGACAGGTCGTAGCCCGGGAACTTGGTGGCAAGATAAAACTTATCTCTCGGATATTTGCTGAGAGCTTTTCCCATCACCAGCTCGGAATTGCCATTGTGATAGCCCCACGCCGTATCATAATAATTGACGCCGTGTTCCATGGCGTAGGCAACCATCTGTTCTGCAGCCGCCTCGTCAATTCTGGCGTCATCGCCGTCAATGACCGGAAGACGCATTGCGCCCATACCCAGCGCCGATAACTTCAAATCCTGAAAATCTCTGTATACCATTTTTCATCCTCCTGACTTCCTCAAGCATTATATTCATACGCTTCTGTTTATCATTTTTATTATAAATCTCATCGAATTAAGTTGCAAATGCCTGAAACGTATAGTTTGCTATGCCTGAAACGTCTTACAGGTATCATCACATTTACTTTCTCGCAATCCTGTCCTCCTCGGTAATCTCCCGGATGACTCTGCACGGATTCCCTACGGCAAGAACATTGGCAGGAATATCTTTGGTCACCACGCTTTTGGCTCCGATGACGCTTCCCTCTCCGATAGTAACGCCCGGAAGAATCGTCACATTTGCGCCAATCCAGACATTGTCTCCCACAGTGATCGGTTTGGCAATCTCCAGTCCCTGATTACGCTCCCCGGCCACCAGCGGATGAATAGCAGTGTACATACCGCAGTATGGACCGATAAAGCAGTAGTTACCGATAGTTATCGGTGCACAATCCATAAAATATGCGTAATGATTAACAAAGGTATTATCACCGATGCGGCAGTTGTATCCATAATCCACATTAAACGGCGCCAGTATGGTGCTCCCCTCTCCAAATTGAGCCAGAAGCTCACCTATTATTCTATTTTGTTTCTCGTGCTCCCGGGGAGCGGTATGATTTAATGCAAAGCAAAGCTCCTCCGCCTTTTCACGTTCTTCAAGAAGTTCCGCATCATAATTAGCGTCGTACCACAGTCCAAGATCCCTTTTTTCACGTTCTGTCATCACTATCTTTCCTTTCTGATTCCATCAGATCTTTTATTTATTCTGCAGTTTCCTGCAGCCATTTTATGGTAATACTTCCGTATGGAAATGTAAAGAAAATTATACTGCGGGCTCCCGCCTTTTTCTCCATTCTTGTATACCAGACAGAAGCGCAAAGAGAAGCCAGCCTGACAGTGACATTGCTTTCCCTGCCGACAATCCCGGCGCGTGATAAAAGATTTCAATGGAATGAGTGCCTTCCTCAATCAGGCATCCGAGAAACGCCGTATCAACTTCCTTCGTCTCTGTCTTTTTTCCATCCACATATACGGTAAAATTATTTTCATAAGGAATTGTCGTGACCAAGTATCCGGCTTTTGCCACAGTAATCTCGCCGGAGATGACATTTCCCTTCGTTTTATCCTTATCCAGTGATAATTCCGATTGATACAGGCCGCTTTGTGCCGGCAAGCTGCCCTGGTAAACCTGCATATCTGACAGCTGATACTCTCCTTTTTTAAAAGATATTTCGACGGCTTCCTGGCCTTCCTCCAGCGGAACTGCAAAAGAAAACGTAGTATTATCATTATAATAATAGTGACATTTTGCTGTCAGAGTATTTTTTACATCGCCCACCTGGATGGACATATCCTGATTCGGATGCAGATTTTTTACCTTAAATTGTATGAAAATCACATTCTGACGTCCATCGTCCTGTTTTCCCTGCGAATTTTCTTCCTGAGGGACAGAAACCGAAATTTTTTTCTCCTCTTCTGCAGATATATCAATCCTTCCGGAACTCTTTTTCAGCCAGCTGCTTTCACTGATTCCGGATACAAACTCGTCAGAAATGTCTTGAATATTTCCATCTTTCCGTATCTCTTCCTGTACCCCGATATAAGATTCTTTGCCTTCATCAGCCGCCACGTTATTATCTGCAACGGCATAATACAGCAGTGCCAGCTGATTATACGGGAATTCAAGTTTCTCATATTCCGAAGCCGTCATAACACGGTCTGTGCTGTAAATGACCGGAGAAACGGATTTATTTTCATAAACGTTCCAATCTCCCTGCTCTCCCACTTTCTCATAACCTGATATGTCTTTTTTTGATAAAATGTATTTTATTCCCATTAATCTCTGAAACACAGGATTATAAGAAAAAGACTGCATCAGACAATTTCTGAACGGCTGTTCCAGCTGGAAAGTTTCTTTTCGAAAACTGTCGTAACCTTGATGGTATCCGGAAGAATACATAGAAGAAATATATTGTTGTTCTGTCCAGATACGGTTAATATTTGCGCCATTTTCATCTGAACTGCCGGCTTGTTCCGTCCGGTACATCCCTGTTTCTCCATCTAATGTTTCTTTTATAAGACTTCCAATCTCTTTGTCGGTCAGCGCTTTATAATATTCCGTATCGATCGCACGGTCCATTTTTTGATGGCATACGGTTCCGAACAGAATCAGGAAACATATTGCCGGAGTTAAAATCACCAGCGCATTTCTCTTTTTGCAGAAAATGCAAAAGCATAAAAACATAAAGACAGCATCAGCCATAAACAACAGAAACTGCCAGTTTGCTCCGATTTGTTCCCGCTGCAAGACAATAAGAATTATAGTCAATATATAGGGGCAAATATACCAGTACAATTCCGTCTTCGTTTTTCTGACTTTTTCCATAGAATGAAGATATAAAGCGATCAGATAACAAAGTACCGGAAGAAAAGGAATCAATGCTTTATCCCTGATATAAAGACCTCCGTTCAGCATCCAGGAAAACATTGGAATGAGCAGCAGAATCAAACTGCTTCCTGCCAGTATTTTATTGTGCCGCTTTTTAAAGAACAACACGGATAATAGCACAGTAAAAGCGAGTGTCGTCAGCCCCAGTCCATACGGCGTATAACAAAATTCCTTGATATGAAACTGCGGAATAAGAAGCTCTTTCCAGGAAATATCATTTGTACCACTTCCTCTCCCTGTCAGAGCATACAAAGTCGGAATGAGAAGCACTCCGCTCATCATTACGGCCAATATAAGACGGGCGGCAAATCCCACGCCTTCTTTGATAAAATCTAAAACAGTGATTCTCAGCCCCTGCCGGTCGCATTCCAGCAGATACCGGTGAACGGCATAAACACCCAGAACAAGCATTCCTCCAATGCTGAAATAGAAACTGGTCATAATCATAAGAAAAACACTCAGAATCAGCAAACCGCCTTTTTTTCGTCCGCCTGCCTCTGACTGAAAATACCTGTCTACGCTCAGCAGCCCCATACAAAGAAACGGCATATAGTTTACAAACATAATCTGATTATAAGAATGGAAAATCATTGGCGCGGCCAGAAGAAATAATACTGCCGTACCAAAACATATACTTCTTCTAAATTGCTGTTTTTGCAGCCAGATATACATAAGAATGACAGAAGACGCCAGGCAGACGAACTGCGCCGCCATCATATAATCTGACATTTTTACAAAAGGCAGAAGATAAGAAACTAAAATGACCGGACTGTAGAGTCCGTAATAAGAATAATGGTAAATATTTTGTCCGGCTCCCAGATTGGCCGCAAACTCCGGAAAAAAATTGCCGGTGTCATAAAACTGCTGCCTGAAATAATCAGGTATCACGCTATGCTGGCTAATCCAGTCAATTTTTGATCCAAACACGCCAAACCGCAGGCAAAACAGCCAGCAGAAAAATACAGTAAGCAGCAAAAGAAACAGCGGAGGAAGAATCGATAAATATTTTCTATTTTTATTTCTCTCAATCCATGGTTGTCCTTTCATCCACAGTTGTCCTATTTTCACCTGTTTTACACCTCCAGCAGCTATCCTGCGCGGCCGTATGCATTTTACTGATGCATTCTCCTGATAAAAACGCGTCCGCACATAGCTTTCCATTTTGGGACTAACTCTAAACGAGGATTCTTAAAAAACCCCAAAATCATTTCTTAATTTTTCTTAAGAGAGCCCCGTTTTTTCTTAATTTTCGGTATAATAGACAGGAAAATGGTCTGGAAAGGAGAACGAAATACGATGGAACACTCACGAATTTTAATTGTAGACGACAATCCTGAAATCAGAGAAATCATTCATGTCCTCCTGGAAGGAGAGGGATTTTTGATTGAGGAGGCCGCAGACGGGGAGACAGCTCTGCAGCTCACCATGGAAAAGGATTTTGACCTGATTATTCTTGATATTATGATGCCGGGGAAAAACGGATACCAGACCTGTGTCTCCATACGGAAAAACTGCAACGCGCCAGTGCTCTTTTTGAGCGCCCGAACACAGGACAGTGATAAAACACTGGGATTTTCGAGCGGAGGCGACGATTATCTGGCCAAACCCTTTTCCTATAACGAATTAATCAGCCGCAGCAAGGCTTTAATCCGGCGCTATCTGGTCTATAAAGGTAAGGAACATCCATCATCATCCAAAAAAATTCTCAGATATCACCATCTGGAAATTCATGAAGAAGAACAAGAAGTATTTGCGGACGGAGATCCTCTGATCCTCACTGATACCGAATACGCTATTCTCCTTCTTTTTGTCACACACAGACATCAGATTTTTTCCGCGGAACACCTCTATGAAACTGTGTGGAAAGAGACGTATTATTACGGCGCCAATAACACGGTCATGGTACATATCAGAAATCTGCGGAAAAAAATTGAAAAAGATCCAAAAAATCCGGTTCTTATCAAAACCATCTGGGGAAAGGGGTATCGCTGTGATTAAAAACATTGGCAT
This sequence comes from Eubacteriaceae bacterium CHKCI004, assembly GCA_900016875.1. GTDB lineage: Bacteria > Bacillota > Clostridia > Lachnospirales > Lachnospiraceae > Anaerobutyricum > Anaerobutyricum stercoris. Next base: position 7,679 of record FCNR01000011.1, on the reverse strand, counting down.
CTGGATTTCATCCCTGAAAATCCGTCATCAGTTTTTCCTTCTCCTGCTTCTTACCGGCGTTCTCTGTTTCTCATTATTTCAATTTCTCTGGCAGAACAAATGGGAAGCCGCATATGCCGCAAGACATATGGGAATAGTATCTATTCCGGAACCCCATGATGATTTTTTTCAGAATCTTTATGACCATGCAAAAGAATATTCTGTGCCTGACTCCGAAAATAATCTGAAACAGCAGAGAGAATTTGCGCCCTTTTTCAATCTGTGCGACGAATATACCGGCATGTATATTTATGGCGCCGACGATGGTATCTACCGCACCGGAAGATTTCCGGAATACTTTTATAAACACAGCAGTTTCTTTTATAATCTGTCTGCCAATTTTACTGATAACATAGGGGAAGAATATGTCGAACTTTCCCTTCATTTTAAAAACGGTTATTACAGCGTTCAAGTATATCTGTACCACAACGCAGAATTTATTTTTTATTATTACATTTTCTGCTTTATCTTCTGCGTGGTACTGTTTCTGTCAGCGCTTCTGTTCTTTATCAACAGAAAAATGAAATCCATCATTTCCATGGAAAAAGATATTCTCCGTATGTCCACCGGCGATCTGGAGCATCCCATCAGTGTACAGGGCAACGATGAAATCGGCATTCTTGGCAGAGAACTCGATCATCTCCGGATGACGCTGCGTGAAAACATCATACAGGAACAGGAGAGCCGGAAAGCCAATCAGGATCTGATCACCGCTCTCTCCCACGATCTGCGTACCCCTCTTACGATTCTCCGGGGCTATCTGGAAGTCATGCAGCTTCGCCGCAATCCGGAAATCCATGAAGAATATCTGCGCCGGTGCCTGAAAAAAACCGGAGATATCCAGGAGCTCACAGACCGCATGTTTGAATATGCGCTTGTTTCCGAGGAAAAAGAAATCCCGGAGTTTTCTGTTCTTACCACCGACACTCTGCTGCAATATCTCCGGGAAAACTGCGAATACATCCGACTTGCCGGCTTCCGGACGGACTGCCATTTTCCGGAAGAATCTGCCGAACTGTCCAGCGACAGCCTGATGCTGAAAAGGATTTTTACCAATCTGTTTTCCAACATCCTCAAATACGGCGACAAGGAAAGTCCTGTCAGGATCTTTTGTGTCATCCGCACCATTCCCGAACAGGTGCACATTTCTGTCGGCAATACTGTACGAAAAGAATATTCTGATGCGGACAGCAACAATATCGGCCTGAAAAATGTTCAGAAAATGGTAGATCTCCTTGGGGGCAGACTGGATATGGAACGCTGCCAGGGCGCGTTTACCGTTCATTTAACCTTTCCGCTCAAAAAACAGGAATCTTCCCCTTTCCGGCTGACGCTGCACCGGTAACAGCGGAAAAACAGGCGAAAAAATCTCTGTTCTCATAAACAGGCAAAAAAATGCATTTTTTACAGGATATAAAAAAGGAAAGTAAAAGCAAAAAAATCATTGACAGAATTTTTATGATATGATAGTATATCAGAGTTGATGTGCAAAATCATCAGTTACAGCTGCGTGATATTTTTCTATGTTTTTGTTTAAAGTATTCTCTCTGCTTCTCACATGCAGAACAGAATATAAGCCGATGTGGCGGAATTGGCAGACGCACTTGACTCAAAATCAAGCGGAGATAATCCGTGCCGGTTCGAGTCCGGCCATCGGCATAAAAAGCTCTTCCAATAACGGAAGAGCTTTTTTGCTGTTCAGATAAAAAGAAAATCCCACCAGGATTTTTAGTTCCTGAGGGGGCATCTGATTAAACTAAAAAATATTGCTGAAAACATCACCATTCCGATTCGATACATGAATAGATTTTTATTCCTTATTATCTCCGATTCTTCGGCACATACCGCAGCCAGATTCCGTCGCCTTCCACCTTCCGGACGTCCAGCAGAGAAAAGGCTGCCGGTACATTTTCTGTCAGGACCTCGATCATGTGCAGCTCCGGCATACCTGCTCTTTTTATGTGCCCTTTGTTCCATCGGAGGCTGCCCTCCGTATCAATGATGACCGCATAATGCTGCGCCTGAGGGTCCGCCACGTAGGTCTCCCGAGGGTAAATCCGCGCTGCTTCCAGCTCTTCTATCCCTTCCTCGTCCAGGAATCCATCGGCATAGATGGACGCCGCCGTCACCGCTCCTGCCAGATACGCGTCGCACTGATAGTCGGCGCGGATGCGGGCAAAGGCCTCCTGCACCGGCTGCAGTTCCGGCATCATAAAATAAGAACCGCTGATATTGCCGTCCAGCGCACTTAAAATGTGGCAGACCACGTAAGGTCTGTTTTTGTTCTGTTTCATTTTGTATGTCTCCCTTCTCTGTTATCTATTCTGCTACTCGTTCCAGAACCAGCAGAGGCCATTGTAAATGTACTGGGACGCGTATTCTCCGGAATGTGTTCCGCCTTCCTGGACTCTGTAGGCGAGATTACCTTCCTGCTCATTGTCCGCTTCCACAAAGTTTCCGCCCGGAACCGCCGCCATGGCTTCAATCTGCCGGGTAAAGGAAGAGTAGGCGAAATCATCTGTGCCTGACATGGCGAAGATAAAAAAGTCTTCCGGACCGTATCCGGCATCTTCCACCATCTCGTTCATGACATCTCCGTCCGTAGTGAGACTTCCGCTCATGGGCATGAAATACCGGAAATAATCCAGGCAGTACTGGAAGGTGTGCCAGGTGGTCACGGAGCCCATAGAGAATCCGCCAAATGCCCTGTGGTCTCTGGAAGCCGTGAGCGCCTCCGGTGTTGTATCATCGGCAAAGGTACTGTAACGACTCTCCACCGCCGGAATCAGATCATTCATCAGCTCATTATGATAATTATCCGTCAGCTGCAGCGCCAGACCGTAATCGGAGCTGTCATCCGGACTTGTATTATTGTAAGTCGGACAGACGATAATCATCGGCTGCATCCGGCCATCCTCGATGGCGTGATCCACGATGTTCTTCAGCGTTGACGGCGACCGGTCGGTTCCCATCATGGTGGTCTCATTGCTCCACCCGCCGTGCATCAGATAGAAAACATTGTATTGCTCTTCCTCGTTATATTCGTAAGGCAGGTATACATACGCGGTCTTCTCAAGCTCCTCGGACTGTTCCTCGTAGCCCATGGATTCGTAGGTGGTATAATCCAGCCTTTCAATGGAGCCCTGCTGGTCGGCAGGTAACTCGTATCCTTCCGGAACCTGCGCGAGGGTTTCGGGAATTGCAGCCCGGGTTACTGTGGTCTGCACGGTCTCATTTTCCGCGGAAATCATTTCCTGCGTTGTCTGCTCCGCCGCACCTGTTTCTGACATGCTGTTCTGTGTATTCTCCCCGGCGGCCGCACAGCCCATGCAGGCCGCGGCAATGGTGAGAGATAAAACCAACGATAACATTTTCTTCATTGTTGCCTCCCTTATTTTATTAAAAAATATTTTTCTTCTTTTATATAATAAAAAAAGGAGGCCTCAAACAGAAGTCTCCTTTGGTGTGGCCGTTAGTACCTCTCACTTTATACTCCGTTATTTACTTCCGTATATCTGTTCCCCCGTCACCGTGCTTTTCGTTTTCAGGAAGACACTCTGGAGCCTCCGGTCGTCAAAACAGAGATCAGCAGCAGCACCAGCGCTCCTGCTGCCATCCAGAAAAAGGCGACGTTCATGCCGTGCATCATGGCTGCATCCCCATAAGTCTGTGCGGAGGATGCGCTGACCACCGTCATGATTCCCACAAAAACGGCTGATCCGATGGAGCCGGCTATGGTCCGGAAGGAGGTCAGCAGAGATGAGGCATCTGCCACCTTCTGCGGCACCACATTACTGGTTCCCCAGGTTAATAGCGGCATCATGAGGCTTCCTATGGAAATGTTCCGAATCACATTCAAGGCCGCCGCCACCCAGAGGTGCGCCTGCCTCCAGGCTCACCAGACCGAAACTGCTGATATTTCCAATACCGAGGGTAATGCCTCCAAAGGCCACAATGCTCTCCACAAAGGAAATCACATCAAATTTCTTATCCTGCAGTTCCAGCACGTCCTCAAATACAAAGCAGGACAGCAGCAGGGAAGCCGCCATGATAACCAGTACTACATAAAAAATGGACTTCCACCCAAAGGCGTCGATGAGCAGTCCCGCGATGGTCGGCGCCACGATGGGAGCGGCCGTGGTGCAAAGTCCGTAGGTTCCCATCATAGTCCCCCGTTTTTCCACCGGATAGATGGTAAGAATCACCACCTGCGCCGCCGACATCAGAACGCCGTTGCCGCAGGCCTGCAGGATCCGTCCCGTCATCATCACCCCAAAGTTAGTTGTAAAAATGCTCAGCAGCAGCCCCAGAATAAAGCATGCAATCCCGCTCAGATACAGCTTCTTTGTGGGAAAACGTGTGATCAAGAACGCCGTCAGCGGCAGCACCATTCCCATGGCCAGGGAATATCCGCTGGTCACCCACTGTCCGCTGGAAGTGTTCACGCCAAAATATTCCACCAGATTCGGCAGCGCCGTGGTCATGGCTGTTGACAGCGTCGACGATGCGGTACCTGATACAATCAGACATATAAAAATCAGGCCGCGCTTTCTGTCATTGAGCAGTACGCTTCCTGTCCGCTTTCCCGCATGCTGTTTTTCTTCATTTTTCAGATTGTCCATGTTGTGCCTCCATTCTGTGCCATACTTTCTGATTAATATTATCTGTCATTTTCTGCAGAGTCTCTTCTGTCAAAGACAGCGCTTCGGGTGAGATTCCCTCCCGGAGCGTCTGATAAAATTCCGCATGAATTTTTTTAATCTGCCTTGCCGCCGGAATCGCCTTCTCTGTCAGATAAAGGTGCTTCATCCGGCGATCTTTCTCATCGCCGGTCACATGGATATATCCCACTTTGGTAAGCTTCCGGATGGTCTTTGTAAGTGTTGCTTTATCCACCCGGAACCTCTCCACCATCTCCTGAGGCGAAGCGCCAGGATGCTCATACAAATATTCCACATAAAACTGCTGTCCCCATCCGATTTCATAATCAGACAGACCATGGTCATAGTACATTTTCATCAGTCTGTCAAAGATCGAGACCCAGCGTCCCATTCTGGAAAAGCTGTCGTACATTTCTTTTCACACCCCTCCTGATATAAAAGTGCAGGATTTTTAGTTATATTTTCCGCACAGTTTTCAATGCTTTTCCTGTACGTTTGCAAACTAACTTTTCGCGTGTGAAACTATAGCACAAAATAGTAGCGAGGTCAACTATTATTTTGTAAATTAATATTTCATAAACATTTTTAAATTTCGTTTTCACTATTTTATTCAAGATCCAAAAACCAACTAAAAATCTGATTGTCCGCTAAAACACTGTATCTATCAGCATTTTCAAGGGTTTAAATACTTCAAATTACTACGATTTTACTACCATTGAATGAGCCTTGATACGTTAGAAATCCCAGATTTGCAAAGATATGGTACAGCACATCAGTATTGATAAACTAAAAATTGAATATCGCAAGTAGATTATGGAACGCCGATATTGACGTTCCTTTTCTATTTCCAGCCGTTCAGAAATGGACGGCTTTTTCTATATCCAAACGAAAGGAGAATTTTAAAAGCTATGAAAAAGATATTGAAGCGATTAGCCACGGGCTTCCTTGCCTTTGCGACTATCGTTACCGCTTTGCCGACAACGGCAGTCCACGCTTCCGAGAAGCAATACTGGACAGAAAGTGCCGAGCGTGTCGGTATCATTGAAAAAGTGATGAATGACGGCTCTATCGGTTCGACATTTAATGAGGGCTATATGAAAGTTGAGGGTGAAACCGCCTATTGTGTAGACATCAACACCAACTTCAAGAACGGCTACAAGACCAGAGCCGACGCAAGCACACGCATGAGTTACGACCAGATTTCAGATGTTGCCCTCTCTCTGGAATACGTCAAGCAGTACACACAAAGTCACAGCGGATTGAACTATAAACAGGTCTATCTTCTTGAACAGTGCGTCGTATGGCAGAGATTGAGTGTTCATCTGGGCTGGCAATGCGATAACGTCAGAGCTTCCTATGATGAAATCCCAAAAGCGATACAGGACGAAGTGTACGCTGGGGCGAAAGCCTTTGCCAGCGAGAACAAGGGACGCTATGAATGTGGCGGTTATATCTACTCTGGCGAGGGACAGGACATTGGACAGTTTTGGGCGAAACTTGCCGTAGGAAATGCCACCCTTAAAAAGACTTCCAGTAATGCCAGCATTACCGACGGGAACGGGCTTTACTCTATCGCTGGTGCGACTTATGGTGTCTATTCTGATAAGGACTGCACAAAACAGCTTGCCACACTTACGACGGATAACAGCGGAAACACTGATACCGTGGAAGTAAAGACTGGTACAGTCTACATCAAAGAGCTTTCCGCTCCTGCTGGCTACAAGGTGGACAATACAGTGTATTCCTTAAATGTGGAAGCTGGCAAGACAGCGACCTTGAACGTATCCGATACGCCAAAGGTCACAGACACACTTATCGAGCTTTTCAAGATTGACATGGAAACACAGAAAGACGCTCCACAGGGCGACGCTTCCCTAGAGGGTGCGGAGTTCACATGGAAATTCTATGTGGGACACTATACCGCTGACAATCTCCCTAGTGAGCCTACCAAAACATGGGTGACAAAGACAATCGCTGAAAAGGACAGCGACGGCACTATCCATTACGGTTCCCGCCTTTCTGATGAATACAAGGTATCTGGGGACAGCTTCTATACACAGGACGGAAAGAACGTGCTTCCTTTAGGAACGCTGACCGTTGAGGAAACAAAAGCTCCTAACGGCTATCTTCTTGACGGTGCGTATATGCAGGCAAACGGTAGCGAGGAACAGATTAAGGGAATGTACCTTACACAGATTACCGAGGACGGCGACATTGCCGTATTGTCTGGAAGCAATCAGTTTTCCGTATCAGATAAGGTTATCCGTGGCGGTGTGAAAATCCAGAAAAGAGATTTAGAAACCAGCGATACCAAAGGTCAAGGAAGTGCGACCTTGAAAGACGCTGAATTTGAAATCATTTCCTTAAATGACAATGCCGTACTTGTCGAGGGAAAACTTTACAGCAAGAATGAGGTGGTAAAAACAATCCTTACCGACATTGAGGGCGTGGCTTCTACTTCTGCCGACCTGTTACCTTACGGAAAATACCGTATCGAGGAAAGCAAAGCTCCAGAGGGCTATCTGACGGACGGTGCGAAACCGATTGAATTTGAAATCACAGAGGACGGAAAAATCGTTGACCTTACAGGTGCGGACACTTCCATTTACAATCAAGTGAAACGTGGCGACCTGGAGGGTGTCAAGATTGGTGCTGGCACACACCAGCGTCTTGCGGGAGTTCCGTTTAGGATCACAAGCAAGACCACAGGTGAGAGCCACATTATCGTAACTGATGATAACGGGCAGTTCTCTACTTCTTCCGACTGGGCTTCCCACAAGCACAACACCAATGCAGGAAAGACCAGCGAGGACGGTATCTGGTTTGGAACAAGCGAGCCAGACGACAGCAAAGGTGCTTTGATTTACGATACCTATATCATTGAGGAATTACGCTGTGAGGGCAACAAAGGCTTTGAGCTTATCCCGCCGTTTGAAATCGTGGTGTCCAGAAACAATGTGACCGTTGACTTAGGGACAC
>FCNR01000012.1 GCA_900016875.1 Eubacteriaceae bacterium CHKCI004 | reverse complement strand
CTTATCGCCTTTGGGCTGACGGTGATTTTCTGGCTGTTTTGCTTTAACCGCCTGCACTTTGTCAGTATCAATCCGTCTCTGGCCCAAAGTAAAGGTGTCTCCGTACGCCTGTATGATAACCTGTTTGTTATACTGCTGGCAATTATTGTTATGTTGTCCATCCAGTGGGTGGGGCTGCTGATCATCAACGCCCTGCTGATCCTGCCTGCGGCAGCAGCCAGAAATCTGGCAAGAAATATGCGGACATACCATCTGTTTTCCGTGCTGATCGCCGTGGTCTGCGGCGTAGCTGGATTGATACTTTCCTATTATACGGATATTGCCACCGGGCCGATGATCGTGCTTCTGGCATCAGGTGTGTTTTTTCTGACCTTTTTAAAAAGAGCATGAAAATGCTCTTTTTTTGGTGAAATCATCCGGAAATTTACAAATATACAGCGTCGTAAATCCCGCCTGTGCCTGTATCCTCAGATTTTATCGGAACCCGCAGTTCCATCTCAACAAATCCCCAGCTGCCGCTGTATCTTATGTATCGTTTTGAAGTAAACGCCATAGATGAAGATACTGATCATAAGGAGAACACAGAAGCATACTCCCAGTCCGACGATTTCAGGTGAGGTGAGGGTGCCGTCATTGGCGTACATGATCATAATGTAGAGCAGGAACATAACGGTCATGCCGACGATAGACGGAACGGTGAATACTTTGCCACACTGGTTTTTGACCTCCTGAGCCAGGAATTTCGGGGAGGCGCCAAGCCGACGCAGGTCGTCAAAAACATAGCGGTTGTTCAGGGCGATGGTCTGGCAGCGGGTGTAGCAGATGATGAGCGCGGCTGTGAAACAAATGATGGCGATAAAAAGGAACATCATCAGGAATACGGCAAAACTCTGAAGGAACTCGTTCTGATCCATGATGCGGATCTTCGGCATATAACTCCAGTACATGCGGAAGTCGGTGGAGTCCGGTTTGTCGTAGCTGATTTTAGTCATCTCGTCGGTGTCGCCCCAGTAGACCTGACCGTTCTGCTCGTCCACGTATTTCTGTACCCGGTCGTAAGAGCTGATGATCTCGCACTCGGAGTCGAATGAATGGACGAAGTTCAGGTAGAGCTGTCTGGCAAATTCGTAATTATCCTCTCCGTCCGCGTTAAACAGGAGCATGTTTCCCTTCCAGTCGTCGGTGAGATCCTGCGACAGGGCGGCAAAATCGGCATTGTCCACCACATAAAAGCTGGAGCTCTCTCCTGCTATGAGGTCGTACTGCAGAAAGCCTTCAAAATGAGTATCAAAACTTTCCATGGTGCACATGTTGGTAAACTTTGTGACGCCGGAGTTAATCCAGAAGGAATCCTTCTGGCTGGTGGAGGTAGTGCCATAACAGGTGCCCGGCAGTACATCGATGTCGTCACCGGATATCTGATTGTAAGTCTCTTCGGACATAACCTTACATTCGCTCAGAAGAGGCATATATTCATAATGGAAACTGCGTCCTTCCTCAACTCGCGTCTGCCCGTCAACACCAAGACTGATATAAGCGTGCTCCTGCCAGTCAGTGAGATTCAGGTCGTAGCCGGAAGCCAGCTGCTCGATCACCGATCTGTCCGGAACATCCTGGTCCGCCCGGCTGTAGAAAAAATAATCATAATCCCGGCTGCTGGTTTCCAGGATGGAGGCGGTGGAGAAAATCGGAATATAAAAAATTCCGAAGCAGCCGCCGGCGATGAGTACGGTGCTGACCAGAAGATTATTTACCGTCTGTCTGCCCTGAAACTTCATCATGCTCCGGGCAATGATATTTTTGTATGGATGTTTTTTCCGGCGGCCCCAGCCGTGGACGACAGTGTGCAGCATGATCATGTAGAGTCCCACAAAGACTGGCGCGTACAGAAGATTGATCCATTCCGGCGGGTAAGCGGAAAAAATGTTCATATAGGCGCCGGGAGCCCCGTAGCCGATGATGGCGCCGGCAAAAAGAATGATGATGCCTGCCGGGCCGCACCAGATTCCAAGTTCTCTGACCGGCTCGTTTTTATGTTCCTCCTGCACCACATCAATGATGTTTGTTTTCTTCAGATAGCGCCATGCGGTCAGACAGGAAAATGCAATGACGATGAGAAGGAAAAGTATGGATACCAGAAGACACCGGAAGTCAAAGTGCAGCGCCATTTCTTCGCTGTCCACCAGGAAAAGCCGGAATCCGTTCCAGAGAAGCCAGACAAAAGGAAATCCGGCGATGATTCCCAGAATCGAGGAGGAGGCGCTTAAAGTAAAGACCTCGCCGAACAGTCCCGGCGTCAGACGCTTGCGGGAAGCGCCGAGAGCCATGAGAATGCCCAGCTGCCTTGATTTTTTACGAAAAAACAGGCTGGCCGCATAGATGGTGAATACCACGCAGCCAAATAATGACAGCGCAAAAATGGCATACATTTGTTTGCGGCTGTCGCCGCCCTCCGGCAAAATGTCCAGAACAGTCGGAGAGAACATCATGGCAGAGTAGGCGGAAATCAGCATCAGAGAGATGAAGTTGCAGAACAGGTACAGGGACGCCTGCTTCCGGTCGGCTTTCTGGAGCTTGCGCTCCATGGCCTGCATGGAGGAGATGCTGCCGCTCTGCGAAGCTTCGCTGACAGGGTGCGTTGTTATGCTTTCTTTGGTATTTATGTTATTGGATTTCTCAGTTTTCATAATAGATCACCACTTTCTTTTTTATTCACTCATTTCCTTAATAGCTTCCAATAACACATCCTGAAAATCGCTGCGGCTTCCAGCCTTTTCCAGATGCCTGAAGACCGTGCCGTCCTTCAGGAGAATTACCCGATCGCAGAATGATGCGGCAAAACTGTCGTGGGTCACCATAAATATAGTGGCGTTCATCTGCTCTTTGGCGTGTTCGAAAGACTCGATGACCGTCCGGCTTGATTTACTGTCCAGGTTGCCCGTGGGCTCGTCGGCCAGGATCACATAAGGGTCGTTGATGAGGCTTCTGGCGACGGCTGTCCGCTGCTTTTCCCCTCCGGAAATCTCCGCCGGATATTTATTTTTAATGTGTTCAATGCCAAAAAGAGAAATCAGGCGGTCGGCGAGCCGTTCAGCTTCTGCGTCCACCTTTCCCCGAATGATCCGGGGAACAAGGATATTTTCACGGACGCTGAGACCGTCCAGCAGCATAAAATCCTGAAATACAAAGCCCAGTTTTTCATTTCTCACTTTTGCAAGCCCTGTCTCATTGAGGTTGGTCAGATCTATGCCGCCCAGGGTGATCTCGCCTTTATCAAAAGGAATGTAACAGGAAATGCAGTTTAGAAGAGTGCTCTTTCCTGAGCCGGACGGTCCCATCACTGCCACGAATTCTCCTTTTGCAATCTGAAAATTGATGCCTTTCAGCACAGGGTACTCCTTTTTGCCTGTCATATAAGATTTGTGAAGATCCTTAACGTATAACATATGTATCCATCCTTTCTGATTTCTATGTGTTGCTGGCCTCAATATAGCACAAAAAAATCCCGGCAGATTTTGCCGTGACAAGAATGGAAGCTCTGATGAAAAGTTTGGAAGGGGTTTGCAGAAAATGTAAAGAATGGTGCGTGGGATGTGAAGAATCGTTTAGGGTATTCGGGTGTCATAGAGTGCCATACAAAAATGTACGAAATAATTGCTGAACAAAAGAAATATATTTTTAAAAATAAAAATATATAGTAAAAATATAAAAGAAATGTTACCATAGATTTGGAACAGCTGTGTTTCCGGGTGGTTGACCTCCATTCTACATAAGAACGGGGGTGATACGGATGAAAAACCATTTTGATTTCAATGATTTAATCCAATTTGGTATGTTCATTATATCCCTGTTGACGTACATATATGTGATTTGTCAGCATTAAGATAAGCGTAGAAAAATCACCCTCTATACATTGACCCAAAAATAAGGGTGATTTTTCTACCTATATATGAGGCCAACCCCTTTGCGGGCAGCTGTTCCCTTTGTGTTTTTACTATAGCACAGCTTAAAATCATAATCAAGGATATTTATTTTCAAAATATAAAAAATCATAATTGTAGACAAAGTCAAAACGCGGGCAAGGTTCTGCAGAAAATGTAAAGAATGGCATCTGGGATGTAAAGTTTGGCGCTTTTCCGGACGGAGAACTCTCCCGGGCAGTTTGACAGTGCCTGAGGGAAAAGATATACTGATAAGGAAAAGATATATTAATAATAAAGAAAGAAACCGTAAAGGAAAGGGGAAATCTTTATGCTCAGAATAGCCATCTGTGACGATGAAGTGCACGCCAGGGACGCGCTGTGGATGCAGCTTTCGAAACTGCTGCGGGAGGGCAGTGAGGAAGTGGTCTATGATTTCTCATCGGGAAAGAGTGCCGTGAACTGGCTTCGCAGCCACCCGGGAGAGATTGACCTGCTGTTTCTGGATGTGGAGATGGAAGGCATGAACGGGATGGAGACAGCGGAGCAGATCCGGGAGTTTGAGGAGACGCTGCTTATCGTGTTCGTGACAGGCTATGCCGATTATGTGTTTGACGGATATCGTGTGGGAGCCCTCGATTATCTGATGAAGCCTGTGCAGGAGGAACGGCTGGCAGCGGTTCTTAAACGGGTGAGGGAGAAAATGTACCGGGAAGATGAGAGGAGCTTTGTGGTGAAGAACACGGAAGGAACGTATCGGTTTTCGCATAAGGACATCTTATATTTTTATAGTGACAGAAGAAAGGTGACTTTGGTGACTGCAGGCGGAGAGTATGCTTTTTATGACAAACTGGATGCGGTGGAAGCGCGTCTGGGAGAAGATTTTGTGCGGATTCATCAGCGCTATCTGGTTCATGCCGACGCGGTGAGTCACATCGGAGGCTCTTCTGTGGAGATTGGTGAGAGAACGCTTCCGGTGAGCCGCTCTTTGCGGGAGTCAGCGGCAGTGAAGCTGGCAAAAGCCATGCTGAAGGAGTGACGTGGGATGGAGACAGCGGTATCTTATTTGCATGATCTGGTTTTGATGCCGACATTCTGGCAATGGCTGGGAATGATCGTAATTGTTATTTTTATTGTGGGATCAGTGAGGAATCTGTTTCGGATAAAAAAATGCTGGTGGAGTTATGGGCTGTTGGCGGTCATGGGATTTTTGGCCGGCGGCACGGTGGTTTATATCGGCGATCTGGCGAATCTCCCGCCGACATTTCTTGCGCTTCTTCTTATTATATGGGTTTGCTGCTGCGGCAGCGGATGGAAGAAGATCTGTATGGGACTGCTTTTAGGCAGTACAGTGTTTGCATGGAACGCCATTGTAGATAATTTTATCCGTAATCATTCGGATGATTTTATGCTGCCGAGAGTGATATTTGCATTTTTGTTTTATATTATAACCTGGCTGGCTGCGCCGGAGAAAGATGACGATCTGACGCCGGAAATGTGGCGTTTGATTCTTCTTCTGACCATTGTGCCAGTGGGGAGCGTGCTTGGAGTTGTTCTGCTTTCCAGAGAACGGTGGGAACCGGGAAACGTTGATCTGCGGCTGCATTTTGCTGTGCTTTGTCTGTCAATCCTTGCGTTTGTGGGGCTGCTTTGGGCTATCCGTGTTCTGATGCGCCAGAGGAAACTGGAACAGGAAGCTATGTTTGCTCAGATGAATCAGAAATATTATGAGACCATGGAGCAACAGCATTTCGAGATACGGAGACTCCGCCATGATATGGCCAATCACCTGCAGGCGCTCGCTGCGCTTCCGGAAGGAGAGAGAGATAAATATATTCGTGAGCTCCTGGATAACAGCGCTTTGTCAAGGACTTTAAATTACTGTGGAGATTCCACGGTCAATGCGGTGTTGTCTGTGAAAGAAGGCATGCTGCAGCAGCAGAATATTTCTTGTGAAATGAAACTGGATATTCCGGAGGAGCTGCCTTTTGAGAAGGCAGATATCTGTGCGATCTACGCCAACGCCCTGGATAATGCTGCGGAAGCCTGTGAGGGACTGCCGGAGAAAATGCGGCAGATTTCTCTGGAAAGCCGGGCGGGCAAAGGAATGCTGGCGATTAAAATAAGCAACCCCTGCGGGAAGAGTTCCAGGATGGAGTATTCTGTCTTTCCGTCAACCACAAAGGCGGACCGGAAAAATCATGGATACGGTCTTCGCAGCATTGAGAAGAGTGTGCGGAGATACGGGGGGAATATGGAGATCGGTCAGAAAGAGGGCGTGTTTGAATTGTTCTGCTGTATTCCGTTCCCGTAGCGGCGGTCAAACGGATTTCTTGTGTTTCCTGGGCGTATGAGAAAGAATACTGAAAGAAAAGTATAAAAAAATGCAGAAAACATGAATAATAATAGGCTATCTGTGAATAAAACGCCGAAAAATGAAAAATGTCTTGAATTATTATTCATTATTATGTAATATAATAATAAGATCAGGAGGGATATATATGCCAAAACAGGAGAACATGAGGATGGAAGACATAGAAGAGCTGAAGCTCGATATGAACATTCTGGAAGAAGAATTGATGCACAGCCATAGAATCGATCCGAATTTGTATCTGGAATATGATGTGAAGAGAGGATTGCGTGATTCCACCGGTAAAGGCGTGCTTACAGGACTGACGGAGATTTCCGATATCTGTGCCTATGATTTCATTGACGGGCGTCAGATTCCTTCCGACGGCCATCTGTATTATCAGGGAGTTGACATTTATGATTTAGTCAATGGCATGGAAGGAAGAAAATATGGGTTTGAAGAGACCATTTATCTGTTGTTGTTCGGAAAGCTGCCGGATCAAAAAGAGATGGAACGTTTTCAGGATGTCATGTTTGAGCTGGAAAGCCTGAGCAGCAGATTTGTCAGAGATGTCATCATGAAGGCGTCCAACCAGAATATTATGAATGCCATGCAGCGATGTGTTCTGACTTTGTATACATATGATGATGATCCGGAAAACATTTCCCCGCGAAATGTTTTGCGCCAATCCATGGATTTGATTGCAAAACTGCCTCTTATTGCGGTATACTCTTATCATGCATACCGGCATTTCCGTCTGGATGAAACATTGTTTATCCGCAATCCGGAACGGGGACTGTCCCTGGCGGAGAATATTCTTCTTATGCTGCGTCCGGACAGAAAATATACCGAGCTGGAAGCCAGAGTACTGGACATTGCGCTGATTCTTCACGCTGAGCATGGAGGAGGCAATAACTCTTCTTTCACGACGAGAGTTGTATCCTCATCAGGAACAGATACGTACTCGTCGGTGGCGGCGTCCATTGGGTCTCTGAAAGGGCCGCGGCACGGCGGCGCCAACCTGAAAGCGCAGAAAATGTTTGATAACATTAAAGAAAATGTGAAGGACTGGACCAATGAGTCGGAAATTGCCGAATATCTGCAGAAGATTCTTGATAAAAAAGCGTTCGACCGTACAGGATTGATTTATGGTATGGGTCATGCGGTTTACACGTTGTCTGATCCACGGGAAGTTATCCTGAAAAAATACGCCCGCTTTCTGGCAGAGGAGAAGGGAAAAATGGAAGAGTTCGCGCTCTATGATCTGGTGGAGAAAACAGCCAGGAGACTCATACCGGTTCACAGAAAGATGTTTAAACCGGTCTGCGCCAACGTAGATTTCTACAGCGGTTTTGTCTATACAATGCTTGGCATCCCGCAGGAACTGTTTACGCCGCTTTTTGCCATTGCCCGTATGCCGGGGTGGAGCGCGCACCGTCTGGAAGAGCTGATCAACGCCGGTAAGATCATTCGCCCGGCGTACAAATATGTGGGACACCACAGAGCGTTTATTCCGATGAACGAGAGGTAGCGGGAAGTGTAGCCGGAGCAGCTGTACGGAATGGAGAGTTTATTGTTATGGAAGAGATTCTTAAAAGACAGCAGCGAAGGCTCCGGGAGGCGGCGGATGATTTTGCCGCAGCCAGCGAAGCAGTCTGGGAGATGGTTATAGCGTTTCAGAATTATCCGTTTTTCACTGTCAGAAATTGCGGGTTCCGATACACGGTAAAAGGACATGAGATAAAGATCAGCAGAAAAGAAAAGACCATAACACGCGCAACTGTGGATGTGGCGCTGAAAAGAGCTCTGGAGCTCAGCGAGGTCAGCGGGCCGAAAAAACTGGGTGTGTTCGGAGCCTCGTATCTGTATCCCATGTTTTTGTATTTTGGAATTATAACGAAAAAGAAATAGCATTTGTAAAAATGACATCCATGAGATATCATCTTATCCGGCAGTGCTGCCGGTGAGCTCATGGATGTCATTTTTATAAGATTCTGACGAGTGGAAAAGGAGGGACATTTTCACGAAGGCGGTGTCAGATGCTATTCCTGCTGTACAGAGATGACTCTTCCGGATACGGGGTGTGTATCGCCTCCATATGGTATAAAAGATACTCTCGCATAATGGCGATAAATTCACCGACCGCCGGTTTCTTATCCAGCGGATAGCCTGCGATCTGATTCAGCAAAACCGGGTTTCTCTTCCATATAATCGTGATGACTGTGCGGATATCCCGCTCCACAGAATAGATAGTAGTATGATATTTTTTGGCAACATCAGGATAAAGCTCTTTGGTCACAGACAGCAGATACTGGCTGTTTTCAAGAGAAAGAACAATGGCGTGAAGCACATACTCGAAGCCAATGTACCGCGGCGTGGCGCCAAGCTTTAAGAGAAGCCGACGGATAGCCGCAGGAGAATAAGGTATATCAGCGGATATCATTTTCATTCCTCCCTTCAAGAACTGTTCGGGCATCTTTTAAAAGGCGCAGAACCTCTTCCTCAGAGAGATTCAAAAGAAAAAAAGCAAAAGTGGGTGAAGAAAAACCGTATTTGCCATGTTCCTGATCAAAATAGGATCTGGCGGATATGTGAAGAATCTCAGCCATCCGTTCTTGTGTAAACGAATGGCGAGAACGATAAGAATGTATCTGAAGCCTGAGAAATTCGTAAAAATGTTTGTAATTATTCAAAGGAAAACCTCCTGTACTCGACATAATATACAAAAATTTTATCTTTAAAACGAATTTTATACAATGAAGTGTGCCTCAAAAAATCTATATTTATTAATATTTTTTATTTTAAAACAATAAAAGTTATAAGGATTAATGAAGGTAATCCAATACTTTTGCATATTTATGTATTATTTTTTTCATCCGGGGTGCTGCTGTGGAAAACAGAAGTTCCGCCGTCCCCGGTGGAGTGGCCGGGAGAATCCGGATTGCTCAACAAAAAGCGATCGATCACAAACAGCAGGCCGATGGTTATGATGGAGGTCAGATTCTCCATGGTGCTTGTCTCTTCGATGATCATGTGCCGTGCGACAACAAACATCAGTACTTCAAGCAGCGTTTCTTTGCCTGGTTTGCACAGGAGCTTGAAAAACTCTATGCCGATAACAATGCTGAAAACAATATCGAGAAACTCAAGGAATGCTCCGTGCTGCGCTCTGTGTTCCCAGAAGTGCAGAAATGGCTCCCATAAGGAGATGATAGCGACAATAATAGCGATAAAAACGATGGCGGACATGATTCGTTCAAGGAAAAAGGCAAGGTCCGCGATGGTTTTTTTGTTAATTTTTTTAAGATTCAACAGGCTGTCTCCTTTCCTTTTTTAACCGTTCTGGTAAAAATTATAACATAAGAAATGGGTTACAAACAATACAGAATGTGTTATGATAGTGGGGAATTTGGTTCAGAACAAATATAAAGGCGCCGCCGCCGGAAGAGCATATTCGATCTGTCCGTAGTGCCGGCAGACCTTTTCATACATGGATAGTGGCGAAAGGAGTGGAACAGGAAGAGATATATTATGGAAGAACTAATAGATTTGCAGCTGATGATTTTTTCCCTGATCGCCATCGGACTGGCCGTGAAGAAGATCGGGATGGTGGGAGCTGTAGGGCAGAAGAATCTGACGGACCTGGTCGTCAACCTGATTTTGCCCTGTAATATCATAGAATCCTTTATGGTGGACTTTTCCACAGACATTGCCGCAGATTTTGCGAATATTTTTGTGGTTTCTCTGCTGATACAGGCCGGTTGTGTGATTCTGGGACATCTGCTGTTTAAAAATACCACGGAAGGACGAAGGAAATGCCTGCGGTATGGAACAATATGCTCCAATGCGGGTTTTATGGGGAATCCGCTGGCAGAGGGAGTGTTCGGTTCCATGGGGCTGACGCTTGCGTCTGTGTATCTGATTCCTCAGCGGGTGATGATGTGGTCGGAAGGCATCACAGTCTTTACGGAGGCGCCAGGCAAAAAAGCGCTGCTGAAAAAAGTGCTGACGCATCCCTGCATTCTTGCCTGCATGATCGGACTGTTCCTTATGCTCACCGGATTACGGCCTCCGGTCTTTGCCAATGATGTGATTTCGGCTGTGGGAAATTGTAATACGGCCATATCCATGATGGTCATAGGAATGATCCTGGCCGATGCGGATCCGAGGACTCTTCTGGATAAAGATATTTTGTTTTATACAGTGCTCCGTCTGGTCATTATTCCGTTTATTGTCTGGGTGCCGTGCCGTCTTCTGCATATGGACAGTCTGGTGATGGGCGTAAGCGTACTTCTGGCGGCTATGCCGGCGGGGGCGACCACGACTATTCTGGCTGCACAGTACAACGGAGATTCAGAATTTGCTGTAAAGCTTGTCGTTTTTTCGACAGCAGCCTCGCTGATCACGACTCCGTTGTGGAGTATGGTGCTCCTGTAAAGGCGGGAAATACACAAAAAAGTGAAATAAATGACAGAATTCCTGCTTTTTATGTCATATAACTTGTATTTTGCATTAAAAAATTGTAAAATAGATTAGCGATTTTTCGAAACTGTAATATGACTGTAATAAAATTGATGACAGGATACAGATACAGGATGGAATGAGAAAGGTAGGATGCAATTGTGTCAGTGATTGATTTTCATTCCCATATTCTTCCGGGCATTGACGACGGAAGCAAAAGTACAGAGATGACGATGACGATGTTGAGGATGGCGTCGGAACAAGGTGTGGATGTCATGCTGGCAACATCACATTTTTATGCCTCAAGGCACAGGATAGAAGATTTTCTGGCAAGAAGACGAAGATCTTTTGAGAGATTGATGGAAGTAAAGAAAGATTTCGGACCGGAACTCAGGCTTGGCGCGGAAGTCGCTTTCTTCTCCGGCATGAGCCGGGCGGACAGGCTGGAGGATTTGACCATTGAGGGAAGCCGGGTGCTTCTGCTGGAGATGCCGTTTACCGCCTGGAGACGGTCGGACATACGGGAAGTGGAAGAACTGGTCAGCAAAAGGAATTTTCAGGTGATTCTTGCTCATCTGGAGCGGTACATGGGGATGCCGGAGAATAAAAAGTGGATAGAAGAACTGCTGGAGATGCCTCTTTACGTACAGATCAATGCGGAGAGTCTTCTTGGCTGGCGGAGACGCCGGCCGCTGCTCAAGATGTTTGAGAGAGGGCAGGCGCATTTTCTGGGCAGCGACTGCCACAGAGTGGAGAGCCGGGAGCCTAATCTGGGAAAGGGCAGGGCGGTATTGGAGAAAAAGCTTGGAAAAGCATTTATAAATGCGATGGATGACAGAGGAAGCAGACTGCTTCGAATAGGAGGAAATACAGATGTCTGAGAAGATTACATATATTATATGTGCTGTTTTGTTTGTGATGCTTGTTGCATTGATGATTTGTGAGAGGATGTACCCGGAGGGCGGAGCGGCGTTCCTTCAGAGTATCATGCAGTGATGCAGGAGGAAAGCAGAAGCCATGAATGAGGATAAAAACGGAAGGACAACGATGGATAAGGGCAAAGTGCTGCGGAAACTGCTTCCGCTTTTCATTGCGGTCGTCGTGATCGCGGCAGCCGCGGGAATCGCATCCAGAACCATTGATAATCAGGAAGTGAAGACAGATGAGACGCAGCAGGCGGCAGTGGAGCCGCAGCCGCAGGAAGAGATCGTGGAGATAAACGGCGTACGATGTACTCCGAAAAAGAATATCAAAACCTATCTTTTCATGGGGCTGGATGCTCAGGGAGAAGCAGAGGCTTCGGAAGAATATGACGGTACCGGCCAGTGCGATACGCTGCAGCTTCTGGTGATAGATGAGACAAATAATACGTACACCAGACTGCCGATAAACCGGGATACCATGACAGATGTGAACTCTCTGGACGACGACGGCACCTATCTGGCAACCACATATATGCAGATTTCCCTGGCGCATGCTACGGGCGACGGCATGGAGATGAGCTGTGAAAATACGGCGGACGCGGTATCAGGACTGCTGTATGATCAGCCTATAGACGGCTATGCCTCTCTGAATATGGATTCCATAGAGGTACTCAATCATCTGGTGGGCGGAGTGACCGTCACTATTGAAGATGACTTTTCAAAAGAGGATCCGACGCTCAGAATGGGTGAGACCGTGACTCTCACCGATGAGCAGGCCATGCATTACGTCCGCGGCAGAATGAACGTGGGGGACGGTTCCAATGAGGGTCGGATGAGAAGGCAGTCACAGTACCTGTCTGCGCTGAAGTCCATGCTCATTCAGAAGTGCCAGGAGGACAGTGCATTTGCTCTGGACATCTATGACGCTCTGGAGCCGTACATGGTAACGAGCCTTTCTCGTAATGATTTTATCAATCTGGCGGCAGATCTCATCAATGCCGAGGAGCAGACAGCTCCTGAGATCAAGGGAACCAACGGCGAAGGGGAGACCGGCTTTAATGAATTTACCGTGGATGAAAACAGTCTTGCAGATGTCGTGATACAGCTGTTTTACGACAGAGCGGAAGAGGAATAGAGAATAATAATAAAGCAAAAAGAGGACAGGAGAAAAAAGATGGGACTTGCAAACAGGAAAACAACGGATACAGGAACGGAGCTTGAGGTGGTAAAAGACTCACATACTCTGACGGCGCTGCCTGTGGCCGATACAGATGATGAGATGGAGATAGATTTACTGGATCTGGCCTATGTGCTGCTGGATAAGATACATTATATTATCCTCTGCCTGCTGGTGGGGGCTGTGCTGCTGAACGCATTTTCCTTTTTCTGCATCCGGCCTACTTATCAGGCGGTGGCAAAGATGTATGTTGTGTCTGCTTCCAATGATTCGGTGGTAGATTTGACAGATTTGAATATCGGAACATCGCTGACTTCCGATTATGAACAGTTGATGCTCAGTTATCCGGTGCTCGATCAGGTTATCGATGAACTGAATTTGGATATGGAAACTGAGGAACTGGCAGAGATGATTACGCTGGAGAATCCTCAGGATACACGTATTTTGAATGTGACGGCTACCAGTACCGATCCTGTGGAAGCCATGAATATCGCCAACAAGCTGGCGGAAGTTTCCGTAGAATATCTGCCGGAAACCATGAGCACCAATCCGCCGAATATTGCGCAGCAGGCGCAGCTTCCTGATGAGAAGGCAGCTCCGAGCTATGCAAGATATACGATGATAGGCGCTCTTCTGGGAGCCCTCCTTTACTGTGCATATCTGACTGTGCGTTACCTGATGGATGACACCGTCCGCACCGCTGAGGATATGGAGAAGTACTTTGGAGTGGTGCCGCTGACTTCGATTCCGGACAGTGATATTTTCGAGGATATGGAAAAGCGGGAAGAAAAAGAAGATAATATGAGAAATAAAAAGAAATTCAGGAAGGATAAACGGGCATGAAACAGATTGATATGAATATTCGGGCTTTGCCCTATGCCGTAGAAGAGGCTATGAACCGTCTGCGTGTCAATATTAAGTTTTGTGGAAAAAATACAAAAAAAATACTGGTTATCAGCAGTGTTCCAAACGAGGGTAAAAGTACAGTGTCTGTACATCTGTGGAAAATGCTTGCGGAAGCTGGTTTCCCTACCGTATTGGTGGATTTGGATTTGCGCAAATCGGTCTTAAAGGATCGTCTGGAATTCAAGAGTGAGGGAGAGATTCAGGGCCTTGATTATTATTTGTCCGGTCTTTCCGAGTATCAGAATGTGGTTTATGAGACAAATATCAGTAACGGATACATTGTGCCGGTCTCCAATCTTCTGGAGAATCCGTCCGCGCTGCTGGAAGATCCCAGAATGGGTGAACTTCTGGACCGGCTGGCGGAAGATTACCGGTATGTGATCATTGATTCGCCGCCTCTGGACAGTGTGGCGGATGGAGCTCTGATCGCTTCTCTCTGCGACGGAGCTATCCTGGTGGTGCGCAGCGGCATGACTTCGCGCCGGCTGGTAAAACAGTCCGTTCAGCAGCTTGAGCGGGTGCGCTGCCGTCTTCTGGGCATGGTTTTGAATCGTGTGGAGACAAAGAGCAGAGCTTATCAAAAATATTATGGAAAATATGGTAACTACTACAGTGATTATTATGGCGGGCATACCTCAGAAAAAGGAGACAGCTGACAGCTGCCGGCCCGGACAGAGTTTTTGGTAATTACATGTTCTGCCGGGGATGGATAAATTGCGTTCCCGTGGCGGAAGATGCTAATTATAAATACATTTTGACAAATAATCAGTTGGCAACGTGGCTAAGCGGACTGTTTATTTGGTATAACAAGGAGGAACAAAAATATGTTTAACATGAAAAAAGCTATGGCTGTAGCTATGACTGTAGCTCTGATGGTTCCATCCACAGCATTCGCTGCAACATCTTCACCTGTTAAAACTTCTATCGCTGGACAGAAATATACTATTTCTTCTCAGTATACAGGAAAAGATGAGACTCTGAAAATTACCGTTAACGGCAAAGAGTTAGTTGAAGGAACAGACTTCGTTCTGGTTGGAAGCGAACCTACAGCGCTGGGAAGCTACACCTTAACAATTAAAGGTATCGGTTTATACGACGGAGAAGCTACAATCGCTTACACAATCGCAAAAGCTGAAAAACCAGTTTATAAACTGAACAAAAAGACAGAAAAGAAACTTGCTAAAGGCTTCAAAGCGAAAAAATTAAAGAAAAAATCCAAAAAGATTAAACTGAAAGTTAAATCTGAAGGAAAAGTTAAGAGCTTTAAAGTTAAAGGCAAAAAAGCTAAAAAATGGGTTAAAGTAAGTAAAAAAGGCGTTGTTACTCTGATGAAGGGTATCAAGAAAGGTACTTACAAGATCCGTGTTAAGATTAAAGGTACAGATAACTTCGCTAAAGGTTACAGAACAATTAAGATTGTTGTGAAATAATTGATGTTATCAAACCTATCTTATAAAGACAGGCGCTCTGGCCACGCAGGGCGCCTGTTTTTTGACCCAGGGTAATCTTGTTACTTTTTCTGCAAGGTAAAAGTCTCTGCGGCGGGAACGGGGATTCTTTCCGCGTGTTTCATTGACAAATACAGTCAGGTTGTTTACAATGGGTGAAGATGTCCGGGAAACGCCCGGAAGCAGTGAAGAAGGCCGGAAAGGATCCGGTTTGTGGAATGAATAAACGAAAAGTACGCAGGAAGAGAGAGGTTATTATGTTTGAGAAGATAGAGAGAAAGCTGGTAAACGTACTGCTTTTCTTTGATTTATTTAAGATGAAAACGAAGATCCCGAAGGATTTTACCGGGGTTATGCGAACCCAGGACAGACGGGTGAGAAAGCTTGTGAAAAAGGCGTATAGGATTCCGTTTTATAAGGAACGGTTTGACAAGGCGGGGGTGAAGCCGGAGGATATCCGGACGGGCGACGATTTGTCAAAGCTTCCGCTCCTTACCAAGGATGAGCTTCGGGCATGGATGAACGAGGAGGCAAAGAATCCAAAGTATGAAAACTGGTTTCATGATACGACCAGCGGTTCCTCAGGTGTGCCGCTGATGCTGCTGGTCTCCCCGAAGGAGAAGGCGTACAATATGGCCAACTGGTTCCGTGTTATGATGACCGCCGGCTACAATCCGTTTGTGGGCAAGACCATGAGCCGGAAGAGCGCCCACAGTGTCACCGGAGGCAGCGATACCTTTCTGCAGCATTTCGGAATTTTGAGAAGGGGATTTGTGGCGCAGTATGATCCGGAGCCGGAGATCGTAAAACAGATCAACGCCTACCGGCCGGATTTCCTTTATATGAATAAAAGCGAGTTCATGCGTATCTGCCTTTATTGTAAGAAGAATCATGTGGAGCTGGCGAAGCCGAAGTTCTACTGCCCGACCGGCGAGAAGATAGATGATACTGCGAGAAAGCTTTTTGCGGAGATTCTGGGTCCTGGAATCATTGATTCTTACGGTACAGCGGAAACGGGAGCCGCCATGGTGCGTCTGTTTGACAGTACCGAGTATGTGGTTCACAACGATTCCTTTGTGGTAAACATCTACGATGAGAAGAACCGCCCGGCAAAGGAAGGAAACATTGTGGTGACGCCTCTGTATAAGACAGACCTGCCGCTGATCAATTACGCCATCGGCGACAGAGGTACCTGCGAGATGCGGAATGGCGTTCGCTTTATCACCAGCGTGCAGGGACGGATGAACGATTTCTTCCGCTACGAGACCGGAGAAGTCACCACGTTTTTTGAGATTGCCCCGATCATCGCCCACTGCGAGGACATTTTCCAGATCCGGTTCATCCAGGAATCTTATTCTAAGATCCATATCCAGTGCGTACAGAACAAAGAGGTATCCTCCCTCAGTGAAAAGGAAGTGGAGGAGCAGCTCACGGCGAAGCTTAACGCGAAGTTCAAGCATCCGTTTGAGATTGAATATGAGTGGATGGATTCCATCCCGCCCGATGAGAACGGCAAACTGCGCATGATCGTGTGCAAGGTAAAGGATGCCTGACATATTGGAGGGAAACAAGAATGTCTGAACAAAACGGAAGAAAATCAGGGGGGCAGGAGATTCCTGCCTCCATGATTGAGCGGGGAAATAAAAGAAAGCAGAATAAGAGTGCGTCCTTAAATAAAATGGCCTTCACGTCAGGCTTCTTTTTTATTCTGGCACAGCTGCTGGCCAGGGGATTTAATTTTATCGTGACGCCGATTTACTCCAGACTGCTCTCGGAAGCGCAGTACGGTATTGTGACCACCTATGAGTCCTGGCTGCTCATTGCGTACACGATTATGTCGCTTTGCCTGTGGCGCAGCGTGGACGTGGCAAAACACGATTTTCCAGACGATTACAACGGCTACGTGTCCAGCGTGCATACTCTGTCCTACATCTCCATTGCCATTTTCTTCGGTATCTGCATGATATTTAAAGAACAGGTGATGGCTTTCTGTGATATGGACGATCTGATGTTTTACATGATGTTTCTGTATGTGTTCACTTACACCAGCATGCTTTATATTCAGAGAAGAGACAAGCAGGTCATGCGGTATAAGTTCAGCACGGCGGCGACGGTACTGACCATCATACCCGGAACGATCCTTTCTATCGTACTTATTTATCATGGACGGGTGCAGGGACTTCTGGATCAGCTGGTACACCGGCGGATCATCGGATATTATTTGCCGCAGATCATCGGCGGAGCGCTCATCGCCCTTATCCTGTGGTGGCAGGGAAAGAAGTTTGTTAATTTAAAATACTGGAAATACGGCTTGAAATTCAGTTTGCCGCTGATTCCGGAGGCTCTGTCGGTACAGATCATGAACCAGTCGGACCGAATACTCATCGGAAAGATTGTGGGGGCCACCGCCGCCGGCATTTTTTCCATCGGCATGACCATCTCTTACGTGGTGTGGATTCTGGAAGATTCTGTCTGGAATGCCTGGATTCCGTGGCTCTATGAGAAGATTGCCAGAGAAGAGGCGGATGAAGTGGAGAAACCGTGGACCATCGTCATGCACATGTTCGGCCTTCTGTCCTGGCTTCTTGTGGTGCTGGCTCCGGAAGAGATCTTTATTCTTGGAGGCGAACGGTATCGGGCTGCCATATGGCTGGTAGCTCCTCTTGTGACCGGAACCCTGTTCCGCTTCTACAGCTACAGTTACTCTGCTGTGCAGAATTATTATAAAAGAACCCAGTATGTGGCCATGGGGACCATCGGTTCCATGATATTTAATCTGATCATCAGCTATGTCGGCATCACCCTTTTTGGATATATGGCTGCTGCCTATATGATGGCGATCAGTTATTTTGTACTTCTTCTGATGCAGGGAATCCTGGAACATAAGATCACCGGGATGGTCATCGTGCCGCTCGGCAAGACCGTTAAGATTGCACTCATCTATCTGGCCGTCAATCTGGCCACTATGGGGCTTTATAATGTGCCGTGGTTCGTCCGCTACGCAGTGATCGCGGCGGTTGCTTTGGCGGCTCTTAAAGTCTTCTATCCACAGATGAAGGCCGTGCTGAAGATGATCAAGAAGAAAAAATAAAAAACAAGAATATATAATTGCTATATATCATAAAAAGCCTTCTGTCGGTTGAGTTCGACAGAAGGCTTTTTGCTGTTGTGATCATACCACATTTATTTCGATTTAACTATTTATTCCACTTCAATCTTAATATTATCCATAGCATTGAAGAGCAGCTCCTGGGCTGCCTCAAGGGTTTCGCCCTTGGTGATGATATGTCCGATACGGTCCGGTCCCACGTGGAACTTGTGAACCTTGTCCCCCGGCTTATAATCAAACTGTACATCGCAGATGTTGTCGTTCGGTCCGTTGAGGTTCTCGATGGACTTGATGATGCCGTCCTTCGGACTCATGAGCAGGTGACTGGCGTTTGGGGTACGTGGCTTTTTGAAAGAGAAGTCCGGGTCCTCGTCCAGGGCGGTCCGCAGAATCTTTTCATAATAGTCAAAGCCGTAATAGATGGAGACCAGCTCGGCAAGACAGGTGGCGCCGCAGCGGCCGCCGATCTCAAGTACGTAGGTTTTGCCGTTTTTCAGGATAAAGTCCGCGTTGATGGCGCAGTTGTCAAGTCCCATGGCCTTCACAGCCCTTCTGAGCTGCATCTTGGCGTCCTCGATGACTTCCTCGCTGAGATTATACGGCGCATAATGTCCGATCGGAACGCCGGTGTCTCCCTGATAAACGTAATCTCCGTGAGGAAGAATGAAGGACACGTTGCCGTCGTAGGCGAATGCCTGAGCGCCGAACTCCTCTCCCTCGATAAATTCTTCCACCAGGAAGTAATCCTTGCGGGTATTCTCCCGGACGTACTGTATGGCGGAATCAAATTCCTCGAAGGAGTCCACGCGGATGATGCCGCGGCTTCCGGAAGAATCCACAGATTTGAAGATCAGCGGAAATTCCAGCTCCTGGACCGTCTTTTTGATGTCGGTATCATCGAAGGATACCTGGCGGAAGCGGGCGGTGCGGACGCCGTACTCCTCATATCTGCTCTTCATCAGCATTTTGTCCACGGCGACCTTGGAAGCCTCATAGGAAAGGCCGTTCAGTCCCATGGCGTCACAAACCCTGCCGACAGTTTTCATGCAGACGTCAGTGCCAGCTGTGACAATACCCTTGATACGCTCTTTTTTGGCGATGGCAAGGATTTTGTCTTCGTCTACAGTGTTTTCATAATACACCTTGTCAGCGAGGGCGAATCCGGGGTAATTACCGGGTATGCTGACCACAATGGTGTATAATCCCATTTTCTTTGCAGTTTCAATCAGGGGAACCTGGTAGATGCCGGCCCCCAATATCATTATTTTAGTCACGATTTTTCCTCCTGTAAAGGTTGATTGTTTGTATTATTTTCAGTGTCTGAATGTTCATATACTTTTTTGACAACAAACTGCGGCTGCCGGTTCATGCCCAGGAACATCCGTCCCAGATATTCCCCGATCAATCCCATGAACAGCATGATGATTCCTGAGAAAAAGCAGATGGCGCACATCATGGAAGGCCAGCCGATGGCCATGGCCGGGTTCAAAAGCTTGCGGATGACGACGATGACAGCTCCGAGGATGCTGAGCACCGAGAAGAAATATCCGCAGTAGGTAGCCATCCGCAGAGGGATGACCGAGTAGCCCATGATATTGGACCAGAGCTGGATCAGCTTTTTAAATGTATAGCCCGACTCGCCGACCTCCCGGTCAAAATGTTTGATCGGAATACAGCTGATGTTCCGGGTAGTCCGCAGGAACAGTCCCTGCAGATGGGTGTACGGGCTCTTGTACTGAACGACATAGTCCCTCACAAAGCGCCGGATGACCCAGTAGCTGGAAGTCCTCATATCCTTCGGTTTGCCGATGAGGATCCGGACGGTGATGTAATTCACGAAGCTTCCGAAGTTCCGGAAAATGGAATGTTTTTTCTCCGGATAATAACCGTAAACGATATCGTAGCCTTTATCAATCTCCGCCAGCAGATATTTCAGCTGGGACGGATGAGTCTGCATGTCGTCGTCCATGGCGATCAGAAGATCGCCGGAAGCGTAATTCAGACCCGCCATAACGGCGTTGTGCTGGCCGGCATTTTTGGCCAGGGAGATGACCTTCACGAAAGAATAATCCCGGGCCAGGGCTCTGAGCTCGTCAAGAGTAGCTCCTCCGTCCGGGGAATAATCATCCACAAGAACAAATTCGTATTCGGAGATATTGAGATTATTCAGTTCCTCCGCGGTCATCTCCACGACTTTACGAATCGTTCGTGAGGATTTATAACAAGGTATAATAATGGAATGTAGCATATTTTCTCTCCTGCTGCCGTTTCTGATTTGAGCAAAGAGCGTTTGCGCCGGTCTGTGGCGAAAACGCTCCTGCGGGGCAATCATGCCCAAAAGAATACGCTATTTTGTGTAGAATTCTTCAATCTTGCGGCAGACTGTCAATACTTTCTCTCTCTCAAGACCATAGTAAAGAGGAAGACGCAGCAGGCGCTCGCTCTCTCTGGTCGTGTATCTGTCTTCTCCGTGGAACCGCCCGTATTTCTTTCCGGCAGGCGCATCATGAAGAGGAATGTAATGGAAGACCGTTGATATATCATTTTCCTTCAGAAAACGGATAAGGGAAGAACGCTCCTCCAGATCTTTTGCCTTGATGTAGAACATGTGGGCGTTGTGCGTACAGCCTTCCGGTATAAACGGAAGTTCAATGCAGCCGGCCTCCTTCAGCGGAGCCAGGGTCTCGTTGTACAGATTCCAGGTGGCCATACGGTCTGCGTAGATATCGTCTGCAATCTCCAGCTGCGCCCACAGATAGGCGGCGTTCAGATCGCTCGGCAGGTAAGAAGAACCAGCTTCCACCCAAGTATATTTATCAATCTGTCCACGGAAAAATCTACTCCGGTTGGTGCCTTTCTCACGGATGATTTCGGCCATCTCCACATTGTCAGGATCTTTAATGAGAAGACTGCCGCCTTCTCCCATACTGTAATTCTTTGTTTCGTGAAAACTGAAACAGCCGTAATCGCCAATACTGCCGAGAGCCTGTCCCTTGTAATCGGACATGACGCCCTGAGCGGCGTCCTCGATAACGAGGAGATGATGGCGATTGGCAATGTCCATGATGGTATCCATCTCGCAGGCAACGCC
Organism: Eubacteriaceae bacterium CHKCI004; assembly: GCA_900016875.1. Taxonomy (GTDB): domain Bacteria; phylum Bacillota; class Clostridia; order Lachnospirales; family Lachnospiraceae; genus Anaerobutyricum; species Anaerobutyricum stercoris. Next base: position 102,832 of record FCNR01000012.1, on the reverse strand, counting down.
GGCATAGTGAACCGGAACGATGGCCTTTGTCTTTTCGGTGATGGCGTCTTCTATTTTAGTTTCGTCGATGTTCATGGTGTCCGGGCGGATATCCACAAAAACGGCGGTTGCGCCGCGGAGAACAAAAGCATCGGCAGTGGAAACAAAAGTATAGGAAGGCATGATCACCTCGTCGCCCGGCTGTATATCAGCCAGAAGCGCAGCCATCTCCGTGGCATGGGTGCAGGAGGTGGTGAGGAGTGCCTTTGCCGTACCGGTATGTTCTTCTATCCAGCGGCTGCAGAGAGCGGTAAATGCGCCGTCTCCGCTGATCTTGTGATTTTTGATTGCCTGTGCCATGTACTCGGAAGCCTTATCGGCGCAGGGCGGAATATTAAAATTAATCATATGCAATCCTTCTTTTCTTTATCATTGATAACTGAGGGTATTATAGCAAATTTCAAAGGGAATGTACATAATAATCACTGTTCCATATGGTTAAGTGCGCGACGTTTTTTTTGCAGCTGGATGATTACCGCGGACAGGAACAGAAGCGTGCATACGGCGGAGATGATACCGCCTGCCGTAGTTCCCGGCGAGGTATATTCCAGAGTGACAGTGTGAGTTCCGGGCGTGATCTTTATTCCCGAGTAAAGGGTATTTACATTATATATTTCAGTTTCTCTGCCATCAACATAAGCTTTCCAACCGATATGGTACGGAACAGAAAATGTCATGATCTGTTCCTGGTCAGCTGTTACAGTTCCGCTTATGGTATTTGCGGATAAAGAAACATCTTTCAGTCCTTTGTCATTCAGAGCGGCAATATCCTCCTCGTAAGAATCCATGGAAACATAATAAATCTCTATGGCGTCAAAACTATAGTTTCCTTTTCTCGTGAAACTGAGCTCTCCTTCAATCGTTTCTTCAGAATCGTAATAGCCCAGATTGATCAGATAGTCATTGACACCCAGACTGTAAGTATCTTTGTCGCTTCGGACGATGGCCCTCTTGGCAAGACCGTCGGTGTATACATTGACGTCAATCCGCTTGGCACGGTCAGTGGTGAGATTCTTAAACCGAAGATAAACTTCGCACCCCGCCTTTGAGGTGGTTTGAAAATGGAGTTTCGGGGAAACATCAATCTCCGTTTCTTTTCCGTCAACCACAATGGTCTTGAACTTCCCTTTCTTTTTTACATGGTAGGTATTGTTTCCTCCGGAAATCCCCTTATCCATGCCGGTGATTGCGATATCGCCTTCAGAGATTTCCGATCCGTCCCAGCTGCTGTCTGAAAGGGATGAGAAGTCATCCATATCTTCATCGGAGAGAACGGCGCTCTTCATCTGAACCTGCTGTTTTTCCAGAGCTGACAGATTTTCATATTCAGAGCGGCTGATCACGCTGCTGTAGCCGTAGCCGATGGAGAGAGGATACTGATTAACATAAATATCGTAGTCCTCGGTCTGGTCGGAAAGTTCCTTATCAAGAACAAACCCGTAAGGAACAGATCGGGTCGTGCCTTCCGTGGTGATAAAATATTTCACACAGGCAAGCGCTTCCTGGCTGGTTCTGCCATCCAGAGAAAGCGTCCGGTTTATGGCGCTGATTCCAACGCTTTCGGACTCCGTGAAATAGCGGATAGTGTTGGAACCGATGGTGCTGCTGTACAGCGAGATGCCGTTGTAATCAAGCGCTACGGCGGTGTTATTGTAATTGTTGTACATCATATCCGTATCGGTGCGGTAAAAACTGTCGTCGGAAATATTTGTGAGATACTGATAACGGCAGGAGGTAAAATAATGGTTGGCCGTATGGCGGTTTTGGAACTGATCGACCAGGTTGCCAAAAGAAGCCGAGTTAGTATAATAACCGTTTAACGCTACGGATACGGCCAGAATCAGAATCATGCCGGCTTTCTGTGCCGTCAGCGGTATTTTTTTCGGGCTGATCTGCAGAATTCCCAGAAGTACTGCGGCGCCGGCAAGCAGAAGAAAAGCAAACCGGTAGGCCTCGTTATCCGCTTCCAATACAAGCCAGCAGATGCCATAAAGGATGATAAAGCCGACAAAAAGTAAATACTGTTTTCTGGTCATCTGCCGCAAATGATCAAATTCTGACATGAAAACGATGGCCAGCACGAAGACGAACCCAAAGCTCCAGCGGTTGTTGATGGCGCTGAAACCGGAGAAAATAAATCCGAAAGCAGGAATCATCAAAAATAAAATGCCCAGAAGAACACTTATTTTTAAAGAAAGCTTCTGTCTTATTTTCCGGGTAAAGAGCAGCAGCAGCACCGGGATAACTAATACGCTCACGGAAATTGTCGTGAGATAACCGGCGTCCCGGACCGGTGCGACCAGAGACAAGAACAGCCGGACAATACGAGTCGTCCCGTAAGAAATATAGCTTCCCACGGCCGATGCGGCGTTCTCTCCGCTGTCTGTTCTGGCGGATAAAAAGAAGCTTGCGATGGACGACGCAAAAAAGACGGCGGACATGCCGCATCCCAACAGGTAACTGACGATGATGCGCCACAGAACCTGGAAAAAATTACGAATTCTGTGGGTATCATAGACAGCGCCGATTCGTATCAGGACGTAAATGCCCATCAAAAGTGTATTAATAAAAAGAAAATAGTAGCTCGCCATCAGGGAAATGGCTACCATCAATGTATAAAAGAGCAGTTTCCTTTTCTGCATGATCTGTTCCAGTCCGATGCAGAGGAGAGGCAGGAAGACGATGCCCATATAAAACTGCGGATGCCGCTGTATCTGATAAAAGGTATAAGAACTAAAGGTGTAGATGACAGCGCCGGCCAGTATATTGTAACGCTTCTGTTTCATATAAAATCCGTAGCAGGAGAAAGAAAGACCAACCAGAAATATTTTGAAGATGGTCAGTAAGCTGTAAAGCTGCCAGGAATATTCATCGTTAAACAGAAGAGAAGCAAGCAGGTTTATCGGATCTGTTTTTACGAAACCTCTCACATCTCCGCCCATGCCAATGGAAAAATCATACATGGGCAGAGTAAAATTCCCGTGGAAAAACTGCACGATTGCGTCGCGGATATATTCGCCGGTGTACTTAAGCCATAATAAGTATTGCGGCATACCGTCTACTTTCCATATGAGGCAATATTCTTCCTCCAGAAATGGAAGCAGTACAATGAATGCAATAAAAATAAAAACGAGAGTATAAATACAAAAATATTCAAATATTTTTTGCTTTTGTGATTTTACACGGCCTGCGACAGGCGGTTTTTGGCTTTTTAGATGCATCGTAGGAAACCTCATTTCTTAAAATGTTTTTTAGTTTTTGCATGCGTAAAAATAAAATAATTCAGCCTTCATTTTAGTCTAAACAATATTTTTTTGCAATAATAAAAAGGAACGGCAGTAAATCTACCGCTGAAACATGACAGTGTACTGCTCCTGGGACGGATCGTAGGAATCGCCGCCGGTGGAAGCCATAGTTGGATCCATCATGCTCCAGTTTTTACCGTCAAATTGAATCAGGTTATCCACCCAGCCGACAGATTTCAGATAAACGCTGATCCAGGCATGATAAATGTCGCCCGCGTAACCGATGTTGAGTTTGCAGGGAATCCCCTGTGTGCGGAGCATGGTGCACATGAGCGCGGAATAATCAAAACAGATTCCTTTTCTTGTATCAAGAGTCTCGTCCACGTCCGGATAGTAAGGGGAAGTAACGGAGGCGGCCTTCTCGTAGTCATATTCTGTGTTGTCAACCACATAATTATAGACTGCGGCTGTCACATCCAGATCGGTATCGCAGCCCTGCGCCAATTCGTTTCCTTTTTCGACGGCGCGGGTTTCCGCGGTAAAGTATACAAACTGATTAGAATATAAAAACGGAAGAAATTCATTCTGCAGCGTTACTTCAATAACGTCGGACATGATATTGCTGTACATATCTCCGTCCATCTGTTCGTAAATATCAATAATATAAGAGCCGTCTCCGGAAGACAGAGGCATGGCAGTGTACGTATCTTTTTCGCTGATAAAATAGAGATACGTAACGCCGTCCGGTCCTGTGAGCTGAATATTTACCTGAGCGGCAGTTCCGTGATAGGATGCCATGATGTAGCCATTGGATGTGTTGGAGATATCAACGGTGACAGTTTCGTTTCCGATGGTTTCCGTGTCGTCCGCTGTGGGAATCCGCACGGCGGGCGTGAGAACTGCCGTGTCATCTGCCGCTTTCGTGCTGCCGGCTGAAGAGCCCGAACTGCATCCTGCCGCAAAAATACTACATACGATCAATAAACATATAAGGAATATAGAGAATCTGCCTCCGGGCAGACGTGCTGCCAAAACGGGGACAGAAATATCCCGATGTGAAAATTTGTGACAAAACATGACATAACCCCTTTTTATAATGGCTTTCAGGTGTTATTGTAAGGGAAAGAAGAGAAATTTGCAAGCTGTGATAGAAGGAATGCGCCCTGTTCCGGGAAGGATAAAAATGTTGACTTTGCAGAAAACTATATTATAAAATTAACATGGTAAAATTTAAACACGATGAAAAAATTTGCAGAATATATCCGCAAAGTAAAAAGGAGATAAAATCAGATGCTGCTTTATATCATACGTCATGGAGAAACAGACTGGAACAATATCGGACGGCTGCAGGGAAGCGCGGACATCCCTCTCAATGAAAACGGGAGACAGCTTGCCCGTATCACCGGAGAAGCGCTGAGAGAGGTGCCTTTTGATCTGGTGATCACCAGCCCGCTGCAGCGGGCGCGGGAGACCGGGGAATTGGTAACGGCGCCTTCCGGTAAATATTTCGGCCGGATGATCCCGGTGCTGGAGGATGACAGACTCAGGGAAATTGACTGGGGAAGCTGGGAAGGTCTTGGCTGCAGAGCTGAAAACTTTGCCATTCCGGACGAGAATTTCAATTTGTTTTATACGGACGCCCTTAAATATGAAGGTTCTCCGGACGGCGACAGTGTGGCGGAAGTTTGTGAACGGACGGGAGGGTTTCTGCGGGAGCTTATACATAAGCCGGATTATCAGGATAAGACGATACTTATCTCTACTCACGGATGTGCCATGCGCGCTATGCTGAATCCGTTATATGCTGATCCGCTGGATTTCTGGCAGGGGCATGTTCCTTATAATTGCACGGTAAATGTAGTAAAGGCAGAAAATGGAAAAGCGCGTCTTGTATCCGCAGATAAAATATATTACGACGCGTCATTGTGCGTTGATAATTATAAGGCGGTTAAGCCGCAGGAATGACACGCTGCCTGCCGCGCAAAATCTTTTAGTATAAAATACCTGCATCGGCTCATACTATTTTTGGTGAAAGCTATAAAAATCAGAACCAGAACTGCCTGAGCCTGTCGGCCGGAAAGCAGCCCGGGCCGGCGGACCGGGAAGAATAGACTACGATGGAGGTATATGAATTATGAAAGCGACGGGGATTGTACGCAGAATTGATGATTTAGGCAGAATTGTAATCCCGAAGGAGATAAGAAAGACTCTCAAGGTGAAGGAAGGAATGCCGCTGGAGATCTATACGGATCAGGAGGGAGGCATTATCCTGAAAAAGTATCTCCCTTTTTCCGAATTTTCCTCTCTTGCTGAAGAATACGCGGAGTGTATGGTGCAGCAGACCGGCGCCCGGGCTATTATTACAGACAGGGAGAAAGTTATTGCTGCGGCCGGAGGTGCGGGAAGAGGTTTGAAAGGACAGGCCATCAGCGAACGTCTGGAAAGGATACTTGATGACAGGGACGAACAGCTTCCGGCTTCGGAGAGAAAACGGTTTATTCCGGTAACGGAAGGAATGGAAGCAGGCGGGGATCAGATATTTTCCGTCATCCGCAGCGGCGGAGAGATTCTGGGAGCAGTATTTCTGCAGGCGAAGGAACCGGGGCGGAAGCTGGGAGAACTGGAAAGAAAGGTGGCGGCCATTGCCGCAGAGTTTCTGGGCCGTCAGGTCAATGTGTAAAGAGATGCGGATCATAAAAAGAAGGAAAGTATAGAAAGTTAAAAACAAAAGAGACTATAAAAACAAAAGGACAGCCCACTGTACAGAAATTCCGGTACGGCGGCCTGTCCTTTTAGTAACTTTATAAATATCGAAATAATTCTTTGGCTTCCTCTTTCTTGGCGGTATCCTTCACGTCCAGAATCTCGGCCTTAACGCTCTTGTTGCCGAATTGGATCTCCAGAATATCTCCGCTTTTTACGTTGAGGCTGGCCTTGGCAGCTTTGCCGTTGACCAGTACCCGCCCCGCGTCGCATGCTTCGTTCGCGACGGTGCGTCGTTTGATCAGGCGGGAAACCTTCAGAAACTTATCAAGTCTCATTAGTTGTTCACTTTCTCCTTTAATGCCTTCATAGCTTTGAATTTCGGAGATTTGGAAGCAGGGATTGTGATGGTTTCTTTGGTTCTTGGGTTGATACCCTCGCGCTCTGCACGTTCTGCAACTTCAAATGTGCCGAATCCGGCGAGCTGTACTTTTTCACCCTTGCTGAGCTCATCTCCAACAACATCAATAAATGCTTTTAATGCGTTATCCGCGTCCTTTTTTGTCAATTCTGTTCTCTCGGCGATTGCTGCGACTAATTCTGTTTTATTCATAATGATTCCTCCTGATATTCACACCCGAAACTGACACTTTGGATAATAAAAAAAGTGTAGAATTCAGGCGGTATTTTTGTTGTAAAATCCGCATAGAGTCTACTTACTTCCATAGTTATAACGGTTTCCGCTTTATTTGTCAAGAACATATATTTAAAACTTTCTGACGGTATGTTTAAACTTTGTGGCGCCATGCATGACATGGCGCCGGGCCGCATAAAAATGGAAGAAAAGGAAATTGATGCGGCGCGTCAGACAGGAGAATTTTTTAAATGCAGTTTCAGGAAAATGGAGGATACATGGAAGAGCGTATCATGAAAAACCATAAAATATCATTGTTTAACCGGAACAGCGGAATCATCAGCGGAGTGCGGGAAGTCATCTCTTTTGATCCCAATGAAATTATTCTGGATACCGAGCAGGGAATGCTGATGGTTCACGGCGAAGATCTGCATGTGACTAAACTCACCGTAGAAAAAGGGGAGGTGGAGATTGAAGGTATCGTGGATAGTTTTATTTATTCCGACAGCGGCCCGGCAAAGGGAGAAAAAGGAGGTATCATGAGACGGCTGTTCCGTTGAAAACCGCGCGGTTCAATGCGGAGGGAGGTGTCGTATGGCGGAAATTATCGTTCAGCAGTCGTCGCTTTTTTTAATCAGCATGCTTTATGGAGTCATACTTGGAGTGTGGTATGATTTTTTTCGCGCCGTCCGTAAAAAGGTATCTCACCGGAACCGGACGGTGCACATGGAGGATGTGGTATTTTGTCTCAGCGCGGCGGCGGGGCTTTTTCTTCTGTTTCAGATATATAATCAGGGACGTATCCGGTTCTATGTACTTTTGGGCTTGTTCGCGGGAGCTGTTGCATATTTTTTTGTGCTGAGTGCGCCGGTGGAAAAAATAATGGAGCTGATAGTGGGCGCGGCGGCTTTTTTACTGGGAAAGGCTGCTGGTATTTTGTTTCTCCCTGTAAAAATAATTGTGAATTCTATTTCAAAGAGATTGAAAAAATTGGTCAGAACCGTTAGAATAGTGAGGAGCAGGAAGTAAGGGAAAGCACTTTTACCGTCCGTCAGCTCATGCTGTCTTGAGGAGGGTAAAATGCAGCTTGGAGACAGGTGGGCAGATGAAAAAGAAAAGAAAAAATAGCAAACAGTTTAATGAGAGATTCCGAAAACGCTTTTTTACAAAAAAATCTGTAACAGTACTCATTTTCGCTGTTATCATTCTGGTTGCCGCCGCATTTGGTTATCAGAATCTGAACAGGAGGGCTGCCCGGTATGAAGAAACCATAGAAGAACTGAGCACAGAGATCCGGGAGATCGAGGAGACAAATAAGACGCTGGAGGAAGAACGGACCAATATGGACTCCCCGGAGTTTAAGGAGAAGATGGCCAGAGAACGTCTGGGTATGATCGACAGGGATGAATATTCTTTGCAGCAGTCAGAAAATGGCGATGCAGGGGAGACTACCGGTGCGGCAGAAGAGGAGACGGGAGACGCCGGATCCGCCGGCAGCGCGGAAGAATAAAAAAATAATAAAAAATAAGTAAAATATAGTTGACACAGATTTCTTTCTGTGGTATTATATCGCTCGTTGAGTGCGGCGGGATAGCTCAGTTGGCTAGAGCACACGGTTCATACCCGTGGTGTCGCTGGTTCAAATCCAGTTCCCGCTATTTCTTTTCAGGAGGCCCGAAAGGGCCTTTTTTCTTTTTCTGTAAATTCCCTGACACATTTTGACAAACGAATCCGCTGCCTCTCTATATAATAGCATAGAAGATGTGGGGGTGGATTATGAAAGAAAAGATGAGAGAGCTTTCCCTGGAAGGCGAGGTATATCATCGGCTTCAGATGTTTGAGGATTCTCTGAGGGAGCTGCTGCGTCTGTCGGAATGCCCGGAGGAGCGGCAGGAGATGGTATCCCGGAAAGGGACAGAATTTATATATACGGCTTTGACAGAAGATGTCTGCAGGAGATGCCCGAAATACAGGGAATGTTTTGGCGGAAAAAGGGAGAAAACGCTGGCTGAGATTTCCTCTATTCTTGGGAAGGCGGCCCGGGAAAGCCGGGTGGACGGCAGAATGGCTTCCGATGAATTCCGGAAGCAGTGCGTCTATTTCCAGCCTTTTATGGAAGAAATGGCGTGGCTGTTCCGGATGCTCTATCAGAACCGGTGTTGGGAGCGGAGGATGAGCAGCCTTCGGCAGATAATGCATAAACAGATGATCTCTCAATACATGCTGATACAGGAATGCCGGAGACTGTTGTCTGCCGGAACAACGCTGAAAGGGGAGAAAAAAAGAAAACTGAGCCTTGCTCTGCTGCGCAGAGGGTTCCGTTTTCTGGAGGGACAGGAGATGACCGATGAAAGCGGGCTTCTAAATGTGACGCTGAGTCTGCGGCCCATCGCCGGTTCCCGGAAAATAACGGGAGTGCTTCAGGCGCTCTCTTCAGTATATGGAAAGGAATTTTGTAATATCGGAACAGGATCCTGGGTGCGTTCCGGCAGGAACAGGCTTTCGCTGGTGGAAGAAGGAAGTTTTCAGGTTGTGTTTGGAATCTGCCGCCGCAGTAAAAAGGGAGAGACGGTCTGCGGAGATACGTTTTCTTTTGCCAACTATAACAGAAAACGGGCGGTAATGCTGCTTTCCGACGGGATGGGGGTGGGAGAACCCGCCTACAATGACAGCCGGAAACTCATAGAGACGTTTGAGGCTATGCTGGAAGCGGGAATCCATGAAGAGTACGCACTGGAAATCCTTCACAACATTTTGCTGACAAAAGAAAAGGCGGAATATGCGACTCTGGATGCGGCGGTGGTTTCGCTGCAGACAGGGACTTTAAAGACATTAAAAGCAGGAGGAACGGCAACTTTTATCCGGCACAAAAAAACTGTGGAACGCATCACCGCATTCAGTCTGCCGCCGGGATGCCTCACAGAACAGAGGTTTGAAATTTGCCGTCGAAAGCTGTATGATGGGGATATGGTAATTATGCTCTCTGACGGGATGCTGGATTTTGAGACTATATCTGACGATGTACCCCGTATGGAAACAATATTACAGAATATCAAAACGACCAACGCCCAGCGGTTTGCCGATGAATTGATGCGGGCGGCGCCGGTTCCGGAAGACGGTCATGACGACGACCGTACGGTGCTGGTGGCGGCTGTGTGGGAAACTGTACGGCAAAAGAGCAGGAATCTGTGAGAAAGACGTCCGGCCGAAGCCGGCCTGCTCAAAAAATAGAGGAAAAGGATAAACGATGTGGGAAGAAGTTCATGGATTTGTAAAAGAAAATCACATGCTGGAGGACGGGGATTATGTTTTGGCGGGACTATCCGGCGGGGCGGACTCCGTATGTCTGCTGCGGTATCTTCTGTGGGTGCAGAAAAAAATACATATTAAGATAGCAGCGGTACATGTAAATCATCAACTCCGCGGCAGTGAGGCGGAGAGAGATGAAAGATTTGCCGGAAGGTTCTGTGAATACTGGCAGATTCCTTTTGCAGCGGTAAAAAGAGATGTGGCAGAAGAAAGCGCGCGGCTGCGCTGTTCTCTGGAAGAGGCGGGACGGCTGGCGCGCTATGACTGCTTTGATATGTTCGCCGGAAAATGGGGATGCAATAAGATCGCCGTCGCCCATCATAAAAATGATCTGGCGGAAACTGTGCTCTTCCGTATGGCGAGGGGAACCAGTCTGAGAGGGCTTGCGGGGATTCGTCCGGTGACCGGAAATATTATCCGTCCGCTTCTGTGCCTGACAAGGGAAAAAATCTGCGCCATTTTAAATGATCTTGGACAAGAATATGTGGAAGACAGCACAAATATGGATGACGCCTACAGCCGTAATTTCATCCGGCACCGTCTGCTGCCCGATATGCGGCGGGTGAATCCGGCGGCGGTGGAGCATCTGGCGCATATTTCCCGGCAGGCGGCGGAGATCATGGATTATCTCGAGCCGGCGTTTCAGAAGATTTATGAAGAAAATGTGCTCTGGAAAGAAGATTGCTGTTTGCTGCCCTTGGAAGCGGCGGCGCTGATGCACCCGGCAGAGCTGTCCGAGACCGTGCGGCGCATGATCGCCGCCATGGCGGGAGGACAGAGGGATATCTCTGCGGTACATGTTGAACAGGTGGCAGGACTTTTCGGCAAAAGGCCGGGAAAATATCTGGAATTGCCTTTTGGGCTTACGGCAGAGAGAAAATGTGAGGGAGTTGCGCTGCTGCGCAGGGAAGCGTATCTGCAATCCAGAAAAGATGCACGGCAGAAGGCGGAAGAAGAAGCAGTTCGGCCGCAGCGGGTAGATATGGAACGTCTGGAGAGGGAAGGTTCTTATGAGATAGATTTTCCCGGCGGAGGGCATATTTCTTTTCGCCTGGAAGAATTTCATGGCGGTGATATCGAAAAAAATGATTGTGTGAAATACTTTGCTTATGATAGAATAAAAAGTACTCTTTGTTTAAGGAGCCGTAAAACCGGCGATTATTTTGTTGTAGACAAAGGGGGACGGCATAAATCTCTGAGACGCTATTTCATAGATGAAAAGATTCCTGCCGGGGAGCGGGATGCGAAGATTCTTTTGACAGAAGGCTCCCATGTGCTGTGGGTGCTGGGAGGAAGAATCAGCGAAGCGTACAGAGTGGAACCGGATACCAAAACGGTGCTTGTCGTCCGGGCAGAAGATAAAATTATAAAAAGTAACAGTGTGAAATGAGAAATGGAGGATAACAATGGCCGATAAGATCAGTGTGCTGATACCGGAAGAAAAAGTAAACGATAAGATTAAAGAGCTGGGCGAACGAATCAGCGCAGACTATGCGGGAAAAGAAGTACATTTAATCTGTATTCTGAAGGGAGGCGTGTTTTTTGCCTGTGAGCTGGCAAAGCATATCACCGTACCGGTTTCCCTGGACTTCATGCAGGTTTCCAGTTATGGCAATGCCACCAGCAGCTCGGGAATTGTCCGTATCAAGAAAGACCTGGACGATTCCATGGAAGGAAAAGAAGTGGTTATTGTGGAAGATATTATTGACTCCGGGCGCACGCTGCATTATTTAATCCCTGTCTTAAAACAGAGAAATCCGGCCAGTATCCGTCTGTGCGCGCTGCTGAACAAGCCGGACCGCCGGGAAGTGGAAGTACAGATTGATTATCTGGGCTTTGATATTCCGGATGAATTTGTTGTGGGCTATGGTCTTGATTACGCGCAGAAATACAGAAATCTTCCATTTATCGGAGTTGTAGAACCGGACGCCGCCGATAATGCGGAGGCAGAGCCGGAGAGGAAAGGAGCAGTCATTGAATAAGAACTTTAAAAATTTTCTCGTTTTTCTGATTGTGATGCTGCTGATCTATTCTTTTGTAAGTTATTACATGCAGCGGAATCTGGCTTCCAGCGATAATGTATACACTTATACTCAGTTTGAGCAGGATCTGTCGGAGGGAGAGATTCAATCCATAGAAATCATGCAGAATGAAGAAGTCCCTACGGGAACAGTTAACGTGAACTTTGTCGGAGGGGAAGAAGACTCTCTGCATGTCACAGACGTTAATGAAGTCATTACCGATGCGAAACAGTACAATGTCACCTATGTGGTGTCAAATGTAAACCGTGCCGGCGGGCTTCTGACAGGGATTCTGCCGTATGCCCTGCTGATGATTGTTATGTTTGTGTTTATGTTTCTGATGCTGGGACGGGCTGCAGGCAGCGGCGGCAATGGAAAAATGATGAATTTCGGAAAAAGCCGCGCGAAGATGCAGGATCCGCATGTAAAGAAAGTGCAGTTTAATCAGGTGGCGGGACTCCAGGAAGAGAAGGAGGAACTGAAGGAAATTGTGGATTTCCTGAAGAATCCGGGCAAGTTCATTGAGGTGGGAGCCAGAATTCCGAAAGGTGTTCTTCTGGTGGGCCCTCCGGGTACCGGAAAAACTCTCCTTGCCAAAGCAGTGGCAGGAGAGGCCGACGTGCCGTTTTTCAGCATTTCCGGTTCTGACTTTGTGGAGATGTTCGTCGGCGTCGGCGCTTCCAGAGTGAGAGACCTGTTTGAAGAAGCAAAGAGAAATTCGCCGTGTATCATCTTCATTGATGAGATCGACGCCGTGGCGAGAAGAAGAGGCACGGGCCTTGGCGGCGGCCACGACGAGAGAGAGCAGACCTTAAATCAGCTGCTGGTGGAGATGGACGGCTTTGGCGTCAATGAAGGAATCATTGTCATGGCGGCCACCAACCGGGTGGATATTCTGGATCCGGCGATTCTGCGTCCGGGCCGGTTTGACCGCAAGGTGGCGGTGGGCCGCCCGGATGTGAAAGGAAGAGAAGAGATTCTCCGGGTGCATATTCAGGGTAAGCCGCTGGCGCAGGATGTGGATCTGCATCAGATTGCCAGAACGACGCCGGGATTTTCCGGAGCAGACCTGGAGAACCTGATGAATGAGGCGGCGATTCTTGCGGCAAGGCATGACCGTCGTTTTATCAAGATGGAAGATGTGCAGAAGGCGTTCATCAAAGTGGGGATCGGTACGGAAAAGAAAAGCCGTCTGATTCCGGAGCTGGAGAAAAAGATCACGGCTTATCATGAATCCGGCCATGCTATTTTATTCCACGTGCTTCCGGATGTGGGACCGGTTTACACAGTTTCCATTATCCCGACAGGAGTCGGCGCGGCTGGATATACCATGCCGCTGCCGGAAAATGATAACGTGTTCAATACTAAGAGCAAGATGATTCAGGATATCAAAGTAGGTATGGGCGGAAGGATCGCTGAGGAGCTGATCTTTAATGATGTGACCACGGGGGCGTCTCAGGATATCAAGAGTGTCACGGCCACAGCCAGAGCCATGATCACGCAGTACGGCATGTCCGAGAATCTGGGCTTTATCAACTATGAGGAAAACAGCGACGAGGTCTTCCTGGGAAGAGATCTGGGACATTCCAGAAGCTTCAGTGAAGAAGTGGCGAGCCAGATTGACAGAGAAGTGAAGAAACTGGTAGATGACTGCTATGCAGACGCAAAGCGGATTATCCTTGAGCATATGGATGTGTTGCATGCCTGTGCAGCTCTTCTCATAGAAAAAGAGAGAATCAACCGCGAAGAGTTTGAGGCACTCTTTGAGAACCGTGAAAATGCGCCGGTACAGGGCGCGCAAGTATAATAACAGGACGGGGCGGCCGCGCTGAATCAATTTCAGTAGTCCGCCCAGTTTTTTTGTATGATGTAAAATGTTTTTCTTGTTAATTTAAAGTCATAAATTTTTGCGTTTTTGACTTTTTGCACAATATTTCTGATAAAATATTGTTGTAAAGAAACGTAAAAACAGGGTAAAATCAATAGAATTGTGGCAAAAACGTGAGAAATGCAGCGGAAAACGATAGAAATTCAGACAATATGACCAATCCGTGTCGAAAACACTCTACCATGCACAAATTTTTTTGTTAAAAAAATATTTTTTTGTGCACACTTATTTAATAGGGAATGCTATTATAATAGACGTAACCCCCCCAATACATTATATAGTTTTTGCTACACCCAATAAGTAACAAAAATACCTTCTCCAAAAAAGGATGGCGTTCGGAATTGCCATCCTTTTTTCGTGCGTAAAATATTGGCCGGCTGCCGGATGTGAAGCGCCGGATGCTGACATATAGTAATCATTCTTATTGTCAGATAGTTTGGAAAACTTTGACATGTATTTTGACAAAATGCATAAAAAAACCAAAGGAAATAAATAAAGTTTATGCACACTTCAGGAGAAACAGATGCTATTATAATAGACGTACCCCCCCAATACATTATAGATTTTGTTGCTAATAACGTAACAAAATACCTTCTCCAAAATGGGAGCGGCATTCGGGGCCGCTCTCGCAAATACATGTATAAAGCCAGAAAAAGTGGCGGCCAGTCGATGGCTGCCACTTTTTTCGTAATATTATTATTTTTCGTTTTCAAGCAGCCGGCGCTTCAGATCAAAGAGCGGCTGGGATAAATCTACGTATACGGTCTGAGGATTCATCAATCTGCGGTTTTCATCCCATAAGGTATTTAATTCTTCCTGGCAGACACTCTTAATGCTCATGGTATCCGGAGATTCATATACGCATTGGCCGTTCAGGAAGACCGGAACCAGAAGTTCCCGCATGTGATAGGTTCCGCCCGGTATGGTGGACTTCTTCCAGGTGGAGATCGGGTCGAAGATCTTCAGATCCTGGGAGACGTCGTAGGTCTCTCCTGCCAGACAGATCAAATCCGCCTTGATCTTCCGGGTTTCTTTGTCATAGATACGGAAGATGGTTTTGTTGCCCGGATTGGTGATCTTCTCCGGGTTCTCGGAGATCTTGATCTTGGCGGTAAACTCTTCCTCACCCGGCTTCTTGATGGCAGCCAGCTTGTATACGCCGCCGAAGGCCGGATTATCCGCGGAGGTGATCAGGTTTGTTCCCACACCCCAGGAAGTGATGGCGGCGCCCTGAGTCCGCAGGCTGTCGATCAGATACTCGTCCAGATCGCTGGAGGCAGAGATGACCGCATCGGTAAAGCCGGCGTCATCCAGCATCTTTCTCGCCTTCTTGGACAGGTACGCCAGGTCGCCGCTGTCCAGACGTATGCCGTAGAATTTGGAATGGATACCCTGTTCGCGCATCTCTTTAAAGACGCGGATGGCGTTCGGTACGCCGGACTTCAGCGTATCATAGGTGTCCACCAGAAGAATGCAGGCGTTCGGATACATGTCGGCGTAGGTCTTGAAGGCGGTGTATTCATCTGGAAAACTCATGATCCATGCATGGGCGTGAGTACCCTGCACCGGGATGCCGAACAGCTCGCCGGCCAGTACATTTGACGTGCCGGTACAGCCGCCGATGACAGCCGCCCTTGCTCCGAGAGTTCCGGCGTCCGGTCCCTGGGCTCTGCGAAGACCGAATTCCATTACTCCGCCGCCGGCAGCATAATCGACCCGGGACGCTTTTGTGGCGATGAGACTCTGGTGATTGACGATATTTAAGATCGCCGTCTCCACCAGCTGCGCCTCCATGATCGGGGCGATGACCTTGATGAGCGGTTCCTTCGGGAAGACAACGGTGCCTTCCGGTATGGCATAAATGTCGCCGCTGAAATGGAAGCCTGCGAGATAGGACAGAAAATCCTCGCGAAAGATGTGCAGGCTTCTCAGATAATCAATATCGTCATAAGAAAAACTCAAGTTCTTTACATAGTCAATGACCTGAGCCAGACCGCAGGTGATGGCGTAGGCGCTGCCGCTTGGATTGGTGCGGTAGAACATATCAAACACAACCGTATCGTTATTGCCGTTCAAAAAATAACCCTGCATCATGGTCAGCTCATATAAATCAGTCATCATTGTCAGGTTGCTGGAAAACATAATCTTACTCCTCTGTTCCGACACGAATCGTCGATTCACCCAGACGGGTGATGTATTCGTTGTTTACATATCCTCTGTAGCTTTCGTATTCGCCGGTCTGCACTTCTACCAGTGCGTAATCTGTATCTTCCACAAACTCGATCAATCTCAGATGTGTCATAGGTGTCAGGCTGGCGATCTCATCAGAATCACTGCTTGGTCCATCCCTCAGGGTCAGAGACTGATGTACATCGGCCACGTAAATGTCCTCGCTGTTTTGTTCCTCCTCTGTAGAGGCGTTCTCCGTCTCTTCTGAATCTTCCACGGTGGAAGGAAGGCTGATGGAGCTCATTGCCTGCTGGCTTGGGATTGCAAAATAGAGAAACAGAAAACCGGAGAAAATAACTCCCGCGATAAACACAACACAAAGAAAAGAAACAATGAATTTTCTAATCATGTGGACTCCTTTCCGTCATGGTATTTAAGAAGAAATCAGTCGGTTTCTTTCTATAACAAAGTGTAGTATTCCCTTATGGCAGATGCTTCTATGCATTTAACACAAGGTTTGTCTGCTATTTTACCATAATATTATGAAAAACGCCACCGATTTATAATTGACATTTTTGCGCAAGTAGTATATGATGATACAAGTGTCAAAAAAGTAAAAAACAAAGACGGAGACAGTAAGCATTTCCGAACGCTCCCAGTGAGGCGGGGACAGTGCGAACCCGCTGCCAGTAAGAGATTGCCGAACATCACTCCTGAGTTGCGCCGCTGAAGGGTTTTAGTAAGCGACGACGGAATCTCACCGTTATAAGAGAGACATATGATAGTATGTAAAGGTGGTATAGTGAAACGCGTGTGCTTTCATCCTGTTACGGATGGGAGCTTTTTTTATTTCACGGAAACATCAGTGACAGGAGGAAAAAATGTATAAGAAAGTTTCAACGAATCTGAACTTCGTGGAACGGGAAAAAGAGACTGCGAAGTTCTGGAAGGACCATGACATTTTCAAGAAAAGTATGGAACAGAGAGAGGGCTGTCCGACCTACACATTTTATGACGGACCGCCAACCGCCAACGGCAAGCCGCACATCGGCCACGTGCTGACCCGTGTCATCAAGGACATGATCCCGCGGTACCGCACCATGAAAGGATACATGGTGCCGAGAAAGGCCGGCTGGGATACCCATGGTCTGCCGGTGGAGCTGGAGGTCGAGAAGCTTCTGGGCCTGGACGGCAAGGAACAGATCGAGGAGTACGGTCTGGACCCGTTCATCAGCAAATGTAAAGAATCCGTCTGGAAGTACAAAGGAATGTGGGAAGACTTTTCAGGGACCGTCGGTTTCTGGGCGGATATGGATAATCCGTATGTTACCTATCACGACGATTTTATCGAGTCCGAGTGGTGGGCGTTAAAGACCATCTGGGACAAGGGCCTTCTTTATAAAGGATTTAAGATCGTTCCGTACTGTCCAAGATGTGGAACCCCGCTGTCCTCCCACGAGGTGGCGCAGGGCTATAAGGCTGTCAAGGAGCGCTCCGCTGTGGTACGTTTCAAGGTGGTGGGCGAGGACGCTTACTTCCTGGCATGGACCACCACGCCATGGACCCTGCCGTCCAACGTAGCGCTCTGTGTGAACCCGGAGGAGGATTACTGCAAGGTAAAAGCTGCCGACGGCTATACCTACTATATGGCAAAAGCCCTTCTTGACAAGGTGCTCGGCAAGCTGGCCGAAGAAGGTGAGAAGGCGTACGAAGTTCTTGAGACCATGAAGGGAACGGATCTGGAACGCAAGGAATACGAACCTCTCTTTGCCGCAGCGGGCGTTGCTGCTGATAAACAGCACAAAAAAGGATTCTATGTGACCTGTGACGACTATGTTACCATGTCCGACGGTACCGGTATCGTTCATATCGCGCCGGCCTTCGGTGAGGACGACTCCAAGGTGGGCAGAAAATACGATCTGCCGTTCGTACAGTTCGTAAACGGCAAGGGCGAGATGACGGAAGAGACCGATTATGCCGGTACATTTGTAAAAGACGCGGACCCGATGATCTTAAAAGACCTGGACGCGAAGGGACTGCTCTTTGACGCGCCGAAGTTCGAGCATGATTATCCGTTCTGCTGGAGATGTGACACACCGCTGATCTACTATGCGAGAGAGTCCTGGTTCATCAAGATGACGGCGGTGAAGGAAGACATGATCCGCAACAACAACACCATCAACTGGATTCCGGAGTCCATCGGAAAGGGACGTTTTGGAGACTGGCTTAACAACCTGCAGGACTGGGGCGTATCCAGAAACCGTTACTGGGGTACTCCGTTAAATGTATGGGAGTGCGAAGGCTGCGGCCATATGGAAGCCATCGGAAGCCGTCAGGAGCTGGCCGACAGAAGCGGCGATCCGGAAGCAGCAAAGGTAGAGCTGCACCGTCCATATATCGATGAGGTGACATTTACCTGTCCGGACTGCGGCAAGACCATGCACCGTGTACCGGAGGTTATCGACTGCTGGTTTGACTCCGGAGCGATGCCGTTTGCACAGCATCACTATCCGTTCGAGAACAAGGAACTTTTTGAGCAGCAGTTCCCGGCGCAGTTTATCTCCGAGGCGGTAGATCAGACCCGTGGATGGTTCTATTCTCTGCTGGCAGAGTCCACTCTGCTGTTCAACAAGGCGCCGTATGAGAACGTTATCGTCCTCGGTCATGTGCAGGATGAGAATGGACAGAAGATGAGCAAGAGCAAAGGAAATGCGGTGGATCCGTTTGACGCTCTGGAGCGTCACGGTGCAGACGCCATCCGCTGGTATTTCTATTCCAACAGCGCGCCATGGCTGCCAAACCGTTTCCACGACGGTGCGGTGACAGAAGGACAGCGTAAGTTCATGGGAACTCTCTGGAATACTTACGCATTCTTTGTACTGTATGCGGATATCGATTCCTTTGATCCGACCCAGTACACGCTGGATTATGAGAAGCTGTCCGTCATGGATAAATGGCTCCTGTCCCGCCTGTACTCCACCGTAAAGGCTGTGGATGATAATCTGAACAACTACAAGATTCCGGAGACCGCTAAGGTTCTTCAGAGTTTTGTGGACGACATGAGTAACTGGTATGTGCGCCGTTCCAGAAGCCGTTTCTGGGCAAAAGGCATGGAGCAGGATAAGATCAACGCCTATATGACGCTGTATACAGCGCTTGTGACTGTCGCCAAGGCTGCGGCTCCGATGATTCCGTTCATGACGGAAGATATCTACCAGAATCTGGTGAGAACGGTGGATAAAAATGCACCGGAGAGTATTCATCTGTGCGACTTCCCGGAAGTAAAGGAAGAGATGATCGACGCGCAGCTTGAAAAAGACATGGCGGAGGTTCTCGATATTGTCGTTCTCGGCCGTGCCGCAAGAAATGCTTCCGGCATCAAGAACCGTCAGCCGATTGGACAGATGTTTGTGAAAGCCGACAGTGATCTGAACATTTTCTATAAGCAGATCATCGAAGAAGAGCTTAATGTGAAAAATGTTGAATTCAGAGAAGATGTTTCCGAATTTGCCGGATATACGTTTAAACCTCAGCTCCGTCTTCTGGGACCGAAATACGGCAAACAGCTGGGACAGATCAGCAAAGCGCTGGCGGAGATTGACGGAAGCGCTGCGAAAAAGCAGCTGGATGCCGAGGGCATTTTGACAATTGCAGTGAATGATGGTAAGATTGATTTGACTCCGGAGGAACTGCTCATCACAACGACACAGAAAGAGGGATTTGTATCACAGGAAGATCGTGGGGTTACTGTTGTGCTTGATACGAATCTGACGCCGGAGTTGATTGAAGAAGGATTTGTAAGGGAAATCATTAGCAAGATTCAGACAATGCGGAAGGAAGCTGGTTTTGAAGTGACCGACCACATTGTGGTCTGCGAGAGCGGCAACGATACGATCAGGGCAATTATGGCCGACAACGCGGACCTGGTTAAACGGGATGTATTGGCAGAAGAGATCGTTTTCGATGCAGAGCGGGGATATTCCAAGGAATGGAATATCAACGGCGAGAAAGTACAGCTTTCCGTGGAAAAAAGATGATGTAGGAGGATTCCCCAATTGATTAAGAAAACAACTTTTAACAAGAAGAAGTTCAAAAAAGAGGTGGAGGCAAACACTCGTGTGCTGTTCCGCCGGACACTGGAAGAGGCAACTCCGCAGCAGATTTATCAGGCGGTAGCCTACTCCATCAAAGATGATATTATTGATAACTGGATCGAGACCCATAAGGCGTATGCCGCTCAGGACAAAAAGACGGTGTATTATATGTCCATGGAGTTTCTTATGGGCCGTGCTCTGGGTAATAACATGATCAACCTGACCTGCTATGACGAGGTCCGCGAGGCTCTCGAGGAGATGGGTCTTGACTTGAACCTGATCGAAGATCAGGAGCCGGATGCGGCTCTCGGCAACGGCGGACTCGGCCGTCTGGCAGCATGTTTCCTGGATTCCCTGGCTACTCTGGGATATCCGGCATACGGCTGCGGCATCCGCTACCACTATGGTATGTTTAAACAGAAGATCGAGAACGGCTATCAGATCGAGACGCCGGATGACTGGTTAAAGAACGGCAATCCGTTTGAGATCAGAAGAGACGAGTACTCTGTTGAGGTGAAGTTCGGCGGCTATGTGGATGTGGAGAATCACAACGGACGGTCTAAGTTCGTGCAGAAAGGATATCAGAGCGTCCGCGCCGTACCGTATGATATGCCGGTTGTGGGCTATGGCAATCATATCGTGAATACTCTCCGTATCTGGGATGCGGAAGCAATCAATACTTTTAATCTGGATTCTTTTGATAAGGGTGAGTATCAGAAAGCAGTGGAGCAGGAAAACCTGGCGAGAACCATCTGCGAAGTGCTTTACCCGAACGATAACCATATGGCAGGTAAGGAGCTTCGTCTGAAACAGCAGTATTTCTTCATCTCCGCTTCCGTGCAGAGAGCGGTACAGAAATACAAAGAGACTCATGATGATATCCGTAAGTTCCATGAGAAAGTGACCTTCCAGCTGAACGATACTCATCCGACGGTGGCTGTGGCTGAGCTGATGCGTATCCTGGTGGATGAAGAGAACCTCACATGGGAAGAGGCGTGGGATGTGACCACAAAGACCTGTGCTTACACTAACCATACCATTATGGCGGAGGCTCTTGAGAAATGGCCGATCGAGCTGTTCTCCAGACTGCTTCCTCGTGTATACCAGATCGTGGAGGAGATCAACCGTCGTTTTGTCATGGAGATCCAGGCCAAATATCCGGGCGACCAGGAAAAGGTACGCAAGATGGCGATCCTCTATGACGGACAGGTGCGCATGGCTCATCTTGCCATCGCCGGAAGCTTTTCCGTCAACGGCGTGGCACGCCTGCATACCGATATCCTCAAGAAACGCGAACTGAAAGATTTCTATGAGATGATGCCGGAGAAGTTCAACAACAAAACCAACGGTATCACTCAGAGAAGATTCCTGCTTCACGGAAACCCTCTGCTGGCTTCCTGGGTAACCGACAAGATCGGCGACGACTGGATCACAGATCTCTCCCATATCGGCAAACTGGGCGTTTATGTGGACGATGAGAAGTGTCAGCAGGAGTTTATGAACATCAAATATCAGAACAAGGTTCGCCTTGCAAAATATATCAAAGAACACAATGGCATCGATGTGGACCCTCGTTCCATCTTTGACTGTCAGGTAAAGAGACTTCATGAGTACAAACGTCAGCTCATGAACATCATGCACGTTATGCATCTTTACAACCTGCTCAAAGAGCATCCGGAGATGGACATCGTGCCTCGTACCTTCATCTTCGGCGCCAAGGCGGCGGCAGGCTATGATACAGCCAAGCTGACCATCAAGCTCATCAACGCCGTGGCAGACCGTGTGAACAATGACCCGGCCATCAACGGCAGAGTGAAGGTTGTCTTCATCGAAGACTACCGTGTATCCAACGCAGAGCTTATCTTTGCGGCGGCCGACGTCAGCGAGCAGATTTCCACCGCTTCCAAAGAGGCGTCAGGAACAGGAAACATGAAGTTCATGCTGAACGGCGCGGTGACTATCGGAACTATGGATGGCGCCAATGTGGAGATCGTGGAAGAAGTTGGCGAAGAGAACGCTTTCATCTTCGGTATGTCTGCGGAGCAGGTTATGGAATACGAGAAGAATAAAAACTATCATCCGGCTGATCTGTACAACAGCCATGATGATATCCGCCGGGTAATGACCCAGATGATCAACGGCTTCTATTGTCCGGAGAATCCGGATCTGTTCCGTCCGCTGTACGATACTCTCATGCAGAAGGATATGTACTTCATTCTGGCAGACTTTGAATCCTACAAAGAAGCTCAGAAGAGAGTGGAAGCGGCATACCGCGATGAGAAACGCTGGGCGCGTATGGCGATGATGCAGACTGCTCACTGCGGCAAGTTCTCCTCTGACAGAACCATCGAAGAGTATGTACACGATATCTGGCATCTGGAGAAGGTAGAGCTTCGCTGATACTTTTTGTAATGAGACAGAATGCCGGTATACGGTTATAAGAAACAATAAAATACTGTAGTTTATTGTAAAGAAACCGAGAGAAAATGAAAAATCAGGTAAATATTTACCGTGAGAACCATTTTCTCCGGTTTCTTTTCTTTTTTTGCCAGAAGCTATCTATTTCTTGAATAAAATTAGTCGTATTCTACCAGGAAAAGTTGTGGAATATTTTGGATAATTAAAAAAGATTGTAAAATATACGATAATAATTTGCTTTTTCATGCAAAAAAGTATAGAATAAGGATAAATGAGTCCTTTGATGCGTGGAGGAGAGAAATGAGCGCGATTATTGATGAGATTATTGATTCCCTGAAAAAAGGACAGGGTAAGCGGGTGACAGACCTGGTTAAAATGGCGCTGGAAGAAGGAATTTCCGCCCAGAGCATTCTGGAAGACGGATTTTTGGCGGGAATGGGACAGATTGCGGAGAAGTTCCGACGGGAAGAAGTAGGAGTCCCGGAGATATTAAGTGTCACAAGAGCGCTTGACAAGGGGGTGCAGTCGCTCAGAAGCTATACCGGCAGCAGCAATTCCAAAGAGGTGGGCACGGTTGTTCTCGGTACAGTAAAGGGCGATATGCATGACATTGGAAAGAATCTTGTGAAGATGATGATGGAAAGTAAGAATATTCATGTTGTCGATCTGGGAGTGGATGTTTCTCCCCGGCGGTTTGTGGACGAGGCCATTGCCAGCCGGGCGCAGATCGTATGTATGAGTGGAATATTATCCAAATCAGGGGAAGATATGCGTGCGGTTGTGGAAGCATTTGAAGACAGGGGCATTCGCAATCGGGTGTATTTTATGGTGGGCGGATATTTTCTGGATGAGCAGCAGGCGAGAAAGATCGGCGCCGACTGCTATACGGAGGATGCCTGCGCCTGTGCGGAGAGGGCGTATCAGTATTTGATGAAAAAGGGGAGAAGAAAGCGGTATCAGTAAAGCTTGCCGGGTTTTGTGAAGTGACTACAGTGGATGGAGGACAGATCGTTGGCAGATAGAAATAATATTTATATTGAAGATGTCATAGATGTGAAAGAGCTGCAGAATTTGCAGGATAATTGGGCGAAGGCGACCAATCTTGCGTTTGTCAGTGTAGACTGTAACGGAACGCCGATAACAGAATACAGTAATTTCACTCCTTTTTGTGAAAAACTGCGGGAGATAGACGAGTTCAGGGAGAGGTGCCACTACTGTGACGCCTGCGGAGGAAGAAAGGCCAAGAGAATCGGGAAAGCGTATGCCTATATCTGCCACGCCGGATTGATCGACTTTGCGATTCCGATCATGATAAAGGGACAGTATGTGGGAGCGATCCTTGCCGGACAGGTGACCAGTACAGATTTTCAGGATCTGAAACCGATTACGCCTGCCAGCAAGGGATGGCAGGAAAATGAAGAGCTCATGAAGCTTTATAAACAGGTGGCGGTCATGCCGGCGGAAAAAATACTGGCGGTGGCGCAGATTCTCTGCGACAGCTACAATTATTCCGTGGAGAAACAGTACGCCAACAAGGTGGATGCGGAGCTGCGGGAGAAGGATCTGAAGCTCATCAAGGAGGAGAAGCTGCGCATTGAGATGGAAAAGGCTCTGCGCGAGATAGAGCTTAAAGCTCTGCACTACCAGATTAATCCGCATTTTCTTTTTAATGTGCTTAATACCATAGGCCGCCTGGCATTTTTTGAAAATGCCAAGATGACGGAAGATGTGGTCTATGCGTTTTCTGATATGATGCGGTATATTCTGCGCAAAAGCAGCCAGCCGCTGAGTTCCCTGGGTGATGAGATTGGTTATGTGGTCAATTATCTGAAAATACAGAAGATCCGTCTGGGAAGCAGGATGCAGTACAGCATCGATGTGCCGGAAGAATATTATACGGTGAAGCTGCCGTTCCTGTCAGTGACAACCATCGTGGAGAATTCCATCAAACATGCGGTGGAGAACCGGGCGTCCGGCGGCATGATTCAGGTGAAAGCCCACAGGGAAGATAAAGATCTGTATGTGGATATCATAGATGACGGCGACGGGATCGCGCCGGAGAAGATCACCAGTATTCTCCGGGGAGACGCCTACAAGAATGAAAAAGAAGGAGCCGTGGGGATTTATAATATCAACAGCCGTCTGATCAATCATTTCGGGCATGAATATGCCCTCATGATCGAGAGCGAGAACAAGCCGTCCATGGGGACGAAGGTGACCATTAAAGTGCCGTTGAAAAATCAGTAGAAAGGCGGTGTCATTTTGTACCGTATTTTAATAGTGGAAGACGAAGAACTGGAGAGAACCTCGATGAAGATCTTCCTGGAGGAGAACCTGCCGGATGTGGAGATCGTCGGAGAGGCAAAAAGCGGGTACGAGGCCGTGGAGATGATTGGAAATTGTGACATCAATCTTATTCTGGTGGATATTAATATACCCGGTATCGACGGCATGGAAGTTATCAAATATGCCAGAAAGAAACTGCCGCAGGCGGTGATCATCATCACCACCGCCTACGATGATTTTAATATCGCCCACAAAGCGATCAAGCTGAAAGTGGATGATTTTCTGCTGAAACCTATCCGTAAAGAGGTGCTGCTTGAATCCGTGAAGGCTTTCGCAGGAAGGCTTGGGGAAGGCCCTCAGACCGATAAGAGTAATAAATTGTTGTCAAAGCTTGAGGTCGAACTAAGAAAATGCTCTTACAAAGCTACTGTAGACCTTTTAAGAGAGTACATTGACCAGTTATATTTAGAACATCACGATGTTAATGTGATCTCCAAGCGGCTGCAGGATCTGGCAAAGATGATCGTGCGTACCGCGGAGGAGCTCAATATCAGTGATACCAACGAGCTTGTAATGCAGATGGAGAAGCTTAAGATCAAATATCTGCTTTATAATAATAAACATGATGCCTACAATGAAGTTGTAAAGATGGTTGATATTCTCTTTGATAAGATGAACATCAAAGGGAAGCTGTCAGACGGCGGCATGAAGTCCGTCGTGGACTACATAGAGAGAAACTTAAAGCGGGGCATCAGCCTGGAGGACGTGGCCAACCACGTCAACATCAGCACCTACTATCTCAGCAAGATCTTCAAGAAAGAGATGGGAGTGAATTTCATCACCTACGTTACAGACCGCAAAATGGATCTGGCGAAGGAGATGCTTGTGAACACCGATATACCGGTGCTTAATATTGCCTTGGATCTGGCGTACAATGAAGCGAATTATTTCAGCAAGGCTTTCAAAAAGAAAACCGGATTGACGCCGTCTGAGTATAGAGAAAAATACAGAGTAAGAAAGGAGGAGGAAAATGAAACGGTTTAAGCTTTCCACTGAAGTGCTTTTCAGTGAGGATGCCATTGACGCTCTGCTTGAAGAGAAGGATGAGAACGCGGTTCTTATCACGGACAAGTTCATGGTGGATTCGGGGATGGCTGACATTATCCTTAAAAAGTTGTCAAACTGTAATTCAGTTTCCGTATTTGACGAGGTAATTCCTGACCCGCCGATGGATTTGATCGAGAGAGGAATCGATTTCCTTCAGGACAAAGACTGCGACGTGGTTGTCGCGCTGGGAGGAGGTTCTTCCATAGACGCGGCGAAGGCCATCGTTTTCATGGCGAGAAAGATTGAACTTGCACAGAATCCGGAGAGCACAAAGAAGATTAAGCTGATTGCCCTTCCGACCACCAGCGGCACAGGTTCTGAGGTGACGCAGTTTGCGGTGGTTACCGATTCCAAAACCGGCGTGAAGATCCCGCTTATCGACGAGAGCCTGATGCCGGATATCGCGATCCTCGATCCGGAACTGGTCAAATCAGCGCCGCCATTTATCACGGCGGATACCGGCATGGACGTAATTACCCACGCCATTGAGGCGTATGTGTCCGAGACAGCCAGCGACTGTTCTGACTGTCTGGCGGAAAAAGCTATGGAGCTGGCTTTTGAATATCTGCCGAAGGCATACCGCAACGGGTATGATATCAAGGCGAGAGACAAAATGCACAGGGCATCCTGCCTGGCGGGAATGGCGTTCAGCCTTGTTAATCTGGGACTGAACCATGGTATCGCTCATGCACTTGGAGCTATTTTCCACATTCCTCACGGCCGTGCCAACGCGCTTGTGCTTCCGCATGTCATCTATTTCAATGCGGATATGGACAGAGAAGCGGCAAAACACAGCAATGATTCGGCAAAAAAATACCAGAAGCTTGCCCGTATCGTAGGGCTGCCGGCGCCGACAGTTAAGGTGGGTGTGTCCAACCTGATTTCAGAGATCAACCGTCTTCTGAAATACATGGACCGTCCGATGTGTATCACAGAATGTGGCGTTACCCTCGAGGAGTTTGAGGCTAACAGAGACGAGATCGTACGCCGGGCTCTGGCAGACGCATGTACCCAGGCTAACCCGAGAAAGGTTACGGAGGACGACGTCAACAAGATTCTTGACCACATTGCAAAATAATAGACATATCATACGGAATTGTTTTGCAATGCAGGTGAAAAAATGTCAACAAAGTATCATGTCGAAGTTTGGCTTTCAGAATATTATATATATTTAAAGGCTAAAAATTATAGGAAAACGCCAAGTAATTTTGTGAAAGTTGCTATATAATGATACTATCCTGTAAATCAACCAAAGGTAGTCTGTCCTATCCAGACAGACAAGAATTTTTATAAGGAGGTCAATTATGCAGAAAGAAGCTTTAGGAATGATTGAGACCAAAGGTTTGGTTGGCGCAATCGAAGCAGCCGATTCCATGGTTAAATCAGCAAACGTAACACTGGTGGGATATGAAAAAATCGGATCTGGTTTAGTTACTGTTATGGTTAGAGGTGATGTAGGAGCTGTTAAAGCATCTGTTGATGCAGGTACTGTTGCTGCTGACAAAGTAGGTACTGTTGTATCCAGCCATGTAATCCCAAGACCACATACAGACGTAGAAAAAATCTTACCACAATAAGTTTAGTCCTAGTCTGATCAATTATTAATGGAGGTATAATTCAATGAAAGATGAAATGATGGCTAAAATCATGGACGAAGTTATGAAAAAAATGGGTGGCACTCAGGCTGAAAGTGCTTTCGCTAATGATACAACTATCGCAGCTCCAACACCTAAGGGAATCAACGAAGATCTTTGCGGATTAACAGAGTATGTTGGAACAGCATTAGGCCATACAATCGGTCTTGTTATTGCTAACCTTGACTACAGCGTTCATGAATTACTGAAAATCGATCCTAAATACCGTTCTATCGGTATTATTTCCGACCGTGTTGGTGCAGGCCCACAGATTTTTGCATGTGACGAAGCTGTAAAAGCTACAAATACTGAGATTGTTCTTTGCGAGTGCCCAAGAGATACAGAAGGCGGCGCTGGACATGGTTCCTTAACAATCTTCGGTGCTGAGGACGTATCCGATGCAAGAAGAGCTGTAGAGGTTGCATTAAGCTTTGTTGACAAACAGTTTGGTGATGTATACGGCAACTCTGCTGGACATCTGGAGTTCCAGTACACAGCACGTGCTTCCTACTGCTTAGAGAAAGCATTCGGCGCTGTTGTTGGTAAAGCATTCGGTATCACCGTAGGTGCTCCTGCTGGTATCGGTGTTGTATTAGCGGATACAGCTGCTAAGACTGCTACAATTGATCCTATCGCTATCGCTACCCCAGGTAACGGCGGAACATCCTTCTCCAACGAGGTTAACTTCTTCTTTACTGGAGATTCAGGTGCAGTTAGACAGGCTATCATCGGCGCAAGAGAAGTTGGAAAACAGTTACTGAAAGCTTTAGAGCCGAACGAGCCGCTGGAATCCTCTACTGTTCCTTATATCTAAGATAACGCTTTGATTTTTAATGATCCTTATGCGGGATGAGAGACGCGTGAGGTAACAAGTAAATGTGATATCTGTATACATAATTATGAACGGACAGACAGATATCGGAGCTTCTGTTAAATAGTATAGAAGAAAGTTTAATTGAGAAATTGAGAGGTGTTGAGACCGTGAGAAGTAAACGTTTTGAATATTTAGATCAAAGACCTGTTAATCAGGACGGCTACGCTTTAGAGTGGCCAGAAGTTGGATTTATTGCGATGAACAGCCCATATGACCCTACTCCTTCTATCAAGATCGAGAACGGCGAAGTAGTAGAGATGGATGGAAAAACAAAAGACGAGTTCGATATGCTCGATGCTTTCATCGCTAAATACGCTATTAACCTTGATTTCGCAGAGGAAGCTATGGCTAAAGATTCTCTGGAAATCGCTCGTATGCTCGTTGACATCAACGTAAACAGAGCTGAGTGTCTGAAATACACAACAGCAGTTACACCTGCTAAGTTAGTAGAGATCGTTGGTAACCTGAATGTTCTTGAGACAATGATGGGTATTACCAAGATGAGATGTAGATTAAAACCAGCTAACCAGTGTCACGTTACAAACGTAAAAGACAACATGATCCAGATCGCAGCAGACGCAGCTGAGGCAGCTGTTCGTGGTTTCGCTGAGATGGAGACAACAGTTGGTATCGTTCGTTACGCTCCTTTCAATGCTATCGCTATCATGCTTGGCGCTAACGTTGGACGTCCTGGTATTCTTACACAGTGTGCTGTAGAAGAGGCTACAGAGCTTGACCTTGGTATGAGAGGTTACACAGCTTACGCTGAGACAGTTTCCGTATACGGAACAGAAGACGTATTCATGGATGGTGACGATACTCCATGGTCCAAAGCATTCCTGGCTTCCTGCTACGCTTCCCGTGGTGTTAAGATGAGATTTACATCCGGTACCGGTTCTGAGGTTCAGATGGGTATGGCAGAAGGAAAATCCATGCTTTACCTTGAGGCTAGATGTCTTGGTGTTACCCGTGGTGCTGGTGTTCAGGGAACTCAGAACGGTTCCGTATCTTGTGTTGGTGTACCTGCTGCCGTACCTGGCGGTGTTCGTGCCATCGCTTGTGAGAACTTAATTGCTGCTATGCTTGACCTTGAGAACGCATCTTCCAACGACCAGACATTCACACATTCTGATCTTCGTAGAGTTGCTCGTTCCATTCCTCAGTTTATCCCAGGAACTGACTACATCTGTTCCGGATATTCTGCTACACCTAACTATGATAACATGTTCGCTGGATCCAACTGGGATGCAGACGACTATGATGACTGGGTAGTTATCCAGCGTGACTTAAAAGTTGACGCAGGTCTTGTTCCTGCTACAGAAGAAGAAGTTGTTGCTGCTCGTAATAAAGCTGCAAGAGCTATTCAGGCTCTCTTCCGTGAATTAGGATTACCTGAAATCACTGACGAAGAAGTTGAAGCTGGTACATACGCTCGTGGATCACAGGATATGCCTGACCGTGACGTTGTTGCTGACCTTAAAGCTGCTACAGAAATGCTTGAGCGCGGCGTAACAGGTATTGACTTCGTTAAAGCTCTTTACAAAGGCGGATTTGAAGATGTTGCAGAATCTATCTTCAACATTCAGAAAGCTAAAGTTGTTGGTGACTACTTACATACAGCTTCCATGCTTGATGATAAGTTCCACGTAATTTCTGCTGTTAACAGCCCGAACTGCTACGAAGGACCTATGACCGGTTACCAGATCAGCCCAGAACTGTGGGCAAAACTCAGCAACATTCGTACAGCTGTTGACCCGTCAAAGATTAATTAGTTAGTCTATTTTAAGGAAGGTGAACTATAATGGCAATTGATGAAAGATTATTAAAAAGCGTTATCGCTGAAGTTCTCAAAGAAATGAACGCTACTTCCGCAGCAGCAGCTGAAGAGTCCTGTTCCGAAGGCATGACCATCACAGAAGTTGGCGATGCTCAGAAAGGTACAAACCCTAACGAAGTTGTTTTAGGTGTTGCTCCTGCTTTTGGCGCTTCCCAGACAAAGAATATCGTTGGTATTCCTCACGCAGCTATCATCAAAGAGATCATGGCTGGTCTTGAGGAAGAAGGCGTTGCTTGCCGTATCGTTAAAGTTTACAGAACATCTGACGTATCATTCGTAGCTCATGATGCAGCAGAGTTATCTGGATCAGGCATTGGTATTGGTATTCAGTCCAAAGGTACTACTGTAATCCATCAGAAAGACCTCCCACCGCTGTCTAACCTGGAATTATTCCCTCAGTGCCCTCTGATTGACCTTGAAACATACAGAGCAATTGGTAAGAACGCTGCTAAATATGCAAAAGGCGAATCTCCAAACCCTGTACCGGTAAGAAATGATCAGATGGCAAGACCGAAATACCAGGCTTTATCCGCTGTTCTGCACATCAAAGAGACAGAGCATGCTGACAGAAATAAAGCTCCTAAAGCTCTTAAAGTTGAATTTAAATAAACGGAGGTGTCAATCGTGGATCAGGAATTATTAGTAAGACAGATTATGCAGGAAGTGCTTAAAAACATGCAGGGTTCTGCAGCAGCTTGCGAATGCGAAGGCAAAGTAACTGTTGAAGATTACCCTATCGGAGAAAAAAGACCTGAGTTGATCAAGAGTGCATCAGGTAAATCTCTGGATGAATTAACATTACAGGGCGTTATCGATGGTACCTTAGACGCTAAGGATTTCCGTATTACAAAAGAAACTCTGGAATTACAGGCTCAGGTTGCTGAATCTGCAGGACGTGGATTCTTCGCAGTAAACTTAAGAAGAGCTGGTGAGTTAATCCCTGTACCAGATGCAAGACTTCTTGAGATTTACAATGCATTAAGACCTTATCGTTCCACAAAAGCAGAGTTATATGCTATCGGTGATGAGTTAATCAACCAGTATGGCGCTACTGTTTGTGGTAACTTCGTTAAAGAAGCTGCAGACATCTACGAAAAACGTGGACGTTTAAAAAAATAGTTGATTAGCTTCTGCGGTAAATAAAGGAAGCTTAGATGCAGTACAGTTGCTGCATATGACTCCCTGAGACCGCATGTAAGTGGAAACAACGGAGGTATATAAAGTGAAATTAGTTGCGGGCGTTGATATTGGCAATGCGACAACAGAAACAGCCGTTGCCAGAATCGACGGAAAGCATGTGACGTTTCTTTCCAGTGGTATCACAGGTACCACTGGAATCAAAGGAACAAAACAGAATATTCACGGAGTTTTCCAGTCTCTGAAGCACGCTTTGGACAAGGTTGGGCTTGATATCAGCGATCTGGATGAAGTTCGCGTGAATGAGGCAGCTCCCGTAATCGGTGATGTTGCTATGGAAACGATTACCGAGACTATTATCACTGAATCAACTATGATTGGACACAATCCCAATACCCCTGGCGGTATTGGGATTGGTGTCGGAACCTCCCAGCTTATCACAAAGCTGGACAAGGTGGAATCAGGTTCGGACGTGATAGTGGTTATCCCGTCAAGTATTTCCTTTGAAGCCGCTGCAAGGATTATCAACCAGTATAATAAAATATTAAATATTACAGGTGCCATTGTCCAGCGCGATGATGGCGTTTTAATTAACAACCGTCTTGAGAAAAAGATTCCGATTGTCGATGAGGTGGGAATGGTCGATAAGGTCCCGCTGGGCATGAATTGTGCCGTTGAGGTTGCCGCTGTTGGCGGAGTGGTTGAGGTTCTCTCCAATCCGTACGGTATTGCGACGCTCTTCAAACTGACACCGGAAGAAACAAAGCAGGTTGTCCCGATTGCCCGGGCGCTGATCGGAAACCGCTCGGCCGTTGTAATTAAAACACCAGAGGGAGACGTAAAGGAAAGACGGATTCCTGCTGGTTCCATTGAAATTATTGGTAAAAAGAAAAAAGTAACGGTTGGCGTTGACGAAGGCGCCGAAAAGATGATGGATGCCGTAAAAAGCATAGATGTCATCGAAGATATTAAAGGCGAACCGGGAACGAATGCCGGCGGAATGCTTGAAAAAGTTCGTCAGGTTATGTCAAATCTTACAAACCAGCATCCGAGAGATATCAAGATTCAGGATTTACTGGCGGTGGATACCTACAATCCGCAGCAGGTAAAGGGAGGTCTCGCCAATGAGTTTTCACTGGAGAGCGCAGTTGGTATCGCGGCCATGGTTAAGGCAGACCGTCTGCAGATGCAGATGATCGCTGAAGAGTTGACTGACAGATTGAAAATACCTGTATATGTCGGCGGCGTTGAAGCCGACATGGCTATCAAAGGTGCTTTGACAACACCTGGTACAAACGTACCGATTGCTATTGTTGATATGGGCGCAGGTTCGACGGACGCATCCATTAAGAATAAAGAAGGAGACGTTAAGCTGGTTCATCTGGCAGGTGCCGGCAATATGGTGACGCTCCTGATTCAATCTGAGTTGGGTCTTGAAGACTTTAACACAGCGGAAGACATTAAGAAATATCCTCTTGCAAAGGTGGAGAGCCTTTTCCACATTCGTCATGAGGACGGTACAGTGCAGTTCTTTGAGGAACCGCTGGATCCGAATGTTTTCGCTAAGGTTGTATTGGTAAAGGAAGGTGGAGAATTAGTACCGCTTGAGGGATTTTCCTCCCTTGAGAAGATCAAACTGGTACGGACTAATGCAAAGCGAAAAGTATTTGTTACAAATGCAATCCGTTCACTGGCTAAGGTCAGCCCGACGGGAAATGTAAGAGATATTGAATTTGTAGTATTAGTCGGCGGTTCTGCACTGGACTTTGAGGTGCCGACTCTCGTAACTGATGCATTATCACAATATAATATAGTAGCTGGCCGGGGTAATATTCGCGGATGCGAGGGACCTCGAAATGCGGTGGCAACAGGACTTGCAATGTCTTGTTCTGATATGGGAGATTGAAAATGGAAGGAAGTAATACAGGAATAAATACAAGACCTTCAATAAAAGTTTTTTATGACTGTGATAATCTTTCTTTGGCTGATTTTTCCGGAGTTCTTCTTGGGATTGAAGAAGAAGGTATCCCCTATGATATTCAGGCAGAGCATTGTTCGGACGTTCTGGAACTTGCCCGGAATGCCAGCTTGGATTCAAGATTAGGGGTGGGCGTTGGAATCAGCAAAGAAGGCGTTGTTCTTCAGTATGAAAAGCTAGATAAAGCGGCCCCTCTTTTTAGAATTAAGTTTTATCAGACAGACCAGTTCAGGAATATCGGTTCCAACGCGGCGCGGCTTGTAAAGAAGATGCCGTTCCGGAGTCTGGACTAGTCTATAAGTTATAATCTGGAAAGTAAGGAGGTGTAAAGGTGGCTGACAAAAGTATTGGTTTTATTGAAACCTTTGGCCTAGCGGCCTGCGTGGCGGCTGCGGATGCGGCAGTCAAATCTGCCAATGTCAAATTGCTGGGTTTTGAGTATGCAAAAGGCGACGGTATGTGTACCGTAAAAGTCGAGGGTAATGTCGGAGCCTGCAAAGCAGCAGTGGAAGCGGGTAAAAAAGCAGCAGAGGCTGTACAGGGATCATTAAGCGGAACAAAGAGCGTACTTCTGAAAGCAAGACCGGCTCCTAGCATGCGGGCGCTTCTTGTGGATAACAGGGAGACCGTAGGAGGAGAGATTGCTCTGGCAGAAGGATATCGTCCGGTGGGCGACAGCAAGAAGCCTGTTCTGGTTAAGAACTGGAAGCCGAAAGAAGAGCCAAAGGCAGAGACGCCAATGGAAGAAGCACCTGAACCGCCTGTAGTTGAAGAGCTTGAGGATAAGACATCTGATAAAAAGGAAACAGATTCAGCGGAAGTTCAGCCGGAAGAGGCTCCAAAAGCTGAGGAGACAGAGCCGGAGGCTCCACAGGAAGTGGAAGCTCCAGCAGAGGAAGCTCCGCAGGCAACGGAAGTCCAGCCGGAAGAAGCTCCAGCAGAAGCAGAAACAAAACCGGAGGAAACGGAATCGGTTGTAGCTCCTGAGGCTGAAGAAGCCCCGGTCGCAGCTCCTGAGGAAGAGACCAAGGAAGAACCTGCGCCTGCCGAGGAGAAAAAAGCAGAAGATGTAACCGACACAGATGCTCCTGCCAAGAAACCATCAACAGGAAATAGAAGAAGCGGAAGATCTAGAAAGAAAAAGAACACAGATAAATAATCCGGCATAACCGGTGCATACGACAGTATGAATGAAATACCGGATGTCTGATATATCGTGTGAATTGCAATCAGATCGTAATACTCAGGTACGAATCAGGTGCGGTATCACATCGCACCTGATTTGACCTTGATATGTCGCAGTCTACCGACAACGGTATATAGTGGCAGAATATGGTAGACCTATGAGGCAGAATGCATGAATAATTATAATGATGTTTTGGTCGGCTTTTCAGAGCTGATTAAAAATGAAGAATTTCGACCGTATGAAGGAGAATTGAGACTGGGTGTGGACCTGGGAACGGCAAATATTGTGGTTTCTGTGGTGGACGCCAACAATACCCCGATCGCAGGGGCTTCTTATCCTTCTACAGTTGTCCGGGATGGTATCGTTGTTGATTTTCTCGGTGCATCCAGAGCGGTTCAGAATATGAAAAACCGGCTGGAGGAAATGATGGGCGTAGAGTTCCGAGAGGCGGCTACAGCCATTCCTCCGGGAATTATATCCGGCAACGTAAAAGTTATCTCCAACGTTGTGGAATCTGTCGGACTGGACGTGGTCAATGTCATTGACGAACCTACGGCTGCGGCCTCTGTTCTGGGAATTACAGACGGAGCAGTGGTGGACGTCGGTGGCGGAACGACCGGTATCAGTATTCTGAAAGACGGAAAGGTAGTTTTTACGGCCGATGAACCGACAGGAGGTACGCACATGACTCTGGTTCTTGCCGGAAGTCTGGGATGTACTTTTGAGGAAGCGGAGAGAATCAAGAAGGATCCGAAACAGGAGGTGCTGGTATTTCCGGTCGTGAAACCGGTAATAGAGAAGATGGCTGCCATTGTTTCCCGGTTTATTCAGGGATATGATGTGGACGTGATCTATGTTGTGGGCGGTGCCTGCAGCTTTAAGAAGTTCGAGAGTGTCTTTGAGAAAGAAACCGGAATTAAGACAATCAAGCCAAAGGAGCCATTACTGGTAACACCTCTTGGAATTGCCATGAACTGTAACAGACAATAGGTGGCATAATGAATAGAAACGAATTTGAGAATGCGCTTATGTCAACCATTGTGGAATATATTTCTGACCAGATCGTTCTGAGATATATGGATGCCTGCAAGCAGGCGGCAGTGCTTTTTTCAGGAGCGCTGATCGGATATGCCGATGCGGTAAGATCCCTGAAAGAGCTGAAAAAAGATGGCTGGAAACTGACAGTTGTAATGTCAAAGGCTGCTGACGAAGTTCTTACAAAAGAACGTATCCAGAATGATATTGGTCCGGATGCCATTTATGTTGAGGGCGCTCCGGTAAATGGAAGACAGATTATTGACGATAATCAGTTCGTGATCGTGCCTGCGCTGACCATTAATACGGCTGCAAAGGTGGCAAACTGCATCAGTGATAATTTGCTCACGAATATGATTTCCAGAGCCATGGCCACGGGTAAACCGATTGTGGCTGCCGTTGACGGCTGCTGTCCGGATAACGAGGTCAGAGCGAAGATTGGATTCAAGGTGACCGACGCTTACAAGATGCGGATGCGCAGTAATCTTGAGGCGCTGCAGTCCTACGGAATCCATCTCACTGTAGACGATAATCTGTTTGAGAAAGTAAATAAAGTATATGCTGCAAGTTTTGATTTCCCGTCTCCGGATTCAGACGTGAAACCGGCGCAGGTAAAAAACGAAAAAGCAGCAAAACCGACTTGCAGTGGCAGTGCGGCGGCAGAGGCAGCCAGCATTAAGCTGGATAAAAAGGTCATCGGCCGTGTGGATATTGCCAAAAATGCAAGATATAAAACCATTATTGTGGGAGCTGACGCGGTTGTGACAGGTCTTGCAAATGACGAAGCATACAATCGTGGTATCACGATTGTCAGAGAGTAAAGTAGGTGAAGACATGTATTTAGGTAAAGTAATTGGCACAGTGGTATCTACTGTAAAATGCCCCAGTCTGACCGGATGTAAGTTTCTGATCGTCGAAAAGATCAATCAGGACCTTACAGCTAAAAAGCAGACCGAAATTGCCGTCGATACTGTTGGAGCCGGTGATGGCGAAACCGTAATTGTCGTTGGAGGCAGTTCGGCGCGTATGTCAGGTGATGGTGACAAGAAAAACAGTCTTCCTGTTGATGCCGCAATCGTTGGTATTGTGGATACCGTGGAAGTGTCACAGTGTTAAAGGTGTGAATGTATGGCTAATATTTATACAAAGACAGGTGACAAAGGTACAACAGGTTTATACGGCGGTTCCAGAGTGGACAAAGACAGCCTGAATGTCGATGTCTATGGAACCATCGACGAAGCTATTTCCGCATTGGGAGTAGCTTACGCCCAGACTGAGTCACCGGATATCAGAGAATATATCAATCGTATTCAGAAAAGAATGTTCCAGGCAGGAGCAGAATTCGCGTCCGATGAGCGGGGCATGGAGATGCTTAAGGACAAAATTGGAGAGGCAGACATCAAATACCTGGAAGATATTGTCGATCAATCAACGGAAGTCAATGGACTGATGCGCGAGTTCGTAGTGCCTGGAGTAAATCCATCTTCCGCAGCCTTGCATGTGGCGAGGACAGTCGTAAGACGAGCGGAAAGAAAAATAACAACCCTTGCCAGGGAGATTCCTGTTCGCGATGAATTACGTAAATATATCAATCGTCTTTCAGACGCATGTTTTGCAATGGCGCGCCTTGAGGAAGCCAGAGCACAGCAGCAGGAAATCGAGGAGCTCAAAGAGGCAGTGCGCAAAGTGGTGAAAGAAACCATGGGAGGCGACGGCAATAAAGGAGAATGCAAGATGGACATGTCTTTAAAGAGCCTGAAAAAGATGGCTGAATTTGTGGAAGAAAAAGCAAATGAAATCGGTGTGCCGATGGTATTTTCCGCAGTGGATGAGGGAGGTAACCTTCTGTACTTCCAGAGAATGGAAGGGGCTCTGCTGATCAGCGTGAAAGTGTCACAGGACAAAGCTTACACCGCATGTGCTCTGAAGTGTCCGACTGCAGCCCTTGCTGATGTTACCAAACCAGGTGACAGCCTGTGGAGCCTTCATAACTCCGGAGATGGCAGGATTGTATGTTTTGGCGGTGGATATCCGATTGAAGTTGATGGCAAAGTAATTGGTGCCATCGGCGTCAGTGGAGGTACTGCCGAGGAAGATATGGCAGTCGCTACATATGCATTAGAAAAAATGCAAGGAGGAAATGCATAATGAATATTGATGTTCAATTAATTGAAAAAGTTGTGAAAAAGGTTTTAACAGATGTTGAATCCGCTTGCCCTGCCGATGATTATACCTATGGTATTTTCGAGACAATGGACGACGCGATCGAGGCATCTGCTAAAGCACAGAAAGAATATATGAACTACTCCATGTCCGACAGACAGAGATTTGTTGAAGGAATCAGAGAAGTAGTTTGCCAGAAAGAAAACCTGGAATACATGAGCAAACTTGCCGTAGAAGAGAGCGGCATGGGAGCTTATGAATATAAACTGATCAAAAACAGACTGGCTGCTGAGAAATCTCCAGGAATCGAAGATCTGACTACAGAAGCATTATCCGGAGACGACGGACTTACATTAGTAGAGTACTGCCCGTTTGGTGTTATCGGAGCAATCGCACCTACCACAAACCCTACAGAGACAGTTATCTGTAACTCTATCGGAATGCTGGCAGGCGGAAATACTGTAGTATTCAGTCCACATCCACGTTCCAAAGGCGTTTCCATCTGGCTGATCAAAAAGATCAATGCTAAGCTGGAAGAATTAGGCGCTCCGAGAAACCTGATTGTTACTGTAAAAGAGCCATCCATTGAGAACACCAATATCATGATGCAGCATCCAAAGGTTCGTATGCTGGTTGCTACAGGTGGCCCTGGAATCGTAAAAGCTGTTATGTCCACAGGTAAAAAGGCTATCGGCGCTGGCGCAGGTAACCCTCCTGTTGTTGTTGACGAGACAGCAGATATCGAGAAAGCTGCCGTTGATATCGTAAACGGATGTTCTTTTGATAACAACCTTCCATGTATCGCAGAGAAAGAAGTTATCGCAGTTGATCAGATTGCTGATTACCTGATTTTCAATATGAAGAACAACGGTGCATATGAAGTGAAAGATCCGGAAATCATCCAGAAGATGGTTGAGATGGTTACAAACGATGGAAAGAAACCAAATGTAAACTTTGTTGGTAAGAGCGCACAGTATATCCTTGACAAAGTGGGAATCAAAGTTGGTCCGGAAGTAAAATGTATTATCATGGAAGCTCCTAAGGATCACCCATTCGTTCAGGTTGAGCTGATGATGCCTATCCTTCCAATCGTTCGTGTAGCAAACGTTGATGAAGCGATTGAGTTTGCCGTAGAAGTAGAGCACGGCAACAGACATACAGCAATGATGCATTCCAGAAATGTAGATAAGCTTACCAAGATGGCAAAAGAAATCGAAACTACTATTTTCGTTAAGAACGGCCCATCTTATGCTGGTATCGGCGTTGGCGGAATGGGATACACCACATTTACCATCGCAGGTCCTACCGGTGAGGGTCTGACATCTGCCAAATCATTCTGCCGTAAGAGAAGATGTGTATTAAAGGATGGTCTCCATATCAGAATGAAATAATTAAGAGGTGAGTAAAATGGAAAAAAACCTTATTGATATTATCGCTCAGTCCGGTATCGTAGGCGCCGGTGGCGCAGGTTTTCCTACTCATGTAAAAGTGAACGCCAAAGCTGAATATGTCATCCTTAACGGTGCGGAGTGCGAGCCGCTGTTAAGAGTAGACCAGCAGCTGATGGCAGTCGAGACAAAAAAAATCCTTGAAGGCTTAAAGCTCATCAAAGAAACCGTAGGCGCAGATAAAGTGGTTATTGCTTTAAAGGATCATTATACAGCAGCAATTAACAGCTTTAACGGGCTTATTGGGGAGTATGAAGGCTTTAGCCTTCATCTTCTCGAAAACTTTTACCCAGCGGGTGATGAACAGGTTACGGTATATGAGGTGACAGGAAGAATTGTTCCGGAAGGCGGTATTCCATTAAACGTAGGCGTGATCGTTTCCAATGTTGAGACTGTTCTCAACATTTACAACGCATACTATGAGGATCAGCCGGTGACGGATTCCTATGTAACATTTGCCGGAGAAGTAAAGAATCATGTGACTATGAAGCTGCCTCTCGGCATGACAGTCGGCGAAGCTCTTGAACTGGCGGGCGGCGTTACTGTGGATGGTCCTTATGTTGTTATCAACGGCGGCCCTATGATGGGTAAACATGTTCCTCTGGACTCCAAGATTACCAAGACAACCAAAGGTCTGATCGTATTACCGGAAAGTCATCCGTTGATTCAGGATGTGAAGATGGACATTTCCAAAATGCTTCATATCGCAAAAGCTGCGTGCTGTCACTGCAGCCTTTGTACAGAAGTATGTCCTCGTAATTTGATAGGACATAGAATTGCTCCGCATAAGACTATCAGATTTGCTAGTTACGGCCATCTGTGCGATGGTTCTGACACTCCAATGATCGCATTCTTATGTTCAGAATGCCGTCTTTGTCAGTATGCCTGCGTTATGAACCTCCAGCCATGGAAGGTAAATCACGAATTAAAAGGTATCATGGCAAAACAGGGTATCAGAAATTCATTAAACAATGCGCCTGAATCAGCACATCCAATGAGAGAATACAAAAAATATCCGATTAAGAAGCTTATTGCTAATCTGGGACTCTCAAAATACAATGTGGCTGCACCATTGACAGAACTTCCAAAAGAGATAGACCATGTTTCTATCCCGTGCGGACAGCACATCGGCGCTCCGGCAGTTCCGTGTGTAAATGTTGGTGATACAGTTGCAAAAGGCGATGTGATCGCAAAACCTGCAGAAGGTAAATTAGGTGCTTGTATTCATGCTAGTATCAGCGGTACGATCAAAGAAATCGCTGACGGTTGTATTGCAATCGAAAAATAAAGGATGGTGTTTACGCAGTGAGAAAAGCAGTTGGATTTGTAGAAATTAAGAGCATTCCTGTAGGTATCCAGACGGCTGATGAGATGGTAAAAGCAGGAAATGTAGAATTATTATTAGCTACACCAATCTGCCCTGGCAAGTATGTGATTATCGTCGGCGGACACGTAGGTCCGGTAAAAGCAGCTATGAGCAAAGCAGAGCTCGTAAGCGGCATCTATCTGATCGATACACACATTCTTGATAATGTTCGTGAAGAAGTTCTTCCGGCAATTTCCGGATTTACCAATACAGAGAATATTCAGGCAGTTGGTGCAATTGAGACAATCTCCGCTTTGACAGCAGTTATCGCAGCCGATGTTGCAGTGAAAGCTTCCAAAGTAAGTATTGTTGATTTAAGAATTGCAAGAGGTTTAGGTGGAAAAGGATACCTGGTTATCACCGGTGAAGTATCTTCCGTAAGATCGGCAGTAAACGCCTGTCTTGCTAAGCTGAGCATCAGCGGAGAAGTAACCTCCACATCCATCATTCCACGTCCACACCCATCAATCGTGGAAAACTTGCTGAAATAACGATGCGGATTTGTCGCCACGCCGTTGCAAAGCGAAGGCAGCATGGCGTGAGAAACCGTGCAAGGCATAATAACAAAAATAAAAAAGGCTGCTCTATCCGGGCAGCCTTTTTGAGCTGAAAAAAGGAGACTATTATGGCAGAAACATATATCCCAATTGGTGAGAAAAATAAGAAAATCATTTTAAATTTTATCGGAATGTGCCGAATGAATGGTTTGGAAGAAAACGGTGAGCCGTCTTTCACGTTCAAAGATCCAAGAGAGGGAATCGGCGTAGTTATGTTCGACCTCTTTTACCGGAGCACAAATGTACTGGAGCCATGCTGGAGCATGACGGTAAAGGTGGATTCTGAGAAACGTTTCCATGACAATGAAAAGGAAGAAGAGGGCGCAACCTACTGCTATCTGGATTCCTACAAAATAGCGAAGGACTCCCTGGAATTGGAACACAAAACGTCCAAGCTTAATGTTTTTTCCTGGAGATAGGATTGAGGAGTCTGACAGATAAAAACATACAATATTATTTATAATAAATCCCATAGAATCAACAATAAAAAGTTTTTCGAAAAAACTGCAAAAAGAAATATCCCTCAAAAAACGACGTGCTGAAAAGCAGAAGGCTTTGAGGGATATCTTTTTTTGTAAAAAAGCTTTTAATGACTTCCGTAATTAATAACTTCCGAAAAAGATTGACGGCTGTCTATAAAACTTCTCTGCGTTTTTTTAGTAAAGTGATCATATCATCAAGCGGTTCTTCAATAGTATTATAAGTGAACCACTTGCGGAAGAGAAGTTCGTCAATCTCAATGGAAAGGAACTTTGCCTGAGTACGAAGATGGTTATCCGTGATATGATCAAAGTCGGCAGTCTGCATGGTGCCGCAGACACGGCAGAGATTAGCGCAGGCAGCGAATCCAAAGCATTCCCGGAGAATATCCAGGGCAAGAGATTCTTTGTAGCCTTTTGCCAGCTTATACTCCAGTTTGGCATCCTTTTCCCAGTATTCAAAGAAATACTGAATGTAATCAGTATAGAGCAGATGCATAATTGAAATCAGATATGAGAGACAGACC
The DNA here is from genome assembly GCA_900016875.1 of Eubacteriaceae bacterium CHKCI004. Classification (GTDB taxonomy): domain Bacteria; phylum Bacillota; class Clostridia; order Lachnospirales; family Lachnospiraceae; genus Anaerobutyricum; species Anaerobutyricum stercoris. Next base: position 60,698 of record FCNR01000012.1, on the reverse strand, counting down.
TTTCTCTCGCTTTCCTCCTCAAAAGGACGGAAAGCAGCGGAACAAAACTGGCTGATGATATTGGCCAGAATAAACCCTAAATCATAGGAGAAAGGAGCTCCGAAAGTATATTCCATATCAATGACCTTCAAATGCGTATCATCCGCAAACATATTGGATGTGTGGAAGTCGCCGTGAATCAGAGTCTCTGACTTGCTCATGAACAGATGACGCAGTTTAAAACGCTGGAAGGTAATCTCTGTATCCTTATAAATATTGCGGCAGTATTCTTCAAAGTCCGGGCCGCAGGCTGGGTCAAACTCATCGGAACCAAAGATACCAAGAAAGATGCCGTCTTCCATGACATGCCGGATCTCGGCGTTCATAAAATAGGAGAGAAGACTGCGGAACTCCTCGGAATCCAGATAAAACTCTGATGTATAAAAATGAGTAGCGGCAAGATACTGGGCGGCCTGGCTGGCCAGCTCCGGCAGCCGGTGGTTCTCATTCATCTGATAGCGAACCAGTTTCAGATTAGAAACGTCTTCCATGATAAAAATATTATTTTCAAAATCTCCATGGTAAAGAGACGGTACATACTGAGGAACAATCTTGGAACGAAGCTGCATGATCTCATATTCATAGCGGTTGCGCTTCGGTGTGATCGGCTGTCCCCGCCGGCGCAGATGGCTGGTGGACTGCTTTACGATATAAGAAGAGTGGGCGTCTGCAACACGGAATACAAAATTGCAGTAGCCGTCGCCTTCCACATCCTCGCTGAGCTCTCCGTCACCAATAACATTTACCTGGACAGGTTCCTCCAGTTTGATGGAAGGGACATTGTCATTAATATAAGAAACAATATTTTCTTTTGTTAAAATTATCATAATGAAAATCCTCCCTTCTATTTTCTGTTCTGTCCGGCCGTGGAACCGGCGTCAGCCCGCTGTTCGTCATATTCTTTTGCATACCGGCAGTAGATTTCCTCCACGGTAAGCATGTCTGAGATGAATTCGTCGATGGTATTATACTGTTCCCATTTAACCAGCATCTGACGATTGAGGATAATGGAGTAGCATTTGGCGTTATGCCGCTGCACATAATCATCAATGTCGTCATAATCCGGATAAGGAATATCTCCTGCGATCCGCCCCAGCATAGCAGAAGCGGCAAAGCCGATAAACTCTCTCAGTGTGGTCAGGCGGAAATCCTGCTGCAGTCCCGGAACATGCTGATATACCTGTTTGGCGTCTTCATCCCAGTAGCGGCAGAAATAATCACAGAACTTGCAGTATGTTTCCCTGATCATGAACAGACAATAATCCTTGAACATAACACGTGCCTGCTCCGTCTTATACGGACGGAAAAGCGCCGCTGCATATTGTGCGATAAAGTTTGCAAGGAAATATCCCATGTCATAAGAAAATGGTCCGCAGAATGTATATTCCATATCAATAATTTTGGCCTCAGTCTGGCTGGCAAAAATATTGGATGTATGTAAATCTCCATGAATCAGACATTCGCCCTTAGTCATAAAAAGATGACGGAGCTTTTGCCTGGAAAGCTGTACAGCCGGATCGGCACAGATTCTTTTTGAAAATGTGACAAAATCCGGATCCAGAGGACGTCCCACCGTATCTTCCGGAGAAACACTGGTAAGGAACATGCCCACATCCATAATATCACGCATGGTAGAATTCATAAAATGTACGGACAGATCGCGGAATGTTTTTCCGTCCAGATAGAATTCTGATGTGTAGAAATTATTGGCAGCCATATAGCGGGCAACCTGTTCTGCCAGGAGAGGATAAGTAACCCCCTTTAAAAGCTGAAAACGGGATATTCTGAGACGGGATACATCCTCTGTGATAAAAATCCGGTTTTCATCATCGCAATCGTACAAATCAGGAATCAAATCCGGAATAATCGCCTTGCGAATCTGCATGGATTCATATTCCAGTTTGAAACGGTTGACGTCCAGTACGAAATCCCCCTTGCAGCGAGGCTCTGCTGTGGACTGTTTGACTATAAGGAAATACTTCCCATCGGAGACGCGGAAAACCATATTGATAAAACCGTCTCCATCCTCTTCGACAGAACCCTCTCCGATGGCGGAAACCGTCACAGGACCGCCGTCTGTATTAAAAAAATCAAGCCTTGATTTTACATAGTCGGTCACATCCTCTTTGGTCAGTATAATCAAGGTGTCACCTCCTCCTTTTTCGGGTACTCTCTGATTTGAAATAAACGTCTATTGTGTTATTTAATCAAAATAATCTGCTTCGTAACGACGGGCATTCTCCTTTTTATATCTCTCAACCATCGCATGAAGACTGTCCGAAAGTTCATCCACACCCTCGCCGGTATAAGAACTGACGGCAAAGATATCTCTGCATCCTGCCAGTTCCAGATAAGAGCGCGCCTGACTCTGGTTGGAATCTTTCCGGTCAATCTTTGTGAGAATGCCGACCACAGGTTTCTCAAACTTTGTGGTAAGACCGCCGGAAAACCAGCAGTCCTCACTGGTGGAATCCTGTACGAGTCCAATGATATCTGCATCGTGCGACGTGATGGTCAGAGAACCCCAGTATCCGCGCTGCTGCATATATTCACCGGGGGTATCAATGAAATTCCCCACATATTCTACAGTCTGCGTCTTATCATATTTAATCTCCTTATCAATAAGGCGCTGAATCAATGTTGTCTTTCCGGCAGCTGAAGGGCCGATTAGCATAATCTTCATAATCTACGTCCCCTGTCACGTTTTGGTGATGGCAACTGTGTCAAAGCCCAGCTTGTTATAAAATGTAGTTATCACGCTGTTGAGCGCAGATTCCACATTAGCTGTGGAACCGACAATAATAACAGAGCCGGAAAAACGATCGACGAATCCAAGTTTAATGGAAGCAGCTTTCGTGCAGATATCAGCTGCTATGATCGTAGCCTCTGACGGGGTAATGGTCATGATGCCGATGGCATCGTGGTAATCATCAGGAAGCCCCAGTTTTTTATAAACGGAAGCCTTCGGCCGGGTAACCATGTGCGCCAGAGTGATCTGTTTGCCGGGAACGTATTCCTGTATCATACGGGATTTATCTTCTGCATTGATCCCGTTGTTAATCATATCTCTCGCCATACTCGCTCCTTTCTACAAAAGCGCATACGTATCCAAATTTTAAACTCTATTGCATATATTATATAAATAAGAGAAGGGAAAGTAAATGTAAATTAGCCATAAAGTACAAGTATTCTTTTGTGATTTTACAATTTCTGAGGTAAAATCTTTTGAGGCACCGCCCTGGAGCGTGAATCTTTTTACAGACGCAACAGACATAAAGCCGGCGCCGGTACAATATAATATAAGATGAAAAAAATAATTCAGGCAGTTCTGATTTTGAGTCTGAGTCTTTTTCTGCCGGGCATCTGTACGATGCTCATCACGGGAAGAACCGGAGGAAATCAGAGAAAAATGGGAGTGATAGTGACGCTGGAAAATGGAGACCAGATTGACGGCGAAGACTTTGTTATCGGCATGGCTGCTTCAGAATTATCCTACGCCAGGGAGGAGGAAGCATTGAAAGCGTGGGTAATTGTATGCAGAACAAATTTTGTCAAAGCAGTTGGAGATAAAAAGGAAGTCAAAGCAGAGGATCTGTCGCTGGATTACATTTCCGAAGATGAATTGGAGCAAAATAATGGAAGAAAAGTATGGTTGGAGCTTAATAACCGGTTGGAGGAAGCCTCCGAAGAGACATTTGGACAGGTACTCTGTTATGGAGGGAGCCTCATTGACGCACTGTACCATCCGGTCAGCATTGGAAAAACGGTTTCTGCCAGTGAGATTTATTCTGTGGATGTGCCTTATCTTATCAGCGTGGACAGCAGTCAGGACGTGGAATCAGAGGAGTACATGGATGTAAAAATAATGTCCTACAAAGATTGCGTCAAAATGCTTTCCGATGCGGGGTATACGGAGACGGAGGAGAGCTGTAAAAACAATCTCAAAATCGAGAAACAGACAGAAAATGGATTTGTTCAGAGCGTAAAAACAAAAGATAATAAATGGACGGGAGAAGAATGGAAAGATATTTTTTCCCTCAATTCTACAAATTTTTATCTGGAAAATTACGGAGATCGCCTGCGCATTGTGACCATCGGCAAAGGACACAGCATGGGAATGAGCCTTTACGGAGCCAATGCCCTGGCACAAAAAGATTTGTCTGCGGCTACAATACTTTCTTACTATTATCCGGGAACGGAGCTTCAGGATGCTTTTGCCGGAGAGAAAAAAATCACAAAAAATGTATAAATTTTCATCCGCTGGCAAAGCTATAGCCAGAGGTGATGATATGAAAAAACCAAATAAACTTTTAAACAAAAAATATATTTCAAGTTTGGTTATTGCAGCATTTTTGATTCTATCCGTTCTCACGGCCTATAATATTCAATTTGGAAATAACCGGCAGGAGAAAAAGGATACAGATGTGACAGAGACCATTGGAAACAATGATGACGTCATAAGTTCGGGAGAAGCCCGCGTGGAAAACGGTGAGGAAGGAAGATTGGACGACAACAGTGATTCCCGCACCGGAATCGGCGGGGACAATACCGGCGCTGATACTGGAGAAAGCCGGCCGGCAGATGAGGAAGCCGAAAACGGCGGAAATGATCAGAGCCAGGTGGGAGGAGACCGGGATAATGAAGACCGGGACGACGAAGAAAATGTTTCGGATACATCAGAGGAGGATGGACAGGAAGCGGATCTTAGTCATTTCAGCTATGACGGAAGCAGTAAGATGCCATGGCCGGTGATGGGAAATGTGATTCTTCCATACAGCATGGATACCACGGTTTATTACACAACACTTGATCAGTACGCCTGCAACGATGGTATTCTCATCGGCGCTAAAAAAGGCGAGGATGTGATCGCTACGGCGGACGGAAGAATCGTCAACATTGCAAAATCTGATCGCTATGGGACTACAGTGACCATGGTGATCGGGGAGTATTATGAAGTATCCTATTCGCAGGTGGAAAATGTCCACTATGAGATCGGTGATGAAGTAAAAGAAGGCGATGTCATCGCCACAGTGGCGGAACCGACAAGGTCTTTTACGCTGGAAGGCCCGCACCTGTTTTTCAAAATGACCTACAAGGGCGAGACGGTGAATCCGACAGATTATCTGGAGGCGTAAAAAGCCGGGGCCCGGTGAAGAGCAGGAGCCAGCGCTGAAAAAAGTCAGAGTTTCGCCCGGCACACCGCGCATAATGCCGCCGGCGCATCCGCATCCCTTTGTAACCTCCGTCGCATTTCTGCATAAAATAAACAAGGTGTAAAAACCTGTGAAAAATACAGCCGGATTTATGATACAATTGCAGAAACAATATCCTTTGTATGATTCCACAGATAATATACAAGAAGTCTCCGGCTGATAAGATAGGGAGGACCGGCAGCGGCCCTCCCGGAAAGAATACAAAGGGAAAAATGCAGAAAGGAATACAAATGCAGTATACATACATTGTAGAATGTCGTGACGGAACCCTTTATACCGGGTGGACGACAGATCTTGAAAAAAGAATCAAAGCACATAATGCGGGTAAAGGTGCAAAATACACGAAGAACAGGGCTCCTGTGCGTCTCGTATACTATGAGGAATACGAGACAAAGCAGGAAGCCCTGAAACGGGAATATGCCATCAAACAGTTGACAAAGAAGGAGAAGCTTGCGCTGATTCAGAGTAAAACGAGATAACTTCTCCGGTTATGCGCAGCCCTTCATAAAAAAACCGGCCCTGATCCAGGACCATAAGCCCTTGGATCCGAACCGGTTCGCGCAAAAATGATTAAGGATGTAAATCTATTACAAACTACCAGCACGGAGAGCCGCCGCCAGGACGGCTCTCTGTGCGCAGTGTGTAAGCGTTACAGCATATAAACATACATGAAAATGAAATGGCAGAAGCTGCCGCCCATCACAAACAGATGGAAAATCTCATGACTGCCGAAACTTTTTGGAAGCTTGTCAAATACAGGCAGCTTAAGACCGTAAAGGACGCCTCCGATAGTGTAAATGATGCCGCCTGCCAGAAGCCATCCGAAAGCTGCGGCAGGAAGAGCGGTTACCAATGGTTTAAATACCAGCACACAGGTCCAGCCCATGGCGATATAGATGATGGAGCTTACCCAGTGCGGACAATTGATGATAAATATTTTAAGGCCGATGCCGATGACTGCAGCTGACCATACAAGAATCAGAAGCGGGATACCGGTGCTTGCCGGCAGAGCCAGCAGACATACCGGCGTATAGGAACCGGCGATCAATACAAATATCATGGCGTGGTCGATGCGGCGGAACAGCAGATTCACCTTGGCGGAAATATCCAGGGAATGATACAGGCTGCTGGCGCCATAAAGAAGAATCATACTTCCGATAAACACGGCCATAGAAACAACAGCAACTGTACTGTCGCTCTGGGCCGCCTTGAAAATCAGCGGGAAAGAGCAGATGACAGCGCCGCCCATGGCGATCAGATGTGTAATTGCGCTTCCAGGATCTTTTAAACGTGTATTCATGAAAATACCTCCTTTATACTACTGTTTTCTTCCCGGCTGTGTTATTATGAAAAAAACGCAGCCCGATGCGCCGGTACGTTTCCATCTAAAAGAAATGTGTCAGTACATCAGAAGATATAATAACATACAAATATTATATGATGTAGTTTTAAAAACTATGTATCAAGTGTTTAAATACTATCACATCGATAGCGAAAATGCAACCCCTGATTTTACGTATATTTTCGGGAAAGCGGCTGTGGATTCGTGTATATATGACAGCGAATAAAACGGCCGCAGAAAAATAAGGAGAGTTTTATGAGAATTGGATTGGCGCAGATGGATATCATTTGGGAAAATGTACAGAAGAATAAGGAAAAAGCAGAGAAATTTATAAAAAAGGCAAAAGAGCATCAGGTGGAGCTTTTGGCGTTTCCTGAAATGAGTCTGACCGGTTTTTCCATGAATGTGGAAAAAACCACAGAAAACTGGCAGGAACAGGTACAGTTTTTTAAGAAAATGAGTCTGAAATATGAAATAACTCTGGTATTTGGATATCCTGCGCCGGTGGAACAACAGGAACTGCTCAGGCATCCCGGTTGGAAGAAGTATCAGAATTGGCTTGCTGCAGCGGAAAAAGGAGAAATCCGTATGAGTTACGCTAAGATTCATCCTTTTACTTTTGGTCAGGAAGGAGATTATTTCCAGGGAGGAGAAAAGATAGACACCCTGCCGTGGAAGGATACGGTGCTGGGAGGATTCGTATGCTACGATCTCCGTTTCCCGGAGATCTTTCAGATCAGCTCGGCGGACAGCGAGGTGATTCTCGTCATCGCCAACTGGCCGGACAGCAGAATCGACGACTGGGATTGCCTGCTGAAGGTGAGAGCCATTGAAAACCAGGCGTTTGTGGCTGGAATCAATCGGGTGGGAGAAGGCGGCGGCATCGCCTATAACGGACATTCCGCCCTCTACGGTCCGCGGGGAGAGCGGCTGACCCGATTCTGCGAGGAAGAGAGCCTGCTCATTGGGGACATTGACCCTGCTGAAGTACGAAAGTGCAGAGAAGTTTTTCCTGTGAAAAAAGACAGAAGAGAAGATGTGTATTGGAAAGAGAGCCGGAGAAGGGGCGGAATTTCGTTTATTGTTTGACTTTCTGAACAGCCTATGTTATCTTTTATCAGTAGAATTTACATATGAACGGATTATGGAGTCCGGAGAGCGTCCGGGCTCTATTTTTGTGCAATGGGAGTGATTCTATATTGCACGGCAGACAAATCCGAAAAATTATGGCAAAAACACTGTAAAAAGAAAATATACGAAATAGAAAGAGAGACATACATGGATTCATTACAGTTTATGGAATTAGATATTAAACCGGAGATTTTAAAAGCCATCGCCCATATGGGGTTTGAGGAGATGACGCCGATTCAGGCGAGGGCGATTCCGGTGGAGCTTTCCGGGGCGGATGTGGTCGGTCAGGCGCAGACAGGAACGGGTAAAACCGCGGCCTTCGCCATCCCGATTCTTCAGAAGATTCATCCGAAGCTGAAAAAACCACAGGCTATGGTTATCTGCCCGACCAGAGAGCTGGCCATTCAGGTGGCGGACGAAATCCGGAAGCTTGCCAAATATATGCCGTCGGTAAAAGTTCTGCCAATCTACGGCGGACAGGAGATTTCCAAACAGATTCGTTCGCTGAAAGCAGGCGTGCAGGTGATCATCGGTACGCCGGGACGGATTATGGACCATATGAGAAGAAAAACGGTAAAGTTTGACGAGATCAGCACAGTGGTACTGGACGAGGCGGACGAAATGCTGGATATGGGATTCCGGGAGGACATCGAGACAATCCTAAGCGATATCCGGGAAGACCGGCAGACGCTGCTTTTTTCCGCCACTATGCCGAGACCGATTCTGGAACTGACCAAAAAATATCAGCACAGCCCGCAGACTATCAAAGTAGTGCGCAAAGAACTGACGGTGCCGAATATTACCCAATATTATTATGAAGTGCGCCCGAAGAACAAGAGCGAAGTACTTTCCCGTCTTTTGGACATTTACGATCCAAAGCTGTCGGTGGTATTCTGCAACACCAAGAAAGGCGTTGACGAGCTGGTGCAGGATCTGCAGGGCCGGGGATATTTTGCGGAAGGCCTCCACGGCGATATGAAACAGACCATGCGCGACAGAGTCATGCGCAGTTTCCGGAACGGAAAGACAGATATTCTGGTGGCGACGGACGTGGCTGCCCGCGGAATCGACGTGGATGATGTGGACGCGGTGTTCAACTATGATCTGCCGCAGGATGAAGAGTATTACGTTCACAGAATCGGAAGAACCGGACGTGCCGGAAAGGCGGGTATGGCGTTCAGTTTCGTGGTAGGCCGGGAGGTCTATAAACTTAGAGAAATCAAAAAATACTGCCGTGCCAAAATCAAGGCGCAGCCGATCCCATCACTTAATGATGTCACGGAAACACGGGTTGAAAAAATCTTTGAAAGGCTCGATTCTTATATTGAAGACCAGAACTTAAAGCGTTATATTAATATGATAGAGGCTTTCGTTAATGAGAAAGATTATACAACAATGGATGTGGCTGCTGCATTTCTGGCGGAGATTCTCGGCAGTTCCGAAGGCAGATGTGCCCAGGAAAAAGAGGATTTCGGGGATACCGGCGCGGAAGAGGGCATGGTGCGTCTTTTCATTAATATAGGAAAGAAGCAGGGCATCCGTCCGGGAGATATTTTGGGAGCCATTGCGGGCGAATCGGGTATCCCGGGTAATCTGGTGGGATCCATTGATCTGTATGATAAATATACTTTTGTGGAAGTGCCGCGGGATGTCGCTTCCGATGTGCTGGATGCCATGAAGAATGTGAAGATTAAAGGCAAGGCCATCAACGTGGAGCCGGCCAATCGAAAATAGAGCGTATATCAAAATAGAAAGATAAATTGAGGGAACGATAATGGGAATGTTTCAGAATCTGTCATTATCAGAAAAAGTCCAATTGCATATTCAAAGGACGAAACCAATCCTGAACCAGCAGGCACTGTTTACAGACGGCGGGCCTAATTTTGTGCAGCCTATGGAGCCGAAGGCGGGGGATGAGGTAAAGATTCGTTTCCGGACAGCAAGAGAAAATGTGGAGCATGTATATTTTTGTGCGGGGGAAGAACGGACAGAGATGAAGCTTGCTTCACGAGACAGACTTTTTGATTTTTATGAGACGCATATCACGGTGGATGAAAAAGCTGTAAAGTATTATTTCGAAGTACATGCCGGCGGAAAAGTGTGCTTCTTTAATAAGATGGGGCCGAGGAAGGAGCTTGACTCATTTTTTAATTATGAGATCACTCCGGGTTTTTCCACCCCGGACTGGGCGAAAGGAGCCGTATTCTATCAGATATATGTGGATCGTTTTTCCAACGGTGATCCGTCCAATGATGTGCTGGACAGAGAATATATTTATATAGGGGAGCCCGTGACCCGGGTGACTGACTGGAACAAATATCCGGCAAAAATGGGAGTCCGGGAATTTTACGGCGGCGATCTGCAGGGGGTTCTTGACCATCTGGATTATTTGCAGGAGCTGGGCGTAGACGTCCTTTACCTGAATCCGATCTTTGTATCCCCGTCCAATCATAAATACGATATTCAGGATTATGATTACGTGGACCCGCATTTTACGACCATCGCTGTGGATGAGGGAGAAGTGCTGCCGGAGGGCGCCCTCAACAACATCCAGGCGACCAAGTACATTTCCCGCGTGACCGATAAGAGAAACCTGGAAGCCAGCAATGCATTTTTTGTGAAGTTTGTGGAAGAGGTACATCGCAGAGGGATGCGGGTGATTCTGGACGGAGTCTTCAATCACTGCGGCTCTTTTAATAAATGGATGGATGCTGAAAGGCTTTATGAGAATCAATATGGTTATGAAAAGGGCGCGTACGTGGATAAAAACAGCCCATATCATAATTATTTTAAGTTTTATAATGAAGAGGAATGGCCGTACAATGAGGAATATGACGGCTGGTGGGGTCACCGGACGCTGCCGAAGCTTAATTATGAGGAGTCCAGGCAGCTCTATGAGTACATCCTGAAAATAGGCAGGAAATGGGTCTCGCCGCCGTACAACGTGGACGGCTGGCGGCTGGATGTGGCGGCTGATCTGGGCTATGGAGAGGAAATGAATCATCAGTTCTGGAGAGATTTCCGGACTGCCGTAAAGGAGGCCAACCCGGAGGCTATCATTTTGGCGGAACACTATGACGATCCGAGAGAATGGCTGGAAGGCGATCAGTGGGATACGGTCATGAACTACAATGCGTTTATGGAGCCGGTGACATGGTTCTTCACCGGCATGGAGAAGCACAGCGATGAGAAGCGCAGCGACCTGTTGGGCAACACCAGAGCGTTTCTGGACTCTATGATGTATCATATGTCCCGCTTTCAGTATCCGTCCCTGCTTGTATCCATGAACGAACTGTCTAATCACGACCATTCCCGATTCCTCACAAGAACAAATCAGACGGTAGGAAGAACGGAGAGTATGGGACCGGAAGCCGCAGATGCCAATGTCAATAAGGGGATTATGCGGGCGGCGGTCATGCTGCAGATGACCTGGCCGGGTGCGCCGACGCTGTATTATGGCGACGAAGCCGGCGTCACCGGCTGGACCGATCCGGATAACCGGAGGACGTATCCGTGGGGACATGAAGATCAGGGGCTCATTGAATATCACCGGAAGATGATACGGATCCACAAAGAACATGAAGCGCTGCTTACAGGCTCTTTGAAATATCTGGAAGGCGCCTACAAAGTCATCTGCTACGGAAGATTTACTGCTCGCGAAAAAATGGTCGTTCTTATCAACGGCGGTTTTGATGAGGCAAAGGTCCGCGTGCCCGTCTGGGAGATTGGCGTGACGGAAGAAGAAGAGCTGCAGAGAATCATCATGAGCCGGGAGGCGGATTTTACTCTGGAACCGGCAGTCTGTCCGGTGCAGGGCGGGGTGCTGGAGATTACTCTTCCGGCGATAACAGCGATTCTTCTGAAAGCGGTTCCGAAAAAATAAACTTATTTTTACAGTAATCTACGGAAAAACTGCTTGATTTTTGCAGACGAATCCGTTATAATCAAAAACTGTCAGATATGCAAACTGCATATGGAATGGGTGGATTCCCGAGTGGCCAAAGGGGACAGACTGTAAATCTGCTGCAAATTGCTTCGGTGGTTCGAATCCACCTCCGCCCATTACTTTTTGAGACACGGTTTTATGCTGTGTCTTTTTTTGTTTATTGAAAGTTCTGCGGGGATTCCCACGCAATAATGCCTCAAAAATGTACAGACAATTGATAAAGTTTTTCAATAAAAGAAAAAATATGGAAATACTCAGTGCACAGAGTTAGAATAGAAAAAAATCAAAACACAGGGAGGATTGTCAGATGGAAAAACATAAATTCTGGGCGTGGGCGCTTATTTTTTGTTTGTTTATGACAATGTACACCGGGTATAAGCACAAATAGGAGGTATGGACATGTTAAATTGTTTGAAATGTTTATCAAAAATTGATGGAAAGAAAACAGGAATTTTCGCCGCCGGCGTATTATTCGGTACGGCCGGAATCAAGATCCTGTCCAGTAAAGAGGCAAAGAAAGTATATACAAACTGCACAGCGGCGGCGCTTCGTGCGAAAGAATGTATCATGAACACAGCTGCAACCATTCAGGAGAATGCAGAGGATATCTACGCAGAGGCTCAGCAGATCAATGAGGAGAGAGCAGCAGAGGACGAAGAAGTAGTCTGCACTTCTGAAGAAGAAAAAGAGAATTCCGATGAAGTTTAGGATCAAACATGAAATTCGGGGAAGAATCCGTCTGCAGAGCTGCCGGAACAAGCTGACTGACGCAGAGGCGGACGCTCTCCAATATTATCTGAGCTGCCGGGAAATGGTGGACTCCGTCAAAGTGCAGGAGCGCACCGGCGATATTGTTATCCGTTATACCGGAAAGAGAGAGGAGCTCCTGCAGGTTGTCAGAGATTTCTGCATGGAGGATGTGAAGGTTCCCGCAGACTGCCGGCAGAGCAGCAGCCGGAGGCTGAATCAGGAATACTGGGATAAGCTCATCAACAGGATTGTTCTGTATTACGGAGGAAGGCTGTTTATTCCGTATCCATTGCGGGCTGTTCTCACGGCTGCGAAATCATTAAAATATATTAAACACGGTATTCAGACACTGGCGAAAGGAAAAATAGAGGTTCCGGTGCTGGACGGCACTGCCATCGCCATCTCCATGATCCGGGGCAATATCAATACGGCGTCCTCCATCATGTTCCTGCTGGGCGTCGGCGAGATCCTGGAAGAATGGACCCATAAAAAGTCAGTGGACGATCTGGCAAACAGCATGTCCTTAAACATCAGCAAAGTCTGGCTGATGCGGGAAGGACAGGAGGTTCTTGTTCCTGTCAATATGATTCAGGCGGGAGATCAGGTCCGGGTACATATGGGAAATGTAATTCCTTTTGATGGCGTTGTGACCGAGGGCGAGGCCATGGTCAATCAGTCTTCTCTCACCGGTGAGGCGCTTCCGGTTCGTAAATGCGCGGGCGGCTATGTCTATGCCGGAACGGTGGTGGAAGAAGGAGAGATCACCCTTCAGGTGAAGGAAACTAACGGCTCCAGCCGTTTTGAAAAAATTGTCACCATGATCGAGGAATCCGAACAGCTGAAATCCGCGCTGGAAAGCAAGGCAGAGCATCTGGCGGACAAACTGGTTCCATACACCCTTCTGGGAACGGGACTTACCTATCTGCTGACCCGCAATGCCACAAAGGCACTGTCTGTACTCATGGTGGATTTTTCCTGTGCATTGAAGCTGGCCATGCCGATCTCTGTACTGTCGGCCATCCGGGAAGCCAGCACTTATAAGATCACCGTCAAAGGCGGCAAATCCATGGAAGCCATGGCGGAAGCGCAGACCATCGTTTTTGATAAAACAGGAACCCTTACTAAGGCACGGCCGACGGTGGTGGATGTGGTATCTTTTAACGGTGAGCAGCCGGATGAACTGTTGCGCATCGCTGCCTGTCTTGAAGAACATTTTCCACATTCCATGGCGAAAGCGGTGGTACAGGCGGCAAAGGAAAAAGGACTTGTCCATGAGGAACTTCACTCCAAGGTGGAGTACATCATCGCCCATGGCATTTCTTCCACCATCGACGGCAAAAAAGCCGTCATCGGAAGTTATCATTTTGTCTTTGAAGATGAGAAATGTACCATTCCGGAGGAGAAAGAAGAAATCTTCCACAGCCTTCCGGATGAATATTCGCATCTCTATATGGCCATAGAAGGAAAGCTGACAGCGGTCATCTGTATCGAAGACCCTCTGAGAGAAGAAGCAGCCGACGTCATAAGGCAGTTAAAAAATATTGGCATCACCAAAGTAGTCATGATGACCGGAGACAGCGAGCGGACGGCAAAATCCATCGCCTCACGGGTCGGTGTGGACGAGTATTATTCTGAGGTGCTGCCGGAAGACAAGGCGAGATTCATCGAGAAGGAGAAAAATGCCGGACGGAAGGTTATTATGATTGGAGACGGCATCAACGATTCGCCGGCTCTCTCCGCCGCTGACGTGGGTATCGCCATCAGCGACGGTGCGGAGATTGCCAGAGAAATTGCCGACATTACCATCGGTGAGGATAATCTGCAGGGCATCGTTACATTAAAGACCATCAGCAGTTGTCTGATGCGGCGCATCCAGAACAACTACAGAGCTATCATGAGCTTTAATGCTGGACTCATTGTTCTCGGCGTGGCGGGAATCCTGCCGCCGACCGTGTCGGCTCTGCTGCATAATACATCGACCCTGTGCATCAGCTTAAATGGCATGCGTAATCTGCTGCCGGAAGAGAAAGCATAGGTATGATGGGAGACTGAGCGGTACAAGATGGGAAAGCCGGACGATGCCGGTCAGACCGCCCCTTTCAGGCGCAAAAATAAAAAAACATAATTCGTCATATTTTGGGATATTTCGCTTTTCTTTTTCGGGGAAATGTACTACAATAGTCCAAAAGCAGACGCAGGGAAGTTCTGCTGTCCATGGGAATGTATTTTTGCATGGAGGCAGGACTCCTTTTATTTTAAGAAAGATAAAGAAGGTATGACGAATTATGGGTAGAAGACAGGAAAAGAAACAACAAAGAAAGAAGCAGCGAAAGAAACTGAGTCTGTTGGGACTTTCTGTTCTGGTGGTGCTTTGCGCCGGTTACCTGCTGACCTGCTCCATGGCGGAGAAAAACACCATCATTGACGGGGTGCAGGTCAACGGAACGGAAGTGGGAGGTCTCACCACAGAGCAGGCGGCAGACCGGATCCAGAAGGCCTTTGAGGAGGAATACGCCGACGCCGCGCTGACAGTAAGCGCCAACGGAGCGGAATATCAGGTAGCAATGGCGCCGTGCCTTTCCATGGATGTGGAGAGCGCTGCGGAGAAAGCCATGGATTACGGCCACGGCAGTTTCCTGACAAGGGGAGCGGCTCTTCTGAAAGCAAAGATTTTCGGACAGGATGTTACACAGCATCCGCAGGTGGGAGATGAGGCAAAGCTGACGGAGAGCATCGATGCTTCCGGGCTGTCTGCCATTAATACAACGGTGCAGACAACTTATGAGGTGACGGGAGATTCGCTGGTGATTCATAAAGGTGTGACAGGGGTATCCGTTGACCAGACGAATCTGGTGACCGCCATAAAAGAGGCAGTCTCAGAAGAGAATTTTGATACGGTGCTGGAGAGTCCGATGCTTACCGGGCAGGTGGAGGCCACAGACATCCAGGCTATTTATGATACGATTCACACAAAGAAGTCCAACGCCACTCTGAATCCGAAGAAGAATTATAAGATCGTAAAGTCGGTCAAGGGGATCAGTTTCGATGTGGACAGCGCCAAAGCATCCTTTGACGCGGCAGCGGAAGGGGAAGATGTGGTTGTTCCTCTGAAAGTAAAGAAACCGAAGATCACGACCAAGAATCTCAAGAAGCATTTGTTTAAGGATAAGCTGGGAAGCTGTACCACAAACGTGAGCGGCTCCAGCGCCAGAGTGTCCAATGTGGATCTTGCGGCAGAAACTTTGGATGGCACTATCCTGCTGCCGGGAGAGACATTTTCATATAATGATGCGCTTGGCGAGAGAACCACAGAGCGGGGCTACCAGGCTGCGCCGGCCTACTCCAACGGCGAGTCGGTGCAGGAAGTGGGCGGCGGCATCTGCCAGGTATCCTCCACGCTGTACAAGGCGACTCTGCTGTCGGATCTGGAGATAGTGGAACATCATAATCATTCTTATGTGTCTGCGTATATCGGTATCGGCATGGATGCGACTGTATCCTGGGGCGGTCCGGATTATCAGTTTAAAAACAATACGGACTATCCGATCAAGATAGCCGCTTCCTATTCCGGCGGGCAGGTAACCTGTACGATCTACGGAGCCAAGCTGGACGACACCTATGTGGAGATGACGGCGGAGACTCTCCAGGTCAACTCCTGCGGAACTGTGTACCAGGATGATCCGGACATGGACGCCGGAACAAGCATGGTGGTGTCTTCCGGTCATGACGGATATGTGGTGCAGACATACCGTAACATTTATAATAAAAAAGGAAAGAAAATATCCACGAAAAAAGAAGCTTATTGCGTTTACCGCAAAAAGGACCGGGTGGTCCGCGTCGGCACCAGAGAAGCGGCGCCGGAAGAGAGCACGGCGGCTGCGGACGGAACTGCCGGCAGCGACACGGCAGCCGGCGGAACGGAGGAAGTGTCAGAGTAATAAAGACCGTCGGATATCATTTTGCCCCGGAGAGGAAAATGTTGCTGTCCTCCGGGGCATTTTGCACAATAGTTTAATTCGGCTAAACATTTTCTTATGTATTACCGGCAAAAATTTATCGCAAACGTCTGTTGAAAAAAAGGAACGGGGAGTTTACAATAAAAGAAGGATAAATTACACTGGGTTGATTTACATTTCATTTACTGTAAATGAAAAACAGGATGCAACATACTTTTGGAGGTTCAAAAAATGTTAACCAAAATGATTGAAACATTGAAGAAGAATCCTCGCACAATTGTCTTTACAGAAGGAACCGACAACAGAATCCTTGATGCGGCGGACAAGCTGACAGCAGAAGGTATTCTGGGCGTTATTCTCCTCGGAAAAGAGGAAGAAGTAAAGGCCGCAGCAAAGGCTGGTAATTACAACATTGAGAAGTGTTCGATTATCGACCCGGAGGGCTATCCTGAGATGGATGCCATGGTTGCGGAGATGGTTAAGCTTCGTAAAGGCAAGATGACAGAGGAACAGTGCCAGAAAGCATTATCCCAGAGCAATTACTTTGGAACGATGCTTGTGAAGATGGGCAAGGCAGACTGCCTTCTCGGCGGAGCGACTTATTCCACAGCGGATACTGTCCGTCCTGCCTTGCAGCTTATTAAGACGAAACCAGGTAACAAGATTGTGAGCTCCTGCTTTATTCTCGTTCGTGGGGATGAGAAGATCGCCATGGGAGACTGCGCGATTAACATTGATCCTTCTGAAGATGATCTTGTTGAAATCGCAATCGAATCTGCAAAGACCGCCAAGGTCTTCGGTATTGACCCGAAGGTTGCCATGCTGTCCTACTCCACGCTGGGTTCCGGTAAGGGCCCGTCTGTGACAAAAGTGGCGAACGCAACAAAGAAGATTAAAGAAGCAGCACCAGATCTGGCTGTTGAGGGCGAGATTCAGTTTGACGCATCCGTATCGCCGGATGTGGCAGGTATCAAGTGTCCGGGTTCCCCGGTGGCTGGTCAGGCAAACACCTTTATTTTCCCTGATATTAATGCAGGTAATATCGGTTATAAGATTGCCTCCCGTCTCGGCGGATACACAGCAGTAGGTCCTGTGCTTCAGGGACTGAACGCTCCGATCAACGACCTGAGCCGCGGATGTACGGCTGAGGAAGTTTACAGCATGTCCATCGTAACAGCTGCCCTGAGTGTTCCGGAAGAGGAACAGCAGGTAGACATGGTCGAATTGGAGACCATCGTCCGCACAGTTGTAGAGACATTTATCGCAGCGAAAAAGTTAAAAAAATAATCACATATTGAAGTATGTGGACAGGGAAACCAGAGCGGGCGGCGTATGAAGTCATTTCATGCGCCGCCTGTTTTTCATTTCACAGGAAACTGTGTTTCTATGAAATGAAAACGCTACGCGGGGAGCATACTGCGGCAGATTGGAAGATGTGATGTCGCTGAAGCGACCCGCCGGAAAAGTGAGGAGAACAAAATGAAGAAAATACTTTTTATTGACGCCTGCGCCAGACCGGAATCAAGAACCCGACGGCTCGCGCGGCATGTTTTGGAGCAGCTGCAGGGAGAAAATGTAAAAGTGCAGCTGTATGAGGAAGAACAGCTCCTTCCTCTCAATAATGACCGCCTGCAGAGGCGTAACGGTTATGTGGCCGCCGGTGATTTCGCAGAAGAGATATTTCGTTATGCCAGACAGTTTGCACAGGCGGATGAAATTGTCATTGCAGCGCCGTACTGGGATCTGCTGTTTCCGGCAGTCCTCCGTACCTATCTTGAACTGGTCACTGTGACAGGCGTTACATTTTATTATACGCCGGAAGGCGTGCCGAAAGGTATGTGCCGGGCCGGAAGGATCATTTATGTCACAACGGCAGGAGGTCCCATTGGAGCCAATAACTTCGGCTATGACTACGTGAAGGCGCTGGCGGATACGTTCTACGGCATACCGGAGACAGTCTGTGTGAAGGCGGAGAATCTCGATATTGTGGGAGCGGACCCGGAAATGATTCTTAAAGATACAATGGATAACATACATATATAGCGGATGAGAAGAAGAGAGAAACATTGCTTCAGGGGGGATAGTGATGAAAGATTTCAGAACAGAATATATGGAAAAGCTCCGGACTCCGGAAGAAGCGGTGCAGGTGGTCAAAAGCGGAGACTGGGTGGATTACACCAGCTCCCTCGGTAAGCCGGTGCTTCTCGACCGGGCGCTGGCGAAGAGAAGAGACGAACTGTATGACGTGAAAATCAGGGGTAATCTGATCTCGGGCCCCATCGAGGTAGCAGAATGTGACGAGAGCCAGGAGCATTTTATATATCACACATGGCATTGCTCGGCCTACGAGAGAAAGCTGTGTGACCGGGGACTCTGTTACTTTATTCCCATGGTATTTCATAATAATGCGGCCTACTATAAATATTTCCTCAATGTAAATGTGGTGATGGTCAGCGTGGCTCCCATGGACAGGCACGGTTATTTTAACTATTCTGTTAATACGGGAGTGGCGGCGCCCATCGCGCAGAATGCAGATATTGTCATCGTGGAGGTCAACGAATACATGCCGAAGATCCACGGTGGATATGACGAGTGCGTACATATCTCGGAGGTGGATTACATTGTGGAAGGAAAACACGAACCCTTCCCGGCAAGTCCCCGCTACGCGCCCACGGAGGTGGACCGGAAGATCGCGGCCAACCTGCTGCCATATATCTGTGACGGCGCAACGTTACAGCTGGGCGTGGGAAGTATGCCCAATGCGCTGGGGGAGATTCTTGCTGAATCAGATTTAAAGGATCTTGGCATGCACACGGAGCTTTGCACCGACGCTTTTCTGCATCTGTACCGGGCGGGAAAGCTCACCAATAAGAGAAAAACCATTGATAAAGGAAAAGGCGTGTTCGGCGTTGCCATCGGAGGACCGGATCTTTATGAATGGCTGGACGATAATCCCGGAGTGGCAGCCTATCCGCTGGAGTATGTAAACCGCCCCGATGTGATCGCGCAGATAGATAATATGGTTTCCATCAACAGCTGCGTGGCGGTGGATATCTACGGACAGGTGTCCTCGGAGAGCTTCGGTTCCCGGCAGATCAGCGGAACCGGAGGACAGCTGGATTTTCTCATCGGCGCGTCTTCGGCAAAGGGCGGCAAAGCCTTTATCTGTATGAGTTCCACATTTAAAGACCGGCAGGGCAATCTTCATTCCCGCGTTCTGCCGCAGTTTAACGGAGATATTATCACCTCTCCGCGAAGTCAGGTATATTTTCTGGCGACCGAATTCGGCGTGATCAACATGGAAGGACTGTCCACCTGGGAACGTGCAGAAGGGCTTATTTCCATCGCTCATCCGGATTTTCGCGATGGTCTGATCAAGGAAGCAGAAAAAAGAAAAATATGGAGACGATCCAGCAGGAGAGGATGATCCTGCGTGTGATTCCCATATTGAAAATATTAGATTTTTAGGGCGTCAGGATGCGTGTAAGCGATAGTATGTTATTGCCGGCGATCACTGCATAAAAAATGTATAAAAGCGGATACTGTGTATACGGTGTCCGCCTTTTGTAATAGGTGTCAAAAATAAAGTCGAAAGTGCAATAACTAAAAATGAAAATAAATATCTGCTATGGTATAATTTAATAGAATAAAGTACTTCCCTGACTGAAAGATTTATTATTTTGAATGTGATCTTTTAACAATAAGATGGAGGTTAATATTAGTGGGAGGGATGCGTTATGAACATTGGTATTTTGGAATATGACAAGGAGATAGCGTATCAACTGACAGAAGTTATTAACGAGAATTGCCCCCATATACAGGTTAAAGTTTGGGAGCACGACAGCAGTTTAAAAGAAGATATCAGCAGTGGAGGATTATACAAGATTCTGTTTTTGTCTCTGGAGAGAGATCCCATGGAGATTATTGAGTATTCCAGAAGACTTCAGGATTTGCATCCCGATGTAAAGATTATCTATATAACTGAACTGAATAACTCTGTTTTTGAAGTATTTCATTCCACTCCGACATATATACTGTCAAGGCCTCTGAATATTGGACATGTAAAAAAAGCACTGGAGAAGGCGCTCCATGAGTTGAGCCTCTCCAAAGAGAAGAATTTTACAATTATCAATAAGCAGGGAATTTATACCATACCTTATACGAAGATATATTATGTGGAGAGTGACAAGAGAAAGTTGAACATCTACGGTGAGGAAGGCCTCGTGAAAACCATCAATCTGAAGATTTCAGATTTCCTCAAATACGAACACGGCGTATACTTTTTACAGTGTCACAAGAGTTACGCGGTGAACCTGATGCACATTTCTCAACTGGAAAAGTATGAGATCGTTCTCGAAAATGGAATGAAGCTTCCAATCAGCCAATCCAGATACATGGATACGAAGTCACAGTACATGGATTATCTGGAGAACGAATAAAAGAGACAGCCGTCCGGGCGGAAATAGCCAGGGCGGCTGTTTCTTTTCCGGCAAAACTTTCTTGAAGAAATCCTGCCGGTATGTTATATTTTATGGCAGTGAGGCGTTCTGAAAGTTACCCCTGAGGTACGGCACAGCCGTATGGTAGCTTTCGGGACGCATTTTTTGTGGCCGGGAAATTATAATAGAGCTAATGGACAGAGAGGAGACACAAATGCACAACAAGAAAATGGCAGGAAAGGAAGCGAAAGTTAAAAAGATAAAAGCAAAAGAGACGGCGGCAAATGTGACAAAAGAACTTCTGATATTCACGCTTCCCCTCATATTAAGCGGGCTGTTCCAGCAGCTGTTCAACTGGGTAGATGCCTTCATCGTGGGAAATATAGAGGGCGAACTGGCACTGGCGGGAATCGGCGCCACAACCGCCCTCTATAATCTGTTTGTGACCATTATCACGGGTTTTACCTCGGGACTGGCAGTTCTCGCCGCCCAGTATTATGGCAGAGGCGAAAAGAAAAAGATTACCGGAATCCTCGCTTCCTACTCCATAATGCTGGGTGTGTTGTTTGCGGTAATCGCTCTGACTGGCATAATTTTTTCTGAAAATATCCTTTGTCTTCTTGATACTCCGGAAAATATTTTTGCCAGTGCAGAGGGATACCTGCGGATTCTTCTGATAGGCATTCCGTTTCTTGCCGTATACAATACCTACTCCGCCGTGCTGCGGGGCGTCGGCAACAGCCGCGCGCCCTTCCTGGCAGTGCTTGTATCCTCGGCGGTAAACGTGGTTCTCGATATTTTCTTCGTCGCCGTTTTGAGATGGGGCGCTCCGGGCGCCGCCGCGGCCACCGCGCTGTCGCAGGCCGCCATGACTATCTTCGTCATCTTCTATGCCGTAAAGAACTATCCGATTCTCCGATTCCGGATATTCACGGGCCGCCCGCAGGAAAATGACAGACAGGAGCGCTGCAACAGTGGTCTCATAAAACAGGGAGCGAAGTTTGGCTTTCCGCCGGCTATTCAGTCCGGCGTCAGCTCTGTGGGGAGTGTCTTTCTTCAACACTTTATGAACGGATTTGGAGAGCAGACTGTGGCGGCCATCACCACGGCTTACCGTGTCGATACGGTAATCTTTCTGCCGATCATTAATCTGGGTTCCGGCATCGCCACTATCGTCGCCCAGAACATTGGTGCGGGCGACAAAAAACACGCCCGCAGAGTATTCCGGGCAGGTACGGTAATCATGACAGCGGTTTCCCTGGGATTGACAGCCATTGTGCTGGTCCTTGGCACACACCTCATCGCCATGTTCGGCCTGACCAGCGAATCCGTCGTCATCGGCAGCCGCTTCTTCCGCTCCATTTCCAGCTTTTACCTCATCTACGGTCTCAGCATGGCCATCCGCGGTTATCTGGAAGGAACCGGCGACATGATCTTTTCCGGCGTCACGGGCATACTCGCACTGATCGTGCGGATCATCTGCTCATACGCCCTGAAGCCGGTATTTGGCAACATGGTCGTGGCCTACGCCGAAGCCTTCTCGTGGATGTTCCTGCTGGCAATCCTGCTGCTGCGATACCTGTGGAAACGTAAATCCGACGCGGGTGTGTCTGTGGGGGAATAAATGCTATTTGCTTAAAATATATTTTTACTACTTAAAAAATATTTTTTTGTCAAAAAATGTTAAAAAACGGAGAGGCTTGTGGTATAATGTGAGGCAAGAGGCTGGGAGCATTATCCCGGCGGGTACGCTACCTGAAACGAGAAGAAGGGGGAATAAAAGAAATGTGTGAATATTCAGAGAGAATCTTTAATGGGGGCAGAGAAGAAGGAATAAAAGTGGGCCGCCGTGAGGGACTTAGGGAAGGAAGTCAGAGAGAACACCAGAAGATGATAGGCCTGATGAGGGCACAGGGAGTAGACGAAGCGATTATTGCAAAGATACTGGCAAGTATTACAGAGCAGGAAATGGTAAAAGTATGACAGCGCATCAAAGAAGAAAAATAAGTTAATGGTGTAGCCAGCTACGAACGGCATGAATTTATTAGAAAATTTTTTTCAGGGGCTGAATTTTTCAGCCCCTGCATTTTGTCTCTCTTTTCGTCAGTCCGTCAAAAAGTTTGCCCAGTCCATAATCATCTCGTCAATGTTCTCGTATAGTTTTCTGATCTGGTGTTCATCGGGATTGTCCACGTAGACTCCGCCGGTGCAAAGGGTTCGTTTGCCGGTTTGTTTGGCGATGTTTTTGGCCACATAGGCGCAGAAAGAAGCATCGGCGTTGTCGTCACTTTTGATAATGGTCGTGTCACATTCGAAAGCGCTGTCGTTTGATGCTGCGGTGTTGGACAATGCAGCGGTGGAGGTTTCAGCTTGTGCCGAGCCTGCCGCTGCGCCGGCTTCTGCGTCAAACAGCTTGTCCAGGTCGCCCAGCTCATCCGTCGGCTTTGGGACGCTGAAAGCGGTGCAGCCGATGCGGTGTTTGTCGCCGCCGGTCAGCAGGATGTGGAGGTCGTCGCCTACCGGGGTGATGTCCATCTGTATGGTTGTGAATAATAAAACTCTGTGAAATTTCATGTCATTTCCTCCTGAGATATTTGGCATTATGGTTCATTATAGCATAATCGTAATAACTTTTTGACGCATTTTGCTCATATTCTTATGTTAAGATTCTGTTAAGAAAACGCCTGTTATTTCTTAAGAAATGTATGAATTGTGTACAACGGGAATATAATTTGTGTACAATGTGCTGGGAATGCATAGAAATGAAAAGAAGAAGTAAATCAGGAGGCAAAATATGAAGATTAGATTGAATCCCGATGAGAAGGTTGTTGCCATGGTGAAAGAGGGCCTGGCAAAGAAAGATGGCTATTGCCCGTGCCGGCTGGAGCGGACGCCGGAGAATAAATGTATGTGTAAGGAGTTCCGGGAGCAGATTGCCGATGAGAATTTTGAGGGCTACTGTCATTGTATGCTGTATTACAAGGAAAAATAAAGTAAGAAAGAACGTTATTATTTAAGAGAGAGAAAGGCTAAAGGAGAGAAAAGATGAAGAAAAAAACATGGGCGGCTGTTGCCTGCGCAGCGCTGTTTCTGGGCGTCGGCCTGGGAGCGGGGCTCGGGGCGGATGCACCGATGCAGGTGGAGGCCAAGTCGAAGGTAGTGAAAAAGGATAAGACGCCGAAGGAACCAAAAAGCAGCGATCTGAAGATCGTGCAGACGGTGACGAAGCTGTCTTCCAGACGGTGGATTCAGTCCTTTACATATGATTCCAGATATTATTATTTTATTCAGATGACAAAGCCGAGCGTGGGTAATCTTCGGATCACGCGGGTTAAGTATAAAGGTCTTGGAAAGTATACGACGGCCAAAATGGATCTGCGGGGATTTGGTCATGCGACGAATCTGGATTGTTCGGTTTACAATGGCAGAACTTATCTCTGGACTGGAAGCAACGCGGCAAGCGGCTCCGATGTTTCCAGAGCGGTTACCTGTTTTACTTTCCAGAAAAACAGGATTCTTAGGAAAAATGGTTCCATTTATTATAAGATTCCGAAGGGGACGGACGGAAAATATGTGACCAACGTTTATCCGGCGGTAAGTTCCGACAGCACAAAGCTGGGCGTTCGTTTCACGTATCAGGAAATGCAGTATTATCAGATTTATGAGCTGGTAAACGGAACCCGGATCAATGTCTGGGATCCGATAGAGCAGATTGTTCTGCCGCCTACCACGGGTGATTTCCAGGGATTTGATATTGACGGCACGAAGATCTGTACCATTGAGGGAAGCCCGAGAAAGTCGTTCCTGAAAAGCTATGACCGTTCAAGAAAGTATCAGCCGACCATCATCCGTACCTGGGACTACCGCACGGGAGCCATGTCCCGCAAAGTCATTAAGGGAGCGGCGAGACTTTCCTTCCGGGAGCCGGAGGGCGTCAAGCTTATGTCCAATGGAAAAATGAGAATTATGTATGTGTCCAACACGCTCACCAATCAGTCCTGCAACATTTACGATGTGAAATAAAAATAAGAGAGAACCCCGGATCATTCCGACCCGGAGGTTCTCTTTTGCTGTCTATAGATATTTTTACAGATAGGCCCGCATGTCCACGGAGAGGTCTTCTTCCAGTTTGATGACCTTTTTCGCTAATGCCTTTGCCTGAGCGCTGGCGTTCTGACATTCGTTGAGATATTTCTGCAGGGTGCGGACGCCCATGTCGCAGCCGGTGCTGATGAGGTTGGCGATGGTGTCGTCGCCCGGATTCACCGACATGGTCAGGTTTGTTTTGATCCAGGACATGCCTTTGGCCATCATGCCGGGTTCCTCGTCCCGCGCGTTATTTTCTATAAGAAGAGAATGGGTCTCCTCGCCGAGCTTTTTGTGCTCCTTCTCGCAGGCAGTCAGTTTATTTTTAAGCTCTTCATTTTTTACATTGGGAAGTACTTCCCGGATGGCGTCCACTGCCATTTTGATGCCGCTGCTGCATTCCTGCAGAAGCTGGCAGGTATCCTGTTTGTGCATAGTTCTGCCTCCTTTTCGTGATAAATGAATCGTGTGCTTTCGCAAGGATAGTATTTGCGGCGCAGTACAAAATATTACAGGAGATTTTTTGAAAAATACATTTTTTTGATGAGGGCAGTCAGGAAATATATCGCTATCTGATGGGAAAAATGATTTTGTAATTGTACAATATGATGATATAATACACGTAGACTGCGGACAGCAACGGAAAGCTGATGCAAATTTTTTCAGGAGGAATGTATATGCCAAAATGGATTGATTTAAATGAAATGGATGACGATGATATTCTTTTAAAGCGCAACCGCATGAGCCGGAGCCTGGTCAGCGACGAGATCCCGGCGGTGAAAGCGGATGCCTATGAGGATGATTTCCTCGACGCCATGGAGCCGGCGAAGAAGAGTATGACCATCTTTTTCCTGATTGATGTGTCAGGAAGCATGAAGGGAACGAAGATCGGTTCGCTCAACGGCACCATGGAAGAACTGCTTCCGTCTCTGATCGGAGTGGGAGAGGCGTCCACCGATGTGAAGATCGCCATTATGAAGTTCTCCACCGACGTGGAGTGGGTGACGCCGGAGCCGGTGCGCATTGAGGAGTATCAGTACTGGAACCGCCTGGAGGCGGAAGGACTGACCTTCATGGGAGACGCATTTCTGGAACTGTCCAAAAAGTTGTCAAGAAGCAGCTTTTTGAATTCTCCGTCCATTTCCTTTGCGCCGGTCATTTTCCTGTTGTCGGACGGATCGCCAAACGATGACTGGAAGAAAGGTCTTGAGACGCTCAAGCAGAATAAATGGTTCCAGCATGGTCTGAAGATCGCGCTGGGCATCGGTTCCAAGGTCAATATGGATGTGCTTCGTGCATTTACCGGCAACGATGAGCTGGCAGTGCAGGCCAAGAATGCAGATCAGCTCCGGGAGCTCATCAAGCTTCTGGCGGTGACGTCCTCACAGATTGGAAGCCACAGCCTTGCGCTGGTGGATAACGGCGGCGGCGGACAGCAGCCGGGAGAGGAAGTGGTCGCCATGGCCAAGCAGCAGGTGCTGGTGGAGGAAATCCGTTCCGGCACGAAAGATATTCTGGGCGAGGCTGTGGATCTGGAGGCCGTGGATTTTGACGAAGGATGGTAGAAGGCGGGAAAGCAGTCGTGCACGGCTGTGTTTTGTACCGGGAGAGTTGAATGAAGGATGGTAAGATGATATGAGAGAGTTGAAAATAGGAGAGCGCATCCCGGTGGAAGCCGGCGGCGAGGCGGTCGTGTCCAGGGAGCTTGGACGGGGCGGCCAGGGCATCGTCTATCTGGTGCGGTATAACGGCAGAGAATATGCGCTGAAATGGTATTTTATCAGCCGCATCAAGAATCCGGAAGCGTTTCGGGATAACCTGAGAAGAAATATTGAGGACGGTGCGCCGGACGGCGGACAGCAGTTTATCTGGCCGTTGTTTCTCACAGAGCAGAAAAAGAACGGAGCCTTCGGCTATCTGATGCGCCTGGCTCCGTCGGGATACGATTCTTTTACGGATATTTATAATGGATACAAATGGGAGAAGCCGGTGGCAAAAGGGCGGCCGGCCCGGAAGAGAAAGGTGAAGTTTGCCTCTCTTGATGTGATGATCACGGCGGCCATCAACATTGTAAAGGCGTTCCGCTCCCTGCATTTGTCGGGAAAGAGCTATCAGGATTTGAACGACGGCGGATTCTTTATCGACACCAACACCGGCGACGTGCTGGTGTGCGACTGTGATAACGTGGCGGCCGACGGCGATAACTTCGGTATCGGCGGTATGCCGGGCTTCATGGCGCCGGAGGTGGTGCGTGGCATCGCCAAGCCGGGAGTGCTCACCGACCGGTATTCGCTGGCGGTGGTGCTTTTTAAGCTGTTTTTCCGGGGAGATCCGCTGGAGGGAAGCAAGGTGCTCCAGTGCGTAGTCATGACAGAAGAAAATGATTTGATTCATTATGGAAAAAATCCGGTGTTTGTCTATGACCCGAACGATGCGTCCAACCGTCCGGTGAAGGGCGTGCATGATAATGTCATCAAACTGTGGCAGATTTATCCGGATTACATCCGGCAGGCGTTTACTCTGTCCTTTACCTACGGGATTCAGGAGCCCAACGCCCGCATCATCGAGAAAAACTGGATACAGATGCTGACGCAGCTGAAAATGGATATCATCCACTGCGGATGCGGACGGACTGCCTTTCTTTCTTCTTTTGAGAAGAAAGGGGAACATTCTCTGGTCTGCCAGAAATGCGGCAATCCGATTTATATGATGAGCGTCAAGGACTTTGAGATTCCGCTCTACATGGGTGCCAAGCTGTACCGCTGCGTCACAGAGAAGAATAACGATGATATTGAGACCGTGACAGGCGCGGTCATTGAGAACCGTTTAAAAAAAGGACTGTTCGGCGTTAAAAATATGTCCCGCCAGACCTGGCAGGCGCTGTATCCGGATCATTCTCTCCGGGAAGTGGGGCCGGGCAAAGGCGTCCCGATCTGGAAAGGGCTGGAGATTGACTTTGGCGACGGGATCAGCGGAAAGATTCTGCTGTAGCCTGCGGGCGACGAGCAGTGCTGCTGCATAGAATAGCAGGCATGTGTGCCAAAAGGCGCAGCATGTACATAAAAAGAGGCATAATGCCGGAATGATGGCGGTGAAACAGATAGATATGAATGAAAAGAAAGAAACAGTTTGGGTGTCGCTGCAGGAAATCTGCGATGAGACAAGGCTGGTGCGGGACCCGGAGACGGGACGAATGATGAAAAAGCCTGCCAGCTTTGCGTCCATGAAAGCGCTGCTGCAGGGGGCTTTCCGGTTTGTGGAGTTTTTTGAACAGCTTCACAGAGAAGGAAGCGTGTGGGAGAGCGACGCGGCAGATGGCTTCCGGTTTTCCCTGGCGACAGGGGAGATGGTGTATGAAGATTCGTCTGCCGGCCCGCTCATAATCAATGAATTCCTTGCGCCGGAGCTGGTGGAGTGCATCAAAGAGCGGATGGCTGCGCCGGCATCTGCCGAAGAGGCAGACAACGCGGCGGAGCTGCCTTTTACGGTGGAGACCGACCGGTATTTTATGGCGGTATTTCTCTTTGAATATTTCTTCCATACGGGGTCTCCCTTCGAGGGGAAGAAGATGGTGAACCGTTGTTTCCTCTCGCCGCTGGAAAAGGAGCTTTTCCGGGCGGAGCAGGGACAGTTCTGTATGGATATCGGTGAGAATGAGAATACGCCGGTTAAAGGTATTCAGGATAAATTGATTCATTACTGGGAAGAATACCCGGAGATGTTGAGGAAAATGTTTCAGCGGGCTTTTATGGATGGAGGAACGCTCTGCGAGCTGCGGCCCACGGAAGTGGACTGGAAGCAGGTGCTGGTGCAGCTGATGATGGATTGTCAGGTCTGCGGCTGCGGTTTCCGCGGGTTTTCGAACCGCCTGCTGCCGCAGGAAAACGGTACGCTCCGCTGTCCGGTCTGCGGGAAGACATGGTACGTGCTTACCGACGGGATGAATAGGATCCTTTTGGCGGAAGGCGTGAAGCTGTACGCGTGCCAGACCGGAAGAGACGCCTTTGACAAGGATACGGTGACGGCGCTGGTGGCAGAAAACCGGAATAAAAAGGGCCTGTACGGCATCAAAAATGTAAGTAAAGGCGTCTGGCGGGGCCTTTTCCCCGATGGAACCACAAGAGAGATAAAAGAAGGACAGGGCATTCCTATCTGGAACGGTATGCAGGTGCGTTTTGAAACCGGAGAGGAGTGGAGACTCCGGCTGACGCCGGAACGAAAGACAGGAAATATAGAGGAGGTCTGAGAAATGAACAGCAGATACAGAGAGGAGAGCATAGACGCCATCGACCCGCTGGAGACGATGCCTCCGGCAAAGAAAAGTATGGTTATTTTTTTCCTGGTGGATACCTCCAAGAGTATGGAGGGATCAAAGCTGGATTCGTTAAATAAAGTGATGGGAGAGATTCTTCCGGAGCTGATCGGCGTGGGAGAGGCCGGCACGGATGTGAAGATTGCCGTCATGTCCTTTTCCTCCGGCTGCGAGTGGGTGACGCCGGAGCCGGTGCTGATCGAGGAATACCAGAGATGGGAGAATCTGAGAGCCGACGGTGTGACAGATCTGGGAGAGGCATGCGAGGAGCTGAATCTGAAATTATCCAGAAATGGATTCCTCCGCTCGCCGTCTTTATCCTATGCACCGGTGATTTTCCTGCTGACGGACGGGTATCCGACCGATAATTACAAAAAAGGTTTTGAATTGCTGAAAAAGAACCGCTGGTTCCAGTATGGCCTGAAGATTGCTCTGGCCATCGGTTCCAACGTGGACATGGATGTGCTCCATGAATTTACCGATGACGAGGAACTGGTGCTCCAGGCCTGCGGCGCGGAAATGCTGCGGAAGCTGGTTCGGGAGATCGCGGTGACTTCCTCCAAGATTGGAAGCACCAGCATGACTCTGACCGACGCCGGCGGAGAGCGCTCCATTGCCGATGTGGCGGGCGCTAAGAAGGAACAGATGGTGGAAGCCGTGCAGGAAATCAAGCAGGATGTGCTGGGCGTGGAAGATCTGGAGGATCTTGATGACCTGGACATTGAGTTCGATGAGGGCTGGTAGAATGTTTCAGGGAGTGCATACCACGGTAACCGGCGACAGCCATATACAGAAGGGGATCGTGTGTCAGGACAGCGCGGGCGTGTATGTGACCGATTCCTTCGCCATTGCGGTGACGGCGGACGGCCACGGCAGCGCAAAACATTTCCGGAGCGACGCAGGTTCCCGGATTGCGGTGAAGATTACTGTGGAACTTTTGAAGAACTACATGAGCCGGGCGGACTTCCGGGAGCAGTTTCGGGCGCACCCGGAGTTCATCCTTAGTCAGATGGAGAAGCAGATTCTCATGAAATGGCGGGAGGCCGTGGAGGAATACCATCTGGAGAATCCTCTCACTGAGGAAGAGGAGCAAAAGCAGGCGGCAGCGGGAGGAAAGCTGCGCACGGCGGTGATCTACGGCAGCACGGTGCTGGCGGCGGTCATAGCCGACGGTTTTTCCTTCGGGCTGGTGCTGGGCGACGGCGGTTTTGTGGTGCTGGATGCGGCGGGACACATTTTTATCCCGGTGGAGGATAAGAATTCCCACGCCAATTATACGTCATCTCTCTGCAATACCGATGCGATACATTTCTTCGAACACTGGTATACGGAGGAGCCGGTGAAGGCGCTGTTCGTCTCCACCGACGGGCTGTTCAAATCCTTCGCCAGCGAGGAAGATTTTCTGAAATATCACGGTCTGCTGTCACAGATGTTCGGTGATAAGGAGCGGATGGAAAAGAGCCTGCGCCGAAACTTCGAGAAAAGAACGAGGGAGGGCAGCGGAGACGACATTTCCATTGCATTTGTGTATACAGAGGAGACATGCGAGGAGGAATATCATGAAAAAAGAAGCTAGCGTGATCCTGGCCAAATGCGCCAGCGATAAACTGTACGGAATCCGGATTGAAAAACGGGACAACGACTGGGTCCGCACCTGGGCCTTTAAGATAAAAGAAGAGATGGCGGAGAAGGAAGGCTTTGACAAGATAAACTTTACCGGAAGCTTTTACACCGATGAGGAGTATCCGGGCTGCCCATACTGCGGCGCGAAGAAATGTTTCGTCTGCGGAAGCTGCGGCAAAGTCAGCTGTTATGACGGTTCCGACAAGGTGGTCTGCAACTGGTGCGGTGCCAGCGGTACTGCGGCCAGTGACGACGGGAAAATGGATGTTTCCGGCGGGGGATTCTGATACAGACTGGAGGAATTTCATTGTTTTTTTTGCGGCGGTTTGTTATAATCTAGCCAGTAGACCAGACAGACGGAGATTAGACTATGAATGAATCAATCAGTACATCAATGAAAGATTTAATATTAAACGCTTCCGCCAGAATGACAGAGAACTGTCATAGTATGGACTTTATTGTTTCCAAGGGGAACCGGCATCTGCCGGACCGGGGAAGTATCATCGGTATTCTGAAAGACCTGCGGAGAGTGATGTTTCCCGGATTTTTTGGCGATGAGAACATTACGGTGATTTCGCCGGATTATTTCATCGGAGACCGGCTTACCCATGTTTATACTTCTCTGAAGAAAGAGGTGGCGGCCTCTCTGTATTACAGAGATTATGATAAATACAGCAGAGAGGAGATTGACAGCAGGGCAGAAGATATTTGCGCGGAGTTCTTCCGCCGGCTGCCTGACATTCAGCAGATGCTCATGAAAGATGTGCAGGCAGGATATGACGGAGACCCGGCGGCAAAAAGCCGGGAGGAAGTGGTGTTCTCTTATCCGGGACTTTTTGCTATCTTTGTATACCGGATTGCCCATGAATTCTATGTGCAGGATGTGCCGTTCCTGCCCCGTATCATGACGGAGTACGCCCACAGCCGGACTGGAATCGATATCAACTCCGGCGCCACCATCGGCGAATACTTCTTCATCGACCACGGTACAGGCGTAGTTATCGGTGAGACCACAGAGATCGGCAACTATGTCAAACTCTATCAGGGCGTTACCCTGGGCGCCTTGTCCACCAGGAGCGGACAGAAGCTGTCCGGCAAGAAGCGTCATCCTACAATTGAAGATCATGTAACCGTATATTCCGGTGCTTCCATCCTCGGCGGTGAAACAGTGATCGGAGAGGGCGTCATCGTTTCCGGCGGCGCGTTCGTGACCAAGTCCGTACCTCCGTTTACCAAAGTAATCGTAAAGAATCCGGAACTGCAGATCAAAGATTCCAACGTAAAGGTAGAGCTGCAGGGCATGGAGAATAAAGAAGGACTTTGGGAGATTTAATAACGTTTGTTTGCAAAGGAGTATGTGAGTATGAATAAAAAATACATTGTCCAGGCCAGAGTATTTAAAGCAATGTCGGACGAGAACCGGCTGAAGATTCTCGAATTGCTGCATGAAAGAGAGTATAATGCCAGCGAGCTGCTGGCTGAAATGGATTTCGGACAATCCACGCTTTCCCATCATATGCGGATTTTGCTGAGCGCCGGTATTGTGCAGGCAAGAAAAAATGGGAAGTGGACATATTATTCCTTGCAGAAAAAAGCATACGAAGAAATGGCGGAATGGCTCCGACAGTATCTGTAAAAATAACGGCATGAGAGAGAAGACCTCTGTCATGTCGTTTTTAATTGGCAGAAGAAATGTGGTGAAAAAATGAAGAAGGAACGTAACTTGATTCATATTGAATGTATCCGCATTCTTGCGGCATACTTTGTTATATTTAATCATACGGGAAACGACGGGTTCTTTTTATTTGCAGGTTATGACAGGGGAAGTCTCCCCTATTGGCTGTATATGTTTATATCAGTACTCTGCAAAATATCAGTCCCGTTATTTTTTATGATAGCGGGAGCGCTGCTTTTGAAAAAAGATAGCTCTTTAAAAAAGATATAGTCGGAAAAAATTGTGAGAATGGCATTGGCGCTGTTTATCTTTTCCGTGATAACCTATGTGGGACTGGGACTGCATGATCCAGGCCGGACCATGACCGTACCGGATTTTATCAGGAAACTGTATATGGAACGGGCAACCTATGCCTACTGGTACATTTATGCATATATTGCCTTGCTGATGACGCTGCCGTTTCTTCGGATGATTGTAAAAAGCATGTCGGAAAACTACTACAAATATCTCATTTTGCTTTATCTGCTTTTTATCTCCGTAATTCCATGTCTGGACTATCTTCTGTTTCAGGGAGATCTGGTGATGTACAAGAAACTGCGTCCGGAATGGATACTGGCCGATACGGTTTTCTGGCCTCTCCTTGGTTATTATCTCGAAAACGTATACGACTGGAAGAAATGTACTGTCAGGACGATATGGCGATGGATTCTGCTGGGAGTCACAGGAATTCTCCTCACTTGCGGCATGATATATTATATGCATGGCGTTACCGGCGTATGTACAAAAGAAAAGTCTCAGGACTTTCATTCTGCTTTCATCCTGCTGCCGTGTATAGCGATCTATATGGCGATGAAATACTTCTGGTCCGGCAAAGCCGGACAGTGTGTCCCGGCGCGGATCAAAAAGATCATTGTATCGCTGGGAAGCTGTACTTTTGGTATTTATTTACTCCATATGCTCATCAAAGAATATTTCTCAGGATTATGGGATGTGTTCCGCGTAAGCTGGCATATGAATCAGATGCTGGCGGCTCTGCTGCTATGTGCAGTTGTCTTTGCAGCCGGCTATGTGCTGACTCTCATTCTGAAGCAGGTGCCGGGGCTGAAACGACTGCTGTAGATGGCGCGGATTCCGCGAATATTTCCTTGACAATCTGACAGCCTATATAGTAAAATAACACTGCTGTGAGTTCGCAGCAGATGCCCAGATAGCTCAGTTGGTAGAGCAGAGGACTGAAAATCCTCGTGTCACTGGTTCGATTCCGGTTCTGGGCATTATTTTTATTTGACATTTGAGCATATTGCCCATATAATATGCTTAACAAGACAACTGGGAAAGATGGTCGCACCCCATCTGTCTCGGGAAAATTTCAGATTTTTACTTTAAAGAAGTAGTTGTCCAAACTTTTACCAAGAGCGGGACGGCTACTTCTTATTTTTCATGTTTAGGATAGATACGATTAAACTTGCAACAGCAATGATAATCATAAATTCTTCATATGTACTCATAATTACCACCCCTTTCGTAAGACCTCCGAAACAGGTGGGAGCTGCCCCTTCCCAGTTGCCCGGGTAAGAGTATTATATTTTTATAGAACATCGAAATGATAGTAAAAAGAATAAAAATATACTATCACAAATATATGATTTTGAAAAGACAAAAAAATAAGCCGGCGTTCTGCCGGCCTAAGAGGAGAGAAAAGTATGAAAAAATTTATATCAAAAATAACTATTAAGTTATTTGATGGTTTTATTGTACCGGGAGTCTGTGAACGATTTGTGAGGGAATATTGAAGACTTTTTGAGAAGATTATGAAGGAAATGTGAAGATAATTCCGGGGCAGAGAACGCTGCCCCGGATTAGAAATGTCGCCAAAGCGACCCGCCGCAGGCGGAAAATCCTGCAAAGCAGGATTTGTTTTTATCCGAGAATCACATACATAATGGAGATCAGGATGGTGCAGATAAAGATTGCCGTTGCCGGCGGATCGATGTGGGAGTCCACGTCGGTGTTCCATGCATTTCCTTCGATATCTCCGATGATGCCGGCCAACAGCCCGAAGACAATGCCCGGAATGAGAGAACCGGCGCCCAGACCGCAGGTCCAGCCGCACATGACAGCTTCGGCGGAGATGATGCCGATGTGATGCCAGCCGAAGTATGGCTGACCGAATTCGGTGAAGATGAGTCCCATGGCTGCCAGACCGAAGATGACGATGTGGTAGGAGCCAAGCTGCAGGGCGTATCCCTGCAGGGCGAGCGCAACATAAACGCCGGATACGGCCAGAGAGTAGGCGAAGGAGAGCAGGAGAGTGACTGATAACCGGGAGCCGCTGCTTAAGAGTCGCCGGGATTCCGGAGCGCTGCACAGGCCTCTGGTGCCGAAGAGGAGCCGGACGATGATCGCAGAGATAAATACGGTGCAGCCCGGATTATCGGTGTAAAACGGCGTCAGTGAAAAGATGGCATTTACCACAGCGGCGATGATGTACCCGAGCATGCCGAAAAGGCCGCCCACCACGAGAACCAGACTGTCGCCGAGCCCGTTTAATGCCGTGGCGATGTCGGCTCCGTTTTCCGTCCTGCCAATCTGTTTGGCGTAGGCAGCGGCGGCAACGCCGCCGGCAAAACAGACGTGAGGACCCAGAAATGGCCCGAAGGCAATGTTGTCGACCAAAAGTTCGCTGATTTCGGGGATACCGGCGCAGGAAAGAATTCCTCCTGCGGCAGCGACAATGCCAGTCATGATGAAGGCGGGAAGCGCACCGATGGAAGCGCCGAAGACGCCGCCTCCGAAGGCGGCGATCAGGCTGATAAAAGCTGTTAGCATGTGAAAATCCTCCTTTATTTTCTGTTTTCCTGATGTAAAAGCTAATAAATCGCTTTCCTGAACAAAGATTTCTCTTCCTGTATTTGTAAAAATTTTTTATAATAAATGCAGATAATTGTGTTTATGTATGTATATGTTTTTGGGGGAAGAATATGCTGACAATAACGAAAGAAAATATAATTCCTTATTTGAAAGAACATATGCCGGATTTTGATGACTCGGGTTCTGTGACCGTTTCCCAAGTCGGAGACGGGACTCCGGAAGAAGATGGAGACGGCTATGTCAATTATATTTTCAGAATTCATACAGATAAAGGTAACTACGTGTTAAAACAGGGCCGGGAGCTGGCGCGCACGGGACAGGATCCTATCGCTCTGTACCGCAATAAGCTGGAATATGACAGCATGCGGATTCGGTACGCCATCGTGCCGGAGTACACTCCGTTTCTGAAGTTCCAGGATAAAGAAAATAATCTGTTTGTCATGGAGGACGTTTCCAACCTCCGGATTGTCCGTTTCCAGCTTAACAAAAACCGGATGTTTCCGGATCTGGGAAGAAAATGCGGAGAATGCATGGCAAAGACAGAGTTCTATACTTCTGAATATTTCCTGAGCAGGGATGAATACCGCCGCCTGCAGACGAAGTTCGCCAACACGGAGATGCGCAAGATCATGGAAGACGGGGCGTTTATGGATATCTTCAAAACAGAGGTGGAACGGGGCCTTGGTGAAGAATTCAACAATTTTGCCAGAGGTATCATGTATGACCCGCGTTTTGAGACGGAGCGCTTTAAGCTTCGCCGGAACTTCATGAGCCATGCGGACGCGCTCATTCACGCAGACTTACATACCTCTAATATTTTTGCTTCAGAAGATGCCATGAAGGTCATTGACATGGAGTTTTCCTTCATGGGACCATTCGGCTATGATCTGGGTTATCTGACAGGTAATCTTGTGTCACAGTATTGCGCAGCCTGCTTCAAACCATTTCCGTCGGAAGCGGAGAGAAGGGAGTTTAAGGCATACCTTCTTGCCACGATTAAGAGCCTTTTTGAATCTTATTTTAAAACCTTCACCGAGTGCTGGAATCAGGATGCCAAGGAGAGATATCAGGGAGCCGGCGGTTTATGCCACAGCATCCTCGACGAAGTCATGCAGGATGCACCGGGCTACGCGGTCATCGTGAACTGGTTCCGCTGCACCGGAGAGATTGAATATCCGGATTTTGATGTCATTGAGAATTTGGAAGACAAAAGGCATGCTCAGACACTTTCCCTCATGATCGACTGGCAGCTTATGTTCCAGAGA
The DNA here is from genome assembly GCA_900016875.1 of Eubacteriaceae bacterium CHKCI004. GTDB lineage: Bacteria > Bacillota > Clostridia > Lachnospirales > Lachnospiraceae > Anaerobutyricum > Anaerobutyricum stercoris. The sequence goes on along the minus strand of FCNR01000012.1, from coordinate 24,050 downwards.
TATCAGTTTATGAGTGTGGATGATCTGATCGATACTGTTCTGTATGTGGAGGAAGAGTACCGCAAAACACTGTAGAAAACAGCGGCTGCCGGGCTGCGATGAAGAGACAGAATGGCGAGATAGTTTCTTTCTGGCGGAGAAATCTCCGGCGGCGATAAGGCAGATGACAAAACGATAAAACAGACGATAAAATAAGAGAGAGAAAATTTAAAATACACGAAAAAAGAGCTTCTGTATACGAAAATGTACAGAGGCTCTTTTTCGTTACATAGAAAACTATGTTTCTATGTAATAAATCACAATGGGAGGGCGGAATACATCCTACCCTCCCGAATTATTCATGATAAACTAAAAATAAAAAATGGCAACAAAAAAAGCACGAGACGGGATTCGAACCCGCGACCCTCGCCTTGGCAAGGCGATACTCCACCACTGAGCCACTCGTGCATGTTTGAGATGTGTTATCTCTCATCTAAGAGAGATTATATCACAAATATTCATATTGTCAAGAACAATTTCAATTATTCGAAAAGTTTTTTATATCAGATGATAGGCGATATCAGCTGTGTCTCTCCCAAAATATAACGAAATCATTCTGAAAGCGGGTGATGGGAATCGAACCCACGTATCTAGCTTGGAAGGCTAGTGTTCTACCATTGAACTACACCCGCGTGTTTCAACGACGAAAACTATGATAGCACATGGAAAAGTAAAATGCAAGTGTTTTTTTCGTATATTCGTTTTAACATTTGTCAAATAAAGTATTCTATTATATAGTATCATTACACAGGAGGAAATTACGAATGCGTTATTTATTATGCGGCATCAATGCCAAATACATCCATTCCAATCTGGCGATTTTCTGTCTGAAGGCTTATGCGGAGGCCAACGGGCCGGCCGGAGCGGAGTATGTGATAAAAGAATATACGATCAATCATTATGTGGAAAATATTTTGCAGGATATTTATGAGGAGAAAGCGGACGTTGTTGTCTTTTCCTGCTATATCTGGAATATTTCTTACGTGAGGGAACTGGCGGAGGAGTTAAAGAAGGTAAGTCCGCAGGTGAAGATCTGGGTCGGCGGCCCGGAGGTATCTTATCATGCGGAGCGTTTCCTTCAGGAGAATCCGGCGGTGGATTTGGTGATGCAGGGCGAAGGAGAAGAAACCTTTACGGCGCTGGTGACCCGGGCGGAGCAGGGAGCCGGCGTTGCCTGGCATAGAATCTCCCTGGAGGACATGCCCGCCGGTGTCGCCTGGCGGGACGCGGCTGACGGACAGCAGACCGCCATTCACAACACCGGTTTCGCGCCGGTCATGGACATGGACGCTATCCCCTTTGTATATGAAGATTTTCATTTGTTTGAGCACAAGATCATCTATTATGAGAGCAGCAGGGGCTGTCCTTTTTCGTGCAGTTACTGTCTGTCTTCGGTGGACAAGAGCGTCCGCTTCCGGTCGCTGTCAAAGGTGCTGCCGGAGCTGCAGCGGTTTCTCGATGCAGGGGTGCCGCAGGTGAAGTTTGTGGACAGAACATTTAATTGCAATAAAAACCATGCCATGGCGGTGTGGCGTTACATTTGCGAGCATGATAACGGAGTGACCAATTTTCATTTTGAGATTTCATCGGATCTGCTGGATGAGGAGGCGCTTGATCTGTTTGCGCAGATGCGTCCGGGGCTGATTCAGCTGGAGATTGGCGTGCAGTCGACGAATCCGCCGACCATTGAGGCTATTCACCGGAAGATGAATCTGGAGAAGCTGTTTGAAAATGTGGACAGAGTACATGCTCTGGGCAATATCCATCAGCATCTGGATTTGATCGCCGGGCTGCCGTGGGAGGGCTATGAGCAGTTCGGGAAATCCTTTAATGATCTGTTTGCCCACCAGCCGGATCAGCTGCAGCTGGGATTTTTGAAGGTGCTGAAGGGAACCTGCATGGAGGCGGAGGCAGAGCGCCACAGCATCTGTTACCGCAGCAAGCCGCCTTATGAGGTTCTGTCCACCCGGTGGCTCAGCTATGATGAGATAATCAGGCTGAAGGGAATCGAGGAACTGGTGGAGCTTTATTACAACAGTGGTCAGTTTTCCTGTACGCTGCGCTATGTGATGCCGCAATTTAAAAGCCCGTTTGATTTTTTTGAACAATTTTCATTGTCATATCGGAGGAAAGGCTGTCATAAAATGAATTATAACCGCATGGGCAGGTACCAGATCCTGAAAGATTTTCTGGAGGAGCAGGGAGTCTCTTTACCGTTTCAGGATGAGGTACTGCTTTTTGACATGTATCTGCGGGAAAATATGAAGTCCCGTCCGGCATGGGCCGGCGATTTGTCGGGCTTTCGGCAGCAGTGGAAGGAAATGTACAGAAACCGCGGGGCAGAGCTGTTTCCGGAAGAGTGGAAAAATGGATCTTACGATTCCAAAAAGGCGGCAAACAGGAGTCACATGGAGAGATTCCATTTTGATGCGGTGCGGTTATTGGAAGAAGGAGTTTTGGAGGAGAAGGCCTGCTTCTGCCTGTTTGATTACGACAGGAGGAATCCGCTGAACAAGAATGCTAGAATTGTGACATTTGCCGGTGACGGATGCCAGTGATTAGCGCGCTGCCCGGTACATTTGCTGAAAAGGTGCAGGCGGCGTTTGGCATTTGCGTCAAATAGGCACTTGAATGTCAGGAGGAAATGCTTTAGAATAGTGAAGTACCTGTTGTCAAATATTATCAGGAAAGTGAGGCTGTTATGGATCCGAAAAAAAGACAGAGAATATCTGCAATTATTATCGTTGTTGTGATTATCGCTCTGGTTGTTACATCCATTGTACCGATGATGATATAATTTCTGGAAAGGATCATCACAGGGGAGAAACACATTGCAGATAAACAAAGGAGTAGGGAGTCAATATGAAGAAAAAAATTGGTCTTTTGCTGTTGTTTATCGTTATTGCCGGACTGGCAGGGTTCGGCGCCTATAGCTGGAATTATTATAGCCAGTATATAAATGTGGATACCATCTATCCCGGAGTGAGCATACAGGGGATGGATGTGGGAGGACTGAGCCGGGAGGAAGCGGATCAGAAAGTAGAAGATTATCTGACGCAGCTTTCTGAAAAAACAGTCACTTTGCAAGTGGGAGAAAAAGAAAAAAGTTTTCCTCTTGAACGTCTGGGCCTTACATGTGTGAACGAAGACGCAGTGGAGCAGGCAGAGAAGCTTGGAAGAGAGGGTAATATTATAAAACGTGTCCTGGAAGTGCAGGCTATTGCCGCCCGTGGCAGAAATATTCCTCTGGAATTTTCCGTGGATAAGGACAAAACGGAAAAGATAGTCGAGAAAAAAGGCAAAAGTTTTGAGACAGAGAAAAAAGACGCGCAGCTGTCCAGAAAAGACGGCGAATTCGTCATTGAAAATGAAGTAGACGGCATCGCCGTTGATTTTCAGGCGAATGCGGAGAAACTGATGGAGATGGTAGAGAGCGCTGACTGGAATCAGCAGGACGTCCGGCTGGAGATGACGTATGAGACAGACCCGGCAGAACACACTGCGGAAGAACTTAGCGCAGTACAAGATAAGCTTGGTACATTTACCACTTCTTATGCAGATTCATCCGAGGGCCGTTCCATCAATGTGGAAAACGGCGCGAGCCTGATCAATGGGACACTGCTTTATCCGGGAGAGTCCATGTCGGTCTATGATAAGGTGGCGCCATTTAATTCTGAGAACGGATACCGGCTGGCCGGTTCCTATGAGAATGGAACGACCGTTCAGACTTACGGCGGAGGTATCTGCCAGGTGTCGACTACTCTTTATAATGCAGTTCTGCGGGCAGAACTGGAAGTCACGGAACGGCAGAATCATTCCATGACGGTAAGTTATGTGGAGCTTTCTGAAGATGCCGCCATTGCCGGGACAGAGAAAGATCTGAAGTTTAAAAACAATCTGGATAATCCGATTTACATAGAAGGAAAAACTGATGGAAGTAATATTACCTTTACCATTTATGGGAAAGAATACCGGAATAAAAATCGTTCCATCGAGTTTGTGTCAGAGACCACTTCGACCCGGCCGCCGTCAGAGAAAACAGTGAAAGACAGCAGTCTGGAACAGGGTAAGACTGAGGTGGAGAGTTCGGGAAGAACCGGTTATACCGCGAAATTGTGGAAAGTTATTTATAAAAACGGCGAGGAGAAGGAACGGGTACAAATTAACAGCAGTTCCTATATGTCCGTACCGAAGGTGGTCCGTGTAGGTACCAAGAAACCGGCCGCCAGCAAGGAAAACGAAAAATCCACGAAGAAAAATAAAAAGGATACAAAGAAGAACAGCAGTAACAATAACAAAAAGTCAAAAAAGAAGAAATAGACATGATCAGATGTTCATAAAGAAATGAACATCATGAGATGCTCAGAATGATAAAAAGAGCAGAGATAAAAAAGTAGATAATCATAAAATGTAACGGCAGGAGAGAAAAATGCGTTTGGGAAAAGTAAAAGAGAGTATATTAAAACGTTCTGTTTTAAGACAGTTACATACCCACGGTCAGACCGGTTCTCCGGGATATGGGGAGGATGCCGGATTCTTTCCTGTGGAAGAAGCTGCTTTGATACAGCAGAGCATATCCCGGCTTATTGCCGTCAGCGTAAATCCTGTGGAAGGATGGACGCTGGCGGCTCGCCGGATCGTGTACGGCGCGGTGAACAGTCTGGCGGCGGCAGGAGCCGTCCCGGAGGGGATCGCGCCGGTTATTTTAATGCCGGCGGAGACCGAGGAGGGGCAGCTGAAAGAGCTGATGAGAGAGATTGACGCTCTGTGCCGGCAGGAGGGAATGTACTGCTTGGCCGGGCACACGGCAGTGTCCCCGTTCGTCAGCAATCTGGTGGTTTCCACGACGGCGCTGGGGCAGAAAACTGTGGCGCCGGGCAGTGCTGACAGTCAGCAGAAAACGTCGCCGGATGGACTGATATCGCCGCAGGCAGCGGCTGTCTGTCCGGATATGGATATTATCGTGGCGGGAACTGTCGGAAGGGAAGGCGCGGCCGTGATGGCCTGTGAGAGTGAGAAAGAGCTTCTTTCCCGCTATCCGGCATTTTTTGTGGAAGAAGCGAAATGTCTGTTTAATGACGGCTCTATGGGAGAGGCGGCGGCTCTTGCCAGAAAGTCAGGAGTCATCTATGTCCATGATGTGCGTGAGGGAGGCATCTTTGCCGGGCTGTGGGAGCTTGCCGCTTCCGCGGGGACTGGAATTGACATTGCTCTTAAAAATATACCGATCAGGCAGCATACTATAGAGGTTTGTGAATTTTTCCGTCTGAATCCTTATATGCTGCGTTCCGGAGGGACGCTTCTCATGGTCAGTGCAAATGGCGAGCGGGCGGCAGCGGCGCTCTGTGAGGCGGGGATTCCGGCGGCGGTTATAGGACGGACCACAGGAAATAATGATAAGATCATACGTTATGATGATGAAGTAAGATATCTGGAGCCGCCGAAGGAAGACGAACTGTTACAATATTATAAATGTATCAATGGAGGAGACTATGCGTAATGAGATTTTAAGGATGCTGGAAAATAACAGCAGGATCGATCTTCATGATCTGGCGATCATGCTGGGAACCGATGATTCTGTTGTGCTGCAGGAGATTGAAAAAATGGAAAATGAGGGCGTGATCTGTGGATATCCGACTCTCATTAACTGGGATAAAACCGACACGGAAAAGGTAACGGCGCTCATTGAGGTGAGCGTGGTTCCGCAGCGTGGACAGGGCTTTGAGAAGCTGGCGGAGCGCATCTGTAATTACCCGGAGGTAAAGTCTATTTACCTCATGTCCGGAGCCTTTGACTTTGTGGTCTTTCTGGAAGGAAAGACATTGAAAGAGGTGTCCATGTTCGTTTCCACCAAGCTGTCTACCCTGGAAGCTGTATCAGGAACTGCGACACATTTTGTGCTCAAGAAATATAAAGATCACGGAATGATACTGATGGAGAAGGACGAGAGCAACAGAATGAAGGTGACGCCATGAGAAATCCACTTTCCGATAAAGTTGTAAAGATCAAGCCGTCCGGTATCCGGAAGTTCTTCGACCTGGTACAGGAGATGCCGGATGCCATTTCTCTCGGTGTGGGAGAGCCGGACTTTGATACGCCGTGGCACATCCGGGAGGAGGGCATTTTCTCTCTGGAAAAGGGCAGAACATTCTATACTTCCAACGCCGGACTCATGGAGCTGCGGACAGCCATCGCCGGTTATCTGGAGAGGAAACTGAAGCTTCAATATGATCCGGTTCATGAGATCCTTGTCACCGTTGGCGGCAGTGAAGGTATTGATCTGGCGCTTCGGGCCATGCTGAATGCCGGAGATGAAGTGATCCTGCCGGAACCGTGTTATGTTTCCTATCTGCCGTGTATTGAGCTGGCCGACGGGATTCCGGTGACCATAGAACTGAAAGAAAAAAATGCGTTTAAGCTCACGGCGGAGGAGCTTCGCGCAGCTATCACCGATAAGACAAAGATTCTGATTCTGGCGTTCCCCAACAATCCGACGGGAGCCGTGATGACCAGAGAGGATCTGGAACCAATCGTGGATATCGTGAAAGAACATGACCTCTTTGTGATCTCCGATGAGATATATTCAGAGCTTACTTACGAGGGCGAACACTGCTCTATCGCTTCATTCCCGGGAATGAGAGAGCGCACCATCGTCATCAACGGCTTCAGCAAAGCATTTGCTATGACCGGATGGAGGCTCGGTTATGTGGCGGGGCCGGAGATTATTGTGGAGCAGATGACGAAGATTCATCAGTTTGCCATTATGGCGGCGCCGACCACCAGCCAGTATGCGGCGGTGGAGGCCATGAATAACGGGGACGACGACGTGGAGCTGATGCGCAAATCCTACAACCAGCGGCGGCGTTTTGTGCTGCAGAAGTTTAAGGACATGGGACTTTCCTGCTTCGAGCCGGAAGGTGCGTTCTATACATTTCCATGTATCAAAGAGTTTGGCATGACGGCCGATGAATTTGCCAGCCGTTTCTTAAAAGAAGAAAAAGTGGCTGTGGTTCCGGGAACAGCTTTTGGAGACTGTGGGGAAGGCTTTCTTCGAATCTCTTATGCATACTCCATCGAAGAGCTGAAAGAGGCTCTCGGCAGGCTGGAACGGTTTGTGAACCGGCTGCGGGAGGAATAAACCATGGTAAATATTGTACTGCATGAGCCGGAGATGCCGGCTAACACGGGAAATATCGGGAGAACCTGTGTGGCGACAGGCAGTGTCCTGCATCTGATCGAGCCGCTGGGCTTCAAGATTAACGACAAGATGTTAAAGCGGGCGGGACTTGATTACTGGGACAAGCTGGATGTGCGCCGCTATGTGAATTTTGAGGACTTCCTGGAGAAAAATCCCGGCGCGAAGATTTATATGGCCACCACCAAGTCAAAGCAGACTTACACGGAAGTGGAGTACGAGGACGGCTGCTATATCATGTTTGGAAAAGAGAGCGCGGGGATCCCGGAGGAGATTCTCCTCAACTATAAAGAGACAGCGGTGCGGATTCCCATGCTGGATTCCATCCGCTCACTGAATCTTGGAAACTCAGTCTCCATCATCCTGTATGAGGCGCTTCGCCAGCAGGGATTTAAGGAGCTTACACTGGAAGGACAGTTACATCATTATGAGTGGTAATACAAAAGAGAATTATTATACGTCGAAAGAATTTTTTGAGAAGGTTCTCCGCTACCGCCGGCTGGAGGGAACAGCCTCAGAATATATGGGAATTGAGATCACCGATGTGGGCCCGGGCTGGGCGAAAGGAGAGCTGGCGTTTCGCGAGTATCATGTGAATCCCATCGGCTCCGTCCACGGCGGCGTTATCTTTTTCCTCGCCGACTCGGTGGGAGGCACCGCCGCATCCTCAAGGGGAAGCCGGGTGACCACCGCCAACGGAACGATTTCTTATCTGAACGCTGCCATGAACCCGGAGAAGCTCATCGCTGAGGCGGTGGAGCTCAAAGCCGGGAAGAACCTGCTGACCTACGACGTCTATATCCGGACGGAAGAAGGAAAGCTGGTGGCAAAAGCGACGCTGGAATATTTCAGCCTGCATATGGAAATTTAGGATATAAAAAACTGCGGAAGAGAAGTCTTGCCGCAGTTTTTTGTTCGATACGTCCGAAGGACGGCCGCCATACCTACACGGCCGGACATCCGGTTGTAATGTCATGAATTACCGGAACTCCACGATGGTTACGCCGGCGTCGCCTTCCCCGAATTCCGCCAGATGATAGGATTTTACAAACTTGAGGCGGCGAAGGTACTCGTGGATACCCTTCCGCAGGGCGCCGGTACCTTTGCCGTGTACCACCCGGACAGAGGAAAGTCCGGCAATCATGGCGTCGTCCATATATTTTTCCAGCTTGGAGATGCCTTCGTCCACCGTACATCCCAGCAGATTGATCTCCGGTGAGATGGTGGCTGCCTTGTTGATGCTGTAGCGGTCTTTCGGTTTCTCCTGCGGCGCCTCTTTTTTGGCGTCCAGCAGCTCCAGATCCTTGTAGTTGACAGTGGAACTTAAGAAGCCCATCTGCACTACCAGATCTCCGTCCTTGTTGGCCGGAGCTTTGACGGTACCCTTTAAGGAAAGCGTGGTGACAAAGACCGGATCGCCGGTCTTGAAGTCCTCCGGCCGCAGGATATTTTTGGCTTTTTTACCTTTGTAGGCAAGCTGCTTTTCCAGTTTGGACATGCGGCCACGGAGATTGCTCCGCTGGGCTTCCATCTTCTTGGTATTGTTCTGGCCCGGATGCTGCGCCCAGGCGTTATATTTGCGGATGGACTCGTCGGCCACTTCCTTGGCCTCGGAGAGAATATTGTGGGCTTCTTCCCGCGCCTGCCGGAGCAGTTCGGCCCGCTTCTCCTTGATGTCATCCTGTTTTTCTTTCAATTCATTTTTCAGGCGGTCAATCTCCTGTCTTGTGCTGTAAAGCTCCGCTTGCTCTTTCTCAATCTCCGCTTTGTTTTTCTCCAGCTCAGACAGCATATTTTCATAGTCGATGGCGGAAACGTCCAGCTGGGACTTCGCCTGCTCGATGATGTAATCCGGCAGTCCGAGACGCTGTGAGATGGCGAAAGCGTTACTCTTGCCCGGCAGTCCGATGAGCAGCCGGTAGGTCGGGGATAGAGTCTCCAGATCAAACTCGCAGCAGCCGTTTTCCACGCCCGCCGTGTCCATGGCGTACATTTTCAGTTCCGCGTAGTGGGTGGTGGCAATGGTTCGGATCTTCGCCGTGTGCAGATCATCCAGAATGGAGATGGCGAGAGCCGCGCCCTCGGTCGGGTCCGTTCCGCCGCAGAGCTCGTCGAGGAGCACCAGCGAATCCGGCTGGGCATCCTTCAGAATCTGAATGATATTTGTCATGTGGGAAGAAAATGTACTCAGGTTCATCTCGATGCTCTGCTCGTCTCCGATATCGGCAAAGATATCGGAAAAGACCGCCAGCCGGGAGCCCTCAAAGGCCGGGATATGGAGTCCCGCCTGCCCCATGAGCTGGAAGAGTCCCACTGTCTTTAAGGAAACGGTCTTACCGCCGGTGTTCGGTCCGGTCAGCAGCAGCATGGTAAAGTCTTCCCCAATGTAAATGTGGACAGGCACCACTTTTTTGGCATCCAGCAGTGGATGGCGGGCCTGTTTGATGTCGATGATGCCGTCGGTATTGAATATCGGCTCGGAGCCCTGATAATCTTTGGCATATTTCGCCTTGGCAAAAATGAAATCCAGTGTGGTGAGAATCTTCTGGTTCTCCTCCAGATCTCTGGTGCAGCCGGCGGCCTGGGCGCTCAGTCCCTGGAGAATCTTCTCGATCTCCGCCTGCTCTTGCATATCAAGTTCCTTGATCTTGTTATTCAGCTGTACTACCGCCATAGGCTCGATAAACAGTGTGGAACCGGAGGAAGACTGGTCGTGAATCATTCCCTGGAAGGAATTCTTGTATTCCGCCTTCACCGGCACACAGTAACGGCCGTTTCGCATGGTGATGAGGGCGTCCTGCAGGATAGTCTTATTGCTCTGCGAATTAATGATGGACGCCAGCTTATTATGAATGGCGATATTGGTCTGCTTGATCTCCTTGCGGATATCCCGCAGCGCGGCGGAAGCGTCGTCGCTGATCTCATCCGCCGACAGGATGCAGCTGGTGATGCGCTGATGCAGAAACTCCAGCGGCTCCAGCATATCAAAGTAAGTATTCAGGCTGTCAAAGGACATGTTCTCGTCCTCGGTCATGCCGTATTCTTTCACCTGAGCGGTGATGGAGAGAAGCTTTGCGATATCCAGAAGCTCCTTGGCTGTCAGCGTGGAGTCAATCTCCAGCAGCCGAAGGTGTGGCCGGATATCGGACAGACCCTGAAAAGATAAAAAACCGGTCTTATAAAGCCGGCTCAGCGCATCTCTCGTCTCTTCCTGCCACTGCAGGATCTCATCGTAATCCGAGGAAGGAAGAAGAGAAGCGCAGCGCTTCTTCCCCATGGAAGAAGACGCATAAGTCTCCAGTCTGGAGATGATCTTGTCATACTCCAGCGTTTTCAGTGCTTTATCGTTCATAGAAATCTCCTGATAGTATTGTTATTATTGACAAATAGATGTGTTCCTGATGGCCGGCGCGGACGTCAGAATGACCAGACGGAACTCTGAACGGGAGTTTTAACAGGAATTCCCGATGGCAAAGCTCTAATGCCGGATTCGGAACTGCTGCTCCTTCAGGGCATTGATGGTCGGGATCTCCGTCACATCCATGGAATCGATCCGGGCAAACCGATAGCCCTGTCCCAGCTCATTTAAGAACATTTCCACCCGGTGTTCCGGTCCCTGTACTTCTATCTCAACGCTGCCGTCGTACTCATTTCTCACCCATCCGGTCACATGATATTTGGAAGCGATGGAAGAGGTGATGTAGCGGAATCCCACTCCCTGTACCCGGCCGCGGACGATGACATGTTTTCTGATCATATGAATCACCCTCTCCAAAAATGAAAAATCCTACGTGAAATCCGGCGGGACTGCCTGGCCGCAGCCTGTACCGGACTTTGATAATTGTGACATGAAATGGTTGTTTTGTCAAACGGAAGCAGCTACAATAAAAAGGTAAGTTTTCAATTTCAGAAACTATCTTTTACAGGAGGAAATATATTATGAAAAAAACACTTCGTCTCACCTTCCCGGAATGGCAGGGAGGGGTGAATCCTAATTATTATATGGGGAGCCGGCTTCTGACCTGGCTGGCGCCGGAAGGAAAGAACTGTGAGAGCGCGGAAGTTCCGGTGGAGACTGATTTTGGCGCGGAGGTTCCGGTCACCGGAGGCATATGTGCCAGGGACGTGCTCATGCGGCAGCAGGAGACGGCGATGGCGATTCTTGAGGAAAAACAGCCGGATAAAGTGATTGTGCTGGGCGGGGACTGCTCCGTCAATCAGGCGCCGTTTGATTATCTTCACGGAAAATATCCGGAAGACACAGGGATTTTGTGGATTGATGCCCATCCGGATTTTTCCGAGCCGGGTGACGGTACCCACGAACACGCCATGGTTCTCGACAATCTTTTGGGCGGAGGCGTGCCGGAGATGGCAGCCATGGTGAAGCATCCATTTCAGGCAGCGGACGTCATGTACGCCGGGCTGGTGGCCGATGAACTGGAAAAGCATGAGAAAGAACATATGAAAAAATACAGAATTGCTTACGCTACGCCGGAGGACTTGGCAGATCATAATGAAAAGGTACTGGCATGGATCAAAGAGAAAGGCTTCAAACATATGCTGATTCACTGGGATCTGGATGTGATGTCTCCGAAGGACTTTTATTCGCTGCTCTGCAATGAACCGCACATTCCGCCGGTGGAATACGCTGTGGGACGGATGACACTGGAACAGATTACCGGGCTGATTCAGGAGGTTTCCGCAGTCACCGAAGTGGTCGGCCTTGGCATCACCGAATACATGCCGTGGGATGTGATCAGGTTCCGGAAGGCGCTGAGCCGGATTGACATTTTTAAGGAATAGAAGGTGGATAATGAAACGTATTTTATGCTACGGAGATTCCAATACATACGGATATAATCCATACACGCAGGGGCGGTATCCGAAGTCTGTCCGCTGGCCGGGCGTTCTGGCGGAACTTCTGGGAGAAGAGTACGAGGTCATTGAGGAGGGACTTAATAACCGGACCACTGCTCTGGAACCCGAGGGCGAGCCATGGCGCAGCGGGATGTATTATCTGGAACCGTGTCTCAGAAGCCACATCCCGGTGGACTTGTTTGTGCTGATGCTTGGCTCCAACGACATGAAGACGGTATTTGGCCAGACGGCGGAATCCATCGGAGCGCATGTCCGGCAATTGATTCAGGAGATCAAACGCATCAGCGCCGAGAAAAATCCGTCGGGTCGTTCCTGTGAGATTCTGCTCATCTGCCCGATTTTTGTCTCGGACCACATCATCGGCGTGGATTATGCCGATGAATTTGGCGGCATGGCAGCGGTGGAACTGTCCCGGCAGCTGCCACCGGTCTACGAGCACATCGCCCGGGAGGAGAGATGCATTTATTTAAACGGCGCAGACTGCGCCAAACCTTCCACGGCGGATGGACTGCATCTTGATGAGGACGGACACCGGCAGATGGCGGAAGCGGTGGCGGAGGTCATCAGGCATCACGAGTGGAAAGGAAAATATCAAAAAAATACGAAAAATATATAAAAGTAAAAAATGAGTAAATATGACGCAGAAATGGGCTCTGTCGGGAATTTTGCAGTTGTTATTATCTGGAAAGTAGAGTATAATGTTTGTACTTTCGTCCGGAAAGGTGTATCAGCATCGGAGGATGGAACGATACAGAAAGGAACAGAGCCCGGATAACGGCGCCAAGCTTTCTGAATAGAAAAGTCCGGAGAGCGGAGGCGCGGCCGCAGCCGCCTGTTTTCCGGATGAAAAAGCAGTGAGGGAAAAGAGTATCCGGCGGAGGTCCGATACATGTGTGGAAAATATTAGAAAGGGATTACGTATGCGTTATATTAACGAGTTCAGAGAAGGTGACACCGTCTCTGATGTTTATCTTTGCAAGTTAAAAAATATTTCGAAAACAAAAGCAGGGAAGACTTATTATTCCCTGATTCTTCAGGATAAAACCGGTGTCATTGACACAAAAATATGGGAACTGAACAACGGCATTGACAACTTTGAGCAGATGGATTATGTTCGTGTCGAAGGCACGGTCACCAGTTTTCAGGGCAGCCTGCAGCTCAATGTCCGCCGTCTTCGAAAAGTTAAGGAGGGCGAGTACATGCCGCAGGATTATATTCCGTGTTCCGCCAGAGACGTGGGGGAAATGTACAAAGAACTGGTGGGATATGTGAATCATATCCAGAACATATATCTTCGTCAGCTTCTGGTCGCTTTTTTCGGTGACAAAGAGTTTGCCAAAAAGTTCAAGGAACATTCCGCAGCAAAGCGGGTACATCACGGATTTCTGGGCGGTCTGCTGGAGCACACCTTAAATGTGACAAAGCTCTGCGATTACTATTGCAGCCAGTATCCGATCCTGAACCGCGACCTGCTGATTACCGCGGCTCTCTGCCATGATATCGGAAAGGTCAACGAGCTGTCTGATTTCCCGGAAAATGATTACACCGACGAGGGTCAGCTCATCGGACATATCGTCATGGGAACCCTGATGGTCGATGAGAAGATTCGCGGCATTCAGGGATTCCCGGTGAAGCTCGCCAACGAGCTTAAGCACTGTATCCTCGCCCACCACGGCGAGCTGGAATACGGTTCACCGAAGAAACCGGCGCTCATCGAAGCTCTGGCTTTAAACTTTGCCGACAACACCGACGCCAAGATGGAGTCATTCATCGAGGCTTTGGCCGAGGAGAATCGCCAGAGCGGCGAATGGCGAGGCTATAACAAATTATTTGAAAGCAATATCCGCAGCACCAGCGGACCTGTGGTGAAATAAAGGAGCATTATATGGAGTTAAAGAAGAATCAGGAGATTCTGCTTACAATCGAAGACTTCACGAAAGAGGGGGAAGGCCTTGGTAAATATCAGGGCTTTCCTTTGTTCGTTAAAGACACGGTCATCGGGGATAAAGCGAAGGTCTCCATCACGAAACTGAAGAAGAATTACGGTTACGCCCGACTGGTGGAGATCCTGGAACCGTCACCTGACCGGGTGACTCCGCCCTGCCCTGTGGCAAGACAGTGCGGCGGCTGCAAGATCCAGCAGCTTTCCTACGAAAAGCAGAAGGAATTCAAGTGGAATCAGGTGGCAAACTGCCTGAAACGCATCGGCGGATTTGACGGCATCGAGGCCAAAATGGAGCCCATCTACGACATGGAGCATCCGTGGCATTACCGCAACAAGGCCCAGTATCCTGTCGGACTGGACAAGGCCGGCAACATTATCGCCGGATTTTACGCCGGGCGCACCCACACCATCGTGCCGAACACCGACTGCCTCATTCAGGCAGAGGTCAATAAAGACATTCTGGAAATCATCCTGCGCTACCTGCGCAAAAATAATATCCGTCCTTACGACGAAAAGAGCCACACGGGGCTTGTCCGCCATGTACTCACCCGGGTGGGATTTGTCACCGGCGAGATCATGGTCTGCCTCGTCTTAAACGGCAAAAAGGAGCAGCTGAAAAACAGCGCCGTTCTGGTGGAGCAGCTCGCTGCCATTCCGGGTATGACCAGTATCATGGTCAATACCAACAAAGAGAAGACCAACCGCATCCTCGGCGCGTCCTGCGAGACCCTCTGGGGGAAAGATTATATCGAGGACTATATCGGAGACGTTCGCTATCAGATCGGGCCGCTTTCCTTCTTCCAGGTCAACCCGGCGCAGACGAAGGTTCTTTATTCCAAAGCCCTTGAGTACGCCGGGCTGAAAGGCGAAGAAATCGTCTGGGATCTTTACTGCGGCATCGGAACCATCTCTCTCTTCCTGGCTCAGAAGGCAAAACAGGTCTACGGCGTGGAAATCGTCAAAGAAGCCATCGACGACGCCCGCCGCAATGCCGCCCTCAACCAGATGGACAACGTCACCTTCTACGTGGGCAAAGCCGAAGAAATCGTACCCGCCGAGTACCAGCGCACCGGCATCCGCCCGGACGTCATCGTCGTGGACCCGCCGCGAAAAGGCTGCGACGAGACTCTTCTCCATACGATGACTCAGATGTGTCCGAAGCGAATAGTCTATGTAAGCTGCGACCCGGGAACCCTGGCAAGAGACTGTAAAATTCTCTGTGGAGAGGGATATGAGATAGAGCGGGTAGCAGTGGTGGACCAGTTCGGACACAGTTGTCATGTGGAGACTGTCTGTTGTCTACATCGGGTGAATTCGTAGAAATCCTTTGTTTTAGGCATTTTGCGAGGTATATGAGTTTCGCACCGACAGGAAAACAGGGACGAAAAAAACAGATTATGGATGGCATAGAGGTGTCTGTAGTTCTGCATGTGGTATGAGTAGACACATAAAAGTTGATGTAACATTTCAATCTGAATATCGTAGATAAGAGTGAAAAGGACGCTTGTTTTCAGAGCTTTTCTGGAAGGTAAGAGTCCTTTTTCTTTTGTACGGAACAGGAGGAAAATTCAAATGGTAAAAAAGAAAGCGATGTGTTCATTACAGACTGACGTGCCGGGTGCAGACATTGGAATGATTAAAATAAGGGAATTGCATGACTTCAAAGAACATCCGTTTAAAGTAGAACGAAATCAGGAACTCTTTGAGTTGCGCAGAAGTATTCAGCAGGAAGGTATACTGGTGCCGCTGCTCGTCCGTAAAAATCCGGATGGAGAAGGATTTGAAATCATTGCAGGGCATCGAAGAAAAGAAGCTGCCCTCTGGGCGGGAATCAAAGAAGTTCCAGCTATCATCTGTAGTATGGATGATGATCAGGCTGTTATCGCAATGATAGACAGTAACTTACAGAGAGAAAAAATTCTGCCGAGCGAAAAAGCCTTTGCTTATAAGATGAGGTTACAGGCAATGAACCGGCAGGGAAAAAGAAAGGAATTATCTTCGGACCCATTGGAACCGAAGTGTATTGAGGAAATGGTTGAGATATCTTTATTAGAAGCGGATATCTCTGAAAATGGCGAGGTAAATATTAAAAAGACGGATTCTGCAGCCGGTTATCAGAGCAATGAGCAGCTTGCCCGGATGGTGGGAGAAAGTGTGACCCAGATTAAGCGTTATATTCGTCTCACAAAACTGATACCGAAGATTTTGGATATGGTTGACCGGGAATTGCTGGCAATCCGTTCTGCAGTGGAAATTTCATTCCTGACAGAAGAAGAACAGTATGAGCTTCATGCTGTGATGGAACTGGAACAGTGTATTCCGAATATTTCACAGGCCAACCGGTTAAAGAGGATGAGTCAGCAGAAACAGCTTGATATGGACATGATTTATGATATTCTGCAGGAAATCAAGCCTAACCAGAGGGAACAGATAAAAATTCCCTTTGAACGGATTGGAAAGTATTTCCCACCAGATTATACACCAGCCCAACAGGCAGATCTGATCGAAAAACTACTGAGAGGATGGGCACATCAGAATAAGAAAAAAGATGTTCAACAGGAAATATAATGGAAAGAGAGGGTAGATTTATGGAACTGAATTATAAAAATGTGAATGGGTATTTGCTGCCGGAACTGGGATATAAATCCGGAGAACAGATGTTGCATATTGGAAAATATGGATTCCTGCGCAGGGATTACCTGAAAAACTGCAAACGGGCAAAATATCAGGTGATGCTTTTACAAGACACGATTGGTCAGCATCTATTGGAGATTGACCGGGCGGCAAAGGAGCGGGAAGAAATTATATTGAAACAGCTGGAAAAGAGCGATCCTTTACCAGATAAGGAGGCTGACCAGATGGCATGGGTAAGAGCAATCAATCAGCATAGGGCAATTGCAGAGGAAATGATTTTGGCGGAACTGATTTACGTTTCCTAAAAGAAAAGATAAACAAAATAAATAGAAGATAAGGCACAGGTCATGAAAGGCTTTGTGCCTTTTTTATTGGAGGTGAAGCTATGTCACAGGTGTTCCGGGTGGAGCGGACGAAGAATTTTACAGTTATGAGCAATCATCATTTCAAGAATAAGAAGCTCTCTTTAAAGGCAAAAGGCCTTCTTTCTCTGATGCTGAGTTTGCCAGATGACTGGAATTATAATATGAAGGGGCTGGCATCTTTAAGCAGGGATGGGATTGATTCTGTAAGATCAGCGATAAAAGAATTAGAACATCATGGATATGTGGAGAGACACAGGATCAGGTATTGTGACGGCTGTTATGGGGATACGGAATATATTGTCCGTGAAGTACCTTTGGGGAAGGAAAATGAATGAGCAGATATGAAAATATGCCATACAGGTTTTACAATCTGGATACATCAGACCATAGGAAATCCCTGCATGGGTTATTCCCATCTGGGAATGTCAGGCCATAGGAGAAGCCTATGTGGGAAAAACCTGTGCAGGATCATGGGACACTATTAAGTATGTAAGAAACTTAATATTAAAGAATTAATGAAAGAGATAATAAAATATCTATTTTATCAAAGAGCGTAAGTATTAATTTGGTTCAAAAAAATAAAGGAGAAAGATAATATGAGAATGATGAAAAATAAGGAAAATCAGATAATTACAGTGATTGGTGTGGATCACGGATATGGAAACATGAAAACAGCCTGCAGATGTTTTCAGGCAGGTGTAACCAGATATGAAAAGGAGCCTACATTCCAGAATAACCTTCTGGTTTATCAAGGAGTGTATTACCAGATTGGAGAAGAACACAAGGAGTTTTGGGCAGAAAAAACGGAGGATGAGGACTATTACCTCCTTACACTTGCGGCCGTTGCCGGTGAGTTGGAAAGTAAAGGGGTGGATCAGGCGAAAGTACATCTGGCTGCCGGACTTCCGCTGACATGGGTGAGCAGTCAGAAAGAAATGGTGCTAGTATATAAATAGTGCAAGTCAAAATGAGAAAATTCCAAATAGACAATACATGATATAATAGAAGTATCGTACTGAAGGAGGATCTCATTATGGCAAAACAACATGACAAACAGTTTAAACTGGATGCAGTCCAGTATTATTTCGATCACAAAGAGCTTGGTGTCCGTGGCTGTGCTCAAAACCTCGGTGTGGGTTACAGCACTCTGACAAAATGGCTGAAGGATTTCCGGGAGTCTGGCGATATCCCTGTTCGTGGCTCCGGTAATTACGCCTCTGATGAGCAGAAAGAGATTGCCCGTCTGAAACGCGAACTCCGTGATGCCCAGGATGCACTTGATGTGCTAAAAAAAGCTATCAGCATTCTGGGAAAATAACAGAAGCCATTTATCTCGAGGTTTCTGAAAAGATGGAAGCTGCCAGAAAACAGAATCGCCGGGTCTCCGTCTCCGGAATGCTGAAATATTTAGGCGTTTCACGGTCTGGATATCGTTCATGGCTAAACCGTACTCCTTCTGATACAGAAAAACGCAGGGAATACATAAAAGCCAAAATACAGGATATTTATGATGGATCGAAGCAAAACTACGGAGCCCCCAAAATCACCAGAAAGCTACGTCAGAAGGGGGAGACCATCTCAGAGCGTACTGTCGGAAAATATATGAAGGAAATGGGGATTAAAGCCCAATGGGTGAAACCATGGACGATCACTACCATAGATTCCGATCTCAGTAACGAACTTCAAAATATCCTGGATGAACAGTTTACTCCTGATCGTCCAAATGCGGTATGGTGCAGTGATATCACGTATATCTGGACGACAGATGGCTTTGTCTATCTGACAAGCATTATGGATCTGTTTTCCCGTAAGATCATTGCCTGGACACTCAGCCAGACTTTAGAGGTATCCTGTGTGATTAATACCATCAATAAAGCGAAAGCCAGACGGAACACGAAGTTGCCGTTAATTATCCACAGTGACAGAGGAAGGCAGTATATATCCCAGGCATATCGGGAAGCCACTGCAAAAATGCAGCGCAGCTACTCGAAAAAGGCTTTCCCATGGGATAATGCATGTATCGAATCGTTTCATGCACTTATCAAACGGGAATGGCTGAACCGGTTTAAAATACGTGATTATCAGCAGGCATATCGTCTGATATTCGAGTATATTGAAGCCTTTTATAATACCAAACGTATTCATAGTCATTGCGATTACATGTCACCAAATGACTTTGAAAAACTATATGAGCAGACACAGACAAACGAACTGCTCTTAGTAAGTTAAGATGAGGATAAATTTCTCATTTTAACTTGCGCTAAATCTTGACATAGGACCAAAACTTTCCGTGATTATCTGCTTCAGAATGCAGTGGTGGATTTTGTGTTTCGTGGAAAAACTTATCATGTGGAGTTTATCGGGGTAGATATTTTTCCACAGGGTTTTGCAGCCGTCGCATATCACCTGCAGGATTTTAAGGGAATCAATATGCTGGCGGACATCGGAAATGGGACAATGAATATCATGTATATCAATAATTCACGACCGGTAGAAAAGAAATGTTTTACTGAAAAATACGGGACACATCAATGTGTGCTGGCTGTCAGGGAACAGTTATTAAGGAGGATGGGAGCAGTAGTGGACGATCTGGTCATTGAACAGGTGATCCGAAAAGGAACAGCAGATATCGGGGAAAATTATCTGGATGTTATGAAAGCGGCTGCAAGAGATTATACAGCAGAAATCTTTCGGAAACTGAGGGAACACGAATATAATCCGGAATTAATGCGGCTGTATGTAGTCGGAGGCGGTGGCTGTATGATCGAAAACTTTGGAGATTATGTCAGGAACCGGGTAACCATTAGCCATGATATCTGCGCAGCGGCAAAAGGTTACGAGATGCTGGCAGTCAGAAAAATTCAGAAGAATGGAGGCAGACTGATATGAGTATGAGAAAGGAACGGAAAATCATCAATACAAATATCCGCCTGAATCTGCTGGACGAGGCAGACCGTCAGGCTTGGGAGTATTTACAGACCATGAACAGGAAAAAGTATAAATCCTATACACGGGCGGTAGTAGCAGCTGTGAATGATTATTTTGGTCGGGAATATGAGAAGGAAGAAGATCCTTACCTGGAGACTCGGGAAAAGGAAGATGCGTTTCTGAGACAGGTGCAGAACGCTATCAAAGAAGGGGTAAAAGAATCGGTTCCTATGTTACTTGCGAAAAATCTCATGGAGCTGCTGTATCCGTATATGAATGGCGTCGGACAGCCGTTTATGCAAGAAAAAGAAGAAGCTGGTTTTGCTTTTGATTCGGTGGACAGGGAGCAGGAAGAAAATGCAGATGTGGCATTGGATTTTGCAGACAGTTTTTAAAATAAAAAAGAGCAGAAAAACTGCCCGGAACGAGAATCCGGGCAGAATCTATTGATTTCCATCCTTTTTACGGGGGTAGGGGCGCTTGTCATCTGTCAGTTCAAGCAGATAATCAACGCTGGTTTTATGAAATTTGGCTAGTTTGATCAGGATTTGTGTGGGAATGTCTACATTGCCGCATTCATAATTACTGTAAATACGCTGACTGCAATTTAAGATCTCGCCCATTTGTTTTTGCGTGAGATCACGATCTTCTCTTAGATTTCGGATTCTACTATACATTATTTTCACCTCATGGATTCATAATATCTTAGCGAAATATTCACTATTGATATTTAGCGAAAAAATCGCTAAACTTATTTTGAGGAGGTGTAAAGATGGGAATTAAAATGTGGAAAATTTTAAAAGGGATGTTTAGTACAGCTTTATTTTGCGGATATTTTTATGTCCTATTCGTTAATCTTGTGTGCGGATTTTCCATGAGTGGAATAGAATCCAGATGGGATGCTTTGAAGGTGTTGGTTTGTGCCTTTCTTATGGCTGCAGGTCTTCCAGGGGTGATCTGGTATCAGCACCATCGTATTGAGAAATTGGAGAAGGAGTTGGAAGAGCTTCAGCACTTTTGAAGATTGGATCTGCTTGGATGGAAGTTTAACAGAATTTGATGAATGGACAATTGAATAATAGCAGTAAAAGATCATAGCAGTTGAGACAATTTTCGGGGGAAAAAACGGTTATTGTTTTTAACTGCTATTTTTGTTCCTTGGTAGTGGAAAAGAGTGCGGTGAACGGTAGAGATTGGCAGGATGTACAAAAAGTACAGGCAGATATGTTTGTTTAGGTGCCGGATACGGCACATGATTGTCCGGTACTGCGCACCGGAGTGGGATGCCCAAAAGATATTCCGGAAAATAGAAATTCTCTGGAAAGGTGAGAATTTCCATTTCCTTCACATCCTTTTTGCATCCCACAAAACCACTGTCATCTTCCTGCCTTTCTTTTATTTGTGTGAAGAGGAGCAGAAGCAATCAGCACGTATGGAATGGCAGCATATGACAGGCAAGTTTCGCAAAGTGGCATGCCACTATGCACCGGAATCAGCCTAGGGGCTGTTCCTAAACTTGCCAGAGGACGCTGTCCCTTGGAACCCTGGCCGCCAATGCTATGAAGTTCTGTTCCTGAAATGTCCACCGGACATTCCATTCACAGATTCATAGATTGACTAGGGCTTTGTCCTGCACCCACCAAAGGGGAAGATTTCATTTCCCCTTATGGAATCCCCTCGTAGTTGGAAGTGCATAGAAATAACAGTGTAGATTATGGAAGGAGTGAAAGGATTATGAGAAAAAGAAACCATACCGTTACGATACGGATGAATGAGAAAGAATATGCCCTGCTTCAGCAAAAGATCAAAGCATCGGGGCAGACACAGCAGGCAGTGATACTTGCTGCAATTGAAAATGTGGATCTTATGTCAGCAGAGGTAAAAGAAGAATTGAATGTATTAAATCAAAGGCTTGGGGAAACAAACCGTCTGCTGCGAGGTGCAACAACCAATATCAACCAGATTGCACATCATATGAATGCTGGCGGTTTTTATCCCAGAGCAGATGTGCTGAACAGTCTCAGTGAAAACATATCTGGATATCGGAAGGAGTGTGAAACAATATGGCAATCAATAAGACGATTAATAAGCGGACAAATTCCCATGGGGCAATGAGAAACTGTATTGAGTATATCCTGCGGGAGGGAAAAACGGAGCAGCATCTTGTTCATATTATTGGGCCGTATCCGTATGAAAAAGTAAATTATGATCTGGTATATCAGTCGTTTTTAGCGGAGAAACGATTATGGGGAAAGGATTCCGGTCGGATGTATTTCCATAATGTGATTTCCTGGCATAAGGATGAGAAAATCACACCTGAGCAGGCTTTGGAATTTGGAATAGAATTTGCTGAAAAATGGTTTGCCGGTTTTCAGACAGTTGTCAGTGTTCATAAGGATAAAGATCATATTCACTGCCATATAGTTACTAATTCTGTAAGCTACAAAAATGGGAAAAAACTGCATAATTCCAGAAAAGATCTGGAACGTATGAAGCAGCTGACGAATCGGATGTGTCGGGAACGTGGACTCACCATAGCGGAAAAAGGCAAGCATTTTGATGGCAGTCAGATTGAGAACGGAGAAGTGATCGCATGGAGCAAAGACAAATACAATCTGTTTCGTAACCATGCAAAGGATAGTTATGTGGCGGATTGTGCCATGACTGTGCTGAATGTGATGGAGTATTGCACCAGCCGGGAGCAATTTATCAGAGAAATGAAGAATGCAGGATGGAGCGTGAATTGGACAGAGAAAAGAAAGCATATCACGTTTCAGAATCAGGAAGGAAAGAAAGTACGTGACAGCAACCTTTCTAAGACTTTTCATTTAAAAATCAGTAAGGGGGAATTAGAGGATGAATTTATCAGAAATGAACAAAAAGAAAACTATGGTATCCACAGATATGACACAGTTGATGTCGATCTCACACGATACTATCGACAAGTGGAAGAAGTTGTCGCAGGAACAGGCGGAGGCCCTGTCGAAAGTGACTACAGAGAGAGACGAGTTGCGGAGTGCTCAGAAAAAGGATCGGGAAAATATCCAGAAATGTCTGGAGCGGATGCGGGAATTTCGGGAAAAAGATTGGAGGATCTCATCCGAAAATCAGAAGCTGCAAGACGAGCTTCAGAAGTTAACCGAGGAAAATCAGAAACTGCAAATCGAATTGTCCAGAACGCAGAATATCAGTCAGTCTCTGCAGAGAAGCAACGACGATCTGCGGAACAGGAACGGATTGCTGAGCAGGAAAGAGCAAGAGCAGCTCGAAGAAAGAATAAAAGACGTTCAGGCCTGGAACTCTAAACTGGAAAAGATGGTGGTACAGTCTTCTGTAGATGCAGTAGAAGAAGCACAGAAAAAAGAGAGGGCTGCTGAGAAGAAAAAAAGAATTGCGGAGAATCAGGTAAAGGAAGTAAAGAAGAATACCGCGAATGAAATAAGAGTAATTACAACTCAGATGAGAAAAGAGATGAGAATAGTAAAGTCAAAAGAAAAATTTTGGATGTTGTCTTTTTGGATTATGTTTAGTTTGGTGATAATAGGATCCTTACTCTTAATATAGTTTTGATAAAAAAGTTTATCTTTGAGGACCAATCATAAATTGGTCATAAATTTATTACGTGAGGTGGATTTTTGCGAAAGAAATTTCAAGAATTCAAAAGATACTAATGTAAAAAAATGAAAGCGATGATATAATGTTATCTAGCATTATAGGTTGTTTTGATACGGAAAATTGGAGGGAAATAATATAGCTAAAGTTCAGATGAAAGCCACGCATAAACCATATGAGGATTTGATGATATTGTGCAGATAGAATTTGCAAAAAGATAGTCTAATGACTTATAGATGGGTATCCAGAAAGGAAAACATTATGTTATCTGAAGAAAAAACATGTGAAAAAATGATTAACAATAAAGAGATGCTGGTTGGGGTATTGTATGATATTGGGGTCAAAAGCCTGTCTATAGCACCTTGAAAAGTTCATATATTTTGTAGTAAATACAAGCCGAAATGCTTCTCTTGCTGTATAATAGAGCTATCCTAGAAAAGAAGGTAATCTTTAT
>FCNR01000064.1 GCA_900016875.1 Eubacteriaceae bacterium CHKCI004 | reverse complement strand
TTCCGACCATCATAAGGTCGGTTTTCTGACCATCAGTTGGTCGGTTTTCCGGCTCTATGAGGGTCGGTTTTCCGGCCATCAGTTGGTCGGAAAACTGTACCTGTGGCACACGCGGCACTTTCACATACAGTCGGTTCGGTGCGGAGAAGCCGCCCCGTTCCCGTTCCAGCAGCCCCGCCATGTCCAGTTCATTCAGCGCCCCCTTTATGGTGGTGCTGCCTTTATCCAGTATTTCGGCTATCTCCGCGATGGGATAGATAATATAAATCCTGCCCTCGCCGTCCTGCCACTTGTTCTTCTGGGAGAGGGTGGAGCGGTCTAACAGCAGCGCATAGAGCAGCTTGGCGGTCTGGGAAATCTCCATTTTCAGCAGGAAACGGGGATAGGGCAGATAGGCGGGCAGCTTCGTGTCTGCCATGATATAATCAGCGATAGGATCACCTCCCTGTGTTCGGGTTGATTTTGACGGTTTGTACGCATTTAGAACGCTGTTTCCGGGGGAAAAGGATAAATGTATCGCGTACCCTTTGACACCCACGAAAAAAGCCTTGATTTATGCGGGTTTGAAAGGCTCTAAAGCGTGACATTTCTGCCTTTGTTTCTGCTTTCGCTCGGCGGCTTTGATTTTCTTCATGCGTCCGGCGCAGCCGGGGCAGTATTTTCCCCGGTTGGATTTGGGGACAAAGGCCGCGCCGCAGACGGCGCACCGTTTCCGGCTCCCCCGGTACAAGAGGGCTGCGGCCAGCTCCCCGTCAAGGGGCAGGACAGCCACACGGAACCAGCGGCACATGAGGGAAAAGGAAATGCTCTGGACGCATACGCAAGGCTCCCCGTCGTCCAACAGCAGGCAGTTCCCCTCGTCGTAGTTACAGCACTCATGCACCAGCCGCCGCGCCCGCCGGTGCTGGCGGTAGTCCATGCGGGGCAGGTTATCGCTCATGGCTCTGCTCCTTTCTGCGGCGGGGTTCCTCCCGGCGCAAAATCTGGTCGATGTTCCGCTTGACGGTCTGCAACTCCTTAAACCGCTGTTTCTGTGCGTGATAGGTGTTATACAGGCCGGATTTCTTGGAAACAAGCTGCTCGATCTCGTCCTGCAACGCTTTCCGGGCGGGCAGCCTGGTAATGCCATGTGCCTTGAAATACCGGGCGGCTGCGTCGGCTATGATAAAATCGCTCTCATGCGCCTGCCGGTATGCTTCGCGGGCTTTGGGGGATTTCTGCGCTTTCAGGCCGTCGCGGACGGGTTTGGTCTTGGCGTAGGCCAGCACCTGTCGCTGCAATTCCTTTTTCCCTTGCAGCTTCGTTTCCAGTGCTTTCAGTTCGCCGCTGGTCTGGCGCATTTCCTGATAGGCGGTATCAACGGCGGCTTCTAACTGCTCCGGGGAAGTGAAGCCGTATTCCTGATACACATTCAGCGTCGCGGCCATCTGTTTGAGGTTGTGCATGGTCGCCCAGCGTTCATAGCCCCGGCCTTTCCCCTCGGCTTTCTTCTGCTCAATGTCCACAAGCCGCTGCACATTCGGGGCGGTTCGGGCGGCTCTGTCTGCCCGCAGTTGGTCTTGGATAGAGGGCGGGGTGCTGGATATAGCCGCGGCCTTTTCTGCGGCTCTGGCGGCGTTCTGCTCCAAAACGGCAAGGACAGCGGCGCGGTCAAAATCGTCGCCCAGCTTGCGGGCGGTAATGGGCTTTGTCCTGTCCGGCGTGAGGTAACTAAGCCGCCCCCGGCTCTCCTTGACGGTCACGCCCTCCCGCAGCAGCAGAGAGGAAAAATCCTCGAATGAGGCCGCCGCAGACAGCGCGGCGCGTATGGTCTGCCGCAGCTTCTCTTTGTTCGTTTCAAACTTGGTCTGCCGGGGCGTGATACCGCCTGCAATCATGGGGGCGTTCTGCTTGTCCAGCGCGGCCTGTCCCTTTTTCTGCGCCCAATACTCCCGGTCTGTGACGCGGTTCTTGCTGCCGTTCAAGAGGTCGATTTGGTAAAGCCCCTCCCGGTGGCACATCTCCATGACTTCGGACTTGAAGTAGCGCAAGGCCGCGTCGGTACAGCGGTGCTTGCACCCGGCTTTCGTGTCGGCTGGCCTGTCCATGTAGGGCAGGAACGGGACTTCCTCTATCCGCAGCGAATTGATAACGATATGCACATGGATATTGCCGCTGTGGTTATGCCCGTCCGGGTGGGTGCATACAAGGGCTTGGTGGCCGGGGAAATGCTCGGCGCAAAACTTCTCGCCCAATTCCTGCGCCCGGTCTACGGTCAGGCCGTTGTCCGGGCCGTCCCGTGGGTCAAAGCTGATGATATAGTGGTGACTTTTCACATCTTCCCGCCGTTGGTTTTTCTCATAGCGGAGATTTGCCCGCATACAGGCAACGGCAAAATCCTCCCCGCCGCAGTTCAGCGTGGACAGCCGGTAGTCCTCGCGGGGGATAAGCCTGCCGGTTTCATCAAGGACGGGCTTCATGGTAAACTCGTCATGCTCAAAAAGCAGGTATTGTTCGGCGGCTCCGTAGTCGGCGTTTTTAGAGTTGATATGCTTGAGTGTTGCCAACCGCGTCACCTACTTTCTGTAAGATTTCATACTTGAGGGCGGCAAGGTCGGCTATGGCGGCGCGTACCTCGCCGGACAGCGCATTGTAGGGTACGCCGTACTCGTTCAGATACCGGGCAATCTGGTTGAGGTTGCCGCCGATCCTGCCGTACTCGGCTGTGAGTTTCCCGACAGCGGAAAGCAGCTCGTCATTGACCGCCGACACATGGATAATTGGGCGTATGGCGGTGCGCCGTATCGCCTGCCGGAGAAATTCGGACTGGCTGATACCATAGGGCGCAAGCCGCGCTGTGAAGTCGGCGTATTCATCTTCGGACAGCCGGGTTTTCACAACGCGGCTGCGGTGGGGCGTGTTGTATCGCTTCGGCATGGGCTGTAAACCTCCTTTCACTTATCACAAAAAATAGGCTGGTCTGTTAGGTATTTCCGGGGCAGTTCTCGCAAAAAAACGGCCTGCCGAACGGAAATCTTTTTGCGGCGCAAGCCGCCATAGCAGGGTTTGGGGAAGGCACTCCCCAACAAGTTTCCCGCGAGGGACAAAACCGCAGAATTGCGGATTTTGGCACCGTGGTAGAAACTTGCTCTAAGACTGCCGCAGACTGCCCCTGTCTGGTTTTTCCGTACATAGAACGGACAGGACAGGGCTTGCGGCCCGCTGTGGGCGGCCTTTTTTCCTTTCGCCAATATGACGCCGGAACGGGGCTTTGCTGCCCGCTGGCTGCGGCTTTTTCCCTTTCCGCTAAAGATACATTTCAAAGGCCGCCAGCTACCCGCTGGACGGGGATTTTTCAAAATTTCTTTTGCCTTAGTAATCCGGGCAACAGGATTTTGGCAACCGGCGGGGCAGAGAATTTTTCCTTTCACTCCCCACACCACCGCTCTTAGAAATTTGCCAAACGGAGCAGGCAGTTTTTTCTGGCTTCACCTACCTACTACGGGTGATTTTCGATTTTGCCAAATGGACACAAAAAAAGCAGCAAATCTTTTTCAGACTTACTGCTTTCGCTGGCCGCTGGTGGGCGGCTGATATTCAGTTTTGAAAGTTCGGGTCAGGGTGCCCCGAAGATAAAAAAACAACAGTATTCAATTTATTAAATAATTTCCTGTCGATTCCCTTTAATCAATACAGTTTGACCGTCAGCCAATTCAATCAAATCGTTCTTCGATATATCTCCAAAAGGGCTCTCTTTTTCAGCGTGTGGTATCAACGGATTTGCTAAATATCCTAATCCATCGGAAAAATTTCCGGCAGCAATCATACTACCTGCGCTAATTCCCAGATACACCAATCCATTCTCTATTGCTTGCTTTAGGGGCTTCGAAAATCCTGTTCTGTTTATTTCGCTAAGAAGCGTATGGGCATTTCCTCCACAAAAAGCAATCATGTCATATTGAGTGAGTTCTTGAACACTCATTAAGCGAAACGGTACAGGTATGTCACTAATATAACTTGAATATGTTCTTTTATATCCATCGGAAAGTAAAAACGCAAGATTATATATAAGAATATTATTCATAGGTATTCCCATATTCATAAGGCGCTCCATACATACAATGATTCCTTCTCGCGCACCATCATTTCCAACTGCGGCGGATGGAACCAAAATCGCTTTTGTGTTAATCGGTTCTTTTCCGATACATTTCCAAAATAATACCATAGTCTTTTCGTTTAAGCCACTTGAAGTTAAGAACAGGGTTCTCATAAACTTAGTCCTCTTTTAATTTTTCAAATTTCTGATTCTATGTAAGATGATAAAACATCAATTCATACCGAAATAATCCCATAATGTTAGTTATTTTGTTTTTTTTCAATACAGCTTACCATTATTATCACTATTCCGCGAGTATTAGATGACCTTAAATTCAATCTCTCCTTCTTGTATCTAACAAATATATTCTACTACCCCTGTTGTTTTTACTTTCTAATATACTTTTA
Organism: Eubacteriaceae bacterium CHKCI004; assembly: GCA_900016875.1. Taxonomy (GTDB): domain Bacteria; phylum Bacillota; class Clostridia; order Lachnospirales; family Lachnospiraceae; genus Anaerobutyricum; species Anaerobutyricum stercoris. Next base: position 2,127 of record FCNR01000064.1, on the reverse strand, counting down.
TGGTTAACTCATTGAAATCTACTATCAACAAAATCCAGCATTAAATTCTCTTCTCAGATTTTCGCACTACCATGCACATTTTTATAGAAATTATCAATACTATCTATTTTTTGTACCATTAGAAGTATCAATCCTTGTTCTACATTTCTTATTGCTACTAGACTTTCGTAAAGATGTTCTGTTTTGCTTTTTCAATTTTTTATTCATTTTTTGAAGTTTTTTATATGCATCTTGAAACTTTTTTTTCTTTTCATCTGTCAATCCAATTTTGGAGTAATAATAAATATTCATCCACTGCTCGGCCGTGATTAACGTATATGAATTTGAAAGACTAATTCTATTGGCTTTTCCCAATCTTTTGATTTGCTCATTAGAAAATAAAATAGAAAGTCTCTCTTTAGCAGTCTCTCCTTTAATATTAGTGTAAAAAAAAGCCACTAAATCTTTATAATTTTGAAGATCATCACCACTCAATCTATCATCCCATAACTGCATATGAAGCATAACTGTATCAACATTAGGCGAAGGAAAAAAATCGCTCCTTTTAAAACTATGTGTAATTTCTACCTTATATTGTGCCTTTATTATAGCAGCACGAAAACCTTCATATTTTTGTAATGGAATACCGCAATTCTTTTTAGCTGCCTCTCTTTGAATTATGATATTTATATCTGATGGTGGATTTACATCGTCTGTTAATTTCCTAATAATATCCGCTGTTATCTGAAAAGGAATATTGGAGAATATTTTATATCTGCGATTTAAAGGCAACTTATATTTTAAAAAATCACCAAATATATATGTAACATTATCATGACTGTGATATCTTACTAAATTATTATATAATTCTTGATCATATTCAACTGCAACAACCTCTCCAGCATGCTGAGAAAGTACATCTGTTATTATCCCTTTTCCAGGACCAATTTCAATAACATAATCTGTTACATCAATATTTGACTTGCTTATTAAACGTTCTACCAACTTTTTATTAACCAAAAAATTTTGTGAATATCCAAGATTTTTCATCTAATCGCACCTCATTCTCTATTTATTTTCATAACTATATACGAGTAAGCCCTAACGTTGCATAAAAAACAGCCCCTGTAAAACGATATATAAGTAAAGTGCGCCAATAACCTATTCTTTCAAACACGATGAATGACCATTGTAATTTCTTAAAAAATGTACAATTACTTTAAAATATTATATATCTGATCTTTACCTGAATCATTTGCTCACTATTGTTGTATCTATTTTCTTGCATAGACCATTTTTTTTGGGCACATACCAGTCTCACGGAACGACTGTTGCACATTTTCTAAAACATAGAAGACAAAATATTTTTACTCTATAGAATTCTTTCAAAAAATATAATTACTATTTGTCGATGGCTTTATTATACTATGACCGCTTACTTATGGGAATAGATGAATTGTAAACTTGCTGGTGAAAATCGCTAATGACAGTCGGTGTTCGTTCTTTGCTTATCGGTCAAAGCGAAATTTGAACAGCGCGGCGATTAGCTTCTGTTTTATATGTTCCTCAACCTCGGCGCTGACTTTCCCGTGTACTTTGGAACAGTATCGGATATATCCGACGTAGTGGGAAAGAACGGTGTCGATTGCGTCCGGGTCGCCCTCATGCGCCTTGACGATTGTTTCATAGGGGAGAAGTTTACTCATAGCGTTTTCCCTCCATGAGCCGCCGGAGCCGCTTCAAGGCAAGCTGGATATGCCGCCCTGCTGTGCTGCGTGTCCGTCCGATATGTACGCCGATCACCCGCTGCGGCTGGCGCAGGAAATAGTAACGGAAAATTTCTTCCTGTGTCTGCTCTGGCAAAAGGGCAAGGGCGGCGGCGAGTTCCGCATGGTACAGAACGGCGGTCTGGCCGCAGGCGGTAAAAAGATATTCTTCAAGCTGCTCCGGCTCGGCAAGCTGGACAAACTTCTCATTCATCAGATAGTCAAGGGAAACTTCCCGTTCCCACCTCCGGCGCAGCTTCAAAATTATATCTATGGCGGCGTGACGAATGACAACCTTGCAAAAGGCGTTAAAGGTGTACTGGATATGCACTTTGTAGGCTTCATCTTCGGTCATGGAAATTCCCCCTCTCTGATAATAGTG
>FCNR01000022.1 GCA_900016875.1 Eubacteriaceae bacterium CHKCI004 | reverse complement strand
TATGTGATAAACTTGACATGCAAGGATTCTCCTTTCGATGCAGCTATTGGTTTCTGGACAATTCCAATATATCACATCAGGGTGAATCCTTGTTTTTATTTTGTTACCTATCTATTGTATCTCAACACTAAAAGAAATTTTTCTTCCCCTTATATGTAACAATCATACCGGCTTCCTAACGTTCAGAATGGTTTCTACTGTCTGCTGCGGTGTTTGGTTGGAATTGTCCAGCCAAAAGCCGATCCGTGGTGTTGTCTGCATTTTACTAAATACAAATTCAATGTATACAGAAAGAAATATATAAGGAGTGGGAGGGATTCCGCCGTAGTCGGCATTGTAGGAAAATCCAAAAGTTTAGATTTTCTCAAAATGCTTATCTTTTGGTCTTTGGTTCGGAATAGTGTAGTGCTGGCGGTCTATCTATTGTTTTCGGTTGCTTGCTTCTTTACCGTACATGAGCATTTGCGCCGGGGTTATCGTTGCCGTAGCCTTCCAGAAGGTTGATCGCGCCCCAGATACCGAGACCTGCACCGAGAGCTACTACCAGAGTCTGCAGTACGCCGACTGCACTATTGAAAAATGCCATAAGTTTGTCCTCCTTTGCCCGGATCCGAAGTATAGTTGGTGGATAACCGGGCCATCTGTAATAAAAAAAGTGGATATAACAAAGCCCTCCTCAAAGCTGCATGTGCACCTGCAGCCGGAGAAGGGCAGAAAAATAGCCAGAACTGATGATCAGTCAGTCCTGGCTATGTAAATGTATTCAGTTCAATAAACTGGAAGTTGATAAAGTCTAAACATCATTCAAAAATCTTTAGATCCCTCCATAACAATTTTTCAGAGTCAGAAACAGTACCACAAAAATCATCATAAAAATACGAAAAATGTTCTGCACCAAGTTTTTTATATAAATTACTTGCGCTATCATTTCCTTGAACGATACAGATGCTCATTTTTGCATAATTGTTTTCATTTGCGTATTTACCTATTATTTTAATAAGGGCAGTTCCAATACCTTTTCCACGGGCGCCTTCTGTCACATGAAGCGAGTCGAGATACCATGTATCCGGCAATTCCGAGTCCTCCATTCCAGCTACAAATCCGAGAAAAATGTCAGCTTCATAAGCTACCCATATCCTTTTTTTGGTGTCCTCAATGTACTTCTTCCATTTATCTCTACAATAATCTAAAGTAAGGTGTGAAAGGTATTTATCAGAAAGCATCCCTTTGTATGTATTTATATGATTATATCTATATACTTCAGCGATATTATTTAAATCATCTGTTACAGCGAGTCTAATATTCATCTTATTCTCCACTCCAAATTTCGATTTTTATAACTCTTATACACTATTTCAAGCGAATATAGCAGGTTGATTTTCCGGCTCCTTCACGCTTAAGTTCGCCGGATTCAACCATTTTCCTCAGCGCACCTTCAACAGAACTAAGGCTCAGCGAAGGACACTGCTCCCTGATATCCTGCTTCGTGAAACGACCGATTTTATTCAGAGCAGCCTTGCGAACCATATCAATAGCAGGAAGCTTCTCTTCCACGATGGCAAATCTGTCCCCGAAGTCTTTATACGCAGCCAGAATGGTACCCAGCAGATATTTAATGAACGGAATGGCATCCCCGGTTCCTTCATGCCAGCCATGCTGTGCACGGTTCAGGGCGTCATAATACAAATCCTTGCTTTTAGCGATCTTTGCCTCCAGGGAGATATATTTTCCAACATAAAATCCGCTGCGATACAAAAGCAGCGTCGTCAGCAAGCGGCTCATTCTGCCATTGCCGTCGTTAAACGGATGAATGCACAGGAAATCGTGGATGAAGATCGGAATCGCAATTAAGGGCTCCAATTCCATGTTGCCGATCACCTTGTTGTACTCCTCACAGATCCGATCCAGTGCTTCCGGCGTCTCGAACGGGGCCAGGGGCGTGAAAAGTATTTCGGTATGACCGTCAGGGAAAGTCGCACTGATATAATTCTGTACATTTTTCGTCTGTCCGGCCATTGAGTTATTCATATGGCTATACATAATCTTATGAAGCTGCAGGATATAGTTCTTTGACAGAGAAATGGCATCGTAGCTTTCGTGAATAATAGAAAGCACATCTCGATATCCTGCAATTTCCTGCTCGTCTCTGTTCCTTGGTGTGGTTTTCTCCTCTACCAGCTGCCTGATTCGTGTATTGGTGGTAACAATGCCTTCAATCGCATTGGATGCCTCTGTACTCTGGATCTTTGCGATTTCAACCAGTTTCTCCAATTCATCCGGGCGCTGCTTCAGGTAAAGTTCCTGCTTACCGGCCTCTTTATAGATTGCAGCAATAAGCCCAAGGATCTCAGAATCCCATTTCTGATTCTTGATAGCTGAGTAATTAAAAGTTCTCATTCCCTTAGCCTCCATCTCTTTCCCTTATATTATATTCATTCATAAGGGAATAGTCAACGCATTGTGCAGATTTACCCTTTATATTACCCTGCAAATAAGGGAAAGGAACTACGAGTAAGGGATAGTATTCCCATATTGCCGGCGCCTCATTCGTTACATACCCTTTTTTGAAATAGCCTATGGGTATGTAAGCAGGCAGCTTGCGCCGCCTGACCGGATTGACTGCTCCGGCAAGCAGTCTGGTTTCGGATTAACCGAAGAGTCCGGAAAGCAGGGGAACCAGAGTGATACCGATGAGGGCTACGCCGCCACCGGCCATGAGCTGCTTCATACCCTGAGACTTTCCTGGATTATTATAATCTTCCCCATGTTTTATGCATATATGCTCCAGTTTTATTTACACACATCCGCGTACTGTCCGTCTGTAATCCGCAGCAGATCTTCTGGAGCGCAGGCAATTTGCGTACCGATCTTACCCCCGCTCACCATGATGACCGGCTGTTTTTCCGCCGTCTCATGGTACGTGGTTCGGTAAGCCTTTTTCATGCCCACCGGAGAACAGCCTCCCCGGATGTATCCGGTCACTTTATTGATATCTTTCACATGAATCATTTCCACGGATTTGGCTCCCACAGCCTTTGCTGCCTTTTTCAAATCCAGTTCTTCTTCCACTGGTATTACAAAGACAAAGTATTCTTTTTTGTTGCTGACGGTCACCAGCGTTTTAAATACCTGCTCCGGGTTCTGCCCGGTGAGTTCCGCCACGGTGACGCCATCCACGGCTTCCTTACCATGAGGATAAAATTTCGCTTCATAATCTATCTTTTCTTTTTCAAGAATACGCATAACGTTGGTTTTTGTCTCTTTCATGATTGTCGCTCCTTATCGTTTTATATTAGCATACCCTATTTCCGCTGCCTTCGCCAGTCCTTCTTTAAAATTCCGCACGTACTCTTTTGCCGTTTCCAGATTGTAGTCCGAGTCTTCCATCAGCTCAATAAAATGTGTTCCGACGATACAGCCGTCTATAGTATCCATGAAACCGGCCACATCGTCGGCGGTGCGGATGCCGAATCCCATCATGACGGGGATCTTGGAGGCGGCCTTTACATTTTCCAGGTAGGCGCGGACATTTTTGTGGAAGTCCGCGGCCTGGCCGGTGACGCCCATGGAGGAGACGCAGTACACGAAGCCCCGGGCGTTTTCGAGGATCATCGGGATGCGGTCTGCGGAGACCGGAGCCACCAGTTGAATAAGAATCGGGGCATTTTCCACCCGGGCCAGGGCGTCAGACAATTCTTGCTGCTCTTCCTTTGGCAGGTCAGGAATGATCAGTCCGTCCACGCCGACGGCGGCGCATTTTTCCACAAACGCCCCCACGCCGTAGTGAAGGATGGTATTGTAATACATCATGTAGACGATCGGCACCTGGCAGTCCCGGCGCACTTCTTCCACGGCATCGAATACCTTCTTCAAATTGGTGCCTTTGCAGATGGAGCGGTAGGAGGCGTCCTGGATGACCGGGCCGTCGGCGGTCGGATCGGAAAATGGAATTCCCAGCTCAATGACGTCGATGCCCGCCTCTGCCTCGGCACGGATTAACTCTTTTGTGCCTTCCATATCCGGGAGCCCGGCAGTCATGTATGTGATGAAGGCTTTCTCGCCAGTCTGCTGCAGTTCTCTCATTCGTTTCTCAATTCGATTTTCCATCTTATTTGTACCCCCTGTCTTTAAAATAATCTGCAATGGTGTGTACGTCTTTGTCACCGCGTCCGGAAAGGTTGACTATCATAATCTGTTCCGGCGTCATGGACGCTGCCTTTTTAAATGCGTAGGCCAGAGCGTGGGCGCTCTCGATGGCCGGGATGATTCCTTCTGCCATACACAGCTCCCGCAGCGCTTCCATGGCTTCATCATCAGTGATGGAGACATAATGCGCACGGCCGCTGTCATGGAGATAAGCGTGTTCCGGCCCTACGCCCGGATAATCCAGACCCGCGGAGATAGAATGGGCAATCTGTACGTTGCCGTCCTCGTCCTGGAGCAGATAGGAACGCATGCCGTGGAGGACCCCCGCCTGTCCCACAGAAAAGGCGCTGGCATGCTTTCCCGTCCCGATTCCGCAGCCAGCCGCTTCCACGCCGATCAATTCCACATCTTTTTCGTCGATAAACTCCGCGAACATGCCGATGGAGTTGGAACCGCCTCCCACGCAGGCGATGACGCAGTCCGGCAGCCGGCCTTCTTTCTCCAGAATCTGCCTTTTAGTTTCTTCGCTGATAACCCTCTGGAACTGCTTTACCATCTCCGGATACGGATGCGGGCCCACAGCGGAACCAATAATGTAGAAAGTATCCTCCGCATTTTTCGCCCAGGTGCGGATAGCCTCGTTGGTGGCGTCTTTCAGCGTTCGGCTGCCCGTCTTCACGCATTCCACCCGGGCGCCGAGCATTTCCATACGGAAAACATTGAGGGCCTGCCTTGCCATATCCTCTTCTCCCATGTACACTGTACATTCCATGCCGAAAAGAGCTGCGCCTGTGGCCGTTGCCACGCCGTGCTGTCCCGCGCCGGTCTCGGCAATGACCTTTTTCTTTCCCATTCGTTTTGCCAGAAGAATCTGTCCAATCACGTTGTTGATCTTATGAGCGCCAGTATGATTCAGATCTTCCCGTTTCAGATAAATTTTAGTCCCGTATTTTTCCGACAATTTCTGTGCCAGATAAAGAGGCGTTTCCCGTCCCACATAATCTTTCAGGTAATATTCATATTCTTTGATAAATTCCGGATCTTTGATTGCCTCCCTGTATGCCTTTTCCAGCTCCTTTAAAGTATTCATCAAAGATTCCGCCACATATTGTCCGCCATATTCTCCATATTTTTTATTGTTCATAACTATGCACCATCCTTATTATTCTTTTCATTTTCTCCGGATCCTTGCCCCGGGTTTTTATTATCTTCTTCTCTTCTCCGGCACAGCGTCCGCCTTCGTCCGGATATCTGTCCTGGCCGCCATTGATACCGCCGGAATCCGGTTTTTTATATTCCACCGCGGAGCTTACGTCAATACCGTCGGGATTTACCCGGATCATAGCGTCCTGCACATTTCCCTCATGGATACCGCCCGCCAGAAACAAAAGCCTGTCGTCTCTCTGTATCTGCTCCAGCAGCGACCAGTCAAAAGGGCTGCCGCTGCCGGGATCATGGGAATCAAAAATATAGCCCTCAATTTTATCAAGCTTCTGCATCCGGGTAAATTCATTCATATCGCTGACATTGAAAGCTCTCAATATAGGAATATGCACCGCGTCGTAGACTTCTTCAGCGAGGCTTCCGTGAATCTGAATATAATCAAATCCTGCCGTCTGAATTATCTCCACCTGTTCCACTGAGGGAGAGACCACCACCGCCACACTTTTTACCTTTTTGTCCAGAGATTCTTTCAGTTTTATCGCCCGGGCAATTTCCAGATTACGTTTGCTTTTAGGAAAGAAAAGAACAAATCCCGCCAGATCGGGAAGAAATGTGCTGGCGTACCTGACGTCCTGCTCCGTGGTCAGACCGCAGATTTTGATAAGTTTTCTTCGTGCTCTGCGCATCCCTATACCTCCTGGCCACAGTCATAAATTGATTTCCATTCGCCCGCCACTTCTTTCGGATGATCTGACAGCATAAATGCTCCTCCGATCAAAAGGGCGTCCACGCCGCACTGCCGGAGAAAACGGATATGCTCCCCGGTGGTCACTCCGCTTTCTGATACAAAAATTGTTTCTTCCGGCACCAAAGGCCGCAGCCGCCGGGTAGTCTCCAAATCAATTGTAAAATTTTTCAGATTCCGGTTATTGACGCCAATGATTTCGGGCTTTATTCTCAGCGCCCTTTCCATTTCCTCTTCATCATGAACTTCCAGAAGCACATCCATGTCCAGAGAATATGCCAGCTCATAAAATTCTTTCATCTGCTCATCGGTTAAAATAGCTGCGATTAGCAGGATGCAGTCGGCGCCGATAACCTTCGCCTCATAGATCTGATAGGCGTCAATGATAAAATCTTTCCGAATCATCGGCAGCGGCGTGATGCGTCGGATTTCTCTGAAATAATCCACATTTCCCAAAAAATGATCCTCTTCTGTCAGACAGGAGATTGCGTCCACGGAATTATTATAATCAGCGATCCGGTCAGCAAGTTTCATTGTCATAGTGATTTTCCCCATGCTTGGCGACGCCTTTTTAAATTCTCCGATGATGGACAGTCCGTCCCTGGCCAGAGCTTTGCGGAAGGAAATGCTTTTTCTGTCAGAAGCAAGAGCCATCCGCTTCATTTCTTTTTCCGGGACAGCCGCCTTATGTTCCACAAGCCGTCTTTTTTTATCTTTTACAATAGTGTCCAGTATCATAATGCTCCCCTTCCTTTGTCATAATTCAAAAAGTTTTCTATCATCTTTTTGCCATGTTCCGTGAACACCGACTCCGGGTGAAACTGGATGCCGACGACAGGATACCTCCTGTGCTCCATAGCCATGATTTCTCCGTCTTCAGTTCTGGCAAGTATTTCAAAATCGGGCGAAAGCGTTTTCTCATCCACCGCAAGAGAATGATATCTCGCCACCCGGACCGGATTGGGAATTCCCCGGAAGATTCCTCTGCCGGAATGTGTGATCAACGACTGTTTTCCATGCATCAGCGCTTTCGCATGAACAATTTCCGCACCAAAAGCGGCCCCTATACTCTGATGCCCGAGACAAATACCCAGAATAGGAATCTTATCATAAAACTTTCGCACCACATCTACGCAGATACCGGCGTCCTCAGGACTTTTTGGTCCAGGCGAAAGAACGATTTTTTCCGGAGACCGTTTTTTGATTTCATCCACAGTGATTTTATCATTGCGCACCACCTGAATATCTCTGTCGAATATTCCCATATACTGGTACAGATTATAGGTAAAGGAATCATAATTATCAATCAGCAATATCATAGATTTTCCTCCTTCACTAAAATTCGTGCAAGCGCCCGCACCTTATTGCAGCATTCCTGATATTCTTGTTCCGGATCGCTGTCGGCCACGATACCAGCTCCCGCCTGCATATATACCCGGTCGCCTTTTTTGATCATCGTCCGGATGGTGATGCAGAAATCCATATTACCGCCAAAATCCATGTAACCCACCGCTCCGCCGTACAGTCCTCTTCGCACACTTTCCAGCTCATCAATGATTTCCATGGCTCTCACCTTCGGCGCTCCGCTTAAAGTCCCCGCCGGCAGAAAGGCGCGAATCAGATCAACCGCCTGGTATTCCTGTTTTTTTCTTCCCTCCACGAAAGAAACAAGGTGCATCACATGAGAATATCGTTGTATATGCATAAAATCTTTCACTCTGACGCTTCCGAACTCTGCGATTCTTCCCATATCGTTTCTGGCCAGATCTACCAGCATAACATGCTCTGCCTTTTCTTTAGGATCATCGACCAAACTGGCTTCAAGGCATTTATCTTCTTTTTCGTCTCTTCCTCTCGGTCTGGTTCCCGCGATGGGGCAGGTGGTGACAACGCTGTCTTTGTGTCTGACAACCATTTCGGGCGAGCTTCCTATTATTTCAAAATCTCCAAAATTAAAATAATACAGATACGGGGATGGATTCATTTCCCGAAGTTTTTGGTAGAGAGTAAATCCATCCTGCCCGGTCTCAACAGTCCAGCGCTGTGACAGCACCGTCTGAAAAACGTGCCCTTCCCGTATATACTTTTTTATTTTCTCAACCTTTTCGCAGTACTCTTCCATCGTATCTGACTGATAAATAATCTTCCCGTCAGCCTCCTGTTCATCTGTCATTTTTACTTTTTCTGTTTTTGCCAGCGCCTTTCTTATCATTTCCTCCAGTCTGGAAACAACGCTCTTTTCTCCTTCCTCACTATTTTCTTCCAGAATCACGGCGGTCATGGTTTCCGCTACATGATCAATGGAAAGGAATTCAGTAACCAGCATAAGCTGAATAGTATCGATACCAATTTCGTCATCATTATGATCCGGCAAATCTTCCTGATACCGGACAAAGTCATACCCAAGGGCTCCCACAAGTCCTCCGGAAAACGGAAGCGGCGCACCTTCGCAGGAAATCTCAAAACTGTCAAAATATTCTTTCAGCGCCTCGGCAGGGTTTCCCGGCACGACCAGCTTGCTGCCGTCTCTGCGGTACACGGTCAACTGGCCGTTCTCCGTCCGGATGACAGCCTCCGGTTCTCTTCCCATAAAAACATACCGGTCATAATTTTTGTCATAGCTCTCCAGCAGAAAGCCCTTGTCATCCCCGACAAAATTGCTGTAAACGTCCACTGCCGTCTCCTCGATGAGGCTGACGGTCTTGGTGTAAACTTTGAAGATTCGTTTCATGGCTGCTCCTTTCCCTGATGGGGAGATGCTGGCGCTCAGCCGCTGGCCGGATTTTTTCTGCGGAATCTTTTGTTGGAAAATTGGATGGCTTCGTGCGCCGCACTCTCGCCATCCTCCGGAATCATTCGCATTCCGAGCTCTCGCTCTTCATGCTCATGTTCCTGAATCCGTCCAATGTCTGAACATCCGGGCAGATAAATCTTCCCGTCTGCTCAGCCGCTGGCCGGATTTTTTCCAACAAAAAAGTCCCTGACTTATCAAATAAGTCAGGGACGAAATATCCGCGGTGCCACCCTAATTAATCATATGCAGATTTCCCTCTGATGTGCCGGTTCTCTGTCCACTTCAGATACTATGCGAGCCGGAACAACGGTCAGTCTGCAATATCATTCACTCTTATTCTGATACGGACCTTACAGTCGATATCATACCCCTGTAACGCGAGGACGCGGCATCAGCTACTGTTAATTCACCTTGCATCTCCCAAATCCATTCCCCTTCCTGTCCCATATCGGCTCTCACCTGCCCGACTCTCTGTTATGTTTCAAATGAAGGGTACTACTTTTGTTCAAAGACTTTTCCTTGTTTTATTCACTGGCTCTAGTATATCAGTAATTATTTGCACTGTCAACTGTTTCATTTTGTCAACTATGTCCACAATTTCTTAATATTATATTCATTTTTTGTCAAACTAGTGTATAGATTTTTTCAAAAAAAGTGTTATACTATAATCACAGTAGATGAAATCAAGTGCAACATTTCAACTACTTCTCAACGTTTCAATTACCTGACCACCGGTACTCCTCCTTTTTCCGGTTGGTTGACGTAAAAAGGCATCGCTTATTCAGCCATCTAAGCGATGCCTTTTTTCGTATGTTCCATATCTCCTTTCTGACCCATATCTCTTTGTCATAGGACAACTCTTACAAGCATAGACTGTATCAAATTCATCGGAGTTCTTTTTATATGAAACAATATATGGAAAACAGGATTCTGTCTATCGCTCATTATACTATTGATCACTGCTCTACCGTCCGTTCCACTGCCAAAAAATTCGGCATATCAAAATCTACAGTACATAAAGATCTCACAGAACGTCTTCCTCAGATCGATCATCATCTGGCGGAGGAAGTCCGCGACATCCTGGAAGTCAATAAGTCCGAGCGGCATATACGGGGCGGTATGGCAACCCGTCAGAAATACCTGCAGATGCAGCGGTAAAAAAGCCTCCTGTACCAATCGGGATCCGGGCCGCATTTTATTAAATGCAGCCCGGATCCCGTACATTCTCAAACTGTCGCAGCAGCCCATACGTAAAACAATCGGCTGTATTATTTCTGATCTCTGATAGTCGTAACCAGTGCGTCGCACATTCCCTTTACAGTATAAGCGCCGCTGCCGGCCGGAAGAAAGATACTATCGCCTTTTTTATAATCCACAGTCTCTTCACCGCAGGTTATGGTTCCCTCGCCGTCCAGCACAAGGAAACTTAAAAATGAAGCGTCGGAAACATAGCCGCTCATGGTTTCCATGGTTCCTCCATTCAAATTCAGTTTATCCACGGTGAAATAATCGCAGTCAGCGATATGAGGATAGTGACTTGCATCTTTTACCACAGGCGCGCGTTTTGTCACATCCAGTGCCTTGTCCACATGAAGCTCTCTCCTCTTTCCGTCTTTTCCGATTCTGCCGTAATCGTAAACACGGTATGTGACATTAGAATTCTGCTGGATCTCCGCCACCAGAATTCCTTTACCGATGGCGTGGATTGTCCCCGCCTCAATAAAAAGCACGTCTCCTTTGTGCACCGGAACTTTATGGAGTACTTCTAAGAGAGTATCCTCCTCAATACGTTTTGCAAATTCTTCCCGACTGATTTCTTTCTCAAATCCATGATAAAGGAATGCTCCCTCATCGGCATCCATCACGTACCACATTTCCGTTTTGCCATATTGCCCTTCATGTTCCTGCGCATAACGGTTGTCCGGATGCACCTGAATGGACAGATTATCCTGTGCATCAATAAATTTTACAAGAATCGGAAAATCTTCAAATCGGGCGCAATTGGTTCCGAGAACTTCTCTTCCGTTTTCTTCAATATACTGATGCAATGTTTTGCCCGCATTTTTTCCATTCGTAATATAAGACGGTCCGTCCGGATGACAGGATAATTCCCAGGTTTCCGCAAGAATATCTCCCTGAATCTCTTTTCCGTACTCATCAGCCAGTCGCCGGCCTCCCCAGATATAGTCTTTCCCACTTGGTTTTAACTTTAAGATTCCCATCTCATGTTCTCCTAATGTTATAAAAATCCAGTATAGTATTATAATTTTTTGTCTCTGTCTTATTTATTCTTTCTGAAAACAGACCGAAACGATCGTTTTAACACATCAAAAAAGCTTAAGGAGCGCACCATACGTTCCGAAGGAACATATTTGCGGATGGCCCGAAGCATCTCCTTTGGATGAGCTGCGGCAAAAGAAAATGTACCGCTTCGTTTCGTCTGAATGGCAAACCGCGGAATATATTTTCCACGGAACATAACGGAAGCGATCACATAATCAATCTCCTCCCACGGAATCTGAATATAATCTTCCAGCTTCCGCTGGTTATAATATTCAAATCCTTTGTCGCCGATCATGATATTACCGTAATTGTTCATCCCGTGGTAAGAAGTACCTTTCATAACAAGATCTACTTTTGTATTTAATGACTGTGCCATGCACTTCTCCTTCCTGCTGTATATTTGCTCCATATGCTCATATATCCCGGATATAAAGCTATATCCGGGATATTGAATGTCATATCAGTTAATTACAGAAGTCCAACCAGATGTCCGAGGATACCAACGATGAACAGTGCGATGATGATGATGATTGGAGAAATACCTTTCTTCAATAACCACATACAAAGCAATGTAAGCAGCAAAGGTGCGAATCCCGGAATCAGGGAATTCAGGTTATCCTGTAAAGTTGTTACCTGTTCTGGTGACAGTGACAGACCTGCTGCGAACTGCTCTAACGCAGTACGGATACCTTCCGCACCTGCCGGCAGGCTCTCCCAGTCAATGTATGCGCCATCACTGAGCTGTACAGTGGAAACAACCGGTGTAAAGTTGATAGTTACCCAACGTTCTACCAGAGAACCAAGTACAAACATACCGAGGATAGATGCAATCTTTGTAACTTTCTGAAGCAGACCGCCGGAAAGGTCTTCGGAAATCTTGCTTCCTGCTTTGTAACCGAATTCCTGTGTGTACCACATAAATGCCCAACGAATTACGTTCCATAACACGAAGAACAGGATTGGTCCAAGGATGCTTCCGCCCATGGCAAGAGATGCGCCAAGAGCACCAAGCATAGGACGTACTGTGAACCAGAATACCGGATCACCAACACCGGCCAGAGGTCCCATCATACCGACCTTTACACCCTGGATAGCTGCATCATCAATCTTTGCACCGTTAGCTCTCTCTTCTTCCAGAGCTAAAGTAACACCAAGGATAGGAGATGCCACATATGGATGAGTATTAAAGAACTCCAGATGACGTTTTAAGGCTTCTTTCTGGTCTTCTTTGTTGGTGTACAGCTTTTTGATTGCAGGAATCATAGCGAAACACCAGCCACCATTCTGCATACGCTCATAGTTCCAGGAACCCTGAAGGAAAGTGGAGCGGAGTGCTACAGAAAATCGGTCTTTTTTCGATAATGTAATTTTATCTGCCATTTCTATACCTCCTTACAATCAATAGTCATTTAAAATATCATCAAGCGGATCGCCGACATTTCCACCGCCGCCGTTTCCATTTCCGCCGCTCTCAGATAATTTGATGTAGATGAATGCCAGTGACAGAGCAATAGCACCAAGGGCGATCAGTGTCAGATCGGAGATTGCTGCCAGACAGAAACCGATGGCAAAGAATGGCCATACTTCCTTGGTAGCCATCATGTTGATAACCATTGCGTAACCTACAGCAACTACCATACCACCGCCGATAGACATACCGTCTGTCAGCCATGCAGGCATGGACTCCAGGAATCCCTGTACAGTCTCAGCCGGGATAACCAGAAGTGCGGCAGCAGGAATGGCAATACGAAGTCCCTGCATGATTACAGCAACAATGTGCCATGCTTCAACACCCTTGAAATTACCCTTTTCAGCAGCTGCATCCATACGATGTACACATGCAACAGAAAGAGTACGAACGATCATTGTTAAGAACAGACCGGCTACAGCCAGCGGGATTGCCACTGCGATGGCTGTGCTGACACCTTCTGCACCCTGTCCGCCCAGAACCAGGATAATAGCGGATGCAACGGAAGCTAACGCTGCGTCCGGTGCGATGGCAGCACCAATGTTTGCCCATCCAAGAGCAATCATCTGGAGAGTACCGCCTAAGATAACGCCGGCTTCCAGATTACCTGTAACAAGACCAATTAATGTACAGGCTACCAGCGGCTGATGGAACTGGAATTCATCCATGACTCCTTCCATTCCGGCAAGAAAGGCAACTATTACAACTAAAACGATTGAAATAATTGACATATACTTTTCCTCCTATACTTTTCTTCTTCGAGCTCTAGCAACCAAGCTCTGCTTTTGCTTTTTCAATAATTGCGTCCATATTGTCTTTAGAATCGCTTGGAACCTTGCGGACATCGAAAGAGATACCGAGTTTTTTCAGTTCTTCGAAAGTCTCAACATCCTCTTTGCCCAGAGACAATACTTTGCTGACAGCTACTTTACCGACAGAGTGAGCCATGGAACCAATGTTCAGCTCTTTGATGTCCACGCCGCCTTTAATAGCTTCAAGAGCATCCTGCGGAGTTTCAAAAAGGAGCAGTGCTTTGGTATTTCCAAAACGAGGATCCTTGGCTACCTGAATCATTTTGCTGACAGGTACTACGTTCGCTTTTACTCCTGGAGGCGCCGCTTCTGTAATCATGCTCTTACGCAGATTATCATGAGCCACACCGTCAGAAACAACGATGATACGGTTCGGGCCGGTTGTCTTGGTCCAAGCTGTCGCCACCTGACCGTGAAGCAGACGGGAGTCAATACGCGCCAGCACATATTTGATCTTACCATCGCCTACTACAGTTCCCTCAGGCAGAGCGCCTCTCGGCTGTCCGTCGGAAACTGCCGCTGCCGCCGGTTTTTCTTCCTTCGGCTCCAGAGATTCCGGATAAATTCGAACGCCTTCTTTTGCGCTGCCGGAAATCTGAACGGCAAGTTCATGAGCGGTTTCCATCATCATACGTGAAGCGTATGCGTCAATCAGCATCGGAAGATTTAAGCCGGCAACAATCGCCCACTTATCTTCATGTCCGGCAATCAAGCCATTGGACTGATTGAATGGAGTACCACCCCATAAATCAACAAGGATCAATACCTGTTCCGGATCTTCAAAGGAGGCAACGGCTTCTTCCATTTTCCTTCTTACATCATCCGGACCTTCGCTTGGCTGCAGTGTCACAGCTGCCACATTCGGCTGCTCACCGAAAATCATGGACGCTGACTGCAGGATACCCGTAGCAAAATCACCATGGGTTGCAAGAATAATTCCTACCATTTGTTAATCACATCCTTTCTCTCCTGTTAGAAATCATTCAATATTATCTATCTCAAAATTTGAAACAGTCGTTGTCTGAAAACTTCATCCGGTACATTTTCTTCCGCCTGAAGCTTTCGTATGTTTTCTTCCACATCCGGATTGGCAAGAATCCGGTAAAACGTATTAAAGAGCATCGGCTTTTCTTTGAGCATCTCCGAAGATACCGCAAACAAAAATGCGCACTGTATTCTTGAATCATCCCACAAAAGCGGCTGATTCATTCTCGCAACCACCAATCTGGTAGAATGTACCAGAGCAGGATTCCCATGGGGCAGCGCGATATGACACAGACTGGTGGAAGATATCTTCTCCCTGTCCAGCACCGTCTGCAGGTATTCTTCTTCCACATAATCCTCCTCCATGAGAGGACGCACCATAGCTTCCACCGCCGCAGGCATATCTTTCTCGTCCAGATGCAGTATGATTGCTTCCAGAATATTCATCTCCAGAAGACGATTGATCTGAATCTCCCGGATACATTCACCGATTTTTTTAATCTCCCTGCCCGGAAGAGCCATGGAAATATACACAACCGGCAGTTCTGTTTTGATAATACGTTCCGTGGTAACAATACAGTCACATTCCGGAGCCTCCAATTGAGAAAATTCCTGCAGGGAATACATTCCTGCAATCTCCACATTAGAAAGCTTTCTTTCAATCTTGGCGCGTATGATCTGCGCCGCTGCCGCTCCAAAGTGACATACTATAATAATTTTTGTTTTTTCCCTCTCATCCTTCGCCCGCTCAATGGCAGCCTGAAAATGGATGGCAAGATAAATCAGCTCATCATCTTTCATGGACAGTTTGTACATGTCGGAAATGTAATCGGCTGCGATCGCCGCCATCTCAAATCCGAATGGATACTGCCTTTTCATGGACTTCACCGTATAAAAATCAGTCTCCACGTCCATATGATCGCCCCGGAGCATCGTTGTATACAGATGACCCGACAACCCCTGGATCAATTCTTCATCCTGGCTGAAATCCACGCTGAGCTTCTCACGAACAGCCTGCAAAATCTCTCCCACCGGCAGGCTCATCTTCTCCATAATCTGATCCTGGCAGGCAATCTTCTGCTTACGCAGCGATAAAAGCAGCTGATAGAGATAACGCAGCTCTTCTTCGTATTCCGGAAGATGAAGCGTATGACAAAGCGTGCGAATCCATTCGTACAGTCCTTCAAATTCCGGTTCTTCACCGGAGTCTCTGCTGTTAATCTTTGCCTTTTCTGTGCTGTCACTGTCCCCGTGACGGGCCATGAACAGAATATAAAGAAAAATCTGCTGCATGGATTCATCTGTAAACCGGAACCATTTCACTTCCTGAAGCAGCTGAATCGCTTTCTGCGCCCGCTCTGTCTGGTCTTCCGTAAAATAATCCAGAATCGGAAAATGCAGTTGATGGAACTGCTTAAGCGCCGCCCCGTAATCTTCTCCAAACAAATAAGGGAACATGATTTTCACAAAGAGTTCCCTCCTTCTGTTCTGTGACGCAGCGTACCTGATACCATAGTGACGCTGAGACTGGACGTCGTCCGGATACTTCTTCATAATAGAAGCAAGCTGTTTTTCCGCATAAGATTTGCTGACCAGAAGCGTATCCGCAATATCCTGAATGATGAGAAAATCATCGTGAAGTACGAGAAGAAGCAGTACTCTTCTCTCAAACTCCATCTCGAAGCGGGGGATACTCATGTTCATCACGTCGGCGAACTTCTCATGACCACTAATCATCACGCGATTACCGGACATAAATTGAATGATGATCCCAAACTCTTCCAGAGCTTCAGATAAATCTTTCAGCTGATTCTTCAGAGTCTTTACGGAAACCTCCAGATAATCCGACATGGAGGACAGATCCACCACATCGTAGTCTTTGAGATATCCGATCATCTCCATATCTCTCTTTGTGAATCTCATGATTACACACCACACCTCACTTCTATAGAATTTATCAAAATTATTCTTAAGATAAAACTCATTGTTTTTTCATTATCTGACCAAAACATGTGCTTAACTTACAATTTTATTTCATCACATTTACAAATTTTTTTCAAGGGAAAATTCATTTTTTTATAAAAAAAATGTGCTTTTTATACGAATTCTTCGTCATTTACCCTCTCTCTGCCGGCTTTTTGTCAATAAAACTATCGTCGTTGAGACAAGAACGCCCAAAACAATGCAGAAGAAATATAGCATCACATGATTTGTCGCTCCGATAAAACCTATGATGGGTCCCCCATGAGGAGCTGCCGAGGTCACACCCAGAAAGGCTGCCGCCGCTCCGGACACGGCGGAACCGATGATCACCGCCGGAAGCACATGTTTCGGGTCTGACAGGGCAAAAGGAATGGCTCCCTCGCTGATGCCTATCATTCCCATAAATATTGTATATACCCCTGTTCCCCGTTCTTCTTTTGTAAACATTTTGCCTCCCACAAGCGCCGCCAGTCCCATGGAAAGCGGCGCCACGCCGATGGCGGCTGACGCAATGCCCATTATCTGCAGATTTCCTTCGGCTATGGACGCCACTCCAAAGAAAAATGCCACCTTGTTGATGGGGCCTCCCATATCGACGCCGATCATGGCTCCGAGCACTATACCAAGCGGGATCGCCGTAGTCACATTTTCTGATAAATATACCAAAAGTCCGTTGAGGCTGCGCATAGCAAACGCGATGGGCCCTCCAAGAATACATATAAAAACCAGCGCTGTGACGCTGACTCCCAGAAAAGGAATCACAAAAATCGGCATCATAGGTTTTATGGATTTGGGAATTTTCATGGAATTGATACCTTTTACCAGATAGCCGACCAGGTAGCCAACTACAATACAGCCAAGAAATCCGGTTCCCTCTCCCGTCCCCAGCAGTTCTCCGTTTGTGGCGATCATGGCTCCAAGCATCGCCGGCGCCAGCGCCGCTCTGCCGGATATGGATACGGCGATAAAGCCGGCCAGTATTGGGTACATCAATTCAAAAGCCAGCAGGCCGATCTGATGCATTTTGTTCCAGAAAACAGAATTAATGAGCAGACCGTTCGAAGAACTTTCGCCTGCAAACGCCTGAGATAACGAGATGAACAGCCCTCCTACCACGACAAAAGGAATCATGTAGGACGCTCCATTCATGAGCTGATGCAATACTGCCGACTGCTCTTTGCCGGAAGATGAGAACAAAGAGGTTTCCCCTGCTTCTTTTTCATCGTCTCCTGCCGTTTCTCCCATCTTCTCTGCCTTCGCCTCCATATCGAGAAACACCTGTCTGGTATCTTTCAACACCGGTTTGATGGATATCCGGTATATCTTTTTTCCCCGGAACCTCTCTATTCCCTCTATGGCAACATCCGCAGCGATTATCACATAATCTGCCTCGGCAATCTGCCTGGCTGTCAGCATATTCTCCGTTCCCTGAGATCCCTGGGTCTCGATGTGCATCTCGTAGCCTAATTTTTCCCCTGTAATCTCCAGCCGTTCCGCAGCCATATAGGTGTGAGCAATACCTGTGGGGCATTTGGTGACCCCAATGATCTTCATGCTTTTCACCTCATTTCACGCAGCATATAATCATATAACTGATTCTTGTCCGTACAATGTTTAAGATTATACACAAATTCATCGTTCATCAGCTTCCTGGCAAGCATCGCCAGTGTTGGAAGATGTTTATTTTTCTCCGGTTCCGCCGGAGTGATGGCAACCACCGCAAGATCCACAGGTTCTCCGTCGATGGCCTCCCATTCCACCGGCCATGCAAAACGTACGACAGCAAATACCGGGTCGCATAACCCCCGAATTCTTGCGTGGGGCATAGCGATTCCGCCGCCGAATCCCGTGGAATCAAGCAGCTCTCTTTTGCGAAAGGCATCGATCAGCCGCAATTCATAGGCTGCATTGTGCCTGGAGCAAAGATGGCTGATAATACGAATCGCCTCTCTTTTATCCCTGGATTCTACCTTTATGTTGTCAAAAATCATTTCCCTCTTTACTATCGTGCTCACTTTCCTCACCTCCGGTCCTCGTATCCTGTCTTGTCGATACATACAATGTATCAGAATTATATGTGAAGTAAAACTCCTGATTTGTCTTACTGGTACCTGTGTATTTACGGTTTATATCCGCACAGCAAAACACAGCGGAAACAACTATTTTAATAAACAGTCATTTCCGCTGCGCCACACCTGTTATTCAGATCAGTTTCAGCAAAAACTCCACAATGAGCACAGCCGCGCAGGCGCCGGCTGCCACCACGATCAGGCTTCCTTTTCTGTATGCCAGGATCACCGCCGCGACCAGTCCCGCCACTGCAGAAATCATACTGCCTGTGGCGTAAAGAATCGCCGGAAAAGTCATAGCCGCCAGCACTGTATAGGGTATGTAATATAAAAAAGAATTCAACAGCCGGTTTTTTATTTTCTTCCTCACCAGAACCAGGGGAATCACCCGAATCAGATAGGTCACCCCCGCCATGACGATAAGATATGGCAAAAAAATCATAAAATCCATTCAGACTTCCTCCTCCACCGGAAACAGCACTGCACCGGCTGCCGAGGCGATAACCGCACAGATAATGATAGCAAATCCACTGGAAATCCCCGCAAATACCGGAACATATTTGAGCAGGACGCTGATGGCAACGGCCAGCAGCACCACTGCGGACACTTGTTTATCCTCGACTGATTTGGGCACCACAACGGCGATGAACATGCCGTAGAGGGCAATACCCAGCGCATTGGTGAGAATTTCCGGAAGTACATTTCCCAGAAAAGCGCCAAAAAAAGTGCCCGATGTCCAGCCGATCACCGGCAGAAACATCAAACCGCCGAAATAACTTTTTGCGATGGGCTCATCCCTCTGGATAGCCGCCGCAAAAATCTCATCGGTAATGCCAAAACCGAGAATCCACCGCCATATCCCCCGAAAACCGCTGTCGACTTTCTGGGAAAGAGCGATGGACATGAGCATATACCGTGCATTGATGACAAGCTGCGTCAAGGCCATTTCCAGGAGCGTTCCCGCCTGAGCAATAACTGTTAAGCCGGCAAACTGACCGGCGGAAGTCAGGTTGGTAAAAGAAATCAGCACTGACTCGAATATGCTGCACCCGCTCTCCACCGCCAGAATTCCAAAAGCAAAGGAAACAGCAAAATACCCAAAACAAATGGGTATTCCGTCACGAAGCCCCTGCTTTAAATATTTTCCTTTCATCAATCTTTCCACCCATTGATTCTCATGGCAGGCATGCAGCCGGAAACAGCCCTCGCTGCTCCGTCCTGCACGCCCTGTCCTTCATTTATGCTTCTATTATGCTTCGTCAATGGCCTTTCCGATATCATGTCTCATATATTTGTTATCAAAATTTACCCACTCGGTGGCCGCATAAGCGTTCTTTCTGGCTTCCTTCAAGTCCGCACCCTTGGCGGTGATGCCGAGAACCCGGCCGCCGTTGGTTACGATGCCTTTGTCAGTCTTTTTGGAACCGGCATGGAAGCAGTAATAGCCGTCTTTATCCTTGAAGTTCTCCAGTCCCTCGATGACAAAGCCTTTCTCATAGGATACCGGATATCCATCGGAGGCAAGAACCACACAGACTGCCGCGTTATCTTCAAACTGCAGATCAATCTCATCGAGCCGTCCGTCAATGCAGGCTTCCATCACGTCAATAATATCGTTCTTCATCCGAGGCAGCACCACCTGTGCTTCCGGATCGCCAAAACGGGCGTTGTATTCCAGTACTTTCGGGCCGTCTTCAGTGAGCATAAGACCCGTAAACAGCACGCCCACAAACGGACGTCCTTCCGCTGCCATAGCGTCCATGGTCGGCTGATAAATGTATTTTTCACAGAATTCTTCCACTTCTTTTGTGTAGAACGGGCTCGGAGAAAATGTACCCATTCCTCCGGTGTTAAGACCGGTATCCCCGTCCCCGGCTCTCTTGTGATCCTGGGCGCTGGTCATACATTTGATAGTCTTTCCGTCACAGAAGGCCAGCACGGACACTTCCCGGCCGGTCATGAACTCTTCGATGACCATGGTATCGCCGGCGTCGCCGAACTTCTTCTCTTCCATGATGGTCTTCACGCCTTCTTTTGCTTCTTCCAGCGTGTTGCAGATGAGAACACCTTTACCGAGAGCCAGTCCGTCCGCCTTCAGCACGATCGGCATCTTAGCTGTTTCCAGATAAGCCAAAGCCTCTTCCTTAGAGGTAAAGTTCTCATAGGCCGCCGTCGGAATCTTGTATTTCTTCATCAGATCCTTGGAAAATGCCTTAGATCCCTCGATGATAGCTGCATTTTTTCTAGGGCCGAATACCCGGAGGCCTTCCGCCTCAAAGACATCAACCACACCGCCCACCAGCGGGTCATCCATGCCGATGATGGTGAGATCCACTGCATTTTCTTTGGCGAAAGCCGCCAGTTTTTCAAACTCCATGGCGCCGATATCCACGCACTCCGCATACTCCGCAATACCGGCGTTGCCCGGCGCGCAGTAGATCTTATCCACTTTATCACTTTTGGCAACCGCCCATGCAATGGCGTGTTCTCTTCCGCCGCTTCCAACAATTAATACTTTCATCGCGCATCCTCCCTATTCGTCTATGGTAACCTTACGTCCGTTCACATGTACTTTTCCATTGGCAATGAGGTCAATGGCTTTCGGCAGAATGACCCATTCCGCCTGTTCCATGATCCGCCGCTGCAATACTTCCGGGGTATCGTCCTGCTCCACCATCACCGGCTTTTGCAGAAGAATCGGCCCTGTATCCGTACCCTCGTCCACAAAATGCACGGTAGCTCCGGAGACTCTCACGCCCCGCGCCAGTGCTTTCTCGTGGACATGAAGGCCGTAACATCCCGTTCCGCAAAAGGACGGGATCAGGGACGGATGAATATTGATGATCCGGTTCTCATATTCTTCGATGACGCAAGGCGGCACCACAACCAGATAACCGGCCAGCACCACCAGGTCGATTTCTCGCTCTTTTAACGCTTCCAGCAATTTCTGATTAAACTCTTCTCTTGTGTCAAAGCTTTTCGGAGACAGCAAAAGGGCTTCCACGCCGTATTTTTCCGCCCGGGTGAGGGCGTAGGCTCCGGCGTTATTGCTGATGACCACCCGGATCTCCGCATTGGTGATCCTGCCGTCGTCAATGGAATCCATGATGGCCTGAAGATTAGTTCCGCCGCCGGACACAAGCACCGCCAGCTTTAACATATGGTCACTCCCTTTTCTCCGGCTTCCACTCTGCCGACAATCCATGCTTTCTCTCCGGCCTCCGTCAACACTTTCACCGCTTTTTCTGCGTCAGCAGCGTCAAGAGCAAGCATCATACCGATACCCATGTTGTAAGTGTTGTACATCATTTCCTCGGCAATGTCGCCTTCCTTTGCCAGAAGACGGAAGATCGCCGGTACTTCATAGCTGTTCTTATCCACAACGGCCCGCACGCCTTCCGGGAGCATCCGCGGGATATTCTCATAGAAACCGCCGCCGGTGATATGGCTGCACCCCTTGATGGTTACACCGGCGTTCTTCACAGCTTTCAATGCTTTCACATAAATTTTTGTCGGAGTCAGCAGCGCTTCTCCCAGGGTCATCCCCAGCTCTTCTTTATACTCTTCCAGCGCCTCCCTTTCCATCGGGAACACCTTTCTTACAAGCGAGTAACCGTTGCTGTGAATACCGGAGGACGCAATGCCCACCAGCACATCGCCGGCCTTGATGTTCTCTCCGGTGATCATATCTTTTTTATCACAGACGCCCACGGCAAATCCTGCCAGATCATACTCATCTTCTGCCATCAGTCCCGGATGCTCTGCTGTCTCGCCGCCAATGAGCGCCGCCTCAGACTGGAGACATCCTTCAGCAACTCCCTTTACGATCGACGCGATTTTCTCCGGATAATTCTTGCCGCAGGCAATGTAATCCAGGAAAAACAGAGGTTCTCCTCCGGCGCAGGCGATATCGTTGACACACATGGCAACACAGTCGATGCCGACGGTGTCATGCTTATCCAGAATCATGGACAGCTTCACCTTTGTGCCGCAGCCATCTGTGCCTGACAGAAGAACAGGCTCTTCCATCTCCTTAATCTTACTTAATGAAAATGCACCGGAAAAACCTCCGAGACCTCCCAGCACTTCCGGCCGCATGGTCTTTTTTACATGTTCTTTCATGAGTTCCACCGACTGATAGCCGGCCTCAATATCCACGCCTGCGTTCTTATAATCCATAACAGACTCCTTTCTTCTCTGACATCTGTATATTGAAGTGTATTTTTGTTCCTTTTTCTCATTGTAGTCTGAGCCGGACTCCGCCGCGCAATCAGACAATTACATCTGTTTCAGGTACTCTTTATATCCGATGGAATCAAGTTTCTCCGCTTTCTCTACCACCTGGTCTTTGAGCTTCGCAGAATATTCTTTCAGCCTGCCAAGAAGCTCCGCGTCGGATGTGGCAAGAATCTTCGCCGCCAGAATACCTGCATTGGCAGCTCCATTGATAGCGACTGTGGCAACAGGAATACCGGACGGCATCTGCACGATGGAATAAAGTGAATCCACACCGCCCAGATCGGAGGTCTTCATCGGAACACCGATGACCGGCATCGGAAAGATGGCCGCGCACATGCCCGGCAGATGCGCTGCCTTACCTGCGCCGGCGATGATCACCTTATATCCTCTTTCCTCTGCGGATTTCGCATATTTAAAAAACTCTTCCGGTTCTCTGTGCGCAGAAATAATCGTCATCTCAAAATCAATACCCAGTTCTTTCAGAATATCCGCTGCCTTGCTCATGATCGGCATATCGGAGTCGCTTCCCATTACAATACCTACTTTTGCCATGTTATGTTCTTCCTTTCTTTTTCTATACAAATGCGTTCTTCAGATCTTCCTTCATATCGAGGACTGCCTGACGGCTGGCGTCTCCGAAGTTCTCCGGTCCGTACACATCAGACTTCTGATATGCACAGATGATACCGCGGCTGGAGTTAACGATAGCTCCCAGTCCATCCTCATTGAAAAATGGAGCAAGGTCTTTGCCGGTTCCTCCCTGTGCGCCGTATCCCGGCACCAGAATATAGTTCTTCGGCATCAGCTTACGAAGCACAGCTCCCATCTCCGGATAGGTCGCGCCCACAACGGCTCCCACGTAGCTGTAGTCGTCGCCCATGTGCTCCTCGCCCCACTGAGCCACCTTTTCCGCCACGATCTCATAGAGCGGCCGGCCGTCGATGAGACGATCCTGGAACTCGCCGCTGGACGGATTGGAGGTTTTGACAAGAATGAACATGCCCTTCTTTTCTTCTTTACAAACCTTGATGAACGGTTTTACTCCGTCGGAGCCCAGATAAGGGTTCACTGTGATGAAGTCTTCTGTAAAAGGAGAGTAGATCTTATCGCCCACCTGCACCTTTCCCACATGACCGATGGCGTAAGCCTCGGAAGTGGAACCGATATCACCGCGCTTGATGTCGCCGATGATCACAAGTCCTTTGCTCTTTGCATAGTCACAGGTACGCTTGAACGCCTGCATACCCGGAATACCGAACTGCTCATACATGGCCACCTGCGGCTTCACCGCCGGAATCAGATCGTATGTGGCGTCAATAATTCCCTTGTTGAACTGCCAGACAGCCTCAGCGGCTCCCTCCAGTGTCTCCCCATATGCATCAAAAGCGTCTTTTCTGATGTGCTCCGGCACATAGGAAAGCATCGGATCCAGTCCGACAACGATAGGGGCATCTTTTTCTTTAATGTTCTTAATTAATTCCTGAATCATCTTGTCCCTCCATATCTTTTCTTGGTCAGTCTCAGCGCGGCTTCATACCGGCTTCCGTTCCACCGTCATGCCGCTCGCTGAAAACCCATTGGTACATTCTAGCATACTTTTATCCGGCTGTATACACAATCTTCCCGCCGCAGATGGTAAAGCGCACCTTTCCGCAAAGCTGCGCGCCCAGGAACGGGGAATTGCTGGCCTTGGAGGCAAAACGTTCCACCTGCCATACCTGCTCCGGATCAAAGATCACCAGATCCGCCGCCTTCCCCACCGAAATATCTCCGCAGTCAAACTGATAGAGCTTCGCCGGATTGACGGTCATTTTCTCCAGCAGGCTCATCATGGACAGGTATCCGCTTTTTACCAGGTTGGTAATTCCCAGCGCCAGCGCTGTCTCCAGCCCGATGATGCCGCTCGGCGCGGCAGTGAATTCTTTCTCTTTCTCCTCCGCAGAATGAGGCGCATGGTCGGTGGCGATCATGTCAATGGTGCCGTCCATGAGCCCCTCGATGATCTTGGTCTTATCCCAGCTGGTCCGTACCGGCGGATTCATCTTGCACATGGTTCCGTAGTTTGGCACGTCCTCCTCTGTGAGCGTGAAATGATGGGGCGTCACTTCAGCGTACACTTTCGCGCCTTTGCTTTTGGCGTAGCGCACCAGATCCACCGATCTTCCTGAAGAAATGTGCTGGATATCCACCTTTGCGCCGGTCTCCAGAGCAAGCATCACATCCCTTGCCACCATCACATCCTCAGATACTGCCGGCGCGCCGCCGATGCCCATCTGCTCACTGATCACACCTTTGTTAATGCCGTTTACTTCATTTAAGGACGGATCCTCCTCATGAAGGCTGATCGGCATATCCACCTTCGCCGCCATCTCCATGGCTTTCCTGATAAATACGGCGTCAGTAAGCGGGATCCCGTCATCGGTAAACCCGCAGGCCCCGTGACGAACCATCTCCTCAAAGTCCACCAGTTCCTTTCCGCCAAAGTTCTTCGATACGGCGGACACCTGCTTCACATGGACAGGCAGTTCCTTCGCCCGCTCCAGAATGTCATCAAGGACCTCCGGACAATCCACCACCGGCTTTGTATTTGCCATGCAGACCACCGTAGTAAAGCCGCCGGCTGCCGCCGCCGCACTTCCGGTCTGCAAATCTTCTTTATAGGTAAGTCCCGGATCCCGGAAATGTACGTGCACATCCACCAGTCCCGGCGCCACCACGCAGCCGCCTGCGTCAATGACCTGCTCCGGCTCTCCAAAGTCTCCCTGCTGACCGAAACCGGCTATCTTTCCATCCTTCACCCACACATCGGTCACTTCATCCATGCCGGTGGCGGGATTCATTACTCTTCCATTTTTTATAAGAAGCATATGGACTCTCCTTTTTCATTCTAATCTATAGCATCTTCATCGGTATTACTGCTGGCGCCATCTTCCTGCAAAATGTCTTCCACCAAACCTCCGGCGCCCGTCTCCATCTCGCTCTCGCTGGTCTCCGTCTTCTGAAACGCATCATTGAGCCGAAATGTTCCGTCAAGCACAAAGCGGCCGTCGAGGATAATCGGTACCTCTACCCGCTCTTTATTGACGGCCACGATACGGCCCAGGGCTTCATATGGAATCGTGATATCCGTATGGCAGTTAAAATACGCCTTTTTCGGATTCTCCTTTCTGAGCACAGAGCACTCATTATCCTTGGCGATGATCTCTTTGCCATCCGGATTAAACACGCGCACATCTTCCGAATAAGAATAACATGTATCGCCAAGAGCCACATGAGGCCCCATTTTTTCTGCAATGAGAATCGGCAGTTTGGACATAATATCATATTTAGCCGCCATCACATAGGCAGTGGTATTTGTTCCGATGGCGAACTCTCCCATCGGAAGAGTATCCCGGTTGAACAGCAGGTTTTCTTTAATAAACTTCCTGCCTTCCTCTTCCTCCGAAAAATTATCGCAGGAATACTCAGTCACCATACCATCCTCAAACTGAATCCGCAGATTCTTGTAACACAAACCGTTCAGATAAACTTTACCCACATGCAAAAGTCCGTTCGTTCCCTTCAGCCTCGGAGTAGTGAAGACTTCTCCCACCGGAATATTTACATCTGCCAGACAGTTTTCAAACTTTGTCTGCGTCTCCGGATCCTCAAGATCCGTGAGAGCAATGGTCAGGTTGGTCATGTTGCTGCCCCGGCCCATGATTTTTACAAATGCGGCACGGTCCAGAACCCGGATCATGTTCTGCTGAATCTCTTTATATTTTTCCTTATCCAGATTATTGACTTTCCGGACTTCCTCAAAAATCTCTTCAAACTGCTCTCCAATGGACGGCAGCGGATAGGCGATAATGGTAAAACTGCGTTCGTCCTGATTAATAAATTCATTGATCAGCGCATTGGACTCCGCTGAATATTCCACCAGGAGATTCTGCTGCCGCTCACTGAGACGATACGCTTCCGGCTTGCTCTCCGGCTCAAAAGGAATCTCTCCGAACACCTCGAAGCACGCCGGTCCGGCAAACCCTTCCGCTTCCTCGGCGAAAACCTCATACGCTTTGCGCATACAGGTCAGTTTCCTGTCCAGCATCCTCTTGTCAAAGTAAATAGCCTCGTCAAACCGATGGTCATAATCATACTGTTCATTCGGATTGGAGGAAACATATCCCACCTTCAGATTCTGCCTCTTGTTTAATGTATTGACTGCAGCCCGATAAATAACCGGTTCCAGTCCCATCTCCCGGAACTGGTAGACTGCCGCCCGGATAACTCTCTCGAATCCTATGTTATAGCGGATATTAACCGTTTTCTTTTTGGACAAATCCACATTTTTCAGGGCAAACCCTTCCCGATAGCCGTCTGTAAAAGTAAAGGCAATCTCATCAATTTCCTCCTGCGGCAGACTGCTCAGATACTGTGCCATACGTATTTCATTTTCTGATATATATTCTCCATAAGAATACAGATAACGGATATTTGTAAGATCTGCGCCCATTACGATAGATGTGGCAAAAGAAAGGGATGTATCAAACATCTCACGTACTCTCCAGCCAATCCATTCCTCGGCATAATCATATAAAAACCAGTAAATTGCATCCTTCACCTGATGATAGCTCACATCTCCGCTTTCAAACATACAGTAAATCTCAATGAACAACTCATTAAGATATGTCATTTTTTCCAGATTCTGCTCAAAACAAAATACTCTCTCTGAACGGAGTTCCGCATACAGAAAACTCAGAATCCGTCCATATTCTTCTCCAATAGACTTTACAGCGTACGCAGGATTGGCAAAAGAACTCTCATAATTTTCCGGAAAAAGCTCTTCATAAAACTTGCGGTTCTCCCTCTGCAGCTCTTCGAGAGTACAGCTGTCCAGAATTCCGTCATACACAGCCGCATAGATAGCTCTGCATTTTTCAAGAAAAGCCGCCGTCTGCTTAAAATACCGGGACACTTCTCCCTCCGGAAGCTCATTTTTGCCGGAAGCGATCTCGCGGATACGCTCTGTCGCCAGTTCAAACCGCTCTTTCACCGCTTCATTTTCTTCTTTTAATAATACTCTGTAATCCATATAACACTCCGTCCTCCCTGTCAATAACTGTTCACATCCATATCATTGTATTACAGCATAATCAATGTAATACCCAGAAAAATAACTGCGACATTCAGACAGATACCTGATATCTTAAATCTCTGATTCGTCTTTACATCGTCATAGCTGAGTACGCCCCAGATGACGCCAAAAAAAGCAAGAATCACCAGAAGGCATCCAATAAGCCCTCCTGCAATGCCTATATTTCCATGGCTTACTATGGAAACCAGCATTAATATTATAAATCCGACAAGTTCCACTATTCCCATAATCAATGTTATGACTGCGTTTTTGGAAACCTTTTTTTCTGTAAAAGATAAAGCATTTCTCGAAATCATTTTCTACTCCTTTTCCCTTCTGCTGTTTTTCCGGCAACGTTTCCGCACGATCCGAAACACTTTAAGCGCCAGACAATAGCAGACCCAGCCTGCCAGTCCGCCCAGGGTGTTCATCAGCAGATCATCCACATCGAACACACCGACCCTCGTCACAAGCTGCAGGCTCTCTATACAGAGCGTAAACAAAAATGTATATATCAAAATCCGGATAAAACCGGTTTTTTTCGTTCTCCACAAAGGTATCAGCATTCCCACCGGAAAAAAAACCAGAAGATTTCCCATCAGATTCAGCAGAAATGCTTCCGTGCTGACATAATTCCGGTACAAAATAAAACGTCGTATCTCCGCAAATGGTATCAGATTATACCGATACGTACTGTATCCTTCTACCCGGCCCAGCCGGTCACTGAATAACACAAAATATAACACCACACAGCCGTATATGATTAAAAGGAAAAAACTAACTGCACCAATCTTCTTTCTGGTTATTTTATTCAATATCCCCATTTCCTTCCATCACATAATACACGCAGGAACCGGTTTCTAAAAAACCGGCTCCTGTTTCTGTCTGTCATACGGCCAATCCATGCCGGGGCGGTCTCCCCGAAGATTAAATCATAATATTTTTTCTGGCAGACAGCGCCCGCGCCCCATTGATGATCGTCAGCACTCCCAGACTGATTCCCACAGCCATGCAGAGAATGCCCACAACAATTCCTGAAGCGCCGATTTGATTCAAAGTCTTAAAAACCTTTTCATTCATAAAAGCATCAAGCCTCCTTATTTCACACCATACTGCTCATAATAAGCGTCAATTGCTGCCTTTATCTCGTCATTAATAATTATTTGACCTTTGTAAGGTTTATTATACAAATGTTCCACAACTTCTGCCATGGTCACGATGGCCGTGGTCTTAAATCCATAAGTATCACGGATCTCCTGCAGGGCGCTCTTCTCGCCCTGACCTCTTTCCATACGGTCCACAGAAACAACCAGTCCGATCACATCCACATCTCCCTGAGCCTTTACAATCGGCAGCGTCTCCTGAATAGAGGTACCTGCTGTAGTCACGTCCTCAATGATCACAACTTTATCGCCATCCTGAATCGGGCTTCCCAGCAGGATTCCTTTGTCGCCGTGATCTTTAATCTCCTTGCGGTTGCTGCAATACCGGATATCTTCGCCATACTTTTCAGAAATAGCTATGGTCGCTGCAACGGACAGCGGAATACCTTTGTATGCCGGTCCAAACAGCACGTCAAAATCCAGACCGAACTGATCCTTGATTGCCTGTGCATAATATTCTCCCAGCCTCTTCAACTGGGAACCTGTCCGGTAAAATCCTGTATTCACAAAAAACGGCGTCTTTCTGCCACTCTTGGTCACGAAATCGCCAAACTTCAAAACGTTGCAGTCAATCATAAACTCAATAAACTCTTTCTTATACTGTTCCATATATTTCAACCTCCGTATTGATGGACGCGGGCTAAGCCCCGCTGCGCCCTTATTTTCTTTTTGCATTTCTTTTCCATCATAACATACCCTCTGGATATTTTCAATTGAGGAAATTTTTTTATACAAACAAAAGAAAATACGTTATAATATAGCCAAATCCAGACACATATTATATATGGAAGGAGGCACAGCCGTGGGAAGATTCGTTAATCCGGATATTCTTTTTCCTGACATATCATCACTGGCTGATGCTCTGTCGGGTATCCACACCGCGACCGGCACAAAATTTATCTGCCTTGCCTACCTGACAGGCATCCTTCCCATCAAAAAGGTAAGAACCCAGTCTGCCCTGAATAACTTTGAATAATATGGTAACTTTTAAGCGAAAAGATGATGTGTTGACGCTGCTCATTCACCTCGGCTATCTGGCTTACAATCAAAATACCCAGACTGCCTTTATTCCTAACGAAGAAATTCGCACGGAACTGACAAACGCGGTGGAAATATCTTCCTGTCCTTAAACAGTATACCGGTGACATTCTTTTAATTGGAATTAATTATGATAAGAAGAGTAAGACACATCAGTGTGTGATTGAGAGAATAGAGGAGTAAACTTTCAATTGTGAAAACCAAAAAAAGAGCTGTTTTATGAATCTTTCTCCAATTTCTTGAATTTCAATCAAACTTTCGGAGCAGATTCATAATATAGCTCTTGTACTTATATTTTTGTTATATAATCATTTTTTATAAATTATTTTCCATAAAGTTCAGCAACGCTTTAGGCAATTTCCCCACCTGCCTCTCTGAATTTCTTCACATATTTTTCTCGATGGAATTACTTACCAGAATCAGTATCACCGGCTGGACGGCCGCCATTACCCCGGTAAAGATTGCCGGGATAATGTAATCCATGAAGATAAATGCCACTGTGATTATGCCCAGCAATGTCATGTTTATCATATTTGTAATATTTCCTGCTTTTTCTTTGATTGCAATGTTTCTCTCGTCCATCACCTCAATGCGGTAATCTTTATCTTTCTCCATCATTTTATCATGCCAGAGACTGACGTGAGAAGCTGAAAAGAGAACTGCAAACAGAATTGCCAGTCCCGCATCTGCCACTTCCGGCAGATCCGTCACTACAATAATCAGAATAACAAGCGCCGCAGCAATGTAACCACCATACCATATGATTTTCTTATTTTTCATCGTCTTCCTCCTCATAAATAAAAATATCTTCAATGCTCATTTGAAAGTATCTCGCAATTTTAAATGCCAGAATAATAGAAGGATTGTAGCGACCGTTTTCCAGAGAGCCGATGGTCTGGCGGGAGACTTCCAGAGCCGCCGCCAGTTCTTCCTGTTTGATGCCTCGTTCTTTTCGCAGCTTTTCCAGATTATTTTTCACTATGTCCCCCTTTCATAGCTGTTTTATTACGCCCAATACAGTTTCTATGATGTTTTGTTCTATTTTCTCTTGCAGTAGCTTTCAATGGAAAGTTTGCTTTCCATATTTTCATTATACAGGATTACGGACAAATGTCAAGTTTACTTTCCATAAAAAGCGCATAAAAGGCGCGTTGTTTTTTGTCATCCTGACGTTTCCAAAAAAATGTTTCTCCTTTCTCCAATATGCATCACCTCACAAAAAAAGACATGGCCGTCTGCCCCTCCTCTCCCGCACAATCAGATCTGCCATCTGACGCAGGAAGAACAGTTTCATCTGCCATGTCTTTTTCCAAAATATTTAATTATCAGCCATCAGCGATTTGAACAGCCATTACATTTTCCCGGCCATTCCCGGTTTGGCCGCCTACATACACCCGATAATCTCATTGATATCCTCGATATGATACCGCTCCATGTATGCCTTGATGCCGTCCAGAACTTCCACGGTCGCCCGTGGATTGTGGAAGTTGGCGGTACCGACCGCCACCATGGTGGCTCCTGCCATCATGAGCTCTATGGCGTCTTCGCCGGTCATAACACCGCCCATGCCGATGATTGGCAGGCTGCAGGCTTTGTGCACCTGGTAGATCATTCGGACCGCCACCGGTTTGATGGCCGGGCCGGACATGCCGCCGGTCTGGTTGGCCAGGATAAATTTCCTCCGGTGAATGTCGATCTTCATGCCGGTGATAGTGTTAATGAGGGAGAGGGCGTCGCTGCCGCCGGCCTCCGCTGCCTTTGCCATCTCGGTGATATCTGTGACATTTGGACTTAACTTCATGACAATCGGCTGTTTTGCTTTCGCCTTGATGGCCTTTGTAATCTCATAGAGGGCGTCCGGATTCTGTCCGAAGGCGATGCCGCCGGCCTTTACGTTTGGACAGGATACGTTGATTTCCAGCAGGTCTACCGGCTCGTCGGAAAGACGTTCCACCACTTCCACATAGTCTTCCACGGTGCGGCCGCAGACATTAACGATGATGGATGCATTTTTTTCTTTCAAATGCGGAATATCTCTTTCACAGAACAGCTCGATGCCCGGATTCTGCAGACCGACAGCATTTAACATGCCGCCGTAAGTCTCGGCGATTCGAGGGGTCGGATTTCCCTCCCACGGCACATTGGCAACACCTTTGGTGGTCACGGCGCCGAGAGCGGAGAGGTCAACAAATTCTTCATATTCTGCGCCGGAGCCAAAGGTTCCGGAAGCAGTTGTCACAGGATTTTTAAATGTCACTCCTGCCAGCTTCACTTCTAAATTCATGAAAATACGACCTCCTTTGCGTCAAATACCGGACCATCCTTGCAGATGCGCTGGTTGTTCACGTTGGTATGATGATCTTTTTTCTTTGTTTTGCAGATACAGCCAAGGCAGGCGCCGATACCGCAAGCCATTCTCTCTTCAAGAGAGATCTGCGCTTCCATGTCATGGGCTTCGGCGTATTCTGCCAGTGCTTTTAACATCGGCATCGGGCCGCAGGCGTAAATCACTTTTCCATCCACGCCGGCCTCTTTGATGGCGTCGATGACGGTTCCTTTTGTGCCGCAGCTGCCATCCTCCGTGGCAACGACCACATCGGCATAAGATTCAAATTCATCCTTTAAGAACAGCTCGTCTCTGTATCCGAGGACCACTGTTTTCTCACAGGAGAGCTGCTTATCCAGTTCAAGCATCGGCGGGATTCCGATACCGCCGCCCACGATGATCGCTTTCTCCTCTTTCATGGTAAAGCCGTTGCCCAGCGGTCCCAGCACCTCCAGAGAATCGCCTTCCTTCATCTCAGAAAACAGTCTGGTTCCCTCTCCGGCAATCCGGTAAACGACCCGAAGCGTTCCTTTCTCCGCGTCAATGCCACAGATACTGATAGGACGAGGCAGAAGCTTCGTACCATCCTCACAGTACATGGCAATGAACTGTCCCGGCTTCGCCTCTTTCGCTCCCCGCGGAAACGACAGCACCATATCATAAATATCCGTGCCGATGCATTTCTGGCTGACAATAACTGCCCTTTCTTTCACCATATGCATGTACCTCCATTTTTTCTTCTATCTGACGCACTTGCTGCGTCAATAATGGTAGATTTGGAAGTTTACTTCCAAACTTTCATACTTTTGTAAATGTACTCTTTTTAACCTTTATCTTGTGATTCATTTAGTATTATAATCCGGATTTTCTCAGCTACCCGAGCTTCCTAACGAATACCGGCAGCGGCGGATTATTTGGCCGGTTATAAAATGCTTCCGCCAGAACCATATACCGCTTAGGGTCAAGTTCCCGCAGCCAGGCAAGCACCCGCTCCTTTTCCTCGAAGCCAGAATCCCCGCCGCTGTAGATCATCAGCGAAAGAAGACCGCCCTCTTTCAGGAGCGCCAACGCTTTTTCCAGCGCCGGCAAGGTTGTGTCAGGCTTTGTGGCAAGACTGTGATCGCCGCCGGGCAGATAGCCGAGATTAAACATAATCAGGTCTGTGGAGCCTTCCGGAAAATATTCATCCATATGCTCATGGCCGCAGAGGACGAGCCGCACCCGTTTTCTGCCCGATTCATCCTGCAGAAGCGCCCAGACATTTTCGCCCGCGCTGTCACCGGCGGCATCTTCGCCCGGATTCTTTCCTCCATTGTTATCATCACTGGCGGCCGGTCGCTGCTCCAGGCGCTCTTCATAACCATTTTTAATCATCCGTGCCTTTGTCTTCTCCAGTGCCATTTCCTGAATATCCATGGCAAGAATCTCTCCGCCTCCCTCTCCGAGCAGATCACATAGAAAAAGGGTATCCTTTCCGGTTCCCGCCGTGGCGTCGATAAAACGCGGAAGCGGAAAACACGGCTCTGTTTCCACTCCACAGTTCTCCAGCATCTGCCGGATTCTCATCTGGCACCAGTCTGTAATCGCAAATCGATTCATCATGCCAGCAGGAAATATCCTGCCACCAGGATACCAAGCACAATCCGGTAGACGCCGAAAGCTTTAAAGTCATTTTTCTTCACATATCCAAGCAGGAACTTGATGGCAAGGATGGATACGACAAAAGCCACCACCATGCCGACCAGAAGAATAGTTATCTCATATCCGGTGTAATTGAAGCCGAATTTGATCATCTTTAAAAGGCTGGCTCCAAACATGACCGGAATGGAAAGAAAGAAAGAATATTCTGCAGCCACATATCGGGAGGTTCCGATGAGCACCGCTCCGAGGATAGTTGCACCGGAACGGGAGGTCCCCGGGATCAGCGCAAGAATCTGGAAACATCCGATAAGAAAGGCTGTTTTTACACTGACAGATTCCAGCGTGGTCATTGACGGGGTTCTGCTCTTATTGTAGTTTTCAACGACAATGAACAGGATACCATAAAGAATCAATGTAAACGCCACGGTCTGCGGATTGTAGAACAGAGCGTCAATCTGGTCATTAAACGGCAGACCTATGATAGCCGCCGGCAGACAACCGATGATCACCTTACCCCACAGACGAAAAGTATCTTTTTTCTCCACTTCTGTTTTTTTGGGACTGAATGGATTCAATTTATGGAAATATAACACACAGACCGCCAGGATAGCGCCAAGCTGGATCACAACAAGAAACATTTCCATAAAGGCATCAGAAACATTGAGCTTCACAAATTCATCCACCAGGATCATATGTCCTGTGGAACTGATGGGCAGCCATTCAGTAATACCTTCCACGATACCCAGCAAAATTACCTTTAACATCTCTAAAATCATTTTGTTACATACCTCCTGTAATCATACGGCAGTACCGGCTCTGCCAAAAATACAGTTTATTGTATCACATATGTCTGCTCTTGTGGGCACCTATTTCTTTAGACTTCCTTTCAATGCCCCGGCCGAACGGAAACCGGCCGCACAATCAGGAAATCGTTGCGATCATTCCCTGTTCTGTCAGAAACCGAAGCGAAAATATCTTTGTACGGGGATTTTTATCAAAACGCAGCGTAACTTTATCTCCGTCAATCTGCACAACGGTTCCCGTACCATATTTTTTATGTTTTATCCGCTGCCCCGCTCGAAAAGACCCCGTACTATAACGTATTTCGGCAATATACCGGGAAGGCTTCGCCTCTTTCTGGTACATTTCTTTCACCGAATAGAGAAAAAGGTAGGTTTTCGCCCGGGTCAGCGCCACGTACATGAGCCGCCGCTCTTCTTCCAGATCCGCGTCTTTCACCGCCTTTTTGTGCGGGGTGACGCCCTCGTTCATATCCATGACAAAAACCACCTCATATTCAAGGCCTTTGGCACTGTGCATGGTGGTGAGCGTCACCCCCTTATTGTCCATGCGGCGTCCGGCCTCTATCTGCTTTTTGAGTTCCTCTCCATATTCTTCTATATATGCGAACCATTCTTCTACCGTATGGTACTCTTTGGCACTTTCCTGGATTTGATCAAGAATCTCCGTCAGATCATCAGGATTCATTCGACGAAAAGATGCGTACTCCGCCAGATATTCCTCATAACCGACTCTGTTTCTTATGTACTGAACAGCAGCGTAGGGTTCCATTTTTTTGAGCAGATACAAATCCATCTCCAGCTTATCAATCTTTTCATAAAGCCAGCGTTTGCCGAAAGTCTGCTGCTTAAGCGCCTTCAAGTCCACTTCCGGATCCGGGAGCATTTTCCTTGAAATGTACCTTTTCGGACGATTCATGATCTGAAGAAACAGGCTTCGATCTCTGGCTCCCATGGCAAGCTTTAGATAAGTCACAATATTTTTTGCGATCCAATGTTCAAAAATATTAGGCAGGATATCCCTCATCTGAAAAGGAATATTGTATTCCATGAGACGCCCGGCAAGGAGTCTCGGCTGAGTATTTGTCCGGAAAATAACCGCGATTTCTTCCGGCGGAATCTCTTTTTTCAAATAAAAACGAATGCCATTTACAATATCGCCGCACTCGGCACTCACTGTGTCAAACTGCCGGTATACGATGGGCGTCCTGCTTCCCCGGGCGGCTGTGAGATCCTTATCAAACCTTTTTGTATTGTGACTGATCAGTCTTCTTGCCCCGTCCACAATCTCCTGGCTGCACCTGTAATTGATACGCAGTATCATCTGTTTTGCCGCTGGATAATCTTTTTGAAATCCCAGCATAATTTCCGGCTTCGCTCCCCGAAAGCGGTAAATAGACTGATCGTCATCACCGACAATAAAAAGATTCTCTCTTTCTCCCGCCAGCATTTTCACGATTTCATACTGAATCCGGTTGATATCCTGAAACTCATCTACCAGAATATACCGAAACCGTTCCTGCCACATTTTCAAAATATCCGGTCTTTCACGAAGCAGCTCATAGCAGAATACCAGCATGTCGTCAAAATCCAGCATCTGGCGGCTGCGCAGCCGCTGTTCATATCCATTATATATTTCCTGAAACAAATCATCAGCGCAGTTGCTGCTGTGATACAGGGACAGATCCATCATCTCGCCTTTGACATAACTGATCTCATTTAAAATACCTGTGAGAAATTCCGCCTCATCTTCGATTTCCAGCTCTTTCTCATCAATCATTTCCTTGACATAATTCCGCCGTTCTTCTTCTCGGACAATATTCCTTCCTGTATACCGGTACGCATAACGAAGTATCATGAAAAAAACAGAGTGAAAGGTACCAAACATCACCGGAGTCTGTTCACTCTCCATCAGTTTTTTAAATCGCTGCTCCATTTCTCTGGCCGCAGCTCTGGTAAATGTGATGACCAAAATATTGGAAGGATGTACCCCCGCCTGCTCTATGAGCCATTTGACACGGTATGTGATCACCAGCGTTTTACCGGAACCCGGGCCTGCCAGAACCATGGCGGGGCCATCTTTATGGGTAATTGCTTTTTTCTGTTCTTCATTAAATTCTGCGCTCATGTTTCTCATCCTTTATGTTTCCGCCGGGGTTCAAATTGCCTTCCGGTCAAAATGTATACTGCGTCAGAAAAAGGGTGTTTGTACAAACACCCTTTCTCCTCTGTTTCAAAAAATCTTTCTGCGATACCATACTGCCAGAAAAATAATTCTGAATATATTTTTATTTTGCAATTGATTCCAAATATTCTTTGACCTCTGCCTCTGTAACCAGCGACATTGCCTTCTCAGCAACGGCGTTAGCTTCCTCCATAGTCCAGAGAGAAATTGTCTTTCTGGTTGCCAGAATGGATGTTGCGCTCACGCTGAACTCATCCAGTCCAAATGACAGCAGCAATGGTGTCAGCAGCGGATCAGCAGCTGCTTCACCACACATGCCTACCATAGTTCCCTCTGCCTTACCGGCTTTGATCACTCTCTCAATGGAGCGGAGTACTGCCGGATTATAAGTGGAGTACAGATAAGCTACATCCGGATTACCACGGTCAACCGCCATAGTATATCCTGTAAGGTCGTTTGTTCCGATGCTGAAGAAATCCGCTTCTTTTGCAAAAGCATCTGCCATCAGGCTGGCTGCCGGTGTCTCCACCATGATACCAACCTGGATATTTTTATTGTATGGAATTCCCTTCTCGTCAAGCTCTGCCTTAATCTCATTGAGCATTGCCTTCACTGCACGAAGCTCATCCACACAGGAAATCATCGGCACCATAATTTTGATCTCGCCGTAAGCGCTCGCACGAAGCAGGGCTCTTAACTGCGGACGGTATAAATCTTCTCTCTTGAGACAGAGACGAACGGCACGGAATCCGAGGAAAGGATTCTCTTCTTTGCCAAGACCCAGATATGGAATCTCTTTATCTCCGCCGATATCCAGAGTACGGATGATGACCGGTTTACCTTCCAGTGTCTCAGCCACCTTCTTATATGCCTCAAACTGCTCGTCCTCTGTAGGAACCTGTGGACGATCCATAAAAAGGAACTCTGTACGGAACAGACCTACTCCTTCTCCATCGCACTCCACAACCTTCAGAGCATCTTCCGGTTTTCCGATGTTTGCACAAAGCTCTATTACATGTCCATCGGCCGTTGCGCTTTCTTTTCCTACAAACGCCTGGAGAGCAGCCTTCTCAGCCAGATATTCTTCTCTCTTGGCAGTGTACTCCTTGAGCGTCGCCTCATCCGGAGATACGAATACCTGTCCGCTGGAACCGTCCAGAACAACGGTCTGTCCGTTTTCCACCTTGCCCACAATTCCTTCGATACTTAATACAGCCGGAATCTCCAGGGCTCTTGCCAGTATTGCAGAATGAGAAGTCTTGCCGCCAATCTCAGTCAGAACTCCGGCCACATTAGCAGGGTTGATGCCCGCTGTCATTGATGGAGTTAAATCCTCTGCTACAAGAACAGTTCCCTCCGGCACCGCTGCCAGATCGATATCTTCCACATCGAGAAGAATCTTTAACAGTCTTGTCTTAATATCACACACATCTGTCGCTCTCTGCTGGAACATCTCGTCTTCAATAGAGGAAAACATCTGTGCGTACATGTCGCATACCTGCTCAACTGCAGCTTCTGCGCACATTTTCTCATTTTCAATATTTGAGTTAATCTGCCCGGTCATTTCCGGATCCATTAACAGCAGGACATGTCCTTCTAATATTTCTGCCTCTTTTGCCCCCACGCGAGTCTTCATGTCTTCTGCCATCGCCTGCGTCTTAGCAATACATTTCTCCAGTGCATTGTTAAAACGTTCTTTCTCAGCAGCGATATCGCTGACTGCAACGTTATCATATGCCAGAGACGGTTCCTTCACAATCACTACGGAACCG
Source organism: Eubacteriaceae bacterium CHKCI004 (assembly GCA_900016875.1). GTDB lineage: Bacteria > Bacillota > Clostridia > Lachnospirales > Lachnospiraceae > Anaerobutyricum > Anaerobutyricum stercoris. The sequence continues at coordinate 31,433 of FCNR01000022.1, read as the reverse complement.
ATACCAATTCCGGCAGATGCACCAATACCAGTATACATGATTCCACCTCTATATTATTAACTTATTCTTATTCTCCCAGACCAGATTCGATTAATTCGACTGCTGTCTTTAAAGCTTCTTCTTCGTCTGGTCCGTTACATTCCAGTTCAATTTCAGAACCGCATTTAATACATGCGCCAATAATATTGAGAAGGCTCTTTGCATTGATGTCTTTGCCGTTGAAGTGAATTGTTACATCGCTCTCAAACTTAGCAACGCCTTTGGCAAAAACGCCTGCCGGTCTCATGTGAAGTCCCTGTGGATTGTTGATTGTGATTTTTTGTGATACCATAATGTTCTTCTCCTTTTCTTTAAAAAGTTATGGAACAGCTTCACTGAAAGCTGCCGTCATGTTATAGAATAACAGAATAAAAATAACCGGATCAATTCACTGCTGGTAGATGCATTCGATTAGTATTATACGTATTGCTGTCCACAGAAACCTGCCGACGGCAACCTGCACACGCGATACCGCAGAACCGCATATCATTCCTTTCTCATTCCTTTTGAAATGATACTCACAACATGCAGTATAAACAAAAAAAGAACTGTCATACATCACATTTTAGATAAAAATACAATGATATCTGCTCCCTGTGAAAATATCTACAGACTTTTTTTCATTTTTTGCTCCCCTTAGTTATTTTATAAGACTAATTTTACCATTGTTTGGATATAGTGTCAACCGATTGCCCGGCAAATATCTTTATATCCTTGTGGATAAAAAAGTCATTTCTTTCTGCGCATTCTCATCGTCAGGAAACAGTCCGCAATATTCCTGCACCGCCTCATAAGCCGCCTCATAATCCTGAGAACGTTCATAGATAATAACCTTCTGATACATGAACTCTCCCTTGTTTTCTCCTCCGGCAGCAATTCCCTGCTCCGTAAAAGCGAGAGCATTTTCATAATCTTCCTGCTCAAGATAAATGTCGCAGATGTCCTTCAAAAATAAACTGTCCTCTGTTTTTTCCCAACCCTGCTTGTAAATCTCCATGGCCCGTTCATAATCGCCGGCCTCTCTGGCACATCTGCCTTTTAACTGATAATATCTGGACTCGCCGGGATCTGCAGCTATGAGACTGTCATAAATCTCCTCAGCCTTCTCATAATCAGCAAGCTGATAATAGCTCTCCGCCAGATAGCACGTCATATCATGATCGAGGCTGCCCGCCAGCAGAGAATGTCTGTTAAGAGCTTCCTCCAGATACTGGATTGTCTTGGAATAGTCCTGTTCCTTAAAATATAACAGCGCATTATCCCTGAGTTCTTTCTTTGCGCTGTATCCTCTCCACTGCCAAAAACCGGCAATGACCAGCAGCACCACGGCTGCGGCTATGATTCCTCGTAATAATCTGCTCATATATAACCTCGCTGTCCTGTCTGATCTTTTTGTTCTCTGTGCTTCCCGGCATCTTCTCTGTCATTCTGCCGGAATATATACTTTCTGTTTTATTTTATCTTACTTCACACAAAAAAACAACTATAGAAAAAGCGCTGTCCCCGATGAAAGGTACAGCGCCTTTTTGTCTTCTGTATTATTTTCTTAAACCTAACTGCTCGATTAAGGTTCTGTAACGCTCGATATCTTTTGCTTTCAGATATGCAAGGAGATTTCTTCTCTGACCTACCATCTTCAGAAGACCTCTTCTGGAGTGATGATCCTTAGGGTTAGCCTTGAAATGATCCTGCAGATCATTGATTCTTGCTGTAAGAATAGCAACCTGTACTTCCGGTGAACCGGTATCTCCTTCTTTTCTGCCATATTTTGCAATCAGTTCCTGTTTCATTTCCTTTGTAATCATGTTCCAATCCTCCTTAAATAATAAACACCTTTACGAAGACAAGGTCGGAGTAACTCCATATCCTGGCAAAGGTTAATCCCGCCCGCGGCTTCTTCTCCCGCAGGCACTTTAGCCAGTTTACCATATGGGAAAATGTTTGTAAAGAACTTTTTTCACCTCAGTATCTGATATTTTCAACGGCCGGCGTCTTATTCTCTCAGCTTACGCAAAAGTTTCTGGAAATATTCCGGAAGCGGCGCTTCAAACTCCATATACTCGCCAGTCCGCGGATGAATGAATCCAAGTATCCGGGCATGGAGACACTGCCCCCGGAGTCCTTTCCTTCCACTCTTTGGTCCATAGATTTCATCACCGAGAAGCGGATGTCCGATGCTTGCCATATGAACGCGAATCTGATGAGTCCGCCCGGTCTCCAGCTGACATTCGATATGATTAAACTGATGATTCAGGTGATCAAGCACCCGGTAATGGGTGACAGCTTTTTTCCCATTTTTATATTCCACCGCCATCTTTTTTCTGTCCGCAGGATTTCTGCCGATGGGGGCATCCACGATACCTTCTTCCTCCGGAATATTGTTATGGACGATCGCCTCATATTTTCTGGTGATGGAATGTTCTTTCAGTTGTTCTGCCAGATTCCGGTGGGCCAGATCTGTCTTGCACACTACAAGCACGCCGGTGGTATCTTTATCAATCCGGTGAACGATGCCCGGTCTCAGTACGCCGTTGATACCGGAAAGGCTGTCCCCGCAGTGAGCGAGAAGACCGTTGACCAGCGTTCCGGAATATCTTCCCGGACAAGGATGCACCACCATATCTTTCGGTTTATTAATCAAAATCACATCTTCATCTTCATAAATAATGTCCAGAGGAATGTTTTCCGGCAGCACCTCAAGCTCTTTTAACGGCGGAACCATCAGAAGAATCCGGTCATCTGTCTGTATTCTGCTGCCCGCCTTTGCCGCCTTTTCATTTACAGTAACCTTGCCGCCTTTGATCAGTTTCTGGATATAAGAGCGGGAATGTTCTGTGAGTTCCGCCGCCAGAAATTGATCCAGCCTGAGTCCCTCCTGTTCTTTCTCCACAGTATAATAATAGCGCCGGTCTTTTTCTTCTTTTATCTCTTTCATTCTGTTCCTCATCTGCCTTTCTTTGAAAAAAGCCGGTCAAAATCTTCCTCTTTATAGAGGAACACGATGAGAAAGATCAACACGATTGCCGATGTGGTCACATAAATATCCGCCACATTGAATACCGGGAAATCTATCAGTTTAAAATAGAAAAAATCTACCACATATCCCCGGAAAATACGATCTATCATGTTTCCTACGGCTCCTGCACCTATAAAGCAAAGACACAGTCTGAGCGGCAGAAAATGTCTCTCACGTGACATCCGGGGCAGTGCCCATATAAGCGCCGCCAGAACAATGGCCGTGATAATCAGGAACACCCACTGCTTATTCTGCAGAATGCCAAAGGCAGCCCCCCGGTTTTCCACGTAGAGAAGCTGAAACACATCCGGTATGATCGTGATCGGTTCTTGTCCTTTCAGATTCTGAAGCGCCAGCACTTTCGTAAACTGATCAAGAACAACCAGAAGCAGACAGCCGATAAATGCTTTTATTCCCTGTTTCATGCCCGTCCTCCCGCTTCTTTTTCTTCATTGCGGCTTCGAAAAACCGAAAGCATCTCCTCTTCTGTCACATCTTTATAAATATCGGCTTCACCTACGGCACGAAGCAGAATAAATTTGATAGCGCCATGTTCCATTTTTTTATCATGCCTGGTCTCACGGACGATATCTCTGCTGTCAAGCTCCTGCGGAATCTCCGGAAAATCAAAATATTTGAAAATATTTACAATGTCCTCATATTCTTCCTGCGAAATATAATTTCTTCTGCGGGACATGTCTGCTGCCAGTATACAGCCGATACCAACACATTCTCCGTGGGTCAGGCGGAAATCCATCAGTTTCTCAATGGAATGTCCAAATGTATGTCCAAAATTCAGGAAGGCGCGTATTCCCTGCTCTTTCGGATCTTCTTCCACCACGGCCCGCTTAATCCGGCAGCTTCCTTCCACCATGACTGCCATAGCCTCAGGATTTCTTGCGGCAATAGCTTCCCTGTTCGCCTTCACCCATTCATAATATTTCCTATCCTGAATAAGTCCATGTTTGATAACCTCGCCGAGACCGCTGTGAAACTCCCTTTCTGACAGAGTCTTTAAAGTATTAATATTAATATATACTAATTTTGGCATATAAAAAGCCCCTACCATATTTTTATATGACTGGAAATCCACGCCGGTCTTTCCTCCGATACTGCTGTCCACCTGAGAAAGCAGACTGGTTGGAACCTGTACAAAATCAATGCCCCGCAGATAAGTGGCAGCGGTAAATCCTGTCAGATCGCCCACTACGCCTCCTCCCAGAGCAATGAGCATATCTTTTCTGTCATATTTATGCTGAATCAGATAACGGTAAAGCTGGCTGACCGTATCCAGATTTTTGCTGGCTTCCCCTTCCTGAAAAATAAAAATATCCACCTGCCTGCATGCCTCGTTCAACAACTCATGAATCTCATTGAGATAGTAGGACGACACATTTCTCTCTGTCACGATACAGAGCCTTTTTTTCTCTATATCAAAAGCTTCCAGTTCTTCTGTCAGCCCCTGGAACGTATCCTTTATTACGATATCATATACTTTCTTTTCATCCTGCTTTACTTCCAAACGTTTTTGTACCATATTTTCCTCCTGCATATTTCTCTCCTGACGGGTATTGTCTGTATTCTGCCGGCATAAGAAATGGCAGAGCCGCATCGCGCCGGAAGTCCGTTGTTTTCTTCAAAACAACAGTCTCTCCGACTGCACATGAGCCCTGCCTGTCATGAAACATTTTCTCTAAAACTTCGTTAATTCAGGAGAAATCATGCTGTCACTGATAATCTCATCCCGCAGATCACCGGACACTTCGATATTGCCCGGAGCAACGATAAAAATATTATTGGAGATGGCCTTAAGTGTTCCGTCAATGGCAAAACATGCGCCTCCGATAAAATCAGCGATTCTCTGGGCTTCGCCAATCTCAATACCTTCCAGATTAACAACAACGGTAATTCCGTCTTTTAAAAACTCAGCAACAACGCGCGCCTCGTTAAATAACTGTGGTTTTACAACTTTCACGACTTCACCTTCTTCTTGTCTTCCATGAAATGGGATTACTCTTCTTTCTGTCTCTTCTTCTTCCACCGGTTCTTCTTCCGGTTCTTTTTTCCTGCGGCGGAAGGAGAGAATCGGTTTTTTGGACTGCTGCGGCGGTTCTTCTTCAATATCTTCTTCGTCTGCTTCTTCCGTCACTTCGTCGTATTCTTCATCAAATTCTTCCGTGGCTTCTTCTTCCGAATCATTCAGCGTCATCATGTTTAAAAACTTCTCCGCGAACTTTACCATTCCTTTGTTCCTCCCTGTCATTTATTGTAATTGCGCTCACCAAAGATACCGGTCCCCACCCGAACCATGGTGGCTCCCTCCTCAATGGCGACCTCATAATCATTCGTCATGCCCATAGACAAGATATCCATGGTTACATTATCAATGTTTTTATCTCCAATGTCAACAAATAATTTATGTAATTTTCTAAAATAACAGCGGTTTTCCTCCGGATCATCCACAAACGGCGCACTGGTCATGAGTCCCCGGATATGCACATGAGGAAAATGACTGATCTCTTCCGCCATCTTAATGACTTCGTCAGTATCCATTCCAAACTTTGTATCTTCTTCCGCGACATTTACCTGGAGCAGAATCTGCGCGGTAAGGTTTCTTTTCGCCGCCTCCTTCTCAATCTGCTTTGCCAAATGTATGGAATCCACAGAATGGATCAGTACTACTTTGTCAAGGATATATTTTACCTTATTGGTCTGCAGATGCCCGATCATGTGCCAGTGTACCGGCGCGCTCACATGCTCCTCTTTCTCACAGAGCTCCTGCACATAATTCTCCCCAAATTCCATCTGACCAATTCGCCGCAGAACTTCTATATCCTCCAGCGGCTTCATTTTGCTGACTGCCACCAGAGTGACTTCTTCAGGATCTCTTCCTGCTTTCCGGCAGGCGTTTTCTATGTTTTTCTTAACCTTTGCCAAATTATCCTCCAGCATGTTTCTATCCCTCCATTTTCTGTCCGGCTTCACTTCCGCCGTACCGTTTTTTCTGCTGCCATCACCCGGCTGACGGCTTTCAGCCGCCTTCCGTCATCTAATATATGACCTGATTCTCCTGGATGGTGTCACTGTTCAGAATCACCCTGTCGTAAATCTCCACATCGCTGTCATCCGGAGAAATAATGCAGTAATCTTCTGTCCTTTCCAGAATAGTCACCGGTTTAAATTCCGCATATCCCCGGTTCACCACATAAACTCCCTGAAGGACACTGGTCTCTTTCAGCGTGTATGTTTTGGCTTTTTCCACATCAGAAATTTTATCCCCTGCCTTCAGCTGATCCGATGTGATCAGAACATTATCTCCTTCTGTCCTGTATCTGGTCACGGTGACCTGCGTGAGGATTTCTTCTCCTCTTTTGTTTTCAGATAAAACATTCACCTGATTATCATCGCTGCTGTTGCTTCCTTTTGTCAGATACTCGGCCGGCACCTTATATACATCTTTTTGTACCAGAGAGCTGGCAGGAATCTGCAGACCTTCCGTCTCGGATAACTGCAGGCGTACGGAAAGATATCTCTGATTAATATATCGCTGCACATAATTATCAAATTGCAGCAGAATGTAACAATTTCCCTCTTTCTTCTGGCATTCAAAAGAAACATTGGTTGTAAAATTATCCTGATGGAAAGTGACTTGCACCGTATGCACGTCTTTCTTTTCCAGGTTTTTCATGCGTTTGTAATCATTCTTATTTACCGGAATCGCCAGCGTCCAGCTCTGCCCTGTCACAATGCGGTAAACAGGCGAACCTGCTGACAGTTCCTCTCTGCTGCGCAAATCTTTCATTTTGGCGCTGTTATCAAAATCTTCCGGACTAAAAGAATCCGGCGTCACCTCTTCTTTGCCGTCAGAAAAAAAAGAAACCAGACCAGACTCTCCTGCTTTCACTTCGACATAACTTCCACTTCCGTACTTTTCTTCCAGCTTGTTCTTATTTTCTGCAAGAATTGTGTCTGTATAGGACATCAGGTCATGATTGATTTCATTTTTCGCCTCGTATATTGCAGAAAAATTATTATCGGTAAAACTATCGGAAAAAGTTCGTAAATCTTCATAAACCTGCTGCGTTTCTTCTGCGCTGACCGTATCTTTTTCTTTCAGCAATTCATTTAGGTAAGACTGCAGCTTACCGGTTGTATCCAGCATGTATACAGTTCCGTCTTTTTTTACCCGGGATCCGTCTTTCACAAAATAATTCACATATCCTTTTTCATCCGTAGTAATCAAAGATTCCTCTCTGAGTATCATGCCTGTTCCACTGATATTTTCTGAAATATTACTTTCACTGACCTCGTAAATGGCAAGTTTTTCCTTTCCCAGATACTGAATCACGTAGGCCGTCAGATATATGATGATTACTAAAAATACTATCGTACCGAGATTTATGACAGATACCCGTTTTTTCTCTTTCTTTTTTGCCATCATTATAGTCCCCATCTGTTCAACGCTGCACCGTTTAAATAATCACAATGGATTCCCTGCACATACTGCTTTTCCTCCATCAGCGCCTTCCATTCATCCATGAGCTTCCACCAGCTGTGTCCCCAGTTGCAGAAGGCAGAATCCTTTTCCGGTATTCGGGCAAATAATCGTTCTACCGCTATATCCGGACGAAGCAGTGCGATAAATTCCGCTAACCGCTCCAGATATTCTTCTTTCGCGCATATGCTTATTCTACCATTTCTGTATTCCTGATACAATACAGATTTTTTCGGAATATATAACGAATGAAGCTTTACCATAGAGACCGGAAGCGCAGATAAAATCTTTGCTGCTTCTTTTGCATCCTCCATGGTATCGCCGGGCAGATTTAATATCATATGTACGCAGACCGGAAAATGATAGGGAGCAATAGTCAGCACCGCATCCAGAAACTCGGCCAGTCCATGTCCCCGGTTGACGGCACGGAGAGTATGATAATTCACAGTCTGAAGCCCCAATTCCAGCGACACCTGTATTCCCGTCTTTTCTCTGAAATCCGCCATTGCCTCAAGATAATCCCGCCGGATACAGTCAGGTCTTGTGGAAAGACAGATTTCCACAATATTATCCACATTTCCCGCTTCCCTCATATATGCCATCAGCTGCTCAAGCGGTAGGAACGTATTCGTATAATTTTGAAAATAGGCAATAAATCTTTTGGCATGGTAACGCTTTTCAACCTTTTCCCTGGATGATTTCAGCTGCCCGTTCACTGTCTCCATGGAATCCGCCGCCTCAAAGCCGGTTCCCTCGTCGGCACAAAAAGAGCATCCCGCCCCTTCTTTCCTGTTCGGACAGGAAACCGGCAGATTAACCGGCAATTTATACACCTTCTGCCCATATTTTTCTTTCAGATATTCACTATAGGAATAATACATCCTGTTCTCCGCCATGATGTTTGTCGTCCTTTCCACTTTTGCTGTTCTGCTGCAACAGAAAAAGGGTGTTCCAAAAGATTGTCCGCCAGCCTTTCCAAACAGGAATATCTAAATTCCCGCCGGCTGCCTTTCTCCTTTTTGCAACACCCTCATAATGATTCTGTCATTTGTCTGCAGATCGTTCGACCACAATCCACAGGAACACCGGCTCCCAATATATACCGGTGTGTTTCTCTGTACTTTCTTACCGCGTTCTCTCTCTATGTATTCTTATAAAGAAACCGTTACGTACTGCTGTACTTCTTCCGGCATATCTTCCTTATCAGCAGATGCACTGATCACAAAATCCACATCAAACTTCTCAGATAATACATTGAGCTTGCTTACTGCGTAGTCCAGATTACCATCAATGCATGCGGTTGTCAGGAAGCTGTCCAGATAAATCTTATCCAGATCGTGATCCTGTGATAAAATTCCTGCTATGAAACCGATGAACATGTCCGTATTCTCAATATTGAACTCCGGAACAACAATGAGGCGAATCTGATTACTCAGTTCATACATATGTTTATTATTTTTGTCCAGATAGACAATAGTACCTTTGGTGAGCTTGATATCATCATTGACTTTCTGAATTAATATTTTGGTTTTACCGTGTCCTTTCAGTCCTGCAATAATTTCAATCATGTTGGTGTCCTCCTTAAATTATATTGTCTGCCTGTCGGAGGGTAAGGCTCTTCATCTCAAAAGCCCTGCCCTCCGGCAGACAGTTATTGTATTGATTGCTATATACATTATAGTTGAAATAGCGTAAAATCACAACCATTAATTCAATTATTCACAATATTTTCTAACAATTTCGTCATGGAATTGTACAAATCTTCATGAGTCGCCGCTCCCATCACCACAGAAAAGAAACGTTCTCCTGCTTCATTTTCCGTCAAAAGAATCAGACAGGATTTGGCCATGGATGTGGTTCCTGTCTTACCTCCCAGCAGAGTGACACCATTTGGAACAGAGTACGTATTTAAAAGGAATTCATCTGTACTCTGCATATACTCGCCGACTTCTCTGCCGTCGGCAGTTACGTAAGTCATCGTGTAATCTTTCTTGGAAGCAGTCTCAAGGTATGCGTCATGTTTTACCACTTCCTTAAATATTAAATATAAATCGTAGGCCGTAGTATAATGATTGTCGTCATGCAGTCCATGGGAATTGGCAAAATGCGTGTGGGTCGCGCCCAGCTCTCTTGCCCTCTCGTTCATCATTTCGACAAACTTCTCCTCACTTCCGGCAATGTATTCCGCCAGAATTACCGCACAGTCGTTGGCAGATTTTACCACCAGGCCATGGAACGCCTCATTGACAGTCAATGTATCTCCTTTGGAAAGCGTCGTGGCCACCGCACCGTCCTCGTTAAGCTCAATATCATGATCCAGCGTGATCTCATCATCCAAATTTCCATTTTCCAGCACTAAAAGCGCCGTCATTATCTTTGTAACACTGGCAGGATATACACGTTCAAAACAGCGATACGATTTCATAACCTCATTTGTACTGTCATTGATCAACAGCTCCGCATAATTGCTGCTCTGGTAACCGGGCGTATTCTGACTTTCTGCGTCCAATACAGCCAGATCAGCCGCCATCCCTTCTAAGTTATCTGTCTCCGCTTCCTCCTCCTTCGCATAGTAGGATTCATAGGAGTTTGTAATCTGAAAAGGATTCTGTATACATCCGGATACGCTCACAGCCAGAATAACCAGCATCAGAATCCAGCCCAAACGGGCAAATCTTCGTTTCTGTCTCATATGCCTCTCTTTTCATTTTATGAATTTATGCGTCAGCGATACATCTCCCGCCATTCCAGGTCACCGCGATCCAGTGCCATCACCAGAAGCTCCGCCGTTGCAAGATTAGTCGCCAGAGGAATATTATGCATATCACACAAACGCATAACATTAAATAAATCCGGTTCATGTGTCTTCTGATTCAGGGGGTCTCTCAAAAAAATCACCATATCAATGAGATTGTGTTCTATCTGTGACCCCAGCTGCTGTTCGCCTCCCAACGGGCCTGCCAGATATTTGTGCACAGTCAGGTTGGTCACTTCCTCAATCAGCCTTCCGGTCGTCGCAGTTGCAAATAATTCATGTTTGTTTAAAATGCCTCGGTATGCGATGCAGAAGTTCTGCATCAGTTTTTTCTTGCCGTCATGTGCAATCAATCCTACATTCATCAAAACCCCTCCTATAATTAATAATGTCGTTGCAAACCGACGTTCAACACCAGTCCGATTCCCGCCATACAGCTCAGCAGAGATGTCAGTCCATAACTCATAAACGGAAGCGTCAGCCCGGTATTCGGCAGAAAATGTGTCGCCACGCCGATATTAATGAATGTCTGGAATCCAATCCAGGCGGCCACCCCTGTGGCAATCAGCCTCCCGCTTATATTTTTGGCACGTTGAGCTATTATTAAACATTGTATCACTATTATTGCGTATAATGCAATAACAATAATACTTCCTATAAAACCAACTTCTTCACCGATCACAGAAAAAATAAAGTCCGTCTGCTGCTCTGAGACAAGTCCGGTATCTGTCACCGTCACTTCTGAAATAGTATTATTATTGATTCCTTTTCCATAGAGCTGTCCGGAACCAATGGCCATCTCTGAATTCTGCTGCTGGTAAGCAGTAGTATCCTCATATTTGGAAGGATTTAAAAACGTCATAATCCTCGTTACCTGATATTCGCGAAGCAAAATCTGATTTGGCGTCTGTATATACCAGAGAAACAACACCAGCAGCGGCACACCAATAATAAAACATCTGCGGATCAGTTTGCCATCCAGACCGCCAACAAAAATAACTGCCAGCAGAATCACGGTAATAGCGATAGTCGTCGACAAATCAGGCTCTATCACCACCAAAAGAAGAGGCACAGCGCATAACGCCGCCAGTTTAATGAGATTTTTCCATTCGTTCAGATCCTCTTCATGTTCCTGGATATATACCGCCACAAATATGATCATAATGATTTTTGTAAACTCTGACGGCTGTACTCTGGTAAAGCCGAGATTCAGCCATCGTCTCGCTCCACCGACACTGACGCCGCCTATTTTTACAAACACAAGAAGCGCCAGATTCAGCACGTACAGAATTCTGCTGAAATCACAGATAAAATTATAATTGATCACAGACAGGACGAACATCACGGCTGCACAAAACAACATTCCCAGAAATTGCCGGCTGGTATAAGAGCTGTCTGCACTGTTGATAAACAATACGCTCAGCCCGCACAAAATCAGCACAGCAATTATCAATGTCCAATTATAATTTTTAAACTGATATTTCTGTCTTAACATGCAAGCCTCCTAACATTATCTGTGAAAGCGTACCTCTTTAATAGGGATATTGGCATAAAGTGCCGGGCCGTTCCCATTTCCTTCTTCTGTTTCGGTCTGGGTGATCTGGATATCCAGTCCCTGGGTATCAATCTCCATATATTTTGATATCACCTCAATGATATCGTTCTTTATCATCTCCATCGTCTCCGGAGAACAGCTGGCTCTGTCAGAAACCAAAACCAGCTTCAGCCTGTCTTTCGCCATTGTCCCGGAAGATCTTCTTCTGAAAAAAGTATCTATGAAACCCATGTGTGTGTTCCTCCTTTAGTATCCCCGTTTAAATAAACCGATGATTTTCTTAAATATTCCATCCACATCAAATTCCATAAACGGTACTTTTTCTCCGAGAATTCTATGGCAGATATTCTCAAATGCCTTGCCGGCCTGTGTATCCTTTCCAACCAGAGGTTCTCCCTCATTGGTAGCAACTACAATGCTCTCATCGTCCGGTACCACTCCAATTAAGTCTATCGCAAGAATATCGATAACATCCTCCACAGACATCATATCTCCCCGTTTCACCATATCCATGCGGATACGGTTGATCACCAGATCGATTCTCTTTAAATCATTGGCTTCCAGCAAACCAATGATCCTGTCTGCATCACGGATGGCCGATACCTCCGGAGTTGTCACGATAAGCGCCCGGTCAGCTCCGGAGATCGCATTCTTAAATCCCTGTTCAATTCCTGCCGGGCAGTCCAGCAGTATGTAATCAAACTCCTCTCTGAGCTCATCCACCAGCTTTTTCATCTGTTCCGGACTCACAGAACTCTTATCTCTGGTCTGTGCGGAAGGAAGTAAAAAGAGATTGGAGTATCTTTTATCTTTGATCATCGCCTGTTTTATCCTGCAGTTTCCTTCAATGACATCCACAAGATTATAGACGATCCTGTTCTCCAGCCCCATGACCACATCCAGATTTCTTAATCCGATATCTGTGTCAATCATGACAACTTTCTTGCCCATTTTTGCAAGACCTGTACCAATGTTGGCCGTGGTTGTTGTTTTTCCCACACCGCCTTTTCCTGATGTAATAACAATTACTTCACTCATCTTCAATCTCCTTTATACCCTTAACTAATGCTTATCTCACTGATCAACGACCGGGTGATCGTTTCAATGAAAATGCTGTCGTTTTCCACAAAAGCCAGTTTTGCTTCCAGCTGTTTTTGGTTCTTTTTTCTTCCTGTCTTCTGTTTTTTCGCTTTCTGGTCCGGAGACCTGGCAATGCAGTCACCAATCTGAATCTGCATAGGCTCCATCATCAGCGACGCCACAAAGGCTCCTCTGTCCTGAGGATATCCCGCATACACAGTTCCTTTCAGGCAGCCGAGGACAACTACATTTCCCCCGGCGACAATCTGTGCTCCGGGATTAATATCTCCCAGAACGACAATACTGCCTTCGACTTCTATCTTCTGACCGGAACGCAGGGTCCCCCGGTAGAACTGCCCGTTTTTTCCTACAATACTTTCCGGAAAATTCAGTTCTTCCTGTATCGGTTCTTCCTCTTCTTCCTGATCTTCCTCCTGAGCATCTGACAGAGCTTCCGCAAATTCTGTTTCCACGGCCTTCCCTCCATTGATAATATAATTGATCTTCAGGCCGCTGTTCTCCACTATGGTATCTACGAGTAAATTCTGTTCTCCCTGTGTAAGATCTCTTCCCTCAAAGCTTACTGCGATAGACTGACTGAAATCAAAAAACCGAATGGATTCTTTAAACTTTTCTGCCACCTCGCGTAGTAGTTCCTCAAAAGGAAGGGTAGGATTCAACACAATCTGGAATCCATACTTATTTCCTTTAATAATAACGGAACTTTTCATAATTCCTCCTGTTTCTAATCATTATTGCTGTCGCCTCCGGACGGCATTAATGCAGTGGTTGCTTTTTCCTCTTCCTCACTGGTCTTGTTGAAATAATATTTATAAATGTCTCTTGCAATCTCAGCCGCATTGGTGGACGTATAGCCGTTTGGCACAACTACTGTCATCGTGATCTCCGGATCATCATACGGAGCATAGGAGATAAACAGCGCATGGTTCGGTCTCTCTGTATTCTCCTGAGCTGTACCGGTCTTGCCCGCCACCTTTAAATCCTGTTTCTCATAGAGGAACCGTATACTGCTGTCTTTGCCGTTTACCACATCTCTCATACCCTGTTTTATCAGATTAAAAGTCTCATCAGCAACGTCCAGCTTATCCTCCACCTTCGTATCATAAGTGGTAAGCACATTTCCTTCCGTATCTGTGGTCTTATCCAGAAGAGTCAGCCCCAAAAGATTATCTTCATTGACCAGCGACGTCACGTATCGTGAAATCTGAATCGGAGCATAACTGTGTGTGCCCTGTCCGATGGCGGAACGAACAGCGTCCTCATCGGAAATCTGCGGCTCATATTCTGTGATCTCCACGCCTGATTTTCTGTCCAATCCATAGTAAGCGGCATATTTTGCCAGTTTCTGCAGACCGGTCTCACTGCTGTACACACCATTGGTCGTACCCAGATTGTATCCCATCTGATAGAAGAAATAGTTACAGGATACGGCGATGGCTCCGCTGACATTCAGCGAACCATGGGCACTTGGATAAATCCAGCATCGCGGGCTTGGCGAGATGTCTTCAAAAATACCCACACACCGGACATAATCATTACCGTCAATTATGCCTTCCTCCAGCGAGGCTGTGGCGGAAACCGGTTTAAAAGTAGAACCCGGCGCCGTTCTGGTCTGGGTGGCGCGGTTTAACATCGGAGAAGACTTGTCGCTGTTTAATGAAGCGTAATAGTCAGAATCAATTCCATTGGCCAGCCTGTTATTATTGTAGCTTGGATAAGATACCATTGCCCGCACATCTCCTGTCTTCGGATCTGTGATAATGACAGAACCGGAACACGGATCAAGAGCAAGCTGTGCCGGTGTAATTTCAATCTTTCTTATCTTCTCATACATGAAAGTATAGGCGGACATCTGATCAGTCCTCAGCGCATTGTAATCTTCGTCCTTATTTTTATCAAGAACTCCCTGGTCATAGAGAAGCATACACACCCTCTTCCCGCTGAGCTCCTCATTTTTAATCATGTATTTATATAAAATTTTATCAAATGCTTCATCTGATTGCAATGCATTAATAATATAATCAATCAATTCATTATATATCTCATCACTGGAATAATAATCAGATGCAATGTCAAGAGCGGAAATATCCACCCATTCGCTGTTGATGGCGTGCTGCAAAAAGGTTTTCAGACTGATGCTCTCCTCTTCCCAGTTCTGATATGTCTCGTCGTTTTCATCCATCAGAGAAGAGGATAAAATCTCGCTGTCCACAAGCATATCGTAGATGTAATCCACATACTCTCTGCGCTCCTCGTTTAAATCTCCTCTGGACGTGGTTCCGCTGGACAGCTCTCTGCGAAGAGTCTGCATAACTGATTTCTGCTTATTCTGATATATCTGATAGACTTCCTTCTCATTCTGCTCCGCTTTCTTGCGGTTCAAATTTGTTATATCAATGATATTATTATCAATCAGTGCGAAATAAACATCCTTAATCGGAATCATCTTACTGTCCCCGGCGTCATCAGCCGTAGTCAGATGTGCAAGAACAATACCGGCAAGGCGCCGCTCCAGAATATTATAAGCATATTTCTGCAGATCCAGATCGATGGTCAGATACACATCATTACCGGCAGTAGCTTCCGTGGAATCCACTTCCTGGATAATCTTGCCCAAATTATCCACCAACACCTTCTGCGTTCCCTTTTTACCCTGGAGAGTCGTCTCCATCGTTTTCTCAATTCCCGTTTTTCCAACCACATCACTGGCTTCGTAATCGCCGCCGGCGCTGTTGTATTCATTGAGCTCGTCCTCCGAGATCACTCCCGTATAACCGATGATTCCTGCCATATACTTCGCATCATTGTATTTGCGAAGAGAGTCTGTCTTAATCTCCACCCCCGGAAATTCATCTTCACGCTCAGAGATAGCGGCAATGCTTTCACTGCTTATATTGGAAGCCACCGTGATCGGCGTGGTCTGCGAATAACGGTTCATGTAAAGATCATACCGCACGGACATGATCTTCAGCGTATCTTCCATGGAATAACTGTCGGAGATCTCAAACATGCGTCCGGAACCAGTCGGTCCGTCTGTTCCCATACGAAGATATTCGTAGACTTCCTCCGGAGAAGAATTCAGCCATTTTTCCGCCTGTTCTTTTTCATCTCCTGTCAGATTATCCACATTGGTGATTCCGTAAATATCCTGCTTAAATCTTCGCAGCGCGCTTCCGGATTCCGTAAAAACGAGCTTGCCCTTTCCATTGACTTCAAGCGGAAGATCATACTGAATCTCATCGCCGTTTGCTTCCAGAAGCTGTATAAGATTATATATAACTTCATTTCTGACTTCATTTTCTGAGACATCTCTGTTTTCCTGCTTACTGCGCTCCTGCGCAATTTCTTCTGTCCTGTCGGTTGTTTCCAGCGTCACCGAGTAAGCCAGCTGGTTATAGGCCAGCAGCTTGCCGTTGCAGTCATAGATATTTCCTCTGGAGCCGCTGGTCTCAATGGTTCTCTCCACCTTATAATTAAAACTGTCCAGATGTTCCTGACCTTCCACTATCTGAAGAACAAAAAGCCGGTACACCAGAAGGCAAAATAAAAAGAGAACAAAAATCCCTATAATAATCACACGGTTAGATACGATTGCTTTCAGCTGTTTCTTCACTTTATTTCCGTCTATTTTCAGGTTGTTCTTAAACAAAATCTGCACTTCCTTTATTTTTCTTCTCAAGCCAGTCATTGATGCGCAGCAGAATCTGGTATAAAATTATTCCCACTGCCACCGTATAGACCATTTCCGGTAATATAATACTTCTGATATAAAATAATATGTGCATATGGTTTTGTAAAAGTCCATAGGCGATGTACATAATGATACCGTAAACAAGATCATTAACTCCAATCATGATAATCGGAAGAAAATTATCGTCCGAATAATAGATCTGATTAAATAATCCGTCCACAAAACCAAATAACATATAAATAAATGCAAATCCTCCCAGCCAGGAACCATAGAAAATATCCAGCAGCAGACCGCCGAAAAATCCTGTAAGCATTCCTTCTTTCTGTCCCCTCATGACAGATACGGATGACACAAGAATAAGCAGAACATTTGGTACAGTATCCGCCAGCTTAAATAAATCAAACACCGATGTCTGCAATAAAAAGCACACCAGAATGGTGATGGCTGTCACAACTATCCGCCTCATAAATACCCCTTCTTATACAATCAGCGGAAAGAACGGCATCCTCTTTGATGCCGAATTTCCGCCAATACATTTCTAATCTGCAGTTTCACTGCCTGCCGGCACCTCTTTTAACTGTGTGATCACCAGCACCTCATCAATATGCTGAAAATCCACCACCGGCGTAATCACCGCCGACTTGGTCAGATTGGAGGAATCCATCTCGATGCCGCTCACTGTGCCAATCTTAAGTCCCGGAAGATATTTTGAGCTGATATTCGAAGTTACCAGTTCATCTCCGTCAACCATAGTGGCATCTTTACTGATATAGGTTACATCAATGACCCCGTCTCTGCGTGCCGACTGACTGTTTCCTCTCACTACGCAAGTATCTGAGGTATTAACGGACATAGCGCTTACATTACTGTCGTCACTGATAATGGACTGCACTTTCGCATAATTGCTTCCAACTTCTGTCACAATACCCACGAGACCATCACCTGCAAGCACGTTCATATTGACCGCAATGCCGTCATCCGAACCTTTATTAATAATAAAATTCTCGTACCAGTTACCGCTGCCGCTGCTGATTACCCGCGCGCCCACCTTCGTATAGTTTGCATACTGCTGGCTCAGCGAGAACAACGACCTCAGATCCTCGAGCTCCTGCTGGTCACTCTGCAGGCTTTCATTTTGCTGCGTCAGATTCTCCACCTGCTGTCTCAACTGCTCGTTTTCCGTCCGGAGTTCCTCCATACTCTGCATGGAAGTAAAGCGGTCGCTGACCCACACCCCTACAGAATTAATGCCATCCTGCATCGGTATGACCACAGCCGCAACAATATTTGTGAACGGCCGTGTCACATCTTTAAAAAGGACGCTCACCGACACAAGCAGCATGCAGATCACCGTGAGCACGATCAGAAGCGTTTTGGGTGAGAATTGAAAATTACGGCGATGTTTCATAAGTCCTCCCAAATATACTGTCTAATTGTTACCGGAAATCAGACTCCAGAAAATTGTTGGCAATTCTCTCGTAGTCCGGATTCTCCATAATCATTCCAAGGCCTTTGACAACCGTAAGCTCCGGTTCTTCCATTTTCATGATAGAAAGACCTGTCTCCTGCTGAATCAGCAGATCAAGATTTTTAATATGTGTCGAACCGCCGGTCATGCAGATTCCGTCATGCATGATATCCATAGATAATTCCGGCGGAGTTTTTTCCAGAATAAATTTGATGGCGTCAATGACGGAAGACATGCTCTCGGACATTGCCTCATAAATCAGATGATTGGTTACTGTCACCCTGTTTGGAAGACCGGTGATCAGATTACGCCCCATCACGTCATAAGTCACTTCCTCGTCCTCTTTGATGCCGCTGGCAAGCTGCATTTTCAAACGCTCTGCACTTTTCATACCGATGACCAGATTATGTTTTTTCTTGACGGCCTGCTGAATGGCCTCATCAAATCTTGTTCCTCCAATCTTAAGGAGGCGGCTCTGCACAATTCCGCCAAGACTGATCAGACTGATCTCTGTAGTATCTGCGCCGATATTGACGATCAGCCGTCCTGTGGCATCCATCACATCAAGACCCGCGCCGAGCGCATCCGCAATTGGTTTTTCCACAAGACGGATCTTCTTGGTCTTTAATGAAGAGCTGGCGATCAGATCATGGAACGCTCTTTTCTCCACCTCTGTGATATCTGTCGGAACTGCTATATAAAACTCCGATGTTCCGTTTGCCGTCAGCCCTTCCGCAGCTTTTTTACCCTTAAAGCCTTTGAAATAAAGCTGAATCATCGTCTGCATTGCCGAGAAATCCGCAATTACTCCATTTACGATCGGATGCTTCACCTCTATATTCTTCGGCGCCTTTTCATACATGGAATAAGCCTCGTCTCCCATGGCCATAGGATCGCTCTTTTTCACCATGGCAATCATGTTCTTCTGATGTACAACTACTCCTGCAGATTTCTGATAAATTTTAATGGAATTCGTTCCCATGTCAATTCCATATATTTTTTCGGACATCGGTATGTCTCCTTTCCTAATCTTTATGAATCTCCGGCGCCGGCCGCCGACATAATCTTTATCGTCAGCTCCATGCTCCGGGCTGTTTCTTTTCTTTCCTTTTTAATATCTCTTTCGACTGCTCATCATCAGAAAATCACAGACAGCTTGTCCGTGCGCGGCCTTTACATCATTCCCTGTTCCCGTAAACTGGTAAAACAGCGGTCACCGATGATGATATGGTCTGTAAGCGGAATCCCCAGCAGTTCCCCCGCTTCCCGGATTCGTCTTGTGAGTACCAGATCTTCTCTGCTTGGCTCCGGGCATCCCGAAGGGTGATTATGCAGCAGTATGATATGCACCGCCTCATGGCGGAATGCTTCTACAAAAATGGTCTTCACCGACACATAAGCGCTGTCCGCCGTCCCCTGAGACAAAAAAATCTCTTTTCTCAGGTGATGCTTGCCATCCAAAAGTAAAAGAAGGACTCTCTCCTCTTCAAGATGTCTCATGGTCTCCATATAATATGCCGCAATGGAGTCCGGAGAATTAAAACTGATCTCTCCCACAGCAGACGCCCGGGAAAGCCGTTTAGACAACTCAAGAATACACAGAATCTCAATGGCCTTGACGTCGCCAATTCCAGGTATCTCTTTGAGCATTCCTATCCTCATATGATACAACCCTGCAATGCCTTTGTAAACCGGATGCTTTTCAAGAATCTTCCATGCAAGCTCAAGCGCACTGCATTCTCTGGTTCCGGACCGAAGGATAACCGCCAGAAGCTCTCCGTCGCTCAATGCTTCCGGTCCATATTCCAGACATTTTTCATAGGGCCGTTCCGTAACCGGCCGCTCTTTCATAGTTTTAAACCGCTTCTCCATCTTGCCTCCCCTGTCTCTCCAGGCGCAAATCAGAAAGCTGGCCTAGTAAAATATTTTAACATATAAAACAAGGTTTGTATATACTTTCCCGGCGGCGGTTTCCTTAATTTTTTGTGTAATATGTTACAAAAAAATGACGTTGGAGACGGCTGCTGTTCCGGACAGATTTACTCTTTCCCGTCTTAGTCTTCTGTTTCCGGCAGACGGACTTTTCCTGTCTCATATATTTTCTGCAGCGACATCATAATGCCGTACTTGGCATGTTCCCAGGTAAGCCCTCCCTGAAAATAAACGGCAAAAGGTTCTTTCATTGGCCCGTCGGCGCTCAGTTCAATGGAAGAACCGGAGACGAAGGCTCCCGCTGCCATGATGACCTGGGAATCATATCCCGGCATATCCCACGGCTCGGGCCGGACAAAACTGTCCACCGGCGCCGCTGCCTGAATTCCCTCGCAGAAAGCCGTCATCAGCTGCGGATCATGAAATTCCACCTCCTGGATAATATCGTGGCGGCTCTCCCGGCTGTCCGGTATGACGGTATATCCGAGAGTCTCATAGATATTCGCAGCAAAAATCGCGCCTTTTAACGCTCCCTTTACTACCGTAGGGGCCAGAAACAATCCCTGGGTCAGTGTGGAAGTAACGCCCAGAGTGGCCCCCACTTCTTTTCCCAGCCCCGGAGAGGTCAGGCGGTATGCAGCCCGTTCAATACATTCTTTCGTTCCGCAAAGGTAGCCGCCGATGGGAGCCAGCCCGCCGCCCGGATTCTTGATGAGAGAACCTACCACCAGGTCTGCCCCCACCTCCGACGGCTCCGTGAGCTCCACAAACTCTCCATAGCAATTATCCACCATACAGAGCACATCCGGCTTTCTTTCCTTAATAAATGTAATCAGTTCTCCGATTCTCTCCACAGACAGCGTAGGTCTTGAAGCATATCCCTTGGAGCGCTGGATGGTCACCATTCTGGTCTTATCATTGAGCGCGGCCTCGATGCCGTCCCAGTCAAAGCCTCCGTCCGGCAGCAGATCCACCTGACGGTAGCTGATCCCGTACTCTGCCAGAGAGCCGTTGGACGGCCGGATACCGATGACTTCCTCCAGAGTATCATAAGGCTTTCCCACCGGAGAAAGCAGTTCGTCTCCAGGACGAAGCTGACTCATCAGCGCCAGAGCCAGCGCGTGGGTACCGCAGGTAATCTGCGGACGCACAAGCGCATCTTCAGTCTTAAAAACATCCGCATAGATTTTTTCCAGTGTTTCGCGGCCGATATCATTGTAACCATAACCGGTTGTCGGCGCGAAACAGGCTTCGCTGAGACGGTTTTTACGCATGGCGCCAAGAACCTTCATCTGATTGCATTCCGTAATGGCGTCGATCTGCGCAAAACGCTCTTTCAGTCTTTCTTCTATCTGTGAACAAAACCGGAACACCGGTCTGCTTATTCCCATGGATTCATAGTATTGTTCCAAAATCTGCTGTTCTTCATTCATCTTTTTTCTTTCCTCTCCTGCAAATGCCTCTTTCTTCCGCCCGGCGCAGCATTTCCGCCAGCAGCGCTTCTTCGCTGTCGTAGTTTCCTTTATCAAACCAGATCACTTCTTTTTCCCGGCGGAACCAGGTAAGCTGCCGTTTTGCAAAATGTCTCGTATCCAGTTTAATCTGTTCCACTGTCTCTTCCAGCGTCTTTTTTCCGTCAAAATAGTCAAAAAATTCTTTATAGCCGATTCCCTGCATGGACACCATATCTCTTTTACATCCTTCTTCCACCAGTCCTTCCACCTCTTGCAGCAGACCTTCCTGCATCATGAGATTCACTCTGCCATTAATCCGCTCATAAAGAAGTTCTCTTTTTTCATTGAGAACAAAATAAGCAAACTGATACGGTGAGTATTTTTCCCGCTGACTGGCGTTATGGACAGAAAGCTTCTCTCCGGTCTCATGAAAATACTCCAGCGCTCGGATCACTTTTTTTACATTATTGGCGTGGAGAGCCGACGCATACTCCGGGTCAACCTTCCGGAGCATCTCATACAGATACTCCTTTCCTCTCTCCTCCGCCAGCTTTGTCAGTTCCCGGCGGTACGTCTCCTCCGACTCATGGACAGAAAAATCAATGTCATATAGAAGAGCCTGAATATAAAAGCCGGTTCCTCCCACAACAACGGGAATATGTCCCCGCTCATAAATCTGCTCCATGGCGTCCTTTGCCATCTCCTGGAACCGGACCACATTGAATTCTTCCTTCGGGTCCAGCTGATCCACCAGAAAATGCGGCACGCCCTGCATCTCCTCCGGCCGGATCTTCGCCGTTCCGATATTCATTTTTTTATAAATCTGCATGGAATCCGCGCTGATAATCTCCCCGCCCACAGCCTTTGCCAGCTGGATCGACAATGCGGTCTTTCCGGCCGCCGTCGGCCCTGTAAGAATCAGCAGCGGTCTCTTTTCTGTTTTCATATTCATATCCATTTATATTCTACAATTTATGATAATATTCCACAAATGTGATTTGCGGGTGATTTTTTGCCTTCCTCCGGGATTTGGCGGACAGATGACGGTGACGCGCCATGTCGTTTCGTCCGGCCATTCCCATTTCACACAATCCTCTTAAATTTCTTCTCCAGCTCGTATTTTGTCATGGAGATGATGGTCGGCCGGCCGTGCGGACACTGGTAAGGATTCTCCAGTTCCAGCAGCTGGTCCATGAGGCTGTCCATCTCCTGAAAGCTCATTTTCTGGTTGCCTTTCACCGCCGCCTTGCAGGCCATGGAGGCCAGTTTGTCGGTAATGATGTCAAGGTTTAATTTGCTGCTGCCCTCATCGAGGCTGTCCAGAAGCTCAATGAACAGATCCTGCTGGTTGATGCCGAAAAGGTTAGCCGGCACCGCGCGGATGCAATAGTCTCCGCCGCCAAATTCCTCAATCTGGAAGCCCAGTGCCGCGAAGGCATCCTGAAACATCAGATATTTCTCCTTCTCTTTGATGGAAAAAGAGAGGATGATCGGAGGCGCAACCATCTGCTGATCGATGGCCTTCTCCTGCAGATTCTTCCTGAGCCGCTCGTACATAACCTTTTCATGGGCGGCATGCTGGTCCACGAAAAAGAGCTGTTCCTCGTATTCCACGATCCAGTAGGTCTTAAACACCTGTCCGATGAGCCGGTGCCGCGGCCGCGCCTCTTTCGATAAAAGCGGCATATCCGTAAGGCTCATCTGCTCGCCCACCACATAACCCTGTGCTTCCTTCACCGGAAGAACTGCGGCCTCCTGTGATATGGTTTCCGCAGACGGATATCCTGCCTGCGCCGGTGCTGCAGCCTCGCCTTCCTGTGGAACAGCCGGGCGCTCCGCAGCTGGCTTTGTTTTTTCGGATATCTGCCGGCCGGCAATGGCCTGGTCGATTTCCTGCTTCAGCTGCGGCATCTCCCCCACGTTCATACTGGCGATGCGCCGTTCTGCTTCTCGGCCTGCCAGAGTGGAAGTAGACGCCGAAGCCACAGGCTTCGATGAAGGGGATGAACTGTTTTCTTCCTCCTGCTTCCGCCTTTTGATCTCCTCGAGACGTTCCTTTGAGAGATTAGAAAAACGTTCTTCAATCTCCCGGCGTTTCTTTTCAAAAGGCTCCGGTGTTTTCTTTCTTAACGGCAGGCTGCTGCCCTGTTCCCTGGAAAGGGAGACTTTCGGGATCAGGTCTTTTTTTACAAAGCTTCCCCGCACGGCGCTGACCATGGCGGAGTAAAGCTCCTCGCCGTTTTTAAAACGCATTTCCATCTTGGCCGGGTGTACATTTACATCGAACAGACGGGAATCCATCTCAATCATCAAAGCCGTGAACGGGAACTTATGCACCATGGAATGGCCTTTGTAGCCCTCCTCGATGCCCTTGGTGATGATGTTGTTCTTCAGGTATCTTCCGTTGACAAAATAATTCTCGTAACTCCGGTTTCCCCGGGAAATCACCGGCTTGCCCACGAAGCCGTCGATGGAAATACCGCTCTCCTTAAAATGTACTTCCAGCAGGTTCATGGCAATGTCTCTTCCATATAAATGATAAATAACATCTTTGAGGTTGCCGTTTCCCGAGGTGGATATTTTATTCTTACTATCGCAGATAAATTTGAAGGAAATGTCCGGATGGCTCAGCGCCAGCCGCTGCACGAAGGCCTCCACATAGCCCGATTCTGTCATGGCAGACTTCAAAAACTTCCGCCGGGCCGGCGTATTGTAAAAAAGATTGCGCACCACAAATGTGGTTCCCTCCGGGCAGCCGATCTCTTCGAAGGATACCTCCTCGCCGCCTTCCATCACATAGCGGACGCCGGAGATCCCCTCGTCGGTCTTGGTTATAACCTCCACCTTTGCCACGGCGGCGATACTGGAAAGAGCCTCGCCCCGGAATCCCAGAGAACCGACGGTCTCCAGATCCTCCGCCGAAGAAATCTTGCTGGTGGCATGCCGGAGGAACGCCTTCTTAATCTGTTCTTTCTCAATGCCGCTGCCGTTGTCGGTGATGCGGATAAAATCAATGCCGCCGCCCTTGATCTCGATGGTCACCGCCGTGGAACGGGCGTCCACCGCGTTTTCCACCAGCTCCTTCACGATAGAAGCCGGCCGCTCCACTACTTCGCCCGCGGCGATCTGATTAATCGTATTCTGATCCAGTACATTTATTACAGCCATGGATTCCTCCTTTCTGCCGGCGATTCCCCGCCCGTACATTTCCTATATTCCTCTTCTGTCGTCTGCGCAGCTACCTGCATTTCTGCTGCAGCTCATACAGCGCATTGAGCGCCTGGATCGGCGTCATATTTCCCAGATCCATCTCTTTTAATTCTTTTTCAACAGGGCTTTCTTTCACTTCCACCGGCATGATTCCCATGGTATCGAATAAAGAAAGCTGCACCGGTTCTTCGCCAGTTTCTGTTTTGCCGATGATGTTTCCGGTGTTGGCAGCGATGTCGGAGCGTTCCAGTTCCTCGGCGATCTCCTTCGCACGTTCGATGACTGCCTCCGGCACGCCGGCCAGCTTCGCCACCTGAATTCCGTAGCTCTTATCGGCGCTGCCTTTGATGATTTTCCGCAGGAAAATGATATTGTCGCCCTTTTCCTGCACGGCAATACAGTAATTGTTGACGCCGGAAAGCTTGCCTTCCAGCTCGGTCAGCTCATGGTAGTGGGTGGCAAACAATGTCTTGGCGCCGGCAAGACTGGAACCCGCAATGTATTCCACCACAGCCCAGGCGATGGACAGTCCGTCATAGGTGCTGGTTCCCCGGCCGATCTCGTCGAGGATCAGCAGGCTGTCTTTAGTGGCATGGCGAAGGATATTGGCTACTTCGCTCATTTCCACCATAAATGTACTCTGCCCGGAAGCCAGGTCATCAGAGGCTCCGACTCTGGTAAATATCCGGTCCACCAGACCGATGCTCGCAGACTTGGCCGGCACAAAAGAGCCGATCTGCGCCATCAGTACGATGAGCGCCGTCTGACGCATGTAGGTGGACTTTCCTGCCATATTCGGTCCGGTGATCACATTTACCCGGTTTTTCTTATGGTCAAGAAGCGTATCATTCGCCACAAACAGATCGCCCCGCATCATTTTCTCCACCACCGGATGTCTTCCGTCCTTAATGTCGATGACGCCTCTCTGATTGATGGAAGGACGCACGTAACCGTTCTGTTCCGCCACCACCGCCAGGGAAGCAAAAGCATCCAGCCACGCGATGATGTGGGCGGTCTTCTGGATTCTCTCCATCTGAGACGCCAGCTGCTCCCGGATCTCCACGTAAAGTTCGTATTCCAACGCGCAGAGTTTCTCCTCCGCGCCGAGAATGGTCCGGGCCAGCTCCAAAAGCTCTTCCGTCGTATATCTCTCCGCGTTGGCGAGGGTCTGGCGGCGGATGTAATAATCCGGCACCAGGTCTTTATAAGAATTGGTCACTTCTATGTAATAACCGAACACTTTATTGTATCGCACCCGGAGATTTTTAATGCCGGTCTTCTCCCTCTCCCGTTCCTCAAGCTCTGCCAGCCAGGTCTTTCCCTCGGTCTTGGCTTTCTTGAGATGGTCGACCTCCTCATGGTAGCCCTCTTTCAGAATACCGCCTTCCTTGATTGGGATCGGCGGGTCTTCCTCGATAGATTCCTCCAGCAGAGTGTACAGGTCTTCCAGGGTATCCAGGTCTTCTCCCATCTTCGCCAGCGCACCCTTGCTGAACTGCCCCAGAATATCTTTAATGTATGGCAGATACTGAATGGAAGTCTTAAAGGAAATGAGATCCCTCGGATTGGCGGAACGGTAGCTGACCTTCATGGTCAGTCTCTCCAGGTCGTAGATGGAGTTCATGTACTCCCGCAGCTCTTCTCTGGCCATTACATTTTCTTTGAGCATCTCCACGGCGTCCAGCCTCTCCTGGATGGCCTGCTTGTGGATGAGCGGCTGCTCTACCATATTACGGAGCATCCGGGCGCCCATGGCAGTCTTAGTTTTGTCAAGTACCCAGAGCAGACTTCCCTTCTTGGTTTTCTCCCGCAGAGTCTCGCACAATTCCAGATTCCGCCGGGTGGCGCTGTCCAGCACCATATAATTCTGAGTGGAATAAGGCGTCAGCTCCATGAGATGGGACAGGGATGTCTTCTGGGTCTCATGAAGATATTGCAGCAATCCGCCGCTTGCCACGATGCCGAACGGGTAATCGGCAAGACCGATGCCTTTCAGATTGATCAGATGGTACTGCTCCTTGATCATTTTCTCGCAGTGTTCCGTCTCAAAATAATAGCTGGCCACCGGGGTGATGACCGTTCCGATTTTTTCTTTTATATATTCAAAATCCACACCACAGATACAGAAGCCGTCGTTGCAGATAATCTCTGCCGGCTGAAACTTGTTCATCTCATCCAGCAGGGCGTCCTGATGTTCCAGCTGGGTTGTCCGGAACTCTCCCGTGGACAGGTCGCAGACAGCGATACCGAATTTGTCATCCTCGCAGAAAACGCTCATAATATAGTTGTTTCTGCTCTCGTCCAGACTCTGGGTCAGCGTATTGGTACCCGGCGTCACCACCCGGATGACGTCTCTTTTTACGATTCCCTTTGCCGCCTTCGGATCCTCCACCTGCTCGCAGATGGCGACGCGGTATCCCCGCTCCACCAGTTTATTGATATAAGGTTCGCAGGAATGAAAAGGAACGCCGCACATCGGCGCCCTCTCCTCCTGACCGCAGTTCTTTCCCGTCAGAGTAATCTCCAGCTCTTTTGACGCCGTGAGCGCATCGTCAAAAAACATCTCATAGAAATCCCCCAGACGGTAAAACAAAATGCAGTCCTTATATTGATTTTTTATCTCAAAATACTGTTCCATCATGGGAGTAAGTTTAGCCATTGCTCAACCTCCCCAGATAGTAGAATCCTTTCGCTTCCTCAAGTACCACCGGCACGATCTTACCGATGACGGACGAATCAGCCGTGAAATGTACCACGTTATTATTGGACAGCCGTCCGGTGATCATAGACGGATCTTTCTCATCAATGGCTTCCGCCAGAACCAGCTCCGTTCTTCCCTGAAGTCTTGCATTTTTCTCCCTTGCCACCTCATTGACTACTTTCAGGAGGCGGTCAAATCTCTCATGCGCCACATCTTCCGGTACCTGGTTTTCCATCTTCGCCGCCGGAGTGCCGGAACGTTTGGAATAGATAAAAGTAAATGCACTGTCGTACTCTGCTTTGCGTACAATGTCCAGCGTCTCCTGAAAATCTTCTTCGGTCTCTCCCGGGAAGCCCACGATGATATCCGTGGTGATAGCCAGATCCGGCATGGCTGCCCGAAGCTTTCCTACCAGCTCCAGATACTGTTCCTTCGTGTATTTCCGGTTCATGAGATTTAAAATGCGGCTGCTGCCGGACTGTACCGGCAAATGCAGATGCCGGCAGATCTTCTTTGACGCCGCCATCACTTCGATGAGTTCGTCAGACAGATCCTTCGGATGGGAAGTCATGAAACGAATCCTCTCAATGCCGTCCACCTTCTCCACCATCTGAAGAAGCTTCGCAAAGCTCACCGGCTCATCCAGGTTCTTTCCATAGGAATTAACATTCTGTCCGAGAAGCATGATCTCCACGACGCCTTCCTGCGCCAGCTTCTCCACCTCGGCAACGATGTCCTCCGGTCTGCGGCTCCGCTCTCTTCCCCGCACATACGGAACAATACAGTAGCTGCAGAAATTGTTGCAGCCGAACATAATGTTTACGCCGGCCTTAAAATCAAACTTCCGGTCGCTTGGCAGATCTTCGATAATCATATCCGTCTTTTCCCAGACATCGAACACTCTCCGCTTGCTGCTCAGCGCCTCGTACAGAAGCTCCGCCAGCTTGAAAATGTTGTGGGTGCCGAAAACGATATCCACAAATGTATAGACGTCTTTTACTTTCTGAACCTCTTCTTCTTCCTGCATCATACAGCCGCACATGGCAATGATCATATCAGGATTCTTCTTTTTGTACGTCTTCAAAGTGCCCAGACGTCCGTACACACGGATATTGGCATTTTCCCGCACGGTACAGGTATTATAATAGACAAAATCCGCGTCCTCGTTGTCCGTCGGCACATAGCCGATCTCCTCCAGAATCCCGTTGAGCTTCTCTGAATCCTTAAAGTTCATCTGACAGCCGAAGGTCTGGTCATGGAAGGTGAGCTTCCTGCCCAGTTCCTGCTCTCTCATCTTCACCAGTTCCCGGCACTTTGCCATAAACCAGCGCTGACGCTGCGGTTCCTGCACCGGAACAGATTCATTTATATCAATGTTACTATGATTTGCAGTCATATTCTACTCCTTAACTAAATCAGGGTAAATCCTGATGGTTTTCTTCTGAATATAATAGTTTGTTACCTGCTTTTTTGCAAACAGAATAATTATAGTGTAACACCCTTTTTTTTTCAAGAAAAAGTCTTCGCTTTTTTGTTTTCCTTCGTATATTAAGGATAAACGGGCACCCGTTGTTATTGTTCGTTGTCGTCGCGGAAGAGGAGGCCGGCCCGGCCTATGGATTTTTCTCCGTATTTGCTGCGGATTTTGTCCATAGCGGCATCCAGCTGCTCCATTTTTCGGTGGTGTTTTCTTGCATTTTCCTCTGTCGCCTGTTTTTTCATTTCATTGGTTTCTCCCGCATGTTTGCGTTTTGCTGTGTTCTCTGACTTTTTAGTGTTGTCTGTTTCGTTCTGCTGCGGCTGCATTTCCTGCATCCAGAAGTCCATGGTTATCTGGCCGGACTTTTCATTTTCATACAGGAACGGAATCGGTTCCTTTTCTTCGGGCTTTTTGGGTTCTATTTTTTCTTCGGTAAGTTTAGTGCATCGGACGCCGAGAAGCCGGATCGGCGTGCCGTCCCACAGTTCTTTAAAAAGCTGGCAGCTTATACGGTAGAGGTCATCTGTTGTGTTGGTGGAATAATCAAGCACTTTCTGGTGCGAACGCTTTCGGAACTGATAGTCCTTAATCTCCACGTCAATGGTCTGAGCGTATATCTTATCGATACGCAGCCGCCTTGCCACAGTCTCGCTGAGCTGCAGCAGTATCTTTGCCGCTTCCTCGTACTCGGTCACATCTTTGCTGAGGGTAGTGGAATTACCGTATCCCTTGGCCTGGTCCCGTTCCTCTTTGACCGGCGAATCATCGATGCCATTGGCATACCGCCATAACACCTCGCCGTGGCTTTTCAGATGAGATTTAATGAAGGTCGGATCGCTGTTTGCCAGATCGCCGATGGTCCGGATACCCAGGCTGTTTAATCTGGCTGCTGCCGCCGCCCCGGTAAAGAATAATTCTCTTACTGGCAAGGGCCACATTTTATCTGCGATCTCTGATGTAAAAAGTGTATGTATTTTATCGGGTTTTTCAAAATCAGACGCCATTTTCGCCAGTACTTTACAGTTAGAAATGCCAATATTGACGGTAAATTTCAATGTCTCCCGAATTTCTTTTTGTATCAGCTCGGCAGCTTCCGTCACATTTTTATAGAAATAATGAAGCCCGCTCATGTCCAGATACGCCTCATCGATAGATACCTGCTCCACTACGGGCGCATATTTTTTTAAGATTTCTATAAATGCTCTGGAATATTTTTTATATAGTTTGAAATCAGGCGAAAAACTTTTCAATTCCGGACATTTTTTCAGAGCGTCAGTCACCGGCTCACCGGTCCGGATTCCATAGGCTTTCGCCGGAATGGACTTTGCCAGCACGACACCTTTTCGCCTTGCCGTATCGCCGCCGATGATGGCAGGAATATCTCTGATATCAATCTCGGCTCCATTTTTTAACTGTTCTGTAGCTTCCCAACTCAGATAAGCGCTGTTGACGTCCACATGGTATATCAAACGTTCCATTTTACCCCTTCTGCTCTCCGTTTCCTCAAAATACTATTCGTGCAAAAGAAAAAGCTGCTGCAAAACGTTCTGTCCGCACAGGTATCATATATTCGTGGCAAAATATACAGAATATCAATGCAGCATACGTTTTTTGCAACAGCTTCATCAGGGCAACGACCATTACTCTTCCCGGGCAATATCACTATCGCCAAAATGGTCATCATCATCCTTGAAATCGATTATTTTTTCTTCTTTTAACTCCGCATCAAATGCAGCGGCTGTACCACATTTCGGACAGTAATCATCCGATGAAGACATTTCCGCACCACATTCTGTGCAGCGAACTTTGTCATACATTTTCTGCAGATCCTGCTCTTTTTCGGCCAGAGCTTCTTTTACTGTTTTTAATGACTGAAAATATTTTTCATATTCTTCTTCATAGTCATTTTGATGAAGTTTAATATAAGTCTTTCCAATCCTGTAAGTGATATCCCGGATTTCTCTTTTGTCCTGTCGAATCTGTTCTTTCAATTTCAGAATATCCGTCGTTTTCTTTGCTTTGTCTGCCACTGTCTGCCCCGCCTGGACTACATTTTTCTTTAATTGTTCAAAAAAATCCATAATTCTTCCCTCATTTTCCTGTTTCTGTTTATTATAGCACAAAAACGTTTAAAACTTATACAAGTTCTAAACGTCTCTATTGAAGTAGTCCATAGGGGAATCGAACCCCTGTTTCCGCCGTGAGAGGGCGGCGTCTTAACCGCTTGACCAATGGACCATATATTCTGTTGAAGGAATTTGGTTTAACAGGGGATGAGAGAATCGAACTCCCACCAAAGGTTTTGGAGACCCCTATCATACCATTTGACCAATCCCCTGTATTGAAGATATACCTTCAAAACTGCACACATTATATCAGACTTTTTATCTTTTGTCAATAGTTTTTTTATTTTAGGTCAAGCTTTCGACCGATTAGTAGCAGTCAGCTCCATGCATCGCTGCACTTCCACCCCTGCCCTATCTACCTCATCGTCTCTAAGGGGTCTCTCACATTTCTGCTAGGAGATCTCATCTTG
>FCNR01000034.1 GCA_900016875.1 Eubacteriaceae bacterium CHKCI004 | reverse complement strand
TGCGATGCATGTCTCTATTATAAGGCTCTGAAATATGATTTCCTGTTCCGGAACAGTGATTTCCGTTTATCCGGAATGGTGATTTCCTATCGCCGGACTGGTGATGGAAAATGCCCCGGAATACTCAATAATGATAAATCATATAAAATATAATTGAAATAAAATATTAAGGATTAAATTTAATTGGAAGAAAGTTTGATGTCCGTTATGTGAAAGACGAGGTCAATGTAAAAAAATTGTCAGGAGAAAATAGATATGTTATTGTATTGTTGCCGGTAATAAAAAAGAGTTCTGGGATGGTTGTATTCGCAGTACAAAAAAACATATTTGCTTGAAAATTTGTAATAAATGTTTGCACAGATGAAACTGTTTGGGAGGTGTAATAAGTGGCTCAGAGCGTGACATTATATAATCTGCTTATTTCTTGTCCTGGAGATGTTAAGGATGAGGTCGCTTTGGTTGAATCTGCAGTGGATGAGTTTAATGAATTATATGCTGATCCATTAGGAATAACAATAAAAACTCGTCATTGGGAGAAGAGCTCTTATGCTCAATCCGGTGGAAAACCTCAAGTATTGTTGAATGAGCAATTTGTGAACAAATGTGATGCAGCCGTTGCTATTTTTTGGACAAGATTTGGTTCGCCTACAGATGAATATAGTTCGGGAACAGAAGAAGAAATTGAAATTATGCTGCAATCCGGAAAACAGGTATTTATGTATTTCTCTGATAAACCTATTCCGCCATCAAAAATGAATGGTGACGAGTATAAGAAAGTACAGGACTTCCGTGATAAGTATAAGGACAGAGGATTATATTTTACGTATTCATCTGATGAAGAATTTAAAAAGATGTTTTTTGCACATCTTTCAATATATTTTTTATCAGACAAAAAGGTGAAAGAAACGGTTAGCGAACATCGTTCGAAACTAAAATTATTGGGAATTAATGAGAACGGTCAATTATCAGAGAAAGCGTTTGTTTTCCCATTTGTGTTAAATTCACAGATTATTATGCAGGAATATATTAGTTTGATTAAA
Organism: Eubacteriaceae bacterium CHKCI004; assembly: GCA_900016875.1. Classification (GTDB taxonomy): domain Bacteria; phylum Bacillota; class Clostridia; order Lachnospirales; family Lachnospiraceae; genus Anaerobutyricum; species Anaerobutyricum stercoris. The sequence goes on along the minus strand of FCNR01000034.1, from coordinate 14,001 downwards.
ACTATGTATAAAGAAATTGCGGAAATAAATGTGGGGAGTAGAACACCGGTAAGTAATGCTTTGCTGGCAACTTTTCAAAGACCAGTTGATATAGATGAAAAAGAAAGAGATTTTTTTACTGCTATAGCGAAGCAGCTGGATTTAGAATTGCCAGATTCCTTTTTTGAATTAGGAAATTTATGCAAAGATTCATTAACGTCAAATATTCTTAGTGGACCAACGCTTAATGGTTCTCCGAAAGAGAGAGAAAAATATTGGAAAATCCAAAAGTTGAATGAAACTATTTCCAAAGCATTAGAGTGGGCTCCAATTGAGGAGGCATTTTCAGGTATGAAATGTATCAAATTAGCGGTTCAGAATTGCGGAAAGGCAATAGATGAGGATGTTGAAATTACTTTTGAGGTACCCCAAGAATCTTTGGTAACCTTAAGTGAATTTCCTCAATTTAATAATGAAGAAATGCAATACTTATTGACTGATTGTGAAATGAGTGTTCTGTTTGGTATCAATGGTACCGCTGATTATATTGGATATTCAGAGTCAGAAAAAAATGGAAGAACCCATTACAATACTCATCTGTATGGCTTACCGGGCTATATTCCGGATTATAGTGATGATTTTATTGAAGAGTTGAATGATGTTTTTTGTTATACAGTTTACTCAAATGAAAATAAATATATTGTTAAACTCAAAGTGGATTACATAAAACACAATACAACAGTGGCTTTTCCTACAGTTCTTTTTGTAAAAAAAGAGATTGTTGAAATACCCTATAGAATCACATCGAAAAATAATCCAGATATAGTTGAAGGAAACTTAAAGATTCAAAATTAGAGAGGTTACCAATATGATTAAAACAGTAGATCAAACCACCGTGGCTGAAATTTTTTCAATTAACAATGATAAAATTTATAGGATTCCTAAATATCAGCGTGAATATACATGGGGAATTAATGATTGGGATGCGTTGTTCAACGATATTACAGATAATGATTATGGTTATTTTCTTGGGTCATATATCTGTGTAAACAACGGATCTTTAAATGGAACAATACTTGAGGTGATTGATGGACAGCAGCGTTTTTCTACGTTGATGTTACTTTTAACAGCACTATATGATAAACTGTCTGAGCATAAAGCAGAGATGGATGACGATGATCGAAATGATCTTGCCAATTTAAGAAGTGAATTGGCGAACAAGAGACAAAATTTTATTGCTAATGGACAAAAGAAAACAGAATACAAACAACGTTTATTTCTCCAAAAACAAAATATGAATGACGAAGATTTTTCATATATCCTGTATGATAAGGGGATTATAACCGATCAAAAAGCTAAGCCGCTAAACTTTGGAAATAGACGTATCGCGAAAGCTTATAGACACTTCGGCAAATTGATTGAAGATGAAGTTGTTGAAATCAGGAATGAGAATCATAACATAACAGAAGTGGGAGCACTCTTTAGTATTGTTCGTAAATTTGAGACAGCCGTTCTCGTTGGAATTGAAGTTGATACAAATAAAGATGCGTATATGCTTTTTGAATCATTGAATCATAGAGGCGTTCCGTTGTCCGCATTGGATTTAATAAAAAATACTCTAATTGCACAGGCTGAAGATGCTTCTGATGCAGATAATAGTTATGAAAAATGGAAACATATTTTGAACTGTGTTGGACAAGATGATTATTCAGGTCAGGAACGTTTTTTCAGACAATATTACAATGCTTTTAGAGAAGAACTAAATGTTCCATATCCTAAAACCGATAAACGTTACTATCTGGGGTATCTTGCTACAAGAACAACTCTTCTTGATATTTACGAAAAAATGATAAAGGATAATTATAAACGGCTCCTTGATGATTTGTCTGAAAAAGCAGAGCATTATTCAGTTATCGTAAATAACAGTGATGAGGTCTATACATATACAGAAGCATTGCAGGACTTGGGCCGAATATCTGGTGCACCTTCTTATATTTTGTTGCTGTACCTTATGTCAAATCAGACTAAACTTAATCTGGCAGATCCAGATCTGAATAAAATAATTAGAGTTTTGATTACCTTTTTCGTTCGTCGTAATGTAACTGATGTTCCTAATACAAGAAAACTTACACAGTTATTTATGGATATAATTGCAGAAGTGAAAATGTTGCAGGGAAATGATATTGTACAAGTGGTTCATGATAGATTGCAGATAGTTTCAGCACCAGACGGTATTTTTGAAGAAAAATTACGGGGTCCGGTTTATGATGAAAATCCGGAAGCTACAAGATTCATGTTGTGTAGCATAGAAGCTCAAAATCAAACAAAAGAAATATATGCGGATCTTTGGGCAAGAGATAATAGTAAAAAATATGTATGGACTATTGAACATATTTTCCCAGAAGGAGAGAATATACCAGCCTCATGGGTTCAGATGATTGCAGGTGGAGATGCTGCTTTGGCAAAGCAATATCGCCTGGACTATGTACATACAATTGGTAACCTGACGATAACTGGATATAACCAGAATCTTTCTAATATGTCATTTGACCAGAAAAGAGATAGAAAATCTAAGGACAAAACAAAAGAGATTGGATATAAAAATGGTTTGTACCTGAATAAAGATGTTGTAAATCAAAGCAAATGGACGGTGGATAAAATTCGAAACAGAACAGATATGCTTGTAAAGATTCTTATGGAAATGTATAAATGGTAAAAATGATAGTATAGGAATTTCAGGGCAGTTTTGTTCTGTGTTATCAGAGCTCATAAAACCTCACATACAAGGTTGTATGGGCTCTAACGTTCTGTCTTGGAGCCTCAAAAAGTGAAGTGAGATACATTTTGCCTGAGATATATTTTGTGCGATTTAAAAATGCGATATTTCGGAATTTAATTTCGAATTTTGATATATTAGATTGTTCAGAACGTATTCCTGTGATATGATGATAAATACAATGTGAACAGAATTTTTAAACAAATAAGACTGGGGTGAAGAAATGGCAATTAGTTACAAGAAGCTGTGGAAATTGCTGATTGATAAAGACATGATGAAAAAAGATTTGCGTGCAATGACGGGTGTCAGTACGACAACAATGTCCCGATTATCTAAAGATGAAAATGTGAGTACAGAAATTTTATCAAAGATTTGTTCTGCTTTGAGCTGCGATGTTGGAGACATCATGGAGTTTGTTCCAGATAAAAAAGAGGAACAGTAAGGAGGTACGGCATTATGGATCATTCTTATCCTTATATTGCGTCTCTGACCAGAGAGCCGTTTCTTTTCTACGAAATGCGTTCCACTGCAAAGCTAATGGCAGAAGGAAATTCAGATGATACGATTGTAAAAGAAATTGTAGAACAGAATCTTTTTCAGTACCCAACGGAAAAATCTATCACACGCATGGCGAAAGCCTGCATCAAACGGCTTCATGCTCTGGAAGATGATTCGTTGGTTTCTGCGATTGCATCACAGCCGACGGATGTGGCAAAACAGATTTGCCTGTATGCGTTGATGAAGCAAAGCCGATTGGTCTGGGAATTTATGCTGACAGTCATTGGCGAGAAGTACAGATTAAGGGATATGTCTTTTGGTAAGATAGATTTGAATACATTTTTTATGCGTTTACAGGAACAGAATGATACCGTAGCTTCCTGGAGTAATGCCACAATAACAAAGTTAAAACAGATTATGGCCAGAGTGCTTGTCGAAACAGAATATCTCGACAATCTCAAGGCAGATCATCTGAATCCAGTATGGCTGCATCCTGTTTTGGAGAATGCCATCAGAAGCAATGGTAATACGGAGGTACTGCCAGCTTTTAATTGCTTTTCATACACATAAGCGTACAACAAAATGCTCCAGTGAAGCATTTCGTGTAGGAGGTGGCCAATGAGTAACATAAAAGAACGCCTGGACAAAGTTCGGGCATTGATTCAGGAGCCGGAGTTCCTGGAAGGCAAAGGATTGAGTAATGAGGTGAATATCAGAATCTTCTGCTATGAACCGGAGAATGAAATGGTTGTCCGCCATTTTGTGAATCAGTTGGAAACCGATCAGTCCTTAGATTGCAATTTGATCGTTTGTAATTTATATAAAACATTTCTCTCTATCTGCGATGATATGGACATCACAGATGCGATTCCAGATATGGAAGAAGCTGACGGAAGTGCTTATCTTCTGGAACAGCTGAACTCCGCAATCGGCAATAGAGAGTTCATTGATAAAATTCAGTACGAGCCGCACGAACCAGGCGATGTACTGATGCTGACGGGTGTAGGTGAGGTGTTTCCGTTTATGAGAATCCATACTTTACTGGAAGCCTTGCAACCGTATTTTTCAGATATTCCGATTTTGGTTATGTATCCGGGTGAGTTTGACGGTCGTCATGTAAAACTATTCAATCGTCTGACACCAAATGATTATTACCGGGCATTCAATGTCATAGATTAAGGGGGATAAATCCATGATGATTCGAGAAATGTTTGCGGATGACATTAACCGCAAAATTAATGGTGTAATTAAAGTAGATCAAGCTGCCGATGATGTAATCGAGCAGGAGTTAAATGAATATGTCATTACCAGAGAATTGAAGAAGCACTTCATTACATTTTTCAATTATTACGGCGATGCCTTCGACCAGCCGACTGCCGATATGGGCGTTTGGATTTCTGGTTTCTTTGGAAGTGGTAAATCTCATTTCCTGAAAATGCTTTCTTATCTTCTGGAAAATAAAGAGGTAAAAGGCATTCGCAGTGTAGAGCGTTTCCGTAAAAAATTTGAGGACGATCCGGCAACTTTTATGCTGATCGACCGGGCCACCAAGGGACCGACTGAGACAATTCTGTTTAATATTGATATTGAGGGATTCAGCAATAAAGACAAGACTGCTGTACTTCGTGTCTTTGCCAAAATGTTTTACAACCATCTGGGATTTTACGGCGAAAATCTGAAAGTTGCCATGATGGAGCGCTATATTGACCAGCAAGGCAAGACCGAGGAGTTCCGCAGAGTTTTTGAAGAAAAGAGAGGCAAGTCCTGGCTGGAAATGCGCCGTGCATTTGCTTTTAATGGAAAGTTCATCATACCGACACTAATGGAAGTCCTGGATATGAGTGAGGACGATGCCAAGACATGGTTCAATGATAAGACCGCAACAGAAATTTCTATCGCACAGCTTGTAGAAGATATGAAAGCCTATGTAGATACAAAGCCTGCAAACTTCCGCCTGCTGTTTATGATTGACGAGGTTGGCCAGTATGTAGGCACAGATACCGATATGCTTTTGAATCTACAGTCTCTGACCGAGAAAATCGGAAGTGAGTGTGAAGGGAAGATTTGGGTGATCTGTACCGGGCAGGAAGCCATTGATGAAATCATCAAGGTTCGTGCCGATGAGTTCTCCCGTATCCAGGCACGTTTCAAAACAAGACTGAGCTTATCTTCTTCCTCTGTGGATGAAGTCATCCAGAAGCGTATTCTGAAAAAGAAACCGGAAGTAGCCAAAAATCTGGAAGGTGTTTATGAACAGAATGATTCGGTTCTGCGTAATCTGTTCAGCTTCAACGGTTCGATCTTGGATATTAAAGGGTATTCCGGTCCGAGGGAGTTTTCCGAGAACTTCCCGTTTGTGCCGTATCAGTTTATCATCATGCAGAAGGTATTTGCCGAAATCCGTAAGCACGGAAATTCCGGTAAGCATCTGTCCGGCGGTGAGCGTTCCATGCTCTCCGGCTTCCAGGAAGCAGCACAGAAAATTCAGGAAAAGGACGAATATGCACTTGTTCCGTTCTTCCTTTTTTATGATACTGTACATACATTCCTTGACGGTTCTATCCGCCGAGTGATCGAACGTTGCCAGAAAGCTGCTGACAATGGTGATGGCATCGAACAGCAGGATGTAGATGTACTGAAACTTCTGTATTTGATTCGATATATTGATGATATTCCTTCCAACCTGGACAATATCGTTATTCTCATGGCAGACGATATTCGTGTAGATAAGATTATCATGCGTGAAGCTGTCAGTGGTTCCCTTGACCGTCTGATGAGCCAGAACTATATTGGTAGAACCGGTGATACTTATAATTTCCTGACCGATGAAGAACAGGATATTCAACGTGAAATCCGAGATACCAATGTGGATACTGCTTCTATCGTGGAGCGTATTGCCCAGATGATTTATGGTGATATTTTCACGACCAAGAAGTTCCGCTATGGAAAATATGACTTTGCTTTCGACCAGATGGTGGACGGTATTACAGTTGGCGTGGCAACAGGCGGTATGTGTCTGCGTTTCCTGACCGTGGCAACTGATGCCATTGAAAAAACAGATTACCGTCTGATGGTAGAATCCAAAGGCAACGAAGCAATTGTTGTTCTGGCGGATACGCCTTACTATGAATCTCTGGAATCTGCCATGAAGATTCGTAAGTATGTAAAGCAGAGAAATGTAAGCCAGCTCCCAAAGAGCGTGCAGAAAATCATCAGCGACCAGCAGGAGGAAGCTGGGAAATATGAGTTAAGCGCCATGACCGAATTGCAAAATGCTATCGAGGGGGCGCAGTTCTATGTAGATGGGGAACATCTGGAAATCAAAGCTGGAAATGCCAAGAGCAAGATTGGCCAAGCTCTTGAATATCTGGTTGCTCATGTATATAGCAAACTCGATTTGATTACAGATAATGCAGGCAGTGATGCGGATATTATTGCGATCCTGACAGGTGCGGTAACAGCACTTCCGGGCATGGAGCCGAATCGTGATGCTGTTTCTGCGATGGAAGAATATCTGGAAATGCAGGATGCAAAAAAACTACCGACTTCTATGGCAGATGTTCAAAGAAAATACAGTGCGATTCCGTATGGCTGGAAGGAAATCGATATTGCTGCGGTTGCGGCACAGCTGATTTATTTCCAGAAAGTAACCATCAAGTATGCAGGCAATACCATTCAGCCGGATGACCCGAAACTGCCGGATATGCTCCGTAAAAAGAGTGAGATCGGCAAGACGTCCATCAGTAAGCGTAAAACTATTTCTGCTACGATGATGCGTGATGTGAAAGCAATGCTCCGTGAGTATTTCGGTATTATGGATGTACCGGATGACGAAGATGGTCTGATTCGCTTTGTGACTAGGAAGTTTGAAGAACAGCGAGAATACTATGCTTCTCTGGATGCTCGCTATGACGGGCATAAATATCCGGATCATGCATTGGTGCAGGAAGCCATTCATCTGATGGACGATGTGCTTTCTCAGAAGAAAGACAATATAGCCCTGATTGAGCGTGTGCTGAAAAAAGAGGATGCTCTCTTTGACAATAAAAAAGCCATGAGCGACGGTATTGAAAATTTCTTCAAGACACAGGTAACGGTATTTGACCAGGCAGTGCAGTTTGAAAAATCTCTGCATGACGATCTTGACCGTATTGCAGAAAATGAGGAAGCACACAAGGCGCTGAATACCATTCGTCTGATTACTATGGTTCAGACTGGAAGCGGGTTCAACTATAACCGGATTCGTGAATTGAATCCTCTGATGGATACAGTTCGTACTGCCCATGACAAGATGCTGGAAGAGAAACGTGCCGAGGTTCTGGAAACTGTTCGCCAGTGTATGGAAGCAACTCACACTGCCGCAAGCGGTGATTCCAGGGCATCCCATCTGATTGAGAAATCAGACAAATATTTCAGTCAGTGCAAGGAGAAAATCGCAGAATTAAAGAGTCTTGCCCTTCTGGATGCTATGTTCCTGCCGATGTGCCAGTACAAGGATGATACAGTGAGCAATATCGAAGCAGTCCTTGCACCGCCAGAACCGAAGCCGCCGGTACAGTCAGGAAAAGAACAAGCTCCGGCAAAGAAAAAAGTGGTTCGTACCTACAGCCGTCAGGTGATATTCCAGGCAAAGACCTTACAGTCGGAGGCGGATATTGATGCTTATGTAGAGAAGATTCATTTTCAGTTGAAACAGTTGCTGAAGAATTGCGACGAAATCAAGCTGAATTAAAAGTAGACAACAACAAAGGATGGAATTGATTAGTGCTGCTATTGGCATTTTAGGAGAGATAGATATGGATAATAACCCAAAAGTGTTTATTTCATATGCACATAAAAATCAAGCATATGAAGATAAAGTGTTGGAGTTGGCAAATAGACTACGTGCAGAAGGCGTCGATGCGATGATAGATCAATATGAAGAAGCGCCTCCTGAAGGATGGCCACGATGGATGGAACATCAAATAACGGAGTCAGAATTTGTTCTTGTTTTGTGCGAAGAAACGTATAATCGAAAACTTTATTCTGACAAAAAAGGTAAAGGAGTGGTTTGGGAAGCTAATATCGTTTATCAAATGTTATATGATTCAGCAGCAGAAACAAATAAATTTATTGCGGCATTTTTCGATGACGATGATCAGCAGTATATACCCACACCACTGAAACCATACACATATTATAATCTTTCGGATGAAAGACAATATGAAAGGCTGTATTGGCGTTTTAGAGGTGTTACCAATAGTAAAAAGCCTCCATTGGGTGAATTGAAACCATTACCAGAAAAGAAGCGAAAAACAATGTTCTTTTCTTCACCAATTAACCTTGAAAAATGGAATGCTGCAAAGTGGCAAGGAACAGTGTATCTTTGGGGCGGTGATGCACCTGCAATAGGATTATTTTTTGCAAATTATTCAGCTGGTAAAGAAATTTTTAAAGAGTGGAAGAAAAATTATAAAGATATGGAATATGCGGATACTTTTTTGAAAATTGATTACATTGTTCCACCATTTCCTAAGTCATGTTGGATATACGAATCTTATGACCGAAATTATGGGAAGGGATATTTTCTACATATCGGTGCAAATATTGATGAAAGCATTAGGCGAGCCAATAATTGTGGAATAGGAATGCAGGAATTGTTTTTGGCAACTGTTTCACGTTATCAGTGGATGGATGAAAATAATGGATCAGGTAATAGAGATCAGTTTATGGATATGTATAATAAGGCAGGGAAATATTATTTAGTTCCTGTTGGATTAAAAAATCCATCTGTGGGAGCTACAATAGAGAATATGCAATTTGATTTTGAATATGCAATTCCAATGAAGGAAATAACGGTTACAGCCGGAATAATGATAACGGAGGAGAATCCATGCAAAGCAGTTCTTATGAGTCCGGAGGAATGATATATGGATAAAAATGCGATTAAAAAATTTGCTGTCTGGGCAAGAACAGAGCTGATCGCCCGTGTTTCCCTGAAAGGTGTGGAATACGGTATCACAGAGGATAACATTGAGGACGCCAATGCGGATAGCGTTGGCGGCAAAGTCCTCACTGCCGATGAAAAGAAACAGCGTCAGGCTCTGATTGCCGAGATTAAAGATAAAGGATATAAGCAGGTCATGGAGGAGGTTGCCTATACTTGGTTCAACCGTTTCTCTGCTCTGCGATTCATGGAAGTCAACGGCTATCTTCCTTCCCATGTGCGTGTGTTCACGGACGAGGAAAACAACTTTAAGCCGCAGATTATAGCCGAAGCCATTCATCTGGATTTGGATGGACTCAATATGGAAAAGGTCTATGAGCTGAAAGAAGCCGAAAAGACCGAAGAACTGTATAAATATCTGTTGATTGTGCAGTGTAACGCCCTGAACAAGATTCTGCCGGGAATGTTTCAGAAGATTGCCGACTATACCGAGCTTCTTTTGCCGGACAATCTGCTCCGTGAAGGCAGTGTCATTCAGCAGATGATTGAGCTGATACCGGAGGATGACTGGAAAGATGCTGTCCAGATTATTGGCTGGCTGTACCAGTATTATAACAGCGAGAAAAAAGACGATGTTTTCGCAGCATTGAAAAAGAATGTGAAAATCACAAAAGAAAATATTCCTGCAGCAACCCAGCTTTTCACACCGGACTGGATTGTTCGCTACATGGTAGAGAACAGCCTTGGACGTTTGTGGTTGGAGGGGCATCCGGATGTCAAAGAGCAGTTTCTACCAACTGAGGAAGAACAGTCTGCCTATGCTGCCGGAAACCGTGATCCGGAAGATATAAAATGGCACTACTATCTGGAAGAAGCCGAGCAGGAGCCGGAAGTGCAGGAGCAGCTTGCTGAGATTCGCAGGGAATACGCCGCACTGACACCGGATCAGTTAAAAGTTATCGATCCATGCTCCGGGTCCGGTCATATCCTTGCGTATATGTTCGATGTGCTGATGAAGATTTATGAATCCTACGGTTATACCACCCATGAAGCAGTGGCAAGCATTGTAGAAAACAACATCTATGGTCTGGACATTGATGATCGTGCGGCACAGTTGGCTTATTTTGCGGTAATGATGAAAGCACGTCAGTATGACCGCCGCTTCTTCAGTCGTGGCATTCAGCCTCATGTGTATGCCATTGTGGAGAGCAATCATGTAGATAAATTTGCTGTGGATTATTTCTGTAATGGTGATGCGAAACTGAAAGAAGCGATGGATATCATTATCAGTGAACTGCATGATGCGAAGGAGTATGGCTCTATTCTGACTGTAACACCGCAGGACTGGTCGGTACTGTATGACCGCTTTGCAGAGATTACGGAAGATATAAATATGTCCCGTGAAATGGCATTGAGAGAACTGTTGCCGTTGGTACAGGTGGCGGAAGCACTGGCACAGAAATATGATGCGGTTGTGACAAATCCGCCGTATATGGCAGATAGTGGGATGTCCCCTTGTTTATTGAATTATGTAAAAGATAATTTCAAAAATTATAGAAACGATCTGTATAGTTGTTTTATGAAAAAAGCGACAGATATGTTGAAAGCAAATCGTTTTACTGGACTGATGACATCATATACGTGGATGTTTTTAACAGCATTTTCTAAAATGAGAATAGAAATGTTATCTGAGAACAGTGTAGTAACATTAGTACAGCCAGAATACCATGCTTTTTTTAAGGAAGCATTCGTGCCGATTTGCACATTTGTATTAACTAATCGTTGCATGAATTATGCCGGAGACTATATTCAACTTGCAAAATTTACTGGGGCTGAGGAACAGGAAAAGCGTACATTGAATGCTATTATGAATTCGTCCTGTGATTATAAATTTACGGTTAAACAATCATTGTATTATCAAATTCCAGATATGCCAATAGCATATTGGTTAAAACCATCTACTGCGGAATTGTTTATAAAAGGTTCGTTGCTTTCAAAATATGCAGATCTACGCCAGGGATTGATTACGGGTGATAATGATAGATTTTTGCGATTTTGGTCAGAATGTGATGCTAGAAAAATTAGCACTTTAAATGATAGAAGTAAAAAATGGTTTTTCTATCACAAGGGTGGAGAATATCGTAAATGGTATGGAAATATGACGCTTGTTGTTAATTGGGAAAATGACGGATTTGAAATAATTAATTTTAGAGATAATAAAGGAAAACAGCGTTCTAGACCACAAAACATTCGCTATTATTTGCAAGAAGGTTTTACTTGGACAGCATTAACAGTAGCTGATTTTAATGTTCGCTATATGCCAGAAGGTGGTATTTTTGATGCAAAGGGATCGTCTGGTTTTTGTAATGAAAAGAATAATTTAAAATATATCATCGGATTATGTAATTCAAAAGTAAGCATGGAGTTTCTTTCGTTTCTTGCACCGACAATGGATTATAGTGCGGGTGCTGTTGGGAAGGTTCCAACAATCATTTGTGAAGAAAAGAAAGATGAAATATCAGATATTGTGACAACAAATATTGAAATCTCAAAATCTGATTGGGACAGTTATGAAATCTCATGGGATTTCCAATACCACCCGTTGCTTCGCAAAGTTTCTACCATTGGAGAAGCCTTTGACCAATGGCGGGCTGAATGTGTCGACCGCTTCAACCAGTTGAAAGCCAACGAGGAAGAATTGAACCGTATTTTCATTGGCATTTATGGTTTACAGGATGAATTGACACCGGAGGTAGAGGATAAGGATGTCACTGTCCGCAAGGCTGACCTTGGCAGAGATATTCGCTCTTTCATTTCCTATGCGGTTGGTTGTATGTTTGGCCGCTACTCTCTTGATGAGGATGGACTTGCCTATGCAGGTGGCCAATGGGATTCAAATAAATATGTTTCTTACCCTGCTGACAAAGATAACATTATCCCAATCTGCGATGATGAATATTTTGAGGATGATATTGTCGGACGTTTTGTAGAATTTGTAAAAACAGTCTATGGTGAAGAGCCTTTGGACGAAAATCTGAAATTTATTGCCGACGCTCTTGGCGGCAAAGGTCAGCCAAAGGATGTAATTCGGAATTATTTTTTGAATGATTTTTACAAAGACCATTGCAAGATTTATCAGAAGCGCCCCATATACTGGCTGTTTGACAGCGGCAAGAAGAATGGCTTTAAGGCTCTGATTTATATGCATCGCTATCAGCCGGACACCATCGCCCGTATCCGTACCGATTATGTGCATGAACAGCAGGCTCGTTATAGCACTGCCATTACCGATTTGGAACATCGTATTGCAAATGTTTCCACCGGTGAGCGTGTGAAGCTGAACAAAAAGCTGACCACCTTGCAGGCACAGGATACTGAGATCAGAACCTATGAGGAAAAGATTCATCACCTTGCCGACCAGATGATTTCCATTGATCTGGACGATGGCGTGAAGAAGAATTATGCAATTTTCCAGGATGTTTTGGCTAAAATAAAGTAGGAGGGTTTGCATAAATGGACAACATGTTTGCTACGTTTTTACAAACTGCGGGATTATATGATTTTAAAGAGATTTGTGAAGATAATATTACTGACTTGATTGAATTACTTAAAGGAAATGTTAAAATCAGCGCTTATTGTAAAGAATGCAAGCAAGAACGTGTTTTTAGTATGAAACCTATTGAGTATTATTTTGAAACGGGACCAGAGGGGAATGAAAAAATTAGTTGTGCATCTCTTGGCGAGAAAATAGAGTTACTTCAAAATATGATATTTAGTACCAAAGTCAGACAAGAAAATAGTTCTGTTGAAGAATGGAAATGGATAAATTGGCAAATAGCCGATACTACGAGATTAATGAAATTGGAATATATTTGTTCGATGAATGAGGAACATCATCTTGATTATATTGTTTTAGCAACAGATAATTCAATGATGAAAATTGGACAGTATCCATCTATTGCAGATATGACATTTCCGGAATTGGATGCTTATAAACATGTGATTTCTAAGGAAGACCGTAAAGAACTCGGAACTGCAATAGGACTTTTTGCAAGTGGTGTTGGTGCTGGCTCATATGTTTATTTGAGACGAATTCTTGAGAGGCTTGTTTATCAAGCAAAAGAAGCTGCGGCTGATGCGATTGATAACGAGATGTTTGAGCAGGCGAGAGTAGCTGAAAAAATTAAGATGTTGGAAGGCTATCTTCCGGATATACTGGTCAAAAATACAACTATTTATGGGATTCTGAGTAAAGGCATTCATGAGTTGAGCGAAGAAGAATGCAGAAAGTATTTTCCTGTTGTGAAAGAATGTATTTATCAGATACTTGGTATGTGGGAAAGCCTAAGAAAAAGACAGGCTGATGAAGTTGCTTTGAATAAAGCATTGAACGCAATAACAACATCAATTAAGTGAAAAAATGTGATGGTTAGGACTGCCAAAGAGAGCGAGGTGTCAGGATGACCATAGAAGAAATTCTTGCAGGGGAATCTAAGAATGTGGAGTTCAAAGAGAATCTGTCTGAGAAAAGCATCAAATATATGAAGTCTGTGGTTGCATTTGCAAATGGAACCGGAGGGAAAATCATTTTTGGAATTGCTGATAAGACCAGAGAAGTGTAAACGGTAAATACTCCGTACCTCGAAAATCATAGTCATATGTGAGACAATAGACTCGATTCTTATCAATCCGTGATAATAGTTCAGTACTCAACTTTTAGTACTGTTATAGAAATGAGGTGAGTCTACACTATGAGATCAGAAACATCTGTTGTAGCGACGCAGTACCGTCTCCAGGAATGGGCCGCACAGATCAAGGACTG
>FCNR01000049.1 GCA_900016875.1 Eubacteriaceae bacterium CHKCI004 | reverse complement strand
AAAGCAGTTCTATTGAAAACGAAATCATTGTAATACGTCAGTTCCTAGAGTTTCTCAAATATACGGGAGAAAGTGTTGCCATACCGTCCATACCAAAAGTTCATGATGACTATATTCCATATTTATTGAGTATTCCGGGGCATTTTCCATCACCAGTCCGGCGATAGGAAATCACCATTCCGGATAAACGGAAATCACTGTTCCGGAACAGGAAATCATATTTCAGAGCCTTATAATAGAGACATGCATCGCA
>FCNR01000050.1 GCA_900016875.1 Eubacteriaceae bacterium CHKCI004 | reverse complement strand
GTTGCCCTATGTAGCTTAGCATATATGGGAATGGGAGTATTCCACCATCCTGCTCCCTGTAACTTATCCACCATATCAGTTCATTATAAAAATCTTAGATTTTTGTCTTGACAACTGAGCCACTATAGAAATAGTTTTTTATACTTCCATCACTATAAGAATTAGTTATTACAATCAAAAATTTATATCCCATATTCTTCCAATACAAATTTCCTGGTAACACTAATGATTCTAATGACTGAATTTCATTGGAGCGGCAGGCAATAATACATACAGATGCTACCGGAAGATATTTTGTTAATAAATTTTGTGCATAAATAGCCTCTATTCGATTTCTGCTCTCGACTCCCGGAACATCTATAATTGATATATTATGGTCTGCCGCATCTGGAGTAAAATAGTCCTTTGGAATATAAATATATACCACATCATTTGCTCTCTGTTTTCCTTTTTCAAGTTCACTGCGAGCATTCTTCATTTTGTCGCTGATTTCTTTCTCATCACAATAATTGATGTCTTTATCTTCCATTTCATTTATTGAAGAGACTGCATACCCATACTTGTTCTCCTGCGACTGTGAATACACAATAGCTGTTGGTGTTGATGAGTTGCCCCGACAGACACCAGCTCTTAATGTTTGATATACTTTCTGCAAATACTCATCCTTAATTCCAATTAAATTTAGAATTAAAGTAGTTTTTCCAACCTGTGATTTGCCATAAATCAGAACAAGATGACTTCTGGCATAATTATCATATCTCACAAAACGATTATTTTTGGCAGAAAATAACTGCTTTTTTATTTTATCAAATGTATTTTTCTGCCAAATTTCTCTGCTAAAATTATTAATATAATGTTGATCTAAGCCCATATTTTTCTTCCCTGTATTCCTTCAGTATTTCCTCTAAATAATCCGTAGCCTTATTTAAAACAATTTTTGCATTATATTCATCAACAATCTTTCTCCCCTCACCACCTAATTCAGTTAGGTTATCTTCTATCCTGTCACGAATGTTATCCATACTTGACTCATACCATTCAAGTATTTTGTCTCTAAAATTATCATATACCTCTCCTACTATTCGTTTTGCAGACTCCAAGTCACTTCTCTGCATCCGATTTAAGTCGTTTATTATCGACAGTATACCACCGGCAGTAACCATTCCCACAGCAATCGCAGCAGTCACTGGAACAGGCAACTCAAAACACGTTGCCAATTTACTAATCATATTAAACGAACCATCCTCAAGCACATCGATTCCCAAGACTCCTGCCATTCCCATAGAAAATCTTTGGGACGTTTTTGCTTCCTCATTAAAATCTTTTTTCTCAAATTCTACTTCTGTTGGAATATAATATTTATTGCCCGTCGCTTCTTCTAACTGAAAACACAGATTACATCCCATATAATATGTGGCCATTTCAGCAACAGCATCTACCAATTTTTTTACATTATTTGTTTGTATCAACAAATTGGATTCTGGAGAATATTCTTCTGATAATAAACATTGTACATCATTTACTAATGCTTTTGTCTTCTCTCCATTTGTATCCATCAATTTCTTTTCATCTATTTTTTTTATATCTACAAGTTTTTTTATAGACATTGTACACTGGGGGGTGGTTAAATCTTTCAAACTATTTTGCAAAGCTATTCCGATGCATTTTTGAGGAATAAAAGTTCCCTGAGATTCACGTAGTGATTTCTCTATCAGTCCTCTCGTTTGAATATATTGCTCTTTAACATCGTTTCCAAAAAAAAGACGTTTTATCTGTTTCGCTTTTGGTCTCTTTGAAAATAGCTCTTCCAGCTTTTTAATACTGTCACCTTTTCCTTTTTTCAATTCAGCCTCCAGCCTTTTTTTAATAATTTCTTCCCTTTTTTCTTTAGCTTTATCAAATGCTTTTAAAATGGCGGCATCATGATAGCTTTTTATTTCTTCGCTACTATTTCTATCAATAATTTCAAGTATTTCATCAAAACTACCCTGTATTTTTTCCATTTCTTCATAAATATAGTTATTATTTTTTTGAAGATGCTGCGTATCTTTAAAAGCATATTTTTCCAAAGTCTTTTTAAACTCATCTATCCATGCTTCATTTTTTTCTTTATCAGAGAAATCCCCCACGCAAACAACACGGTCAGATTCTCTCTCAGGAATTTTTAAACATTCCATACAATTTTCTTTTACTTCTTTATTACCATCACTACTTTTATCCGCCCCAGTGATAACATATATGAGGTTATCCCCAAATTTTTTTTCTACTAATTTAAGGTATTTTTCATTGGACGCATTGGCAAAACTTGTCTCCCCAAATACGAAAACGGCGGCGTCCGAAGAATGAACGGAAAACTCAATCAGATTGTTCCAATAATCATTCTTCTCTTCAAATCCGGGCAGAAGCATAAAAGATACTCCATCGTAACAAGTATGTTTATTCGGAACAAATAATTCCAGACACATAATATCCGAATCATTCCCCTTCGACGCCTTCAGGAATTCATCCGGTGATAATTTAATTTCTTGCAATCCATATTTCCCATTTTTATCTTTTTCCATACGACGAGCGCAAGCGTATGGCTTTGTTATCTCCTTTTCAGTAATAAAAACCGGAATGCGTTCTCCTCTGCCCAAAGAAATATTAAGATACCCATCATCAAGGCCATAAAAATTTTTCATCAATGTTGTTTTTCCTGCTCCCTGAAGCCCTGAAATACAAATTATTTTTTTATTGTAAAAAGCAGAAGCAATGACCAATTTCCGAATCGATTTTAATATATTTTCTGATAAATTATATGCCTCCTTCATAGAGGCATCTCTTTCCATTCTTTTTGTCAAAGATAAAAGTGTTATACAATAATTATTTAAGGTATCAATCTGTGTAATATTTATCATTCGCTTTTCCTCCATCTTATTCTTTAATGTATATCTCACTCCACCATTTCCACCGCATCTCCCTGGCTCCTCAGCCACATGTCAATTCCCTTCCCGAAGACTTCCGCAGATATGGTGTATACGCCGTCTGTCTCGTCCAGGATCTGAGCCGTTGGGAGGCGGTCCAGGACGGCCTCCACGGAGGAACCGGAATAGCGGAATTTGATTTTCTGCAGTTTGCCGCCGTACATGAATTGGATTCGTTTGCGGAATTCGCCTTCCTCGAAGCGGCTGCTGTACGGGATGTGGAAGCGCTCGTCCAGAATACTCATGGATTTAATCCGGTCGATGCGATAAATGGTCGGGAAGGAGTCGTTGATGACGTCGAAGTGTTCCCGCAGCTTGTCGTCGTCGATGAAGGCCGTCAGATAGAAATAGTATTCTGAAAACATGATTGCCACCGGTTTGACTTTACGTTTTACGATCGCCTTGTCTTTTGTTCTCAGATATTCGATTTCTATGTAACGGCACTGCTGTATGGCCTCTCCCAAATCCCACAGTTTATCAATGAAGACGGTTTTGTGCCGGGGTTCGATGTAGTGAAATTCTTCATTTTTTATCAGATCGGCAACAAGACGCTGATTGTTCTGTGGAACACAGCATTCGATAAGCTTCCGGAGCATTTCTTCCATTTCCTTTTTGGTAAATGCACGGCTGTCCAGAAGGATTTTACAGATTGCAAGAATCTCACTGTTGGTCAGCTTTATTTTGTAAATCTGTTCCATGCGGTATCCCTTCTGGACTCTATCGTATATGACAGAGTTGACCACTCCCGTCTGCTCTATATTCAAATCCAGAAAATTACGAATGGATTCAATATCCCTCTGGATACTTCTTTCATCCACTCCGTATTCTTTTGCCTCGTGGGCTTTATTGACAATATCTCCTCTCATTAATTTTGTATATATTCCCAGAACTCGTTCTGTTTTTTCTCTCTTTTCATTCACTACAATGTCCTCCTGATTTTTTTCTGAATTTAAATATACTCTTTTAAATAGACATATAATGTCATTGTATGAAAAAGAAAAAACATATCTTACATAATTCTACAATATATATTATACACCTGTTACTTCTATTTACAACACTTATTTATATGTTGTATTTTTTGACAAAGCATGTCTATATTTTTGTATAGGTAGACCTATTATGTCTATATACTAACCTTATTTTCTCAATATTGCTTCGTTAAAATAAATATGATGGAGGTGGGATATTTTTATGGAAGATTTGAATCAGAATATTGGCTTCCGAATTGCCAAATTACGCAAAGAACATCATATGACACAGGCTGAATTGGCAGAAGTTCTTGATATTTCCATAAAGCACTGCAGTTCCGTCGAACGTGGGTTATCTCGTTTATCTATAGAAAAATTAATTGATGTCGCGGACTTGTTTCACACAAGCCTCGATTATCTTATCCGTGGAAAAATCATTTCCGATCAATACAGCGAATTATTTCCGGCTGTTTTGCTTGAATCTTTGGATTCTGACGATGAATCCCAGATTGATTTATTTCAACGTTTTCTCCAGCTCTACGGCGAGCTTCTAAGCTCTCAAAAAACAAAGGATTGATATCTTACAAATGTTGATATCAATCCTTTTTGCATACAGCCTGCTGCATAAAAAATGCAATGGCTCCTTATCTTTTCTTTTTCGTTTCCCGCAGATACTCTGCGATATAATGCATCAGCTCCAGGTCGCTCCGATAATACAGGGAGCCTGTCTTCGTTGTCTTCATCACTCCCTGCCAGCTTCCGTGGCGTCGGAACAGCGTCTCCGCATAGGCCCATCTTTTGCTGGAAATGTACAGTTTCTTGAAGTCTTCAAAGCAGCTGTCCTCGAAGTTCCATCTGTCTGTGTTCTCCAGGACGGTTCCCTTCCAGTTTGTCTTTTTCAGGTTACGCATCTCAAACTCTGCCTGTGGGCGATCCAGAAGATTGTAAATGCGCTCCATTTTCATAAATAGATCTCCGTATCCCCGGTAGCTGATTCCATATGGAATATGTACATTGTAGATCATGCCTTCCGGCTCCTCGCTCTGCACGTCGTCCTGTACGTTCTCAAAGGTGATCAGAAGCCCGGTCTGAATAACGTTCTTCTCCACAAAGTTCAGTTTCTTTCTTTTTGTTTTCTCTGCTATCTTTCCCATATCTCCATCCCCTGTATTGTCGGCCTGTCCTCGCCGGGTACGTCTCGACAGTCATCCGTCTGGATTCAGGCAAGAAACCGCATAATTTGTATTATGTGGTAAAAGCAATCTACGTATATTGTACATAATGTATTTATTATTGCTTTTAGTACCATAAAAATTGAAAAAGAGTCATTTTCTTTTGATTTCTGCTTCATTATATACATACTTGTATAAACCCTCATTTATTTTTTTATTAAAAGAGGGTTTTTTGTTGTACCTTTTTTTTCTAATAATGGTATAGTCACATGTCATATCATTTTTCTTTTCTTTTATCATGCAAAAAAAAGTTGAAATAAGAGTCAATTTTTCCTGCATTTTTTTCCATATCAGAAATTTCATTGACGGTAAAACGGGATTATGCTATAGTGAAAACAAATGATATATAATGATATGATATAAGTCGGTTATGTTTACCACATAATACAAATTATGTAGACATCTTTCAAAACAGCTTCTCGTTTTTACATTTTCTTTTTATATGACCAGTCCCATAGCGTCCATGCATCTCTGATGCTCTTTCCCTGTAGAAATAATATAGATTCTTGTGGTGTTAATATTGCTGTGTCCCAGCACATCTGCCAGCTTCACAATATCTTTGTTGGTTTTATAAAATGTTCTGGCAAACAGGTGGCGAAGATTGTGCGGAAAGACCTTTTGTGGATTCACCCTGGCGCTGTGGCATAGTTTTTTCATCATTTTCCAGATATTGCTGCGGTCCATTGGCTTTCCATTTTTTGTCACAAAGAGCGGGCCGCGGGAAATCCCCTGTCTGTCCATATATTTTTTTAAAATGCGACGCAGTTTTTTCCCCATTAAGATCACCCTGTTTTTCCCTTTTAATTGAACAGCTGCCTCTCCATCACGCACGGCCTGCGCTGTGATAAATGGAAGTTCTGAAATTCGTATGCCCATTCCGCAGATCGTCTGCAGAATAGTCCACAGTTTATCCTGGCCCTGGTTTTTTGCGGATTGCAGCAGACGGGTGTATTCCGCTTTCGTCAATTCTCTGTCGCTGGAACAATAAGGCTTTCTCTGAATCTTCAGCTGTTTTACCCGATATTCTCCATAACCGGCAAAAGACAGAAAACCGTTGACTGCTGCCAGTTTTGTATTTACGCTGACGGGCTGATATTGATCCATAAGCTCTTTTTTATATTGAATCACCAACTCCTTCGTAATCTTTTTTTCTGAAACAAAAGCAAGAAAACGCAGAATCTCTCTGCGGTACTGTTTTTGTGTGGAGACACTTTTTTCTTCCTGCAGCAAATGGTTTTCATATTGTTTCATAAGTGTGACGGTCAGAATATTTTTCATGATAATATTGTCCTTTCTTTTCTGCTTTTTAACTATATTCTTACCCGTAAATTATAGATTTTATTTAAACAATCCTTCTTATTCCTCTCAATTATATATCGCTTTTATATAAACGCATATCCCGGCAGTCGAATTTCGCAAATTATCCTGACTGAGCCAAAACGAAAGGCATCTGCCGGAATTATTTCTGGCAAATGCCCTTCTATATTATTATGGATTGAAAATATCAGCTGCTATCCTCTATTTTTCGATTGCCTTAAATGCCGCTGCCTGTGCGGTCATTCCTCTCTCAGACGCAAGTCTTTCAATGGAAGATGCGCCGAAGAAGCCGTCGATTTCCGGAACCTGTCCGATAACATAAGCAGCGTCTTCCGGGTCAGCGATCGGGCCGCCATGGCAGATTACCATGATATCCGGATTTACTTCCCGGCCTGCTGCGATAATTTCACGGATTTTTACCACGCAGTCGTCGAGGGTCAGGGCAGTTTCCGCTCCGATGGAGCCCTTGGTTGTCAGTCCCATGTGTGCCACAAGGATGTCCGCGCCTGCTTCCGCCATGGCTCTTGCCTGATCCGGATCAAATACATATGGGCAGGTAAGCATGTCAAGCTTGTGTGCCTCGCGGATCATATCTACTTCCAGGTCGTATCCCATGCCTGTCTCCTCCAGGTTGGCACGGAACTTTCCGTCGATAAGGCCTACAGTCGGGAAGTTCTGTACGCCGTTAAAGCCCTGATCTTTTAACTGTTTTAAGAAAATGTCCATAACGCGGAACGGGTCTGTGCCGCACACGCCGGCAAGAACCGGAGTCTTCTTTACAATCGGAAGCACTTCCTGTCCCATTTCCTGCACGATGGCGTTGGCGTCGCCGTAGGAAAGGAGTCCTGAAAGGGAGCCGCGTCCTGCCATTCTGAAACGTCCGGAATTATATATGATGAGCATATCCACATCTGCTTTCTCACTGCATTTTGCGGTGATGCCGGTGCCGGCGCCCACGCCCACAAGAATCTTTCCCTGCGCTACCTGTTCTCTGAAATCCTTTAAAATCTCACTTCTTGATTTTCTTAACATTTCCATTACCTCCTGATATGATTTGTTTTTGCGTCAACAGTTTCCACTCTTCTTACGTTTCTTTGCGGGCAGATAAACAAACATTTCCTGAGCGGGCAGCCTCTCCTCCTTATGCCGCCTTTCATCGCCCTCTGTATTTCACCATACCCCTTTACTGATCAGCCATCAGTTCAAGGAGCGTTTTTGCCGCTGTCAGAGCAAAGTGTTCATCGTTGATGTTATTATCCAGCTCAACAATTTCCACATTATCGTTGCGAATTTCTTTTTTCAACGTTTCAAATAATGTCTTCCGTTCTTCCGGTCCGTCAAAAGGCTGTCCCTCCGCATCTATCATGGAGACTCCTTTTTTCGGCAGAAGCAGAACCATCTTACGCCGGGCTCCGTTCCATTTCTCCGCCAGACGGTGTGCAATCTCCACATTTTCTTCCACAGTAGTACGCATCAGTGTTACGGCCGGGTTATGTTTATAAAGATTCCTTCCTCTGAACTGTTCCGGCACGGAATCCATCTCACCGAAATTCACCATATCGCAGGCGCCCACAGAAACAACCTGCGGTACCTTCTGACGGATAGCTGCCCCGCATCGATCCGGGCCTGCCGCGAGGATTCCTCCCACAACCTCGTCGCAGTATTCTGTGGTTGTCAGGTCCAGGACGCCGGCAAAGAATCCTGCGTCGATGAGAGCTTCCATTGTTTTGCCGCCGGTTCCCGTGGCGTGGAAAACCATCACTTCATAACCTTTCTCCTCCAGATATGCTTTCGCCTGCTCGATGCAAGGCGTAGTCACGCCGAACATAGTCGCTGCAATGAGCGGTTTTTGTTCTGCGGTGTCGGCCTTCAGCTTATCGCCGCAGGATACCATGCCCGCCATGGCAAGCACTGCATTTTTAAAAATCATTTTGGAGATCTTGTTCAGTCCCGCCACGTCCACAATGGACGGCATCATGATGATATCACTTGTTCCTACATACCTTTCCACATCTCCGGACGCCATGGTGGAAACCATCAGCTTCGGCACACCAATCGGCAGAGCACGCATGGCCGCTGTCGCCAGAGAGGTTCCTCCGGAACCACCCAACGACAAAATCCCGTCAAACTTTCCATCAGCATAAAGTTTCGGCACAATAGTCTCCATGCCCTTTGCCAGCGCTTCCATGGCAAGAGAACGGTCTTTTTTCGCCGCAATCTCTTCGAGATTATAACCAGCTGCCGCTGCTACTTCTCCATTGGAAACATCCGGCTCAAATATCGGTTCAAAGACGCCGGTATGAATGGTGTACGCCCGTAACCCCAATTCTTCCACCAATCCTTTGATATACTGATATTCCGCCCCCTTGGAATCAAAGGTTCCGGCAATTGCTATGGTTCTCAAAATATCCTCCTCCTTTCAAAAAAAGTAGAATCAACGATGCTGCATATCTTGATTCTACTCTTCTTTTTCTTTTATAGAAATGTGTTTATATTCTCTTTTCTTGTGGTTATATTTTCATTTTCTAGTTTTTATCTTATTTTTTTATGTGTTTATATTAACTGTCAAGTCTGGCGACTAATGTGTATACGCCGACACATGAATTTTGGCATCCCGGCAGCTTTCCTGATATGCGCGAGGAGACATACCGTTGTATTTCTTAAAAATCTTGGAAAAGTGCGCATAGTCGAAGTATCCTACTTTCTCGGCAATCTCCCGGCAGCGCATATTGCTCTCTTTTAACAGCTCCTCAGCCTTGTTGATCCGGAACCGTACCAGATACTCCGTGAAATTCATTCCGGTCTCTTTTTTGAAACGGGTACTCAGATAAGAGGCCGACACATGTGCCACAATGGCGATATCGGAAAGCTGGATATTTTCCATATAATGCTCTTCAATGTACTTACAGGTAAAATTCACGTAATCCCCGGTCTTCCAGTCCCCGTGCAGCATTTTCGTCATAGGATCATTCCGGTCGAAATTCCCGTAGCTTTTGAACGCTTTGGTCGTGTTGAGAATCGCCCGCTCTGTGGGAATCCGGTCAAATGTCGAGCCGCCGATGTAGCCCTGGCACCGGGTCGTCTGATAAAAATACTGCATGTCGATAGGCGTGTTGGCCGGTCCCGCATAAATCATTTTTATCACATCCGGCCGGATTTCATCACAGAGTTTGAAAATCTTCTCCGTCAGCTGTCTCGCCTCGTCAATGGAAATGTATTTTTTTGCTCCCAGATATCCCCCTTTTGTAAGTCCCAGATGCACGCACAGGACGTCTGTCCCGGCCTCCATCATCCACCGCGCCTCCTCGATATTAGTCACAAAAGCTACTGTAAACATATCCATATAATGAGCAAGTTTGATAGCTTCCACCTCCTGCTCGTAGGTGTTGCCCTCCTCTTCCAGTCCCTCCCGGAACTGTCCGTCGATCATGGCAAGCGTCGGGTAGTTGACAATGCCGGAAAATCCCGCCTCCCTGATCTCCTTCAGATAATCATAAAGATGGATAAACGGATCGCTGGCCAGCAGGCCGAACAACACCGGTGTGTCCCTGATGATCGGCAGCAATTCCCGTTTGCCCATCTCCATGACCGACTCATTATTGTTGTCGTAACAGAAGAAGGTTGCCATGGAACTCCTGCCCATCACCCGATATTTTCCTGCGCTGAGCGCCAGCAGCAGATCAGCTCCGCCAAGCGATGCATATTTCGCCGCCATGCCCGAACCGATGGCAGCCCCGATGATATGGCCGTTAATGTGTATCCTTGCATGCAAAGTCTTTAAAATCGTCTTTCTGTCCATATGTCACCCCCAAGATTTCCTCAATATCCCTTGATAAATATTATATCATAGGTCCGCCCGTTTTACCGGAACCAATCTTGACATTTCTCATACGTCTTCCTATAATAGACATTGCAAATAGTTATAATTCAAACTATTTCAATTATAATTATTTTCATTCGTAAAAGGAGGAAGTATTTTGAATTCTTCATTTCATTATCTGGTCATGGCGGAACAAGCCATGGTCCAAAAGGCTCTGCTGGCCCGCATCAAAGGTTCCGGCCTCACTCTCGGCCAGCCTAAAGTTCTCGATTACCTGAAAGACCACAACGGCTCCAGTCAGAAAGAGATTGCCAGAGGCTGCCACATTGAAGCCGGTTCTCTGACATCCATCCTGAACCGCATGGAAGAAAAAGGACTGGTGGAACGCAGAATGCTTCACGGGAACCGGCGCAATTCCTATGTTTTCCTGACCGAAAAGGGGGAAGAACTTCGGAATCTCGTCACCGAAAGCTTTGAAAGTATCGAGAACGAGGCTTTTCGGGGCATATCGGAGGCGGACAGACAGCAGTTTATGAAAACATTTTCCAGAATTTATGAGAATTTGACATCAAAGGAGGACTAGATTTCTATGGAAAAAGTAAAACGTTATATTATTTTCCTGATCGGACTGTTCATCAATTCACTGGGAGTCAGCCTGATCACCAAGGCAGACCTGGGTACCTCGCCCATCTCTTCGATTCCCTATGTACTCAGTCTGAATTTTCCCATGACTCTCGGACAGTTCACCATCATTTTCAGTATTCTTTTAATTATTATCCAGCTTTTCATACTGAGGAAAAACTTTAAAGCCGAGCATCTGCTTCAGATACCTATTTCCATTCTGTTCGGCTACTTCATTGACCTGACCATGGTTCTGCTGGGCTTTGTTCATCCTGAGGCATATGGACTCAAGATTATCTATCTGTTAATCGGATGTGTGATTCTGGGCTTCGGTGTCTATATGGAAGTGCTGGCAAATGTGGCAATGCTTCCCGGAGAATCCTTTGTCCGGGCGGTTTCCACCACCTGGAACACCAATTTCGGCAACACAAAGGTGGCATTTGACGTCTCCCTCACGGTCATTGCCGCTGCGTTGTCGTTCCTTTTCGTCCATCGCCTGGAAGGCGTCCGGGAGGGAACCATCATTGCTGCTCTGCTGGTGGGTTTCACCGCCCGACTTTTTGGCAGATACCTGGCCTTCCTGAAGCCGATTTTATTTCCATCAATGCCAGCTTTCCGATGACTGGCGAAAATCTTTAAATCATTCTTATTTTTTTCAGCTCTTCCCTGCATTCTCTATAATCTGGAAAATACTTTTCCACCTCTTTCCAGAAAGCGGCGGAATGGTTCATGTGCCGGCGGTGCGCCAGCTCGTGAACCACCACATAATCCAGCAGCTCGTCAGGCAGATAGTAAAGCTGATAATTAAAGTTCACATTGCCTTTTGCGCTGCAGCTTCCCCACCGGGTCTTCTGATTACGGATGGTGATTCGTCCGACAGTCACGCCCATGACCCGGCAGTAATGGCACACCCTCCCGGCAATCTTCTCCCTGATTCTTTCCTTCTCTGCGGCGTCCAGCTCCTGTACCGGCACAGCGCCGGTCGTCTTCCTGGTTCCGGCCGACCGTCTGGCCAGCAATACCTTTTGCAGCACCCACTGGCGGTGCGCCTCCAGAAATTCTCTCAGTTCCCGGTCCGAAAGCCGGGCAGGAATCCGCGCCAGCACCTCCCCGCTCTCCTTCACCTGAAGACCGATGCTCTTCCGAGACGAACGGATAATTTGAACCGGAACATTTTCCTCTCCGCCGTCTGTTTCTCTTCTATTATAATGTAATATATATTCCCGAAGCATTGATTGCTTCCCTCCTGCCTCATATTATTTTTTAATACAATTACAGCTGCAGCAGACACAAAATCAATATAATCTGCGCGATCAGAATAAGCGGCACGCCGATGGTAAATTTTCTGTGCAGCGTCTTATGATGAAAGCTGTACATCCCTGCCAGAGCGCCGATACTGCCGCCAATCAACGCCGCCAGCAGCAGAACCGCCTCGGATATTCTCCATCGATGGCGGGCCGCCTTCCATTTATCAATGCCGTAAAGAAAAAATGTGATAAGATTAGTCAAAACTAAATAATAGATAAATAATTTCATATGCTGTTCCTTTCTGTTCCACGATTGTATATCTCAATGCTGTTTCAGGCAGAAAACGACATTTCCCGGTATTGTTTCAGTTTAATACACAATCTCCGTTAGATATCATTATAACAATGATTTCGTCACAGGGCATCTCCTCTGGCAGATTTCACTAAATTTTAACATTCACGTTTATTTTTCTCCACTTTTTTTCATAATCTTTACGATTTTATTAATTCGACATAGACAGACAGAAATTGATTTGTTATGATAGGTAAGTCGTTTAAAAATACTATGTACTAAAAACAAAGGAAGGCAGTTGATATCATGCAAACAAATACTTCATCCAGCAGTGAGCTGTTTCAGCTCAATGGTAAGCCTACCTTCGGACAGGCTTTTCCACAGGCAATGCAGCACGTTCTGGCTATGCTCGTCGGCAACATCACTCCGCCAATGCTCATCGCCAGCACACTTTCCCTCTCCGCTGCAGATCAGATCATGCTCACACAGGCAGCAATGCTGATCGGCGGTATTACTACTCTGCTCCAGCTTTTCCCGGTTCTGGGCTTCGGTATGGGGCTTCCAAGCGTTATGGGCGTTGCCTTTGCCTACATGCCAATTCTGACCATGATCGGAACGCAGTACGGTATTGCGGCTATCTTCGGTTCCCAATTAGTGGCAGGTTTTGTCTCTATTTTTATTGGTATGTTTATGGGCAAGATTCGCCGCTTTTTCCCTCCTATCGTCAGCGGTACGGTAGTGCTGAGTATCGGTCTTTCCCTGTATGAAACCGCCATCACTTACATGGGCGGCGGTTCTGCCACCCAGAGCGCAGGAACCTTTGGTTCTCCGCAATTCTGGATTCTCGCAGTTGTCACTTTAGTTGTGACTCTGGCTTGCAGCCTCTTTGGCAAAGGATATCTGAAAGTATCCGGTATGCTTATCGGTATCGTTGTCGGTTATGTGATCGCTTTATTTATGGGAGATATCGTTGATTTCTCCACCTTTAATGATGCCGGTCTGATTTCTGTTCCGATTCCGTTCCATTTTGGACTGGAATTCCATGCAGATGCCATCATCATGATGATTCTTATGTATGTGGTACAGGCTGTGCAGACGATTGGAGACGTTTCCTCCACCGCCATGGGCGGATTCGGACGTGAGGCAACCGACAAAGAACTGGGCGGCGCCATCAAAGGGCAGTCCATCTGTGGTATGATCGGCGCTATCATCGGCGGTCTGCCGACCGATCCGTACAGCCAGAACGTAGGCTTGATCTGTACCACCAAGGTTGTTGCCAAACGGGTATTCCTCATTGTCGGCGTTATCATGCTCGCCGCAGGTTTCTGTCCGAAGTTCGGCGCACTGATGACCACTATCCCGCAGCCGGTTCTTGGCGGCGCGACCGTAACCGTATTTGCCGCCATCACCATGTCTGGTATCCAGCTTCTCGGCGAGCAGCCGATGAACTACCGAAATAAACTGATCGTCGGTATTGCTCTTGCTATCGGCGTCGGCATTGACGCCGTACCGGATGTGCTGCAGTTCTGTCCGCAGCTTGCAAAGAACATCCTCGGAAGCTCACTGATGGTGTCCTTCCTTATCGTATTCATTCTTAATATCATTGTGCCGGAAGATAATTCACCGGCAGATTAATGACCCGGAGGAGCGGAATATACCGCTCCTTCTTTTTTACCTCTATTCTGATACGCGTACAGGGATATTTTTTATCCAATGAAAAATTTGCAATACTATGTTATCTTTCTCCGAAATATGGTATACTTAAAGAAAATCTTCTCTATAATTTTTAATGTTTTTATTGTTATTATATTAATTTATTTTTAATAGTATATTATATTATTATTGTCTTTATTAGACAATAACCGCTTCGGCGGAGAAAGGAGGAGTTATGGAAGAATTGGATAAAAAAGAAATTAAAGAAGTCATCGAATGGTGTGACGAAAAAGGACACAGCGAGCACGAAATTCTTGATCTGATACGAAGAATTGTCGGGGCAAAACCGCGGGAAGAAGACTCGCATGCATCCTCACAGCAGATAAAAGATTAAAAATACAACAACGGGGCAGCTCACCGCCGCCCCGCTATTTTCTTTTCTCTACTTTGCTTTCTATTCACTGACCCGGTAATGGGCCACCAGATCATCTCTCTTTTCCAGGATATCTTCCTCATAGGCGGCCTGAAACGGACTATTGTGGTGAATCACATAGGCAACGCCGTCATCATTTCTTTTATCGGAAACGATGCCGATATGTTTATCAAAGATAACGATATCCCCGCCCTGCCACTGCCCGATGTCGTGGACATCTGTGGTGAGCGGAATTGCCGTATGTTCAAAATATACTTTCAGATTTTTCACCCGGCGGAAGTCAATATTGATATCCGGCTCCTCGATATCATAATCCTGCAGATTGGCAAGAATGTCCGCATTAACCAGCTCCATCAGATCGTACCCTGCACTCCTGAGCGCATTTGCCACCACATCCGTGCATACGCCGTACTCATCGTCGGGATATCCCGTGTAGTAATACTGGCTCTTGTACTTAGGATTGGTGGAAATGTATTCCCTCGCTCCCTGCAGAATATCCGCCTAGTCATCGACGCCGTCGCCGTCCCGGTCCACGGAACTGTGAATATCTTCAATACTAAAATCCACATTGGCTTTGGCGTCCACCGGCGCACTGCTCGTTCCCGTAAAATAATGCCGGAAATACCAGAGACATCCCGCTGCTACAACGAGGACAACTATCGCTGCTGCCAGAAAAATTTTCTTTTTTGACATATACTCTCCCCTTTTTTATTTTTATCCAGATTGATTTCATATTACTGATAGGTAATGCCTGTACATTTCCTGCGAGGTCTGTAATCACACACCTACACACTGGATATATATGAATTATACCAGATAAATATCAAATCAGAGCTGTCAAATCAGAAACAATTTTCTGACCTTTCCTATAATATTTTATAAAAAAGTATAGCATTTTTAAACTTTTTATGATAACATAAAATTGTAATTGATGCAGGAAGTCTTGTAAGGGTTTCCTCCTGTTTTACGAGATATCTGGGAAGGGAGGGATATTATGGGACAAAAAGATTTATCTGAAAAAATACTTGCAGATTACAATGATGTGTTTGCAGATATCGTTAACGTTCTTGTTCTGGAAGGAAGACAGCGGATCGATCCGGATGATCTGACCGCTACAGCTGTTCATTCACAGTATAAAGCAGATGATGGCGTTCTTCACGAGCAGGAAAGGGATGTCTCCAAATATTGGGAAAAACAAAAGATCCACATGTCGTTGTTTGGGATAGAGAACCAGACAGACATTGAAAAGAATATGCCGTTTCGTGTCATCGGATATGACGGAGCGGCATACCGTCAACAGCTGTTACAAAAGAGAAAGCCCGTTCCGGTCATTACTTTGGTGCTGCATTTTGGAACGAAAGAAAGATGGAACGAACCATGTTCCATCAAAGAACTGTTGGATATCCCGGGGGATCTGGACAAATATGTCAGTGATTACAGCATGCACGTGTTTGATATTGCATGGCTGACAGACGAACAGCTGGCTATGTTTGAGAGTGATTTTGGTATTGTGGCGAATTTTTTCGTCCAAAAGAGAAAAAATAAAGACTATGTACCCGATGATAAACGTATAATTCAACATGTGGATGAAGTACTGAAGCTGTTGTCTGTAATGACAGGTGATAACAGATATGCCAGTATTTTATCTTTTGAGAAAGAGGAGGTGATCACTATGTGTGATGTCGCGGAGAGATTAGAACAAAGAGGAATAATGCGCGGCATTGAGCAAGGAATTGAGCAGGGAATTGAGCGCGGCGTACAAATGGGAAAGATGCATTTATATCGCCTGGTCGCCAGCGGCAAGCTGTCAGTTTTGGATGCTTCTCAGGAGTTGGAACAGACAGAGGAAGAATTCCTCGATGATATGAGGAAAGCTGGCTATGGGCAAGAATATTGGAAGGAAAGGAAAAATAAATAAAAAGCCAAGGAGCTGCCGCACTAATTATTTAGTGCGACAGCCTCATTTTTTATATCCCATATCATTTTATCTTATGTTATGTCGCTACAGTATTCGTACAGCGCATCATTGATTGCCATAGCTCTGACCATATCAATGATTTCATTGCTGGACAGCCGCACGCGCATCATCGGATAGTATCTCTGAAAAGAAGTTTCATTCTCTTCTATGTCCGTAAATATCTTCTCCCAGTCTCTGTCCCGCATGAGGATAGAATGATTCTGCCGAACCAGCCACTGGCAGCGTTCCCGGGGCGGTTTGCTCAGAAGTTCCCGGCAGGTATCTTCTTCCGAAAGTACCTGGTAAAGCTTATAGGCTTCCTTCAGGGACTCCTCGATATCCGGCAGGATCGTGTCTCCGTCTTCATAATAAAGAAGGCTGTCATAGCAGGTAATGTCATAATGACCGGCACGGTCTTTTATCTTCTCATTCTCCGTCTCCAGTACCTGACGCAGCATTTCCGAAGGCTCCTGTTCTTCTTCCGAAAGACAGGCGTCGATCTCCGCCGATATGTCAACGGTATTTCCGCACATCTCGGAAAGACCGTTCTCCAGCGCTTTTCTGACTTCTTCCAACGGTATGTATCGGTTTACCTTTTTATTGCGGGCTCTTCCAAACACCAACTGAGCAAAGAGGCGTTCCACTCCATAGGGCCGCGGATCGTCCTGATCGATGCCCAGAAGATCCGAACAATCTTTATCCTTCACGTATATTTTTGTATCCATGATACATTTAATAAATAATCCGTATCGGAGCTTTCCGTATTTATCTTCATAATTTACCAGACTGCACAGTTTCTCCAGATCAAATCCCAGGGTCAGATATTCCCGGATTCGCATCGAAAAACCATAAGAATCGACATGATATCCGGCGAACTGATCTCTCCAGTATTCTTCACACACTTCTTCCGGAAAATATTTTCGCATGGCGTCGCCCATCTCTTTTGTCGCATTGCCCAGATAAAATCCCTTCCACACAGCCAGCCGCTCTTTCCAGCTGAGGGGCAGCTGGCGTACCCGGTCTGCCAGCCGGTCCGGATCGCAGCGATCCGGTACGTCAATAGGCTCATCCAGATAGTCATTGATCATGGAAACCGCCGCTCTGCACTGTCCGCCTGTGATATCTCCGTATACAAAAGCCTTATGTCCCAGACGCGCCTCTATCAGGCAGGCAATGGCCAGAAGATACATGTGATAAGGTTCTCCCTGTGTCTTATCTCCCCAGAGATGATAATTCCGTTGAAAGCGCTCATCCTTCCAGTCATAGTCCAAATAGGCAGGCAGAGCGCCAAAAATCGCATCCGGCGCTTCAGCGTCAACGTCCTCTTCTTTTACCAGCATCTTTGGCATACAATATTCTTCCGCTGTCCGCATGGTCATATAATCTCCGTCCGCCCGCCATCCTGTATATTCCCAGTCACAGCGGGTCTCTGTCCATTCCTCTGTCAGCGCCAGACACTGTACATTTATTCCTTTTATATCGACTATTTTCCTTTCCGCCAGCGAAAAAATTCTGGCAAACTGTAGTGTCTCTTCATATACCTTTGACCATTCTTCCTCAGTCACTGACTTCGCGATACTCACATAAATAAAAATCCCCATAGATACCTCCTTGTAATACGTTTTATCGTTTCGTATATACGTATCATAACAAAAAGAAAAACGCATGTCAATTTCCACATGCATTTTCTTTTTATTTTTTATTCTTCTTCCAGTGCGCTCATATATCCCATGATCCGCTCCCGTCTCTGATGATCCAGTCTTCGGTAGTTTTCAAGCAGAATACTTTCTTCCTTATTTAATGGCATCATATAATCTGCGGAACTGCCACGCGTTTCCAAATCATTTTCTGAGAGCAGTTCATAAGGCGATATCTGAAGTACCTCGCAGATCGTTAAGATTTTATTTACAGACGGATTGGTCTTTTTTCTTTTCCAGTCACTGATAGTACTTTGAGAGATTCCTGTCCTCTGTGAGAACTCTTTTTGACTCATCCCCTTTTTTTGAAGTAAAATAAATATTTTTTCACTGACGATCATTTCCTTTGTTCCTCTCTGTGTGTATTCTTCCCGCTTCTCTGCCAGCAAATTCTCTCAGGCAGCTGACATAAAAATACTCAACACATTTTTTCTTTCATTTTATCAGAAAAAAGTCCTGACTTCTATATATTTTGTTGTTCCATTTCTTGTCCTTTCTTCCCGAAGATACTCTGGAATTATGTGCCGGGAAATGATATGATGATAAAGAAAAGACAGACAAGTGAGGTATCTTTATGGAATTTCGTGCAAAAACCGTAGCAGAGTCCCGGGTGGAAACTGTGCATATTATTCGGCCCACTGATTTGAATGATGCAGGCCGTCTCTTCGGAGGCGTGCTGATGCAATGGATCGATGAAGTGGCCGCTCTGGTGGCAAAACGTCACTCGCAGATGAACGTTACAACAGCATCGGTGGACAATCTCCGTTTTCTGCAGGGAGCCTTTCAGAGAGATGTGATCGTGATCATCGGACGGGTGACTCATGTGGGCAATACTTCCATGGAGG
Organism: Eubacteriaceae bacterium CHKCI004; assembly: GCA_900016875.1. Classification (GTDB taxonomy): domain Bacteria; phylum Bacillota; class Clostridia; order Lachnospirales; family Lachnospiraceae; genus Anaerobutyricum; species Anaerobutyricum stercoris. The sequence goes on along the minus strand of FCNR01000050.1, from coordinate 140,781 downwards.
TAAAAGTGGAAACCTATGTAGAGCACACGAACGGTAAGCGTGATCTGATCAACCGGGCTTTCCTGACAGAAATTGGTCTGGGAGACGATAACCGGCCCGCCATTCTTCCCCGTCTGATTCTTGAGACAGAAGAAGACCGAAAAGAATGGGAACGTGCAGAAATGCGCCGGAATCTGCGGGCGAAACAGCGAAAAGAAGGTTTTCATTTTTATGGTGAATGATAAGAGGAGAATCCCGCAAAACAGGATTCTCCTCTTATTTTTGTACGATTTTTATAATTATCCGTATTTTCGCATATTTCTACTGATCGAAGGACCAGCTTCCGTCGTCGTTCTGCACACCGCCAAGAACATTCTCACCGTCGGTGGATACCAGCACATCTGTAGAGGAAACTCCGTCTCCTTCTACAGAGAAATTATAGTATTCATAATCGCCAATCGTTACAATATCCTTAAAGGTATATTCTGCATCTTCACCATAATATTCCTGAGCCAGGGAGAGAGCTTCATCTTCTGAAATTGCTTCCGCCTCAGTGCTTCCGGAGGAACCGTCTTCTTCTGTCGTCTCGTCAGTTTCTTCTGTCTCATCGGTCTCTTCTGTAGTTGTCTCATCTCCGGTGTCCGCCTCGGAACCTTCCGTGGTGCTTTCGGAGAAATCATAGCCTCCGTTGTTGTCAGACGCTTCCGCGAAATCAGACACGGCATAATTAAAGGCATTATCCTCTCCGTCATATGAGGTTGGGGTAATGGTAATCTCGTAAGTGCCGCATACTTCATCGTCCGAATCTGCATCGCGCAGTTCCGCTGTCAGCACATAGTCATCACCCTGCTCCTGGCAATCCGTGATATATGCCTCCAGAGAACCGATACCGCCGGAAAGGAATCCGTAAGTTCCATCCTCTTCATTATATACCGCATAGGTATTATCCTCTGTTAATTCCGGGAACTCCAGATTGCCCTGCGCAAATGCGTCATAAAGTGCGGAAGCATACATGTTCGTAGTTTCTTCATCTATATACAGATACTGTTCATCTGTATCTACAGTAACATCTTTCACATAATCGTTCATGAGAGAAGCAAGCACTGCCATGGAGAACCAGAAAGAATCCCCTTCTTCCTCTGTGGAATCTTCCGAATAATACGGAAGCTGTTTGGAATAAGATTCCACCATCAGAGCCGTCATCGGATAAATCATATCGCCGAAATCTGACGGCAGATCAACATTTCCATCCACATAGTCCTCTGAGTCATCATTGGACGCTTCGGTAGAAGCCTCTGTGGAAGCCTCCGTTGGCTCTGCATTATCCTGTCCATCTGTACTGCGGCCGCCGCAGCCGATCAGAGAAAATGCCATGGTTCCGGCAAGTGCAACGGCTCCCCATCGTTTCATTTTATTAAAATGCATCTTAATCCCTTCTTTCTGTAATATTTCATTACGATTACATTATTCTGACTTCTGACGAATCTAACCTAAATCTTAACGCATTATTGCCGACATGTAAAGAACAGCTTTCTTACACTTTAATTAAAGAACCGTGAAAATTTTATTTACGCCCCTGAAGCATCGTCCACGATCACAAACCCCTTCTCCTCAAAAAAGGACTTTATAACCGCCCGGTCCGCCTGCAGTGATCCCTGCGCAAAAAAAGGTTTCCCACCGCCCCGCCCGGAGAGCGTCTCGTTCATCTCTTTCACAAGCGCACGAACATCGCCATTCCTCTGCCCGGCAGCATATTTGCCTCCGGTATTTTTCTTTTCCGGATCCTTTTGCGAATCCTCCAGTGTAATCACCACACAGATACCGCCGCAGACATCTAAAACAGCGTCCGCCTCCTTGCGAATATCCGCCGCATCCAAAGCATGCTCAAGCAAAAGAACATTTCCTCTTCCTTCACACTGCTTTGCCCTCATGGCAAATTGTTGCTGACGAAGTGCCAGAATTTCTCCCTTCAGACTGTAAATCTCATCCTGCAGCCGTTGAACTGCCGCCGGCGTTCCGTCGGGCTTCACAGAGAGCATGGATGCCACCCGGCTGTTTGCTTCCAGATGCTGATGAAGCAGCCCGAGCGCTCTTTTACCGGCAGCCATCTCAATGCGGACGCCTTCCCGAAAATGTTTCACCGAGAGAAGTTTTACCAGACCAATCTCTCCGGTGGATTCCACATGAAGTCCGCAGCAGGCACAGAGGTCACCGCCTGGAAACTCCACCAGACGCACCTCACCTGTCAGTTCCTTTTTGCTTCGGTAAGGCAGTACATTTTTCTCTTCCCTGTCCGGGAAAAACACCCGGGCGCGCCGGTCTGTCCAGATATAGTTGTTGACTTCCTGCTCTATTTGATGCAGCTGCCCTTCATCGAGAAGACCGTTCAGATCAATGGTGATTACCTCTTCTCCCATATGGAATCCCACATTGTCATAGCCGTATTTCCGGTGAATGAATCCACTGACGATATGCTCGCCGGAATGCTGCTGCATCAGGTCAAAACGGCGTTCCCAGTCTAGCACGCCGCGAACCCGCTGGCACTCCGAAGGCAGCACATCCACATAATGACGTATTTCCTTTTCATCCTGCCCGCCGTACTGAACATCCAGGACAGCACATTTATTATCGCCATCGACCGGATACAATGTACCAAGGTCTGCCGGCTGCCCTCCGCCTTCCGGATAAAAAGCGGTCTGATCCAGGACCACATACTGTCCTCTCTCATCTTTTCCGCAGGAGAGGACTTCCGCCTCAAACTCTCTCAGATATACATTTTCATAAAATAACCGTCTTGTCCGCATTTTTATCTACTCTTCATTCTGTTTTACATATAAAGTGATATCCGTCTCCGGATTCTGCACCTGCATCTGGTATTCTGTAAATTCCTGATCGCAGTCTTCATCTGAATAAACCGTATATCCGTCATGCTCCAGCAGATTAAAATATACGCCTCTTGGGATATTGAATGTATACGTCTCCTCGTTATCTCCCTGATAATCGTAGTAAACTGTACACTCCCGGTCAGTTTCCTGATCTTTTATATTCTGATAGAATTCCGGATTCTTATTAGATCCGTCAAATTCCACCGTATAGCTGTAGAATTCTTCTCCATTACAGGTTTCCACAGCAGTCAGAACAACCATAGTTTCCTTGTCCAGAGTAAGTGTCTGTTCGATCTGATCGCCCACATTAAAACCATATCTTGTAGCGTACTCATCTCCCTCCGCAACGGTATAGGTTGCCGTGACCTTAAGGAAATCTCCGCTCTCCTGCTCATCGGTTATTCTCACAGAATCTCCGGTCTGAAAAACCTCGCCTTCAATCTGAGAAACGCAGACGTTTTCGTAATCATCTCCAAGCAGACCATAGTAGTAAACGAAATTACCGTCATAGCGATACAGCTGCTTTCCGCGGATAACTTCCCGATAATCTTCTTCCATTCCGTCCGTTCTGTAATAAGAATAATAGTCTCCGTTGCCAGTCTTTCTCACAAAACGTGTGGTCTTATAATCTTCCTCATTGGCGAGATGAGAATAATTCACCGTGATCAGTACATTTTCATGACTGCTCAAAAGATTGTCCATGGTGTTCGCATCGTTAATCTCCGAAATGTAACTGCTTCTTCTCTGATTACTCTGGAAAAAGAATCCACAGACAGCCAGGATTACCACAGCCGTCAGCAGAAGGCTGATTCCAAGAATCTTCCAGAACCAAGGTCTTTTGGAACGTTTCTGAAGTGTTTTATCCAGATCGTACCCCTGGTAACGCTTTCCCTTTCTCCATTTTCCACCGGAATTTTCCGGTGTTTCTTCAATATCAATGATACTTTTTGACATGTATCTTCTCCCTTCCAAATCATCATCCCGGTATGCTCCCGCCCTGCGGAACGCCGTCCCGCAGAACCCGCCGGTCATGGCGTCGGTTACTTCTGTACATTTTTAGCCAGCATATAAGTGATAGCGCTGGTTTCATTATGTTTTTTCTCTTCCTCTGTCAACGGCCGAATCACCTTTGCAGGAGAACCAAACGCCATCATACCGTCCGGAATCTCCGTTCCCTGCGTCACAAGGCTGCCGGCGCCGATGATGCAGTCTTCTCCGATTTTAGCTCCGTTCATCACAATGGAGCCCATGCCGATCACCGTATTATGACCGATGGTACATCCGTGAATGATCGCGTTATGACCGATAGTCACGCTGTTGCCGATATGACACGGGCATCCGGCGTCCACATGAATCACCACGCCATCCTGCACATTGGAACCGCAGCCGATGATGATCGGCGCCATGTCTCCGCGAACCACCGCATTGTACCAGATGGAGCTCTCATCACCCACCGTCACATTTCCAATGACGACGGCTCCTTCCGCCACCCAGGCATTCCCCTGTATGTCTGCATTTTTAATATATGCCATAGTTTTCTTTCCTTTCCGGGCGTTTTGGCCTTCCGGCCATCGTCCGCTTTATCATCAAGGTGCGACACGCCCAATTATATTTTTTCCATTTCCGAAAATGCAATTCATCCTCGAAGGCACTGCATTTTCGGTCATGGTAACATCTTACCATGAATTGGGGGATTTGTCGATTTGAACTGTGGATTTTGGGATAACCGAAGTATGGCGTTACAGTCGTAATTTCCCAATCCCTACACCACCATAAAATCCGCCAGTGACAGCTGATCTGTCTCAGGCAGCCCGGTGAGGATGCCAAGCTCCACCATCTTATCCACGTTGGTCTTGCTGACCTTCGCCTGGTTGCGGAAATTATCCAGCGAGGTGAACGGGCCGTGTTTTGCAGCTTCTTCCACCTGATCGCAGGCTTTGTCGCCAAGACCTTCCACGCTGGACAGAGGCGGCATGATCTTGCCGTCGATGATCTGGCAGTCCCGGGCTTTGGCTCTGTAGATGTCAATCGGAATAAATTCAAATCCTCTGGCGTACATTTCCTGGGCAATTCGCCCGTCGCGGATGGTATCCTGGTCTTTTTTCGTCTGCTGCTCCTTCGGCATGGAAGTCAGCTCCTCCAGATACTCTTCCAGAATGGCCCGTCCCCGGCACATGATCTCATAGGAGAAGGCCGAGGCGCGGATACTGAAATAGGCCGCATAGTAAGCCAGCGGCTTATGCACCTTAAACCATGCCACACGCCAGCCCATCATAACGTAGGCGGCGGCGTGAGCCTTCGGGAACATGTATTTGATCTTCCGGCAGGAGCCGATGTACCACTCCGGCACGCCGTGGGAGAGCATGGTCTCCACCCAGTCGTCCTTTAATCCTTTTCCCTTACGGACGGACTCCATGATGGTGAAGGATTCCTCCTTATCGAGTCCCATATTAATAAGGTAGGTCATAATATCATCCCGACAACAGATGGCGGTGGAAATCTCCGCCTGCCCGGTCTCGATCAGCGTCTGGGCATTGCCGAGCCACACGTCCGTTCCGTGGGACAGACCGGAAATGCGCACCAGATCCGAGAAACACTGCGGGTTCGTATCCTTTAACATCTGCATGACGAAGTCCGTACCGAACTCCGGCACGCCGAGGGAACCCATCTCCACGCCTCCGATATCCTCCGGCGTGATTCCGAGAATCTCCGTACCATGAAACAGCTCCATGACGTCTTTGTCATCGAGAGGAATGGTCTTGGCGTCGATGCCGGTCAAATCCTCCAGCCGCCGGATCATGGTGGGATCATCGTGTCCCAGAATATCGAGCTTTAACAGGTTATGGTCGATGGAATGGTACTCAAAATGCGTCGTGATAATATCGGTATTCACATCATTGGCGGGATGCTGGATGGCGGTGAAATCATAAATCTCATGCTCATGGGGCACAACAATGATACCGCCCGGGTGCTGTCCGGTGGTTCTCTTTACGCCGGTACAGCCCTCTGCCAGCCGTTCCATCTCACAGCGGCGTTTGTGAATCCCCCGTTCTTCAAAATATTTCATCACATAGCCGTAGGCGGTCTTTTCCGCCAGGGTACCGATGGTCCCGGCACGGAAGGCGGAACCTTCCCCAAAGATGACCTCCACATATTTGTGGGCCTTCGCCTGGTATTCTCCGGAGAAGTTCAGGTCGATATCCGGCTCCTTGTTGCCCTTGAATCCGAGGAATGTCTCGAAAGGAATATCATGCCCTTCCTTTAACAGCTTCGTGCCGCAGACCGGGCAGTCCCGGTCCGGCATATCGCAGCCGGACATACCCTTCATGGTGTATGGCTTTACATACTCGGAATCAAAATCCACAAAATGACATTTTGGGCAAATGTAATGGGCGGAAAGGGGATTTACCTCTGTGATTCCCGACATGGTCGCCACGAAGGAGGAACCGACGGAACCACGGGAACCAACCAGATAGCCATGGTCGTTGGAGTCCTTTACCAGCTTCTGCGCGATAATGTACATAACGGCAAATCCGTTGGAGATGATGGAGGTAAGCTCTCTGTCCAGCCGCTCTTTTACAATCTCCGGCAGCTCCGGCCCGTATATTTCATGGGCTCTGTTGTAACAGATATCCGTCAGCTCCTTATCGGAATTCGGGATGACCGGAGGACATTTATCCGGATGCACCGGGGAAATCTTCTCGATCATGTCCGCGATCTTGTTGGTGTTGGTGATGACCACCTCTCTTGCCTTCTGCTCACCCAGATAGGAAAATTCCTCGAGCATCTCCTCGGTGGTGCGGAAATAAAGGGGAGCCTGATTGTCGGCGTCGGCAAAACCTTTTCCCGCCATGAGGATACGACGGTACTGCTCGTCCTCGGGATTGAGGAAATGTACGTCGCAGGTGGCGACCACCGGCTTATGATACTGTTCTCCCAGCTCCACGATTCTCCGGTTATAATTCTGGAGATCTTCCACAGTCTTGGCGTCGTACTTATCACTCTCCAGCATAAAGGCATTGTTGCCGATGGGCTGAATCTCCAGATAATCATAAAAGTTTACAATCCGGGCAATCTCCTCCTCGCTCTTACCTCTGATAATAGCCTGAAACAGCTCGCCGGCCTCGCAGGCGGAACCGAGAATCAGCCCCTCTCTGTATTTCTCAATGAGACTCTTGGGCATCCGCGGCCGCCGGTTGAAATAATCCAGATGCGAAGCGGAAACCAGTCGGTTGAGGTTCACCCGCCCCACATCGTTCTTTACGAGAATAATGCCATGGTAGGTCATGGCCTTTTTTATCAGATCAGCCGAGGTACTTCCTTTGCTATTCAGTTCTTCCAAGGTATGTACCCCCTGCTCTTCCAGCATCTCCACAAACCGCACGAATACTTCCGCGGTCACCCGGGCGTCGTCCACAGCCCGGTGATGATGTTCCTGCTTGATGCCCAGATGTTTGCAGACGGTGTTCAGCTTAAACCGGTTCAGCCCCGGCAGCAGCATCCTTGCCATCTGCACCGTGTCGAGCACTGTAAAGTCGTGTTCATAGCCCAGACGGTCGGCGTTTGCCTCGATGAAGCTCACGTCAAATTCCGCGTTGTGAGCCACCAGGGAACAGCCCTCGCAGAACGCGAGAAACTCCGGCAGGATGGTCTCGATATCTTCCGCTCCCGCCACCATGGCGTCATCGATACTGGTAAGCTCCGTGATCCGCAGCGGAATCGGCCGCTTTGGATTGACGAACACACTGTAATGATCCACGATCTCGCCGCCGGACACCTTCACCGCGCCAATCTCGATGATGGCGTCATGAACCGGGCTGAATCCCGTGGTCTCCAGGTCAAAGACCACAAAGCTGTCCGAAAGCGTCTGACCTTTGGCGTTGGTGACCAGCTTTTTCAGGTCGTCCACAAAATATCCCTCGACGCCGTAGATGATCTTAAACGGTTCATCCATGGCGATGCAGTGATTGGCGATAGGAAAAGCCTGCAGCACACCGTGATCGGTGATGGCCAGCGCCGGATGCCCCCAGTCTTTGGCTGTCTGAATGACCTTTTTGATATCCACCACGCTGTCCAGATCGCTCATGACCGTGTGCAGATGAAGCTCCACCCGCTTCTCCAGACTCTTGTCCATCCGTTTTTCCCGGAAGTCCGGAATCGGCTTGATGCCGACGATGGAAGACATGGTGATATCTCTCTCGAAGGTATCCATCCGCGGCATACCCTTCACCTTATAGAACTTTCCCTTCTGGAATTCATCCAGAAAGTCCGGAAGCTGCGCGTTCCGCAGGAACACTTTTCCCACGATGGTATCGGTAAAGTCCGTAATCCGGAAGCTGACAATGCTTCTCTCCCGGCGGATCTCCCGAATCTCCAGTCCGATGATCTGTCCCCGAATGACGGTCTCCCCGATCTCGTCGACAATCTCCTCGATGGGAACGACCTCCCCGTCACAGTTTTTGCCGTAAATGATATCCGGGTCCTTCTGCCGTTTGGCATAGCCGCCGAATTCCTGCCGTCTGGCCCGTTCCTCAAAAAAGTTGGAAGAAAATGCATTGCCTTTCCTGGCCGGTTTCTGCTCACCGTCTTTCTCCTGCCCGTTCTCTCCGGCTTTTTTCTGACTGCTCTTTTCCGCCTCCGCCTTTTCAATCTGTTCCATGACCATGCCGACTTCCAGACTCAGCTTGTGATTTCTCGCCTTATAAAATGCATTTTTTGCGTCATCGGTAAAATCAAAGCCCACCTGAATCTCCTTACCAAAACGGTGAGCGTACATTTCTTCCAGATACTGCTTGAGCTTCGCTGATTTATTTCTGGCAAGGAAGGAGTCTTCCAGCAGGATCGTCATGATATTTCCTTCAAATCCCCACTCGCAGCGAAGGAACAGGCTGTACTCCACCTGACCCATCCGGTGAATCTCATAGAGAATACTGTCCCAGTAATCTTTGGTGAGCTGTTCCAGCGTATATACGGGAGAAAGCTCATAGGTATCATCAATGGCAAGAAACACCGACGTACCCCGGAACAGTTCGTTTTTCAGATCATAAGCAATCTTATTTATCAGCTTCTTTCCCATAATGTGCTCGCTCTTTGTGTGCACAATGAGCTGATTTTTGCTCTGCTTCATTACCACCTTGGTGACGATGGTGTTGGAAAGCGCATATCTTAAATTGTCGGGTATTGTATAGTCCGGAAATACTTCCGGAAATGTCTGTCTTTGTTCCATAATGCCTCCTTCCCCGAAAAACAGGGGAGCCGCCCTTCTTTCTTCCATAATAAAGTAGTCATAAATCCTTTTCGGCAGAATAAAATTTATTAAAATTATGTATCGGAAGGACTGTTTTTTTTGAGTGCAAAAACAAAAATCATTGTTGTAAAAGCAAAAGAACTGATCTACACGGCTCTTTTTATCTGCCTTGCCATCATCCTCATTCTCCTGCTTATCTTTATGTTCGCCCCGGGAGAAAAAAGTGTAAGCACCAGTGCCGGAGCATACACGCCCGGCGTTTATACTTCCACTATCACTCTGGGAGACACCGCTCTCGATGTGGCGGTATCTGTGGATGAAAACCATATTACCTCCGTGAGCCTGAATAATCTGTCGGAAAGCGTCACCGCCATGTATCCGCTTCTGGAGCCTTCTCTGGAAAGCATCAACGAACAGCTGGACAGCATTTCCTCCATCGACGACCTGCAGCTGGATTCCGACACCAAATATACCGGTCTGATCCTGCAGCAGGCCATCAAAAATGCGCTCCAGAAGGCGCAGTCCTGATACTGCGCCTTTTCGGAAACGCGCTTTATTCCAGTCCCAGCTCTTCTTTCAGTCTGTCAAGCTCCGCCATCCACACGGATGGGCTTGCATCGCTCGGCATCCGCAGGTCGCCCCTCGGGGATACGGCAATGGAGCCCACCTTCGGTCCATCCGGCAGGCAGGAGCGTTTGAAATGCTGTGCAAAGAACCGCCAGCAGAAGGTGCGGAGCCATTTGTAAATGACAGCGTCCTCGTAATCTGCGCCGAAGGCTTTCTTTGCCAGCCGGAAGATCTTCGCCGGACCGAATCCAAACCGCAGCATGTAATACAGATAAAAGTCATGCAGTTCATAAGGGCCCACCAGGTCTTCTGTCTTCTGAGAGATGACGCCGTCCACCGGCGGCAGCAGCTCCGGACTCACCGGAGTGTCCAGCACGTCAAGTAGTACCTTCTGCAGTTCTTCCTCCTCCGTGGTGTCCGCATAGTAGCGCACCAGATGGCGCACCAGTGTTTTTGGCACCGAACAGTTCACCGCATACATGGACATATGGTCGCCGTTGTAAGTGGCCCAGCCAAGAGCCAGCTCGGACATGTCGCCGGTTCCGATGACCATACCGTTTACCTGATTGGCAATATCCATGAGGATCTGCGTCCGCTCTCTGGCCTGGGAGTTCTCATAGGTAACGTCATGCACATTGATGTCGTGTCCGATATCCGAAAAATGCTGCTCCACCGCCCGGTTGATCCGAATCTCCCGCAGGGTGGCACCCAGCCGTTTTGTCAGGGTCACGGCATTGGAATAGGTTCGGTCTGTGGTTCCAAAGCATGGCATGGTCACGCAGACAATTCCTTCTCTCGGAAGTCCCAGCATATCAAAGGCTCTCGCCGTCACCAGCACCGCCAGGGTGGAATCCAGACCGCCGCTGATACCGATGACCGCATGGCGGCATCCCGTGTGCGCCAGACGTTTCTTCAGTCCCATGGCCTGAATGGTCAGAATCTCATCGCATCGTTTATCTCTGTCTTCTTTATTGGAAGGAATGAACGGAGTCCGGGAGAAGTACCGGGTCAGCTCTGTCTCCGTCTCTTCCAGGGTAAAATACACCCGGTGATAAGGCTGTCCGCCGTCGTCGTTCACGAAGGTGGACGTCTTCTGCCGGTCTGCCGCCAGACGCTGCAGATCGATCTCCGCTTCCGTATAGTGATTCTCAAACCGTCCGGACTCTGCCAGCACGGCTCCGTACTCGGTGATCATATTGTGGCCGCTGTACACCAGATCCTGGGTGGATTCGCCCTCTCCCGCAGATGCATAAATGTACGCGCAGACCAGTCTTGCCGACTGAGAGCTGACCAGCTCCCGGCGGTAAGTGTCTTTCGTGGTCGTCTCATCGCTGGCGGAAGGATTACAGATGACCGTCGCTCCTGCCAGTGCGTGGTAGGTGGACGGCGGCAGCGGTACCCAGAGATCCTCGCAGATCTCCGCGGCCAGCACCAGATTCTCCACATTCTCGCAGCAGAACAGAAGGTTCATGCCAAACGGCACTTCCTGTCCCAGCAGACGGATCATCTCCACCTCTCTTCTGCCCGGCGTAAAATGTCTCGCCTCATAAAACTCTGAATAATTCGGCAGATTATGCTTCGGCACAACGCCAAGAATCCGTCCTCTATATAAGAAAACCGCACAGTTATAAAGCTTCTGATGGACAAGCAGCGGCGCCCCCGCCACAATGACCATCGGTATCTCAGCCGTCTCCTCAAGAATGACGGCCAGCTGTTTCTTACTCTCCTCCAGCAGCGGCTTCTGCCAGAACAGATCGCCGCAGGTATAAGCGGAGATCACCAGCTCCGGGAGAACAAGCACCTTCACCTGCCGCTCCTGCGCCCTTCTCACTGCCTTCATGATACTTTCTTTGTTAAATGCCGGGTCGGCAACCTTCACATCTACCGATGCCGCCGCCACCCGCAAGAATCCGTCTTTCATTTTGTTTTCCTTTCTCTCTGCCCATTTTTTTCGTATTATGTAATAATACGAAAAAAATGGGAATCCTGATCACACAGTCTTCCCATTATTTTAATCAATTATTTATCATTTGGCAATATGTACTTGGCGGCAAATTCTTTACTCCAGGAAGTCCTTGAGCTTACGGCTCCGGCTCGGATGGCGCAGCTTCCGGAGTGCCTTCGCCTCAATCTGACGGATACGCTCTCTTGTTACGTTGAACTCTTTTCCGACTTCTTCGAGAGTTCTCGTCTTACCGTCGTCCAGTCCGAAACGCAGCTTGATGACGTTGCGCTCTCTCTCTGTGAGGGAGGCCATGGCCACTTCCAGCTCTTCCTTCAGCATGGAGAATGATGCGGAATCCACAGGGGAAAGCAGGGATTCATCTTCGATGAAGTCGCCCAGCTGGCTGTCCTCTTCCTCGCCGATCGGGGTGTCCAGGGATACCGGGTCTCTGGATGTCTTCAGAATCTCGTCAATCTTAGCCACAGGCATGTTCATCTTCTTTGCGATCTCTTCGTTGGTAGGTTCTCTTCCCAGCTCCTGCAGCAGCATCCTGGAAGTACGAAGAGTCTTGTTGATGGTCTCCACCATATGTACCGGCACACGGATGGTCTTCGCCGTATCGGCGATACCTCGGGTGATCGCCTGACGGATCCACCAGGTGGAGTAGGTACTGAACTTGTTGCCCTTCTTGTAGTCGAACTTCTCCACGGCCTTCATGAGACCCATATTACCCTCCTGAATCAGATCCAGGAAAGACATGCCTCGTCCCACATATTTCTTAGCGATACTTACCACCAGTCTCAGGTTGGCCTCAATGAGCTGCTTTCTGGCCTGCTCGTCGCCTTTTTCAATGCGCTGTGCCAGGAATACTTCTTCTTCAGCTGTCAGCAGCGGGATATTGCCAATCTCTTTCAGATACATACGCACCGGATCTTCCAGACTGACGCCTTCCAGAATATCCGTATCATCAATAAGCTCTACCTCTTCGGCGTCATCATCGATGTAATTATCATCGTTATCTTCCTCGCTGGTATTCAGAACATCCACGCCCTGCTTCTCAAAATAATCAAGAATCCACTCGAACTTCTCAGGGGTTAACTCAATATCTTTGAATGCATCGTTAATCTCTTTGTACTCGAGTACATTCTTATTCTGGTGGGCCTGTTTCAGAAGTGTTTCCATAATATTAGAAAAACTTAATCTTGCATCTTCCATGTTTGTTCTCCCGATTCTTTTTTGCTGACCTGTTACCTTGCTGCTGTCTCATTTGTCTTAAGATAAAAATAAAGAAGACATCTTAAGGAAGGGTATGCGAAAAAACACCTTACCCTTCCTTTCTCTTTCGTGCTCTATTACAAATTTATCTTAATCATCCAGATAGCGGCACTACCACTATTATATAGATATTGTCTATTTTATCCCATGTTTCCCTCTATGTCAACTTTTTTTGGGAAATTCATCATTTTTTCACAGTATTTTGTGTCTTTTTTCTCTTATACAACATTATATTGTATTCTTTCTTCTTTATGTCATATATTCCCGCCGTTTCCCCATCATTTCCCGACAATTTCCGATATTCCACGGCTAAACGGGGCTGCCGGGTGAGCCTCACATCTCCTTTACGGTATCAAGAGCCAGCCGGATGACCTTATCCATGTCATAATACCGATATGTTCCCAGGCGCCCGCCGAAGATGGTATCCGGCTCCGCTTCCGCCAGCGCCCGGTACTGGGCCGCCAGGGATTCATTTTCTTCGTCGTTGATCGGATAGTACGGCTCCATGCCCGGCTTCCACTCTTCCGGGTACTCCCGGGAGATGACAGTGGACGGCTGGGTCCCGAACTCAAAATGCTTGTGCTCGATGATCCTTGTATACGGTACTTCTCTTTCTGTGTAATTGACCACCGCGTTACCCTGATAATTGTCCGTCGGCAGCACCTCCGTCTCAAACCGGACAGTCCGGTACTGGAGGATGCCCAGCCGGTAATCAAAGTAAGCATCCAGCGGTCCGGTGTACACAGTCTTATCCGCCACACCCGGATGTTCCTGCCGGAACGCAAAGTAATCTGTGTTCAGCAGCACATCGGAACCTTCCAGCAGTTTTATGATCAGGTTCGTGTAGCCGCCTTTCGGGATACCCTGATATGGATCGTTGAAATAATTGTTATCATAAATGAAACGAAGCGGCAGACGCTTGATGATAAAAGACGGCAGCTCTTTGCAGTCTCTGCCCCACTGCTTCTCGGTATAGCCTTTCACCAGCTTCTCGTAAACGTCCCGTCCCACCAAGGACAGCGCCTGCTCCTCCAGGTTCTGAGGCTCTCCGATATTAAGATCCGCAATCTGCGCCGCGATGATATCCTTCGCCTCCTGCGGCGTGCGGATTCCCCACAGCTTGCTGAAAGTGTTCATATTAAAAGGCAGATTATACAGTTCATTCTTGTACACAGCCACTGGCGAATTGATGTAATGATTAAATTCTGCCAGTGTATTTACATAGTCCCAGACCTCCTTGTCAGAGGTATGGAAAATGTGCGCGCCATACTTGTGAACGTTGATTCCCTCGATATCTTCTGTGTAAATGTTGCCTCCCACGTGATTCCGTTTCTCGATCACAAGACAGGAAGCGCCTTTTTTCGTCATTTCATGGGCGAAGACGCTGCCAAAAAGGCCCGCGCCCACAATGAGATAATCGTAATGCTTCACGATAACTTCCTCCACTATATTCAAAAACAACTGCCAGGCTGTCCGAAGAGATCAACGCATCAGATAAGCCCCAGTTCTTTCAGTTTCTCACAGAGCCTCTCCATATTTTTACCGTCAGAAAACTCATTGATGAGCTGATACCGCCGCTCAAATTCCTCTGTCCGGAAAGAATCAAGATCAATCTTTCCGTCACGGCATCCTTCCTCCAGAATCGCATCAAGCTCCGGCAAAGAAAACGCTCTCTTTCCGATATATTCATCGTCCTTTGGAATCAGCCTGCCGTTCTCTTTCTCATAAAACTCCAGATCTTCCTGGAAGAAGACCACGCCGCCGCCCTGATAGAAACTGTTGTAGCAGACGGAAGAATAGTCCGTGATCAGCAGCTTGGCAATACTCAGTACCTCAGAAATCGGTTTTTTCCAGATACTCGGAGCCAGCTCCGTCTTCTCCAGATGAGCTCCGGTCTTCGGATGGATCACCACCCGGATTTTTTCTGCCGGGAGATATTTCCGGAGCATATTATAGATAGCCAGTGTGTTCTGATAGTAGGTGGATTTGGTAAAATCCTCCATATTGTCCTCGTACGGCTTCCAGGTCAGCATGATGACCGCGATGTCATCGGAGTCCTGATTCAGATGCTTATATTCCAGCTTGCTGAAAATCGCCATGCCGGTCTTTAAAATGCGGGAATTGTCAATGCCCATCATGCGATGAACAGCATCCTTTTCCTTCTCGCTGTTGACTACAATGTAATCCGGCTCCATCTCCCGTCCGGCAAGGAACGGCGAGTTAGGACCATGACATTTCATATAAGTTACGCCGTGCTGCAGGAAGACAAATGTATTCTCCGCGATGCTTCGACGGTAATATTTGTTGTTGGAACGTATCACATTCAGATGAAACGGCGTCTCTGTAGAAATATACGCGTTGGCACGGAACAAAAGCTCGTAATATTTCCTGGAATACTGTTTTACCACGTTCGGATGATTTTTAATCCGCTCGTAATCCGGCGAATCTCCGCTGATGATAAAGTAAGCGCCCTTCGGATTCCGCTTCCAGGCCATGTCAAAGATCTCGAAGGTGCCTTCCTCTGCCTTCTGGCAGAACTTCTCGTAGAAAAGGCTCACCTTCAGCGAGGACTTCTTCTTCTCCTCTTTACCCTTCCGGTACAGACGGCCGGAGACTGCGTCGCTCTCCCAGAAACGGAAGGAAGCCGTTTTCTCCACCTCTTCCAGAGGACGGCAGACAAACAGTACATTTCCCACGCCGGTGTGCTTGATCTGCACCGCATCATTCTTATAGAAGAAACTGATCATCGGCACATGCTGATACTTGATATTCTCATCAGGAACCTCGATCTTTACAGGAAATGTAACATCCATGCCGTTAACCTTCAGCGCAATATCAAAGCGGGAAGAAGTCTCCTCCATCGTCCTGGTCAGCTCATCCATGGAAATATGAAACTTCCTGATAAAAAACGGATCGTCATCTTTCACCCCTGCCAGCGTCTTTTTGCTGACCGGAATGTCAAAGGGCTGACGCGCTCTCTCGCCGATCACCAGGACAGCGTCCTCAAAGGTGAACGTGCCGTCGTCTACCACTCCCACCTGCAGCTGCAGGGAAAGGCCATCCTTGGTAAGAGAAATATGCTGTACGTTGCACATCCTTTCCAGCACCCGCAGATACGCGCCTCTGCTCGGTGCATAGCTGGCCTTTACCTCCCCGCTTCTGGTGTAAACCATGAGGATATTCTCCCCGAAAGGCTGCCAGAACAGAATCTTCCGCAATTTTTTATTTTCCACCGTCAGTCCGGTACTCACATTTTTCTTAAGCTCAAAATCATCGAACTTCTTCTGCCAGATCTCGGCCTGCGAGCCTTCTCCCTCTTTCCGGACTTCCAGAACATTATCTGTAAATGTAACCGATATTTTCATACGCTCCTCCGAATTAATTCCTACTAAATCCCCAGAATACGTTTTACTTCCCCGCACATCTCTTCTTTGCCGCAGACGGTGTCATGAAGCACCGGAGCGGAACGGATATCTTCGATAGCCTGCGGCACCGGCACGCCGGATAACCGGTTCAGCTCATCCACCAGCTCAAAATCACTCTGGGAATCATAAGCCGGGTCAATAGCGTTCATGACGCTTCTGGTAAACTTGTACGGACTTGCGGTTGAAGCGATGATAGTCTTTGTTTCATCCGCCGTGTCCGCTTTATACTTCTCATAGACGCTCTTTGCTACCGCCGTGTGAGTATCCATGATATAACCTGTTTTTTCGTACACATCCTTAATGGCTGCAGCCGTCTCCTCTTCACTGGCAAAATTACCGTAAAAATCTTTCAGCTGCTCCCGCATCTCATCGGTGATCTCATAGCGGCCGGTCTCGTTAAGAGCCTTCATGTAAGCGTTATTCTTCTCCGCGTCTCTTCCCGCCGTCTGGTAGATCAGTCTCTCCAGATTACTGGAAATCAGAATATCCATGGACGGAGAGGAAGTCAGAATAAACTCTCTGTTCTTGTCGTAGCATCCGGTGGCAAAGAAGTCAAACAGCACCTTGTTCTCGTTGGAAGCGCAGATCAATTTTGCGATCGGCACGCCCATCTGCTTTGCGTAGCAGGCCGCCAGAATGTTGCCGAAGTTTCCGGTCGGCACAACGACGTTGATCTTCTCACCGTCTGCAATCTCTCCCTTTGCCAGCAGTGCGGCGTAGCTGTATACATAGTAAACCACCTGCGGCACCAGACGTCCGATGTTGATGGAGTTGGCGGAAGAGAACTGATAACCTGCCGCTGCCATCTCCTCAGCCAGCGCCGCATCCGAAAACATCTTCTTTACGCCGGTCTGGGCGTCGTCAAAGTTACCTTCAATACCGATGACAAAGGTGTTGTCGCCCCGCTGGGTGATCATCTGCTTCTCCTGAATCGGGCTTACGCCGTGCTTTGGATAAAAGACGATGATCTTTGTTCCAGGCACATCGGCAAAACCGGCGAGAGCCGCCTTGCCCGTATCTCCGGAGGTCGCCGTCAGGATAACAATTTCATTCTTTACATGGTTCTTCTTCGCGCTGGTGGTCAGCAGATACGGCAGGATGGATAACGCCATATCCTTGAAGGCGATGGTCGCTCCGTGGAACAGTTCCAGGAAATACGCGCCGTCCTTCTTCACCAGCTCTGCGATGCGCGGCGTGTCAAACTTCTTATCGTAAGCGCTGTTGATACAGTGCCTTAACTCTTCTTCCGTAAAGTCGGTCAAAAACAGCTTCATCACTTCATAAGCCACATCCTGATAGCGCATCTTCGACA
Organism: Eubacteriaceae bacterium CHKCI004; assembly: GCA_900016875.1. Taxonomy (GTDB): domain Bacteria; phylum Bacillota; class Clostridia; order Lachnospirales; family Lachnospiraceae; genus Anaerobutyricum; species Anaerobutyricum stercoris. The sequence continues at coordinate 123,146 of FCNR01000050.1, read as the reverse complement.
GCTCTTCCATGCTGACATTAAGCGCCGGAATCTGCTCCGGCACATACAGTCCGCCTTCTCCCGCCAGGCCGCGGAGAATGGCTTCGGAAGCCTTTGCCGTTTCTTCATTGTTTCTCGTGCTTCTATACAACAAATCCATAACCCTGTCCTCTCTGTTCTTATTCTTGTCATTTCTACATTTATCTTCACCGTTTCGACACAGTTCTGTTATTATAGCACAGCCTTATTTGTTGCACAAGGCAAATGCTGTCAGGTTCTCCTTCTCTTATCCATATACCAGACGGAAAGAGACAGAAAAAGGACGCCTACCAGCACGCAGGCCAGACTTGACACCTTATAAAACAGCAGAATAAACCATTTATCAGAAGTATCTATTCCAAGATGACTGCAGAAGGTGCCAAAAATACCGATATCCCCCGTGATGCTGCCGTAAAATCCCATGTAGGAAGACAGCGGATTAAATGCCAGCAGAATCAGGCAGACAGCGACGATTTCCGGCGCGATCCGTCCGGTGTCGCTCATCATCAGCGAACCATTCCGGAATACCTCCGTCAGCATCAGCGTGCCAATCCCAAACATAAGCTGCACAAAAAAGGTCGAGGCAAAGGCCCAGACGCTTTTGCTGCATACCGTATAAAAAAAGATGGATATGGCGCCGCTCCAGAAGGCGTAGAGAAATATCATAGCTCCCAGACGCAGCAGCTTCACCCCGCTGATCCCTGTATAAATACAGGACAATGCCGATACAGGCAGACCGGAGATAAAAAGCAGCACATGAACGGCCAGAACCAGAATGATCTTTGCCGTCACATACTGAAAAGATACGCCCGGTACCATCTCAAATTGTTCCAGCATATTTTTTTCTTTATCAACGATAAATAATCTCGACACTGTAAAGGGCGTGAGCAGCAGCACGGTGATAATCTGGAAAGTACTGATGATCAGAAACTGATACTGGTAGGTCGTCGTATCATAATAATATCCCTGCTGAAAAGATTCCTCGTTAAATACCATGAAAAGGATCATGATAAACGCCATGATGGCAATATAGAAAATAATCATCAGCGGAAGCCGGATGTTTCTGCCTTCCCGCAGCCATTCTGTTTTTAAAAATGGATTAATCATGTTCTACCTCCGGAAAACTTCTTCAATATTCACACGGTCCCGCATGAACTTTTGGATAAACGCGCCGGACGCCACCAGATCGGTGAGCAGCTCCGCTTCTTCTCTTTCTCCGCCATTAAAACGGAAAATCACTTCCTTCTCATCGACGGTCACCCGGTCCACCAGCGTATTCATTTTCAGAACCTCCAGTGCTTCATCAAGCCCTGCCAGCACATGCATCCGAACCGGGCTTTTCTTGAGGGCCGTCTCAAAAATATCCTCGGTCTCCCCTTCCACGACCACCCTGCCATCTTCCACAAGTGCAACGTCCGTAAAAAAATCGCGGGTTTCCGGAAACATCTGTGAATTAACCACGATGGATTTGCCCTCCTCCTGCAGCATCAGCAGAATCTTTATCATGGAATTACGGCTGGAAGAGTTTAAATTTGCGAAAGGTTCATCCAGCAAAAGCCACTCCGGATCATGGAGAACCGTTTTGGCCAGACAGAGAAACGGCAGCATCTCCGCAGGCAGCTCCATGATGAAGGCACTCATATACTGGCGGATTCCAAACAGCTCCGCCACTTCTTCCATACGTTTCTGACGGTATCTTCCGTTTACTTTATAAAGGGACAGAAACAGCTCAAAATATTCGTCCACCCGGAGCAGATCATAAAAACCATACTCCCGGGGCATATATCCAAAATTCTGATAAGACCGGCTTCTGCCCTGATAGATGGATACTCCGTTCAGAAGAATCTGTCCGTAATCCGGCGCCTGACTGCCGCTGGCGGCCGCAAGAATCATGGATTTCGCCTTGCTGTCCGAACCCAGCAGTCCCATAATGGCGCCGTCCGGTATTTTCAGATTAAAATCATCCAGTATTCTTTTTTCACGCCGGTAAATCGAGATGTTCTGAAATTCAAGCATACCTGCTTCCCCCTATTGTTCCACATCTTTTGTCAGGAGAGAAAGTATCGGCGCCTCTCCATAAGTGCCGTCCGCCGGCAGTACATATGTCAGCGTCATCTCATTCATATCCGAGACATATGGTTCCAGCTCTCCGCAATTCATATAATCATCTGCATCTTCCAGGATTTTATCCTGCTCTCCCGTATCATAATTATACGCATAAATGGTTCCGCTAAAGCCGTCCCGGTTGCGGAACAAGCCCCAGATAACCTTTGAAACGTCAAAGGAATAAACTGCCTGCGTCTCATTTTTTTCAAGGATATTATAACTTAAGGACGTCCCCTGGCTTTCTTCATCAAGACAAGTGTTGATATTGATGATACACTCACTGCCGTCTTCATTCTGCAGAGCAAACCGGTTGACAAAGGCGGACAGACGGTTTCCTAACGAATTGCCGTTGGTGAGAAGCTGAAAATTATTATCGTCCGTGATTCCAATAACCAGCAGGGTATTCTGATCTCCATTTCCCAGCATATAACGCTGTTTCAGGTATTCAACCAGATTACCTGAAGCCGTGGCATCTTCTTCATCCCCGTCCGTCTGACCTTCCTCCTCATACTCTGTCCAGAACTTTACCGTCTTTTCATTTATCTCCCCGGTCTCTCCTGATTTTATGCCGTCAAGCACCGTGTACTGCTGTCCGCGGATCACCACGACCTTATCAAATTCCCATTCTGAAATGTTCGTCACAGTTCCCTCGAAGAAAGAATTTTCCGTGGTGATATTCGTAGTGAAACAACTGGCATTGTCCATCTGGGAGGAGCCTCCGGTACATTTCAGAATATAGGAGGTTCCCGGCACGGATTCTCCAAAGGCAATGTCAAAACCATTTTTTGTATTATTGATCGTATAATTTTCCGTAATATTTCGCACTGAATAATCATCCACATTCTCTGTGCGGTAATTGTAGTCCACCGGCTCCACACTCTCAATGGAAGACACCAGATCCACACTGTCCTCTGATCCGTCGTTGCTCTGATACAAAAGATAATAATCATCTTTTCCAACAGAAGCGTCATTGATCCGAATAGCGGAAAATCCTTCTCCGGTTTCTCCGCCGCTTCCCTCCGACCGGAAAGCCAGAGAGACTGTAAAGAGAAGCGCCACCACCGGAACCACTCCCCATATATACTCTCTTCTTTTGATTTTCCGCAGCACATAATAAGCGAAAAATCCAAGTACGCCCAGATACACTATGAAAAAGATTCCGTAATAAAACGTATTGGGATGTCTTCCGTTCATAAAAGCATACAGCGTCGTCTTCACGTACCAGAGACTTGTGTCTCCCACCCAGGAACGGCCGGCTTCTTCTCTCAGCTCTTCCTCAAAGATCTCTCCCACCACATCGTCTCTTCCCGTCCACTGACGGAAAGTATCATCGGTGAGACTGAATGTAAATACGGAGATCTCCCCGCTCTCATACTTCTCACGATAGACACAGGCCGGCGAAGACAAAGAAAGACTTTCCCATTTGTCCTCCTCTGCAAACGTCAGACCGGAAGTATAGAGTCTGGCACTGCCTGCCCGGGATAATTCGCTGTTGAAGGTATACTGCACCTCTTCCACATCTCCCGCCTGTACTTTCAGCAGATGATCCAGGCCGGACAAAACTACTTCCGCTCCGGTTCCTGTCCCCACGAAGAGACTGCCGCCCGCAGTCACCCAGGAAGTCAGGCAACGGATCTGCGCTTTTGACAAAGCCGACGTATCAAAAGAATCAATGAGCACGCCTGTAAGGGACCCCAGTTCCTGCACATCTGTCGGAAAGTCATTTGCCAGAAAATGTACCAGCTGCAAAGTGAACGTCTCATTATCCACCTCAAAATTCATCCCGTCCAGATATTCCAGAGAGGAATACTGGCTGCTCAAAACTCCGATATACAGATTCTTTTCTCCGGTCTCTTCCTCCCCGTCACGGGTCAGCACCCGCTGCGAAAACTGAACGGTTCCAAAAGAATCCAGAATCTCGAAATAAAAATAGGAAGCATTCCCGAGCGAAGGGACTTCCATCTCCACTTTGCTGGTAACTCCCTCCCGGCAGCTTACTGCGGACTGATATGACACACCTTCTCCGTCCACTCCAGGCAGAGTAATCTTCAGCGTTCCGGTAAAAGATTCTCCTTCACAGGTCATATCCACCCGCACCGGCAGTGTCCTGCCCTGGGCAATGTACCCCTTCGTGCCGAATACAACGTTTCCGGACAGAGTATCCGTCTGAAAATGATACTGGTACCCTCCGGTCTCCGTCATCTCTTCTTTTTCCCAGGTTTTCGTCGTATCATTACTCTGCTGCTGCCTGTGACAGCCATAAAACCAGAAAATAATCGCACAAAGGGCGATCAGGACCAAAATTATTATTTTTTTGTAAGTGTGAAATAAATCATTGAGCATATCGTTTCCTCATGCCGTCTGTCATATGATCATACACTCCTTTTTGTTATAACAGACATCCGTTTCTACTGCCTGCCGCCGGAATATGGCGCGACTACCGGCAGTTCAATCTGAAATCTGGTTCCATACTCATCGCTGGTCGCCCATATATTTCCGTTATGCAGATTTACAATATTTTTGGCAATAGCAAGACCCAGGCCGGTTCCTCCGGTTTTCAGGGACCGGGATGATTCCACCCGGTAAAACTTATCAAAAATCTTATGCAGCTTTTCCGCAGGAATCACCTTGCCATAGTTAATGACTGCCACAAAGACCTTATTCTCCAGCCGCCCGGTCTTCACCTCGATCACCTTGCCCTCGGCGCCATATTTTATGGCGTTGGACATCAGGTTGCCGATGGCTCTTGCCAGCAGTTCCCCGTTGGCTTCTATATTGAGAGCGCCCTCGTAAAACTCCGTCCGGCATGTAAGACCATTCTCCATGAGGCTTGGATAAAACTCGTCCACAATCTGCGGCATAAACAGATTCAGATCGAGAATCTCTTTCTTTATCTTTACTTTATCCCGGTCATAACGGGTATAATCGAACAAATCCTTTACCAGCGTTTCCAGCTGTCTCGCCTTATTGGAAACAATTCCAAGATATTTCTGCTTCTGATCCTCCGTGAGAAAATCTCCCTGAGATAAAAGATCCAGGTAGCCCAGAATCGATGTGAGCGGCGTGCGCAGATCATGAGCGACATTGGTGATCAGTTCATCTTTTGTCTTTTCCGTCTCCTTCTGGGCCTCCAGAGTCTGAGACAGGTTCCTGCACATTTCATTGATCGAGTAGGCGATCTCCGAAAACTCATCCTCTCCTTTTACCGGAATCTCTTCCTGAAAGTCTCCGGACTTCATCTTTTCCACGCCATTTATAATCTCTCGGACATAGGTGACAAAGTTGTGAGAGATCAGTATAAAATACATGACCAGCAAAAGAATCGTAAAAATGAGAATGACCAGGATATCCAAAGATACCGAGCCGGATGAGCTGAGCATCCCAAGAGCCAGCTTGCCCTGTCCGGACGAGCCCCAGACTCTCCGGTATTCTCCAGCCAGAATCTCCGTCTCATAAAAATAGATGCCGGCAAAGATGATTCCTTCCGTTATAAAAGTAGCCACAACGCTCAGAAACATGTAAAGAACCATCTTAAACCGGAAGCTTTTAAACTTTTTAACCTTCAATTTTGTAGCCGACCCCCCATACGGTTTTCAGAATCTTCGGGCTTCTGGAGTTGTCCTCAATCTTCTCCCGCAGACGCCGGATATGCACCATAACGGTATTATTTACCTCATAGACCTTTTCATTCCATACCCGCTCGAATATCTCGTCGGTGCTGAACACCCGGTCCCGGTTGGACGCCAGCAGATACAGAATATCAAATTCAATAGGCGTAAGGGCAATCTCCTCCCCGTTCTTCTTTACCACATGGGCGGCCTTATTGATCGTAAGGTTCTGAATCTCGATCTCTTCCTTCTTATCCGCTGCCGATTCCTTCTCCGGCTCGATAGATGTGTAGCGCTTCATCTGGGACTTCACCCGCGCCAGAAGCTCCAGCGGATGGAAAGGTTTGGTCAGATAATCGTCGGCCCCTGTTCCGAATCCCACGATCTTATCCATATCCTCCGCCTTGGCAGACAGAATCAGAATCGGAATATTGCTGGTCTTGCGAATCGTGCGGCACACCTCAAGTCCGTCGATGCCCGGCATCATAATATCAAGGATCAGCATCCGGATCTCCGGATGTTCCGCCAGCATGGAAAGACACTGCTCGCCATCCGAAGCCTTCAATACTTTATATCCGTCGTTGACCAGATAAATCTCCACCAGATCCGCGATTTCTTTATCATCATCCACTACTAAAATACTTGCATTCTTATCCATGTGATTTCCTCCGTACATTTATTCTTAAAGCCTTTTTCCTGTCGGCTTTTTGAATAGTTTACCACATTTTCGTCATCAAAGTCCTTAAGAACTTCTTACCTTGACTTTTTTCTGCGCCTTTGTTAGAATGGGAAAGATTCAGAGTCGGATAAATGGTCGCTCCTTTTAACGCCGAAAGGCTTAAGGAGAGGAAAGTCCGGGCTTCACAGGGCAGGATGCCGGATAACGTCCGGTGGAGGCGACTCCAAGGATAGTGCAACAGAGATATACCGCCGTCTCCCTGCGGGACGGTAAGGGTGGAAAGGCGGGGTAAGAGCCCACCGATTCTCTGGTAACAGGGAATGCCATGTAAACCCCATCCGAAGCAAGACCGAATCGAAAGCGATAATCCGGCCCGGATTGCTTTCAGGTGGGTCGCTAAAGTCTGCCGGCGACGGCAGAATCAGACAGATGACCATTCACGACATAACCCGGCTTATCGTCCGGCTCTGAACTTTACTCTGAACTATTGCGCGCGCAGCATTTTTTCACTGCGGCGCTTTTTTTATGTCATTTTTCCATCATAAAGTCATAACACAAAAAACATCCCCCAAAGCCGGATTCTTATCCTGCTTTGAGGGATTGTTCATGGAGAAACGAATTTCTCATTTATATACATGCATAAGGTATCATGTTGTCTGTTACATCAGAGACAGATATAACGCACGGATGTCTTCCTTGCTGGCGTCCTTCGGATTGCCCGGTGCGCAGGCATCGTTAAATGCGGAATCTACCAGGAAGTCCAGATCTTCTTCTTTGGCGATCTCTTTCAGGTTCTCAGGAATCTTAACGTCTCTTGCCAGCTGTGCCACTGCGTCAACGGCTGCCTTTCTGTATTCTTCCTGACTCATGTTTTCTACGCCTTCCACGCCCATGGCGATGGCGATATCTTTATATTTGGTTCCTGTAGCGTCTGCGTTGTATGCCATTACTGTCGGCAGAAGAATCGCATTTGCCACACCGTGCGGAGTATCATAAACTGCTCCCAGCGCATGCGCCATGGAATGTACGATACCCAGACCTACGTTGGAGAATCCCTGTCCGGCAATGTACTGTCCGAGAGCCATATCTTCTCTTGCCTTCGGGTCATTTTCACAGGCTGCTCTCAAGCTTCTCGCGATGATCTCGATGGCTTTGATATGGAACATATCGGTCATCTCCCATGCTGCCTTCGTGATATATCCCTCGATGGCGTGAGTCAGCGCATCCATACCGGTGGCTGCAGTCAGTCCGTAAGGCATGCCGCTCATCATATCCGGGTCAACGATGGCGATAATCGGGATATCTTTGGTGTCCACGCAGACAAACTTACGCTGTTTCTCATCGTCTTTAATAACGTAGTTGATGGTAACCTCGGCTGCTGTTCCGGCTGTGGTAGGCACTGCGATGATCGGAACGGAAGGTTTGGTTGTCGGAGCAACGCCCTCCAGACTTCTCACGTCAGCGAACTCCGGATTATTTACGATAATACCGATGGCCTTTGCCGTATCCATCGGTGAACCTCCGCCGATAGCGATGATATAGTCAGCGCCGGACGCCTTAAAAGCTTCCACACCATTCTGTACATTTTCAATGGTAGGGTTTGCCTTGATGTCTGAGAAAATCTCATAGGCCAGGCCAGCCTCATCCAGCAGGTCAGTAACCTTTGCCGTAACGCCGTGTTTTAAAATGTTCGGGCCGGAGCATACGAACGCTTTCTGGAATCCGTGAGCCTTTACCTCCGCCGGAATATTCTGAATCGCTCCTGCTCCATGATAGGATGTCTGATTAAGTGTTACACAATTTGCCATCTCCGATATCTCCTTTTCCTTTTTAGTTATATTGTTGTAACAATTGTAACACAGAAATTTAAAAAAAGGAAGAAATATCTGTGATTTTATATAATATATTTAATATTTTATCAATTATATATGGCAAATATCACAAAGTTCGTCAATTATTTATCCATCTTTCATATCCCCAGCAATCCTGCCGGATTAATGGCGCCCCACCCCTGCCGGTTCTTCGGAACTTTACAGTCAATGCCTGTCTCCATGAGCCGAATCTTTACATCCAGATTGGTGAGCCAGGGCTGTGCCGAGAGAAGCAGCGCAATGACGCCTGTGACCACAGGCGTCGCCATGGATGTACCGCTACGCCGCTTGTACGCTCTGCTGTGATTGTCACAGCTCAAAATCCCCCCTGCCGGCGCGATTACATCAGGCTTGCACACACAGGTACCCGGGACCGGGCCGCAGCCTGAGTAATGCACCATCCTTCCAAATCCTCTTCTCTGTGTCATACTCTCTTCCATCGCCCCCACCGTAATGACCTTCCGGCTGACGCCGGGACTTGTAATGGTATACTGCCCCGGGCCTTCATTACCCGCCGCCACCACCACGACCAGGCCCTCGTTCCACAGCTCTTCCACTTTCTGCACCAACACATCTTTCTGGGGATCTCTCCAGTTTTTCACTGGCATTCCCACTGAAATATTCACGATCCGAATCCCGTATCTTCTATAATTAATGAGCAGCCAGTCAATGGCGTGGAGCATAGCGCTTATTTTACCGCTGCCCTTGCTGTCAAGCACCTTGAGGGCCGCGATCTGCGCCTCCGGCGCGATGCCGATTCTCCTTCCTTCCGGCAAAAAACCACCGGAAGCGATAATTCCGCTCACATGGGTGCCGTGGCCGTTGTCATCGTAGGGAACCTCCCTCCCGTTCACAAAATCCCGGAAACAGCAGATTCGGTTTGCCGGAAACATAAAGTCTTCATGTTGATAAATTCCTGTATCTAAAACAGCCGCGGCAATTCCTTTCCCGGTAATGCCGCGGCTGTATATCTGTGACAAATTCAATAATTGGTTCCATTCAGCTCTCATCGTCATATACCTGCCGGCAGGCAGTCCCGCGCACTGACAATACATTTGCCAGCGGATGAGCATGACAACACCCCCGAGCCTGCACAGCCGAATGTCTTTTTTACAGTATATGACGAACTTTGCGGAAATGCTCCTGCAGGATTATGTATTCTACTCTCTCTCCTGCCCGGCCGGGCAATGCCGGGACTCGTTATCCCGACTTCGGGGCTCCTCTCTTTTGTCCAGGAATTTTTTCAGGAAACGGGCCGCCAGGCTGCCCTGAGCAATGGCCTCCTCTGCCTCCTCAAAAGAAAACCAGCGGCAGCTGTCCACCTCTTCCTCCGACACGCCAGACAGATCTTCCGAGTCCGCCACGCAGGAAAAGTTCAACATCAGCGTGTTGCTTGGCGGAAAATACTCGCTTTTTTCAAAATGGATCTCATCCACATGCAGGCCGATCTCCTCCATGACTTCCCTCGCCACCGTATGCTCCGCATTCTCTCCTTTGTTAATGTAACCCGCCACAAGGATGTAGCGGTCCCTGCCGTACTGCTTGATGAGAAGCACCTTATCCCTGTCCGGATTCAGCACCTCCATGCTGACAGCCGCGGAGAACACCGGAAAACGGTAGGCGTTACATTTCTCGCAGAAGGGAATCATTCCCTCATTCTTCAGAAACCTGTCCTTCAGCTTCGTGCCGCATTCCATGCAGTATTCCATCATTCATCCACCACCCACGGCAGATCAACCAGCAGCGCCTCATGGTGCACCGCCGGCAGAAACTTTTCAAGCACCTCTTTGGTGTTCAGCTTCAGACTGGACGTATTGATGCACGGATGGCAGCCCAGATGATCGTCCTCCAGCACTTCCCGGTCGATGACCAGCTGCACATGGTTCTCCTTATCATTCATCAGCCCCATGATGCTGACCGAGCCCGGCTCAATATCCAGATACTCCTTCATAAATTCCGGACTGGCAAAAGAAAGCCTCGACGTCGGAATCTGTTTTGACAGAAGCTTCGTCTTAAATGGCTTGTCCCCCGGCATCATCAGCAGATAAAACTTCTTCTTATTAGCTGTACACAGGAACAGATTCTTGCAGATTACCGTCCCCAGCACCGCGTCAATCTCATTGCACGCCTCCATATTATCTGCAGCTTCGTGATCTGTGCGGTAATAATCCATGCCCAGCTCATCCAGCAGATCATACACCCGGATTTCTTTTTCCAAACGTCCGTCCTCATTCTCCGGACGGCCATGATATAACTCCATATGTCTTCCTCCGTCTGTCATAATATTTATCCATATCAACGAAAACCAATATAGATTATAACGCAGACAAAAATATTTGAAAACATTTTCTTTACCGGCCACGGATCCGCTCCTGCGCCTCGTCAAGTATCTCCTTCAGCTCTTCCATCTGCTTCTCACTCAATGTCTCCTGGGGCTCTGCCAGATAAGGCTCCTGTCCCTCTGCTCCGGCAAGACAGAGAAAAATCAATCCCAGCAAAAAAGAGAGTCCTGCCCCGACGATGCAGACCTGAAAATACACGGTTCTCTCCTCGAATATTATCGCCGCAAGACACAGCAAAGCGCAGCACAGATAAAACAGCCAGGACTTTCTGAAGAAGCTGTCCGCTTTTTTCTTACTTTTCTGACAATTCAGGATGTCCTTCATTTTTTCAACCCCTTTTCCAGATAGAACTGTTATAATATATACCTTTTTATTAAGAAATAATATCATAAATTAAATCATTTTTGCATTGTATTTTCAAACTATTTTCTGTTATAGATTTATGATTGCAGTTTACTTTATAATGTAATAAAATCAAACAGGAGAATACATTATGGATAAAACGGATAATAAACTAATCATCAGACCCAAGGACGATAAATATGTCACAATGACAATTCGAACGGAAAAGAAAATACAGGAAGAGTACAACAAATTATCCGCCCGGACAAACCGCTCCAGAAATGAGCTGATCAGCATGGCGTTAAAATATGCACTGGACAATATGGTTGTCGATGATGAAGAATAACAGGGCGGCGGTTTCCATACATACAAATACCGGCATGCGGTTCCTCCTGCCGAAGGGAGAGACTGCATGCCGTTTTTGCTTATATTTATTATGTTTATTTCATGGCTATTTACTGTGTTTTTTATCTTTTTACATTTATGAATAATGTTAGTGGGTGGAGAATTCAGAAGATGGTACTTCTTTCCTATATTGCCGGACAAAATCCTGATATTTCTGCACAATGCCATAATCCGAACAGTTAAAAATCAGCGCATCCTTATCCGAATTGATGGCCACAATCATACCGCTCTTTTCAATTCCTTTGACAAAAGCCTCCAGGCCGGAAGCACCTATGACGATACAAATCTCCTCCACATTTTCCGAAAGAAATGTACAGAAAAATCCGGCGTTCTCCTCTGCAAACACCTCTCCTGGCGCCTCATCTCCCCCGGTGAGAACCAAATATTTCATCGCGGTCCCGCAGAATTCGGCGCTGACGCCGATTTTCTTGAAGAACTGCGAACTCTTGGAATTGAAATTATTGTTGCAGAATAATTTTTTGCTGTTAAGACGCTGAAAAAGGAGCTGCCAGGAAACGGGCAGCTCCAAACGCGGGTGAATTGTACTCTTATTTTTCTAAAAATTGGTTTTGTATTTCTTCAGGTAAATACTTGGCTAATTCTTCAACCAACTCATACACCTTTGTCCCCGGTGCAATTTCTGCTGGTGTCTTGCCTTGTCCGTTTTTTATAATTCTTTTTGCATATCGGATTGCCAGCTTCGGATTTCCATTGTTCATCAAAATTTTAAAAATATCTTTCATATTCTTCTGATATTTTCCAATGCCCAGTTTGCTGAATTTATCATTCAGAAATGATATATATTCTGTCCGGTGATTATTTGATGTATAGTAAGCAAAATGCAGAAGAAACCAGAATTCAATGCACTCATTACTCCATGCGGTATGATATTGCAATTCCGGATTTTCCTTATTCAAATTGTCAGCACGCTGTTCTACTCCATTAAAATGTTCTGGCGGAAAGCTGTCTTTGTCATAAACACACCAAATTTGTCCCTTTTTTATTTTAATAAATTGCATTTTCTTCTATAAGTTTTTTGAATCCCGAGAAATACTGTGGCTCTGTCTGTTGACCTTCGCAGAAAATATAGTAACGATATTTCTTCAGTTCCAGATGTTCCTGGAGACGCTTCTTTCTCCACTTCTCCTTTCCAGTTTTTTTAGGCATTAACTTTCCCCCAATCTATAATTCTTCTGAGATATGGGTCAGCACCATACTTTCCTTCCAGATATTGTTTATCAAATTTTGCATCTTTACGAACCGACTCGCCCTTTTCATTTTTAAATTCTACCAGAGAATACAGTTTAGAATTTTGCGCATTTCCTTTAGCAGCAAACCAGATTTCATCTCTGCGGAACACTTCACTGTTCATTGTAGACAGATCATGCGATGTAAAAATTAACTGGGACTTCTTCTTATTAATATCCATGTCATTAAACATCATAATGATATACCGCAGCAAAACAGGATGTATTTTTGCATCTAATTCATCAATTACCAGAGTTGTTCCCTTCAGTAAACTGTCAGCAATAAATGGCATCAGACCAAAAAGTTTCTTCGTTCCACTGGATTCTTCTGACAAATTCAATTCTGCTTCATACTCTTCCAGCATGTGTTTTGTATAGACATCAATTCTGTCGTTTTCATCTTCCACCACCCGAAAATCCACAATATCCAAATCCATTTCCTGAATCATTTCCAGCATAAGCTGTTTCACTTCTTCTGAATTGGATACTGCCATTCGAAGTTCTTCTATTGGATTTCCATAATTTAAGAAATCAATCCCATATTCGAACCACTCCAAAACATCTTTTACCACTTCATTCTTTTTATAAGTAATCCCTAGATAAGACAACAGTGGCAACGTTGCTGATAATTCGTCGCTGATTTTTAATTTTGAGAATATGCCTTTTAACATAATATCTTTATCACGTTCAAAGAGTGCAGATCTTCTCCTTGTATCTAATTTCACACGATCCAGACTTTCATAGATAACAATATCTCTTTTCACATGCAAAATATATCTGTACTCTGCCGCTTCCGTCCGAAAAAAGATTTCAAACTCTGTCGGAGCATCTTTTGTTTCTTCAGAAAATGCAAACGGTTCAATCAGCAATTTTTTCTGAAAAAATACACGATCATCATTGTCTCCGGTTGCATATAACGGACGAAGTACTTTGGCAGCTAAAGTGTGTAAAGCTTCCAGCACATTAGATTTCCCCCCGCCGTTCGGTCCATATATAGCCGAAACAGGTAAAAACTGTTCCCCATCTCTATCTTTTATCACTCTATCTTCATGTTCAGAAATTGCCGCAGCCTGCATATCAAAAGTTACTTCATCCCGAATGCTTTTATAATTTTTGACTGTAAATTGACATAACATAACAGTTGTCCCCCATTTCATCTCCTTTTACTTTCTATTATACTTTGTTTTCGCAATTTACAAACAATATATGAGATATTTTCTCATATATCACAGCTAAAATCTTGTATATTAAAATTTGAGCCTGTAGGGAAAGAGCGCAACCGTCAGAACAAAAGCCAACCATACTGCGAGAAAACGAAGCAGCTTTTCCCGCAAAAAAGAGGACATCCTCTTTCTGAAAATTATTTTCAGATTCGAGGTTGTCCTCTTTTGCATTTTGCCTTCTCAGCGGAAGTTATAACTTCCGGCTATCGACGCAAGTCAGAGCATATTCTGTTCTGGCTCATTCACTTTTCCTGTTATTCCGGCTTATCTTCTTTCCGTTTCCGTAAAGTAAGGATAATACCTACTGCCGCTGCTGCGAAGAACAGGAGGTACAGCCCGACTCTCGTATCGTCGCCAGTCTTTGACGATGAAGTCCTCCGGTTCGTTCCCGTGCTCTTCTTACTGGTATCCGTCGAAATCTTCTTCGTATCGCTGTCGTTTTTCTCGCGGATCGTTCTTGTGGTGTCGGGATCTGACGCCATTGTATTGATAATCGTCCGACCTGCTGTAGTATTGTCCACATCCAAATCTACCGTTCCTTCCCCACTTACTGTATAGGCGAAGGAATTCTTATCAATCTTATTACCGTCTGCATCCGTCTCATAAATGTAATAGGTCACCGGATCCATTCCATTTTCTCCACCCAGAGGAACCTCCACGGTAACAGTTCCATTATTCTCCAGAGCCACTACCTTATATGGCACTGTCTCCGTCTCACTGGTAAAGATTCCTGCATAGAACGTATCGCTGCTGTCCGCCGGAGCACCGTCTTTCATGACAGCTTTTGTAATCATCAGCTCTCCCTGATAAGCAAATCCATCCGGCAGGTCGCCATAATATACATTACCAAGTTCTGTGCTGCCTTCAGGAGCTCCTGTGTCAGGATTAAGAGTAATCTCTTTTACTCCGCCATTGCTGCCGTCTCCGGCACAAATGAATCCTGCGCCGCTGCCAGCAGCGTCAGCCTGCAGCTCACCATAAGGAATTACCGTTCCATCCTGCTGTGTCTCAAATACATAGTAGGTTCCGGAAGGAAGATTATCAAAGGTTACCGTTCCTGAGGATGCATCCTGTATATGAATCTCTTTCACATAGTCTTCTCCATACGGATGCTCGCCCTGTGCGTCAGTAAACAATCCCACATAGACTGTTGCATCTTCCGCAACCAGATCAATATTGTCAAAAGTCGTCTCATCGATGGCACTCAGACGTTTGGTTACCTGAATCTGTCCCAGTACACCTGCCTGATTCTCATCTTCCATAACAAGGGTGATCGGATCGCCATTTTCCACTGTAAACAGAATATCCGCTGCCTGAACATAGCCGGCAGGAACCTCTGCCTCCCGCAGATAATAGGTGCCGCCCACTGCCAGCTCTGCCGTCAATTCATGAGGCGTACCATCGGAAGTCCATGTCTCCAGAAGAATATCTCCGTTGGCAGCCTTCGTCCGGTCTTCATCCGCAGCAACACCCGAATCTACAGAATCAGCCTGTTTCCACAACTCAAGAACCGCTCCCGTCAGCGGATTACCGCTGATATCGCGTTTCTCAATGGACACGCTGGTTGCTCTGTTGGTGATTGTCACTTCCGGATGTGCTCCCGCAGTGTCCGGAGTCACATAAACTTCTCCGCGGCCATTGACAGTTCCATCTTCTCCCGTGCTCTCCGAAGAAATCTCATATGCAAACGGCTGATTATAAACTGCATTGCCGTCTTCATCGAAACTTACCAGAGGATGACCCTCCGCATCAGTCTCAAATACATAGTAGGTAATCGCTTCTGTCTGGTCTTCTCCACCCAGCGGAACGTAAACTTCCACGCTGTCATTGTTCGCAAGCTGTACAACTCCGCTCTCCACGGTCTTATCGTCAACAACTACATTCTTCACAATCTCATAAGAAATGTTTCCGGTCTCGCTGCCAGTTCCATCGCCTGTATTGTCCACCTTTCGGAAAATACCTGCATAGAACATATCATTGGTCTCGTATTCCGCGTTGCCGCGAAGCACTTTCTTATTGATTATAATGGAAGAAATGTAATGGTATTCGTTTACGAAAACAGCTTTCTCGTTGTTTGGCTCTACCGTCGTATCATTACTCTGATAGGTCACATCGTTATTCGTTACCTGAAGCGCTCCTCCGATATCATCCACCCGTACGGTGAGCGTCCATACGGAGTCATCGTAGGTGTACCCGAGGTCGCTTCCCGCTTCCTCCTTAATCTGGAACTTGTAGGTTCCGGCCTTGGTAAAGGTGATGGTATCAAAAGCTTTTGTTCCACTTCCATTTACCTCTGTTTCAATGGTATTCGCACCTTCAAGAGCAGTACCTGAGCCTGTTGTTTCGTCATAGCCTGTAAATGCGCCGCCTTCCGGATTCTTATGGCCTTCTACATTTGCAGACAATGTAAATGTAAAGTCTTTGGCGTTCGGTCTTGCTATACTGTCATCGCTGAACTGTTTCTCCACCTGTGGGGTGAAGGTGTCAGGGGTTACAGAGTAGGTGTTGATGAAGGTGGCGTGGTCTTCATTCTCGCCATCGTCCTGACCTGCGGCCACATTGGCTTTCGCGTAGGTCTTATCGGTTACTTCCAGATATCCTCCCTTGTCTTCCACCGTCACCGTCAGATTCCAGATGCTATCATCGTAGGTGTAGCCGTTCTGGCTGCCTGCTGTCTCGGCAATCTGGAAGGTATAGGTGCCGGCTTTGGTGAAGTGCAGCCTATCAGCAAATTCTGCATTAATGCTGCCATTCTCCATATTCTTTGTAGAGACTTTCAACTCCTTGCTTTCATCTCTTCCCAGATCCACACCGTCTGTTTTTCCGACATTTGTCAGCACAAAAGTAAAGGTTGCCTCAATATCATCCGGCACAGCCGCACCTTCAATGGTCTTCGTTACCTTAGGAGCAAAATCTGTAGGTATAAGATCATAGGTATTGGTAAATGTTGCATATTCTGTACTTGTACTATCCGGACTGCCTGCTTTTGTATACTTATGCTCTGTTACTTTTAACTTACTATTCTGATCCTCTACCTTTACAGTCAGAGTCCATGTAGAACCATCATAGGTATAACCGTCATCGGTTTCACCCGCCACCTCCGTAATATCAAAGGTATACGTACCTGCTTTGGTAAAGGTAATTTGACCAAATTGTCCTATAATATCTCCAATATTTGAATCATACGTCACAGAAGTTGTTATTGACTCTGCATCAGGATCAGTACCAGGCATCTGTACACCGTCTTTGGAATCTCCCCGGGTCAATGTGAATGTAAATGTCTTTTTACCTGTCGGAACATCACCCGTAAAAATCTTCTTTATCTCCGGTGTAAAGACAGTATCCTCGGTATTATACCTGTTTGTAAAGGCTGCATTTCCCGTTGTTACTCCGGTAGAATCTGTTGATGTATAGTATTTTGTGCCTGTCACTTCAAGTTCTCCACCAACATCTTCTACTGTAACTTCTACCAATTTTATATTGGAAATATTTTTATCATATCCATCCGGCAAAGTGTTCGTTTCTTCCGTAATATGGAATTCATAGATTCCTGCCTTCGTAAAGGTAATCGGGTCAAATTGTGCTTTGTTCGCATCTGCGTTATCTGCATTTTCCGGAACAACGGTAATTTCCACTGCATCATTCCCAGGCATAGCCACACCATCCACCGGAGCATTTACAAGACTTTGCGTAAAGGTAAATGTCGCATCTTTCGCCATCGGAGCGCCTTCTACTTCTTTAGACACTTCTAACTGTGTAGTAGTGGAAGCAGGAGTATAGTCGTTGGTAAACTCTGCGGCTGTGCTGTCCGCCGTTCCATCCTCATTTTTATCATAGGTAATACCTGTAGCTGTATCAATAGAGAGAGTTCCATTCAGGTTATCCGTTACCACTACAGTCAGTGTCCACTGCGTCGTATCGTAAGTGTAACCATCATTAGATGTACCCGATTGCTCTGTAATCTTAAAGGTATATGTACCACCTTCGATGAAAGTGAGCTGTTCAAAAGTTTGTGTTTTAGTTTTTGCTTCACCTTCTGCAAAGGAAATCTCAATGTTCTTATCTGTCGGAAGAACTTCCTTTGCATTATTTGAAACTGCAGATAGTATAAATGTAAATTTCTTTGTTCCATCCGGCAGCTTATGCCCAGTAAGGGTTTTCTTCACTTCTGGTACGTAAGTAGTTGACGTAGGCACATAGTTGTTGGTGAAGTCAGCTTTTGTTACTGTATCATCACCTTTCTTGTAGGTAGATGTCACCGTCAGCTCACCATTTTGTTCTTTGTCCTCAACCTTTACTGTCACCGTATATGAAGTATTATCATAAGTCACACCTGCAATATTCTGTCCAGCCTTATCCTCTACAATAGTGTAGGTATGTGTTCCCACATCATCTAACGTATAGTTAATCGGTGTAAATGTGATATTCGATGGCTGACCATCCCTTCCGCCTGTCACACTTCCGGTGGAATCTGCCGGAACGGTCGTTTCTCCTGCTGCAGTATCATCTCCTGTATTCTGACCGTCTCCTGTCGTCACTTCCCTCACAGAGAATGTATAGGTTTCACCCTCTTTCATATCCCTGCCCGTCAGCGTCTTGGTGCCTTCTGGCGTCCAGGAACCGGTAGCGGAATAGGTATTGGTGAATGTCGGTGGCGCCGTATTCTTGGCATCAGATGCATCCTCACCCTGTCCTGCGTTACCTGCGTCTTGTCCTGTACTTACTTCTTCATAAGTAACAGAATCGACTTTAAGTCCTGTTCCTTCTTCCCAATCTACAGCGACGGTTGCTTTGTAGATGGTCGTGTCATAGGTGATGCCACCGACTGTGTACTGATTCTCTGCCGTAGCTCCCTCAGGCAGTGCCTCGGTGATATAGAATTCATAATCACCTTCACTGGTGAAGGAAAGCTCCTCTATTTTGTCATTATCAAAATCAAAGGATACTTCGCCATTGCCATTCGTAACCGTAATATCTTTTGTGGTAATTGGCTGTGCTTTCTCTCCTGTTTCTGAATCCTCACTGCCCGGATAATCTTTCCACAGAGATACTTTAAATGTTCCTGACAACGGAGTGTTATTTCCGTCTTCTTTAAAGTATGTTTTGGCAGCCTCTAAGGTCGTATCCACAGCAGTTCTTTCATTAGTGACGGTAACCTCATCCATATCGTCTGGACTCTTATCATCCGGTACACCTAAAAGCCACATCGGTTTATTTTCAAATGCTGCCTTATCTTCTTCTAAGACAACATTTGTCGTATCCACTGTGAACTTATCACTCAGAGTTGTATATGTATCGCCGTCTGCTTCTGCACTGTCCAGATCATATCCGGTCGCCGGACTTTCTTCTACGATCACATACTTCTGGAATCTGAGAAGTTTCTCAAATACTGCTTTACCGTTTTCATCCGTTTCTATGGTCGCCTTTTCCGCACCTTTCAATGCTTGTACAGTAATCTTATTAATATCTGTATCTTCCGCGAACGGTCCATATACTGTAAAGGTTGCGCCTTCTATCTTTTCCTGATTATCACTCGCCTGTTTGGTGATTGTCAGGTCGCGATATGGTACAAGTCCCAGATCCTTGGTTTTATCAATGATACTTGGATTTGTTGCCCAAAGATAGAATCGTTCCGATGTGGCAGTTTTACTTCCCTCTGTTCCTGCAAAGTTATTATCCGTTGTTTCACTCTCAGGGAAGGTTGCTTCATCTGCAGGATTCCAGGACTTTCTAACCTCTGTAACTGTTTTTGCCACCTCGTATTGTCCTGCAACATTATCATCTGGTAAAGCTGCGTTCAGAATATAGGTCGCTGGTGCAGAACCTTTTAACTGGTTCGGTTGGAGTACACCGCCTTTATACAACAAATCATCTGAAGTATTTTCTTTCCGTGCTGCCGGATCCAGTTGGTCAAATTCAAAGTACGCCTGATTATCCGCAGTCATTTGTGTTTCGGACTTAAACGTAAAAGATTCAGACTTTGTTGCGGTAGGATTAGTTCCACTGTATGTGTATAACGTGAGTCCAAGATTATTCAACAAGTTTTCAATCAATGTATTACCTGTAAAGTAATCCATTGATTCGCCAGTGTCTTGTACACCATTATTGTTTTTGTCAATCCAGACATTTCCCCCGACTTTTACCTGTCCCGGTAAAACAGTGGCAGATACCTGATTGGAACCAATGATATCATACTGCGTCACTGTTTTGCTTGCATCGTCTTTGTCATACTGTCCATATGTACACGCAAAACTATTTACCGCATTCTCATAAGCGTTCTGGTTCAGTGTTGCCTCATCCCAAGGCGTTCCTCCATTGACCTTTGCAGTATACTCAACAACCAGAGTTTCATTCTGCCCCACTTCCACAGTATTATCGGTCGCCACAATGAAAGCCTTGATATCATTTTTATTTGTTGCATTACTATATACTGACCATCCAGACAGACCTGCCAGTTCCTCTGCTGTCATAGCCTTTTTAAAGGATTCAGTCTGATTATAGAGCGTCAAATAATCTGCTGATGTACTCAACTGCCCAGTATAACAATACAACGTATAATTTGTTGTATTAACATCTTCCTGAGTTCCATCTTCTTTTTGAATATAAACCTTACTAATATTATCAAAATTCAATCCCCAGAAGCTGTCTCTGTCTGCGCCGGCAGGAGTAACATCTTCTTTATTCGGAAGAATATCAATTACAGAGAAATTTGTGGCTACGTTATTCGCAGAAGTATTAGAAACAGAAAGCCTGTAATGCATCGTTCCGCCGTTGTCCACTGTTGAAAGATTACCTGTTGTATATCCATCACTGGCATTTCTATCGCCATATGCCGCTTTATCCAATGTGAGTACGGAAGAAGATCTCCAATTGACAGAAACATTGTCCGCTACAAATCCATCCTCTGCGCTGGCACCAAGAATATCTTTAAGAGTATTCAGTCGACCATTACGCATCTGCATGGTTCCAAGTACATCATCAATATTTTCTGCCCACTGGCTGTTTGCGTTCATAAAGGACGCACCTTGTAGGTTATCTTCTCTCCTGATTCCGTCCACATCACTTCCCACTAAAACATAGTTATCGATAGACTGTCCAAAGAAGGCTGCCGTATTTTCCACTCGTACTTTTAACTGAATTGTAACGGATTCGCCCGGTTTCAAATCTCCATTCAGATGGATGAAGACTGCTGTCTCCCCATCTTTCGTCTGGGAATTGATTCCATTAAGGTTACAGGTGATATCCACGTCTTCCTCTTTTACCAGATTGATAATATCAGATACGTCTGTGGTATCATCACTTCCTTCTTTGAAATTTACCCATGTTGTACCCTGCGGCAGATAATCCACAATATATGGGTTCTGCATCGCTGCTTCCGCCTCATCATCGTTAGAGACAGTGATATTATATACCAGTGTATCCAAAAGTGCGACAGACTGCTTATTATCTTCTATAGATTTGGTAACAGACACTTTAGCTCCTTCCAAATCATCAAAGAAGATATTTGTTTCCGCATTCGCTGTTTTATCTGGCGCAGGTGTCTTCTCTCCGCTCTTAGACCACTCTGAATACCTAAGTGTACTAAAAGCTTTATTCGTTATGTAGTCAATATCCTTCTTGTCACTTCCACCTTCCTGCTTATCAATCTTCGCCTTAATCTTGATTGAGCCCGGCTGGAAATTAGTTCCCAGTGCATAGTCTGTGCCATTCATACCTGTACAGGAATATGTAATCTCTACTTTCGCCGCTTTCACATTCCGTTGGTCATCCGGCAAAGATGCCGTCGCCTGCTGCAAAGTTGCTGTAGCTGACTGATTGGATACATCCTTTAAGACTACCGATTTGCCGATATCATTCCCATTACCATCCTTAAAGGTGACCGTTGCTGTAATCGTGTCATCAGCGCCTGTAGCCGCATAACTATCTATCTTATGACTGGATTGTCCCACCTCTACTTCTGTCAGCGAGTAGGCGTCACTCAGATAGCCTGCCAATTCTGTAATTGTCGAACCTTCTTTGTTGTATGCAGTCAGGCCATCATCCGTCACCACGAATGTATCCAGCGGATACGTATTGCTTACGGTCGGAGTAAGGGTATATTCTACCTCTGCACCAGAAATGTACAGGCTGTCATACTGTACAGGCGTACCGGCAGATGAACTGCTATCCTCCGGATTCGCAGCCGTCTTGGTCATATTCAGTGTAATATCTCCCACTACATTGTACAGAGAAGCTACCTGTTTCGTTCCCTTGGATGCATCTGGTTCGATAACATCAAACCATTGAACTTCTTTATTATCACGAATCAGGCTGTCGCTGGCCGACGTCTCCACAACAAGATAGTTCTTTCCTGATACAATTGCATTATTAAGCGTTCCGTTGGTGGTTCTGCCATCTGCATAGCTGTATACTTCTGTATTTTCCTGTTTTTTTGTAGTTACAGAAATACTATCCAATCCTGTCAATGGATTGTGATTTTTAATAAATTCCAGAACTTTCTCATTTGTGCTGTCATCGCTTAACGTAGTTCCTTCCGGAATCTCATATACTGCTGCCATTGCAGTGAGCTGCTTGGCCGGATCAGTACTGTTGTGTTTCTGGATCTCCAACGGCAGGTATGGGGTATTGTAAGCTTTATAGCTATACGTCTGCCCCGCTTCTACTGCTTGATCTCCATTAATCAAATAGTATGCGATACCGGTACTATCTGGCGTTGGAACAATCTCAACAGGAGACTCTCCTCCTGTATTTGGATTTGTCCATATACTATCCAGGCTCTGATAACCTTTTGGAATACTTGTTTCTCTCAAGGCATATCTTGCACCGCCCTCAACAACGAAATGTATCTTACCATTTTCATCCGTCGTCATTTCGGTACCGTTCGTCCAGCCTTCACCTTCTACATATTTATACAGAGTAAAGGTTGCATCCTTCCCCTTATACGGAGCGGCTGATGGAACATCATGACAATCATCATACTTCACAATGTCTATATATGCGCCGTTGTAATTCGGGAAGATTCGATTCTGAAGCATCAGGGTATTATTATTTGCATATGAAGAACTCCAATACGGTTCATCCTGCACTACACCATTTCCTATGGTAAATTCAATATGGCTGCTCGTATCCTTCAGATAATTGAATGGCTCTTTGGTTTCTTTGATTCGGAAAGTTTCTTTGCCTTTTCCTTCCAGAAGCACTTTAACTGTATAGTAGCCATCCTCTTCCGCAGGCGTTACGGTAGCTTCATTACTTGTCAGCAATTCTTCTGTTTCTGACGGAAGTCCTTTATTCTTTACCCGATAAACTGCAAACTCTGCTCCGGTAAGCGGTGTTCCGTCATCACCATCCACCTTCATAATGGTGGTCTGTGCGTAGAGATACGTATTTGTCGCTGTCACGGATACATCCGTTCCATCGATTGGCATGGTAATCGCATAATATCCGTTCCTATCCGGAGTGATCTCCCCAGTCTCGCCATCCTTTTTCAGAGATTCAAACATAAATCCTGTCGGCATATTGGTCTCTTTCAGATAATACGTCTTGCCCTGACTGAGACCGGTAAAGGAACCACTCTTATTCTCGCCATCTTCTGTACTTATGGTTAAGTTCTTAAGATATTGCTTTTCTCCATTGATATCCTGATATAACTCAAAGGTAAACGAATTGTTGCCTTCGATTTTCATATCACCCTTATCAATCTTTTTAGTAATATTTAGACTCACCTGTTTATCGTCTTTAAAGGCCATTTCGGTATCATCGTCTATTTTAATTCTACTTCCATCTACCTTTACTTCCGTAATCGGAAGCCCACCGGTCATAGCAATATATTTCGGACCAGCGTCTGTAAGGTCGTACCCGCTTGGCGCTCCTGTTTCTTTGATACGATAAATACCCGGATCGCCATTTTCAAAAGTTGCAACACCCAAAGTTGTTTCATTGTTACCATCTCCAGTAGTGACAGTTCCCTTGTTCGCCCATGAACCGGAACTGTTCACACTGACAGTTCCTTCCACTGCGTTAAAGGACATGTATTCTACCTGGAATGTAGCGCCAGAAAGCTTCGTAGCGTTGTTATCCGCATCCTGCTTTTGGATATCAAAAGATACCTTCTTCGGATTTGTTATGTTCAGGTCGATGGTATTCTGACTCGTAATACCATAAAAAGCAAGATCTTTCTTACTTGTTACGATCACGCTGGTACCGTTCTCTCCCTCTTCCTGAGAAGTCTCATATCCGAGGAAGAGTCCTGCTCCCTTTGTATCCACAATGGATGCAATACTACTGTACTCTGTCTGAACGTACTTCGTAAAATAACTATTGGTATATCCCGATGCCGGTGTAGTCTCACTTAATAAATAATGCCCGGTTCCGATATTATTAAATTCAGCTATACCACTTACACCAGTTGTCCCACCTGAAATATCAGTCTTAGTATCTTTATTGGTAAGAGTGAACTGAACATTATTTAATAAAGTTTCTGTGTCGTTACCCAATCCTGTCTTTTTTATGGACATGGACAGTTTTTCCGGATTATACAACTGTAGATCCAGGTTATCTGCATCCACGCGGAAGTAATATGCTTTGACCGCTCCTCCGGCAGAAAATGCTTTTCCATCATAGATATTCTCATACGGGTTCGGGACACTTGTCTCCGTCAAACGATACTGTCCCATCCGAAGTCCGTTCGGGAATACATAGTATCCGTTACTTCCCGTAGTGAATGTACCATCATTTGATTCCGAAGCATCTGCGTATGCTACCCATTTCGCACTTTTAGTATCATAATATTCAAGCTTCATGGATACAGAGATATCTTCTCTGTCCTGATGTGTACCGGCGTTATAATATGCATTCAGTTCTTCGGACGTCATTTTCTGGTTATCCGTCTGAACCTCATACCCATATGTCCGCACGGTAACTGCCTGCGTATCAATCGGCCAGTTTACCAGACGATACTGATATGGGGCACTACTAATATCTGTTGGCAGAGTTGGGGTAATCTTGCTGTAGGTACCGTCTTGATTCTCTGTTGTTGGATACAATGCCCACTTGATACCATTTTTATTTGCCTCATCTGACAGTGTTACGTTCTGATCAGCAGTCTTGCCATCACCTTTTACATAGTACGCATCATTGAAAATTTCGGTTGTCGCATTTTCCCCTCCATTCTCAAAGAACATATACATGTAATATGTATTGGTCACATCCATCTGGTAACCAGTCGGCGCGCTGCTCTCTCTGATTGCTACGCGGACATAATGATCGTGTTCGCCATCTGACTCTTCCGGGCCATCAATAAATACGCTTTCCGGTACATCGTCCCGGTATGCTTCTATGTCAGTCCAGCTAAATGCCTTGGAAGAAGCCCATGCACTCAGACCTTCTGTTGCACTACTTTCAGAGATATTGTTATCCAGACCCGTAGTCAATGTATCCAGCTTATTGTAAAGATTGCCCTCTGCATCTGCCAGATAGAGATCAAAGGTCGCATTTCCCAGAGGAGTAAAATCTTCTACTTTCTCTCCGTTTTCTTTATCACGTGCACCCGCCCATTTGGCAATCCGGACTGTAGAGAACATGGCTGACCCCGGTCCGGTTACATCGTCATTCCGAAGTGTCTCCTTTGTGACCTGGTTATCCTGATAATCCATAACATTGATGGCATTCACTCCTGTATGAGTCTCGCCATCTTCTGTATACGTATACGTTGTATTATTCGTATATTCTGTACCTTCTCTTCTTATGAGTGTTACTACATTTTCAGGTCGGATATCAGCACCGATTCCTCCGTCAGTTTCTACCAGCCAGTATACTACGTTATCGGCAGCCTTCAGAATATCCGTTCCAAACCATCCATCCATACGCTTTCCATCTGTATCATAGAGCGTACCACTGGAATAGGTGCCAATCTCTGCATATACTTTGTCCGGATTCGATGGATCATATGATAATACCGCGTTATTTGCTGTATTCTCTGGAAGTACCTCCATATAGAGGGTGAACTGCGCATTATTAACAGCTTTGCATCTATCATCATTTTTCGGATCATCTGGTGTTCCTTCTGTTCCCGTCAAATCATACTTCCAGATCTGAAGCTGCGCCCAGTTTTCCACGTTGACCATGTCGCGTTCCTGTGCTCCCTGCGGCCGTAATGCATCATCGTTAGCTTCTTTTGTCACATGATAGTAATTACTCAGCTCAGAAGCAGTAATTGTCCCCGGCAGAGTTCCATCCGCATTACGCTTCAATCTCAGATAATCTGTTCCATCCACCGGTTCCAGATATTGATATGCCTCTCCGTCCGGCACATCCACTTCAAAGGCAACATATTCATCTTTCTGTGTCAGCCCATTGAAGGTTATCCGTCCCTGTTCATCTGTATATCCCGTTTCTACAAACGTATATGTATTGGCATCAGTCTTCTTATAAAGAGCAATCTCTGCTCCCTGAAGAAGATACGCCTTATTTGTAAAGGTATATTCCCACTTATTATAGTAGGTCTTCTCCACTGTCAGACTGGTTTCCGGCTGGTTGATCAGTTCAAGAGCTTTGCCTTCCGTATCTTTCGTCACCGTTGTTCCGGCTTCCAGCTTCACTTCCAATTCATCTTCGCTCTTGATGTAGTTATCCGGAGCTTCGATTTCCTGGATATAGTACTTGATTTTCTCTGGTTGACCACTCGCATTCACTGTATAAATTGGGAGGCCGCTAAATGTCACCTGACCATTTTCATCACTTTTCTGCGGTTTAACACCTGTCACTTGAACCAGTTTACCATCTGCACCTTTCGTGAAGATTCCTATTTTCGCACCAGCAAGAACGCTCTTTCCGCCTTCATTCGCAGAATTGGTTGGTACTTCTCTGCGGTACTTTGTAACTGTCACTGCACCTTTGTCTGAATAATTGACAATCGTTCCCGTATTATTGAACTGCGTTTTCCCTTCGAGATCTTCCTTCACATCAAATGGTCCGAAATAAAATTCGCCATTGTAAACTACACCATTTGAAGTACTAGCCAATCCTTTATAAATATCAGAATACTTAGACGGATCCAAAATTTGATTCGGATTCCCTGCCGGCACTACCTCTTTCAGATAGTACTGTCCTGCCGGAAGCTGGCACTTCACCCCAGAGGTTAATGTGACATTTGTAGTCCCGTTATAGTCCTTTACTTCCTCAAAAGAACCATCTTGCTCTTTTTTTGTATATACTCCGAAAGTTACCGCCTGCCCAGGGGTTGTTTCTTTACCATCTGCACCTATGATCTTCTTCGTTATCGTTAACGTAGGATCTGGTTTATTCTTAATTATGATAGTTTTAGCCGTAGTATCTACATCTACCTTTGCATCTGTCAGGTCTATTGTTAACTCTTTTTTGGTCGATATGTTATTATAACCGGCAGGAGTTACTGTCTCCTTTACCTCATATACCTTTCCCGGCGTTAATGTAGTAAAAGCTCCGTTGTTATCCGGAATCGTTCCAGAAACAACCGGAAAAGTTCCCTCTACTACAGTACCATCCGAGCTTTGTTCATAAATACCATAGCTTGCACCTGGTACAAATTCACCGGTATAACTGTTCACCTTTTTGATGTTAACCGGATATTCCTGCTTTACGTTATTGATGATCACGCTCTGCTTCAAGGTAACCTCATCTGAGTCACTCTTCATCGGCTTCGTAAAGTTAAATGGACCATAAACATCATAGGATTGCTCACCTATTATTTCTGTGCCTTTCTTAGCTCCATTAATACCTTCCAGAGATTTATCTGAAGAAATATAACTTGGATCTGATACAGCCGTCTCAACAAGATAGTAATACCGGTCGTCTCCATTTGCTCCGGTACGTGGCAGATTCTTAATAGTTACCGTCTGACCCGGGGTTAAAGTATATTTCACAGGCTGATCACCGACCTCATACTCTGTCAATGTACCTGATTCACCGTCTTTGTAATATACTTTAAATGTTGCTGTAAGACCTTGATCTTCAGAGTCTGTAGAGTCTGCTGTGACTTTTACCATCTTTCCATTTGATGCTTTATAGAAGTCTTTCGTCAGATCAATGCTGCCGTTCCGGTCATTCTTCATCGTGATAACCTTCGGATCACTGTTTGCAGCGCCAAGTTTATCTACCAGAGTAAATTTCTCTGAATAGACTACTTTCACACCATTTTCTGTTTTCTCATCCTCATCATTAATGGCATGCCATCCTTCCGTCAACGTTTCTTTGAACCTGTAATTAATTGCAGTTTGGATTCCATCTCCCGCTACCCGGTACACCGGAAGTGCTAATGTACTGGTTGCACCATTTGCCCCAAGAGAAAGGGCTTCGGTATTATTTACCCTTTTCCATATGTCCGGTGCGACTTCTTCCTGTATTTCAAATTTCTCATTAAACTCTGCCTGATATGCAGGACCGACATTAATATATCGATCTGACCCTCCAGCTGCACTGACATTGACAATCTGCTTTTGCAGTTGAACCGGCGCCAGATTAAATTTGTTAACACTGTTTACCGTAACCGAATAAGAAGTTGCGGAAATAATAGCCGAATGAGCTGTACTGTCAATAATATATCCTGCAGGTGCACTGATTTCCTTTACCCAGTAATTTCCGTATTCTAACCGGGTAAACTTTGCCTGACCTTGATTGTTAGTTGTTACCTCACCAACTTTACTGTCGGCATCGCAGTTCTTTGATGTATAAAGTCCGAACACGGCTCCGCTCAGAGCTCCGTTACTGCTGCTGATTCCCTGTCCTGTTTTATTGATGATAATCTCACCGAGCGTCTCCTGATTATAGAAAATGATCGGATCCGGACTGGTATCAGACGTAGTAGCAGTTACCGTCTTATCCTCTGCGTTATAAGTATCATTATCATCTTTTGTCAGCTTCTTTGTATTAGCAATCTGTGGGTGTTCATCATCCACAAGCTCACTGACTGTATAGTCTCCGGCATCCAGAAAGATCTCTGTTTGCCCGGTTGTATTATTCTTATCTACGGATGGATCGTAAGTGATAATTCCGTTGGCATTTTTAATTTCTTCATATTTTTCATTCTCTCCATCGCCAACGTGCTTATAGAGTTTTGGTACAGTATCATTTTCTCCTGTAATCTTAAAACTTACCGGTCCACTAACCAGATTACCTTCTCCAAAATTCCCCCATGTATAAGGCTTTACTTCATCATTATCGCCTGCATCATAGGAAAGAATATTTTTCCCGATTATAAGCTTTGCCGGGGCGGTAATTTCACCTGCTTCTTTACGTGCAGTTGCTAACGCTTCTTCCGGCTCTTCACCTGCAAGCTGATAATTAATCTTCGCTGTATTGTATACCGTAAGTAATCCCTGTTTTTCATCTGCATAATGCGCAATGAATTTCTCATAAGGATATACGATTTCTACCGTATAAGTGGAATAATACGGCGCCGTACCTGCTACATTGCTCAATGCACTGCCATCTGCTTTTTGGATATTATTACAGGTATTGACTGGAATCTGTATAGGCTGTCCGGTTTGAGCTGAAATCGGATTCCCTTTATCAAAATCCGGTATGATCGTGATGCTCTCTGCATTAATTGCTTTTCCATCACGATCATTCACAGAAGGAGTTTCCGTCAAAGTAATCTTCCCATCTTCACTGGCAAAAGGCACACGACCAACCCTGTCGTATGTTTCCGGATTGCTGACAACACCTCCAGCCCCATTATCTAATCCGATAGATAATGCAAACGTCACGGTCACACTGGTTTTATCCGGATTTGCCACTGCGGTAATAGCCCTTTTCACAATTTTCCAGCTATCGTCTGTCGTCGTTGTCACACTTTGCAGTTCACTTTCCGTACCTTTTGATACATTATATACAGGCTCTTCTCCCCCGGCTCCTGTACGGTCGAGAATAGTAAAGCTGGTCTGAATCTCCACCGGCGCTACTTTCTCTCCCTGCGCATTTTTTACATTCATAAAATCAAATTCATGATTTGCCTCAAGAGAACCGTTTCCTTCCACTTTCAGGTTTAATTTGAAACTGCCCGGCTTATCTGAGGAGGCATCAATCTTCTCAGACAAATACAGCGTCCAGTCGTTATTTACTGGTGTTCCTTGTGAATCTTTTTCGGGTTCCTCAATCCTGTCTACAACATTGTTCAGTCCATCCGAAGTATCTGTATCAATACTTAATCCATCTGGCAGATGAAGAATAATCTTTGTATTGTCGTATGTATCAAAAAGAGGTTCATTCTTCTCACCATAATTATAATAAACAGCCGCCGTCAATTTATAATCCACCACAAAAGAGAGCGTTTCCCCTGCCTTCACTTCCGAATCATTTCCTCTTCGTCGTATCGTCACGGACGCAGTCTCCATGGTACCGCCAACACCGGTTTCAGGATCACCATAGTACTGCTTCGCCGCCTCAAGGTATGTCATACCTTTCGTTTCTTCCACCTGTTTGGCAATCTTCTTCTCTGCCTTTTTTGCCTTCTGAGCATCTGACTTCTCTTCTTCTCCCTGCGCCTCAGCGGCACGTTTCTTTTTGTTCTGATCTTGCTGGGAGTTTTCTTCTGCTCCTTTTGTAATCTTCTCGTTTTCAGTCTGGGAGGATTGAACAGAGGAATTTATCTGCTGAGATGTGTCAGTTTCTTCTGTTGTCTCCACCGTAACCGCCTGCGTCGTTGTTTCCTTCGCCGGCTCCTGGATGGTACTCGTCTCCGACGAACTGGCCGACGAACCAACCGCAGAAGAACTCTCCTGAGAAGAGTCCTCTTTTATAATTGCTCTTTCCGTCTCCTGCTCTGAGCTGCCAGTCATGCGCTCCTGCGCGTAGCTGCCGATGGTCTCGCCAAGAGTAGTGATATTCTGCTCACTTAAGACCATGACAACGACCAGCAGGAATGCTATGCATTTGGCCCAGAAATTTCTTTTTTTCATACTAACCTCTCCTTTCCACGTTTTTCGTGGTAATTTTCATTACCTTTTTATGCAGAAAAATACACATTTTCTTATTATGTAATATTGCACATTTTTTGCACTTTTTCAATAGAATCATTATAAGTTTTATAAAAAATTTATTTTTCCATTACAACAATTCTAATTTGTTTTTTTCGATGTTTCATTTTTGTAATGATACAGAGGGGATTGCCATGATTGAACGGAAATGAAACAAAAAAAGAGTCCTGGATTTTCTCCAAAACTCTGTTCTTATACAAACTTGACACTATTACAACGAAAGGTATCAAGTTTGTATATATTTCTAATAAGTTTAGTGATATTTTCAGACTGTCTCTCTCAGATACTGCCCAATCGCCCGGATTTCTTCTTCCAGCTGTTTTTGACGCTGGCGGCGTTTCATGGCGTTTTGTTCCGGATCTTTTCGGGACTTACCGGATGTGTTTTCCGGATCTTCCTGCGAATTCCGGGATTGTTGTTCGGAATCTGTTATCTGCGGGATATTTTCTTCCTCTTCCGGCTGCGCCATGCGCGCCAGGATGCTCTTCTTTTTCTGCTGTTCTTTTTGCAGATATTCCAGCAGCACCGGGTTTTGCTCCCGGAGCAGGCAGGAGCCGTAGGCGTAGTGGAATTCGTCCGGGTAGCTTTCCTGCTGTCCGGCGGGAGCCGGAAGGGCTTTTATGACCACGTAGTATTTGCCGTCTTCTTTCAGGAACCATTCGCCGGCGATGTGGTATCCGGCATCATGGAGCAGGTGGCGTACCTTGAACCATTCGGACTGGGGCTGGAGGATGAATTCCATGCCCGCCTCCAGAAATTCAGGGGCGTTTTTCAGAATCCGGCAAATGAGCTCGCCGCCCATGCCGGCTATGACAACGGTGTCGGTCTCATCGGGCGACAGCCCGGCGAGGCCGTCGCTGAGCCTTGTGGCGATTTTGTCCGAGAGGCCTTCCTGTCCGATGTGCTCCGCCGCGCGGGCGAGGGGGCCTTTGTTTACGTCCATGGCGCAGGCCGACGGACAGAGTCCATTTTTTACAAGATAAATAGGAACGTAGCCGTGATCCGTCCCCACATCGGCGATGCGATGGCCAGGGGTGACGGCTGCGGCTACGGTCTGTAAACGTTTTGATAATTCCATTGTGTTTTCTCCTATGGTATTTTTACATATCCAGGAAGTCCCGCAGCTTCCGGCTTCTCGTCGGATGTCGGAGCTTGCGCAGTGCCTTGGCCTCGATCTGGCGGATGCGCTCCCTGGTCACCTGGAAGTCTTTGCCCACCTCTTCCAGGGTGTGCGGTTTGCCATCCAGCAGCCCGAAGCGGAGGGCAAGCACCTTCTGTTCCCGCTCGGAGAGGGTATCCATCACTTCGCAGAGCTGCTCCCGCAGCAGGGCGTGGGCCGCTTCCTCCGATGGAATCGGGATGTGCTCGTCCTGGATGAAGTCACCCAGATGGCTGTCCTCCTCCTCGCCGATGGGGGTCTCCAGAGAGACCGGTTCCTGTGAGATCTTGGAAATCTCGAGAATCCGTTCCACCGGCATGTCCATACGGCGCGCCACTTCCTCCGGGGTCGGTTCGCGGCCTTTTTCCTGCAGCAACGCCCGTCTGGCCCTGTTGACCCGGTTGATGGTCTCCACCATGTGTACGGGAATCCGGATGGTTCTTGCCTGGTCGGCGATGGCCCGGGTGATGGACTGGCGGATCCACCAGGTGGCGTAAGTGCTGAATTTGTAGCCTTTGCGGTAGTCGAACTTGTCCACCGCCTTGATGAGCCCCAGGTTGCCTTCCTGAATCAGGTCGAGGAACTGCATGCCTCTGCCGGCGTAGCGTTTGGCGATGCTGACGGTCAGACGGAGATTGGCCTCGGAGAGGCGTTTCTTGGCGGCTTCGTCGCCCTGTTCCATCCGCCTGGCCAGCTCGATTTCTTCCTCCGGCTTCAGAAGGGGAATCTTTCCGATCTCTTTGAGATACATCCGCACCGGATCTTCCATGGATACATTTTCTGAGTCCATCAAGCTCAGAGCGCTCTCCATCTCCTCCTCCGGGTCGCTCAGATCCTCGTCCATATTTTCTGACACGGTAAGGACGTCGACGCCCCGCCCTTCCAGGACGGAGACGATGCGCTCCATCTGCGCCGGCGTCAGAGAAACGCCCTGAAAGGCTTCTCTGATTTCCTGCATTTCCAGCACATTTTTATTTCTTTCCGCCTTCTGAAATAATATATTTAACTGACTGCCAAAGGTTTGTTCTTCCCTGCCCAAAATACGCCCTCCAATTTATTTCAGCTGCGCAGGCAGCGAAACGCAGCGTAAGCTGCGAATCCGAAGCGCACGGCTGAATCGTTCCCAATATACTAAGTAAAGTCTAACCGTTTTTCTGTGAATTATTCTCTCTTCTGTATACTGCGCCGGCGTAAAAAACCATTTTCTCCTTCGTTCTCTGTCAGTTTTTCTTTTAGTTCATATGAAGCTGCATTTTCTGCACCTTGTTTTTCTTCGTGAGCAGTTCCTGCCACCGCACGATGTCGCCGGTATGGACCATCTCCTCCTCGATGCTGGTGAGGAGAATCTTTCTGACCACGTCGGTGAGCGCCTTGTCTCTGTCCTCCGGGGAGGTCTCGTATTTGAGGTGAGCGTTGAAAAGCGCCGCCACCTCTTTCTGCTCCTCGGCCTCCGTAAACTGATTGATAATCCGCGCCGGATTCACCGCCTGCCCCTGTTCCAGCTGGTCAAAGAGCATGATAGCCACCGAGTGATAGAGTGGATTCAGAAAATCATCGGCGTTCACATAGGGGCGCACGTACGGATAAATCTCCGGGTGTTCCGTGAGCCAGGTCAGCAGGATCCGCTGCGGCTGCGTGTGGTTCTGCTCTTTTTTCTCCTGCTTTTTCTCGCGGCTTTCCGGCTCTTTTTTGTACTGCTCGTTGGCTTTCTTGTACTGATAATCCATGCCATACCGGTTCACCAGATCTTCGAGATCCTTCCGGAGGATCATAAATCGGTTGGCCGCCGCTTCCAGATACGTATTTCTCTCCGCCGGCTCCTCGATCTCCGCCAGCTTTCTGGCGATGGCGCGGATAAATTCCGTGCGGCTCTCCGGATCCTTCTGATTATACTGCCCGTAGAGCACCAGCATCTCAAACATCCGGCCCGGCTCCGATTCCTCCAACCGCTTCCGGTATCCTTCCGCACCCTCTTCTTTGATGAGCTCGTCCGGGTCCTTGAACGGCTTCATGGAAAGCACCCGTCCCCGGAGTCCGTTTTCCCGCAGAATCGGCAGCGCGCGCAGCGCGGCTTTCACTCCGGCGCCGTCGCTGTCAAAGGACAGTATCACTTCGTCGGTATAGCGCTTCAGCAGCATCGCCTGATTCGGCGTGAATGCAGTGCCAAGCGGCGCCACCGCGTTGGTAAAGCCCGCCTGATGCAGAGAGATCACGTCCATGTATCCCTCGCAAAGGATAATGGCGTTCTCCTTGGTCCTCTTGGCGTAGTTGAGACCGTAGAGATTTCTTCCCTTATCAAACAAAATGGTCTCTCTGGAGTTTAAGTATTTGGGCTCGCCGTCTCCCATGACCCGGCCGCCAAAGCCGATGACCCTCTGGTTCACGTCCATAATCGGAAAAATGACCCGGTTAAAAAACTTGTCGTAACTGCCTTTTACCGAATCAATGGTGACCAGAGAGGATTCCTTCATCTGGTAATCGCTGTAGCCCTGTTTTTTCAGATACTGATACAGGTCGTCCCGGTAGATGTCCGCATAGCCGAGTCCGAAGTGCTTGATCATCTCCTCGGAGATGCCTCTGCCCTTCAGGTACGCCATGGCGTGCTCTCCCCGGGGACTGTTCAGCAGATAATGGAAATACACCGCGGCCTTTTTGTTCATTTCCTTCAAGGTGACCCTTGCGTCCGCCTGCCGCTTCTCCTCGGGCGTCTGCTCTCCCTGCGGAAGCTCCACGCCGGCCCGTCTGGCCAGTTCCTGCAGCGCCTCCACAAAGGAAAGCCGGTTGTATTCCATCAAAAATGTGTACACATTTCCTCCCTGTCCGCAGCCGAAGCAGTAGTACATCTGCTTCTCCCGGCTGACGGAAAAGGAGGGGGATTTTTCATTATGAAAAGGGCAAAGTCCAAAGTAGGAGGAGCCCCTTTTTTTCAGGGAAACGTATTGGGAAATAATGTCCACGATATCATTTTTTTCCCTGACCTCTTCTATTACATCATCCTCGTATCTCATATTGCCTCTTTCTCATTTCTAATTATATGTCACAAGCCGTCAAACCATGCACATTTTTTCGCTGATTTGCGCAGGAAAGACGATTTTGCGCCGCACCCGCTATTCGATCACCGCGATGGCGTCCAGAGATACCTTCATCAGCTCCCGGACCTCCTCCTCGGAGATACCCATACGCTCCGCCAGCTCGGAAGGCTTCGCTTCCCGCTCGTACTCCTTGGCAAATGCGGTGGCAAGGTCGTTTAATTCGTTGACTCTGGTTGCCATCTTCATGGCGGACCGTGTGGACTGGTTGTACTCCGCCATCACGTCCTCCACATATTTGCGGATGACTTTCTCTTTATACTGGCGGAATCTGCCGTGCATCCGCGGCTCGTATTCGTTGACCGCCATCATCAGGCCGATGTTACATTCCTGAATCAGATCGCTCAGCAGCAGGCCGCGGCCCGTATATTCCTTTGCCAGAGCGGTGGCGTAAGCCAGATTGGCCTCGATGAGAAGGTTTCTGGCGTTCTCATCTCCGTTGATGAGCTTGCGCACCAGCATCTCCTCCTGCTCCTCGCTGACCCGGCTTGCCTTTCCGATTTCTTCCATATAAATGTTTACCATGTCCGCGTCCAGCGGGTCTTCCTTTGTGGTGACCTCATCGTCCGCGATCTCATTTTGTCCGCGCTTCACCCGGTTTTCGATGAAGATCCGGCGGCTCTCCAGATAGCGGCAAATGTAATCCAGCTGCTCGTCTTTCAAGTCCATATCAGAAAAATACGCACGGATTTCTTCCATATCTAAATGGTTGTTGTTGGTCTCGGCGAGGCGTTCCAGTTCCCGCACCGCCTCCAGAAATTCTGTCTGTCCTCCCATTGATGTTTCTCCTTCTTTCTATTCTGTCTTCTGATCTGCCGGGAACACAATTCCCATCTGCCGTCTGGCTTCATCGAGCACCTTCATGGTTTCCAGCGTGATATCCCTGGCAGTCTCCCATCCGGTTCCTGTTTTTACCATTTTTATGAAGGCGGCGGTCTCATAATTCAGGATATTATCGGATTGTTCAAAATGTATGGTCTGATCCACAGTTCTTCTCTTAATATGAAGATCCTTTACATTTTCCATCTCCGTCACAAGCATGACGCCGTCCTCGCCCAGGATCTGGCTTGGCATGGCGGCGTTAGTAATCTTGGAGTAGATTGCCTCGCCGATCATGTTGTCGTATTCCATGAGGATGGTTCCCTCACCGTCCACGCCGTTTGACAGTCGGACGCCCGACGCCTTGATGCTCTTTGGCGCGCCGAAGAGCCGGATCATGCAGGCCACGGTGTAGACGCCGATATCCATAAGCGCTCCGTTGGACAGCTCCGGATTGAAGGCGTTCTCAATGATTCCTCTCTTAAAGTTATCATAGCGGGAAGAATACTGACAGTACTGGATGGTCGCCCGGCGGATGGTGCCCAGAGTCTCCATGTACTCGGTCATCTTCTGAAATCCCGGCGTGTAGATGGAACGCATTCCTTCCATTAAGATCACGCCCTCTTCTTCCGCCACCGCAAACATTTCCTTTGCTTCCTCGTAGTTGGACGCCAGCGGCTTTTCACAGATGACATGTTTGCCTGCCCGCATCATGGCGATGGCCTGGTCGTGATGGCAGCAGTTCGGGCTTGCCAGATAGACTGCGTCAAAGGCGTTGCTGCCGGCAAACTCTTCCAGAT
Source organism: Eubacteriaceae bacterium CHKCI004 (assembly GCA_900016875.1). Taxonomy (GTDB): domain Bacteria; phylum Bacillota; class Clostridia; order Lachnospirales; family Lachnospiraceae; genus Anaerobutyricum; species Anaerobutyricum stercoris. The sequence continues at coordinate 86,426 of FCNR01000050.1, read as the reverse complement.
TATCAAAGTAGGCCAGATTACCTTTGCGGAAGCCAAACTCCTTTGCCTTCTCCAGTGTTCTCGAGTACACCGCCGTCAGCTCAAAGCCGTTGATAAAGCGGTTGGCCTGATAGAAGTTCTCCGCAATCTTTCCTGTTCCAATAAAACCAAATCGTACCATGGTCGTATCCTCCTCCTCTTTTTCTGCATCCTGACTGAACAGAAATTCCCGTAATTCTTTCACCGATTCCACCAGATGGGCAGCCCCTGCCGCGGTAAGCTCCTCCCGGGAACCGTAACCGTAGAGCACGCCCACGGATTCCACGCCACAGGCAGCCGCTCCTTCCATATCATGCATCCGGTCGCCGATCATCAGCGCCTTCTTTCCTTCAATTCCGTAAGCGTCCAGCGCGTACCGGATGACCTCATCCTTTTTCACCCTTGTCCCGTCCAGCTCACTTCCTGCCACCAGGGTAAAATATTCGTCGATGCCGAAATGCTTCAGTATCCGCTCCGCGTACACCCGCGGCTTGGAAGTCGTCACCGCCAGCTCAAAACCGGCGTCATACAATGCCCGGAGCAGCTGCGGGATACCCGAATAGATCTCATTTTCAAAGATTCCCTTCGGCGAAAAATATTCCCGGTAATACTCCACCGCCTCCTTCGCCTGTTCCTCGGAGAATCCATAAAACTGCTGGAAGGATTGTGCCAGCGGCGGCCCGATAAAAGGAATCAGCTCCTTTAAATACCGGACGGAGATCCCGAACTTCGCCAGGGCATACTGCACGGAGGAAGTGATGCCGAGCATCGGGTCCGTCAGCGTTCCGTCCAGATCAAAAAATATGTAACGCTTCATTATCCTGTCTCCTTCTTTTCATATCCAATCGCCGCCATCGGCTCCTCTCCTTCTGCCGGCAATTGACCCTCCTTTTACATATATAGAACAGTATAAAAGAAAAAGCCGTAAAATACAACCAGATTCGCTACAACAGTAAATTCCCCCCGGTCGCCAATCCGGATAATTGACAGCATTTCCGTTATAAAATATAATATAGCATAAACAACAGCGCAGAAAGGGCAGGGGGACATATGATCACAGACAAACAGAGACAGCGAGATTATGAATATGACGGCGATTATCAGTCAAAGAGCCGGTACACGGAGGAGCAGTGGAACAACATATTGAGCTCCGGGCAGCTTTCCGATGAGGATATTTCGTTATTAAAGCAGATATACGCTTCCTTCAATCATGCCGCCACTCTTGTTCAGCTGGCATTTCACAATAAGACCACGGAGGTGGCGCTTCTCGCACAGGTAAACGCCATGGGCGAGCTGCTTGCAAAAGCCAATGACATAAAGCCGGAGGTGGACTTTGAGGGAAATGAATACTGGTGGTTTCTGTACTTCTGGGGCAAGAACACTGACGCCGGCACGCTGGAATTAAAGCTTCATCCGGAGCTCACCGAGGCCATCGGCGCTCTCTGGCCGGAGGCGGAGGAGAAATACTACGCTTTCATGAACGATGTGGAGCGCAGTCTTCAGATCCGGTACAACCAGGAAGACGCCGTCTGGGTGGCGGCCGCCGTCCTTCTCTATGAGAAATATTACCAGAATCCGGGTATCTCCGCCGACGAGATTCTTCTGATGCAGTACGAAGTGCAGACCCGCGCCCAAAAGGTGTTCGGGCAGGACATCAACGTCAATACCATCACACAGATCTGCAACGCTGACGAGCGGGGACACCGCTTTAATTATCTCAGGGACATTTACAAATATTACCGGGTGGCGTTTCCGGGCGAGTTCGAGGGAGACAGAGAGCGGCCGGATCCGGAAAACTTCGATTATAATGCATACATTTACTCCATCTACGGTTACATGACCCTGCAGGAGCTTCTGGACTTTATCGAGCATGAGTACGCCCATCTGGTGGACGAGTCCTATGTGGAGCTGAACGCCTCCAACGGATTCGTGCGCCTGGCGGATTTCCTCACGAGACAGGGCGGCGCGCCGTACAATCCGGAAGATACCTCCGAGCAGGCGCTCTCCCTGCGGGCGGACGGCGAAGACTGCGTGACCACCTTCCATATGCTGGCGGACGCTCTGATCAAAGAATACCCGAACTTTACCTACGCCCGGAAGGCGGACTGGTTCCAGCCTTCGGAAGGAAGGATTTCATACATTTTCTGCGACGTATTATCCATGGAAAATTATGCCCACACCCATGCGGGCATCTCCTTCCTGACCGTGCCGGACGGGGACGCCGTCAATATTGAGATTGCTCTGAATCTCCCGTTCTGCAGCAGCGAGGAAGCCATGCTGGATATTCAGGACAAATGTAATATGCTCACACTCATGACTTCCGCCCCGTTCAAGGTGGAAAATGTAGCCACCGAGGGGTTTGACCTGACCGATGACAGCCAGAAGATCAAGGCTTCCGTTCTCTATTCCTATGAGGAGTTCAAGACCATGAAGGAGGAGGACATCGTCGGCATGATGTCCACAGCCACGGAAATATTTGCTTCCTATTATACAGATATCTGCCAGAACTATTATCCTGCCGCCGATGAGATGCCGGAGGAAGACCCGTTTGCCGCCGCTCTCGGCTCCAAGTTAAAATACCGGCCTGCCAGAGAGGTTCCGGGCCCGCAGATTATCTACAAGCAGGGCGGCATCTCGCCGACCACCGAGTACGTGACCAAGGTGCTGCAGGGCTACGACGTGCCTTCCGGACAGGAAGACGAGGCTCCGGAAAATACAGAGAACAGCTTTGACGGCAGTGCCGCGGCCGCTTACGAAGCTTATGACGATGACGAGACATTTGCCGGTGCACCGGCAGGTACGGGAACCGGCAGCGCCGGGGACTTCGGACGTGAGGAAGCCACTCAGAGCGGTGCGGCCAGGTCGGCCGGCTCTGTGATCCTGCCAGACTGGTATAATGAAGAAAAGGTTCCTGTATCCACCCATCCGGATCGGAGCGAACAGGGCTTTCATCTGTATCCTAAGAACACTTTGATCCGCGGGCCGTTAAAGACAGCCAAATATCACGAGGCCATGCTGACCGCCGTGGGCATCATCGAGGGAAAGGATTCCAATATGATGCGGATCGAACCTGTGCCGGATATTCTGGAACATTATAAGAATTATGTGGAAGAAAAGCGCATCATGCACATCTCCTATCCTGATATTGACGGACAGGGCTATGACAACTGGATCGAATCTAAAAACGGCCCTGCGATCCGGGACGGTATCTTCAAGGAGTTTGCCAATCGCTGTGCGGACGGCCGGTATGTGGTCATGATGGAGGAAGTGGATGTGAACTGGATGCATCTTTTCGGGGAAACGGCCGTTTTATTAAGAGACAACCGCCGGGAGGGCACCGGAAGCGAGACTGCCGTCACCCTGAAATATTCCAAGGAGACATTCCGGCTTCCGTCCAATCTTTATATCGTAGCCACCTGCGACTCCAATGTCAGTGAGGACACAGTGCTCGGCGCCATCAGCCACGACTTTTTCATCCGTCATATTGCGCCGGATTCCAGCGTGCTGCGGGGCATCCGGGTAGAGGGCATCCTGCTGGAGCGTCTCATGGCTACCATCAACCTGCGTCTGTCCTATTTTCTGGGCGCGGACTTTCAGCTGGGCGAGGGCTTCTTCCTGGGAGAAGCGGACAAAGATCCGTTCATCTCTCTGGCACGGATTTTCCGCGAGCAGCTCATCCCTCTCCTGGAGAAATGGTTTGACGGAGATATAGAACGAATCCGTTACGTGCTGGGCGACAACGGCAAACAGCGGCCGGATACGATTTTCTACCGGGAAACACCTTTCCGCGACAATCTTTTTAAGGGGGAAATCCCGGATTCTTTCGATACAGGGCGATGCATTTATGAAATTAATGAAGACGCTTTTTTTAATCCGAAAAGCTACATTGACATTTATGAATAATGATTATGTCCAAAAAGACAAAATTATTGTGAAAAATTGCAGCAATATAATAACTCTATAACACTTTTTTATTATTTCATCGGTTATTATTACGTATTTATTAAAAAATGTAACAAACGTCACATTTCAAACACATTGTCGTTTTATAATTACCGAAGAACATCACAGATATGAAACAGATATGAAGGAATTATTAATGACGATGGAGGTTACAGAAATGTCAAATACATATAAACGGCTGGGCACAAGTCTGGCGATTTCCGCACTCGTTTTAAATATCGCAATTCTCCCAGCCGCTGGAAATAATATTGCTACTGTAGACGCAAGCACAATCGGTACTGTTAATTCAAGCTTTCTGAATATCAGAACTAAGAAAAGCATGAATTCCAGACGTATCACCGTTTTAGACAGAGGCGATAAGGTAGAAGTTCTCACTACCGGTTCCAAATGGGTAAAGGTAAATGTGAACGGCAAAACCGGTTATACACAAGGCAGATATCTCAACACAGAGTCCGGAACTGCTTCTGATCCGGATGCAAACGCAGTGAAGGGAACCGTAAAGGCAAAACAGCTTGTTATCCGTACCGGAAAAGGTAAAAACGCTTCCTGGCTGGCAACGGTCAAAAAGGGAACAAAGCTTACCGTTCTTACCACCGGTTCCAAATGGGTAAAAGTCAGCGTTAACGGTCAGACGGGCTATACAAAAGGCAAAAAGATCAATCTTGAAGATGGCGGCACCGCTGCTAATCCTTATACAAAGGGCGAGGAAGTTGTAAACTTCGCATTACAGTTCGTTGGCAATCCTTACCGCTGGGGCGGCACAAGCCTGACAAACGGCGCCGACTGCTCCGGATATATCATGAGCGTATACAGACATTTTGGTAAGTCTCTTCCACACTCTTCCAGTGCTATGAGAAGCTGTGGAACCAGAGTCAGCAGCTTAAGCGCTGCAAAACCTGGCGATATCATCTGCTATAATGGACATGTTGCTCTTTACATGGGCAATAACAAGATTGTTCACGCCAGCAATCCAAAAGACGGCATCAAGATTTCCAACAATGCAGCTTACCGCTCCATCGTTACAATCAGAAGAATCTTTAACTAATCACTGATACATTTTCTCAGCAAATGTACCGTATACCAGAGATTCTCTGATATACTTAATGATATCCGATACATATATGAATAAAAAAGCATCCTGTATGTTTTGATTCCCGATTACTGAATTCTTGATTCAGTTTCTGGGAATCATCACATAGCGGATGCTTTTGTTATACTCTTTTTTAATTAAAATCACAAGACCAGAGCTTTCCCGGTTTTTACTTATTTATAGGAGGTTTCCAGCAGTTTGTTTTTCAACTGGTCTTCCAATTCTGTGAGGCGCACCTCTGCCTCTCTTCGCTTCTGCCTTCCCTCACTCTGAATCCGCATTACCTCGTCAATGGTCGAAATGAGATTCTCATTAGTAGCAATAAGGGTCTCCATATCCACAATGCCTCTCTCGCTCTCCTTCGCTGTCTCCACAGTAGCTGTCTTCAGCTTCTCCGCATTCTTTCTGAGCAGAGCATTGGTAAAGTCTGACACCTCCCGCTGAGCCTCTGCCGCCTGTCTGGAATGTTCCACACCGAGAGCAATGATCATCTGACTCTTCCAGAGCGGAATGGTGTTGACCAGCGTGGACTGGATTTTTTCCGCCATCATGGCGTCACTGGACTGAATCATCCTGATCTGCGGCGCCATCTGCAGGGAAACCATTCTGGTCAGCTCCAGATCGTGGATCTTTTTCTCAAAGCGGTTGCACATGGCTTCCATATCGCTGACCTCCTGGGCGTCCTCCGGCGCTCCGGAAGCGGAAGCCTTCGCTCTCGCCTGCGGTAGCTCTTCCTCCATCACCTGACGGAGCTTTTTCTTTCCTGCCAGAATGTACATGTTCAGTTCCCGGAAATACACCTTATTGAGATCGTAAAGCTGATCGAGAAGAGCACTGTCTTTCAGAAGCTGCATCTGGTGACCTTCCAGTGTCTTTGAAACCTTCTCAATGCTTATTTCTGCCTTGTCATATTTGAGCTTCAGCGCTTCTGCCTTTGCCATCTTCTTCTTGAAGAAACCAAACACGCCTTTGCTTTCTTCCTCGTCGAACTCTTTCAATTCTGTCACAACGCCGCTCAAAAGCTCTCCAATCTCGCCAAGATCTTTATTGCGAACCTTGTTCAACGTTCCTTCTGAAAAATCGGACATCTTTTTCTGGATGCCGGAGCCATATTGCAGGATTGCTGCAGAGTCCCTTAATTCAATCTCTTTGACAAAGGCGTCCACCTGTTTTTTCTCCGCATCTGTCAGATATTTTTCTTCTTCATAGGCTTTCTCCGCCTGCACTTCTTCCTTCTGCGGCTCCTTCACGACCAGATCGCTGAACTCCTCCTCAGGATTCAGCGTCAGAGACGGTCCCTCCTTTAATAATTGCTCAATATCCATAGGTCTCCTTTCTGTCTGATATCAGACTATACACCCTTATTCCCCTTTATCCCAGATGGATGCCCCCGGTTCTGCCCCGGAACGGAGCGTCTGTCCGCCCCAGCCATCCTTTGCCAGCATGGTTTCCAGCACTTTAATATCAGAGGAAATGTCCATGGCCACATCCTGGAACATGTCGTCATACATGGCTTCCAGCGCCTGATTTACTGTGTCCAGAGATTCGGCGATCTCCATACGGGTTTTTATGATATTCACACTCTGTATCGGCTGCTTCTCCATATCCTCATACACGCGAACCAGCTTCATCACCGACGGAAGATAGTATTCCATCAGCCTGTCCGCCTGGGAAATGTTCTCCGGATATTCCTGGATGCACACAAAAATCCGGCTGAGCAGCAGCTCCAGATGATCCAGCTTTTCTGTCACTTCAGGCGTCTGAATCCTCTTTCTGCGATTCCGGAGTTCCTGCAGATAACTGCCGCCGGTCTGCTGAAGTTCGTACATTTTCCGTTCTTCTTCCGACATATCCTCAGGGCGCTTCCCGCTCCTTTTCTCCGTTTGCCCGTCCGCGGCTGTTTTTCCGTCAAACTGTCCTTCTGTCCGTTGACGCTCCGTCTCCTGACGTTCCCTCTCCATCCGGGAACGCACAGCCGCATCATACTGTTCCCCTGCCTCTTTCGTAAGCATCAGACAGGTTTTATTCTCATCCAGCCTCGCATAAGGAATCAATCTCCGTTCCATAAGAAACCGGATATCCTTCTGAATCCGCTTCATGGCGTATCCCGTCGCATTCTTCAGGTCTTCCAGCATGACAAAACCGTTTTCACCCCACACTGCGGCATATTCCCGCAGGCGCTTCGCCCGCTGTCCGGCAGACCGCCCGGTGCCAAGAATCACTCCACTCACAAGAGTAAGCGGTATGAACACACTCTCCAGAACGATAGTGGCCGTGGTAATGATACCGTTTGTCATGGCGAAACCAAGGCCTGCCAGGCCAAAACCGAGACTCAGCGCGCCGAATACCACAAGACCGCACGCACCTGTGACCGTCCGCACCGGGCCGCTCCACTGTCCGGGAATCTTTCTGAGCCATCCCTTTTCCTGCGGCTGCCGGCTCTCCACCGGCCGCTGCACCCGGCTGTCATCCGGCCAGCGATACCTCTTTCCATACCGCTTTTTCTCCGCTTTCCCTGACTTTTCAGACCTTTCCTTCATCTGCTCTGCCATAGTTTCCCGGGCAGACCCCACCGCGTCTTTCGCAGTATCCACTGCATCACGGATATTCTGGCTGAGCTGACTGAAATCCATGGATTCTACGGCGTCCTGCACCATATCCTGAATCCATTCCCCCAGGTCGTCGGCAGACATTTTCTTTCCCTTCCTTTCACGAAACCCGGCCGCATCTTCGTCGATGCGGGTTCCACCGTCATATCTGCCGTTGTCATACTCATTTTTTTCTTCGTTTTTATGATTCTTCCATCTGTCCTTACTCATATATTCATCATTCTTTTCATCAATATTACCATAATTTCGTTTGCACGTTTGTCCTGTTCTTTTTCCGCGCTGTTTTTCCTTTGCTGACAGCCTCTGCCGCCTTACATCACGCCTTACCAGTATACCATGAAACTTCGGTTTTTTCTACGCATCTTTTGTGTCCTCACAGAATATACTGAAAAAAAAGAATGAGGCTGTCACATTGGCGATTCGTATTTATATCGATCAGGGACATAACCCGGCCGGGGTCAACGCCGGCGCCGAAGGCTTCGGCATCCGCGAACAGGATATTACCTATCAGGTCGGACAATATCTGTATAACATATTATCGGAAGACTACCGTTTTACGGCAAAGCTCTCCCGCCCCACGCCCGAAACCACCTTAGGCTACAATAACACCAGCAGCCTGCGGGAACGGGTCACCCAGGCCAACAACTGGCCGGCGGACTACTTCATCAGCATCCATGCCAACGCCAGCGAAAATCCCGACGCCAACGGCTCCGAGGTTTATGTGATGGAAAGTTACTCCGCCGCCTGGTATCTGGCTCTCGACGTGCTGGCAGAGATCGTGAGGCGGCTGGACACCAAATATAACGGCGTCTTCACCAACCCATCCCTCTATGTGCTGCGCAACACCCGCATGCCCGCCATCCTGGTAGAGCTTGCCTACATCACCAACTACGAGGATAACCAGCTCATGCAGCAGGAACCCTACCAATTCGCCTATGGCATTTACGTAGGACTTCTGAACTACCTGGGTCTGCCGCAGATTCTTTCCTAAACAGCCAAACAGGCTGCCGCCATGCACCCCGCGGGCGAACGTCATATATCTCTATGAAATGTGTCTGTGTTCGTCACAACGTGTGCTTTGGCGGCAGCCTGTTATACTTTCATTTTCATAATGCCCATCGTTTTTCCGTTACTTCAGATTCTTGATCTCCTCAGAAATGTACGGCGTCATCTGGTATACATAGTAGTTGAGCCAGTTGGTATACAGGGTGTTGGCGTGGCAGCGCCAGGATTTGACCGGGCCTAAGTCCGGGTTGTCGTCTTTGTAGTATCCCTGCGGGAACGGCACGTTGTCCATGCCTTTTGCCAGATCGCGGCGGTATTCCTGGTCGAGGGTGACCACGTCGTATTCCGGGTGACCGGTCACGAAGATCTGACGGCCTTCCTTGGCAATGATGATGAACGGGCCGGCCTCCTCGGAGTCTGCCAGGATAGTGAGGGCCGGATTGTTCTCCACGTCCTCCCGGACGATGGCGGAGTGGCGGGAGTGCGGCGCGTTGAATACGTCGTCGAAGCCGCGCACCAGCGGCGTCTTTCTGTGGATGGTCCGGTGTTTGAAGATTCCGAAGATTTTCTCATCCAGCAGGTATTTGCGCACGCCGTAGTGGTAGTAGAGTCCTGCCTGAGCCGCCCAGCAGATGTGGAAGGTGGAGGTTACATGGGTCTTTGACCATTCCATCACCGCCACCAGTTCCGGCCAGTAATCGACCTCCTCGTACGGCAGAGTCTCCACCGGCGCGCCGGTGATGAGCAGACCGTCGTAATAGTCGTCTTTGATCTCAGAAAATGTGGTATAAAACGCCTCCAGGTGGTTGGCGGACACATTTTTTGCATTGTGCATTTCTGTTTTCAGAAAGGAGATGTCCACCTGCAGAGGGGTGTTTGCCAGGCTCCGGAGAAGCTGCAGCTCCGTCTCTTCCTTAGTCGGCATGAGGTTCATGATGACGATGCGCAGCGGTCGGATATCCTGCCGCATGGAACGCTCGTAGTCCATCACAAATATATTCTCATGTTCCAGAATCTTTTTTGCCGGTAAATTGGCGTCAATTCTAATTGGCATATCGTATCATCTCTTCCCTTCCTATATCATTTCCAGAAATTCCTCCTCAGTGAGGATTGGAATTTCCAATTCTTTTGCCTTTTTATTTTTTGTTGAATTTGAAAGATTATCATTGTTGATCAGGTAGTCCGTATTCTTGGACACGGAACCGGTAACCTTGCCGCCCAGCGCCTCAATGCGCTCTTTCAGTTCCTTCCGGTTCTTAAAATGCGTCACGGAGCCGGTGATCACGAAGGTCTTGCCGGAAAGCGGCTGGTTGCCCTCTGCCTCCGCAGGCATCTCCTCAAATGTAAGATAGGACAGCAGCTTCTCTATCACCTGCTGATTATGTTCATTGTCAAAGTAATCCCGGACGCTGGCTGCGATCACCTCGCCGATGCCCTCAATCTCCACCATGTCTTCCACGGAAGCTCCCATGAGTGCGGAGAGGCTGTAGCCGAAATGTTTGCAGAGCAGTTTCGCGTTGGCTGCGCCGATATTCAGGATTCCCAGGCCGTAAACAAAACGCGGCAGGGTAGTATTTCTGGACGCCTCGATGGAGTCCAGCAGGTTGGCGCAGGACTTCTCTCCAAAGCCTTCCATCTCCACGATCTCACTCTGATACTGTTTCAGCTCGTACAGATCGTAAAGCTCCGAGAGAAATCCTTTGTCGATCATTTTGGTGAGGGTAGCCTCGGACAGTCCGTCGATGTTCATGGCGTCCCGGCTCACATAGTGTCCGAAAAGCTTCACCTTCTTGGCGCTGCAAAACGGATTCGGGCAGTACAGAGACTTCACATCATTTTCCATGCGGATCTCCGTTCTTCCGCCGCAGGCCGGGCAGTGCTCCGGCGTCTCGTAAGAGCCGCTCTTTGTCAGATTCTCCGACACCTGCGGAATGATCATGTTGGCTTTATACACTTTGATGTGGTCGCCCACGCCCAGCTCCAGGCTGTCCATGATGCTTAAGTTATGAAGGCTGGCGCGGCTCACCGTCGTTCCCTCCAGCTCCACCGGAGAGAAAATAGCGATCGGATTAATGAGTCCGGTCCTTGACGGGCTCCACTCGATACTCTCCAGCACCGTCTCCGCCTCCTCGTCGGCCCATTTAAAGGCGATGGAGTTTCGCGGGAATTTGGCCGTGGCTCCCAGCGAGTTGCCGTAGGCGATGTCGTCGTAGATAAGTACCAGCCCGTCGGATGGGAAATCATTTTCCGTGATTTTCTCTGCAAACGCCGCCACTGCGTCCACGATGGTCTCTCCGTCCACCATCCGGTACGGCACAATCTCAAAGCCAAGGCTTTTCAGCCAGAGCATATTTTCTTCCACGGAGTTGCTTAACTCTCTGCCCTGGGCGCTCACCAGAGAAAATGCAAAGAAAAATACATTTCTTCTGGCGGTCACTTCATTGTTAAGCTGCCGCACGGAACCGCTGCAAAGGTTCCGGGGATTCTTGTATTTTGCCTCCACATTTTCTATGCTCTCATTGATCCTGCGGAAGTCCGAATAGCGGATGACCGCCTCGCCCCGGAGCACCAGCTCCCCGTCAAAAGGAATCTTCGCCGGCAGATTCTTAAATACCCGGGCGTTGTTGGTGATAACCTCCCCGATGACGCCATTGCCTCTGGTCACCGCCCGCTGCAGCTCCCCGTCCCGGTACGTGAGCACCACCGTGAGACCGTCCATCTTCCAGGAAAGCATGCCCTTCCTGTCTCCCAGCCAGTCCCGGAGCGCCTCCCGGCTCTTGGTCTTGTCCAGCGAGAGCATCGGAGAGTCATGCGGAACCTTTTCCAGCTCACTGAGCACCTCATAGCCCACCTGCATCGTCGGGCTGCCCGCCAGAACAATGCCCGTCTCCTTCTCGAGAGCGGCAAGCTCATCATAAAGGGCGTCGTACTCCCGGTTGGACATGATCTCCCGGTCCTCCTGATAATAGGCTCTGGCGGCCTCATTCAGTTTTGAGACAAGCTCCTTGATTCGTTGTTGTTTTTCCACGATGTTCTCCTTTTCCTCAATCTGGTCTTTGGCGCCGGGTTGGTTTTCTTGCAGCCGGCCCCGTCTTTCCAGTCAGCCGCATCAGTTCAAAAATCTCCGCTTCGCTAAGCTCCCGGTAAGCGCCGGTCGGCAGCTCCCCGAGATGAATGTTCATGACGCGGATCCGTTTCAGCGCCCGCACCCGGTAGCCGAGGGCCTCGCACATGCGGCGGATCTGCCGGTTCAGTCCCTGAGTCAGAATGATACGGAACGAAAAGGTTCCGGTCTTTCTGATCCGGCATGGCCGGGTCACTGTATCAAGAATCGGGACGCCTCCCGCCATCTCTTTTAAAAACCGCTCGCTGACCGGGCGGTTTACCTGCACTTCGTATTCCTTCTCGTGGCCGTTTCTCGCCCGGAGTATCTCATCCATCAGCTCTCCGTCGTTGGTCATGAGGATCAGTCCCTCCGAATCCTTATCCAGCCGTCCCATGGGATAAATGCGCTCCGGATAGCCGACAAAATCCACAATGTTATCTTTTTCCTGCCGGGAAGTGGTACAGACAATTCCCCTTGGCTTGTTGACCGCCAGCACGATTCTTCTGTGGCTGACGCCCCCTTCGGTGTCCACCGGCCGGCCGTCAACACATACCATCTGGCCCGGCAGTACCTTCTGCCCAAGCTCCGCCACCTGGCCGTCGATGGTAATCCGGCCCTCCTGCGCATATCGGTCGGCCTGCCGCCTGGAGCAGACACCGGCGTCGCTCAAATATTTGTTCAGGCGGACGGACGCAGTACTTTCCGCTGTCTGCTCCGGGCCGCCGTGTCTGCCGTCTGTCACTTGCGAACGGCTCTCTCTATGCTGATTCTTCTCTTGATAATTTTTCTCTCGATACTTCTTCTCTCTTTGTCCACTCATACCTTTGCTTCGCCTATGCCTGAAACTTGCCGTTGGCTTTCTGCTGGAACTTGTCTGCCTGCACGATGAATCTCTCGTGGGTTCCTTTGCCGATGACTCCGGCGGCGTCCTTTACTTCCACAGAAAATACCAGTCTCTTTCTGTCGATCTCTGTAAGCTCCACCTGACAGCTCACTTCGGCGTCAAGCGGTGTGGCGGACACATGGTCCACGTTTAAGTTGGTGCCGACCGTGGTCATTCCTTCATCCAGATGTCCCTCAAGCAGAGCCACCGCTGTCTTTTCCACCAGCAGAAGCATGGCCGGAGTTCCGTACACCAGCAGACTGCCGCTGCCAAGAGTCTTCGCCGCATTATCCATTGTTACTGTATCCGTTAATGTCATTTTCATTCCTGTATTTAAATCCATTATATTGCCTCCTTCATATGTTTTCCGTTTTTTGCAAACACCGGCCTGTTTCTTGTTCTGCCGGATTTGACATTTTCTGCCATGCTCCGGGCAGTTCTTATTAGTATAACAAAGATTCTCCCGTTTTTCTACCGGAAAGGCTGTATTTCTTTGCATTTATCCATTGCGAAGAGCCTGAAAAATGTGTTACTATTTTATAGTATGGAATGCAAAAGGCGCCATTTCCACGGAAAAGCGCGCCATTCCATGAGAACATCAGACACATTTCTTACCAGACAGAAAATATAGAAGAAAAGAGGAATACGATTATGAGCGAAACAATGGCAGATTTTGAAAAGGAACTGGAAGCTTCCTTCCGGAAGCTCAATGAAGGCGACGTGGTGGAAGGCGTGATCACCGGCGTGGATGAGAATGCCGTTTATCTGGACATCAACTATCATGCCCAGGGCGTCGTCAAAAAAGAAGACTACAGCGACGACCCTTCTTTCTCCCTGCAGAGCGTTCCGGTGGGCGACACTGTGAAGGCTGTGGTTTTATCCGATGACGACGGTGAAGGAAATGTCTCTCTTTCTGTTAAAGAGGCATCCAAAGCGATGGCATGGGAGACCGTGAAGAAATACATGGAAGAAGGTACGGTTCTCAGCCTGAAGATCGGAGGAATCGTCAACAAGGGCGTTATCGTTTATGTGGAAGGCCTGCGCGGCTTTATCCCGGCTTCCCATCTGGAGATCGGATACGTGGAAGATACCAATCCTTACCTCGGCAAGACGGTGGACGCGAAGGTTATCACCGCAGACGAGGAGAAAAACCGTCTCGTCTTATCCGTGAAGGAAGTGCTCTACGACCGACGCCGGGAAGAAAAAGAGAGAAAGATCAACGCAGTGGTTCCGGGCTCCGTTTTAAGCGGCAAAGTGGAATCCCTGATGCCGTACGGCGCATTTGTTGACCTGGGAGACGGTCTCTCCGGACTGGTGCACATTTCCCAGATCGCCAACAAACGTATTGAATCCCCTGGTGAAGTCTTAAAAGCCGGACAGGAAGTCAAAGTGAAAGTTCTCAAAGTAGAAAACGGCAAGATCAGCCTGAGCATCAAAGCTGCTCAGGACGAAGAGCCGCAGGATGCACCGGAAGAGAAACCTTCCGTATCCTACAAGGACGAGGGCAGCGCTTCCACCGGACTGGGCGCACTGCTGGCAGGAATCAAGCTGGACAACTAAACGATATGTTATTTATCCCTTCGGAAGCGGCGGCATCCGGAGGGATTTTTTCTTATCCGCGCCAGCCGCTTCTCTTTCTCAATGACGTTCTGATACTCTTTCGCTTCCGCTGCCGCCTCCCCGCTTAAAAGCAGCAGCGAGATGAGATTCGGCAGCGCCATCAGCGCGTTGGCTATGTCGGAAAATCCCCACACCAGTTCCAGGGTCTGGGTCGCTCCGATGTAGACGGCCAGCGAGAAAAGCAGCCGATATATCCGATTGTAACGGCGGCTTCCCGCCAGATATTCGAATGCCTTCTCTCCCTGATATTCCCAGCCAAGGATAGTGGAAAATGCAAACAGGACGATTCCGATGGTCACCAGCGCGCCGCCTGTCCTGCCAAGCACTGTAGAAAAGGCGGCGATGGTAAGGGCCGCGCCCTCGTAGGCTGCTCCGGTGGCAGGATTCACCTGCCCGAGCACGCCGGAGCAGGCGATGACCAAACCTGTGATGGTACATACCACCAGAGTATCCCAGAAGGTTCCAGTCATATTGATATAACCCTGACGTACCGGATGGTCGGCCGTGGCTGCCGCCGCCGTGATGGCGGCGGAACCCATGCCCGCTTCATTGGAGAAAACGCCCCTGGCCACCCCATAGCGGAGAGCAGTCCACAAAGACGCAGTGAGATTACCGCAGAGGGCGCCGCCCGCCGCCTCCGGAGAAAACGCCATCTTAAAGACCATACAAATACCGGCGGGAAGATTATGGAGATTACCCAGGATGACAATAAGGCCGCAGCCCATATAGAATACCGCCATGACCGGCACCACCACCGAAGATATCTTCGCAATGCTCCGGATGCCGCCCATGATGATCAGAAATGCGAGTACAGTAAGGACTACTCCCACCTTTACCTCGGACAAACCAAAAGCGGTTCGGAGCGATGCAGCGATAGAATTACTCTGCGTCATATTTCCGATACCAAAAGAAGCAAGCACCGCAAAAAAGGCAAAGCAGCCGCTTAGCACCGCCCCAAACTTCGGATATTTCAGTTTCCACGCATTCTTCATGGTATACATGGGCCCGCCGCTCATCTCTCCCCGCTCATTTTTCTCCCGGTACTTCACCGCCAGCATACATTCTGCGAATTTGGAAGAAAGACCAAAAAAGGCGGAAACCCACATCCACACCAATGCTCCCGGTCCGCCGGCCGCCATGGCTGTGGCGACGCCCACGATATTTCCCGTGCCGATGGTGGCCGCCAGGGCTGTGGTGAGAGCCGCAAACGACGACACATCACCGCTCCCCTTCTTCTGCCGGGCCTCCCGGCTTAAAGTCACCTGAACAGCCCAGGGCAGATTCCTCCACGTAAGAAAACGGCAGCGCACCGTCAGCACCACGCCGGTTCCCACCAGCAGCACAAGCATGACCGGTCCCCACACCGCACGATCCACCGCTGCAATCACTTCCGCCAGATAATCCATGGACACCCTTCCTTCCGCCTTACGGGTGTTTTGTATTCTATTGTATGAAACAAAGGGGGTATTATGTTTAGAAATTAAGATTTGTGCATTTCTTCTGTAACCCACAGAAATCTCTGCCGCGAAAAGACAAGTCATGTGATAGAAGTTTTCCTCCTCCACCTCAGCAGACGTTTCTTCCGTACACATCCAGCTTCATATGTCAAACGCCTGCACTCACAGTCGTCTGGTCAAACGTTCGAAGGAATGTTTTTGACAACCGGTGTCATCAGAACTGCGCCAGCCAGCAACCTCCGGCTGATTCACGTTGCATTTCTTACGAATCTCCGGCATTTTTACGTGTTGTTATTATGTCAAGGTGATACGGCACAGGCAATCTTACACAACACAGATGACGTTTTGACCACAGACAGCTTTCGGCCGCGAGCTGTGAAGGAGGACTGACATAGCTCTGAATCAGAGATATCTTTTGTCAGTCCGACTGAGGGTCGAGTCGGACGAACCTGCCTGTGGTCCTACGTTATCGTCTGTGCATCATTCCTTTTCACCTTGACGAATCTTTATTTATTCCAGATCATGACTGTCTTGCCCATCATTTTATGGATATCTAATTCAAAAGCTTTATTCATGTCAGCGATGGACTTGACTTCCACCTGGGCGCCCACGATGTTGCTCAGGTATCCGAGGATCTCCGGATGCTTCTGGTACATTTCCACGGTCTTTTCGAAGTCCTCGCGGGAGCTCCGGCTGCTTCCGAACAGGCGCAGACCTTTCTCCAGCACCATACGGGTGTTGATCGGAATCGGATACTCGGATACACCCAGCAGGGAGATGGCTCCCTCCGGATGAATCAGGTCAATGATCTGATTGATAGCCTTCTGGGAGGCGTCGCCGCCCACACATTCAAAGGCATGGTCAATCTCTACATTTTCCGGTACGTCCCACACCAGGTAGGTCTCGTCGGCGAAGGAAAAGCTGTTAAGCTTCTCTTTGTCCGTACCGAAAATGATCAGCTTCGTATCCGGATACATATAGCGGAAAAAGAGCGAAGTGATATAGCCCAGGTTGCCGTCGCCCCAGATACCCACGATGTTCCTGCGGGCATGGGCGAAACGGTCAAAACGATGAAGAGCCTGCACGCTCACGGTGACGATCTCCGTGAAGGCCGCCACGGTCCGGTCGATGTCCGGCGGAAGGCGCAGCACCCGGTCTCTGTCCAGAGCCACATTGTCCTGCATGAAACCGTCAAATCCGCTGGCGCGGAACTTGGAGCTTCTTAAATAGTTTTCTCCGATGATCTCGTCTTTTTCCACCGGCGTGTTCGGTATCATGACCACCAGCTCGCCCGGCTTGAACTCGCCCAGCGGGTCATAGACCACATCGCCGATTCCTTCGTGTATCAATGCCATAGGAAGCTTCTTTGCAAGAACGTCCATGGGACGGCTTCCCTGATAATAACGCTGGTCTGCATGGCAGATGGAAAGATGAGTCGGGCGGACCACCACCTGCTCCCCGTTTAAGTCAATATCGTTAAATGCCACTTCAAATCTTCTGGGAGCGACCAGACGGTATACTGTATTTAACATGTCTATTCTCCTTTTATCAAAGTCTCAGCAACTCTCAAGTCATACGGATAGGTAATCTTTATATTAAATACCTCTCCCTCCACCAGGTACACGTCTTCTCCCTTCATTACGCAGATCTTGCAGGCGTCGGTGAGGATCTTTTTCTCCTCCTCCGTCAGTGATTCATAAAGCTCCTTTAAGCGTTTTGCTTTAAAGGACTGCGGCGTCTGTCCCTGATACATGATGGAACGATCCGGTATGTTGCTGATGACCGCGTGTCCCTTGCTCTCCACGATGGTGTCCGAAGCCGGAATGACCGTATCGCAAGCGCCGTATTTGATGGCGTAATTGATGTTATCCTCGATAATACGGTGTGTCAGGAACGGACGGACAGAGTCGTGGGTAACGATGATCGTATCGTCATCCAGTCCGTATTCCTTCTCAATGTAGCGGATGGAATTCATAATAGTTTCATTTCTTGTGTCTCCGCCCTCGATCACAACAATACGATCCGTGTTTTTAAAATCTTTCCGGATCAGGTTCTTTGTGTGATTGATCCACTGATTCGGGCAGAGTACGATGATCTTTTCAAATCTGCTGTTGGCATAAAACTTTTCAATGGTGTGAATGATGATCGGCTTGCTGCCGATGGTGAGAAACTGCTTCGGCTTCTCCACATTTCCCATTCTGCTGCCGATTCCCCCGGCCAAAATTACTCCAAATATCATGGTTTCCTCCTTGCTGACCCCGGCATCCTTCTCCGAAGTCTCTTTGTTATTTTTGAATATTCAGATACATCTGTTCCAGACAGCGGACGCCCGCCTTCGTCCGGAAAATGTTTTTCTTTACATTTTCCGCCGTCTCCCGGCTGCATCCGTCCTCGTAAAGATTCACCAGAAAATCTGCTTCTACCAGTATCTGATAATCTGCTCCTTCTATTCTATCATAAGTGTGATGGTTTGCAATGAGAAACAGCACCCGGTCAATGACTTCTTCCTCATATCCGCAGGACAAAAGGAGCGGCTCCGCCACGGCAGGCCCTTCCTTTTCCTGATATTTTCCAGCCGAGCTGCCGTATTTCTCCTCGCTGACCCTGATGCCGATATCATGGACGATGGCCGCCGTCCTCAGCACAAAAAGCTCCTCCGGCGGCAGCGCCTCCTCCTCGCCGATCATTTTAGCAAATGTATACACTTTCAGGAAATGCTGAATCCGCTTCGGGTCTCCGGCGTAATAGTCCATCATCTTTTCTATGAGACGGCGATCCGCCGCTTCCGCTGTTTCCGCCGCCGGCTCCACACCGCCGTCCTCCTGCCCGTCTTCCGGGTCAAGCGCCCTCAGAGCAGCGTCATAAAAAATGTCCCGCGGTGCGATGTGCTCCGTCCATAAACTGTAGGTCAGCACCGCCTGATTGACAAACATTTCAAGACCGCCCACGGTTTTGGCCCCGCAGGCCTCCGCCTGTTTTAAAAAGGTGGTCTTTCGCGGGGAAAGCGCCATATCACACACGATCATATGGCTGCGGATGCCCGAGCACTCCGTGCCGGACTTTATAGCGCCATCGTCTTCAGCCGGAAGCTGGTGCTGGTCTTCCCCGGGAGCCGGGGAGTCCTGTTCCTCTTCCACCCGCAGCTTCTCTTCCGGCTGCGGCCCGGCTTCTTCCAGCTGCTTAGCTTCCGCCCGCAATACAATATCTGTATCTTCTGGTATCCGCGTTGCTTCACCCTCCGCCCGGAAAATATACGATGCTTCCGTCCGGGTGTGTTCGGTGAGCAGCCGGGCAAGCGTCTGGCCCTGCTCTTCATCTTTGCCTGTGATATATATCCTGCTGATTCCGGAAAGTGCCGCTTCCACAGCGGCTGCCCGGGCAGCATCTCCCGTCCCCAGTATGGTAAGAGTCTTCCCGGTAAGGAAAACGCCTTTTTCCATGAGAGAGGTGACAAATCCCTTGCCTCCGGTGTTCTCTCCCATAAGCCTTCCATCCAGGCAAAACACCACGTCTGCCTGTCCGGTGAGCCGGGCTGCGGCAGACAGCTCATCCAGACAGGAAAGCACATCCGCTCTGTGCACAGGCGCCAGATACGCTCCCCTGATGCCCAAACACCGGACAGCATCCATCGCTCTTTTCAGCCCGCCCTCCTTTATGGAAAAGGCAGCATGCCGGAAAGGAAGCTCCTGCGCCCGGAATCCGGCTTCCATCATGACTCCCATGAGAGTGCCTTCGACGCTCTCCTTCTCTTCATCCCCAAGAAAACAAGTCAAATCCGTTCTGTAAGTTTTCTCCATTCTTCTGCCTCCATCTCACCGCATGAAAATATTCTTTCCTATTATACTGAAATCAGTAAATGAAAGTCAAATTTTTCCCACATATATTAAAAAGCCGGGAGAACAATCCTCCCGGCTTCTGATATAGTCTGTATTAATTTTGATTCCAGATCGGACCGTAGGCCAGCTTCAGCTTATTGATCTGCTGCGATGTTACGTTAGAGAGTGCGCTCACAATAGCCTGATAGGTCTTTGGACGGCTCTTCTGCAGTGCCGATGCATTTAATGTATAATCTTTGAAAGACTCTGCAAAATACTCAGAGGCATTCTGTGTCACATAATTTGTATTGGTGCCTGCGTATTTCCCTTTTTCTTCATTATAGATAGAGGCAAAATCCGATCTCTTATCCACATTGCCTGCAACGAATGCAAGGAAATGTCCCATTTCATGATAAATGGTATCTCCCGATTTTCTCAAAATAATAGACTGATTTCTCGCATTAAAATATCCTGAATAGGATACTGTCGGATCGATGGTTACCGTGAATCCCAATGTCGTATACGCATTCATGAGCGTGCCGTTGAGCCTAGGAGCCAGCGTCTTGATATCCGCCGTTGTTGCTCCGGCGTCAGCGCTGTTCTGGGAAGCAGACTGTGTCTGCACATTGCCCGCCGCCTGTACGCTGACCTTCTTCGTCGTTGTGATCTTTGTGATGATCACTTTTTTCCTGGAATTCTTTTTGAACTTCTGTCTTTTCACCGTCACCACCGTCGTTTCAGTTACAACAACATTCGAACCATTTTTTTGAGTATCTGTAGAATTCTTCGTCTTTGTGGACTTCTTGGTGCGCGTTTTTTTAGACGGTTTCTTCAGCATCACTGTCTTTTTCTTGGTTTTGGTATCGGTAGTCACCTTCGGCTCGCCGCCTAAAGGCACTTCCTCACCGCCAATGATCACAGTCTCTCCCTCATGATCGACGAATGTGGTAAGCTCCGGCACATTCGTCGTATGTATATGCCATGTGTAGGCGCCGCCGGCAGCAAGCATGACCACCGTGCACAATATGGCTGCTTTTCCTGCAAAAGTAAGTCTTTTCTTTCCTGTAGTATTTTCTTTTAAATTATCATTTCTGTTTTTTCTCATCATACACATCCTCCCCTGTCTGGGTGCATCAGACTCTTCCGATTCATAGTGCCCTGTGAAGAATAAAGAGTTCTGTCCGCCAGAACTCTCGCGCCGAGCGCGGTCGCTTTAGCGACAAAGTTCTTTGCGCGCGAGTGTGCATCCCGCCCGGAGGGCTTCTGTATTATAGGAATTCCAACGAAAATTCCTATAATATAGAAAAACCGCTTATACAGGTATATAAGCGGTCGCCAAATTACAGAATCATCTAAATATCTGATACACATTGTAAAATAAATGCGGCAACCGGCTGTCATAGTCAGAAGACCTTAGACCCGTGGCTTTGCGTCCCCGTCTTTCGGCGGGTTTGCCTTTGAAATTTTATGAATCAAGTATAATATGTCTAAGATTGTTTGTCAACCCGTTTTCGGCCCTTTTTTATACATTATACGGAGCTTTTTATATATTTTCTCTTCACAAAAACAATGAATAATGATATAATCGAATTCGTTGTGAATTTTCATAAAGTAATTCCTGCACGAGGAAAAATGTATTCTCTTCAAGAAGGCATACAGCGTACTTATTCCGCGAGCGGGACTCTTTTTTTAATCATTTTTATCCGCACAGCACGGACATTCGTTTTTCTACAGCATACAGTCCGTGAATATCCCTGCGGACATGCTGTTTTCATATATTATATTTACAGCGTTACATTTACATACCTGAACATAGAATGGAGGATATCATGAAAGATTTAATTGAAATCCGGTGGCACGGCCGGGGCGGTCAGGGTGCAAAAACCGCGGCTCTGCTCCTTGCCGACGTCGCTTTCAACACGGGAATGTACGTGCAGGGCTTCCCGGAATACGGCCCGGAGCGTATGGGCGCGCCTATCACCGCCTATAACCGTTTAAGCTCCGATATTATCCGGGTTCATTCCAACATTTACGACCCGGATTACGTAGTCGTGGTGGATGAGACCCTGCTGGATTCTGTCCACGTGACCGACGGTCTCAAAAAAGACGGCGCCATCGTCATCAACACCGCCCGTCCGAAGGAGGAGATTCTTCCTCATCTTCACGGATACGAAGGAAAGGTGTACACCATCGACGCCCGTCGGATTTCTATAGAAGCGCTGGGACAGTATTTCCCGAATTCTCCGATGCTGGCAGCCATCGTGAAGGTCAGCGGCATCATGGAGGAGGAACGTTTCTTAGAGGAAATGCGCAAGTCCTACGCGCATAAGTTTGCATCAAAGCCGGAAGTGATCGAGGGAAACATGAAAGCTCTCTCCCTGGCTTTACAGGAGGTTAAGTAATGGCATCAGATATCAGCAAATTAGGTTTGGATGTGAAATGGCAGGACCTCACTCTGGGCTGTACTGTCGTTGGAAGCTGCACCGCCGCCGAGTTCAATACCGGAGAATGGCGGACAGACACGCCAAAGTTCATCGAAGAAAAATGTAAACAGTGTCTCCTCTGCGCGCCGGCCTGCCCGGACAGCGCCATCCCGATTGTTAATGGCAAACGGGGAGATTTTGATTTTGACCACTGCAAGGGATGCGGCATCTGCGTGAAAGCCTGTCCTTTCGACGCCATCGTCATGTTAAAGGGGGTAAGATAACATGGGTATCAAAGAACGTTTATCCGGAAATGAAGCGGTTGCCACCGCCATGCGCCAGATCAATCCCGACGTCATGCCGGCATACCCGATCACTCCTTCCACGGAAATTCCGCAGTATTTCACCAGCTTTGTGGCAAACGGACAGGTGGACACCGAGTTCATACCGGTGGAGAGCGAGCACAGCGCCATGAGCGCCTGCATCGGTTCCGAGGCGGCCGGCGCAAGAACCATCACCGCCACCTCATCCTGCGGTCTGGCCCTCATGTGGGAGGTCTTAAATGTGGCGGCCTCCGACCGGCTCCCAATCTGTCTGGCCCTTGTAAACCGCGCCCTCTCCGGCCCGATCAACATCAACTGCGACCATTCCGACGCCATGGGTGCGAGAAACACCGGCTGGATTCAGATCTTTGCCGAGAACAATCAGGAAGCCTACGACAATATGATTCAGGCTTACCGCATCGCCGAGCACAAAGACGTGATGCTTCCGATCATGATCTGCCAGGACGGTTTCATCACCAGCCACGCCGTGGAAAACATCGAGCTTCTGGAGGATGACGTGGTGAAAAACTTCGTGGGCGAGTACGAGCCGGAACATTATCTTTTGAAGGACGGCGAGGCTATCGCTTACGGCCCTTACGCCGTGACCAACTACGTCATGGAAGCCCGCCGGGCACAGATGCAGGGTCTCCGCAACGCCAAACAGGTTGCCCTCGATGTGGCGGAAGAATTTGCCGGCATCTCCGGCAGAAAATACGGCCTGTTTGAAGAGTATAAGCTGGAGGACGCCGACTACGCCATGGTCCTGATCGGCTCCGCAGCAGGAACCGCCAAGGACACCGTGGATCAGCTTCGGGAGCAGGGCGTTAAAGCCGGCATCCTGAAGATCCGGCTCTTCCGTCCGTTTCCGGCTGAGGAGATCGCCGAGGCGCTCTCCCATGTGAAATACCTGGCCATCATGGACCGGACCGAGGATTTCAACACCAACTGCGGCCCTCTCGGCGCAGAGATCAAATCCGCCCTTTACAATAAAAATCTCCATCCGGCAGTGATCAACTACTGTTACGGTCTCGGCGGCCGGGATGTGACGGTGGAGAGCCTCACATCCGTGTTCAATGACCTGATGCAGATCGAGAAAACCGGCGACACCGGCGAGACTTACCGGTATTTATCTGTCAGAGAATAGGAGGAACACATCATGGCTTACAATTTAAAACAGACATTAAATAAAGAAGAACGTTTATCTCCCGGTCACAGAATGTGTGCCGGCTGCGGCGCCACCATCGCCGTAAGAAATGTACTCCGTGGTCTCCATGACGGCGACGAGGCTGTCATCACCTGCGCCACCAGCTGTCTGGAGGTTTCCTCCTTCATGTACCCGTACACCGCATGGAAGGATTCCTTCATCCACGACGCCTTCGAGAACGCCGGCGCCACCTGCAGCGGCGTGGAGGCTGCCTACCGCGCTCTGCGTAAAAAAGGTAAAGTCAAAAACACCCACAAGTTCATCGCCTTCGGAGGCGACGGCGGTACATACGACATCGGTTTTCAGTCCCTCTCCGGCGCCATGGAACGAAACCACGACATGGTTTACGTCTGCTATGACAACGAGGCGTATATGAATACCGGTATCCAGCGTTCCTCCGCCACCCCGCTCTACGCGGACACTACCACCACCCCTGTGGGCACAGACTCGGAAGGTAAGAATCAGAACCGCAAGGATCTGGCTCAGGTCATCGCCGCCCACAACATTCCATACGTGGCGCAGACCACCTTTGTGAAGAACTTCAAGGACATTCACGTAAAATCAGAGAAAGCCATCTACACCCCGGGCGCCGCCTTTTTAAATGTGCTGGCTCCATGCCCGCGCGGCTGGCGCTACGAGATGTCCGATATCCTTGAGATCTGCCAGCTGGCTGTGGACACCTGCTTCTGGCCGCTCTTCGAGGTCATCGACGGCGAATGGATTCTCAACTACGAGCCGAAAAAAAAGCTTCCGATCGAAGATTTTCTCCGTCCGCAGGGCCGTTTCAAACACCTGTTCAAGCCGGGTAAGGAACACCTCATCGCCGACATTCAGGCAGAGGTGGACCGCCGCTGGGACGAGCTTCTGAAACGGGCGAAATAAATCTCTCTTTATATAATAAATAAAAAAGGACCAACCCTCTGGTATATTTCCTTCCGGGCAGACAGTTTTCATCTTTTGACTATCTGCCCGGAAAAACATATCATTGTGGTTGGTCCTTTACACATTTTTGCTGCGTCTACTCTGATCCTATTTTCTCTGACTCCATCCTGCCATCTGCAAACATCATAAGAAATGCGATCATAAGCAGGAAGGAAGATACGGCGATCGCTGTTTTGCCCTGCCACTGAATCACCTGATTGCCGATGACAGCGCCAATTACAAAAAACACGATAATTCCGTAGTAGAGAATTCCTTTTTTAAGATGTTTCTTCTCCCTTTTTTCCACAAATTCACAAAAATGCTGCGTTCCGTTGCGCAGATTTCCGATACACATGGTAGTAGCAATACCGTTGCCGTGTATTTTGCGGAAGCTCTCCACCTGCATGCCGCAGGCAAAAGATGTCAACGCATTAGCCAGAAAGTTCTGATTCAGCGGTATAAAAGCCACCAGCAGCAAAATCAGTGCTTCCAGAAACACCGTCATCTGCCGCCAGTGCAGCAGATTTTTATCCTTCATGCCAAACCGGATCAATTCCGCGATGGCGATTCCCAGCGCAAATGCAGTGACCGGCAGCGCATACCCTGCCGCCTCTCTCCATTGTCCTGAAGAAAGATTCACTCCAAGCAGAAGCATATTTCCCGTCTGAGCGTTGGCAAACACGCCTCCCCGGCAGATGTAGGAATACGCATCCATAAATCCTCCGCTCAACGCCAGAAGAATACCAAGCTTCAGCGTCTCCGAGGTCTGGATTTCCTTTCTCTGCAGAGAATGATTCTCCACATGCCATACATTTTCTCCAGCAGAACCTTTATTTTCTTTTCTGTTCAGCATTTCGCCACTCATATCCCGGCCCTTTCCTTTCGTCTTCTGTACATTTCTCTGAAACCCTTCCTAATTATAATACGCTTCAAAGAAATGTAAAGAGGAAATGTCGGGGACGGCTTTATATTATGGCAATGCGGGGACTGCCGCAGCGGCGCCGATTATTCGTGGCAGTGCGGACATTCGCCTTCCGCAAACAGCGCGGCGTCATAGGAAATGTTGTTTCTGTCGTAATAATCTTTTACAGCTGCCTTTACCGCTTCTTCCGCCAGTACGGAACAGTGGATCTTGTGAGTCGGCAGTCCATCCAGTGCCTCCACCACCGCCTGGTTGGACAGCTCCAGCGCATCTTCCACAGATTTTCCTTTGATCATCTCCGTGGCCATGGAGCTGGTGGCGATGGCTGAGCCGCAGCCAAATGTATTGAACTTCACATCGGTGATGATACCGTCGTCCACCTTGATATACATTTTCATGATATCTCCACACTTTGCGTTGCCTACCTCGCCGACGCCGTCGGCGTTCTCCATTTTTCCCAGATTTCTCGGATGCTGAAAATGATCCATCACTTTTTCACTATATAACATGTTCTTTTTCTCCTTTCTCCAAAGCCTCCCACACCGGGGACATGTCGCGCAGATATTCCACAACCTCCCGGACGGCATCTATGATATAGTACATTTCTTCTTTTGTATTTTCTTCACTCAGGGACAATCGCAGTGAGCCGTGGGCCACCTCGTGGGGCAGTCCCAGCGCCAGAAGTACGTGGCTCGGATCGAGAGAACCTGACGTGCAGGCGCTTCCCGAAGAAGCGGCAACGCCCTTATTATCAAGAAGAAGCAGGAGGGATTCTCCCTCAATTCCCTCGAAGCAGAAATTCACATTTCCCGGAAGACGCCTTTTTGCATCGCCGTTTAGTCTGGCGTGAGGAATCTTCGATAATCCTTCGATGAGAATGTCCCTCAGGCTGCTCACCTTCTCTTCCGCAGCTGCCATGTGTGAAACCACTTCTTTCAAAGCGGCTGCCATCCCTGCAATGGCCGGCAGATTCTCTGTTCCAGGTCTCCGCCCTCGTTCCTGGGCGCCTCCCTCGATGAGATTAAACAGCGGCACGCCCTTGCGCACATACAGCACTCCGATTCCTCTCGGCCCGTGGAACTTATGAGCCGACAAAGACAGCATATCTATATTCTGCTCCCGCACGTTGATCGGAACATGTCCCACCGCCTGTACGGCGTCCGTATGAAAAATCACTTTTTTCTCCCGGCAGATTGCCGCGATCTCACTGATCGGCTGAAGAGTGCCGATTTCATTGTTGGCGTACATGATGGTCACCAGAGCAGTATCCTCCCGAATGGCCTGACGGACATCTTCCGGACGGACGATGCCGTCCTCTCCCACATCAAGGAGAGTGATCTCGAAGCCTTCTTTTTCCAGCCGCTGCAGCGTATGCAGCACCGCATGATGTTCAATTGCGGAAGAAATGATATGCTTCTTTCCTTTTTTCTCCCCGAAAGCTGCTGCGGAATAAATCGCCTGGTTATCTGCCTCCGTCCCTCCCGAGGTGAAATAAATCTCCCGGAAGTCGGCGCCGAGAACCTGTGCGATATCCTCTCTCGCCTTCTGCATAACCTCCGCCGCCTTCTGTCCGGCACTGTGGAGGCTTGACGGATTCCCGTAAACCTCCGTCATACATTTATTCATAACATCCATGGCTACAGGATTGATCTTCGTTGTTGCCGCGTTATCAGCATAAATATACATTTTATCTCCCTCATTTCCTTTTTTATTTATTATGGCAAATGTTCTGCGTTTTATTATTAATTCCTATCTCTATACTACGGATTATAAGTTTTAATTCCTATTTTGTCAATAGGAATATAGACAACATTTTCTCCAGAATCATTTTTTTCACCAAAAATCGAGAAATATATAGCATTATTTTATTTTTTATGATAATATAAAACTGTAATTGATGCAGGGATTCCTATAAGGACTTCCTCCTGTTTTTACGATCATTCAGGAAAGGGGGAACGTCAGATCTCGCCGGAAGACCTGGCGGCCACGGCCGTCCATTCACAGTACAAGGCCGACGATGACATTCTCCACGAACAGGAACGCGATGTCTCCAAATACTGGGAGAAACAAAAGATCCATATGGCGCTCTTCAGCATGGAAAATCAGACCACCGTATAATACAGCACGTAGATGAAGTCTTAAAACTATTATCAG
The DNA here is from genome assembly GCA_900016875.1 of Eubacteriaceae bacterium CHKCI004. GTDB lineage: Bacteria > Bacillota > Clostridia > Lachnospirales > Lachnospiraceae > Anaerobutyricum > Anaerobutyricum stercoris. Next base: position 58,913 of record FCNR01000050.1, on the reverse strand, counting down.
TCATGACCGGAGACAAGAGATATACCAGACTCTTCTCTCCCGGCCCGAAGGAGGGGATAACAATGTGTGATGTCGCGGAGAGATTAGAACAGAGAGAAATAAAGCGCGGCATAGAGCAAGGTATTGAGTTGGGTATTGAGCAAGGCATTGAATTAACCTTATATAGTCTGACCGCCAATGGGAAACTCTCCATTTCCGATGCTTCCGAGGAGCTGCATCAAACAGAGGAAGAATTTCTCACCGGGATGAAGAATGCAGGATACGAACTGCCTGATACAAAGTAAATGCACGATTTTCCAAAACGCCCCCTCTGAGATAATATTGTCAGAGGGGGCTTCATTTTTCCTTAAAAAGTCTTCTCACACCTTCCCCTCCAGCAGATCCTTCAGGGTAACTCCTGCCAGGTATTGTCCGATCATCTCATCGAGTTTCTTCCAGAGAGGCAGCGTAATACATTCTCCCGCCCGCTCACAGCATTCATTTTCTATCTCCGGGCAGCTTACAGGCGCCAGGGTCTTTTCTGTCAGTTTCAGGATGGAACCCACAGAATATTCTTCCGGCTGGTGTTTCAGCCGGTATCCGCCCTTTTTTCCCCGGCCGCTTATGAGCATGCCTCCTTTATTTAAGGTGCTGACAATGAGTTCCAGGTATTTCATGGAGATTTCCTGTCTCTCGGCGATATCCTTCAGGGAAATCAGTTCTCCGTTGTCATGCTGCGCCAGGTCAATCATGACCCGCAGCGCGTATCTTCCTCTGGACGATATAATCATGTTATCACCCTTCTTCCTTAATCTTTTTTCTTAAAATATAACGCTGATTTCCCCAGCAGACAACCGCGCAGCTGAGCAGTCCCACCAAAAATCCTCCCAGGACGTCGCTGGGGTAGTGTACTCCCACATACAGGCGGGAAAATGCAATGAGTATTGCAAGAATCAATGCCGGCAGCCCTTTATTTCCCGGAAGTATTTTCCACAGAACAAGGGCACAGGCAAAAGAGGCACAAGTATGTCCTGAAGGGAAGGAAAAATCATGCTGTTTTTCCACCAGAAGAATAATATCGGGTACCGCCTCGTAAGGACGTATCCTTGCCACCACAGGTTTCAGAAATGCATTTGTGAGCAGCGCTCCTATCCCCATGGACAGAAGGCTTAAAATTCCTGCTTTTCTGGTTGATTTTATAAACAGCAGCAAGACTGCCAAAGCCAGCCAGAACCAGCCTCCATTTCCAAGAAAAGTGACAGCCTTCCAAAAAGGTGTCCAGATGTCTGCCCGGAGGTTTTCCTGTATCCACAGCAGAATCGATGCATCTATATTTTGCAGCCATGTCATAGCGCCGCCTCCTTTCATGTAATTACAGGAAAAGGGTATCGCGTCACGCAATACCCTTTTCTTTTTGTCAATTTGTTCTATGTTTTACATTTTCAGTATAATCTGTTCATTCAATATGAGGCTAGTTATTTATCCGTAATCTCTGCATGGTAATCCTGTAAGGATTCCACCTCGCTGCTGCTGTGCTTTTTCACATAATGGATTCCTTCCACTGCTGCTTTGGCTGCTGCAATGGTTGTATAATATGGCACTCTCGCTTTAATAGCCGCTTTACGCAGGTAGCTGTCGTCGTTGACGCTGTCTTTTCCAACCGGAGAGTTGACAATGATGTCAATCTTTCCGTTGGTGATCAGGTCATAGATGTTCGGACGGCCTTCGGAGAGCTTCTTCACCTGCTCTGCCTGGATACCAGCCTCTTTGATCAGATCACAGGTGTGCTTGGTGGACAGGATACGGAATCCATTGTCCGCAAACATTCTCGCCACATCCACAACTTCATCCTTGTCTTTTCTGTTGACGGAGATAAGGACGGTACCGGACAGCGGCGGTTTTGCCTGTACTGCCTCCTGCGCCTTGAAGAAGGCTTCGCCGTAGGAGTGGGATAAGCCGAGAACCTCGCCGGTAGAACGCATTTCCGGTCCGAGAACCGGATCGACTTCCTGGAACATATTGAACGGGAATGCCGCTTCCTTCACGCCATAGTATGGAATATTCTTTTCCTTCAGGGAAGGAATCGGTGATTCTTTTCCTGTAATCTCCGATGTGATAATCTCCGTTGCCAGAGGCACCATGCGGATATTACATACCTTGGATACCAGCGGTACGGTACGGGACGCTCTCGGGTTGGCCTCCAGCACGTATACTTTATCATTCTCGATGGCATACTGCATGTTCATCAGACCTTTGACGTGCATTTCTTCCGCGATCTTTCTTGTGTATTCCTTAATGATCTCCACATTTTTATCGGAAATGTGTACTGATGGAAGGATACATGCAGAATCACCGGAATGCACGCCGGCCAGCTCGATGTGCTCCATCACTGCCGGAACAAAAGCATGCGTACCGTCACTGATAGCGTCTGCCTCACATTCCATAGCGTGGTTCAGGAAACGGTCGATAAGAATCGGTCGATCCGGCGTTACGCCGACAGCGGCCTTCATATAACCGGACATTGCTTCCTCATCATACACAACTTCCATACCGCGTCCGCCCAGCACATAGGAAGGACGAACCATAACCGGATAACCGATTCTGGCCGCTACGTCAAGAGCCTCTTCCACAGTGGACGCCATGCCGGATTCCGGCATCGGGATCTCCAGCTTTTCCATCATAGCGCGGAACAAATCTCTGTCTTCCGCCAGATCAATGACAGACGGAGAGGTACCAAGAATCTTCACACCATTCTTCTCCAGGTCTGCCGCCAGATTCAGAGGTGTCTGACCGCCGAACTGCGCGATCACGCCCAGCGGTTTCTCTTTCTTGTAAATGCTCAGTACATCTTCCAGTGTGAGCGGCTCAAAATAAAGCTTGTCGGAGGTATCGTAGTCTGTGGATACGGTCTCCGGATTACAGTTGACGATAATGGTCTCAAAGCCCATTTTCTTCAATGCCTGGGAAGCGTGAACACAGCAGTAGTCAAACTCGATACCCTGACCGATTCGGTTCGGACCTCCGCCGAGGATCATGATCTTCGGCTTGTCGCTGGATACCGGATTCTTGTCCGGTGCATTGTAGGTGGAGTAATAATAAGCGCTGTCCGGTGTTCCGCTCACGTGAACGCCTTCCCATGCTTCCTCTACGCCGAGGGCAATTCTGCGGTTCCGGATATCGTCTTCCGGAATCTCCAGAATCTGGCTCAGATATTTATCAGAGAATCCATCTTTCTTGGCAGCTGTCAGCATAGCGTCGGACGGAAGGCTTCCCTTGCAGGCAGCCAGCGCTTCCTCTTCCTCCACCAGCTCTTTCATCTGCTCGATGAAATAATGTTTTACTTTGGTAAGCTCAAAGATCTCGTCCACAGTAGCGCCCTTTCTCAGAGCTTCATACATGACAAAATATCTCTCGCTGGACGGAGAAACGAGCTTCTGCAGCAGCTGTTCTTTTGTCATGGTATCAAAATTCTTCGCATGGCCAAGACCGTACTGACCAATCTCCAGACTACGGATGGCTTTCTGGAATGCCTCCTTAAAGTTCTTTCCAATACTCATGACTTCGCCCACGGCACGCATCTGGGTTCCCAGTTTATCCTCCACGCCTTTGAACTTCTCAAATGCCCAGCGGGCAAACTTAATCACCACGTAGTCGCCGTCCGGCACATATTTATCAAGGGTTCCGTACTTACCGCATGGGATATCCTTCAATGTAAGTCCCGTTGCCAGCATGGCGGATACCAGTGCGATCGGGAATCCGGTCGCCTTGGAAGCCAGCGCAGAAGAGCGAGAAGTACGCGGGTTAATCTCGATAACGACGATACGGTCAGATACCGGATCATGGGCGAACTGTACATTTGTTCCGCCGATAACCTGTACGGATTCCACAATCTTATACGCCTGCTCCTGCATACGCTTCTGACATTCCTCGGAAATGGTCAGCATCGGCGCGGAACAGAAGGAATCACCTGTGTGCACGCCCAGCGGGTCGATGTTCTCGATGAAGCAGACCGTAATCATATTGCCTTCCATATCGCGGACAACCTCAAGCTCCAGCTCTTCCCAGCCAAGAATAGACTCTTCCACCAGCACCTGTCCCACAAGACTGGCCTGCAGTCCTCTTGCCATGACTGTCTTCAGTTCTTCTTTATTATAAACCAGACCGCCGCCGGCGCCGCCCATGGTATAGGCAGGACGGAGAACTACCGGATAACCAAGCTTCTCAGCGATGGCAAGACCGTCCTCCACACTGTAGGCAACCTCGCTTCTGGCCATCTCGATGCCCAGCTTATTCATGGTCTTCTTAAACTCGATACGGTCCTCGCCGCGCTCAATGGCATCCACCTGCACGCCGATAACCTGCACGTTATATTTATCCAGAATTCCTTTTTTATATAATTCCTCACAAAGATTCAGTCCGGACTGACCGCCCAGATTCGGCAGGAGGGCATCAGGACGCTCCTTTTTGATAATCTGCTCCAAACGCTCCGCATTTAACGGCTCAATGTAAGTCACATCTGCGGTCTCCGGGTCAGTCATGATAGTCGCCGGATTGGAATTGACCAGGACAATCTCATAGCCCAGTTTACGCAGCGCCTTACATGCCTGTGTACCGGAATAATCGAACTCACAGGCCTGTCCGATCACGATCGGACCTGAGCCGATAATTAATACCTTATGAATATCTGTTCTCTTTGGCATAAATTCACCCTCCTGTTGATTTTTAAGTGCATCACGGATGGCAGCTCCCCAGGCGCTTCTTTCATCACCTGCTGAAACCATTTTCCATCCCATAACTTCATATCTGATAAAATATTATATCTGAAAATGGAAAAATCACAAGTCATTTTACCCGATTGATGCATTTTGTGGCATTTTATACAAAAATAAATAAAGATTCTTCTCAAAAAGGATTATTTCGTTATACGCTGCAAAAGTCTCCCTTTTCTGCCCTACAGTTCCGGCAGCTTACACACATCCACCCACTGCTCACATCCGGAATATTTTTCCAGATCGTCCATGGTCATCTCTATGGCGCTGTTGCTGCTGCCACAGGCCGGAAACACCGTCTCAAACCGTTTCAGAGACTCATCCAGATACACCTTCACGCCGTCATTGATGCCAAACGGGCAGACGCCTCCCACGGCGTGCCCCACCAGCGTTTCCACCTCATCCGGAGAGAGCATTTTCGCCTTCGTGCCAAACTGCGCCTTGTACTTTGCGTTGTTGACCTTGGCGTCTCCCGCCGCCACAATGAGAATCGCATCCTCTCCCACCTTAAAAGACAGAGTCTTGGCGATCCGTTTCGGCTCGCAGTGAAGAGCCTGCGCCGCCAGCTCCACCGTGGCGCTGGATACGTCAAACTCCAGAATCCGGTCTTCCATGTTATATTGTTTCAGATACTCTCTTGCTCTTTCTATGGACATATTGTGTTCTTCCTTTCTGTCAGATTATTATATCCGGGCTATCCGGCGCTTTTGCCGCCTCCGCGCTGGTTGCTTCCGAAATTTCCCGGTCATCCTGAGGTTCGCCTCCGGCGCCGCTGACTGCCGCCTCCTTCTTCTGCGCTCCCACATCCAGGAAGAAGACTGTATAAAAGAAAAATACCATCAGCGTCCAGCCGGAATTCATCACGGCGTAATCCATCATCATGGACATGAGAAGAGCTCCCCAGATACCCAGCGTAAAGAAGGAGAACTTCTTCTCCAGCGAGTACACGATGATAAGTACGAAGAAAATGATAAAGCAGACGCCCACCGGGATGGACAGCCGCAGAATCTCATTGAGGAAAATGTTGTGGCCGTTGTTGGTGTTTACCATGCCGCCTAGTCCGTTCAATGACAGCTTCTTGAAGGTAAACCGCAGCCCCAGTCCCTCCGGCCGCTTGAGAATCAAGTCAATGGCGCTCTGCCAGATATAGGTCCGGGAGCCGAGGGTCAGAACGGAACGCTCCGCCGCGATCTTCTGAAACGCCATCACACCGGCGCCCAGCACTCCCGCTCCAAACAGCGGGATCACCACAACTTTGATCCAGAGTTTTATTTTCTTAAAGTTCCTGATAAACCAGTCCACGCAGAAGCTGACCAGAATCAGTCCGCCGCCAACCATGGCCGTATTTACATGGGAAATGTACAGGCCTGACAGAAGCACGGCGATACTGAGCGCCAGAGTCACTCTGTTGATAAACTTCTTCCGGTGCACCAGAACAAACGCCAGGCTGAGCAGCAGCATAAAGGCATACTGGGATTTGTGATAATAAATCCACTCAAACCGCTTTTCTCCATAGAAAGCCTGCGGCAGCATCAGCTGAAACTTAAAATCATACCAGTACACAGAAGCGTATCCTTGCAGATATACAAGGATACCGATCAGATTAGAGATGACGATACTCCGGTTGGCAAACTCAATGATGTGATGCCGGTCAAACCACTCCTGGTTTCTGCCGCACATCAGCAGCAGAAAGAATCCGAAGCTGATGACACAGTTTACGCCCTGCCACTTCCACTGGATGGAATCCATCATCAGATAATAGAAGAATACGTAGCAGCACATCACAAAAAGAAACTTTATACAAAAAACCAGGTTCTCCCTGTTCCAGCGTTTCTGCCAGATCGTCGCGATCCCATAGAACAGCAGAAAAATAACAGCCACGGCATTTACCAGAAGAAACTCCTGATAATACTGCGGATGCCTGCTGCCCTCCATGGTCGTACTGATGGGACAAAACAGCGCCACGATCAACATGATTTTCAGCACTACAGAAGCGGCAGTATCCAGATAATCTTCTTTATTTAAACTATGACTGCCTGTTCTCCAGAACTTTCGCCCCGGAGCTTTTCCATTAAGAGTATTCATCATAAACCTCCTGCTTCTCTCTTCCGTCATTTATCTTTGTAAACAGATGGAAAAACTTCCATCATTCCGGCAATCTGCCATTTTGCTATTGCTGATTATATCCCACTTTTACGGAAATGTCTAATGAAGATGCCACATTTATCCGGCGCGCCGCTGCATTTTCTTCAAATTATCCTCTTTTTCCGCGGAAACCCTCTTGTAAAATCATTTTTCTGTTGCTAAACTTAATAAAAAGATTTTACTTTTTTTACCCGCTGGAAAACGTGGGAGGACACACGCCTGAAAAAGATACCCCGGCCCGTGCTCTTCCTGTTTCACCTGCTGATTCTGGCCGCGCTGGTCATGTTCCGGCAGAGCGCAGCCGGTCAGGAATTTCTGGAAGTCTTTGACGGAATCATCCCGGTTTACATCGCCTACTTTGGCCGCCGCTACCTGTTCCGTCTCCTGGGCCTCAGCCAGGTTCTCATATTCCTGGGCAGACATTCCATGAATATGTTCCTGACCCACACGCTCATACGGACGACTTTCTTCAAGGACTTTTCCTACAGCTTTGGAAATGCATGGCTGAACGTGCTGGTACTGCTGGTCATCACGGTACTGATGTCCATGGCAATTGAATTTTTAAAAAAGAAACTGCATTTTTACAGCTTCATCAATAAACTAGAGAGAAACAATCCTTCGTGATTGTATGGAGGCCCCTATGACTTTTTACACGCGCATTGACGACAACACCCTCGTTGTGACCAAAAGCACGGAAGATTCCTCCGCTGCCGTCTGGACGAAAAATCTTCCGGATCTTACTTTGAATACTCTGGAAGATACTTTTTTATCCACCGATGCGGAAAATAAATACAGACTCTTCCTCTGGCAGCCAGTGGACCAGAACATTTTGATGGTATTTTCCAAGGCTGGTTCTGTCAAATGTATCCTGGCCGATGAAAATGCGGCTCACCTTCGTCTCATAGAGAGAATAAATGAAGCCGTCTCTGTCTCCCTTAACAGAAACGGCCTGGATATCCGCTGGGCCGGAGGCATCGTCAATCCCATGGACGTGCAGATTTCCGACGCCGCAGTGAACATCGGGAACCGACTGATGCAGCCGTTCGATTTGCCTGTTTTTTCGGAAAAAAGTGCAAAAAATGTCAGCCGGGAAGCGTGCATACACCATTTTCATTTCAGTCTTCAGGATTTGATGGAAAGCCGCACGGAGATTCACTCCCGGATCACCATTTCCCTTCATATCAACGGATATGAGGTGACCTATCCCATGAAAATCAAGGCGGCTCCGGAGGCGGACAGCCCCTACCGGCACGTGCCTGTCACAAGCTTCTACGCGGACCAGCGCGCCGTTCAGCTGAAATATTCGCCCAACGGAAATATCATCTTCATCTGCCGGCCCATGGCCGAGATCGAGTACAGCCGCCGGTTCCGCTTCTGGGAGAGCACCCTTGTCTCCGGCGCACTCTATCATCTGGGACGCTTTTTCAAACGCCGCTCCCCGAAGAAAATCGCTCTGTTTTACGAGAAATTCTGCGAAAAAGCCGAGGAGGGAACCTGGGAGATCTTTCAGGAGGCGGAACAAAAGAATCCGGGCCACGCTTACTTTCTCATCAACCGGGATTCCGCCGATTATGAACGGCTCAAAGAGAATCCCCGGGTGGTGCCGCAGTTTTCCGCCAAATATTACTGGCTCCTGTTCCGGGCTTCCTCGTACATATCCACAGAGGCTCCGACACATTTGAGCGTGCTGCGCTCTAACAACCGGTATTTCCGAAAGTCCATTGCCGACAATGCCTTTATTTTTCTTCAACACGGCATCACCTATCTGAAATGCCAGGGCAAAAATTCCACCTTTGTATATGGAAGAGAAGCCGCGCCATCCTACATCATCGTGGACAGCGAGAAAGAGAAAAATGTCATTGCCCGGATGCTCATGCTGCCTCCCGACCGTATCCTGAAAACCGGCATGGCCATTTTCAGCAAAATCCCTTACCGGCATCTGACCCAGTCCTCTCCGGACATTGCTGTCATCATGCTGACCTGGAAGCCCTACGAGGATGCCGCAGAGGATTTTACCCGGACCAGCTACTATAAAAACACGATGGGCATTTATGAGATTCTCCGGCGGTATCTTCCCGCCGATCATATCAAAATCGTGATACATCCGAAGACCAACGGGCATCTGGAAAACACACCTCTGGCCTCCTCCATCTGGACGCAGCCCATTTCCGAGGTGCTGGGCATCGCCAAGCTGCTGATCACGGACTATTCATCCGTCTGCTACAACAGCTTCTACCAGGGCGGCGGCGTGGTCTTCTTCCAGGAAGATCTGGAATTATACGAGAAAGAAAACGGAAAACTGATTCCGGCGGACGATGAATACATCGGAAGACGCGCTTTTTCCTTTGAGGAACTGGAAGCTGTTCTGGAAGACGGATTCCAGGACGGGAGCATTCTTCTTGATTACTTCCGCACCGAAGAATTTGAACGGCGGTATCAGACCATCAATGAATTTTCCGACGGCAAAAATATCGAGCGCATCTGCGACAGCCTCCGGGAACTGGAACTGATATAGAACATACAAAAAACTGCCGCGGGCCTGCCGGGTCTTTGCGAAACATTCTCCGCCTTCCACATTCAGGCGCATGGATGCTTCACAAAACCGGCTCCCGCAGCAGCTCTTTTATTGTATTATTTCATTTTTTGGCAGAATGTTCTGACAATGTTTCCATAGTCCACTCACCAACCGCCTTCTTCTTTTTACAGCTCTCCACCTTCTCCGGCGTCCTTTTTCTTAAATTCTTTAGCAAACAGGAATCCGCCAAAGCAGATTACATTCAGTATCAGACCAAACAGCACGCCGGCCCATGTCACCTGCTGGTTCTGCAGGATATCAGCCGAATAATCAGCGGAAAGCACCGGAATCAGGTTATTATTCAGAAAATGTAAAATAACCGGGACCCAGATATTGTTGGTCTTCATATACGCATAGGCCAGGAAAATCCCCAGGAAAATACAGGTTACCTGCTGGGATACCGCCATGATGATTCCCATGTCCGGGGTTGTATAATAGAAGAAATCAATCGGCAGATGCCACAGTCCCCACACAACTCCGAGCACAATCACACCGCCCCGCAGGCCAAACTTTCTCTGCAGATACGGCTGCATATAATATCTCCATCCGTATTCCTCCCCAAAGAAAGCGATAAACACGAGGAAGAAGTTCGGAATCATCGCCGCAAGGTTAATCCAGGTATACGGACTGGCTAATGTTTGCGCGATGTCTGAAAGCTGGCCGCTCAGCGCGTAAGATACCACTGTCCGAAGTATATAAATCACCAGAAACAGCACGATGCAGAATACGGAAGCCCCTGTCTTCTTCCAGCGCAGTCCTCCGTTCTCCCTCTTCTCCTTACCGGAAACCCCCAGCGCGATCCAGCCGACAATACTTCCGATGATGATCGCAACCTGTGAGATGAGCGTCCACATGGAGACAGGCGCCTCTGCTGTTCCCAGGGTTGGAAGCGCCACAAAAACGGAAATAAGTGCCATCGCCGCCATGATCATCGCCAGCACAAAAAACACCGCATAAAAACCTTTTGGATATTTCTGCTCCTTCTTTCCTGTGATCAGATATGCCAGCGCCACGCCAGCCGCCGGATACATCATCTGCGCATTGGGGAAAACACTGACATCCATGGCAGATGCATTACCATACCACATAAACAATCCCATCACATACGTAAGCCCGTAGGCAATCAGCAGGAAAATAGTAAACTGCCGTTTCTCAGTCTGTGAATACATAATCTTCTCATATCCTCCTTTTCCAGACGCCTTCTCACGCGTCCTTTTTCTCTCTCAGTCTATAACACAAGAATACTTCCGTCAATATAAATAAATTGTTGCGATATTTTTGTCCTGCATAAGCTCCTTCTCCCTGACACAGCATTTGTTACTGTTCACGCAGTGGTCAGTATTTTACTTTTATTTACATTTTTCTTTACATATGTCTTGTCACCTGCAAAAACACGTGGTATACTCTTAAAGATTTCAGCGGAAAAAGCGAGGCGCAGCAAACGCGCGCCAAAGAACGACAACGCTGCAGGTAAAACGCAGGCCAGTCATTCCGTGCGAATCATACCGTACATTTACAGCTATTATGGAGAAGGAATTATGAATACAAAAAAAGAAAGAATCCAGCAGTTAAAAGAAGAAAAAAACGCCGTTATTCTGGCGCATTACTATGCACCTCCGGAGGTGCAGGAAGTTGCCGATTATATCGGAGACTCCTTTTGTCTGAGCAAGCTGGCGGTGCAGCTTACGAACCCGGTTCTCGTGTTCTGCGGCGTCTCCTTCATGGGAGAGAGTGCCAAGCTTCTGAATCCGGAGAAGACCGTTCTCATGCCGGATGCCACCGCCGACTGCCCGATGGCGCACATGGTGGACAAAGCGGTCATCGACGCTGCCAGGGAACAGTACGAGGATCTGGCCGTGGTCTGCTACATCAACTCCACCGCGCAGATCAAATCCTGGTCCGACGTATGTGTGACTTCCGCCAACGCGGTAAAGATCGTCCGCAATCTGCCGAATAAAAACATCCTGTTTATCCCGGACCGCAATCTGGGACATTTTGTAGCGGAGCAGGTGCCGGAGAAACATTTCTTCTATAATGAAGGCTACTGCCCGAGACACGAATTCATGTCTGCCGATGAAGTCCGTGAGCTGAAAGAAGCTCACCCGCAGGCACAGGTTCTCGTCCACCCGGAATGTAACGGGCAGATTCTCGACCTGGCCGATTACATCGGCTCCACCAGCGGCATCATTAACTATGCCGGAGAACATACCGAATGTTCCGAGTTTATCATCGGCACCGTGTCCGGCGTCGTCTACAAGCTCAGCGAAAAACGCCCGGACGCCCGATTCTACTTCCCAAAGACACGGCCGTCCTGCCCGGACATGGAGCAGATTACTCTCGATCAGGTCATCCACGTTCTGACAACGGGAGAAAATGAGGTGGCCATGCCGCCGGAAGCGCTGGCACAGCAGGCCGAACAGGCGCTTTCCAATATGCTTAAGCTGGCCAAATAGAGAGCCGCACAGCCCGGCAGACCAAATAATTTACAATGGAGAACACTACTTATGAAACATTTATACTTTGACGCGGCCATCGCCGGCTGCGGCGTTGCAGGGCTCTACACTGCCCTCCACCTGCCTTCCGACAAGAAAATACTGCTTTTGTCCAAGGGCAGCCTTTCCACCTGCGATTCCATGCTGGCCCAGGGCGGCATCTGCGTCCTCCGGGATGACGATGATTACGATTCCTACTTTGAGGATACCATGCGGGCCGGCCATTACGAGAATCGCCGGGAGAGCGTCGATATCATGATCCGGGGCAGTCGTGCCGTCATTGATCATCTGCTCCGTCTGGGCGTCCGTTTCGCCAAAAATCCGGACGGATCCCTTCTCTACACAAAGGAAGGCGCTCACTCCCGGCCCCGCATCTGTTTTCACGAAGATGTGACCGGTCAGGAGATCACCACCGTCCTCCTGCGCACCGTGCAGGCTCTTTCCAATGTCACCATCATGGAATACACCACCATGACCGACATTCTGGTGGAAGACGGACAGTGTACCGGCATGACTGCCGAGACGGCCAACGGAGAAACGCTACAGATCCACAGCAAAGATACTATTTTTGCCACCGGCGGCATCGGAGGCCTTTACAAACATTCCACCAATTATCCGATTCTCACCGGGGACGGCTGCCGCATCGCAGAAAAACACGGCGTGGCACTGGAACATATGGACTACGTGCAGATTCATCCCACCAGCTTTTACAGCGAGGAACCGGGACGCCAGTTCCTGATCTCCGAATCAGCCCGGGGGGAGGGCGCCATTCTTTTAAATCATAAGGGAGAACGCTTTACCAACGAGCTGGAGCCGCGGGACGTAGTTTCCGCCGCCATCGAAAAAGAAATGAAGAAAGAAAATGTGGACCATGAATTTCTTTCCTTTGAAAATGTACCGAAGGAAACGATTCTCGAACATTTTCCACATATTTATGAATACTGCCTGGAACACGGGTATGATATATTGAAGGAACCGATTCCTATCATCCCGGCACAGCATTATTTTATGGGCGGCATCCACGTGGACAGCAACTCCGCCACCACCATGCCCCATCTCTACGCCGTGGGCGAGACAAGCTGCAACGGAGTCCACGGAAGGAACCGGCTGGCCAGCAACAGCCTGCTGGAAAGTCTGGTTTTTGCCAAGCGGGCGGCGCAGCATATCGCAGAAAATGACAGCACGCATATCGCGAAAAATGATAGCACAACATATCGCAGAAAATGATACATCTTTTTAATAGAAAGGAACAGTCACATGAATCCAATTACTCTTCGGCTGGTTGCCGATAAATATATCAAAATCGCACTGGAAGAAGACATCAACAGCGAGGATGTTTCCACCAACGCCGTGATGCCGGAATATAAAAAAGGCGAGGTTTATCTCTTTGCCAAGGAAGACGGCATCATCGCCGGTCTGCAGATCTTCGAGCGGGTATTTAAGCTGCTGGACGAGAACACAGAGGTCACCTTCATCGAGACCAACGGCAGAACCATCCAGGACGGCGACCGGGTGGAAGAAGGACAGGCGCTTGCCGTTGTGACCGGCGATATCCGCGTCCTGTTATCCGGTGAGCGCACGGCCCTCAACTATCTGCAGCGGTTAAGCGGCATCGCCACCTACACCCGTCATCTGGCCGATATGTTAAAGGGCAGCAAAACAAAGCTTCTCGACACCCGCAAGACCTCCCCGGGCATGCGCATTTTTGAAAAATACGCCGTCCGCATCGGCGGCGGATGCAATCACCGCTACAACCTGTCCGACGGCGTTCTCTTAAAAGACAATCACATCGACGCTGCCGGCGGCGTTAAGGAAGCCATCGAGGCCGCCAGATCCTACGCTCCTTTCGTTCGCAAGATCGAAGTGGAGACAGAAGATCTCGATATGGTCCGGGAAGCTGTGGAAGCCGGCGCCGACATCATTATGCTCGACAACATGAGTCCGGAAACGATGGCAGAAGCCATCCGCATCATCGACGGCAGAGCCGAGACGGAATGTTCCGGCAACATCACCAAAGAAAACATCGAAACCATCACCTCCCTGGGTGTTGATTACATTTCCAGCGGCGCCCTGACCCACTCCGCGCCGATTCTCGACATCAGTCTGAAACACCTGCGGGTACTGGATGAATAAAGATTATCTGAACGAAAAACTGTTCAGGATGAGTAATATTATCTGAACAAAAACTGTTCAGAATGAGGAACTAGAGTTTAAAATACTCGACATTCTGGATGTGCAAATCTATGCCTGTCAGAAAAGGAGGCAGATTTCATGAAAAAAGAACTAGACGGCAAAAGCAGGCGGAAGACTCTCCTGTCTCTTCTTTCCCAGTCTGACGTTCCCCTGTCGGGGACCCGGCTGGGAAAGGAAACCGGCGTTAGCCGGCAGGTTGTCGTGCAGGACATCGCTCTTTTGCGCACCGCCGGCTATCCCATCCTCTCCACGGGCCGGGGATACATTTTAAATGAGACTTCCGGCGGCTGCACCAGAGTCCTGAAGGTCTGCCACAGCGACGCGCAGGTGGAGGACGAGCTGCAGACCATCGTGGATCTGGGCGGATGCATCGTGGATGTGAGCATCAATCACCGGGTCTACGGCAAGGTCTCCGCTCCCCTGAACATCAAAAGCCGCCGTGACACCCACAATTTCAAATCAGAACTCGACACCAGCAAGTCCTCCCTGCTGTCAAGCGCCACCTCCGGTTATCACTACCACACCATCCGCGCTGACAGCGAGGAGATTCTCGATGAGATCGAGGAGGCGCTGCGCCAGAAACATTATCTTGCTGATTACATGGAATATGAGATTTAGATTCGTCTGAATCTCATTTTTTTGTGTTGCAAAACATTTTTTACGTTGTCGGCATCATCAGCAAAACGCTTTCATCAAACATTTTCGTACAGCACCACTCTGGCTTCATACGGCTTTAAAACGCCTTCTTTATGAAAATGATAGTTAGAGATCAGTTCCTCTCCCTCCTGCTGCTCGAACAGATCGCAGGCAACTTCGCGATCACTGAAATTGCAGGCAACTACCAGTTTCTTATCGCCGAGCGTTCTCTGGTACGCATAAATATTTTCATCATCATTCAACAGCCCTTTAAAGACGCCCTCTACAATGATCTCCTGCTCTTTCCGGAGCCGGATCAATTTCTGATAGTAGTAAAAAATACTGTCTGGATCTTCCATGGCCTGTTTTGCATTTATCATCAGATAATTTGGATTTACTTTGATCCACGGCGTTCCTGTTGTAAATCCCGCGTTGGCGCTGTCATCCCACTGCATCGGGGTTCTGGCATTATCTCTGCTGATCGCCCGGATCGCATCCAGCATATCTTCCTCATTCATGATCCCATTTTCTGTGTATTCATAAAATGCATTGATCGACTCGATATCCCGGTAATCTTCAATATTCTTAAAATAAGCATTGGTCATACCGATTTCTTCACCCTGATAAATGTACGGAGTTCCCTTCATCATATGCAGACAGGTCGCGATCATTTTGGCGGATACTTCCCGGTACATCGGACCGTCGTTTCCAAATCTGGAAACCGCTCTTGGCTGGTCGTGATTATCCCAGTACAGGCTGTTCCAGGCCACACCTTCCAGCTCTTCCTGCCATTTATTCAGTACCTCTCTGAGTTTTTTCATCGGTATTCTGTCTGTGGTCCATTTTCCATGCTCGCCCGCGGCAATATCCATATGTTCAAACTGGAACACCATATTTAATTCCCTGCCGTCCAGATTGGCATATTTTTTTGCTTCCTCGATGGTAACACCGGCGGTCTCGCCCACCGTCACCAGATCATACTTGGACAGCACTTTCTGATTCATTTCCTGCAGATACTCATGCACTCTCGGGCCGTTGCAGACATATGGATCCTTGTTTCCGTATAATCCATTCACGACTTCCCCGTCCGGATAAGCCGGGTCTTTGGAAATCATACTGATCACGTCCATACGGAAGCCATCCACGCCTTTCTCACACCACCAGGTCATCATATCAAAGACTTCCTTCCGAACCGTTTCATTTTCCCAGTTCAGATCCGGCTGTTTCGGAGAAAAACAGTGGAGATAATACATTTCCGTCTCCTCATCATACTGCCATGCAGAACCGCCGAAAGAACTGCCCCAGTTATTCGGCTCTTTTCCGTCCTTTGCATCCTTCCAAATGTAATAATCTCTGTAAGGATTGTTTTTTGATTTTCTGCTCTCCACGAACCAGCGGTGCTCATCGCTCGTATGGTTGACAACCAGATCCATCACCAGCTTCAATCCTCTTTTATGCATTTCCGAAAGCATCCGGTCGAAATCTTCCATGGTCCCAAACTCATTCATGATAGCCTGATAATCCGAAATATCATATCCATTATCATCGTTAGGAGACTGATAGACCGGAGACAGCCAGATCACATCCACCCCCAGCTCTTTCAGATAATCCAGATGTTCGGTAATACCGTTCAGATCTCCGATACCGTCCCCGTTGCTGTCCGCAAAACTTCTCGGATATATCTGATAAATCACGCTCTTTTTCCACCATAAATTGTTGTTCATGTTTCTTCCTCCCATTTATTATGCACTTCATGTAGATTCAGTATAAAAAACTTCTTTTGTTCTTTCTTGCAATATGTTATTCTAAACATGTACAATATTCACTTACTATCCAACCAGTCAACAGAAAGAGCAGAAAAACATGAACAAAATTCACCTTCAAAAAGAAGCACAACATGGAACTCCGCAATTCCGTTTTCAGGCATTCTCCCAGTGGGACACCTGCGGCCAGTATTTTGCTCCCTATCACTGGCACGATGAAGCGGAATTTCTATATGTGACAGAAGGAAGCATCACGCTCCGCACAGAAAACAGCACGAAGCTTCTGACTGCCGGTCAGATTTATTTCATTAATCCGGGAACCGCCCACGCCCTATTCGGCAACAGTGAGGTTTCCCATCACTATGCGCTGGTTTTCGGTCTGGAACTGCTCAGCTTCGCCCAATACGATGTCTGCCAGAACCGATATCTGGAACCTCTCTTCTCCGGCAAACTTCTGTTTCCTCCGGGAGATACATTCGAGCCGAAGACTTCCGCGCAAATCGGTCAGCTGATCGCGCAGGCGGAACAACTGTATCACAATACAGACCCTGCGGTTCCCGCCTCCCTTTCGATCAAGATTATTCTGCTGCAGATTCTGGAAATTCTGTTCTCCAGGCAGGCCTTCTTGCCGTCCGGTGACAACGCCCGCTGGAAATCCTCCGAAGAGTATTCTCTCCGCCCGGTATTTGAATATATCGAACAGCATTATCAGGAGCGAATCACCCTGGAACAGCTTTCTTCCAGACTTCATATGAACAAAAATTATTTTTGCAAATTTTTCAAACAAAAAGTAGGAAAAACACCGTTTTCCTACTTAAATGAATACCGTATCAATCAGGCCGCCGCCCTCTTACTCACCACCAACGCCCCGATCACAGAGATCGCCATGGACACCGGCTTCGATAATATGAGCTATTTCATCCGACAGTTTAAACACTGTAAGGGCTGCACCCCTTCTGTATTCCGCAAGATGGAGCACCCGGGAGCGGTGCCTATTGTGTGAGGCTTTTCGCTAAAGCGCAAGCACTCCCTCTAAAGCCAGGGCCATATATTTTTCGGCGCCGGACAACCCGTATTCTGTCAAGTCCCGCGACTCCCAGCTATCGCTGTCCAGATTGTCCGCGCCATACAGAAATTGAGCAAAAGGAATATCCCGGAACTTCGCCACTGCCATGGCTGCCGCGCATTCCATTTCCACGCAGAGGCAGCCCGTCTCTTTCCTCTCCGCAATCACCTCAGCAGTTTCACGGTAAATGGCATCGGTGGTCCAGGTTTTTCCTTTGACATGCGGATGCCCGCATCTCTCAATGCATGCTGTCAGTCTCTCAATGACGTCTGCGTCGGCAGATACCTCATCTGCCGCCTCCAGATAATGATAGCTGGTACCTTCATCACGAACCGCAGATACCGGAATAATAATCTTATCATCGGCAGCACGATTTAAAATCCCGCAGCTTCCAAACAGCAGAATTTTCTTTGCTCCCATGGCAATCACTTCTTCCAGCCCGGCAGCGCAGGCAGGCGCTCCGACTCTCGACAAATAAAAAGCAATAGGAGTATCCCTGTAAATAAACTGATAAACAGGAGTTCGCCCATTGGCCGTGTATAGATAATCTATAACCTCCACACCATCCAGAGAAGCAAATTTATTGATAATATTTTCAGAAAATGTGGAGACACACCTCTCAGGAAAATCCGCATTTCTCTTTGTTACATCTTCCGGATTAATAAACGCACTCTTTTCTTTTGGATAATTATAAAAAACAGTTCCCATTCCCTGCCTCCTGCTCTGTTTCTATGATGATTATATATCATTATTGCATAGTTAGTATCCTCTTTGTATAATTAATGTTCTCTTTACATGGTTAATATCTTTTTTACATGATGAATGATCCGCACCGGTATCTGCTCATCCAGAGGCATAATGGTGCTGTACATCCGCACTCCCTGATAAGCAAACAGAAGAATATCAATAAGCTCTCTGGCATCCGTCTCCTTAAACTCTCCCCGTTTTATACCATAAGATATAAAAGCGCTCCACATCTCCACCGAATACTCATACTGCTTTGAGAGCAGATTCTCCCGATCATCTGTCGCGCTGCCACTGTAATATTCATAAATTGCCACACTCAAAGACGCTTCTCCGTCCATCATCTCCTGACGATATCGTTCCAGAATCTCGTCAAGAATCTGCGTCGCCGGAAGCTCTGCCTTCATCTTCTCCGATAGTTCATTATCCTGTGCCTGCATCAATTCATCCACAATCTCTGAGAAAATCTGTTTTGTGCTGTCATAATGCCTGTACAGCCCGCCTCTGCTCAATCCTGTTACCTGACAAATATCGTTCATCGTTACATTTTTAAAACCTCTTTGTGCAAACAGCCCGGCTGCCTTTTCCCGGATCATCCTCCTGGTCTCATCACCCTTTTTTCCCATCTTCCAGCCCTCATTTCCAGCTTTCATTTTTGCGACATATACGTCGTTTTTTATATTATGCAACACGCATGTCGCTTTGTCAATACATTTTCCCGTAAAAAGAAAAAACCGGTCTGCGTATGACCGCAAACCGGTGATGAAATTATTCTTGTTTTATGCCGTCAAATCAAATATAACCACGTTCATGCACAATATTCTTATCATCATTACATTCTTTATACTATATTTTTTTCTTATTTTCATTGACATATTTCATGTGAAAACATATAATAATGATAGAGACAGGGATTCCTGTCATCGAAAATATTGTCCGCTTACCGCTGGCGGCCTATAAATGAACGGCTCGAAAATATGGTTCGCTCACCGGAAGCGTCTAATAAATGTCCGGCTTGAAAATTCTCGGCCCTGCTGCATGGCAGGGCTGATTTTTATAGGGAGGAAAAATGATTTATCAGGAAGGTTATGTTTACCATATTAAAGACGAATATTTCGAAAAAGTGCACGACAGCAGTCTAATGCAGAATAAAGAAAACGGCACATATCGTCCTACCTTTTATTGTCTCCGTGACACAAAAACCTCCCTGCTGTGGATGGTCCCATTAAGTACCCGTGTGGAAAAATTTCGATCTAATAACAACCCCGTACCTGTAAAACACTCCATCCACAAAGAAGTCAGCACCAACATGAAACGACTTCGTCATCTTCATGCAAGAGGAAAAAAAGTTGTGTTTCCAGATATAACTCGTCTGGAACAAATCATGCTTGCAGAACTTAATGACTAAACAAAACATATTTTAATCCGTCACACCTTTATCACCGGATGCCGCACCACCGTCCTCCATCTATCCGCCGGGACGCGTCTGGCGTCGGACAAATAAATCTCATGATGCATCCGGTCATCGGAAAAATCATTTACATAACCGTTTTCTTCAAGAAATGTATTCATCAGATCAACGGTCGCCGGCTCGTCATCGAAAGCTCCGATATGCATGCACTGGACGCACAGCCCTTCTTCTATGGTAAGAAATTCCACTTTGGAATAGTCCTGTTTTTTCTTTCGCTCTGCCTCCGCAACTGCCCAGTCAACATCCTCTTTCTGCACGAAATCCGGCAGGCGGATGACTGAAATCCACTGCAGTTTATCTTTTCGCTCATAATCCATTCCCTGAACGCCTTCCTGTTTCCAGAAGCCCTCCAGCGGCGGCACCACATAATCGAAATATCCTTCTATCTGATGGCTGCCCTTCTTGCTCATTTTAATGGTAAATGCAATGCCGTACAGAAGGCTGATGGATTCTTTATAAGCGCCGCCCTCCTCATTGGGATCGCCCATTCCTCTGACTGCAATAAAGTTCATTTTCGGAACCTCTATGATCTGGGGTTTCCTGCCCGGAAGATAAAATTCTTTGTATTCTTTCTTATAATCAAATGCCATCTGATTTCCTCCTTCTTTTTCCCGGTTTCTTCGCCTTCGGAGCCGGAAGTTCCGGATACATTTCCCTTACCATCTGACACAGCTTCCCACTGTCTTCCAAAATAGTGCAGGGCAGCAGAGCCGCCGGGGTATTTTCCCACACCTCATCCCGGCAGTCCGGCATAAACCTTCTGGAAGCCGGGGTGTCCTTCACGGCAAATCCATCTTCATATATTCCTCCGATCAGCTTTTCCCGATAATAAAACAGCCAGCCGCCCATCATGGGAATATATCGGATGTCTCCCAGCGGCTCCAGCTGTTCCGCCACATAAAGCGCCAGTTCCTTTTGTGCCATCAGCTTTCCTCCTTTTCGGTAAATGTACATCATGCCTTCCGCCGTTCTCAGCAATTTTTCCTTTATTGTTTCCGGCTCCAGAACCTCCGCCTTCGCTCCAAAGGTCAGCAGCCAGCTCAGCAGGGATTCCTCGTCGGTATAATCCATCTGAAACAGAAGGCGCCCGTCTTCCTGCTCCTCAAAACATCCGGGACCGAACTCTTCTACCAGCCTCCATTTTGCATCGGGATCAAAAATCACCTTTACCCGGATATTTGCCGGAAAGATTCTCTCATTGGACAAATCCGGCATCGGCACTTGCCTGGGTGCAAAACCTTCCTCCAGCATTTTTAAATGTTCCAGCCGGTTCAGTTTAAATAACCGGAAATCCTTTCGCGTCAGACACCATCCCCACACATACCAGCTGGACCATTTGAACACCAGATAATATGGCTCCACCTGCCGGACACTCTCTCCTCCCGGCGCGTAATAATGAAATGTAATCCGCTTTCTTTCGGCAATGGCATCCTGGATCAGTGTGATTTTGGGAGCCAGGGATTCCTTATACCACGAGGACAGATCGATGAGCACGGAATCCCTGCCACTGACAAAATCCGCTCCGCCCACCTGCAGTTTTTCCATTAACTGCCTGTAATAACTGCTTCCACTGACACTGTCCAGACTGCGCAGTCCCGCCAGAATCATTTGCATATCCCTGGAAGTCAACAATGTCCTGTCCATCCGGTATCCGTTCATAATGCGGATACCACCGCCGACTCCCTGCATGGTACAGATAGGTATCCCTGCCCTGCACAGCGCCTCTATATCCCGGTTAATCGTTCTCCTTGAAACCTCAAACCTCTCCGCCAGCTCCGGAGCGGTGCATTTCTCCTTCTGCAAAAGAACCGACAAAATACCAATCAGCCGATCTGTTTTCATTTTCCCCTCCTGCCTGTATCATAACAATCCAAACATGACAACTGTCTGTCATGCTTATCATAACATTTTGGAAGATACAAAAAAAGACCCGCGGTTACTTTATTTAAGATAACCGCAGGTCTTATATCCGATCATTATAAATATGGATTTCATCAGCTACGCAATGCGTAACTATTTGGAAATGTTAAATTGATTAGCTGTCTGGCCTTTGCGAGAAAGCAGACACACCGTCTCCACCCCCGTTGTCCCCGGGAACATATCAACCAGACAGCAACGCTTCACCGCGTACCCGGCTTCCTGGAGCATGACCAGGTCGCGCATGAGGCTGGTCGGCTTACAGCTGACATAGACCATCTCGTCGACGCCAAAGCGGATGATCTTGCGGAGGGCTTTCGGGTTCACGCCGTCGCGGGGCGGGTCGAGGATGATCATGTCCGGTTTTTCGGTGAGGTTATCCACAACCTTGAGGACATCGCCGGCAATGAATTCACAATTGGTCAGATGGTTATCCTCAGCGTTGAGTCGGGCGGCCTCCACCGCTTCCTCGACAATCTCCACGCCGACCACTTTTCTGGCGTACAGCGCCATCATCTGGGCGATGGTGCCGGTGCCGGTGTAAAGGTCGTAGATGAGCTTGTCCTTTGTCTCACCCACGTACTCTCCTACTTTTTCGTAAAGAACCTCTGCGCCCAGAGTGTTGGTCTGGAAGAAGGAGAACGGAGAAATTTTAAAACGCATATTCAGAAGGTACTCATAAAAATAATCCTGTCCGTAGAGGAGACGTGTCTCGTCGCTCTGCACCACGTCCGCCGGGCTGTCATTGAACGTATGCAGGATGCCCACGATCCTGCCGTCTGTTTTGGCGGATGTGAGAAGGTTCACAAAAGTCTCATCGTCCAGCTGCGACTGGGTGGTGGTGACAAGATTGACAAGGATATCGCCGGTCTTTACGGAACGGCGCAGCACCAGATGGCGGAGGAATCCTTCCTTTCGCATTTTGTGATAGTAGGACGCTCCGATGGATGTAAAGTATTGAAGGACTGCCTGCAAAATGACCATAAAATCCGGGTCTGCAATGTGACAGTCCTTTAAGGATACTATATCGTAAAAGCTGTTCTTCCGGTGCATGCCCAGCGCCAGCGGGCCGTCTTTTTCCTCATCTCCGAAGGTATATTCCATTTTGTTGCGGTAGTCCCGGGCCAGCGGGCTGGCGTAGATATCTTCCACCGGGAAATCAAATCCCGCTTTTTCGATAAGGTCTTCCACCTGGCGTTTTTTCAGGGCAAGCTGCTCTTCGTAGGGAAGGGGCTGATAGGCGCAGCCGCCGCAGATGCCAAAATGCTGACAGACGCAGTCCTGTGATGCGGCCTCCAGCGATGATGGCTCAAGTACTTCCAGAAGGCGTCCCTCCACCCGGTCTTTACGTTTTTTGCTGACGGAAAAACGAATTGTCTGTCCTTCCAGCGCATTTTTTACGATCACTTTTTTCTCTTCTATATATATAATTCCCTTGTTGGGAAATTCCGTTTTCAAGACTTTTCCTTCTAAAATGTCTCCTTTTTTCATATTCATCTCCTTCTATATACTAAGCTCGCTGAACTTTGATTTATAATAGCCATGTCCGTAATGTGCCTGTCCGTTCTCGTCAATTTCCATCAAAAGAAACGTAGGCTTTCTGTCCGCCTGTCTTGGATAGGAAAGGCTTCCCGGATTCAGGATGGTGATATCATGGCCGATATCAATAAAGGGAACATGGGTGTGTCCGAACATGACCACATCCACTTTTTCTTCTCTGGCAGCCTTTTTCAGATAGTCAATGCCTCTGTATACATGATAGGTGTGCCCGTGCGCGATCATCACCCGGTAATTTCCGATCTTGGTTATGATTTTCGGCGGAAGATCCAGATTGTAATCATTGTTTCCGGCAACCATATACACCGGACAGTCTACAAGGGAACGTATATAATCATCTCCGCGTTCCACATCTCCACAGTGAATCAGTGTGTCGATGGGGCCAACCTGCCGGATGACGCCGGACACGTCGTCATTGCGTCCATGGGAATCGCTGATTACTAAAATTCTCATTTACAGAATCTCCTTTATCATTCTGAGGGCTTTGCCTCTGTGGCTAATGGCATTTTTTTCCTCCTCTGAAAGTTCCGCGGTCGTTTTCTTCAGCTCCGGAACATAGAAAATCGGATCGTATCCAAAACCGTTTTCTCCGGCCGGCTCGTCGGCAATACGCCCTTCGATGGTCGCTCTTCTCGTCTCAATGTGTCCATCCGGAAATGCAGCGGCAATGACGCAGACAAAGCGCGCTCCCCGCACTGCCGCCGGCACGCCATGCAGACGATCCAGAAGAATCTGATTTTTAATGCGGTAAGATGTGTTTTCTCCCATATATCTGGCAGAAAGCACGCCTGGTTCTTTGTTGAGATAATCAATTTCCAGTCCGGAATCATCCGCCAGCGTCAGGCAGCCCGTGGCTTCCATCACGGCCTTTGCCTTGATGATGGCATTATCCTCAAAGGTTTCTCCGTCCTCCACGATATCGATGTCAACGCCCGCCTCTTTCATGGAAAGGATTTCATAATCCATATCTCCGAGAATCTGGCGGATTTCCCTCATTTTTCCTTCGTTTCCCGTTGCAAATATCAATTTCTTTTTCATTGTATCTTTTCACACCTTTCCTTCCTGCTCCGGCTTCTTCCGCCGCGGCGGTTTCGGCCCCATGAACTGATAGAAATACGTTTTCATCATGCCATTGTAGATCTTCCGGTTTTTATCTGCCTTTTTGCCAATGTATCGCTCAGCGTCCTCGTAGGCAGTGATAATGTATTCCGACCACCCCTCCAGATGAGAAAACGCTTCGCCGATTTCCCGGTAAAGCACCGGCATGTCCTCTTTATCCTCCATGCGCTCTCCGTAAGGAGGATTAGTAATGACAAATCCGTACTTTTTCGGATGCCGCAGCTTATGTATCGGTCTCTGCTGAAAATGAATCAGATCTGCCACTCCGGCGCGTCCGGCGTTCTCACGGGCGGCCTTTACAATGAGCGGATCAATATCATAGCCCTGGATGTCCATCTCCACACTGGTATCCACCAGATCCTGCGCCTCCTCAAACCCTCTCTGCCAGAGTTCCTGAGGAATGAGATTCGTCCACTGCTGCCCCTGGAAAGTCCGCCTCATCCCCGGCGCGATGCCGGCGCCCATCATGGCCGCTTCGATAGGAAATGTACCGCTGCCGCAGAAAGGATCCACCAAAATACGGTCTTTTCTCCACGGAGTCAGTTTGATGAGCGCTGCCGCCAGCGTCTCTTCGATGGGAGCCTTGCTGACCATCTTCCGATACCCTCTTTTATGCAGGCTCTCGCCGGAAGTGTCCAGTCCCACAGTCACCATGTCCTTATAAATAGAAATACGCACCGGATAATCCTGTCCGGTCTCAGCAAACCAACCGATATGATAATGCTCCTTCATTCTTTCCACCATGGCTTTTTTGGCAACAGACTGGATATCAGAAGTACTGAACAGGGCGCTTTTCACCGAAGTCGCTTTGGTCACCCAGAAGCGGGCATCCTTCGGGAAAAATTCTTCCCACGGTACATTTTTTATACCCTGGAACAGCTCCTCGAAGGTCAGGGCAGGAAACTCTGCCACCTTCCAGAGAATTCTCTGGGTTGTCCTCAAAAAAATATTGGCTCTTACCAGAGCCTCTGCATCCCCGGTAAAAGTCACTTTGCCGTCCTCTACCCGGACAATTTCATATCCCAAATCGCTGATTTCCCTTTTGCTCACTGCCTCCAGCCCAAAATGACATGGCGCCACAAATTCATATCTGCCTTTCATGCTTCCTCCATCTTATCCTGTTTTGGTGCGTCTTATCATCGCACATACAATAATATAGAAGTATTTTACTGATTCCGCAGGAATGTGTCAACTCCCAACCATTTGTGGCGCCGCCGCTTGTCTTCTCAATCCACGTAGACCATATTCCACAGCTTTTCTTCCTCTTTTTCCAGATAGCCCCGGTAATAAGATAGCCCACCGGCAACACTGTAAGCCTCCACGCCACTCTCTGCCAGCTTTTTTGCCGCCAGCAGGCTGCTGGCGCCGGTATCGCAGTACAGATAGAGCGGTTTTTCTTTCCCTGGCTGGTACTCCCCCTGCATGATTCTTTCCAGCGGCACATTTTCCGCCATTGGAAGATGCCCTTGCCTGTACTCTTCCTCCGGCCGGACATCCACAAGTATTCCTTTTTTATCATAACACAATCTGACCGCGTCTGATACGGAAATAAAATTCAGCACAATAAACCTCACAGTCCTTTGTTACTACTATATTATGCAAAACTGCCGGCGCGTTTCCTTTGCAATAAAAGAAGGAGGCCGCCTTCCGGTCTGAACTCTCACGGGTCCCGGCCGGTCTGACAGCCTCTTCGCTCATTTATTCAATTGTATCTGCGCTTTTTTTACCAGCGCC
The DNA here is from genome assembly GCA_900016875.1 of Eubacteriaceae bacterium CHKCI004. Classification (GTDB taxonomy): domain Bacteria; phylum Bacillota; class Clostridia; order Lachnospirales; family Lachnospiraceae; genus Anaerobutyricum; species Anaerobutyricum stercoris. The sequence goes on along the minus strand of FCNR01000050.1, from coordinate 32,753 downwards.
ACCGAATCCCGGAGGGAATGTAATTCCTGGCTCCTGCATTCAGCCGGCTGTTCTGCTCCGAACCATCGTCCGGGTCGTCGGATTCGTCGTCGGACTGATTCCGGGCGCTGCTCTGAGAGCCACTTTTTGAAGTGCCTCTCGGGCAGTTCTGGCTGCTGTTTTTCGCAGCATTTCCGGAACGGTTTTTTGCCTTATTCTGAGCAGATGTTTTCTGATTTTTGGACATAAAATATGCTCCTTTCCCGTTCACTTATTTGTCCCTGTGAACTGACAGAAACAGTATGCCCACAGCCCGGAAAAGTATTCTTTAAAAAATATATTTCATCCGGAATTTTCACGAGTGATTCCACCCGGCAGATGCACGGCAATTATTTTGCAAAAATCTTTTTAAATTTCTTTTTGCCGCGTTTTAACACTTTGCCGTCTCCCATGAAGTCATCGGCTGTGTAAGCGGCCTTGATATCCGTTACCTTTTCACCGTCCAAAGTAACGCCTCCCTGCGTTACATTTCTTCTGGCCTCGGAACGGGTTGCCGCCAGTTCTGCCTTCACCAGCAGACTTAAGATGTCGATACTGCCGTCAGTGAAATCTTCATCTGCCAGCACACATTCCGGCATATCGGCGGACGCACCGCCCTGTACGAACAACGCTTTCGCCGCTTTCTGCGCTTTCGCCGCTTCCTCTTCGCCGTGTACCAGTTTAGTCAGCTCATACGCAAGGATTTCTTTTGCCTGATTTAACTGGCTGCCTTCCCAGTCTGCCATTGCGTCGATTTCTTCCAGAGGCAGGAAGGTCAGCATACGGATACATTTCATAACGTCGGCGTCAGCGACATTTCTCCAGTACTGATAGAAATCAAACGGGGAAGTCTTGTTCGGATCCAGCCATACGGCTCCGGACTGGGTCTTGCCCATTTTTTTGCCCTCGGAATTCAGCAGCAGGGTGATGGTCATGGCGTAAGCGTCTTTGCCCAGTTTCCGGCGAATCAGTTCTGTACCGCCCAGCATATTGCTCCACTGGTCATTGCCGCCGAACTGCATATTGCAGCCGTATTTCTGGTATAATGCGTAGAAGTCGTAGCTCTGCATGATCATGTAGTTGAACTCCAGGAAGGACAGACCTTTCTCCATACGCTGCTTGTAGCACTCGGCACGAAGCATGTTGTTGACAGAGAAGCAGGCTCCCACTTCACGGAGCAGATCCACATAATTAAGATCCAGCAGCCAGTCCGCATTGTTTACCATAAGCGCTTTGCCGTCTGAAAAGTCAATGAAACGGCTCATCTGTTTCTTAAAGCACTCGATATTGTGATCAATGGTTTCCTTAGTCATCATCTGACGCATGTCAGTCCGTCCGGACGGATCGCCGATCATTCCGGTTCCGCCTCCAAGCAGGGCGATCGGTTTGTTGCCTGCCATCTGCAGACGTTTCATAAGGCAAAGAGCCATGAAATGTCCCACATGGAGACTGTCCGCCGTTGGATCAAAGCCAATATAAAAAGTTGCCTCGCCCGCATTGATCATCTTTTTGATTTCTTCTTCGTTAGTTACCTGGGCAATGAGTCCTCTTGCCACCAATTCATCGTATAATGTCATCTTTTTTCCTCCTGATTGGTAATGATAATAATGATAAAAAGAGTTTCGCTTTGCGGAATTCCAGCGGAATTTCCTGCGAAATAAAAAAAGCCCTTATCTGCCAAAACAGATAAGGGCGAATCTCTCGCGGTACCACCTTACTTCACCGACAGCCTGCGCTGTCTGCCTCATGAGGCTGCGTATTCACAGTCTCAGCGGGAATAACGCCCGCCACCCCGTCACAGCCTACAGAGAAGTCTGCCTTCCGTTCGGTGCGCAACTCGGGAATGTATTCACTGTCCGCAGTTCTATTGGCCTTTCACCAGCCGACCGCTCTCTGAATATCTGTGCGAAAGCTACTTGTTTCCGTCATCGTTTTTCATTGCTGTATTACCTTTGTGATGTAGTCTATTCTAAGCAATAAACATGTATTTGTCAACCTTGAATTTGCCAATTTATGATCACCGACGGCAAAATGAACGTCTACATTCCGGCCGACCCTTCACACATCCATCAAAATATAACCGCCTGTATTTCTTCTCCGGCTGAAATACACATGGGAATCTTCTATATTCTTCTGAGGAAACATATATGAAAGGATGTCGCCAGGCTCTGCTTTCTTGAGACGCTGCCAGTCTCCCGACCACTCTCTGGTAGCGGAATCCGTGAAAATAAAATGTCCGTTCTCATCTTCGCCCAGAAGAATCATAGTGTGATAAGAACCGGCAAACTTCTTGTCAAACCACCGGACGATTCTGCCATTTTGCCTTTTCATACGGCTGGTCTCCACCACCACCGGCCGGCCGGAACGCAGGTGCGCCCGAATCTCATTCACAGCATCCTCGTCTTTAAAATCGCCCACATATCGATGGGAGACGCCGCAGTCCGTAAGAATCCGGGAAATACCATATAAGGAGACAGGCATCTGCCGGGCGATATGCTTCCCGTAATTTTTCTTCCATACTCTCTCATCAAAATGTTCTCTCTCCACCCGGGCGATGGTCTCATCCGGACGAAGCGCACGATACCGCGGCACATAAGCCGCCAGCAGCGTAGTCAGAGAGCAGCAGGCACAGCCGTGGCGGGTCATATAGTCGCTGTACGCGCCATAGGTTCCGGCCTTCTGCTGGAATACACGAAAGGTACGCGCCGGCTGAGCGCCTTTCTCTTCCTCCGATACTGCCAGCTCCACCTCAAGCTCCGGCCCGTCAAGCCTTCCTGTATACTCACCCGGCACGAGAAACCATCCCTTAAAAGCAACTTTCTTCCAATGTAAAATAATTCTGTCTTTCCTGTCTGCCATATTATCTCCTGAAATCACTAAATAAACGACAACTCCGCCGACAGCGCTGCCATCGGCGGAATCCTGTATCAATATTTAAAGATCGCCACTCCGTATGCCGGAAGATCATACGCAATAGAATACTTACGGTCATCGCAGGCTTTCTTCACCGGTTTGTAGATCTCCGGACGCTTCTGACCGGAGCCGCCGAACTCTGCAGCGTCGCTGTTTAATATCAGCGTGTGTTTTCTGCGGCAGGTAGTTCCTACCCGGTAATCAGGTCTTGCCACCGGCGTAAAATTGCAGACGAAGAGCAGATTATTCTTGCCGTTTTCAGAATGTCTGGTGAAGGAGAAGATGCTCCGGTCACCGTCGTTGGCGTTGATCCACTCAAATCCTTCCGGATAGCAGTCGTACTCGTAGAGACATTTATTCTTTCTGTAAATGTGCAGCAGCGCCCGGACGAAGTTCTGGAGCTGGCGGTTTCTGTCTTTCTCCAGCAGGAACCAATCAAGCTCTCTGGCCTCGCTCCACTCCTGATGCTGGCCGAAGTCCTGTCCCATGAAGAGAAGCTTCTTGCCCGGATGTCCGGTCATGAATGCGTAGCCCACCATCAGGTTGCGGAACTTGTCGTCGTAAAGTCCCGGCATCTTCTCCAGCATGGAACATTTCAGATGAACCACCTCATCGTGGGAGAGAACAAGCATATAGTTCTCCGCGTAGGCGTACATCATGGCAAATGTCATCTTATTGTGATTATATTTTCTGAAATAAGGATCCAGCTTCATGTACTCAAGGAAATCATGCATCCATCCCATGTTCCATTTGAGGCTGAAGTTCAGTCCGCCGTACTCGGCCTTGTCCGTCACCTTCGGCCATGCGGTGGATTCCTCTGCGATCATGACCGCGCCCGGGTTCCGTCCTTCCACCACCGTATTCAGGTGCTTGAAGAACTCGATAGCCTCCAGGTTCTCGTTGCCGCCGTACATATTGGCCACCCATTCTCCGTCTCTGCGGCCGTAATCCAGATAGAGCATGGAAGCAACAGCGTCCACACGGAGTCCGTCAATATGATATTTCTCAATCCAATACAGCGCGTTGCAGATCAGGAAATTCTTTACTTCCGTCTTGCCGTAGTCAAATACTTTAGTACCCCAGTCCGGGTGCTCTCCTTTTCTTGTATCCGCATACTCATAAAGGCATGTACCGTCAAACTCCGCCAGTCCGAAAGCATCCCTCGGGAAATGTGCCGGCACCCAGTCAAGAATAATGCCGATCTTATGTTCATGCAGATAATTTACAAAATACTGAAAATCCTGAGCAGATCCGTGGCGGGACGTCGGAGCAAAATATCCGGTCACCTGATACCCCCAGGAACCGTCAAACGGATGTTCCGCAATACCCATCAGTTCCACATGGGTATATCCCATCTCCTGCACATATTTTGCCAGTTCCACAGCCAGCTCCCGATAGTTGTAATATCCATCCTCATCCTCATCGGTAATCGGATGTTTCTTCCAGGAACCCGGATGTACCTCGTAAACAAACATCGGATCCTTCCGCACATCAAACTTGCTCCGGTGTTCCATCCATTTCTTATCGCCCCACTTGAAATCAGAGATATCTGTTACCACAGACGCATTATTCGGTCTCTTCTCCATCTGGAAGGCGTAAGGATCCGTCTTTAAAACTTCATTGCCCTGTTTTGTCGTGACGCAGTATTTGTAGATCTCCCCCTCTGACAGATCTGGAATAAACAGTTCGTAGATGCCCATCGGTTCTGTTCTTTTCATCAGATGCGCTTCTCTGTCCCAGCGGTTGAAATTTCCCACAACGGAAACCTTCCGGGCATTCGGCGCCCAAACGGCAAAAAATACCCCCTTCTGCCCCTCTATGGTCATGGGATGCGCTCCCAGCTTATTATATAAATCATAGTGGGTTCCCTGTCCAAAAAGATATTGATCAAATTCTGTTATAAAACTGTAAGCCGACTCATTACTCTGCTTTTTATTTTTTTTCTGTTTATTGTCCTGCATCTGTAAATCCTCCCTACGTTTGGTTTAATACAGTATATCATAAAATCACATAAAAATCAGCTTTAATTTACATATCTTTAGCTATTATGCATAAAAAAACTCTGCCTATTCGGAAAACCTTTTTCAAAATCTTCCTGTTATAGACAGAGTCTTCTGTATTGTTATATATTATCTGATGCAATCGCCTGACAGGGATTTACCGGACAGATATCTTCCGGCAAAACTATTCGGCAATCACCTTGATCCATCCTTCCGGCGCTTCAATATGTCCCATCTGGATGCCTGTCAGAGTATCATAAAGCTTCTTGGTAACCGGACCCATCTCATCCATTCCGCTCGGGAAACAGATCTCGCTGCCGTGATCTACAATCTTTCCAACCGGAGAGATAACGGCGGCAGTGCCGCAAAGACCACATTCCACAAAATCTTTTACCTCATCAAAGTATACCTCTCTGTGCTCCACTTCCATTCCCAGATAATGCTCAGCCACATAAACAATCGAACGACGGGTAATGGAAGGCAGGATACTGTCTGACTTCGGTGTTACCAGTTTGCCGTCTTTTGTGATGAAGATAAAGTTGGCTCCGCCAGTCTCCTCTACCTTTGTCCTCGTAGCAGCATCCAGATACATATTCTCATCAAATCCCTGGCGGTGCGCTTCCATAATCGGATATAAACTCATGGCATAGTTAAGCCCTGCCTTGATATGTCCGGTTCCATGTGGAGCCGCACGGTCATAATCACTGACACGGATAGTCACCGGCTTAACGCCGCCCTGGAAGTACGGGCCTACCGGTGTAACAAATACACGGAACTGATATTCGTCTGCCGGTTTTACTCCGATAACCGGATTCGAACCAAACATATACGGACGGATATACAGAGTCGCACCGGAACCAAATGGCGGAACGTAGGCAAGATTAGCGTGAACTGTCTTCACCACCGCATCCACAAATTTATCCTCCGGATAAACCGGCATCTCAAGTCTTCTGCAGCTGTCGGCCATACGAGACGCATTTAAATCCGGACGGAAACAAACCACTTTTCCGTCTTCCGTTGTATAAGCTTTCAGACCTTCAAAACAAGTCTGCGCATACTGAAGCACACCGGCACATTCGTTGATCACTACATTGGCGTCGTCTGTCATGGTTCCTTCATCCCAGGCGCCGTCTTTATAATTTGACACAAATCTTAAATCTGTCTGCCGATAATTAAATCCTATGGAACTCCAGTCCAAATTTTTCTTTTCCATAACTCACAACTTCCTTTCTGCCTCTGCAATTGCAATCATTGTATCACAGATTCTGCAGATTTTCTATGTTTTATCATGAGGTTTTAAAAAAAATGCAATTTAAGCTAATAAATATTTCATTTTTGCAGTTCTTTCAGCCACAGGCAGGCAATCATTTTCATTCCCTCACGGTTCGGATGTACTCCGTCAATTGTTTCGTATTCCATATGGTAGCCGGACACATCCGCCAGATGTACAGCCTCTTCCGTTCCGATCCTGCGTATGATATCCGAATAAATATTCGGCGAGATCACACCATCCACATTGAAAAACATTTCTTCTTCCGGCACCGGCTTTCCTCTGAGGATCGTCGCACACCAGATCTCTGCCCGGGGATACAGACGTTTCATTCGCTGAAGCATTCTCCGGTACTCATATTCAAATTCCTGAGGATGAACGCCAAATCCCCAGTCATTGGCTCCCATAGCCACAAGGATCATATCCGGTTCTCCCTCCGCACTCAGAGTCCTCAAACGTTTCTCTGATGTACCGGAAGTCATAAATCCGCCGGAAACCGTGCTCCCCGCATAAGAATTATTAACGCCCAGTATGCCGCCCATTCCCTGTATGACCTGCATCCACCAGGTGTCATCCGGACTTGTCACGCCCGTCTCTTCCTGTCTCCAGGCATCATAAAAAAGAGCTTCCGGCGGCGTAATGCCTGCAAATGTACTGACAGAATCTCCGAGAATGGAAATTCTTTTCTTCTGATCCTTCAATGTTTCCCTCCCCCTTCCTACTCCGTTCGGTCACTGTTTCATGTCAAAAAGAACTCCGGATACCTTCGGACCGGCATTAGCCGCAATAGCCACACCAATCTGATAAACCTCTGTCGGGCCATATCCGACTTTCTCTGTCATCTTCTGAATCATCTCGTCCGCACAGCTTCTGTCACTGCCGTACACAACCTGATATGCAGATCCCGGCTCCATGTCCGCCACCGCCATGTCAGCAATTTTCGCCACCACTTTTTTCTCTCCTCTGCATTTTGCAGCAGTAGTGATTTCATTACCCCAGATCTTCATGATCGGTTTGATCCCCAGTTTGTCGCCCACAAAAGCGGCGGCGCTTGGAATCCTTCCGGACTTGCCCGCATATTTCAGGTTATAAATACCAAAATATACACAGCGGCGCACGAGAATCTTTTCCAGATATTCATTGATTTCATCAGCGGATGCTCCATCCTCTGCCATCTGCCCGGCTGTAAGTACCGGCTGCCCGTAAGCTCCTGAATAGCTGCGGCCATCATGGCTGTGAATGGATATTTTTCCTTCACATTCCGGATGCTCCTCAAAAAACGTGTCTATCGCCAGAAGAGAATTATGATATGTGGCAGAACCTTTGGAATTAATCAACACGAGGATAATTTCTGTACACCCTTTTTGATAATATTCGTAATACAATTCCTCAAACTGGTAAGAAGTAATCTGTGAAGTTTTTGGAATGTCATCGTGTTCTTCCATCAGTTTATAAAATCCCTCATTATCCATGTCCACCCGGCTCAGATAGGACTGATCGCCTATGACCACCGGAAACGGAATAATGTGTATGTTATACTTTTTCTCATTCTCATAAGAAATATCACTGGCCGAATCTGTAATAATCTGAATTTTTCCCATATTTACTATCCTTCCATCATCTTTTATTGTTGTTAGTATTATAAAGAAGCCCTTGTTTTATGTCAACACAACGAAGTTTTTGCAGAAAATTTTAATAAACTACAGTATCCTGCTATAAGTGCAGAACGGGCGAACTTCACAAAAAAGAAGTTCGCCCGTTCCTGCAGCCTGACACTGCCGGCTATATTATTCTTCTTCCACGCAGGCAAGAGCAAGTCCTGTTGCCACCGCGTTTCTTGGTCCTTCACAACCCCTGATATTACCTCGTCCGGCAACAATATCGTAATCGGACAATGCGTCAGTCACCATATTTGGTATCTCAAAGTCGAGGGCAGACCCGCCAACCATAACCACAAACTGAATATCTCTTGGATTACCGGTCGGGCTGACCTTGGATAAGGAGCGTACAGCATTGGTAACAAAAACTTTTTTCTTAGCCTCCATACGCACCTGGCGCACTCTTTCCATGGATTCCATTCCCTCCAGAGGAACAAGCTCTCCATCATCCTTCACCAGAACGACCTTTGCAAAGACAGAGGTGTCCAGAGGTTTGTCAAAGAACTGCGCCGTACCGTCCTCATGGCGGATATGGAACAAACTCTCCACCAGAGCCACAGGATACTTTTTGATATCTTCCGCCAGTTCAAAGTCATCCAGTCCCAACTCAGACTGGATCAGCAGTGAAACCATGTTGCCGGCTCCGGCAAGATGAATCAGTTTCACTTTTCCTTCCCGGTTAATAATAGAAGCGTCCGTAGAACCTGCTCCCATGTCCACAATAGCCAGAGGAGTACTGGTTCCCGGTGTAGTAAGAGCGCCTTTGATAGCCATGTCAGCTTCCACGCCGCCCACATATACAGGTACATTCAGCTTCTCAGAAAGCACACGGGCGATGATCTCCATCTGGAGACGGTCCGATTTTACCATGGCGGCAATACCTACGGCGTTTTCCAGAGAAAACTCATCAGCGATACCGCCTTTGACCTTCTGCGGATTAAAAGTATCCACAGCCAATAAATCCTGAATCTTGATATCTCTTTTATGTTTATCTGTCAGATTTGCCATTACCCGGCGAACCTTATCCAGCATATTTCCCGCATTGGTTCCGACTTCACCCTGGATATCCTCAATATCCGGAATAGATGCGATGCCCTCCATGATCCGCTCCGCACCTTCGTCCACGTCCACTTCCACTTCTTTTTTACTTCCGATGACAGTGATGGTTCCCGCTTTGATGCTTCTCTCCTTCACATCTCCTTCCGGCGTCTTAATGACCACGCCGGAACGGGTTCCTATCAGAGAACGGGCGATCGGAACGACCCGCTTTGTCTCCTCGGAAGAGAGCTGAAACAGAGTAGCGATTCCATAAGGATTAGAAAGGACAGAGACAACACTTCCAATCGGCGCAACCTCAATAGCACATTCCATGCCCAAAGGCACCTTATCGATCATAGTAACCTCGTCAATGACCGGAACCTTTTTGTCCAGACGATTGGTAATCAATGTACCGTCATCAGTCTGGGCGATAGCCCCCTGTATCGTCACATTCTTTTTGGCCTCGTTCATCAGGCGGGCTGCCTCGGCAAAATCCACACAGGCCGGAATCACGACGATAACATCTTTCTCCTCCGTGATCTTTGAAAGTTCCGTAACCAGAACCGACGTACCCACGCCAATACCTGTACCTCCCGGCGTACTCGGATTATGACCGATCACTGTCGATTCTGTAATGATAGTCTCTGAAATCGTCTCCATGGCCACATCTCCGATTACCGGAGCCGCCTCGTTAATCCGAATCTCATCCAGATCCGAATACTCCAGTCCCACCTTTTTCAGAGCATTATTCAATGACATGAACACACCGTTGATATTCTTTAATGTACCTTTAATACCGGTCGTAGGCCCGATACCGCTGGCAAGAAACTGTATATCTTTTCCTTCAATTCTGGCAAGAGCGACCTCCGTCGTCGCATTGCCAATATCAACACCCGCTACAAACTTCATACGTTTCCATCCTTTCCTGCGTGCTGTCCAGCCATCTTTTGTACAGCACCCATTTCTTTCAAAACCCGCTCACGCAGGTCTTCGCCCATTTGGTAAAAAAAAGAGCACACAAACCTGCTTAAATTATAACATTTCCACAAGAGAGGGTCAAACATTAACAGACATAATTTCTTGATACGTTCTTATACAAATTGCAAATTTTTGTTGTGTGATTTCTTACATATCAGTAAAATTTTGTGAAAATATTTCCAAATGTTCTCTTTGCTCTGACATTCCCGGCAATAAAGACTGCCGCGGCAATGTCACTCGCAAAAAGATAGCGGAGGCATCCATATTCCGCCTCCGCTTTTCTTCATTTTTGATACAGCGATACCACACCATTTAATACAACGATACCACATCTTTATTTGATGGATGCACCAGTACCTTCACTGACTGAATGGACGGGTATTCATATTCATAAAATCTTTTTTCCTTTATATTTTGAAGAATTTCATCTTTATAAGTAAAGAATACTTCCAGTCCGCTCTCCTGCGCCATCACCGGATTGATCATATAGGTAATATATGCCTGCGGCTGTATGTCCGTCTGTGCGCCTGCCTGCTGTCCGTTCTGCGCGGCGGACGAATCCGTCACCGTTGTCGCATCCTCTGAGGCTGCCACAGTTTCATTTTCCACGGAATATTCCACATCTCCATAATAGGAATCGTAATATCCTTCATAATACGGATCGTTTCCTTCCAGCTCCTCCCGGTCGATGACAATATCTTTCACATTATTCGGATTGTATTCCACCACAAACTGAATCTGGTCTTTCGGAACATCTTTGGATGTCTCGACTGTAACCTTGGAGTCCTCTCCATAATAAGAGTGAATGTATACTTTGCCGTTCCCGTCCGTTCCCCGGTACAAATTCTCCATGATCATCTTTGTCTCCACATCATTGCCCCCAATATTTTTCTTTCCCAGATATTCAAAAGAAGAATACTCTACAAGACTGATTCCCGTTCCGATGCCGCATAAGAGGGCGCCGGCGACAAACACGATGACCAATATTTTTCTTGCGCTCAATTTCTTTTCCATTCTGTTTCTTTCTCTCTTTTTTACATTTTCATTTTTAATGCCGCTCATGCTTCCACATCCTTTCTCTCAGTCCATCTGCTGATAATAAATGTTACAATGAAAAGGCTGAGGGCGCCGAAACCCATCACACATCCCAACATCACCAGGGCCGCTCCAAAAAGCGGATAGCCCTGCAGCAGCAAAACAGCCATAACTCCAAAGCCAAACATAGATGACAGCGCCATGAAAGCAGATGGAAGCAGCACCAAAACCAGCAGAATTTTTACGCAGATAATCAAAAGCTTTTTTATAATCTCTCCGGTTTTCTTTGCTGCCGCCTTCGCCACATCACGGCTCCGGCTGTCGCTGCCTTCCCCCTCTTCTTTTCGTCTCCAACGGGGCGGTTTTTCCAAGTCTTCCTTCCGCTTCTGCTCCATCCTCTGCTCCTGCTTTTCCTTCTGCTGTTCCATAAAATTAGAAAGGGACTGTCTAGACTTGTTAAACATCCCGCTGGCTTTTTTACCAATTCCCTCGGCAGCTCCCTTTTTCTGCTGCTCTTTATAAGACGGATCAATGTGATATGCTTCTAAAATCTCCGCAATGAGGCTGTCAATATCTCCAAAATCATCAATAGCCTCCTGCTCGCTCATTCCGCTCTCCATTTTCAATTCGATATGCTGTGCATACTCCGACAGCATATCCTCCCTCTCCTGCGCCTCCAGCACAGAGAGCCTCTTTTCCATTACATTCAAAAATTCCTTCTTATTCATATCCCTGCTCCTTTAAAAATCCATTGACATTCCGGCAAAATTCTTTCCATTCTTTTCTGGTCTCATCCAGATGCATGATTCCCGCGGCGGTCAGATGATAATATTTTCGCGGCGGCCCCTCGCTGGATTCCCTCAGATACGTCTCAAAATAATGCTCGTTGGTCAGACGTTTTAAAATCGGATAAATCGTCCCCTCTTTCACATTGACCACCTTGGACACCTCCGCCACCAGCTCATATCCATACATATCCCGGCTGGAAACGGCGGCCAGAACCATCAGTTCCAGAACCCCCTTTTTAAATTGTGCATTCATTCCTCCACTCCTTCCTCATGGGTATGCGCATTGACCCATAAATGTATTGTTCGGCGCGCAGGCTACTGCGTTCTTGTGAATACTATATTATACTAGGTACTATGTATAGTCAAGTACTAAATTTTTACGAGTTCTTACGGGGGCGCCCCGCAGTTTTCTTATTATTTATCTATATATCTTCATTGGGGTTTATTCAGAGAAATAAAAAGATTCGTATAAAACAGATATGTGATAAAAAAGAATAGTAGGGATTTAATAATGGCACAGATGCCGTCGAGATGGAACGGGCGTTTCGCCACAATCTTAGCGATGCAATAGGACAGAGATTTGAGGCATCATATCTCGTCTGTCCCTGCGTCCTCAGATTTTATCGAAACCCGCAGTTTCCACCCCGACAGATCCTTATTTTTCCTGCTCTTCCTCCAGAGCAAGCCTGCCGATGATCTCACGTTTATATCGGAAGAAAGCGTCGCTCAGATTAAAGTCGGCCTGTCTCGGTTTCTTTTCTTCGATGACAATTTCTTCAGTTATCCTGCCTGGTCTGCCGTTTAAGATATAGATGCGGTCTGACAGCAGGATTGCCTCGTCAATATCATGGGTGATGAAAAGAGTAGACAGATTAATGTGCTCCATGACGTCCAGATACCACCGGTGGATATTCGACTTGGTGATAGTGTCCAGAGCACTGAAAGGTTCGTCCAGAAGAGCTACGCCGTCGGATGACAGGTAGGTACGAAGCAGCGCCGCCCGCTGGCGCATGCCGCCGGAAAGCTGACTTGGGTACTGATACTGGGTACCTTCCAGACCAAACTCCTCAAAGAGCGGATCTGCTTTCTCTCTGGCGTCCTTTTTCTTTTCTCCTTTTAAAACCAGCGGCAAAGATACGTTGTCAATGATTTTTTTGTGAGGCAGAAGCAGGTCCTTCTGCATCATATAACTGATTCGTCCCGGCTTCGCCGTAATATCCTCTCCGGACAGAAGAACGCGGCCCTCCTCCGGCGCCACCAGTCCGGAAAGGACATGAAACAGCGTGGTCTTTCCCGCGCCGCTCACGCCCAGCAACGACACCAGCTCGCCCTCCTGAAGATCGATGCTGATGTCCTCAATGATTGTTCTTCCGCTGTATTTTTTTGTGATATGTTCTGCTTTTAATAATGTCATGATCGTTTCCTTTATTATTGCAGTCTTTCAGAAATTCCGCATAATCTGCCGCCCGCCAAGGGGCGGACAGCATAACCGCGCCAATTCATAAATCGCGGCATTTACTGCGGCAGATAATCATTGGAATAACCAATTCCGGTCAGATCATTATCGGTCAGCTTATTTTCATAGAGCCATGTATAGAAGGCGTCCCATCTTGCCGGATCGATAACGCCCCAGGATGCCGCATCGGACACATACTGCTCTGAAATCCATTCCTGACTGGCATAAACCAGATCCTGAGAACCGGACAGAGAACCTGTGTTGTCCCCCTCCATGAGCAGATCAGCCGCTTCCTGAGGATTTTCCACAGCGTACTCATAACCTTTGGCTGTTGCCGAAAGAAATGCCTTTGCCACATCCGGAGATTCTTTCAGAAAATCATCGTTGGCAATGATGACCGGCGTATAATAGTCAAATACGGAATTGATATCCCGGAAGTTCCAGTAATCAAAATCCATTCCCCGCAGCTCGGCGTTAATGCCTCCCCATCCGTAGAAAATCCAGATGGCGTCAGTCTGTTTTGCTTCCAGCGCCGCCGGCTCATCGGTGATATCATTTGGAATCAGCGTCACTTTGCTGAAATCACCGCCGTCCTCTTTTACAACAGTCTCCAGAGTTGCCAGTTCAATCGGAGATTCCCAGGTGGAATAAGTCTTTCCTTCCAGTCCCTTTGGACGGTCAATGCCTTCGCCTGCTCTGGAAATGATTCCTGAAGTATTATGCTGCAGCACTGCAGCTACGGCCGTAATACCCAGCGGCTCATCGGAATCCAGAGCTGCCGCCATGGTATCCTGTGCCTCAATGGCAAACTGCGCCTGTCCGGAAGCGCACATGGTTGCCGCTCCATTTTCCGGCGGCTGCACGATCTCCACTTCCAGACCCGCATCCTCATAATAGCCCAGTGCCTGAGCCGCATACAGACCGGTGTGATTGGTATTTGGCGTCCAGTCCAGGCAAAAAGTAATTTTTGTCAGTTCTTTGTCCTCTCCTGTGGAAGACGCTTCATTGCCCGCGGAACCGCAGGCGGTAAGTCCCAGGAGCATTGCCGCCCCCAACATAACGGATACTGCTTTTTTCCAATTATTCTTTTTCATCTTTCTCTCCTCTTTCTTCCACCGCCATCCACGGCATGGATACTCGCCGTATCACATTTACCACCGCCATCAGCAGCAGGCTGATGACCACAATGAAAATGATGACGGCAAACATTTTGTCAAAGGCATATGCCTGTTTTACTCTGGTCATATAAACGCCGAGTCCCACAAAACCACCCAGCCATTCTGAAATAACCGCGCCTACCACTGCGTAGGAGGCGGAAATCTTGAGTCCCGCAAAAAACTGCGGCATGGCCGCCGGAATCTTCACATGCCAGAAAATCTGGAGCTTTGTCGCTCCCATGGCCCGCATCAGATCAATGGAATCCCTGTCAACACTTTTATATCCGTCCAGGAGTCCCACCGTGATCGGAAAAAATGTAGTGATAACCACCAGAGTAATCTTCGGCGCCATCCCAAAGCCCATCCACAAAACCAGCACCGGAGCAATGGCAATGGTCGGGATGGTCTGAGTAATAATCATAATTGGATAAAATGCCCTGTTAAGAATCAGAAAATGATCCATCAGCGTAGCGGTAATAAACGCCAGAATGATTCCGATGGAGAGGCCGTAAAACGCTTCCTGCAGCGTAGTACGCGCATGCTCCATGATAATTGGAAAATCTCCGATCAGCGCTTTCACCACGTCCACCGGCGACGGGAGCATATAGCCAGGCACAATGCCGGTCTCGCTCAAAATGAACCAGAGCAGCACGATGAGTGCCAGAGCCGCTGCCGCCGGAAGCTTACTGGTGATGTTTTGTAACCTTTTTGTCAATGGTCAGCACGTCTCCTTCCGGCTTATAAGAAATCTTTACATAGGTGTTCATGGCCTTGCATCCAGCCTTGGCAGCCACGATCTGACAGTTTTTCACAATTTCCATGAGCTGATCATAATCACCCTCAATAGAAGTCTCACACGGTCCCACATAGTAACTGAGCCCTGTAGACTTAATGTAGTCAATCACCTCATCGACAATACGGATAACTTCATTTTCGTCCTGTACATTTGGTAAAACCTGAATTGCAACACTCGCGTTCATCTTATCTTCCTCCTTTGAACTAAAAAAACGCCCGCATAATGCGGACGCAAAAAACATCATAAATACTTCCTACGCTGGCATTATCCAACAGGTTAAAAGGGTCTAAGGTGTCACCTTACTCTCAGCTCATCTCATGAACTCCCCTGATTTATATTATCCAATTGGGGTAAGTATAGTACATTTCCCAGCAAAAAACAAGTATATTTTCGTTGATTTTCTATCTCTTTTAGAAGTAAACCAGTTCGTCCACCGGCGGCTCCGCCGCCTCCACTCTCTTGGCGTAGAGCACCGGTCCTTCTTCGCCGTATTCCTTATTATATTCAATGCGGACTTCCGCTGTCAGATTCACCCACATCTTATTCTTTAACGACTTTATGGTAGATGACTTGGCATGATTCGTGTGGCAGAGATATCCGATAAACTGGATATCGTCAGCACAGCAGGTCATGGCATGACGCCCCGGCACAAAGCAACCCTTTGGCAGACGGATTGATTTGAACACCCTTGTCTTCATGACCATGGTCTTTCCGTCATAAACCTCCGGCCGCTCCATGGCGTCCACAAACCAGATACCGTAATCCTCATCCTCAAGATGAATCTCATCACCTTCAATATCGAAAGGAAGCGTATCATCCTCTTCTCCCATATCGTCATCATCCACCGATTCAAACAACACCTGCGCACGGCGGTTCACTGCCTTGATGCTTCTTCGCCAGGTCGCCCGCGGCATCTCTGCCGTGCAGCGGTTGATAATGACCATCTCTGCAATTTTGTACATTTCCACCGCCAGGGAGCGCATATTGTTCATATACAGATCAAAAGTCTCTCCGTTGACCGTCACGATGGTCTGGAACACCAGCAGCGGCGTATCGTCCATCTCCGTCATCATCCGCTCAACAGACCACATACCGTTATACTCAATGATCACCCGGTCCGGATAATACTGCAGCACTTTGCTGATGAGGAAATCTTTATTAAAATCCTCTTCCTCCTCAACATACACAAGGGTAGTGTTGGTCTTCTTCAACAGCTCCTCGTCATACTCCTCCATGCCTTCCTCGCAGGCAAACAGAAGCGTCCTCTCTCCGTTATTAAAATAATCTTCTTCCAGTGTGTCCTGAATAAATGAGGTCTTTCCACTCTCCAGAAAACCCATAAACACATAAACAGGAATCTCCATTTCTTTCTTTCCCGGCATAACTATCCTCCGTCAGATTCTATAATCCAAACAGCTCCGCAAGCTTATCTTCTTTCAGCTCAGAACCAATGACACAGATCCTTCCCGTATATTCCGCAGCACCGTACCGTACCTCTTCCTCGCCAGGAACCAGATCAAAATGCAGCCATTTACCGTTTTCATCCGGCACAATACCCTTGGCTCTCAGGATAATACCGTACTCTCTGCTGTCTTCATCAGCCAGCTTCTCAAGAATACCCCGAACCTGCTCTTCCGTAAATTTCTTCGGCGTCTCTTTTCCCCAGCTTGTGAACACTTCATCGGCGTGGTGATGGCCCTCATGACCATGATGATGGTGATCGTGTCCCTCGCAGCCGCAGTGATCATGATGATCATGGTCGTGATGGTGCTCTTCGTGATGGCAGTGCCCGCCATCGTGGAGGTGTGCTTCATGGTCATGGCCTTCATGGCCGTGGTCATGTTCATGATCATGCTCGTGGTCGTGGCAGTGCTCGCCTTCATGGTGATGGTGACCACATTCCGGGCATATCTCCGCCTCGCGAAGAAGGTCTTCAGCGAAATCATTCTTTCCTTCCATAACTTCAAGAATCTGCGCCCCGGTGATATCCTCCCATGGGGTTGTGACAATCGGGGAGCGGTCATTGAGCGTGCGGATCAGCTCAATAGTTTTCTCCAGTTTGTCTTCCTTCACATCCTGAGTACGGCTTAAAATGATCGTGCTGGCATACTGTACCTGGTTCTTGTAGAACTCGCCGAAGTTCTTCAGATACATTTTCGCGCGCTTCACATCCGCAACAGTAATGTAGCTGTCAAGTACCACATTTTCTCCATCCACAACTTTCTGCACCGCCTTGATAACATCGGACAGCTTGCCAACGCCTGACGGCTCAATGATGATCCGGTCCGGCTCGTACTGGGACAGTACATCTTTGAGCGCCGCGTTAAAATCTCCAACCAGAGAACAGCAGATGCATCCGGAATTCATCTCATTGATCTGAATGCCGGACTCTTTCAAAAAGCCGCCGTCAATACCGATCTCACCGAACTCATTTTCAATGAGTACAACCTTCTGTCCCTGCAGCGCCTCTGCGATCAGCTTCTTAATCAACGTGGTTTTACCGGCTCCCAGGAAACCGGATATAATATCTATCTTTGTCATGCTTCTCATTCCTTTCCATTTTAAAACGTTTACAAAACATCTAATATATTGTAACCTTTTTTTTCAAAAATGCAAGGGGCGGTTATCCATAAGACAATACTCTGTTATGACACTTTTATCGTGGCTCCTGCGATTCCCTGTCGCACTCACTCTGTTTCTACATATACTGATATTGTACAAATTATCCGAAAGGAGCCGGACATGGAAGGAATGAATACCTGCTTTGAGCATCAGCATCAAACTGCCGTTAAAAATGTAGATTCGCTTCCGCTGGCTATGGCCTACGTGCCGTGGCAGAGCTGGAAAAATATATATAAAGCAGAAGACGCACTCATGGAGGGCACAATCTTTAAAGAACTCAATTTACCTTTTACGGGAAGGAGATGCATGAAATAATGTCCAAGATGGAAAAGAAAAATCTTTTATTTTATATCGATGCGGTAAGCTTCGCCGCTCTGGACGCCTCACTGTACCTGGACACCCACCCGGACGACGCGGAAGCTCTTGAATTTTTTCATCATTTCAATAAAGCCAGGCAGCAGGCACTTCACGAATATTCTGTGCGTTTCGGACCGCTCACACTAAATGAAGCATCACACGATGATACGTGGAAATGGGCGACACAGCCTTGGCCTTGGGAGGGGGATTGTTAAATGTTTAATTATGAAAAAAGACTGCAGTATCCGGTAAACATCCGCCGGACGGACGCACAGATGGCGAAAGCGATCATTACGCAGTTCGGAGGTCCGGATGGCGAAACCGGAGCCTCCCTCCGCTATCTTTCCCAGCGATTTGCCATGCCGTACCGGGAAGTCATGGGGATATTGACCGATATAGGTATATCGGTGACATGACGGCGGCAAGCGGATCGGCTGCGATACTCCAAAATCCTTCCTTGCATTTTGGCTGTCCGGTGCTATAATAAATATATCACCAGTTCTGGGAGGAGTATGGGTAACACTGTATCGGAGGTGTCTCGGTTCACACATTAGATTTTCCCGGAGGAACACGCTCCGGCTGGTGTGTGCAGATATGGTTCATCGGTAGAACATTGGCTTCCCAAGCCGAAGAGGCGGGTTCGACTCCCGTTATCTGCTTTATCAGGGCATATGTCTTTTTTTGTATATTTTTTTGTTTTTCGCGCATGCTATGCTGCAGAAAGGAGGAATTCCCATGTATTATGGTACTTCGACCAAAATTCAATATAAAGCTGCTCCGACTACAGGTAATAATTCCGCACTTCTTTACACTACCACGGCGAGACCTGTGGCGGCGCTGTCTGAATCCTGTTCCAGAAAAATTGCCGCTCTTGAAGAGTCCATCCGGCAGGAAACCGGTAAAAAGATTGCGTTGATTGCCTACCAGCTTTAGGAATGTTTTTCTGGAAGAAAAGAGATACAAACGGGCCTGCCCACGCTCTTCCTGCGTGAGACAGGCCCTGCTCTTTTATTTTTCCAGCACCAGAGTCTCAAATGGGCGCAATGTCCACCGGTCATCTGATACATTTTTTAAGTTCTGTTCCGTTCCGCTTTCTTCCCCTTCGTAATTTGTCAGCAGTATACGGTAATTTTTCCAGGAATCTTCCAGACAAACTTCTGTCGTCTGCCCGGTCAGATTATTGAAAACAATCAGTTCTTCTTCTCCAAGAGTGCGGCGGTAGGCCAGCACATTTTCATTTTCCTTTTCCATAAAAGCAATCTGTCCCTCTGCGATCACCGGTTTTTCTTTGCGAAGCCGGATTAATTTCCGATAGAAGGCCCAGATGGAATCCGACTCTTTCATTTGTGCGGCCACGTTGATCTCCCGGTAATTCGATGCAAGGCTGATCCACGGGATTCCTTCCGTGAATCCGGCGTTTTCACCGGCGTTCCACTGTACCGGCGTCCGGCCATTATCTCTGGATCGCGCCTGAAGGATTTCCATGGCTTCCCTGCTGGTTTTGCCCTGTTCCAGCAGAATATTGTAATAATTCAGGCTTTCCACATCGCGGTACTGATGGATGTCGTCAAAATGTGGATTGGTCATGCCGATTTCCTCTCCCTGGTAAATGTACGGAGTGCCGCGCATCAGGTGAATGGAAGCTGCCAGCATTTTAGCAGATTCTTTCCAGTAGCGGCCCTCGTCTCCCAGACGGCTGACGATTCTCGGCTGATCGTGGTTGCACCAGAACAGAGCATTCCATCCTCCCGCTTCCTGCATACCTGTCTCCCAGGTCTCAAACAATCCTTTTAACCTCATCAGATCAGGTTCCATGAGCTCCCATTTCTTTCCATCCTTATAATCAATTTTCAGATGATGAAAATTGAAGCACATACTGAGCTCTTTCTCTGCCGGACTGGAATAACGGATACAGTTGTCCAGAGAGGTGGAAGACATTTCTCCTACCGTCACATATTGATCCAGACCGGTATCGGCTGTCAGCTCTTTTAGAAACTCATGCACGTGGCGGCCATCTGTGTAAAATCGTCGGCCGTCTCCGATCTGGTCATCCTCAAAGCTCTCCGGTTTGGAGATGAGGTTGACCACGTCGAACCGGAATCCTCCGATGCCTTTTTCTTTCCAGAAACGGATAACTTCTTTCAGTTCTTCTCTCACCTGAGGATTCTCCCAGTTCAGATCCGCCTGACTCACATCGAACAAATGCAGATACCATTTCCTCAGATGAGGCACATATTCCCACGCCGGGCCGCCAAATTTGGATTCCCAGTTTGTAGGCGGCTGATCCGGCGTACCGTCTTTGAAAATGTAATAATCCTGATATTTTTTATCTCCGGCAAGAGCTTTGCGAAACCACTGGTGGCTGGTGGAAGTATGATTGAAGACCATATCGAGCATCAGCTCGATTCCCCGTTTCTTCGCCTCGTCAATCAGTTCTTCCAGATCTGTCATAGTGCCGAAAATCGGATCAATGCTGCGGTAATCCGCCACATCATAACCGTTATCATTCTGAGGAGAGACAAAGAAAGGAGTAATCCACAGATAATCCACGCCCAGCGCTTGCAGATAATCCAGTTGTTCTGTAATTCCCCTGATGTCTCCGATTCCGTCTCCATTGGAATCTTTAAAGGATTTTAAATAGATTTGATAAATCACTTTATCGCTGAAATTGTTCATTGTTTTCACCCATTTCTTTTTTGTCCTGAAGAACAAGTTTGATGATTTATTTATATCACACTTGTTTAAACAAGTCAAGAAGTTTTTTCATTCTTGTTTAAACAAGTTGTATTTTCTATTTTTTCTGTTATAATGATAGTAAAGTTTGAAACAAATAAAGGAGTTCTTATGCCCAGAATAAAATTTAATGAGATATATAAAGATTTGAAAGCAAAAATAGAAACTATGGAATACGAATATCAACAGATGCTTCCATCAGAAAATACCATGGTGGACATCTACCACTGTTCCCGTAACACAGTCCGCCGCGCCATTGGCATGCTGGCTGACGACGGATACGTCCAGTCTCTTCACGGCAAAGGCGTCCGTGTCATCTATCAGCCTGTCGCCACAAACAGTTTCCTCATGGGCGGTATCGAATCTTTCCAGGAATCGGCCCGGCGCAATCACCGGGAAACTATCACAAAAGTTGTGCAGTTTGACGAAATCACCTGTGACGAACGTCTCTCCCGCCGGACTGGCTTTCAGCCGGGGGATGAACTGTACTATGTCCGCCGTGTCCGGTATCTGGACGGGAAACCTCTGATTCTTGATACAAACTTTTTTTTGAAGTCTCTTGTTCCCGGTCTCACGGAAACCATCGCCGAGACCTCCATATATGAATATATTGAAAATGAACTGGAAATGCTGATCGTCACCAGCCGAAGAACCATGACCGTGGAACATGTCACCCCCGCCGATGAATCCTACCTGGAGCTGGGCGACTACAATTGTCTGGCGGTGGTCACCGGTCAGACTTTCAACGACGATGGCATCATGTTCGAGTACACCCATTCCCGCCACCGGCCAGACTACTTTTCCTTTCAGACCACGGCCACGAGAAAGAAGAATTAAGCTTTCGGAACAACAGGCCGGGAAACAGAATTAAGCTTTCGGAACAATGGGCCGGGAAACAGAATTAAACCGCCACATTTCCTGTGAACCAAAACAGGGGACTGACGCATTCATGCGCCAGCCCCTCCACCTGCGGCGGACCGCTTCTCTCATTCCTTATTTCACTTCTCCTGTTTATTCGTTTTTTCCGGAAAACGCACCTCCGGGTAATAACAGGAAAATCCCCAAAGACATTTTTTCTGAGCGCGAGCCGGCATTTCCATACGGTCAAGATATTCCCGTTCCGAAGAACACGCCTCGGCGATGGCCAGGTTGCGCTTGGTCAACCGGATATCCTCATAAACCGAATCACTTCGATCCGCTCTTCCCACAATTTTCAGAGAACTGATACCCATTTTTTTCATGCGGTAGAGGGCGCACATACCGCAGGCGTCATGATGGAAATGTACATTATACCAGTAATCGTTGCCATCAATGTCCTGACGCTCCTCAAAACTCCTCTCCCTGGTCACCATCTGTTTGGCATGGCTGCGGAGGAAGCCGCAGGTAGAGCCGCACTCTCTCCGGTGCATTCCAAGGCAGTAGCAGTCTGAGAGAACACAGCCGTTTCTCATGAAGAAGACCTCATACTCCACATCGTCATAGGCCTGACATATGGAAGCGATCTCATCAAGAGACAGGTCTCTCGGCAAAATGAAACGGCGCATGCCGGTGTTATAATAGGCGGCTGCGATGTCCTCGTTGTAAATGGCGCACATGGTGCTCGCCACGGTAGGAATTCCCGCCTCAAATGCAGCTTTTGCCAGAGGAAGCTCTGATACGATCAGGCCGTCCAGCCCCGCTTCCTTCATGGCAGGAAAGTAATTCTCCTGCATGTAGGCGATCTGCGCCTCACTGTAGCAGTTGGCGTTCATAGTCACAAAAGCGCTGCGCCCCAGAGTTTTGATTCGTTTGGCCAGAGAAATCATCTGGTCAAAGTCGTAGCGGTTGGCATTGCGGCGAAAGCCGGACATGCGGTTGATATCCGCGTATTCCCCGAATGTTTCAAACCATTTTTCATCGTAAAATCCCAGATACAGCTCGTCCGCGCCCGCCTCCACCAGCCTTTCCATATAGGCCGCATCATTGAGCGGAACCAGTACTTTCATGCCGGTCACCTCCCCTCATCACCTCTCCGGCCTCTCTCACCGGAAAATATATCGTTCTATTCACTGTTTTTCCGATAACCCGACTGTCATTTTTAAGATAATAAATCGTTCTCCCGAATCGGATAACATCCGTGTCTCTCCCATCGAACCGCGCCCGGTAATGCTCATAAATCCCGGCGCACTCCATGGCGCACGGCGTGTTGGGCCGGAACTTATATTCCGTCTTCTTATGGATAGACGCGAACTTGCAGATATTGCCCGTGGACATATAACAAAACGGACCATGCAGTCCGAGAACCATTCCTTCCAGCGGACAGTCTGTCAAATCAATCTCTCTGCTCATTCTGTCAAGTTCAATCCCATGAATCCGCGACCAGTCAGCCGGCAGACTGTCCCGGGATGTCAGAAGATTCGGGGTCATGATTCCCTCATCGTAGTCCCGGACGCGGACGTCCCTGGCATCCTTGAAGAACAGACGTCCCAGATTTATTTTCCTGGTACACTCCCCGGAAATGTAAAGAAGCATTCCCACATCATTGACCGTGATCTCATCGATCACATCGGCACCGGAAACAAGAATATCTCCGATCCGTTCCTTTCCCTTTTTCAGATCCTTCTGGCTGAACACCGGAAGGGTCAGCGTCATCTTCCACCGATGCTCCCGGCAGGACGCCAGCAGCGGTTCCCACCAGTTTATATGAAGAAAATACTGGCTGCAAAAGGAAGATCCCGCATAAATTCTTGTCAGAGGCTCCTCAGCCGCATTTCTTCGCATCACAAGGCTGATGATCCGCTCCAGCCGTTCTTCCTTCAGCATAGACGCGTTCAGCACCTCGCATAGATTCAGGCATAATTCCGCCATATGTTCCGTCCTCCCTATCTGTCCGCAGCGCCGGCATGCTTATGAACGACCTGCTCAGAAAAATCACGCATGGCAAGAATATCCTTGATCTTAAAAGCAAGGCAGCCGCCGTTGCATTTCTGAACCAGTCTCGCATGGCAGTCAATACACTTCTCCGAATAAACGGTATTACAGCCGTAAGCGTCAATAGTTCTTCGGTAATAATTCTCCAGCTCCCGGATACCGGAAAAATTCCGGATATCCTGCTTGGTACACTCTGACAGGCCAAAACAGCGCACCGCCGTCAGATCCTGCCGGATGTCAATGACCGGAGAACATTTGACGATCTTATCTGAAATATTGCTGCGTCCGATATGTTCATGGATGTACCGGTTTTTTCCATATTTTCTGAAAGACTCCACATCTTCTTCAGTAATCAGACAGGACGGAATCTTGTTGCAGTCGTAATTCGGAATAATCTCGTTGCTCAGAAGCTCATGGAAGAATTCAAACATCCGCGGTTTCATGCTCTCAAAATATACATGAGCATCGGCGTTTCTGCCGTCCTCCATATTCGGAACCGTGATGGAAACCCTCACATGATGGAAATGATATTTCTTCAGAAGCTCAATGATATACGCATACGGAAAATCCTGCTGGTACATATTAATGCCCAGGGTCACATTTTTCTTAAACATACGCGTCTCGATCATATAATCAAGGTTCCGGCACAGCCGCTCATAATTCTTCTCCCCGATATCCTCCGGACAGTTACAGTTTACCAGAATCCGAACCTTCGGATGACAGATGACGTCCCAGTACTTATCCAGCAGAATACCGTTGGTATACACCACGACAGTCTTCACCCGGTCGTCCTCAATAAGCCTGCGCAGATATTTTTCAAACTGAGAATGTACCGTCGGCTCTCCGCCAATGAGACCCACAGAACTGTGACTGCCGTCACCCACGATGAAATCCACCGCCCGGTTAAAATTCTCTTCCGAGATCTCATTGGTATCTTTATTTACAAATTCATTGGCAAAGCAGTACGGACATCTCAGATTGCAGACGTCCGTCATCATAATATTAGCCATCTTCTTTTATTCTCCTTTTCTATATAAAATGAAGAAAAGCCCCCTTCCGATGCACTGCCGGCATCTTCATGGAGGCTTATATTCATAAATATTCCTGTTTTGGATACCAGCGCCCGTTATTTGCCGTAAGAATCGCTGTAGCTGTCGCCATGGCTGTAAGAATCGCCATAACTGTCTCCCTTGCCATAACCGTCGCTGTAGGAATCGCCGTCATGGCTGTAGCCGTCGCCGTAACTGTCGCCATAGCTGTCCTCTTTCTTGCCGTAGCCGTCGCTGTAGGAATCGCCGTCATGGCTGTAGCCGTCGCCGTAACTGTCACCATAGCTGTCCTCTTTCTTGCCGTAGCCGTCGCTGTAGGAGTCGCCGTCATGGCTGTAGCCGTCTGCGTAGCTATCACCATAGCTGTCTTTCTTGCCGTAACCATCACTGTAGGAATCTCCGTGGCTGTAACCGTCCCCGTATCCTGTTGTTTCACTATATCCGTCACTATAGGAATCGCTGTAAGAATCCTTCTTAGCGTATCCTTCTGTTTCACCATAAACCATAGTTACATACCTCCTTTTCTTTCTTATACAGCAATTTAAACATGATTTTCTGGGGTTGTCAATGGATTTCTGGCGATTTGGAAAACATTTTTGATAATGATTATCATTTTCATTTAGGGCACGATTATCCTTCAGTCCATCTCTTTTATGGAACTGCCAAAAACATAATTTCCTGCTTTTTTCATATTTTTTTATTAAATACATTTAACGGAGCCTTCTATGCAAAAAATCGCCGCCTACTGCCGGGTGTCCACCGACAAAGGAGAACAAGCCCAGTCGCTTGCCAGTCAGCAGCGCTATTTTGACAAGTATATCCGGCAGCACAGTGACTGGGAGCTTGTCAATGTATATTTTGACGAGGGCATCAGCGGCACCCAGACAAGAAAACGTGCCGGATTTAATCGTATGATCGACGACGCTATGGACGGGAAGATCGATTTAATTCTTACAAAAGAGGTGAGCCGTTTCGCCAGAAATACAGTGGACGCCCTGGCCTACACGCGGATGCTCCGGGAACGGCGCGTCGGCGTGATTTTTATTCTGGACAATATTGATACCAGAGACTGTGACGGTGAACTGCGGCTTACTCTCATGGCCAGTCTTGCTCAGGAGGAAAGCCGCAAAATATCCGAGCGGGTGAAATGGGGACAGCTGCGGAGAATGGAACAGGGCGTTGTCTTTGGGCGAGATCTTCTTGGCTACACCGTGCAGAACGGGCAGATTTTTATCAATGATGCCGAATCCCCCATCGTCCGGCGGATCTTCCACAAATATACAGAAGAAGGAAAAAGCGCCCGCCGAATCGCGGCGGAACTGCTGGAAGAAGGCTTCACGCCTAAATACGCTGCCCGCTGGTCTCCCGGCGTCATTATAAAAATTCTGAGAAACGAAAAATATGCCGGCGATCTCTGCCAGAAAAAGACCATCACGCCGGACTACCTCACCCACCGCAAAGCTTCCAACCACGGCGAAGAAGAATTTATCTTTATAAAAAATCACCATCCGCCCATCATCGACCGGGAGCTGTGGGAACGAACACAGGCAGAGCTTGCCCGCCGCGCCCGTCGCCGCCCAGGTAAAACACGATGAACCGTATCCGGAATCTGATCTGTCACAACAATCTGACCTGTCCCAATCACCGCTTTTCCTCCATCGAATCAATAATCTGACCTCTGCAATTAACACAAATTGGTTCTATATAGCATGCCAGTTTTATGTTATAGTGACTGATATACAAATAATAAAATGAGGTGACAAAATGAAACGCAAACATAATACTTTTTCTCTTTGCTGCGGCGCGCTGCTGACCGCCCTCGTCTGCATTATGACCATGGTCATTCAGATTCCGATTCCCCTTGGCTACGCCCATCTGGGCGATGCCGCAATCCTTCTTGGCGCCGCGTACTTCGGACGGCGGGAGGCAGTCTGGGCCAGCGGTCTCGGTTCCTCCCTGGCAGATTTTCTGACTGGCTTTACCCAATGGGTCATTCCTACATTCTTAATCAAAGTTATTATTGTTCTCATTGCAGGACATCTCATGTTTGATAAGAACGGCAGCTTCCGCCTTTTCCACTGGCGGACTTTTCTGGCAGCCATCTTAAGCATGGCATGGATGGTCATCGGATACACAGCTGTGGGCAGTATTCTTTACGGCAGCTTTGCCGCCGGACTCGCTTCCTCACCGGGACTGATCACGGAAGGCGTCGTCAATATCGCTGTATACTTTGCCGCTGCTGCAGTGCTGGAAAAAGCACATATACGGCAGCTCATACAGGCGGGCTAATGTCACCGATACAGGTACAGAAGAGTTAAACCA
This sequence comes from Eubacteriaceae bacterium CHKCI004, assembly GCA_900016875.1. GTDB lineage: Bacteria > Bacillota > Clostridia > Lachnospirales > Lachnospiraceae > Anaerobutyricum > Anaerobutyricum stercoris. Next base: position 5,653 of record FCNR01000050.1, on the reverse strand, counting down.
CATTGAGATGATCTGCACCATCGTTCATCAGCTCACCCGTAATCTTACCGTGAAACAGATTAAAGAGCAGGGCTTCGCCGATTACTATGTGGATCACACCACCGGCCTCTGGCCGCAGGCCGCCAGCGGCGTGCCGTTCTCCGCGGCTACTTTCCAGTCCACCGGCGACCCGATCGCAGACCTGATGGAAGACCTCGCTGCAGAACAAAAGGCCCGGATCACTTACGACAACATTCTCCGCCTTGTCAAAGACGACCCGGACGTCTACGATGCCATCAAATTTCTCCGCGCCAGAGAGATCGTGCATTTCCAGAGATTCGGTGAAGGACTTCGAATCGTGCAGGATCATCTGAACAGCCGGAACTTCTACGCCTTCAACCCGGCCTTCGATAAAGGCGGGAACAACGGCTGCGGCAATGGATGCGCCCGGAACGGGCGATGCCGGAGATAGCCTGGGCATTTTACAAACACCATCCCCCGCCCTCAATGGACGGGGGATGGTTGCATTTACAGTCTTATCCTTCATTGCCCGGAATACATTTCCGGTAACGTCCCAGCAGTTCCGCGTGCATCAGATATTTGTTAAACACATAGTTTACTTCCGGTTCCCGGTAATGAATCTGTCGGCGCAGGCCGATGATATCTCTGCTGTTCACCCTGGGATACAGGTCTTTTCGAATTCTGGTGATAAATGCCAGGGCGTCCTCTTTTTCTTCGGCGGACACAGCTCCGGTGCTTACCAGATAATGCATCTGTTCAAGTTCCGAGAACATATGCCACAGAGTCAGAAGCACCACACGCAGCCCTCTGCCGGAAGGAAGAGCAGGATTCTTCCGCAGGTATCCGGTACATTCCTCATAAACCATGTGAAAATAAGTGAGTATTTCTCCTGATACCGACAGATCAGGGGTTCTCTCCAGATTCTTGCCGATGATTTTCCAGTAAATACGGTTCAGACGAAGCAGCGCTTTTATATTATACCTGAACAGCGCCTCGCTCCGCACCGGGAAGAAGAAACGATTTACCACAAATACGATGACCACAGCTGCCATCAGGAACAGCAGCCGCAGAGTGATGGCGGTCGTCTCGTCCATGGTCATTCCCGCCAGCGTCAGGGCGTAGCAGGTGGAAAAGATCGGATGATACCAGGTTCCCGGCGTGGCACAGTACATAAGCGAAATCATCACCAGCGCAAAAGCAAGCTGGCCAACGATTCCCGGGAGCAGCGGATGCACCAGAAATTCGATGCAGCATCCGATCATAGTTCCTACAGGTCTTGTTTTCATGCGGTAGCTGCTCTCCTCACAGCTTGGCTGGATGAGAAGAAATGCATTGAGCGGAATCCAGTATGAGTGGGTCACCGGCAGAATATAGCTGATGATGCAGCTTATGGTCATAACTGCGGACACCCGCATGGCTACCCGGGTTTCAAAGGACTCCAGCGAAAAACGTGTCGTTATCTGCTGCCGGATTTCTCTCCAGTTGATCCGGTGAATCCTGGAAAATCTCTCCGTCCGATCGCTCCGGGTTTTCAATATCAAAATAATCATATGAAGCATGCTCCGGCAGAAAATGCGGATTCTGCCCTCCGGAACCATCATACGGTCCAAATGCATCTGCGCCGTTTTAATCTGCTTCTCATAAGACGGCGCGTCAAGCTCCATGGCAGTCTCTTTTAAAAAAGTGGCGATCCGTCCCAGAAGAAGAATTCCCTCTTCATCCAGCTCATTTCTCCACTCGTCATCGGTAATCAGATAGGAAAACCGCTGAATCAAAGTGTTGACCATATCATATATCTGATTTTCTTTTGTCCTGACCGAGAAAAAATTCTGATGATAGGATATCTGATTAAAGTCATGGAGTAAATTCCGAAAGCGGTGTTCCAGTTCTTTCTTTTTCTCCGGCTGAAAAATCAGAAACATCATTTCAGATATTTCACACAAAATATATTCCAGCGTCATATTCTGCGAACCACGTTTTGCAAAAAAACGGTAATATACTCCGATAAACACTGCCAGCAGCAATACGCAAAACCAGAATACAATGAGTTGCCGCCCAACTCCCTCCAGGTTATCCGGTGGAATCATTGACAGGAAAACAAAAATCATAGCAAAAGAAAAATATCCTTTAGGCTTGAACTGCGTACTCTGGGTAAATACCAGACAAAACGGCACAGTGATATTCAAAATGATACACAGCCAGATGTTCAAAGAACTTGCATATGCCAGCACCACCAGCAGACTTCCCACCAGAATCAGACGTATGTAGCGAATCAGAGTATTATCGTTCTTCTTATAGCGGGTTTTAAAAAACACAGTAAGAATCGAGACCATCATCACATAGTGAATACCAAAAAGAAGGTAGACGCTCAAAAATGCGGTCAGGAAAAAAAGTATCACCGGAAATGTCGCGCGCAGGGACTGCCAGAATGTTTTTCTCCATTGTGTTACCTGCTCTGCCATAATCCATCCTTTCTAACGCAGTCCGCCGGCAGACCGACTGCGTTTTTTGCCGGACTGCATTTCCTCTGTCTGCATATTCACCACATTTACTGCCTCTCCGGCAAGAAATGCCTGAAGATTAGCCACAGCCGTATCCATGAGCCGCTGCCTGCTTTCTCTGGATGCCCATGCAATGTGCGGCGTGATAAAACAGTTCTTCGCCATAAGCAGCGGATTATCTCCCCGGATTGGTTCCGCTGATACAACATCCACTCCGGCGGCATAGACTTTTCCTGTATTCAGCGCCTCCGCCAGATCATTCTCCCGCACGATCGGGCCTCTGGCAGTGTTGATAATGATAACGCCGTTCTTCATTTTAGCGATATTTTCTTTACAGATCAGCCCCTCTGTTTCCGGAAACAACGGACAGTGAAGAGAAATGACGTCCGCTTTTGCAAACAGCTCCTCCAGCGTCACCATGACGGCGTCACCCGTTGGTGCCATATTCCGGGTACTGCCCGGCCGGCGGCAGGCGATCACATCCATCCCGAAGGCCCGGGCAAGTTTCGCCGTAGCCTGCCCAATACGCCCGTAACCGATGATTCCCATGGTCTTTCCGGCCAGCTCCATGAGCGGATAATCCCAGAAACAGAAATCTTTGGAACGCTGCCATCTTCCTTCACCGACCGCGCGGCTGTGATGGCCCACCTGATTGCAGATCTCCAGCAGCAGTGCCATCACATGCTGCGCCACCGCCGCCGTGCCGTAGGCAGGGATGTTGGTCACCGGTATTCCCTTTTCGGCGGCCGCGTTCACATCCACCACATTGTAGCCCGTGGCCAGCACGCCGATATAGCGAAGCTTTGGCGCCCGCTCGATAACCTCTCTGCCAATCAGCGTTTTGTTGGTGCAGATGATCTCCGCATCGCCGATGCGCCGCAGAATCTCTTCCACATCTTCCCGCGGCGTGCGGTCATAGACCGTAAGCTCACCCAGCTTCTCAAAACCTTCCCAGGACAAATCTCCCGGATTCTCTGCGTAACCATCCAAAATTATTATTTTCATATTCACTTCTCCTCTTCATCTTCTAAATCTATATCCGTTCTTTTCTTTACATTTGTCAGTTGTTTTTCTTTTATCTTAGCACTCATCGGCTTTTTTCTCCACCCCAATCTTACCATCTGCCATACAGCATTTTCCCTCTTATTCTGTACACATAATCTTTTTGCTTTTCTCTCTCCTTTCCAAAATATAATGCTTTGAAATATGTTTTTTAATACACATTTATGGTTGTTTTTGGAAATATTTTCTATAATTCAGGGTTTTTATTCATCATTTTGTAAAAATTCACAAATATTTCACCGGAACACGCTCACATTTTTTTATTTTTATGGTATAATATAAACTCCTTCCAGGGAGTTTTAAATGAAGCGTTATTGATAAACCATTACATTTGTACAGGAAAGAAGGAATCGCACTTGCACTTTTTAAAACATTTTACGATGTGGGGGCTTTGCGCTGTCATGCTCGGAACACAGCCGGCCTTGATTTACGCGGCGGATACTTCTGTTCAAAATACAGATACATATTCCACCTCTGCATCTGACACAGAAGAACAGACTGAAGGAGACTCTTCCGAAGACAATTCTTCTACAGAATCCACAGATTCTACAGAAGATTCCTCCGAAAGCAGTTCTGACAGCAGCGAAGAAACTTCCTCCTCGTCCGAGACAGAGGATACCACTGGAAGTTCCTCTTCTGAAGACTCTGACACCACTGGCAAAGCAGAGGATACTGAAAGCTCAGAAGATACAGAGGCGCCGGCCTCCGAAGAGACTTCCGAGACATCCACGGAAAGCAAAAAGAACAAGGATATTTCTCAACACAAGGAATCCTCCACAGAGGACTCTTCTTCCACTTCTTCCTCCAAAAAGAACCGGAAAAAATCCGAAAAAAAGGCATCAACCGATATTGAGGAAGAAAAAGAACTGAAAAAACTTGACGGCACTATCATCGACGAGGAAGATTCCGCGGAAAAAGACGAAGATCCTTCCGCCATCATCCCGAAGATCTACGGCAGCTCCCAGATTGTCACCAGAGACGATGCGGAATACATGGGAGATTTCGTTTATTTTAATCAGACCGACAGCGTGTGGAACCAGAACGGTTACCAGATTGCTTCTGCCGGCTGCGGTCCGACTTCCATGGCTGTGGTCATCTCCTCTCTCACCAAACAGTGGGTGACGCCTGTGGACGCAACGGTCTGGGCTTATGAGCACGGCTACTATTCTTCTGCCGGCTCCGCACACGCCCTGATTCCAGCCATGTCCGAAGCTTACGGCCTGAACTGCGAAGGCGTCGGCACAGACTACGCTTCCATCAAAAAGGCACTCAAAAAAGGCAAACCAGTTGTCGCTCTGATGGGACCGGGATACTTCACCAGGCGTGGACATTTCATGGTGCTCATCGACATCGACGAGAACGACAATGTCACAGTGGCAGACGTGGGCAGCCGCACACGTTCCGCTTACAAATACGCCCTCTCCGACATTATCAGCCAGTCCAAGAGCGCCAGCGCCGGCGGTCCGTTCTGGGTGATCTCCAAGCCAAAGAAGAAGAAAAAGGCCAAAGAAACCGTTACTTTCACCTCCCCGCAGAATGAGTACGTCATTCACTTTGAAGAGAATGGGGAAGAAAAAACCATCACCTTCCATCTGGGAGACAAGGTTTCCTACAACGGCGCTTACGGTCTCATCGTCAAGTTCGAAAACAGAAAAGCATACATCACCGGCGAAAACGGCCAGCCTCTGACCATGCCGGACGGCAGTGAAGCCATCCCTCTGTCAGAGCTCCGGATCATGAAGGAGGCTTCTCCGACAGTCCATGGGGCAATGGCGGCAATCATGGAGAACGAGACCGAGGTCGAAAAGGCTGGAAATGAAACTGCGGCGGGGAATTCTTCAAAGGGTACAGCGGGCAATCAATCTGTGTCGGACAACAATACTTCATCACAGTGAGAACACTGCATCTACCAGGCTCTTGCGCTCCTATAGCAGATATGCTATGATAAATACAGTATTAAAACGGGGCTGTCGCACCAAAAACAGCTTATGCCCTATGGCAGGGATTCATGCTTTGCATGGAATCGCTGCCATATTTTTTTGAATAAGCGTGGGACCTATGGCATAATCGCAGACGACTTGCGTTTTGCG